>JADZBE010000011.1 GCA_020852275.1 Phycisphaerales bacterium
ATGAGCCGCTCGGTGGCGGCAACCTGCTGCTGCTGCGCAGGCACATACGCGGGACCGCGCGGGTGGACGAGCGGGCGGTGCTGATTGAGGGGAATCTGGGTGGACTGCCCGGCATTCCACCCACGGCCGAGTGTTATTATTACATCCTGCAGGACCTCGACACGGTGGCCGCGGAGATTCTGTGGCACCGGTTTGCAACCGGTGATTGCAGCGCAGGGTCACCTGCCCCGCGCCTCGGTGTGGCGAACCAAACCACAGGTTGGAAACCTGTGCCCCATGTGTGCGAGGGCATGGTGTATGCGGGCTATGGGCGGGCCACGACGATCGGCTGGCCTCGCGGGGATTTCAACCGCGACGGGCACGTGACGTCGGCGGACGTGGCGATGTTCCTGGCGCCGGGCATCCCGTGGTCCGGGCCGCCGACGCCCGACCCGGCGTTCGACCTCGATCTCGACGGCGATCGGGACTTGTGGGATCGCGGCCTGATGCAGGATGGCGTAAGCGCTGCGCCGGAGCGTGTGTCGCTCGTGGGCAACCCGTTCGCCTTCACGGGCCGGCGGCTGATGTATTATGAATCCGAGCCGGACCCCAACAACGGCGCCGGCGGCCCCTGCGACGGCGGAGGTGGCCCCAACAACGGCGCCGGCGGCCCCTGCGACGGCGGAGGTGGCCCCAACAACGGCGCCGGCGGCCCCTCCGACGGCGGAGGTGGCAGCAACAACGGCGCCGGCGGCCCCTGCGACGGCGGAGGCTGCGGGAGCTTTTGTGGAGGCGGTATCCGCAGCGGCTTTATCGGTGGCGCCGGTATGGGCGGTGGTGGCGGCGCGGGTGTTGGTATTGTGCCGATGGGCAACCGAGCAGCCGCGCCCCTCGTTCGACCATCCGCAGCGCGTGGTGAAAGTCCGCCGTGACTACTTTGCAGCCCACCACGGCTTGCAATCTCGCAAACAACGACCGGCTGGAAAGCCGGCGCCCCAAGTGGAGACGGGTCTCGCCACGGTCAGGCGGGTTTGGCGAAGAACTTCTCCACCGTTGCCGGAGTCGGCGGGCGCGTCAGGCAGGAGACGAGGACGAGGGCGGTCGCCGCCGCGAGAACCATGGGAACGGCCGGCACGACGTGGATCGGCGTGTCGCCCCAGCCGACGTTCACCAGCGGCTCGCCCCGGCCCACGAAACCGGTGGGCATGTTGACCTTCAAGTAGTAGTACACACCCAGCCCGATGCCGCAGACGACGGACGCATAGGCGCCCCACTTGGTCATGCGCCGCCAGTACAGCGCTGCGATCACCAGCGGAAACAGCGCCGCGAACCCGCTGAAGCACCAGATGGCCATGCCAAAGATAGGCTTGGCGGCCTGAAAGAGGACGGCCAGCACCCAGGAAACGAGAACGACCGCGACGACGAAAATACGTCCGACGAGCAACCGCTGGCGATCGGTCATCGAATCGTGGCGAACGTAGTGGTCCACGATGTCGTGCGTGAACATCGAGCCGAGGCTGAGAAACTGCGCATCCATGCCGCCGAGGATGGCCGCCAGCACGCCCGCCGCCAGCAGCCCACTGACGTAGGGGTTCTTCAACATGCCGACCATCATCCCGAGCACGGTGTTGGGGTTGGCGTGGTCCGGCGGGATGACGGGCTTTCCGCCGATGATGGCCGACGTCGCCCACACGCCGATGAGAATGCACGGCGCCCAGATGAGCATGATGAGCAGCGGGTGCAGCGTAACGGTGAGGCGGAAGGACTTGGCCGATCGGGCGGTCAGCCAAAGCTGAAAGAGGTGCGGGAACATGGCCACGCTGAGTGGGATGAACCCGTAGCTGAGGAACTCCAACTCGGACATGGGCTTGGGCTTGTGCGGTTTCAAGACGGCGGTGGCGGGGGAGGTCGCCGCGGCAGGGGAGGGCAACGTTGGCGCGGCAGGGGAGGTGGATGCGACGTTCTCCGCGCTCGGCGTTTCGACCGCTTCCTTACGGTCGCGGCTCTGCTGGTCGCGGCTCTGATCGGCGCGGCTCTGATCGGCGCGACTCTGATCGGACGGGGGCGTTGCATCCGCTTTCGGCGTTTCAGCGTTTCGCCGTTTCGACGTTTCCTCGAACTCCGCCAGGCGTTGCTGGTAAATCTGCTGATGCTCCGGCGTCACGGTCCGCGTCAACTTGCTGGGGTTGACGTCCTGCACCATCCGGGTGGCCTGCTCGAAACCGCCGAGCTGGTGACCAATGGCCCAGAACGTCACGATGCCGACGACGAGGAAGATCACGGTCTGGAGCGCATTGGCCCACGCCGTCGCGCGGGCACCGCCGAGCGAGACGTAAAGCCAGACGACGCCGGTGGCGACCAGGGTTCCCAGCCAGAAGGGAATCGCGCCGTGGAGGGTCGGCGTGTCCGAGGGGAAGACGGAGGGAAACGCCCCGCGCGTGGCGACGGAAATCATGTTCCCTGAGCCGATGATGCCGATGATGATGTACGGCATCTGCAGCAGCGAGAGGATCGGGAACAGCAGCACGCCGATGTTGCGCGACTCGAACCGGTCGCGGAAGAACTGAATCTGCGTCTGATACCCGTAGCGCTTGCCGAACGACCACAGCTTCACGCCGACGAGAAAGAAGCAGGCCGCGTGAACGATGCCCGACCACGACGCCATTTTCCCATACACGCCGACGCCGCTCGCCCAGGCCTCGCCGCTGCTGCCCTGAATGGCGAAGGCGGTCATCGTCGTGCCGAACACGCTGAGCACGAGGAGCACCGGTCCCACGCCGCGCGAGGCGACGAAGTAGTCGACAGCCGTGCCCTTGAAGACGGTGGTGCTGGCGATGCCGAGGACGATGAGCGCCGCCAGGTACGCGACGATGATGCCCAGTTGAAGCTGTCCGGGCGCGAGATCGGCGAGGAGCATCAGTGCTTTCCTCCATGCGGCGCCGAGCCGGCGGCATCGCCGTCCGCGACCTCAAGATCCCTGGGCCAACAGCAGCGACACGCCATGCCCCACAAGATGCACGCCGCGATGGAGACGCCGATGTGGTACGCAAGGCTGACGGGCAGGAAGCCGAGCACCAGCGTGCGGTGGTCGGCGCGCCACCAGAAGTCCTGATGAACGACGGCCAAAATGACGATCATGCCGAAGATGAGGTATCTTGCCATCCGAGAGTTCCCGATCCGCGACGGCGCCGTGAATGCCCGACCCTGATCCCTGTGGCGGACGAGTTCGCGTTGCCCCGACCGCGACGCGAGGATTGTAGCGACGGTGCGTGGATTGAACACGACCCCCGCGCCGGGAATGACGGAAAGTTACGATCGCCGGGGCTGAAGTCGAAAGGAGGCCGGACCATGGGGCTATTCAGTTTCCGCAAAGGAGCGGCGTCCGCGCAGGATCGACTCGGGCTGGTGGGCACAAGTCCGTCGCCGGAGTATCCCGACCCCGTCCCGTTGTTCGAGGAAACCGTGGAGCGGCACTTCAAGTTCCACATGGACGGGGGTTGGGCAACCTTCGAGGCCCAGCGGGAAGGCGGGGCCGTGGTCGTGCAGGTGGTGAACGCGACGGTGAACACCTGCAAGGAGCCGGTGAGGATGGCCGTCGTGCTGGAGCGTGCGGGGCTGTCCGATCTGGCAAAGCGCGTGAGCGAATTGGACCACGATCTTTTCAAGATCAGCAGCGCCGGTCCGCACGAACTGGCGCAGGCGGTCGATGCCGTATTCAGGCACCACTACGGATTGCCGATCGGATACACCGTCAGGGCGGAGGTCGAAGGGTGATCCGCGAGCACACCGTCCGACGAAGGGGTCGGCTCAGGCGCTTTCAAATGCGCCGCGTTGCACACAGCTCTGGCGGATGATTGCTGCCAGTGTTCCCCGACGCAGTTCCGGATGGTCGGGTACCGGCACGGTGGTCGTGGATTCGCCCTCGCGCCTTTGCATGACGATGTGGCTGCCGCGTCGCCGAACCTCGACGAAGCCCCAATCCTCCAGGATGCGGCACATCTCCCGTCCCGAGAGTACGCGGAGCCTACCCAACGTTGACCTCGATTCCCGTCACGTACACTTCAGTGTGCATTCGATGGTCGATTTCAGAGGCGCTCGCCGTTTCAAAGAACAGCTCAACGGCCTCGATGAGGTTCGCCTTGGCTTCCTCGATGGAATCCCCTTGGCTCGCTACATCGATTTCCGGACAGAGAGCCACGTAGGCATCGTCTTCACGCTCGATCAGGCAGGTCAGTCGTCTGAGTTTCTGCATGGCGTTTCTCTCGGCTGGGGTCGGGCATCGCTGCCCTCCAATTTCATCGACTCCGGCAGTGTACACATCTGCCCCATCGGCTTGAACAGCTCGTGCACTTCCGGGCGGAAGACGTCGCCGATGAGCACCTCCGTCACGTTGTTCTTGCGATCCGGGTTGGCGCGGATGAACTTTCCAAAGGAAAACCCGGGCGAGTAGAAGGCGTAGACCATTTTGCGGATCACCTGCACGCCGTCGTAGAACGAGTCGCCCCAGGCGCTGAGCCGCGCGGCGGAGCAGTCCTGCGCGTCCAGTGCCGCGTGAATCGCATCGGCGGCGGCCTCTCCGCTCTTCAGCGCCAGGAACACGCCGGAGGAGTACATCGGATCGAGGAAAGTGAAAGCGTCGCCGATCAGCACCCAGCCGTCGCCGGCGCAGACCTTCGAGTTGTACGAAAAATCGTTGAGCACGTGCACCGGCGAGACGCGCCGGGCGGGGGCGAGGCGCGGCTGCAGCGCAGGGCACTTGCCCAGCTCTTCCTCCAGCACCTGCTCGGGCTTGCCGCGACCCTTGATCAGATAGTCGATGTCAGCCACGACGCCGATCGAGACCATGTCGTTGGGCAGCGGGATGAACCAGAACCAGCCCCGCTCGTTGTGCACGGCCACGATGAGGATGGCGCCCTCGTCGCGCTCGCCCGGGTCGCGGATCGCGCCCTGGTAGTGCGCGAAGACGGCGGCCTTGTGCAGCCCCGGGTCCGGCTGACGGATGTTGAAGCGGCGCGAGAGCATGGCGGAGGTGCCGGTGGCATCGACCACGACGGGCGCGTAGATGGGCCACTGCTCGCCGTCGCGCTCGACGATCACGCCGCGGACGCGCGGCAGCCGGTGGCTCGACGAAGGCTCGAGCAGCACGTCGATAACGTGGGCGGGCTGCCAGACCTGCGCCCCGTGCTCGACGGCGTTTTCGAGCATCATCTTGTCGAACTCGCTGCGCAGTACCTGCCACGTCTGTGAGTTCTCGCGCGGATCACGCTCGTCGAAGTAGAACGGCGCGGATTCCTTGCCTTGCGCGTTGGCGAACTTCACGCTGTACTTGCGCACGAACCGGCTGCGCTTCATCTTCTCCAACATGCCGATTCGCTTGAAGACCCAGTAGGTCTCCGGGATCAGCGACTCGCCGATGTGAAAGCGCGGGTAGTTCATGCGCTCGATGACAAGGACGTTCCGCCCGTGGTCGGCCAGCACGGTCGCACAGGTCGATCCCGCAGGCCCGCCGCCGATGATGATGACGTCGAATGAGTCTGACATAATTCTACCGGGTCAATTCAATGGACAGGATGAACAAGATTAACAAGAAGGCGGAGGAGGTTGAATAGAGTGTGCTTTGTGGGTGTGGTTCTGCGGCGACTCTCGTCATTCCCGCGCTGACGGGATTTCAGCCTCGTCATTTCCGCGCAGGCGGGGATCCAGCGAGTTCCCGTGCACCCTGGACCCCCGCCCGCGCGGGGGTGACGGGCCCCAGGTCCGATTTCGAGTTCCACCACGGATTGCCAGCCCTCACCTGAATCACAATCGATCGGTGTCCGCGGTCGTGCTCGCGGTGAAGCCCTATTCCTTTTTCGCATCTTGTCTATCTTGTGAATCCTGTCTCTTGTAAACCCTGAATTTCCGCTTCACGTCCACTCTCGGGCCGAAGTTGATGAGAAGACCGTCGTCGATGCCGGTTGCAGTCAAGTAGTGTACGAGCTGGATTTCGTGCTCTCTTGCCAGATTCACGACGGCCTTGACCTCAATCACCAAGCGTCCTTCAACAAGGAGGTCGGCGAAATACTCCCCGACGAGTTGATCGCGGCGGGTAGCATGGCTTACGGTACTCCTTTGGCCATGGTCATACCCCGCACGACACGATCAGGCGACTCACGCCAGACCGTGCCACCCGGTTTTCCTTCGGCCAGCGTCCATTTCTTGCACACTGTTTCAAAGCCCGCGGGTTCGGTGGAGAACGATCGCTTCCTTACGGTCGCGGCTCAGTCATGCAACAGCCTCCTATTTCCCCGTGGCGAACGGCAGCACGATGGACACCGCGATCAGCACGATAATGATCCACTCCAGAAGTTCCATGCGCCGCGTGGCCGCGCGGTCGCCGATTTTCTGGTAGATGCTCTCAATGGTCTGGATCTTGCGGAGGATGCTGGCGTCCCATTCATTGAGGTGGAATCGCTGCGACGCGAGCCGCGCGACGCGCGCGAGATAGGGGTCGCCCAGCAGCTTCAGCGTGTTGTTGACGTTCTCGTACAGCAGCGCCGCGTCCATCTGCAGCTCCGCGATGCGGCGCAGGTCCGTCCCCGGCGTCTGCAGCACCGACGACGTAAGTCCGCGGTACTTGGCCAGCGCCTCGTTCGCCCGGTTCAGCGCCAGATCGAGCTGGTCGTCAAGGAAGCGCATTTCCAGCAGCTCGACGTTGGCGAACTCGAGCACCGCGCGAAGGTCGTCGGCCTCGCGGTCCAGCAGCACCGCGGCGTTCCAGTCGATAATGGCTGCGTCCTGCAAACCGAACGAGATGCGGCAGGCCAGCGCGTCGTCCACTTCCTGCGGCGAGAGGGCGACGTTCTCCGCGCGAAGCACCTGCGCCAGCAGGAGCGGATCCCGCGCGACGAGGTGATCCGGATCCTCGGCGGGGCGCACCGACTCCAGCTCATAGATCACGTAGTCCTCCACGCGATTGGACGGTCCGGGCTTGGTGACGGCCGGTCCGATCGAGCGGGCGAGCGTCTCCACGACGCAGCGCGAGGCGCGCAGCAGCTCGGCGTTGTCGTACAGCGCGTTGCTGAGGTCCAGCAGATCTTCCAGCGGGCCTTCCAGCGGGATCGAGTACGTGACCGAGACGGCGCCGAAATCGTACAGGACCGCATCGACGGTGGGGGAGGTGCTGAAGCGCCCCAGCGGGATGCTCGGCACGCTGTGCACCACGCGCAGCGGCGCGGGCTGGTATTCAAAATACGTCGGGGCGCGGCGCGTGCGCTTGATCGTCTCGCGCTGCTTGCTCTCGCGGATGCGCGACTGCGCCTCGTCGAGGTTGATCGACAGCCCGATATCGTACGCGAACAAGGCGTAGGCCGTGCCCTGCTCGATGATGCACCCGTCGGCGGGCTGCGACGGATCCAGCGGCGAGACGGACGGCTCGGCACGCGGCGACGGGTCCATCGGGGCGTCGCTGTGCCCGGAGCCGGATGGAGGCTGTAAGCGCATGGCTACCTCGAGCAATCCATCGGCGCGGGAATGAGGCAGATGAACTCCAGCGGCTCGGCGGAGGCGTTGAGGAGCTGGTGCATCTCGTTGGGCGCGATGAAGAGCACGTCGCCCGCCGCGATGGTCCGGTCGCCCTGCTCGGACTTCGCCACGCCGCGGCCCTTGAGGATCAGGATTTCATGCTCAAAGTCGTGCTGGTGATGCGGCGTAAACCCGCCGGGAGCGACTTCGAAATGGCGCATATGGAAATTACGCGCGCCGTCCTGCGGACCGACGAGCATGCGCATTTTCGCCCCGGAAGCGCCGGCCATCTGCACCGGCGTCTGCTCGTGTTCGGGTAGCGGTTTGACTTTCATGTGACAGCTCCAAGCATGGCCGTAGGTTGTGGAACTCGAAACCGGATGGGAGGCGCGTCGCCCCCGCGCAGGCGGGGGTCCACGGCGCCGTGAGGAACCGCTTGATCCCCGCCCTCGCGGGAATGACGAGCGCCGCCTCCGGCAACGGAACGATGGTTGGCACCGTGCACCCGGCATGGATCGTGCTCCGGTTGTCCCACCCCGTGCACCGGCGTCAAAGTTGCCCCCCATCTGCGCAGAGCGATTCAGTTCAAAGCGTTTGCCTCTCCGATTACACGTCATTTCCGGGGAAGACCCACGCCGCATCCGCGGGCGCGGCGCCGCACAGCTCTTCCGGCTTGAAATACAACGACAGTTCAAACGCGGCCGTTTCCGGCGCGTCGCTGCCGTGCACCAGATTGTAGGACCGGCTGGCGCCGAAATCCCCGCGGATCGTGCCCGGAGCGGCCTCAAAGCCGAACGTCTTGCCCATCAGCGTCCGGGCAATCTCGATGCACCGCGGACCCTCCAGTGCAAGCACCACAACCGGGGCGGAGGTGATGTACTCGATCAGCGGCGGGTAGAACGGCTTTCCCTTGTGCACCGCGTAGTGCTTCTCGGCCAGTTCGCGCGAAATGCGCATCAGTTTCATGCCGGCGATCGCCAGCCCCTTTTCCTCGAAGCGCTGCAGCACGCGCCCGATCAGGCGGCGCTGCACGCAGTCCGGTTTCAGTATGATCAGTGTTCGGTCCACGCGCGTCGGTTCCCCGTGGGTTTCAGTGAATCCTCTCGTCAATCCGCACTCTAACGCCGCACGGCTGGGCCGACAACGCGAGCGCCCGATTCGCCCTTGCGACGCCAGGTTGGCCGCCTTGGAGGGCAAGGCCGAGCCGGTTCATGCAACGCCATGTGTGCGCCGCCCCTCGCCTTTCGAGAGCGGAGGGTCAGCGGTCCGTCGTGAGAGGCGACGCGCGTCATTCCCGCGAAGGCGGGAATCCAGCCGGTGGGTTGCCACGAGGCACGAATCCAGCGGTTTTCCCGCGCGTTCTGGATCCCCGCCTGCGCAGGGGTGAGGGCGCGCAGGTCCGGTTTCGAGTTCCACCAACGGCCGTCAGGGTCCAAAGCGATTCTGGAACCGGCTCCAATCGCGCAGGTCCACGTCCGTGTCGCCGTCCAGATCGCCCGGCTCGCACGCAGGCTCGACCGGTCCACCCGTCGGTCCGGTCATGCACCCGGCGAAGGCCGCGTGATCCGTCACATCGACGCCGCCGTAGCTGTCGAAATCGCCGTTGGAGAACCACTGCACCTCGAGCGTCAGCAAGGCCATCTCCACCGGCGGCGACTTGCCCGTCTGCCGCCACTGATCGTAGAGAACCTGCCCCTTGTCGTTCGTCGTGTTCGCATCGCGCAGGAAAGTAATGTATTCCTTGCTGGCCGTCTGGTAGTACACGCGCGCCACCGCCTGCGTCGTCCCCACGGGCAGCGCAAAGACCGTGTCGTCCCAGTATTGCCCGTCCGAATAACCCTTGGCGACGGGCGCGGCCTGGACCCGCTTGAATGCCGCGTTGTCAAACCCGCGCGGGGGAATGCGGCTGTCCTTGTAGATGACGTTGTTGAGGGCGAAATGAAAACTCTCGCCGACCGGCAGTCCCGTCAGGTCCGCCACGGCCTGGTCGATGCCGAGCTTGGCTTCATACACCTTCGTGTCGTCCGTGGTCAGGTTGGCGCGGTTCCAGTCGTAGGCGCCGAACTCCCGGAGGAGGACACCGTCCGCGTCGCGGCACTCGACGTGGATCCACATGCGCCGTCCTTCGGGATAGCCCGACGGCAGCTTGTGCCCGGTCTCATTGATGACGCGGACGTGGAGCACGTCGCCGTCCTGCGCGGCGTCGAGCGTCACCGCGCGGCGGAGCATGTCACGCGCGCGTTCCATGCTCGCGAGGATCGTGTCCGCGTCCACTTCGTCGGGGTAGAGATTGATGATCATCTCCCCGGCCCAGGCGTTGCCGCCGACCAGCTCGTGCGCGGCCAGGTCGGTGTACATCGGCGGATCGCCGAAGTCGCAGGCGGATCCGTCCACCGCGGGCATGTGGCAGTCCTGGCACGTGCCGACGACCTGCCGGTTGCCGCCGAAGCGCCCGCCCATGTCCACGCCGCCGCGGGCGAATTCGCTGCTTGCCCACTCGCTGAACGTGCGCTCCATCGGGAACTGATCCCGCGCCACGTCGGTTGGGTGCGGCGTGTCCAGATCGTTAAGGACGTAGGTGTCGTCCGGTTGCCGCGTGTAGGCCGGATTGCTGACGTCATGACAGGTGCCGCAGAGCTGGGCTTCCTTGTGGAAAGGCGACTGCAGGAAGGCGTGCGGCGGCTCAACGGCGCGCGGGCCCCGGCGGCGGTCGCGGAAATCCATGACGTACTTGCCGCCGGAGAAATCCTCCGGGACTTTCAGGAGATTCGCCAGAATGGTCTCATCCTCGATGGGGCTGACGCCCTCCTCGTACACGGGATCGACCATGCGGTGGCACGTGGAGCAGTTGACGCTGTCGCGGTCGCTGTCATTGATGTTCGAGCCGTCGGTGGGGTTGGATCTCCCGCCCAGCCAGGCGCGCGGCGTGTGGCAGCGGATGCACACGTCGCCGACAAAGCGTGCGTCCTGCTCGGCGACCGCGAGGCAGGCGTAGAACATCGGGTCGCGCGCCGCCTGCGCCATCATGCTGCCCTGCCACGGCTGCATGATGCGCACCTCCTCGGTGACGGAGCCGTGGCATGTGCCGCAGTTGTTGCTATGGATGAACTGGTCGTAGCTGTCCGGCTGGCTGCCGCTCTGGAAGAAGTCGGCCAGCGTGGTCTCGACGGGAAGCTGCGCGCGCGCCGCGTCGGCCATCACCGCTGCGCAGACCAAGACTGCGATGCCCCGGATGATCCTCAAACCGCCCCTCCCTCCCGCCTGGTGCGCGGCTCCGCAAGAACGTCGCCGCCGCGCCCCTAACCGCCCCGGTCACACTCCATCACCCCGTCGAACCCCCCGAAGGATCCCGTGTAGTCCGTCAGGTCGACGTCCTGATCGAGGTCAAGGTCAAACTTCTCACACCCCGGATCATAGTTGCCCTCGAAGCCCGGTCCCGTGAAGCAGCTCTGGAACCGCGACCAGTCATAGAGATCCACGTCGTTATCGGCGTCGAAGTCTCCCGTCGTTTGCGGCAGCAGGTCTTCATACTTGTACACCAATCGCGGAGGCGTGCCCTTGGCCTTGCTGCCGTCGGGGCACACCATCAAATCGCCTCCCGGAAGCTCCAGCCCATCCGCCTGGCACGTGCGAAGCTCGACGCCGGCTCGTTCCGTTCCGTCCGTGCCGCCCGGGTTGAGTTTCTGAAAAAACGTGACCTCCACGCGGTACGCGCCCGGGGAAGGGATGATGGCGTCCTCGAAGAAGAAACTCTCCGGAGGGTTGGGCACCACCATGCGGAAAATGGTGGTGTTCTCCACGCGAACTCGCCCTCCGTCGAAAACCGCCAGCCCGAAGTCCTTGCGGATCGGAGGGGCGAAGTCGTCTTTCGCGTCCTCGAGGACAAAGCTGAAGTACCCCGTCGCCTTGAGCAGAAAATGCTTGAAAGGCAGGTCCATCGCGCCCTCGACGGAGACGTTCGAGACGTAATCATCAAGGAAGTCGCCCATCGTGGCGAAGGTCGTGTCCAGGTCGCTGCCGCGCTCGCCGGCCGGCCAGTCGAGGTAGTCGGCATGAAACGTGAACGTGGCTTCCCGGGCCAGGACATACCCCTCCGCCGTGAGCAGGTTCGCGGCGTATTCGTCGGGGATGTCGTAGAAGCACCGCACCTCCCACCCGTTGCCGGGGTAGCAGGGCGCATTGCCGCTGCGCTGCCAAGGGAAGATGAAGATGTGCCCGACCACGGCGATGGGAGCCAGCAGCGCTACGGCGAGGGCGGCCCGAAACCACGGATTTCCACCTGCGCGTGTAGAAGGAATCATACTCGTCATCTCCATCACAGTTGAATCAGCGCGGATAGGCGTCGGGATTCGCCGGCGTAAGGCACCGCCGCGCCCACAGGCGCGCGCGACATCACCCTGCGGTGGAAACACTATGCAAGCTGATCCTGATCTGCTCCAGGATGCTCGATGCTCCAATCGCTGTGCGGAAACGCTGTCCGCGCATCGCTGGAGTTCCCCTGAACCGAGCGAGCCGGCCCGATCGCCACCCTTCGGGGCATGATAGGATGAAACCCTGCGGAGTTCAAGTGCGGCGCACCCGCTGCGGCGGCTGTATCCTGTTGTGTCACAGCAACTTAACGTGGAGGAGGACGGCGAATTACCAGGCAGGCAGCTCGCCGACGATCTCTTCCAGCAGATCCTTGAGCGTGGCGATGCCCAGCATCCGCTGCTGGGGATCCACAATAATCATCATGGGTTGGCGCGCCTCGCGGGCGCGGGCGATGGCCGAAGCCACGGTGTCGTCGGGTCGCAGCGTCAGTGCCGGTTGCACGAGATCAAGGATGGTAGTCCACGCGGCGGACTTCAAAGCGCGATCCACCACGACATATCCCAACACGCGCTGCGTCTTTGGATCGTAAACCGGCAGTCTCGAGTAGCGCGTGCTGCGGGCGATGCGCTGAAACGCCGATCGAACCGTGTCGGCGCGCACGGCGAGCGTGCGCGATCGCGGCACCATCACGCGCCCCAGTTGCGTCTCGGACAGCTTCAGCACACGGTCGATCAGGTCGGTCACGCCGCCGTCCTGCTGGTCGGCCACCAGCGCGCTGCGCAGCAGCGCCGCCACGCGATGCCGCGGCTCCAGGATATTGCGCACGTCCACGCGCCCCGAGACGATCCGGGAAACCAGCGTCGAGAACCCCTTCAGCAGGCGTGTGACGCCCGTCAGGCGGAACAGTTCGTTAAACCCCCACAGCCACGCGCTGCACCGCGGGAGGAGAAAGTCGGCGTGCTGCTGGAACAGCGTCTTGGGCACCGCCTCGCCAAAGATAAAAGCCACGGCGGTCACCACGAGGGTGTTGACGATTTCGAGGTTGACGCCCGGCTCGCGCAGGTGGCGAGTCAGGAAGATGGCAAAGAAGGTGGACACGAGGTAGTTGGCGAGGTTCGTGCCCGCGAGGATCATTCCCAGTGCCGAAGTCTCGTCGCGGAACACGCGCTCCAGCCGGACCATCGCCCGCTCGCCGCGCTGCACGCCCAGGTGCAGCCGCAGGCGGTCCATGCAGTACATGCCAGTCTCCGTGCCGGAGAAGAACGCGGACATCAGCACCGCGCCGAGAATCAGCAGGATGAGCGCGACGTCAATCACGGTCGCCGCCTCCCTCATCTTCGGCCGGCGCCTCGCGGCGCAGCAGCACCGATCCGACCCGCCGCCCGCGCATCTTCTCCACGGTCAACGTGAGGTTGCGCAGCGTCAGGGTGTCGCCCTCGCGCGGCAGGCGCCCCAGATGCGCCAGCACGAGTCCGCCGACGGTGTCGATCCGCCCTTCGCCGATATCAAGGGCGAACTCGTCCTCCCAGGCGCGGATGCTGAGGTCGCCCGCAAGGCGGTAGGTGTCCGCGTCGAGCTGCTCAAACAGCGGCGCCTCAAGCGGCTCGCCGCGCTTGGAGATGTCGCCGACAATCTGCTCCAGCACGTCCTCGACCGTGACCAGCCCCTCCGTCCCGCCGTACTCATCCACGACAATGGCCATCTGCACCGCCTGGTCGCGGAAGTGGCGCACGAGCTGAAGCAGCGTCAGGTGCGCGGGGACGAAGTGGACCTTGCGGACCAGCTCGCGCAGAGGGCGATCACGGTTCAGCAGCAGGTCGCGCAGGTACAAAAGCCCGACGATGTCGTCCAGCCCCTTGAGCGTGACCGGGAGCTTGCGCCGGCTGGACGCCAGAAGCTTCTGCTCGATCCGCGCGCGGTCGTCGCGCAGGGAGACCGTCTCCACGTCGACGCGCGGCACCATGATCTCCGATACGCGGATGTCGCCCATCGCCACGATCGCCTGGAGCATTTCGTTCTCCTGCGTGGTGATCGTGCCCTGCTGCGCGGAAAGATCGACCAGATCGCGCAGGTCGTCCGTGTCCAGCTCGCGCCGCCGCGTGGGCGTGGGTATGATGAGGCGCGTCAGCGGCGTCACCACCACGGCGCTAAGCAGGCGAACCAGCGGCAGCGTCGCCCGCTCCAGCACGTACAGAAAGACCGCGGCGGCGGGAGCGGCCTGCTCGTGAACGCGGTACGCCACGGCCTTGGGCACGACTTCGCCGATCAAGATGACTGCCAGCAGGACGACCAGCCCGCCGAGCGTGGACAGCACGGCGTTGTGCTCCGTGAGTCTCTGCAGGACGACGAACGACACCGAGTAGATCGCAATGTTGGACGCCGTGTTCGCCAGCAGGACGGTGATGAGGACGTGCTGCGGGCGGTCCATCAGCGACGCGGCCAGCCGGTGCAGGCGATGTGAGGAGCCGCGGAATCGTTGGAGCGTTTGCCGATCGACGGCAAACAGCGCCGTCTCGGCCGCGGAGATCGCGCCGGAGGCGAGCACCAGGATGACCAGGGCAAGCGTGTGCAGCATGACCGCGTTTCCCGCCGCTCCTGCCGGCGCGTCGGTGCGCGAGCATTTCGGCGCGCCGGTCCGCGCGAGTGCCGACCGCTGGACACACGCGCAGCGCGGCCCACGATGGGGCGCGCGCTCACGCCTGTCAACACCCGCCGGGGCAAGCAACGAGATTCAGCGCAATCAAGCCGGGTTGGCGTTCGCCCGCGCTGGGGTGGCACGGGCCCGCAGCAGGGGACCCGTGTGACGCGCAAGGGTCTGTTGGTCGCGCAACCTTCCCGGCCTGAGGCGCACATCCGATCGCGCTATCGAGCTGCCGCCCTGCACGACCCGTGGCCCGCTTCAGGAGCGATCGCGCACGCAATCCATCACCGCTTCCTTGCGGACGCGGCTTTGCAGGCGGCTCTCGCGTGAAGGCGGCCTTCTTCGCAAGGCGGGGATTGGTGCCCACGCGGGGGGCGGTATAATCTTGGCGGGGGGGCGGGGCGCCCACGTGAACCGAATGCGACAAGACATGATCTTCGGTGGACACGTGCATCAGGCCATGGGCTGCGGCGTGGGCTGCACGCGCGGGTTTTCTCGACCTGCGGGCGCGGTCCTTCTCGCGGCACTCGCGGGCTTCCTCTCCGAGGGCACCGCGGCCGCGCCCCCCGGAGAATGGCCCAGCCTGCGCAGCGCGAAGCCCTCCGTGACGGCCCCGGACGTCGAAGTGCTCAGCGCGGTTGTTCTTGGCGTTTCAGGGAACGTCACCACGGCGCCGCTCGGCGTGCTGCCCACGCAGCGCGAGGGTTGGACGCCCGTCGCGGTGGGTGATCGACTGCCGCCCTCCACGCAGATTCGCACATCGCTCGGTTCCCGCGTGGAACTGAAGTTCGGCGACGAGACCTATGTCCTCATCGACCGCCTCTCGCTCGCCTGCGTTCGGGAGTTTTATCGCCGCGGCGACGTGCCGCACATCCGGCTGGATCTCGGCTACGGCGCGATCCGAGGCGCGACCACGGAAGGCACGATCCGCAGCGAGCTGACCGTGGATTCCCCCGTGGCCACGCTCGCCAAGGAGGGCACGCGGGGCTGGGAGATCACCGTCGAGCCGCACACCGGCGCGTTCACGATCGCGCTGGCGGACGAGGGGCTGGTGGACGCAATCCGCCGGCTGGGCGGAGGTCAGTCGGTGCATCGCCTCGTGCATCCCGGCGAGTACGCCAACCAGGACAACATCGCCCGAATGTGGCTTCACCAGGCGCACTTTGACCGGGCATTCAAGTTCTACGGCACGAGTGGGCTGAGCAAGGCCGACGTCGGATTCGTGGCCGCCAATTCCACGGGCTTCGCGCCGCTGGCGCCGGGGGGGGGGACGGAGTCCGTGTTCCTCGCGCGGCGCACGCCGTCGCGCCCGACCGCCGACATGATCTCACCGGTTCGCGTGGTGGTGCCCTCCACGATTCGCCGCCCCGAAGGCAACTTCGGTACGGCCCAGACCCAGTCGCAGGATTGACCCAGTCGTGGGTGGCGCGCCGCTCAGCGGCGGCCGGCGGACTACGTCAACCCGTACTCTTTCAACTTTCGGTATAGCGTGCGCAGGCTGATGCCCAGTTCACGCGCGGTCTTGTCGCGGTTCCCCTCGTTGCGGCGCAGCGTGCTGAGAATCATCATCTGCTCCACGTCCGCCAGCGTCAGACCCGCCAGGTTCGGCAGTGCCGCCGGCACGATCTCCGTGGTGCCCTGCAGGTTTTCCGGAAGGTCCGCCACATCGAGCCGCTCGCCTTCCGCCTCGACGCACATCCGCTCGATGATGTTCCGCAGCTCGCGCACATTGCCGGGCCACAAATAACGCATCAACTTGCGCATCGCCTCCGGCGTGATGCCGCGGATCGACAGCCCGTTTTCCCGGTTGGCGCGCTCGATGAATCGCTCAGCGAGGATGGGGATGTCCTCGGGCCGGGCGCGCAGCGGTGCGATGGACAGCGCGCCAAACGCGTGCAGGCGGAAGAACAGGTCTTCGCGGAACTTGCCCTGCTGCACGCGCTCGTTGAGATCGTGGTTCGTCGCGGCCACGAAGCGGACGTCGAGGTGTACCGCGTCGTTGCTGCCCACGGGAATGATCTCGCCGTTCTCCAGGGCGCGCAAGAGCTTGGCCTGCATCGCCAGCGGCATGTCGCCGATCTCGTCAAGGAACATCGTGCCGCCGTCCGCCGCGTGCAGCAGACCCTTGCGGTCCGACACGGCGCCGGTGAACGCCCCCTTGACGTGACCGAACAGCTCGCTTTCCAGCAGCGTCTCGCTCACCGCTGCGCAATTGAGCACTTTGAACGGCTTGCCCGCGCGGGGCGAGGCCGCGTGGATCGCCTGCGCGAAAAGCTCCTTGCCGGTGCCGGTTTCGCCGGTAATGAGCACGGTGGATTTGCTCCGCGCCAGCTTCTGCGCTCGTTTGATCTGCCGCAGAATCGCATCGCTGACGCCGATGATGCCCTCAAAGTCGAACGCCTTGTCGGCCTGCTCCCGGAGAATGCGCGCCTCGCGCGTGGCAAGAGACTGCCGCGCAGCGCGGCTCACCACGTCGGCGATGACGTCCGGCGCGACGGGGTCGATGAGGTGCTCGTACACGTCCGCCGATCGCTTGCCGTTGCCCAGCGCCTTGCGGAGGCGCGGCTCATCCTCGCCGCGGGAGATCAGCACGATCTCCGACTGCGGTGTCAGGCGTTTCGCCTCGGTCAGGACGGTGACGCCATCTCCTTCTCCCGCCGCGGCGAAGTCGATCACCAGCACGTCCGGGGCGCGCACGCGGAGGCTCCCCACGGCCTCGGCGCCGCTCTCCACGCGGCTGGTCACCATGCGGAAGGTCCGCTCGCCGCCTTGGAGCGCGTCGGCGATGACCTGCCCGCGGCGCGGGTCCGGTGTGACCAGAAGGATGAATGCCGTCTCACTCATCGCCAGTGATTCTCAGGAGTTCGGACGGTGAATCAAGCGAAGGACCACGTCGGGGAGCGCGGCGCATCGCGTCGGCGGGGTGGCACGGTCCGGCGTACTCGCCTGACCGTGGAGCATGAAGCCTTGGATGCTGCGTTGCAGCCTGCCACGGGTCCGCTGCTGCGGACCCGTGCCACCCCATCGCTGTTGCGGACCCGTGCCACCCCATCGCTGCTGCGGACCCATGCCACCCCATCGCCGCAGCAAATCCGTGCCCTTCAAACGCGGCTGCGGAGCCGTGCCAGACGGACGCCGCCCTGGCTGCGCAGGGCGCACGCACACGTCAACGCTCCAGCGCCGTCTCCAGCGCCAGTACGGCGTAGCACGTCACCAAGACCGGGCTGCCCTCATACCAGCGGTCGGCCTCGTTGACCCAGCTTCCATCTTCACGTTGAAGCGAGACCAGCTTGCGGCACAGGTCCTCGCGCCAGTGATGGGTCGTGCCGCCCGCATCGACGATCGTCGCTTCGTTCCACGCTTTCATCGCGCGGGCGAACACATGGTAGTAGTAATACAGCCCTTCCAGCGACTGCTTGTCCGGCATGTTGGGGTTCTGATCCAGCGTGTAGTGCTTGCGAATCCACTCCAGCGCCTGCTTGATGCGCGGGTCGTCGCGCCCCACGTTGGCGTAGAGCAGACTCTTGAACCCGGCGTAGGTCATCGAGCCGTAGCTGCGAAGCCGCGGCGTGCCCTCGACCAGCTCCGTGCCGGCCTTGCTTTCGCCGCCGTTGGCCGGCGAGTAGATGAACCCGCCGTCGCGGCTGCCGCGCGCGAACGGCTGATCGTTGGTTTCCGACAGCATCTGGCAGCGCGAGATAAACGCCATTGCCTTCTGATACGCCGGGTCGTCTTTGGACAGGCCGCTGTCGTGCAGCGCTTCGACCATCATCTGCGTGTTCGAAAGATCAGGGCGCTTGCTGTTGCCATATCCCTGCCCGCCATACCAGACGCTGGACTTGTCGTGGTCTTCGTCTTCGTCCCACTGGATTTTCTTGAGAAAGCGGCGGGCGGCCTCGATGTCCGCTTGATACTTCTCATCGCGCGTGGCGGACAGCGCCATCAGGGCGACGCTGGTGTGATAGTTGGGCATGCCATCGCCTTCCACGTAAATGCCGCCGTCCTCGTGCCTCGAGCGCAGCATGAACGCCAGCGCCCGCTCGACCGCCGGGTGCGAGGGGCCGTAACGTGGGTGGCGGATGAGGCACTGCGCTGCAAGCGCGGTGATGGCCGGGTGGGATTGTCCTTGAAGTTCCCATCCGCCATCCGGTCGCTGCGCGGCCAGCAGGGATTCCAGCCCCTTGTCCACGGCGCGCTGGGCCGCGATCTCGATGCGCGCTTCTGGAGCCTGCAGCGCTGCCAGTTGAGTCGGCGCGGCGAGAATCATGCAGATCAGTCCGGAGCACGGACATCGACGTAGCGCGCTTGAGATTGTCATGTGCTTCACTTTCAAGTTCTTCACCGTTTACGGCACACGTAGCCCCTGCGGATCATAGCGGCGAACACCCGCTCCCGCATGGAGCCGGAAAGGGAAGCGCCCGCCGCTGGCGATGCAGAAAGCGCATTGCCGGCTTCGCGGGGATTTGGCCGGGATTCCAAAGGGGCGATGCTCGGCGAAGCGCGCCAGAGCTTGCGACCGGACCGGATTCGCCTCAACGATCCTAAGCAGCCGTCAGGCAAGGGTGCCGCCTTGCACTCCGAACGGCCATCCAGCGAAGCATCCGCGACGCCAGGGGCCTGTGTGGACGGATAATTGTCCGATACCCCCGCGAAACTTGAAAAAAGTTGGGAGGAAACCCAAGGCAACCTTGCTGCACCACCAGCTAGCGATCGGTGATGCTAACAAACGTCCCAAACAAAGGTTGCGCCGTTAAAACCACAGACATATCGTCACAAGAAGTGCTTATGGGTCCCCCACGCGGTTACTTATGGGACGTGAATTGGCGTTTTCGATCGGGTGAACACTTGAAGCCGGCCGCCGCTTCGATTAGATTGAGCAGGGTAGTTTGTTTCAGGACAAGGAAAAGCGAGGCAACAGCTCCGGCCGGTGAGGAGGAAGTCTGTGCGGAGCCGCGTGGGCGGGCCGACGGGTCTTTCCGGTCGGGGATTTCAAGAGGGAGGACGGAGGACTATGCGCGGAGGAATATCGGCGGCATTGCTTGCGGTCTTGGCGATCGCGTTGCCGGCGTCGGCGGACATTACGCAGACGCAGACGGCGACGTTCGACAGCGACTTGAACAACGACGTCATCCTGACGTTCAACACGTTCGACAATCTGGGCGGCACGCTCGTGTTGAACAACGTCCGCGTGGACATTCGCCATGAAGGCGGATGCATCCTCCGCGCTGACAACGACGACGATTTCAAGTCGTCGAACACCAACGGGCGCATTATCCGTTCGTGGACCGTCACCGGTCCCGACGTCTTTGCGTTTGGCACCGAGACGGTGAACACGAACGTGGTCTTCCTCGACGTAGACAATGGCGATGACGGCGTGTTCGACCCAACCGCCCCGGACGGCACGGACTTCGGCTCGGTCGCCTATGCTTACGAAGCCGCCGGTTCGTTCCTGCCGAACGAGGCCGCCTACGAGACGAACGGTCCCGGCACGATCGACTTCACCGCGGACGTGCTTCTGATGGTCAACGACCTGCAGTTCCAGGGCACGCCTCCGGATCAGTGGCAGCTTGAGGTGCAGGATCCGTACCTGCACGTGGAAGTGACCGTGGTGTACGAATACTCGCTGGTTCCCGTTCCCGCCGCCGCATGGCTGGGCGCGCTGGGGCTGGGCGTTGCCGGCTGGATTCGCCGCCGCGTGGCGTAAGGCCGCCTGGGCTGCCCGCTGATCGCGTCAGCAAAGGCAGGGTCCAGCGTGTGCGAATTGAACGAATCGACCCCGGAATCCACTTGGATTTCCGGGGTTTTTTCTTGCGCCTCCGCGGATGAGATCCCGCTTGCGCCGTCGGCCTCAACCGGGCGGTACGGGGGAACCGCTTTCAGGGGAATGCAGGACCGACAGGTGACGCGGGTCCCCAGCGGCGGATTCGCGGCGCGCGAAAATGTGGGTCGCTGATTCCCTCGCCACCGACTGGCAGGCACGCCCACTCCTGCCCCGCTCGTGCGCGGTGGCGATCCGGTTGCCCTGCGTGGGTGGTGGGTGCCGCCAGGCGCGAAGTGGACGTTCGCGCTCGGCCGGCTAAACTCGGGATCATGCACACGTGCATTCGAGCGACGAGGTGCCTCAGCGCGGCGGGATGGCTGGGCCTGCTGGCGATCTGCGCGTCCTGCGGGCGCGATGTCCGCATGGCGGGAAAGGCGCTGCAGGATGTTCGCGTCCGTGCGGTGGAGCACGGCGGGGTACGGCTCGACGAGCAGGCGACGCCGCAGCAGGTGGCGACCGTCCTCCTGTCAGCGATGCTTGACGACATCCGGGCGACCGATGCGGCGGAGCGGGAACAGGCCGCAGAGGTCCAGCTTGACGTCTGCGCGGCCTCGACGATCGCCGCGCTGCGCCCTGCGGTGTACTCCCGCCCGGAGTGGCTGTTTCGGACCGTGTCCAGTTGGGCGCCCATGATCTCAAAGTACCAGGACTCACTCGAGACTGCACTGGGGGAAGCGGGATCGAGGCTGGAGGTTGTTCATCGCAGCGGCGCGACGAAAGACGGCGACGAAGTTTGCGACGTGCGGCTCGAACTTCAAGACCCTGACGACGCGCGCGCCGGCGTGGTGCTTCGCATCCGCCTGATTCACGTGGCGCCGGAGGAAAGCGGCTCGACGGGCGGAGTGAAATACTGGCGCGTGTTCAACCTGTTCTTCGAGGCGGGAGTTCGATCGCTCCATCGCGCCGAGCGTGCGTCCGGGTGACCCATGCCGAAGGAGGCGGCGCCTGCCGGTTCGCAAACCGCCGGTTCGTGAACTACCGGCTCGTGAGCTGCCGCGCCAAGAACCGCCGGGAGCGAGGTCCACGATGAGCGGGAGGGCGGGGGTGGATGAAGCCATCGAGCTACGCGGGGCGTACGAGCACAATTTGCGCGGCGTCTCGCTGAGGCTGCCGAAAAACCGCTTGATCTGCTTCACCGGCGTTTCAGGCAGCGGGAAAAGCTCGCTGGCGTTCGACACGCTCTTCGCGGAAGGGCAGCGGCGTTACATCGAGTCGCTCAGCGCCTACGCGCGGCAGTTTCTTGACCAGCTCCCCAAGCCCAACGTCGAGCACGTGTCCGGGCTGAGTCCGTCCATCGCCATTCAGCAGAAGACGAGCGGGTGGAACCCGCGCAGCACGGTGGGCACGATCACCCAGATTCACGACTTTCTGCGCGTGCTCTTCGCGCGCATCGGGCGGCAGCATTGTCCCCAGTGCAAGCGGCCCATCCGCGCGCAGACGCGCGAGGAGATTCTGACGCGCGTCCTCTCGCTCGCCGCGGGGACGCGCGTGCTGATTCTCGCGCCGCTGGCGCGCGGACAGAAGGGCGAGTTCGCGGACGTGATGGACGATCTGCGCCGGCAGGGTTTCGCCCGGGCGCGGGTGGATGGCCGGGTCATCAATCTGTCCGACGCGCCCGCGCTGGCGCGCAACGCGCGGCACAACGTGGACGTGGTCGTGGACCGCCTGACCGTCGCCGAGGGCGTGCGTTCGCGGCTGGCGGAGGCGGTGGAGTCGGCGCTGAAACTCGGCAAAGGGACGATGATCGCGCTGCCCGTGGAGCGGGAAGAGGAAGCCCCGCCTTCCGCGGATCGCTCGACGGATCGGTCGACGGATCGCGCGACGGATCGTCCGCCCGCTCGGGCGAAAGGCAGGAAGTGGGTCGCCGATGCTGCATCCGAATCCGTCGCGCCCGCCCGGGAAATGCTGCTGTCCTCCGAGTATGCGTGCGTCGACTGCGGCATCAGTTTCGAGCCGCCGACGCCGCAGATGCTCAGCTTCAATTCGCCGCAGGGGATGTGCCGGCGCTGCGAAGGGCTGGGGCGAACCTTTGATTTCGATCCCGACCTGCTTGTGCCGAATCCATCGCTTTCGTTTCTGGACCTGGCGGTGGAGCCTATGCGCGTCCGCATCGGCAAGTGGCGGCGGCACGTTTACCGCGGCGTTGCGGAGCACGTTGGGTTCGACCTCAAGGCCAAATGGTGCGACCTGCCGGCCAGGGCGAAGCAGGCCCTGCTGTACGGCACGGGCGACGAGCATCTGACGTTTGAGTGGCGCACGCGCGGCGGCGTATTCCGACATGGCGGCAAGTTCGAGGGCGTGGTGGCCGAGCTGCAGCGCAACTACCGCAAGGCCACCTCGGCCATGGTCCGCGCGTACTACGAAAAGTACATGCGCGAGACGACCTGCCCGGACTGCCGCGGCGGCCGGCTCAACGCGCAGGCGATGGAGCTGCGGATCAACGGGCGGTCGATCGTGGACGTGTGCGGGCTGTCGATCTCCGGCGCCGACGCATTCGTCGATGCCCTCGAATTACAGGCGACGGAGAAGCTCATCGCCGAGCCGGTGGTGCGCGAAGTGCGGATGCGGCTTCGCTTCCTGCTCGACGTGGGGCTCGAGTACCTGAGCCTCGACCGGGCCGCGCCGACCCTGTCCGGCGGGGAATCGCAGCGCATTCGCCTTGCCAGCCAGATCGGCTCGGGGCTGACCGGCGCGCTGTACATTCTCGACGAGCCGTCGATCGGACTGCACGCGCGCGACAACCGCCGGCTCATCGCGTCGCTTCAGAGGCTGCGCGACATGGGGAATACCGTCGTCGTGGTCGAGCACGATGAAGAAACGATGCGCGCCGCGGACCGACTGGTGGATTTCGGCCCCGGTCCGGGTGTCCGCGGCGGGAAGGTGGTGGCGGAAGGGGGGCTGGAGACCCTCGCCGCGGCGCCCGACTCGCTTACCGGGCAGTATCTCAGCGGGCGCCGGCGCATCGAGATTCCGAAGGCGAGAAGACCCGTCAGCCGCGCGAAGCCCGTCGTGCGGAAGCCCGCTGTTCGCAAGCCCGGCGCACCGAAACCCAGCGCATCTAGGCCCGCCGCCGCCCGGAAGCGCGCCCGAAAATCCTGACAACCGGTTACACCCGGCGAGATCGGGCCGCGCAGGCGGGAATCCACCGCTCCCTCATTCCCGCGCAGACGGGAATCCAGCCTGTTGGCGGCGAGCCTCTGGCCACCGGCCTACGGGTGGGTGACTTGGAAAGTGCGCCAGCCCCTGCCGCCCTGATGTGGTGCCCGAGGTGTCTTGCTCGAATGCGGTCGCCCCGATCAGCGTTGGCGCCGAGTCCTGCAATCGCCTTCGCCTCCTTCAGCCCCTTCTGCCGCTCGACGCCTCATCGTCCTCGAGCGGTGCGGCCACGGGGCAACTGAGGCTCTTGTCATACATCCCGGACCGATCGAAGCAGCACGGGCGTCGCTTCCCCTTGCCGAGCATGTCGCAGGCCGTGGCGATGCGTTTCACGCGAGTCTCGGGTCGCTTGGGGGACGTGATCCAGTGAATG
Source organism: Phycisphaerales bacterium (assembly GCA_020852275.1). GTDB lineage: Bacteria > Planctomycetota > Phycisphaerae > UBA1845 > UBA1845 > JABWBH01. The sequence continues at coordinate 23,785 of JADZBE010000011.1, forward strand.
AAATCTCGCCGTGCCGCGGGCGTGATGTCCGACCACGCCTCCAGCGCGCCCGGCTTTCCACCCTCCCCCGGCGGGGCGGCCGCCAGCGCCTTCCGCAGATCAGCCGGCACCGTCGGTTCCGGCTCCTCCGCCACCGGTGCGATTTCCAGCGTGACGACGTCGCCGGGCGCCGCCCCCGCGGATTCGCGGAGCTTCTTTTCAACCTTGAGCCAGTGGCCGCCTTGCCCGTCCGGCTCGAGCGTGGCTTGAAAGGGCACGCCGTCGAACGTGCCGTCGACGGTCACCTGTCCGCGCGAGGGGAGCTTGGCGCTGGCTTCCTGGGGAAGGGTCAGAAAGGTCCACGATGAAGAATCGCCGCGGCGAGAGGCAGCTTTGGAGATCTCCGCGTGTGCCACGGCCGTGCCGGCAGTGCTTTCCACCGCCGGTCGGAAAAGTGTGGCAGTGAAGCGCATCGTAGAAGCGCTGTCATAACCTGCCAGGCGAGTGGTGGACCTATGGGTCCCGCGCCCGCGCCTGGATTTCTGAAAGGCGCGCGCCTTGGCGGTTCCGGAACCGTCGCGATCGATTCTGGTTGCTTTCGCAAGTTTCTTGCCGGCCATCAAGTTTCCTCCACGGCTGTCCGTGGAACGGTATTCCGAGCGTACGCACAGAGGGCTGCCCGCCGCGCTGGATCTGGTTGTGGGCGCGCGATCAGGTGCTCAGATCGACGCTGTCCCAGTCGCCCTCAGGACACAGCACCCAAGCCAGAGCCTTCCGGCGTTCCATGACCATGTCGATGATGACTTCACCCGTGCGTTGACCCCGCAGGTGAGCGCTGCGTGTCCACCAGTGCAAGCGATAGTATAGATCGAGCATGCGGAACAACTGAAGGTGCGGGCGAAGGTGAAATCGCAGAAGGAAGTTCGAGCCATCCTCATTGTGTTGCAATTTCGGGAACAGTGATGCGAGGTTGCTGCCGACGGGCAGATTGAAGGGGAGCTCGTTGATGAACCCGCCGGTCCAAACGAGAGCCCAAAGCGCCTCGATTTGCCAGTACAGATCCGTCCTTTCCTGCTCGGTGAGGGCGTCATTCGATCTAGCAAGAATGAGTTTTTCGGATTCAACAAGGTCGCCGTCCAATCGATTCGCACTGATCCATCGCCTAATAATCGGGATCGGGGCGTTGAAGACGAGCTGCAGCGTCGCGTTAAGGACCAGAGCGCGGCGGGCGACCGCCAGTGAATCTCGCGGTGGAATATCGGGATCATACGAGGGTAACCAGTCGCAGATCTCGCCGCCGTGGTTGCGGATGATCGATTCATTCTCACGCTTGATCACTCGGAGATCCATGGTTCCACTCACCTTGATGGCTCATTGTCAATCGTGATCAGGCTCCAGCCCAAGGTACTCGCATCTCCGCCGTTCGTCGAACGGAGGTTAGGCCGGTTTAGGCAGGCTCCAGGACAAGGCAAGCGTTCGCTTGGCCGCCTTCGCGGCGACCGCTTTGCGGCTGACCAGCTCCTCGTTGAACGAAAACGGGTCTTGGTTTTCTGGCGGCACGGTCTCGCGCCGCTAGGCCGTGTATCCCGGCCATCTCACGGCCTGGCGATTACGCTAGACCGTGCCACCCTGTTTCCCTTTAGAGAGCTTCCATCCCGAAACTCGACCCGCGAGCAAAAGCCCGCCCAGAGGTGATCTGTCATAACTCCTTCAGCTTCTCCAGCCGGCCCCTGCGCTTCACGAGGTTCTTGTAATCCCACTGAATCTCGGTCGATTTCTTGAGCCACCTGCCGAGGTCCTTGACGGGGATCTGATCGACGGAAGTGAACCGCGTTTCGGCGGCCTTGAAGCTGCCCTCGGGCATGAGGCTTGGTTCGTTGAACGATTGTCCGCTCCAGAAAAGAAGACGGATGCAGTCTTTGAGCTTGCTGTAGCCGACGATGGGGTTGCCATCCAGGAACCACACCGGGTGGCGGTGCCAGATTTTGTTATCCGCATCCGGCAAATGTCGCGAGATGGTTTGCGCGAGGGCATCGCAGATAAGCTTTTCGTCGGGCGATTGTACCGCGTTGTAGGCGAGGATTCAGCGTTCTCCTTCCTCCCTGTCCACATGCCGCCGCGAGTCCGAAGGCCGTTTCACGACAACTTGCTTGCTCGTTTCCCGCTTGGCGCTGACGGGTTTAATGGGCGCACGCTTGGCGTTAAGGGACTTGGCGGCTGCCTTGCTTGCGACCCTTGCCGATTCCGCCGAAGTCTTCGCGCTCCCGCTGCTCCTTGCACTGTCGTGTTCGGTAGCGCGCGGGTTCATCCGGGTGGTCTTGACGGGCCTGCCGCCGGCGTCGTAGGTCGTCCACGTGCCGACCTGCTTTTCACGGTCGAACGAGCCGGAGCGCATGATCGAGCCGTCCTTGCGGAAGAATTCCCAGAACCCGTGCATCTTTCCGCCCAGCATCGACCCCCTGGCCCAGATTGAGCCATCCTTGTGATGAATGACATGCGTCCCGCCCGCCGCGGCGCGGGAGGGCTTCTTCGCGGCCCTCGTTGATTTCTTGAACGTTGCTTTGGACATTTTGCTCATTCCACGACCGCAATGGCTTCGACACTCGAATGGCTCATACAGGTGCGGCGTAGCCGGCTTGTCCATTGCCGCGCTTGTCTATCCCACTGCTGGGCGACCGGCCCAATATCTCACCTCCATGGTTTCATGCGATGCTGATCGCCTGGCGAACGCAACCTGAAGCGGACGATCATCGTACAGGCCAGGGATCCACACGTCGCTCACTTTTCCGTTGATACGGAGCACACAGATTTCCCTGCGCGAGGCGAGGATGTCATCGACGAAACAACGGGTTGCCGCCCCCGGCGGCCCGTCGCAACCCCATGCATCGAGCATATCGCCGTGCGCATGCCAGACATGACCTTCGAAACCGATCGTCCAGTCGCCGTCGGTTACGTCGATGAGCAAAGTCAATTGTCCATCGGGTGATTGATGACGCTCGATGATCGCCATGATGGAACAATGCAAGGCTCGTGCAACTCTGTTCGTCTGCCACTGCTCTGCGAGCAGTGTCTTCAGGAACCGGCCACGGCTCGAACCGTCAAGGTGGCCCGGCGCCGGCGGAACCCTCCGTCGTCATTCCCGCGAAGGCAGGAATCCAGCTACGTCCTCCCCGCGAAAGCGCGAATCCAGCCGGTTGCTTTCGAGGAGGCGCGAATCCAAGGGTTTTCCGCGGGGGACGGGACCGGCGCCTGCACGGGGGTGACGGTCCCCTGCCCGGTTTCGAGTTCCACCGAGGTCTGTCAGGTCCGCAAGTTTCGCCTTGCGCCATGAAACAAACTGGGCAGAGCCGGAGTTGAACCGGCGACACACGGATTTTCAGTCCGTTGCCGGTTCATCCCCTCACGTTTCACAAAACTCAGCAGAATCAGGACTTACGCACAACACGGCGCAAACGCTCGAAACGCACTGGCGGATGTACTGGCGTATCCGGGTTGAAAATCACCCCGAACTGGCGGACCTGCTCGACCGCTGGGAATCGCTCCCCGAGCCGGTCAAGGCGGGCATCGTGGCAATGGTCCAAGCTGCGGGCGGCGCGAAGGGATGACCGGCGGGGGTCGGTTTGGATGACCGGAAGGGATTGGGTCGGATGACCGGCGGGGGTTGCGTCGGATGACCGGCGTTCGGGATGCGACGGGGGAGGGGGTGTGAAATCTTCAGGGCTTCACGCGGTAACCGTCGGGGTCCAGTCATTTTCTTACTCAAGGATTGCGGACCGGGCGCGAGGCACTTTGACGTTCATTCGACTGGAGGGCACTGTCGCGCGTGACGCGGCGGCGTGAGCGGAAGGATTCGACCCGCGCCGTGGCCTGCGTCGCGCGGTTCCCTGCTGGTCTTGTGCGCCTGACAGGATACTGAGGAGGATTCTACAACCTTTACGGGCGGCGCGCGAGAGTGTCAAGAGCGTGACACTGAAGGCCCGCGCGGGCGGCGGTGCAACGTAAGCTCTGTTATCGGTCTTCCCGGCGGTCGGCGCATCGGCTCGGGCGAGTTGGAACGCGGGGATGCACCCGGGCCGCAACGGGGGAATCCCCACGGAGAAACCAGCCCCTCGGCTCCCATCTGCCCCCCCGGCTGCCGCCTCCCGCCCGCCACCATCCCCCGCGAGATCTCATCCCCAATGGGTCCCCCTTTGCTGAGATGCTTCGGTTCCTCGCTGTTTGGCCTGGGTAGAGGCTGGGGGATCCGTCCCCCAGACCTCTTGGGATTCTTCGCTTTCGGCCAGCGGACAGGCAGTGCACGGATGAGCCTGTCAGATGCGAGCGATCATGTAATATTTTGCGGGCTAATGAGTTACAACGGGAATACCGGCGCACCGGCAGGCCTGCCCATCGGGAACTCCTCAGGGAGCTTCTCTAGGCCAGCGTCCGCATTCGACCCACTCGAAATAGCGAGGAAGCGATTCTTCGCGCATGAACGTGAACGCGATACAATACCCCCGTCGGAAGCACGGGAAAATCGACCACAGAATGCTGTGGAGGGCGGACGATGAGTAGATGGTGCATAGGTTGTTGTTACGCCGTTTGGGCGATGGTCTGTTGTGGATGTGGCACTGGCCCCATCGGAAGTCCGTCCGGCGATGCCGGGAACGACACCGAGGCCGCACCGGGGGCGCCGTCCCGTCTGCGGATCGATCCTGGGATTTATCAAGGGACCATCCAAAAAGAAACGGACCTCTGTGCCCTTGGGGAAGGATGCACCGAGTCGGTGGAGGACACACCCTATTCACTTACCGTCTCGGCTGACGGCGTTGAGGAGGATGTGCGCGATCTGATAGGTGTGCCAATTGTAACGTTTTCTGGACCATTCACGCGGACGGATACTCCCGTGAGTATTCAGGTGACAGACGATGGGGTGACCGTGGACGGGAGTGTGGAGATCGAAGGTTTAGGTTTTGTTTTTACAGGAACATCGACAATGACGATCAAGCGTCTCGATAGTATGACGCTCTCCTACTACGTATTTACGGACGCCAGAGACCCCAGTGTGGGCGTATATCTTACGATCGTGGAGACAGCGGTACTAACCCGCTAGCCCCGGCACCAAACGATGAGCACGGTAAGCAGTCTTGACAGGCGAGCCGCCCCTCCGGCGTTTCAGGAATACCAATCTGCCAAGAGCGTCTACTTTGCTTGTGCGCGGCTGCGCTCTCTTGTCGCCAGCCTTGTGAATCTCGATGGTCAGTGCAGCCACTTTCCAACGAAGGAAAAGACCGTCATCGACAAGCACTTCACGGACTTCTGCCGGGAACAGTTCCTTGCGGCTGATTGCGCATGTCCCCCCGACGCCGATCGGGTTCTTGGGATTCTCGTGCAAAACTCGGGCCAGCTTGTTGGCGTGCTGGATGGACCCCTGCGGGCGTTGCAGGAGTCCGCCGTCCCTGTGTTCATTCGCGCCGTCGCGGCTAAGGAGAACGTCCTTCTACAAGACCCGGCTGTGGACTACACTACTACACCGCGCGAATATTGGGAGTCAGAGTTTCGACGCGCCCTTTCCGGTGACCTGCACCGTTCGCACGAACCGGCGGCGGTTCTCTACAACACGCTCAAGCGGCTTGGCTGCTTCCCAACAGATCAACCGCGGACGCCCGGCACGGCAACGACGAAGCCGGAAGCGGCGGGGAGGGGCGCGGAGTACGGCGAAGACAACGCCGCAGGGGTGAAATCCGAGCATTGGTTTCCCTTCAATCACGAGCGAATCCAAGGCTATATGGGAGGAAGATCACCGGACAGCTACAAGGGACAGCTTACCAAGATGACGCTGAAGCACCCCGAGCTGCGCCGTGACGCCACCGCAGACGACCGCGAGCACTTCCAGAATCCACGCCTGCGATACGTCTTCAACATCCGCATCCTCTACGAATTGACCGAAGGCGCAGCGATAAACTGACTCCGCGCGCCGGAAACTTGTGGAAACTGAGTTTCCATGAAAGTTTCCAACAAGATTCTTCTTGCCCTTTCAATCAGCGCCAGCCGCGATTTTTCCTTTCCACGCACGGAAACTGAGTTTCTGCGCTAGAAGTCCCCCATACGCTTCCCTTCACAAGTCGCGCGATGGGCGCGGCGCTTATGGTTTCATGGAGGTTTTCTCGATGACGGTCAAGGAAGCTATGGGGGGTTTGTTGACGGTCCGCGACGTGGCCGGCGTGTTGCGGATCAGTTCTCGGCAAGTGCAGAAGCTCCGCGCGTCGGGTCGGATTCCCGCGCCGGTGAAGCTCGCGCGATCGACGCGCTGGCGGGCGGACGAGATTCAGGCGTGGGTGCAAGCGGGCTGCCCGGCGGCGGATGAATGGACCGCGCGGAAGGGAGCGCCGCGCGGATGATGCTTGAAACAAAATGCCCGCTCCCCGTGGCGACGGCGGATGCGGGCGTGCGGATCGTTCAACGGCGAAATCCTACCTCAACTTTCCGCACCTGCAAGCGCGTCGGCATCTACGACTCGCAACCGGTTGCGCCGGAATCGGCGGATCGGGACCGCGATTTTTTCGATGAGCTGGCCGTCGAGCTGGTTTCCGAAACCGTCCGCGTCGAGGCGCGGCTGGTCTGCTGCGGGTTGCACGACCCGGAGCGCCTGCTGGACGCGGGCGCGGCCGTGGACTTGCGGGCGGACGATTTCGCCGAACCGCTGCTGGGCTGCTGTTACGCGGCGCTGTGGGTGGCGGTCAGTTACCCCGGCCGCGCGAACATCGTCGCGGGGGTTGAAGCCGCGGCGCGCGCGTGGGGGCTGGCGGTCCCGGACTTCGGCGTCCGCAACTTTCTGCGCTGGCGCTTGCTGGGTCTGGAGCCGGACGCCGTGAACACCGAGCGCTACGCGGGCTTGGTCAAGCGCGCAGCTCGACGGCGGCAGCGCTACGCGCGGCTCTGGCGCGGGCTGATCGGCCACGTGCAAACCGAGCGCGACCGGCTGGCGGCGGCGTGCGGTGACACGGCGTCGCTACCCAAACCCCGGATTGTCTTACGGAGGGCGCGACGTGTCGGATGACCTCTTGCTGGAATGGAGTCGCAACGGCTCGGCGCGCACGGTCAGAGTGACGGCAAAGCTGGGGACCGAGTTGGTTCACGCCGACGCGCTGGACATTGCGAGGGCATCGTCGCGCACGCGCTTCGCCAAGGCCGTCGCGGAAAAAGCGGGCGTTGAGCCGGGGGAAGTGGAAGCGCAGCTGCTCGGCATCATCGACGAAGCGAACAAGCCGAAGGCGCCCACAGCGAACGCGGGGACGCTCGACTTGTCGCGGATCGTGCGCCCGGAGTTATTTCATACGCCGGAAGTCTCGGGCGTGCTGGTCCCCACCGTGGTCATAGACGGCGGCAAACCGCGCGGACGCTGGGAACTGCTACTGCGTTGGCACACCGACGGACGCCGTGAACGGCGCGAACTATTGGAATCGTCCATTGAGCTTTCACCCGATCTGCGATCGTGGTTTCATCCGATGCCCGGCGAGCCGGAACCCACGATGAAGGGCGGATGGTCGCGGGACTCGCGCGATGCGTGGGTTGACGGCGAAAACGCATCGAACCCGGCGGAAATATGGCGACGATGTTGTGAGCGATTCTCGCTCTACCTGGACTTCGCGCCGGAGAGTGCGGAGAGAACTATTGCGGCACTGGCATTGTGGGCAATGTTTACCTACGTCTTTTCCGCATGGCCGAGTGTGCCGTATTTGGCCGTGGGTGGTGCAAAGAACACCGGGAAGACCCGGCTGTTGGATGTATTGAAGAGCTTGTGTTTCCGACCTGTGGCATCATCTAACATAACGGCGGCCTGTTTGTTTCGCACGTTGCACGAGCGCGGGGGCACGCTGCTCCTGGACGAGGCCGAGCGCCTGCGCGAAGGGACTCCCGACGCGGGTGAGATTCGATCGGTGCTGCTGTCCGGTTATAAGCGCGGCTCGCCCGCGACGCGGCTGGAAAAGGTGGGGGATACCTTCCGCCGAATCGAGTTTGACGTCTTCGGACCCAAGGCGCTGGCTTCGATTGCGAGTCTGCCGGACGCGCTCGCTTCACGCTGCATTCGCATCCCGATGTTTCGAGCTGCGCCCGACTCCGCGAATCCGCGCCGACGGCTCGACGATGAATCGGGTGAGTGGGGTGACCTGCGCGATGATCTTCACGTGCTGGCGCTGGAGCATGGCGCGACGTGGGCGCAGCTCGCGGCGCGCGAGGATGTTGTCCCCGTATCCTTGGCGAACCGCGACTTCGAGCTGTGGCAGCCGTTGCTCGCGCTGGCATCGTGGGTCGAGGAACACGGCGCGACCGGACTCCTGCGCGCGATGCAGGCGCACGCCGAATCCGTCGCGGCGGACGGGCGCGACGATGGGACCTCGGAAGCCGACGAAACGCTCCTGCGCATCGTGGCGGAAGCCGTGGCCGACGGGCGGCACTACGGGTTGAGGGCGGCGGACGTGTTGCGCCGCGCTGTCGAGCTGGACGGCGTGGGGTTTGCCAAGTGGTCCGAGCGTGGCGTGACGGCAGCGCTGAAGCGGTACGGCGTGCGAACTCACAAGGGCACGGGCAACACCGGGCGGACCTTCGCCAAGGTTACGCTGGCGTTGCTGAGGCGGATCGAATCCGCCTACGGGTTGGACCTTGGCTTACCAGTGGGCGGGAACGTACCGCAATGTACCGCAACGTACCGCGAACCCGCGCCGCTGGGTCAAAAAACGGGGTGACTTGCGGTACGTTGCGGCACGTGCGGTACGTTGCGGTATGTTGAAAGGGGGTGGAACGGTGACTTTCAATGCGGTGAGTTTCCTTGAACGGCTGGTATCCGGCGACCCGGCGCGCGTGGACGCCGAGCCGTGCCGAACCCCGACGGACGATGCCAAGCCCGCTGCGGTGGGCGGCGATGGGGCGGCGGACTTGTCGGACTTGGCCGGACCCCTGACCGGCTCCGGGCTGGTCGAATCGGAGTCGGGGTATCTGGTCCCCGCCGACTTGCCCGAGCCGTGGCGCGAGCTGTACGAAGAGCGCGCGGCGATCCGGGAATACGACGGCGGGCAGGCGCGCGAACACGCGGAAGCGGCGGCGCTGAGTGAGATTCTGGAAGGGATGCGGCGAGGCGCTTGACAGATTATTCGACGTGCGATATCCTTACGGCGATGAACAGGGCAAACGTCAACACGATGAGCATGACCCACGTGATTCAGGAAGCGTTCAAGCGGAGCGGGTGGTCGGTCAACCGGCTGTCCAAGGAAAGCGGCGTGCCGTATGCGTCCGCGTTCAACTTCATTCACGGCAAAGCAACCGTGACGCTGGACACGGCGGACGGTTTCTGCGCGGCGCTGGGGCTGGCGTTAACCGCTTTGGATAACCCGAAGCCCGCGAAACCTCTCGCGCGCGTGCGTGCGCGAAGGGCGGGCAAGGCGGGTTCCGCGAAGGCCGGGACCCCCGCGAGCGGCGAGGCGCGGTCCCCGAAGGGAGGGCGATGACGTGGCGAGCATCTACCGGCGGACGTGGAAGGATGGCACGGGCAAAGCGCGCGAGGCGGCGGGCTGGACGGCGGACGTGAAGATCGGCGACGGCTGGCGGCGGCTGCCCGGCTTCCGGGACCGCAAGGCCACGGAAGAGCTGGCGCGGAAGGTCGAGCGGCTCTCGGCGCTGAAGGTCGCGGGCGAGCAACCGGACGCCGAGCTGACGCGGTGGGTTGAAGGGTTGCCCGGCACGATCAAAGGGCGGCTGGCGCGGTTCGGGCTGCTGACGGGGCGCGCGGCGTCGGCCTCGCGGAAGCTGTTGGATCACTTGGCCGACTACCGGCAATCGCTGCTGGACGGCGGCGCGACGAAACAACACGCGGAGCTGACGCACAACCGCGTCAAGGCCGTGCTGTGCGGGACCGGGGCGGCGCTGTGGTCGGATATCACGGCTTCGGGCGTGTCGCGGTATCTGGCGGATCGTCGGCAGCCGAAGCGGACGGGCGACGGCGAATCCCACGCGGGGCGCGACGGCCATTCCAACGGCAGGCGCGACGGCCAAGCAGAGCGGATCATCCCCGGCCTGTCGGCGGCATCGTGCAATCATCACTTGCGGGCGCTGAAGAGCTTCTGCACGTGGATGCTGCGGGAACGCCGGGCGAGTGACAACCCGCTGTCACACCTGTCCAAGCTGAATGAGGACGTGGATCGTCGGCACGTTCGGCGGGCGCTGGAAACGGACGAGCTTCGCCGGTTGCTGGACGTGACGTACAACGGTCCGACGGTGGACGGCAAGGCGACGGGCGGCGCGGCGCGGTACGGCATGACGGCTGCGGCGCGGGCGATGCTTTACCGGTTGGCGGTGGAAACGGGCTTGCGGGCGTCCGAGCTGCGGAGCCTGACGCGGGGCAGCTTCGAGCTGGACGCGGACCCGCCCACGGTGACGGTGGCGGCCGCATACAGCAAGCGGCGTCGGGATGACCAGCTCCCGATGCGGTCGGACACGGCGGCAGCGCTGGAGGCGTTCCTTGCAGACAAGCTGCCCGTCGCATCCGCGTTCACGCTTCCGAGCAAGAGCAACGTCGTGCGCATGCTCAGGCTGGATATGGCCGACGCCGGGATTCCTGAAGTCGATGACGCCGGGCGGGTGTTCGACTTCCACGGCTTGCGGCACACGTTCATAAGCAATCTCGCCAAGGGCGGCGTCCACCCCAAGGAAGCCCAGCAGCTTGCCCGCCATTCGACGATCACCCTGACGATGGACCGATACACCCACGTCGGTCAAAACCGCCTCAGCGCGGCTCTCAACGCCTTGCCGGACCTTTCGGCGCGGCCGTCGCAAGCGGCGCGGGCGACGGGAACGGACGGGCGCGGCGCGGCGGCGTCAAATCACCCTAACAAGACTGGCGTATGTACTGGCGGACCGAAGGGCGGAAACGGGGTGTCTGCCGGTTCATCGGCGTGCGCGTCGAATCCCGGAAGTGCCAAGATCGTGTCACCTGAGAAAAGCCCGTTTTCATCGGGAAAACCGGGGCATTCTCGCGCATCGGGATGCACGGAAAAGAACTGGGCAGAGCCGGAGTTGAACCGGCGACACACGGATTTTCAGTCCGTTGCTCTACCAACTGAGCTACCTGCCCTGGCGCCGGTGCGCGGTGCTTCCCCGGCTTGCGGCGTTTGAAGCACGGCTCGTGGGAGCAATCGCCTTCCACGCCTCGTTGCTTCGCCTCCCGCTTCCCTGCCTGCGGGGCGGCATGTGGACCGTGACGGACAGCACCTCGCCACCCCGGGCAGGCGAGGAAGCATAGAAGTCCGCGCGGCAGGCGTCAAGCGAGCATCGGGCGGACAAGCTCCGGAGGCAGGGCGGCAGGTTCTGGCATCTGCGCTTCGCCCGCAGGGCGCACGATCCTTGCCAGGGGCTTGAAGCTCCTGGAATCGTCCATCTTCTTTTCCCGCTGCCCGGAGGAGGGACGAAGGCTTCGCGCGCCCTCCCGGCGCAAAAGCTTGAGATGTGATTCCAGCCCCAGGGACTACAAGTCCCCGGCAACGATCACCCGCCCTGCGGGCGAGGCGCCGTCAGGCCAGGAAACGTCCTGTCGCAGCACACACTTCCGATGCCAAGAAGACTGGCCACACCCAGCCCAGAATGGCAGACTCCCTTAGTCAAGCTGATTACGCACTTAACAACATGCTCACGCGGAGTACAGCGAGAGCATGCCACCCCGCCGCAACGTTCTCACAACGCGCTCACTACTCCGTTCCCATCGCCTTTCCCTACGCCCCTGACTCCCCCCCTTGCTGCGGCCACTCATGCCACATCCACGAGGTCGAGCGAAGTGCCATGGCGCTGCATCAGTTCCGCGCGGAGGGCCTGATGCTCGGGGAGGGCGAGCGATGCATCGGCGGTGAGCAGCTCCGACGCGTCGTCACGCGCCTGCTGGAGAAGTTCCAGGTCCTTCGAGAGATCAGCGGCCTTGAACGCGGGGAGGCCGTGCTGCCTCGCGCCAACAAGTTCCCCCGGTCCGCGCAGCTTCAGGTCCTCTTCGGCGATTCGAAAGCCGTCGTCCGTCCTGCAAAGGACGCCCAGTCGCTGCCGGGCGACTTCGCCCTCGGTCTCGGCGAAGAGGTAGCACACGCCCGGCCGGTCGCCGCGGCCCACGCGCCCGCGCAACTGGTGCAACTGGCTCAAGCCGAATCGCTCGGCGTGCTCGATCACCATGATCGTCGCCTGCGGCACGTCCACGCCGACTTCGATCACGGTCGTCGCGGCGAGCGCGCGGAGCTTGCCGGATCGGAAGTCGCGCATGATGCGATCCTTCTCGGCGCCGGGAAGCCGGCCGTGAATCACGCCCAGCGGAATCCCAGCCAGGGGTCCGCGCGAAAGGTGCTCCGCCTCGGTCATGACGGCTTTCAGCGGCAGCGAGTCGGACTCATCCACGAGGGGAAACACGACAAAGGCTTGTTCCCCCGCGAGCAGACGCTGACGGATGTCCTGCCAAGCGTCCGGCTGCTGATTCGCCGTCGTGAGCATCGTCTTCACGGCCGTGCGTCCGGGCGGGCGGTCGCGCATCGTGCTCACGTCGAGGTCGCCGAACACGGTCATCGCCAGCGTGCGCGGGATGGGCGTGGCCGTGAGGACGAGCGTGTGCGGGCTGCCGCCCTTGGCGCGAAGGCGCGCGCGCTGGGCGACGCCGAAGCGATGCTGCTCGTCGATGATGACCAGGCCGAGCCGGGGCAACGTCACGTCGCTTTCGAAGAGGGCGTGCGTGCCGATGAGCAGATCGACCTTGCCCGCGGCGGCCTCGCGGATGAGCGCCCCGCGCCGCCCGGAGCCGAGGGTGCCGGTGAGCAGGGCGATGCGGACGCGGCTGCCGGCGAGGTATTCGCGGATTTTCTGATCGTGCTGGCGGGCGAGGATTTCCGTCGGCGCCATGAGCGCGACTTGCCTGCGATGCGCGATGGCGGTGAGCGCGGCGTAAAGCGCCACCGCCGTCTTGCCCGCGCCGACGTCGGCTTGAAGCAGGCGGTTCATCGGTCGAGGCGTGGAGAGATCGCGGCGGATGTCCTGGATGGCCTGCTCCTGACCGGCGGTCAGCGCGAAGGGGATTCGCTTGCGGATGCGCTCGTCAATCAGCGGCGTCGGCGCGAGGATGGGGGCGTCCGCCCGCGCGTCCCAGCTCTGCCGTCGGAGCCGGACTGCGAGTTGCATCAGAAGCAGCTCGTCGTAGGCAAGTCTGCGGCGGGCGACTTCGATGTCCGCGGCGGTTACCGGCTCGTGATAGCGCAGCAGCGCCGTGCGCAGCGCGGGCAGGCGCCGCTTGCGTTGAAGCGCCGCCGGCAGAAGCTCGGGCAGAAGCATGGCCGCGTCCTGCAGCACGAGGTGGATGATCTTGCGGATCTCCGCGGAGGTCAGCTTCCCCGTGGCGGGGTACACCGGCTCGAATCGCTCGTTGTCGCCTTTGTCAAAGTCGTCATGCGGATCGAGCACGACGGTCTGGGGGTTGGTCATGCCGGCAAGCTCGCGGAGCAGGTCGGTCTTTCCGCTGACGCGGACGATCGCGCCGTGGTGCAGGCGCTCCTCCATGAAAGGCGAGTTGAACCAGCGGAGCTTGCAGCGCCCCGTGGCGTCGATCAGGTCAGCGGTGATGAGGTGCCTGCCGCCGGTGCTCCGCGAGCGGACGTTTCGCAGCTCGCCGAGCAGCGTGGCCGGCTCGCCGATTTCGCGCAGGCTGCCGATGGGCTGCGACCGGGGGCGATGTTCATGTCGGAACGGGAAGTGCTGGATCAGGTCGAGCAGCGTATGGACGCCGAGCGCGGCCAGCTCCGCCGCGCGGGCCGGACCGACGCCGCGCACGAACTGAACGGGATCGCCAAGCGCCAGTGGACCGGGCAAGGTTGCCGCCTCTCCATTCACGGGGCGCATCAGCCACGGGGCGCATCAGCGACGGGGCGCATCCGCCACAGGGCGCATCAGCGCTCGCAGATCGGTGCAAGAGGCGAAGCTCGTCATCTCCGCGCAAACCGGAACGCCGTTCCGTCATTCCCGCGCAGGCGGGAATCCAGCTCGTCATTCCCACGGAGCCGAGAATCCCGTCTCCTGGAGCACTGGACCCCCGCCTGCGCGGGGGTGACGAACTCGACCGTCATTCCCGCGCGGATGGGAATCCATCTCCGTCATTCCCGCGCAGGCGGGAATCCAGCGGCTGGGCGGCGCGACTGCCGGCGAACTCCGCGATGCGCTGACCGGCGCGCAGCCCTACGGAATGACGAGCTTCTGCCCGACCTTGATCTGGTCCGGGTTGCTGATCTGCGCGCGGTTGGCTTCGAGGATGTCGCGCCACTTCGACTGATTGCCGTAGTACTGCCGCGCCAGCGAGTACAACGTATCACCCTTGGCGACGACGTGCGTGCGCCCGCCGCCGGTCGCGCCGGAGGCATACGGATCGGCCGCGCCCGCGTTCGTGCCGCTCAGCGTGGACGGGTTCTGATACCCCGTGTCGTATCCGCCGCTGTACATGTCCGGGGACTGCGTGTCCGTGCTCGCCGGTTTCGGCTTGTTGCACCCCGCGCCCAGCATCAGCCCCAACGCCACCACACTTGCAACACCCCAGCGAAGCATGACGATCCTCCGTGAGAAAAGAGAATGAAGCCCCCGCATTTCCGGCGCGCGGGATGATACGACCCCCGTGTCCGCTGTCAACAATCAGGTGGTTCTGGCAGCGCGAGGGATGGCGCGCGCTGCGTTGCCGTAGGATTTCAGACTCCGAATCTCGGATTTTGGGCTACCGGCATGTGAAATCCTTTGGCGGCGCGCATGACCGATGGCGCGCGACTGCCGCGGGTCAGCCACAGGCGGTGGCGGGCTGAGGGCGCGGGGCCAGCAGCAGCGCCGCGAAGCGCTCATGAAACCGCAGGGCGATTTCCTGCTCGGCGGTGATGACTTCGTCCGCGCCTTCGCGCATGGCTTCCATGCTCTTGGAGACGTGGGCGGCGCGGGCGAGGATGTAGAGGTCCGGCTTGAGCGTTCGGGCGACGGCGGCGGCGCGGGTCATCGCGTCTTCGTCCGGGATGGTCAGCGCGAGGAGCGTGGCCTGCGAGATCCCGGCGCTGCGCAGCACGTCCGCATCGGAGGCGTCGCCGAGGACGACGCGGCGGCCCAGCGAGGCCTGCGTCGAGATCGTCTCCGGATTGCGGTCGATGATGCAGGATGCGATATCGCATTCCTCGAGCAGCTCGGCGATGTACCTGCCGGCCAGTCCGAATCCGGCGATGACGACGAAGTGCGAAGCGGCGGCGTCCGGCGTGAGCGGGGGCAGCGGCAGGACGTGGAAGCGCGTGCCCTCCGGCCAGTCGAAGGGACCGGCAATCTCCAGCCGTCCGTCCTTACAGACGGCGACCCGGGCGGAGCCTTCGTGAATCCCCGGCGTGTCAGGTGGCGACGTCATCTTGACCTGTCAGCAGGGATGCCGGCGGCTGAAAGCGAGGCCGGGCGTTGTGCTTCATGTCCTCCCCGTCTTCCGTTGATGCGGTTCGGAGCCGCGCGCGTCAGCAAGCGAACCCTTCGATCATGCCTGGCGGGATCGATTCCGCCTTCGTGCTTGTGCGGTCCGCTCCCGCACGGTCGCGGCTCCGTTCGGAGCCGCTCGCTGCCCTCAAGCGTGCGCGACTTCCTGCTCGATGGGCTTCGTGTATTTCTTCTTCGCCTCGGCGACCAGCAGGAAGGAACCTGCGATGCAGATCAGGTCGTCGCGCCCCGCGGCGGACAAGGCGATGTGCATCGCTTCGTCGAGGCTCTGGGTGACCTGCGCGTTGCGCCCGGACTGCTCGGCGTACTCCACGGCGAGATCCTGCGGATCGGCGCTGCGCGGCGAAAGCGTCCGCGTGAAGATGATCTTGTCGGCGCCGAGCTGGATCGCGCGGACCATGCCGTGGATGTCCTTGTCGCGGCGGCAGCCGAAGATGAGCACCATCGAGTCCGCGATGACGTTCTGACCGATGGCGCGCATCAGCGCGTCCACGCTCGCGGCGTTGTGCGCCACGTCCACGAGGACGCGCGGCTGCTCGCGGATGATCTCCATGCGACCGGGGATGCGCAGCGAGGCCAGCCCTTCCATCGCCCGCTGGTCGTCGATGGCGAAGCCCTTGCCCTTCAGCGTGTCGATGATGCCCAGCGCCAGTCCACAGTTGATCGCCTGGTGCTCACCCAGAAGCGGCACGTGCAGGTGCTCAAACCGGCTGGACGGCGTGGTCAGGCACAGGCGCGTATGCCGGCCTTGCCCACGCGAGGCCTCGAAGCGGTAGCTGAACTCGATCTCCTCGCCCGCGAAGCGCAGCGGCGCGCCGACCTGCGACGCGATGCGGCGCAGCGCTTCCTTGACTTCCGGCTTCTGGGGTGCGCTGACTACCGGGACGCCGGCCTTGAAGGTGCCCGCCTTTTCTTCCGCGATCTTCGCCAGCGTGTGCCCGAGCTGCTGCTGATGATCGAAGCTGATGCTGGTGATGCCGACGACCTGAGGCGTGATGACGTTGGTCGAATCCAGCCGCCCTCCCAGGCCCACTTCGATCACTGCGATGTCCACTTCGGATTCCATGAAGTGCAGAAAGGCCGCGGCGGTGAGCACCTCGAAGTAGGTCGGGTCGCCGACTTTGGGCTTCCTGGCCGCCTTGGCGACCGCGGCGATGCAGCGGGCGAAATCGCCGGTGCTGATGAGATCGTCGCCGACCTGGATGCGCTCGCGCACGTCGAGAATGTGCGGGGAGGAGTACAGGCCGACGTTGTAGCCGCTGCCGCGCAGCATGGCCGCCACCATGGCGCAGGTGCTGCCCTTGCCCTTCGTTCCGGCGATGTGCACCGTGGGGAAGGCCTTCTGCGGATTGCCGAGTGCAGAAAGCAGCCGCGCCATCCGCGAGAGGTTGAAATTCTGCGTCACGTAGGCGGCGCGGGTCTCAAGCTCGTGGTTGGTCAGTGTTTCAAGAAACGTTAAAGCGTTCTTGTAATTCTTGATCGGCGAGGCCGTACTCCGAACCGGTCGGCTAGAGCCGTTTCTTGATGGGGGAGTGGATGTTTTCGCCATGGGTTAGATTCTAATGGAAACTCGGTTTTTCGTCAACTCATAAAAGAAGTCACAACCATCACAACCGGCAAGGGTTAGCGCGATTCACGGGATGGGGGAATTACCCAGCGATGAGCGCGATTCGATGCTCATTCGGTGCCAGAATCAACGGCAGATCGCGCGCGCAACCTACTTTGCCACAGAATGATACGCGGTGAGCAGTGTGGAGGTTCGTAAGAAGCTGTGGGTAGCATCCGTAGCGATGGCTGGCGACTGGCGCCGTGGGAGGCGGCGGGGCAATGGATGTCGGCAGGAGAAGTGGGTGGCGGCAGGGGCGAGCGACGGAGGCCGGGGCGAGCGGCGGACGCGAGGGCTACCCGTCGGTGGCGAAAGGCGACGCTTGTCATTCCAGCGAAGGCGGGAATCCGGGCGCCGGGTTGCGGAGAGGCACGGATCGAGCGGCCATTCTTGGAGGACTGGACTCCCGCCTGCGCGGGGGTGGAGGGACCGATGTCCGGTTTGGAGTTCCACGGGGGTGAAGCCGCCGCCCGGTCCCGTTCCGCCGGGCGAGTGACGGGACCGAGGTCCGATTTCGAGTTCCACCGCGGGCTGCTAGCATCCCGCCGCGATGGGGATTGCATTTGAGATTCTGCACACCGCAGGCGAGAGCCGCCTGGGTCGGCTTCGGACGCCACATGGAGAGGTAGACACGCCGGCGTTCATGCCCGTAGGGACCGTGGGGTCCGTAAAGGGAGTGACGCCGCATCACCTGGCCGAGACCGGCGCGGGGATCATTCTGGCGAACACCTACCACCTCCAACTCCGTCCGGGAGCGGAGGTGGTTGAGTCGCTCGGCGGGTTGCACCGGTTTATGGGTTGGCCGGGGCCGATCCTGACCGACAGCGGCGGATATCAAGTTTTCTCGCTGGCGCAAATCAACAAGATCACGGACGAAAGCGTGACGTTCCGCTCGCATGTGGACGGGGCGCTGCTGCATCTCGACCCCGTTTCCGCGACGCGGATCCAGAATCAGCTCGGCGCGGACATCATCATGGCGTTCGATCAGTGTCCGCCGCTGCCGGGCACGCCGGAGTTGGTGCGGACGGCTGTGGATCGGACGATCCGCTGGGCGGCCGAGTGCCGCCGGGTTCACGCTCGGCCCGAGCAGGCGATGTTCGGCATCGTGCAGGGCGGGTTGGACGTGGAGCTGCGGCTGCACTGCGCTGCGCGGATTATCGACATCGGGTTCGATGGGTATGCGATCGGCGGGCTGTCCGTTGGCGAGACTCACGCGGAAATGGTGGAGGTGCTCAAGCCGGTCGCCGCGTTTCTCCCGGCGGATCGCCCTCGATACCTGATGGGCGTCGGGATGCCGGGGGACATCTACGAGGCCGTGAAGGCGGGCGTGGACATGTTCGACTGCGTGCTGCCGACGCGGAACGGGCGCAACGCGGAGGCGTTCACGGCGCGCGGGACGTTGAAGCTGCGCAACGAGCAGCACCGGCTGGCGACGGGGCCGATCGAGGCGGACTGCGACTGCTACGCGTGCCGGCGTTTCAGTCTCGGCTACGTGCGTCACCTGTTCGTCACGCGCGAGATGCTGGGACCGATTCTCGCCTCGATCCACAACCTGCGGTTTTTCCAGCGGTTCATGGCGCGCCTGCGCGAATTGATTCGGCAGGGCCGGCTCGACATAATCCCGGAAGAATATCCGATCGTTCGAGAGACCTTGACACCTGAAGGATGCGACACTTGATGAACTCCTTGACCGAGATGCTGGCGCAGACCGGCGACACGCTCTCCGCCGGTGCGACGCAGACCCCCGAGACTCAATCCACGTCCGCGCCGCCCTCGACCTCGACGGGCGCCGCGCCGCCGACCGTTTCGACCGGCGCGGCTCCACCGACCGCTTCGACCGGCGCCGCGCCGAGCACGCCGGGCAAACCTGCGCCGCCGGATTCGTCGCTGGGCCTGATGTTCGGGGTGATGGTGGCGCTGATGGTGTTCATGTGGGTGATGAACAGCAAGCGTCAGAAGCGCGAGCAGAAGCAGCGCGCGGACATGCTGGGCAAGCTCGGCAAGAACGACCGCGTTCTGACCATCGGCGGGATCATCGGCACGGTGGTGAGCGTGAAGGAGAGCGAAGTGGTGCTCAAGGTGGATGAGAGCACGAACACCAAGATGACCTTCGCGCGACGGGCGATCCAGCAGGTGCTGGTGGGCGACGAGGCGCCGAAGCTGGAAGAAACGCGATGAAACGCGGGACCGTGGGAGCGATCCAGCGCGCGAGGGCGAGATTTCGGATTTCGGATTTCGGATTTCGGATTTCGGTGGCGGTGGGTCGTGCGCCTGCGGCGGGGCTTGTCTGCCTGGCTGCGCTGTTGAGCTGCTGCGCCGAGGGATTCGCCTCGGAGCCGCCGGAACAGGCGGAGCTGATTCGCACCGACTCGCGGTCTCCGTTCGTGCATCGCATCGGGTTGTATGACGAGGGCGGGGGCGCGATCAACCCGGCGGACAAGAATGCCCCGCCGTACTCGCCCCGGGCGACGTGCGGGAAGTGCCATGAAGTTGGCACGATCGGGCACGGGTGGCACTTCAACGCGGGGGTGACGGGGTCCACGCAGGGCGCCGCCGCCGCTTCCGGATCGGCGCAGGAATCGGAGCCGCCGTCGGTGCGGACTGGCACAGGTCGCCCCGGCGAGCCGTGGATCTACACGGATGCCGCGACCGGCACGCAGATTCCGCTGTCCTTCCGCGGCTGGCCCGGGACGTATCGACCCGAGCAGATCGGCCTGACGGCGTGGGAGTTCGCCAAATCCTTCGGTCGTCATCTTCCCGGCGGTGGAGTCGTCTTCCCTTCCGAGGTTGCTGATCCGCCCGGCGTTTCGCGCTGGCCTCTCGCCGGCGGGCTGGACATCGACTGCATGTTGTGTCACAGCGACGACAACCGCCATGACCCGGCCGAGCGCGCCAAGCAGATCGAGCGCGAGAACTTCCGCTGGATCCCCACGGTGTCGCTGGGGCTGGCCGTCGTTCGTGGGGACACCTCGAAGCTGCCGGACGACTTCGACGCATCGCTGGGTCCGAACCCGGATTTCCCGGAGCAGCAGCCGCCGCGGCTCGAGTACGACAAGTCGAGGTTCGACGCGGACCACCGCGTGCTGCTGGGCATCACGAAGCGCCCGTCGGCGGACCGCTGTTATTTCTGTCACTCCGTGCGCGAGGTCGGCGAGGGCGCGCCGCAGCCGTGGCACACGGATGACGACGTTCACCTGCGAGCGGGCATGACGTGCACGGACTGCCACCGCAACGGCATCGATCACATGATTCGTCGCGGCTACGAAGGCGAACCGACCCGCTCCGGCGACGCGGCGGCGGGCACGCTGACGTGCCGTGGGTGTCACCTCGGCGAAACGGCGGCGGGCGCGGCGTTGCTTGCGGATGCGACTGCAAGGCCCGGGCGCTTGGGCGCGCCGACTCCGCTCCATGCGGGGCTTCCTTCGTACCATCTGGAAGAACTTTCGTGCACGGCGTGTCACAGCGGGCCTGCGCCGGGGATGGCGGCGAAGCGGTTTCAGACGTCGCTGGCGCACGCGCTAGGCATCCCTACGCGCACTCGGCATGAGCTGGACGACCCGGCCATCGTCGGCCCCGTGTTCCTGAAAGGCGCGGACGGACGGCTCGCGCCGCACCGCGTCCTGCGGCCGGCCATGTGGGGCGCGCGGACCGCTGAGGGGATTGCTCCTCTGGCGGTGGCGAAGGTGGCCAGGATGCTGCGCAAGCCGCTGGCTGATGCGGGTCGGACCCCGGGTTCGAACGGTCCGCTTACGCCCGACCAGATCACGGCGGGTCTAAAGGCGATCGCGCCTTCGATGACAGCAGGCGAACAAGCGTTGTATCTTGCGGATGAGCAAGCGTATTCCCTTGCCGCGGACGGCTCGCTGGTGGCGGTGAAAGACGAGCGGGCCAAGCTCTACGCTTGGCCGATCGCGCACGACGTTCGCCCGGCGGCCGCGTCGCTCGGGGCTGGAGGGTGCGTCGATTGCCATGCGGATGACGCGCCGCTCTACGCCGGGCGGACGGTGGACGCCTCGGCCGGCGGGACCGGCGAAGCGGCGGGCACTACGATGCTCGACGCGCGCGGCGTGGACGCGGCGCTGGCGCGGTCGTGGAACCGATCGATGCACTGGCGCGGTGCGTTCAAGGTGGCGGCGTGCATCGGGCTGGGGGTGGTTGCGTGGTTCGCGCTGGCGAAGGGGCTGACGGCGTGCGCGAATTGGATGGGTCGGAGCTGAATGGCAGCGGTCTAAAGGGAAACTGAATGGCACGGTCTGGCGTGCGCGCCTTACCGTGGCGAGCGGGGCATGAGCATGGCCAACGGAGTACCGTAGGCCATGCCACCCGCCCGTAAGGCATGCGGCCCGCGGTCTGGGACGGGTTCACATTCAATGAGGAGTTCTTGAGTCGCTTGTTTCAGTCAATCGCGGCCATCGCGTTGATCGCCACGCCTCTTGTGCTGCTGGGGCACTTCCTGTGGGCGCGCTCGAGCCGGCGGGGCGCCACGTGTGCTGGGGGCAATGGGAGGTGGACGGCGGGGCTGCTGCTGCTGGGCGTGGGCGCGTGCGGCGCGGCGGCGCTGACGCCGGTGCTGAGCGGGCGCGAGGTGCGCGGCTGGTGGCTGCTGGCGCACGTCAGCGCCTCGCCGGTGCTGATTCTCGGATTGCTGGGACATGCGCTGCGGCGCGCGGGCCATGCACCTGCGGCGAAAGCCGGGGCGTGCAGCGAGCAGGCCGTCGGCGATCGCGGCGAGCCGGTCGTCGACCCGTCCGGAGAGTCGGTTGTCGGAGGGCGCAGGGATGGCCGCGTCGGCTGCGTCTGCGGCGGAGGGTGTACCTTGACGCTGGGAGTGCTGACCGCGGCGTCGAGCCTGTTGAGCATGGGAACGGTCTTCGGGCAGGAGACCATGGCGCTGCTGCTGCAAGTCCACCGATACTGCGGAGTTCTGCTGTGCGTGGCGGCGATGATTCACGGATACGGTGCATTTGTCAGGGGCACTCGGTGGGTGGGGAGACCGGCGCGGGATTGATCCGCAGATTACGCAGATGAATGCAGCAGAGTGATTGGGGGCCCATGACACTCGCGAGGCGCGTCGCGGATGAAGGAGTGAGTTGAGAGAAACAGAAGCGTCGCCCCCCTCCTTCCTGCAAGTGCGCTTTGGAAGGCCTGAAGAGCCGGGTTGGTTGCTCGCTTCCCCCAATCTGCGCAATCTGCGAAATCTGCGGATAATAGAACTTGACTTTGAGAAAGGCCGAACTCGAATGATTGCATCACTGAAGACGTTCGATGTCCGTCAAATGGATCGCCCCCGTTCTGAGTTCCGTGGGTTGATGGTCGTACACATGCTGCTTTGTGCGACGTGGACGGCTGCCTTCGCGCAGGAACCCAAACCGGCGCAGCCGCCGGCCAAGGAGGATCCGAAGCCCGCGGCGGACGCTCCGGCGGACCAGAAGGGGATGAAGCCCATCGACCTGAAACTGCCGCGTCCGCAGTTCAAGGGCACGCCGAAGAACGCGCCGCCCGGCTCGAACCTCGAACCGCCGCGAAAAGGCCCTCGACCCGCGTTCCTGGCGCCGGAAGGGACGACGAACCTGGCGAAGGGTAAGCCGGCTTTGGCGAGCGACAAGGACCCGATCATCGGTGAAACGAAGTTCGTCACCGACGGTGAGAAGGAGGCCAATGAGGGGACCTACGTCGAGTATGGTCCGGGCGTTCAGTGGGTGCAGCTCGATCTGGGCAAGCCGCAAGCGATCTACGCGATCGTGTTCTGGCACTTCCACCAGAGCGCCCGCATCTATCATGACGTGATCGTGCAGGTCGCGGACGACAAGGACTTCGTCACCCACGTCCGCACGCTGTTCAACAACGACCACGACAACTCGGCGGGACTGGGGCTGGGCACGGACAAGGAATACTGGGAAACGTACGAAGGCAAGCTCGTGGACGCCAAGGGGGAGAAGGCCCGCTTCGTGCGCCTCCTGAGCAACGGCAGCATCGCCGACGACCAGAACCACTACATCGAGGTCGAGATCTGGGCAAAGGATTGAGCGGCACTAAGGAAACGCCGACACCCCGAAAGGCCAAGACGCCCAGATCAGACGTCGGGGCCGGCACCCCCGCGCAGGCGGGAGTCCAGTCCTCCCTGGAAAACGGCTGGATGCTCGGCTCCTCGCAAGGCACCGGCGGGATTCCCGCCTGCGCGGGAATGAGGTGGCTGGATTCCCGCCTGCGCGGGAATGACGCGCGTTGCCTGGCACCACGACGGTTACGGTTGGGGTACGGAGGTGCAACCGCGTCTCGGGAGCCGCCCAGACTGAAAGCCCCGGAACGCGGCCCTATTCTTCGGAAATCGACACGATTCTCAGCTTCACCGGCTCCGGTTTGCCGACCATCGTGACGCCTTCAGGGAGGAAGAAATCCGGCTGGATGAACTGGTCCTCGCCGACGCGTTTGATCTCTTCCTCGCGCAGGTTGAGGACGCCGTAGGCGGGGGTCTGTGCAAGCTTGCGCAGGGCTTCGGGGGTTCCTTGGACGGTGATCTTGCGGGTGGCGACGGTGCCGCCGCTTTCGACTTCGAAGCGGATGCGCCGGTTGAGGTAGTCAAACCCAACACAGGCGCGGATGGCGACGAGACCCAGCTCGCGCGTTTCGAGCTTCTGCGCTGCGAGACGTCCGGTCACCTTGACGGCTCGCGGTTCACTCGTGGCGCCCTCGCCGAAGGCCTCCAACGGGACCGTGACCCTGACGGAGAAGTCGCCGCCTTCGCGCAGCTCAGCGAGGTTTCTCTCCAGCGGCAGATCGATCGGTGGGATGCGACCGCCAAGGTCCTTCATGCGGGATTCCCAGAGCCTCACCTTGACCGTGCTGGATTCCAGTTCCGGGGGGATCTCGTAGGCCAGCCGCATGGGCTGGGCGATGGCGACGGAGGCATCCACTTCGATCCAGCGATCGACGGCGACGACCGCGTCGGTTGGGTGGACCGACTCGATGACGAGATCCTTGAGCGGTCCCGGCTCCTCGCGGAGCAGCGAGAGGAGGTCCGCGAGAACCTCGCGCGGGTTGGTGGGTCGGTCGGCCAGGCGCAGGGTAAGCGTCATCGTCTGCATGTCCTGGAGCGGCTGGACGGCTCTGCGCGGTCCAGACACGACGACTTCAAACGGCTCCGCGTGCGTGGGTCGAACCACCATGGTGGAGTCCGCGTCGCGCGGCTCGAAGCGGAGAGACACGTTGACCGTGGCGCTGACGACCTGAAGCTGGTCCGCGGTCACCCAGATGAGCAGCGTAAGGAAGGCGGTGATGCTAAGCAGCTTGACTTGGTTGATCATCGGTGGACCCCTTGACGCCCGCAGCCGCGTTCGCGCCGGCCGGCGCGGGTTCCTTTCCGCGCACGAGGACGCGGTGGAGGAAGCGCTTGAGCGTTTCCGGTGTGAAGCCTCGAATGAAGCGGCCGTGGGCGGCGATGGAAATGATGCCGGTCTCCTCGCTGACGACGAGGACGAGCGTGTCGGATTCCTGACTGAGACCCAGCGCGGCGCGGTGGCGGCTGCCGAGCGAGCGGTCGGTCTCGCCGGATTCGGCCAGGGGGAACTGGCAGCTTGCGGCCACGACGCGTCCCTGCCGCACGACGACGCCGAGGTCGTGGAGCGGCGTTCCGGGCCAGAAGATCGTCTCAAGCAAATCAGCGGTGACGACGGCGTCGAGCGGCACGCCGGCGTCCACAACGGCGCCAATTTGCGTCGTGCGCTCGATGGCGATCAGGGCGCCGATCTTTCCGCTGGAGAACTTGGCGCACGCTTCGACGAGTTCATCCACAAGGCGCTCCGACTCGCGCCGGCGGCTGCCGAACCAGATCGTCTCGCCGAGGCGGATGAGCAGGCGGCGCAGCTCGTGCTGGAAGGCGACGAGGGAGATCAGGAAGACGGCCTGCAGAAAGTAGGGGTAGAGGTAGCTGATGCGGTCGAGCTGCAACTGGTGGGCGACAAGCTGCACGAGGAGGAAGCTGACGGCAAGGATGGTGAGCACGGCGCGGAACACGCGCTCGCCGCGCGTTCCGCGCAGGAACCGCAGGGTGAAATAGACGACCGTGCCGATCAGCAGCCACTCGACCGCGACGGCCCAGGGGTTGTAGAACGACGTGGAAAAGCGGGAGAAAAAGCGGGCAAGCCGCTCGTGGAGGCTGACTTCGCCGAGCAGGGACGTGTCGAGCAACGCGGTGCAAGCCTTCGGCCATGGCGCGGCTTGAAGTAGAATCGCTGGCGGCGCCATGAGCTTCCTCTCGATCCGTGATGTCCCTCTCGAAGCGGCAGTGCTTCAGTATAGTCGAATCAGGGCGGACAGTCGAAGCTCTCGGCAAGACCGCACGCCTGCGGATCGACCACCTCAACCGCGTGCGGTCCCGGCGAGGTCGCGAGGAGCTTGTAGGCTGCGCCCCCCCGAACTTTTGCCCGGACGCGCCGGCCGTCCACGAGGAATGCGACTCGCTCGCCGTCGTGGGCCGGGGATTCCAGCCGCAGGCCGACATGAATCTCATCCTGGAAGCAAGTCGCCGAGAAGTCGGCGACCTCGTCGCAGCGGATGCCGACCTCTTCGACCGTGATCCGAGCCAGCCCGGTAGCGATCTCGCAGCCGCCCTCGTTGACCAGCACGTCGTATTCCCCGGCATGGCCCAGGTCCACGCTCGAGATGGACAGTTCGGCGGTATGGGATCCGTGAACCCGGTCGTCATCAGCGAGCGGCACGCCGTCGCGGCGCCATTGAAAGCTGTTGCCGTCCGGCGGGTCAGCTTCGACGCTCAGCGTGAGCGTAGCTCCTTCGACAAGGTCGCTGGGAACGGGGGCGGCGACGAACTCGGGCCAGTCGGCGACGTCAACTTCCCATGTGTCGACAAAGCCGCCGCCCAGATCGTGCCCTCCGGCGATGATCAAGCGGTTGCGATCCGAATCAAAGGCGGCGGTGGGTGTATTTCGACCCTTTAGGAGTAGTTCAGCGACTCTTGTCCACGCACGTCCATTCCAGGACCACAGGCCATCCAAGTAGCCATCGGATTCTCGCCACGTATGACCTCCGAACAGCAGAACCCTGCGGCTTCGCGGATCGAAAACCATGACATGCCCCCAGCGGGTTTCTGGGCCTACCGTCAGGATCTGTCGCCACGAGAATCCATTCCATTCCCAAGTGTCAACGGTGTCGCTATTGTAGTTGTTGGCGGCGCCGCCCGCCAGCACGACGACCTGTCGTTCGGCGTCGTAGGCCATGGAGGGGGCGCTTCGTGGGGAAGGCCCGTCCTCAGCCGCGAGTCGCCACGATTCGCCATTCCAAGCCCATGTGTCGCCCAGGTACTCGTTGGAGTCGTTGATCCCCCCAAAAAGCAGGGTTTCGCCGCGCGCGGCATCGTAGGCCATGGTAGGCCGCCATCGGTCAGGCGGACCCACCGTGGCGCGCAACGACCAGTCCTGACCCTCCCACTCCCATGTCTGATCTACGGTTCCCCCGTCGGTAGCCGATGTCATCACGACAACAACGCCGCGGGCGGAATCGAAGGCGGAAACGCGATCGGACGGATACTCCGGACCTCCCGTCGTCAGCAGGCGCCATTGCTCCCCATCCCAGCCGAGGATCTCGGTGGGGCGGCTCGTAGTTCTGCGAATGTAAAGTGTCTGACGGCGCCATGAATCGTATGTCAGGGACGTGTAGCGGTCCCTTGGGGCAGGTCCAATCGTAGTAAAGCGCCACCGCCAGCTCGTTCCATCCCATTCCCATGTTTCTCCAAGCGGGTGGTTTTCGTCGTCATGGCCTCCCGTCAACACGGTTACGGCACGATCGGCGTCGTAGGCCCTCGCCCAACCACCGCTCGACGGATGGCTATCGACGTGCCGTTGCCGCCACCGATGCCCATCCCATTCCCAAGTGTCATTCAAATAGCGAGCTAAGTAACCCTCGTAATAATGCCCACCGAACAGCATCGTGACGCCCCGAGCGCGGTCATGGACGAGCACATGGCCCGCCCGGGCATGTGGCCCGGGGGCGAACAGGCGGCGCCAGACGGCGCCATCCCACTCCCACGTTTCGTCGCTGTAATGATAATCTTCCGTCGTTCCTCCAAAGAGGACGATCCGCTGCCTGCGGCTATCGTAATCCATCGAGTGCCCACGCCGTCCGCTGGGTCCTTCGCTCGTCACAAGAGTCCAATCCACGCCATCCCATATCCAGGTCTGCGGGTTGACATATCCTTCGGGGACGCCAAAGAGCACCATCTGGTGGCGAGCTTCGTCATAGGCCATGCTGTAACCACCGTTCGGATCCGGCGAGTGTTCGAAGCGCACCGACTGCCATCTTTGACCATCCCATTCCCAAGTTCTCCTGTCCAAAGGACCTCCATGACCGCCATACAGTACGACAACCCTGCGATCACTGTCGTAGGCCATCACAGGCGACGACCGGTGAGGCGGACCTTCCAGCGCGATGTTGGTCCAGCGGGAGCCATCGTATTGCCAGGTGTCCTCAGGATTCTGGGTATTGCTGCCGTAAGTCCCGCCGAACAGTACCACGGCGCGACGACTGCGATCGTAAGCCGCTGCGGCGTCGTCTCGCGCCCCAAGATAGAGGCTTTCCTCATGAGCACAGGACTGGCTGCGCACCGACAGCGGAAGGCAGAGCTGAATACCCAGTACCGATCCAATGATCCATCGTGTGTTCCAACCCTTCATGCCGTCGGTCTCCATCCCGCGCGTGAATGCGTTTGTCCGGCAACCGGCGGAGTTCCGCGCGTACCGGCCGGTCTCACGGTGGACTTGAAAAGCCCCATCGCCGTAATGACTTTCTTCGACGGTCGGGCGGCTGCCGCTTGAAGGTCTTCGAGGAATGCTCCGCAAGCATTGCAAGCAGCGGGTTGTTCGTGTTTCCAGTGCACAGGACGGCGCTGCGGCGCCGCGGTGAAGGGATCCCCCGCCGGGAGTGGTTGAGGCGAGCGGCGATCGTATAATGCCCCCGGCCTGATCCGTCAGGGAGGACGCCATGATCTATGCCGCGATGACTTTCTGGCTGCTGACCATCGTGCTGATGGCCTGGGGCGTGCATCGGCTGTGGGCGGGGATGATCAAGCCCAAGGTGTTCAACACGCTGCTGCTGCCCGGGACGCTGGTGGCGCAGATCGGGCATGTGCTGGGTCTGCTGGTGACCGGCGCGACGATCCGCGACACAACGCTTATCAAGGACGACGACTCAGGCGAGCCGGAGACGACGCAGGATCCCCAGCCGCGAATTCCCGTGATCGGCCCTGTCATCATCGGCATGTTGCCGCTGGTGGCGTGCATCGCCGGGATCTTCGCCGCGACGCACTACCTCGGCGATCCCGCGACGCTGACGCTGGCTTCGGTGGTCAAGGGCGAGCTTCCGCGCACCATGCCGCAGGCCTGGCAGCTTCTGCGGGATCTGGTCACGCTGGTTGAATCGGCGGTCAACGCGATGACGACGGGCGACGCCGGGAGGTGGCAGTTTTGGCTGTTTGGGTACCTGATCGTGTGCCTGGCGATTCGGATGGCGCCGTTTCCGGGCTACCTGCGCGGATCGCTGGGGGCGATCGTCGTGCTGGGGATCGGGGCGGCGCTGGTGACGTCGCTGCTGGACGTGGCGCATCCGCGCGTGCAGGAGGGGTGGGTGGTTCTGAACCTCATCGTGGCGGCGCTGCTGCTGCTCCTGCTGGCGAGCCTGATCATTCGTGGGGGAGTGGGGCTGGTGCGCGTGCTGCGGTCCGGCGAGTAGATGTGAAGGAGGCAGCGGGAGGCAGGCGGCTCGCAAAGGTGGTCGCGCGGGGTGGCGGAAACCCTGAATGAGATCAAGGGTTCGATCCGATATCTCGCAATGGGGAGGGCGAGAATGACGCGGCAGGGGGCCTGTCGCGCGCGGAGGCGAATCCATGCGGGAACTGCGAGGATGGGCTGTGTTGGCGGGGACGATGAGCTTGGGGGTCGCATGTGCTGACATCGCTGCGGCGGATGTGATCGCGGCGAGCACGTTCGATGAGGACTCGGAGGGCTGGGGCATCTTCTTTCGGGGAAATCGCTTTTCGCCGCAGTACATCCGCGACGGAGGAAACCCCGGGGGGTATGTCTCCGGCGACGACAGCCGCATCGGGCAGCGGTGGTTCTGGGAGGCGCCGGCGGACTTTCTTGGAGATATTTCCGTCGCGTATGGCCATGAGCTGAGTTTCGATTTGATCTCCATTCCCGGGAAGGGCTTGCCGGATTCGCTGCCGCTGACGCAACAGGACGTGGTGCTGACGAGGGGCGATACGACGTTGACGTACAACGACCCGCAGGCGCCGGGGCGGGCGTGGACGGAGTTTCACGTCGGGCTGGGCGAAGCGGGGTGGCTCAATGAGACGAGCGGGCTGCCGGCCACGCGGGAGGACATGGAGTTTGTGCTCGGCGGGCTGGAGCAATTGATGCTGCGCGGCGACTACACGGGCGGAGATCAGGTGGGGGGGCTGGACAATGTCGTGCTGACGCCGGAACCGGCCACGGGGATGCTGGCGCTGCTGGGGATTGGCGCTTTGATGCGGAGATCGCGCAAGGGCGGATTGGGCGTTTGACAAGCGGTCCAGCGTGGGGTAGCATGTTCAACGTAATGGGTCGGGCAGTTCACATTCCGTCGAGCCGAAGCATTCGGACACAACGTCCGGTAGTGTCGTGCCGCGCGTGGATGGGGGCCTGCATGTGTTGTTGCTGCTGTTGTTCGCCGAACAACAGGGGGAGGTCATCCTAGCGGCAGCACGGACCGGACAGGTGGAGCGAGTGCGACAAGCCCGCGGGATGCGTCCCGCGGGCTTTTTTGTTGCGCCGCATCGAGAGAGGAGCGGGGCATGAGGGACTCGACCATTCGTGAGGCGGCCGCGGCGGACGGGGGACCGGTGCGCGCCGACGCCGGTCTGCCCCGCGCGGTTGATCCCCAGACACGCGCGGGCGGAGAGGCGGAACCCGCGTCGGTGCGTTTGCGGCTTGCGAAGCAGGCGGAAGCAGCGGAACCGATCGGCGAGACGAGTTCGACGGAGGAATTGATCGCCTGGTCCTTGGAGCGATTCCGCGATGCGACGATGGTGATGACCACTTCGTTCGGCATGGAGGGGTGCGCGCTGATCGACATGGTGGCGCGGCGCGGGCGTCCGCTGACCGTCGTATACCTCGACACGATGTTCTTCTTTCGGGAGACGTACGAGCTGCGCGACGAGATGGCGCGACGCTATCCGCACCTTCGCTTTGAAAACCGGGGCACGTCGCTGACGCCGGATGAGCAGGAGCGGCAGTTCGGCCCGCAGCTTTGGAAGACGAATCCGACGCTTTGCTGCCGTATCCGCAAGGTGGACCCGATGGTCGCGGCGCTGCGCGGCGTGGATGTCTGGATGACGGGGCTGATGCGGTCGCAGTCGGCGACACGCGCGAACATCAGCACGATCGACTGGGATTGGAAGTATCAACTTATTAAATTCAATCCGCTGGCGTTCTGGACGCGGGAGCGCGTGTGGGAATACGTGCGCGAGAACCGCGTGCCGTACAACAAGCTCCACGAGCAAGGCTACCCCACCGTCGGCTGCACACACTGCACCCAACCGGTCGAGGGCGTCAAGCTCGGGGAATACACGCGGGCCGGGCGCTGGACGGATTTTGAGAAGACGGAATGCGGACTGCACGGGGGAGCGGGAATATGACAATTGTAAATGGCGAATGACGAATGGCGAATAGCGAATGCTGAATGCAGAAGGCAGAATGGCAAATGCAGAAGGCGATCTGCTCAGGGTTGCGATCAGCATTCAGCATTCAGCATTCAGCATTTTGCATTTTTGGAGCGATTGATGTCGGGGGAATCTGACAAGACGGAATCCAAAGTCGAGGCCGCCAAGCGCGGCAGCCGGCACCTGCGCGGGACGATCGAGGAGACGCTGCGCAGTGATGCGGCAGGCTTCGGCGAATCGGACGGCGGCTTGCTGAAGTTTCACGGCATTTACCAGCAGGACGACCGCGACGTTCGCCAGGAGCGGCGCAAGGCCGGGTTGGGTGAGAAGACCATGTTCATGGTTCGGCTGGCCATTCCCGGAGGCGGGCTGAGTGCGGATCAATATCTGAAGCTTGATGAGCTTGCGGACCGGCACGAGTTTCAATCGTTGCGCGTGACGACGCGGCAGGGTCTGCAGTTTCACGGCGTGCTGAAGGGCAATCTTAAGGAAACCGTTGGCTCGGTGAACAAGGCGTTGCTGACGACGATCTCCGCCTGTGGCGACGTCGAGCGCAACGTGATGACCTGTCCCGCGCCGCTGGGCGACCGGGATCATGTCCGTCTGCACGCATTGGCCGGGGAAATTGCGCGCGACCTGCGGCCTGCGTCGCGCGCCTATTATGAAATCTGGCTTGATGAAGAGAAGGTCGTCTCCACCGAAAACGAAGAGCCATTTTATGGGGAGCAATACCTTCCGCGCAAGTTCAAGACGGGCATAGCGCTGGCGTCGGACAATTGCATTGACGTCTATTCGTATGACTGTGGTCTAGTGGGCATTACGGACGGGCCTGAGATCCGAGGGTTCAACCTGGTTGTGGCCGGCGGGCTGGGACTGACGCACAACAAGCCGGACACGTTTGCGGCGCTGGCGCAGACGGTGGGATTCATTCAGGCGGAAAACGCGGTCCAGGCGGTGCGCGCCGTGTGCTCTGTGTTTCGCGATTACGGCAACCGCGTGGACCGGAGGCACGCGCGGCTGAAATACCTGTTGGACCAGTGGGGTTTGGAGAAGTTCCGCGAGGAGTACGTGCGCCGCATTCCGTTCGAACTGGCGCCTGCGGTGGAGCTTCCCCGACCCGGATTTGAGGATCACCTCGGTCCGCACCGGCAGAGCGACGGTCGGATGTTTTACGGCATTTACATCGAGAATGGCCGGATCATCGACCGCGACAACTGCCGAATGAAGTCGGCGCTGCGCACGATCATGCGCGAACACCGCCCGCGGATACGACTGACGCCGCACCAGAACATGCTCCTGTTGGATCTGACGGACGCACAGGTCAAGGGAATTGAAGCGACCTTGCGCGACCACGGCGTGCGGCTTGCGCAGGAATTGTCGGCCGCGCGGCGGTATTCCATGGCGTGTCCGGCGCTGCCCACGTGCGGGCTGTCGATGGCGGAGTCGGAGCGGATCATGCCGTCGGTGGTGGACCGGTTCGAGGAGGAGCTGGAGCGGCTGGGGCTGCGCGACGCGCCGATCACGCTGCGCATGACGGGCTGCCCGAACGGTTGTTCCCGACCCTACACGGCGGACATCGCGTTCGTGGGCCGCCGCCCTGACGTTTATCACGTGTACGTGGGGGGGGGGCTGCCGGGGACGCGGATGGCGGACCTGTATGCGGCGGACGTGGCGACGGGAGATATTGTGAGCGTGCTGCGGCCCCTGCTGGAGGCGTGGGCGGCGTGGGGCGGGGGCGGGGAGTCGTTGGGCGATTTCTACCAGCGGGTAGTGGCGCGTTCGACCGTGCGCCGGACGATCACCGGCAAGGAGGAGGCGACTGGAGCGCTGGTGCAGCTTGGGATAGAGCGGATGAGCGGGTGAAACTCGCAAGCACAGGTTGGAAACCTGTGCTCCATCCGCCGGTTGGAAACCGGTGCCACACGACACCCATGAGCAACACAGGTTGAGAACCTGTGCTGCACACTCCGGTTGAGCACCGATGCCACAGCGGAAGGGAAGGCCGGTTGAACAGGCTGTTGTATGTTGGATTTACGCACCGCACCGCGCCGTTGAGCGTGCGCGAGCGGATAATGCCCGCGCCTGAGTGCTTGGAGGCCTACCGGCAGCGTGTGCATTTGATTGCGGAAGAATCGGCGGTGCTGCGCACCTGCGGACGGTTTGAGACTTTTGTCGTGTCAGCGCCGGTGGGGCGCTGTTCGACCCCAGGGGCGGCGGCCGCGCATGCAAGCGCCGAGAGCGTGCTTGCGGTGTTGTCTGCGGTCACGGGGCGATGTGTGGCGGCGCTGGGCAAGCACGCCAGCGTCATGGCGGGGGATGAAGCGGCGGCGCACCTGCTTCGCGTGGCGGGCGGGCTGGATTCGCCGATTCCCGGGGAAGATCACGTGCTCGGCCAGGTGCGGGAGTGTTTCGATCGTGCGAGGGCGGAGGGCTCCGCGGGGGCGATGCTCTCCGCACTGTTCCGCACGGCGATACGTACCGGGCGGCGTGTGCGGAGCGAGACGGGGATTCAACGCGTCGCAGCGTCGTTTACCGATGCGGCGGCGGAGGTGTTGCGAGAGCGGCGGGCGCGGGGCGGAGGCGGGCGGCTGCTGGTGATTGGCAGTGGAAAGATGGCGGCGGAAATCGCGGAGCGGGCCGGCGCGTGCGGGTACGGCGACATCGTGATCGCGGCGCGCCACGCGTCTCGCGCGACGGAGCTTGCACGTCGCGTTCACGGCTGGGTGGTGGGTTTCGAAGACATGGTGAGCGAGCTGGCGAGGGCGGATGCCGTGGTGGCGTGCACCTCGGCATCGACACCCGTGCTGACGGCCCGGACGTTCGGCGCTGCGCTGGCGAGTGTGTGCAAAGGAGGCTCGCGGCGGAACATCCTCCTGATCGACCTGGGCATGCCGCGAAACGTGGAGGCGGACGTGGCGCGGCTGCCCGGCGTCGAGCTTCATGATCTGGACGGACTGGCGCGGCGGCAGGGGACCGGCGCGGAGCGCGCGGGCGAGGCGGCGCTGCGCCATGCGGAGCGGATCGTGCAGGAGGAGCTCAAGCGGTTTCAGCGCTGGCTTGCGGCGCGCGAGCGATTCAACATGCAGGGAATGCAGGCCTCCACGAGGTTGTGGAGTCGCACCGGATGAAACGGACCTCGCTGATCCTGGCGGCGCACGGGGGGGGGGACGGCTCTGCGGCGAATCTGCATATCGAGGCCTGTGCGAGGCAGCTTGCGGCGACAGGGAGGTTTGACGAGGTTTTCGCGGCGGTGCGGCTGGGATCGCCCTCGTGGCAGGAGGCGCTGGAGCTGACCGAGGGAGACGAGGTGGTCGTCGTCCCGTTCATGACCAGCGAGGGGTATTTCTGCCGCGTGGCATTGCCGGATGCGCTGGGCGCTTCCGCCCTCAAGGCGGGGCGAAAGGTGCGGATCACGCCGCCGGTGGGCACGCATCCTGGCGTGACAGCGATCGCGGCGGCGCGCTTGAGTGACCTGGTCGACCGGTACGCGCTCGATCCGGAGAAGACCGTTGCCATCCTCTGCGGGCACGGAACTCCGCGTCATCCCGAGAGCCGTCGCGCGGCGGTGAACTTGGCGCTGCGGCTGGCGCGGCGGCGGCTTTGCGTCTCCTGCATTCCTGCATACCTGGAGGAAGACCTGCGCATCGAGGACGCGCCCCGCCGGCTGCGCGGTTATCACCTTGTGGTGCTGCCGTTCTTGATCGGGGGCGCGTTTCATGCGATGCACGACATTCCGCGACGGCTGGGCCTGGCGCCGGCGGACGCCGCGGAAGGGGAGGCGGGAGGCGTTGGGGGCGGGGTGAACTTCCCGCTGGCTCGTCGGGATCAGGATCGGTGGATGCTCTGCGACGACGCGCTTGGACGGCAGGCGGGATTCGTCGAGGTGATTCTCGAACGGGCGTGCGACGCGGTCGAAGCCGGGGGAGGCGAGGACCTTGAAGGCGGTGTGACGGGCTGCAAACGTCCATCCGATCACCGGCTGGAAAGCCGGTGCCCCAGAGAGTCAGGTTCTCGCGCCGCGGCTCGTCGATCCGCGAGCGCTTCCGCGTGGCTGGAATCCGGTCCTCGGCGGCTGCGACTGGGCACGCGTGCCAGCGCCTTGGCATTGTGGCAGGCGAACCACGCCGCCATGCTTCTGCGCGAGGCCGGCGCGGACGTGGAGGTGGTCGAGCTGAGCACGTCGGGCGATCGCGACCTGTCGCGCGCGATTGCGGAGCTGCCGGGCGACGCGCCATTTACGGATGATCTGGACGACGCGCTGCGGCGGGGCGAGATCGACGTGGCGGTTCACGCGCTGAAGGACGTGCCGCTGAATCTCCCTGCCGATCTGGAACTGGCGGCGGTGCTGCCGCGCGGCGAGGTGACGGAGTCTCTCGTGTCGCGCGACGGGCTGCGGCTGCAGGAGCTGCCGGCCGGAGCACGTGTCGGCACGAGCAGTCCGCGCCGGCGGGCGCAGCTTCTGGCCGTGCGTGCGGACTTGGAGCCGGCGATCCTGCGCGGGCCGGTCGATGCGCGGGTCCGTCAGGTGCGGGAGGGGCGGTTTGACGCGGCGATTCTGGCGAGTGCCGGCTTGATGAGACTCGGTCTTGAGCACGAGATCGCTGAACGCCTGTCGCTGGATGAGTTTCTTCCCGCGCCGGGCCAGGGCGCACTGGTGATCGCGGTGCGAAAGGGGGATGATGCCCTGGCGGCGAGGGTGCGTGCGCTGGATGACGCGGCGACGCGGGCGGCCGTGACGGTGGAGTTGGAGTTTCTCCGAAGCTTTGACGGGGAGGATGGCGTTGTGGCCGCTGCGTGGGCGATGTGCGCGACGCAGAGTGGTTGCCGCGAGGCGTTGCTGCTGCGAGCGCGATTGCTGACACTTGGCGGACTGCGCCTGTGGGACGGCTGCGTGAAAGGCGCGGACTCATGTGCCGTGGCGCGTTCGGCGACGCGGCGAGCACGGCGGGCGGTCGCGTCGGCGCAGGGCGCGGGGCTGGTGCAAGAGGTGGCGGCGTCGCGGGAAGTGGCGTCGGTGTGAAGGTCAGCGTCGTCGCGGGAGATGGTGTGTTGAAGGGACGCAGGGGCAGGGTGGCGCTGGTCGGCGCGGGTCCGGGGGATCCGGGGCTGATCACGTTGAAAGGTCTGCGGCGGTTGCGTCGCGCGGATGTCGTAGTGTACGACCGGCTGATCGGTCCACGGCTGATCGGGCTGGCGCGCGCGGACGCGGAGCGCATCGACGTGGGCAAGGCGCCGGGCGAACTGCACTGGGAGCAGGAGCAGATCAACGCGCTGATCGTTGAGCGGGCGCAGCGCGGGCAGCGCGTCGTGCGGCTGAAAGGCGGCGACCCGTTCATGTTCGGCCGCGGCGGGGAGGAGCTGGCCGCCTGCGCGGATGCGGGCGTGCTCTGCGAAGTCATACCCGGCGTGACCAGCGCGCTGGCGGCGCCGGAGAGCATCGGTGTCAGCGTGACGCACCGGCCGTACTCGGACTCCGTCGCGATTATCACGGGCCGCAGCGCGGGCAGCGCGGGACCGCCGGGGCACGATTACGCGGCGCTGGCGAAGATCGACGCGCTGGTCGTGCTGATGGGGCGCGCCTCGATCCGCGACATCGCGCGGGAACTGATCCGCCACGGACGCGATCCGCGAACTCCCGTGGCCGCAATCGAATCCGCGACGACGACTCGTCAGCGGCACGTGCTCGGCGCCCTCAACGACATCGCCGATCGTCTCGACGAATTCCGCGTGGAAGCGCCGGTGGTGATCGTCGCAGGCGAGGTTGCGCGGATGGCGGAGCGGTTCGCGCCGCTGCTGGATCAAACCTCGCGGAAAGGTGGAAAGCGCAGGCCGCTTCAGGGTCGGCGCGTGGCGGTGACGCGCGCGGCTTCTTCCTCGGACGAGTTGTTCCGGCTGCTGCGGCGGGCGGGCGCGGAGGTGGTTCCTTGTCCGCTGATCCGCACGAGTTTTCCCGCGTCGGCCGAAGGCGCGGACCGGGCGCTGGGCCGGCTCGCGGAGTTCGACGGGCTGGCGTTCACGTCGATGCACGGGGTCGATGGGTTCTGGCGGCGGCTGGAACACGCGGGCCTGGACACGCGATCGCTTTCGCGGTTGAAGATCGGGGCGATTGGTCCGGGCACGGCCTCGGCGCTGGCGAGCCGGGGCGTCCGCGCGGACGTGATGCCGGAGAAGTACAACGGGCAAAGCCTGGCGGAGGCGATGCTGCGCGCGGCGGAGGTCGGCGGGTGTCCGACGAGCACAACTGCGGGCATGGGCGGGCCGCGCATACTATGCCCTCGCGGGAACCTCGCGCGTACGGAGCTGGAGGCGATCCTCAAGAAGGGCGGGGCGCACGTCGAGGTGATCGAGGTTTATCACACGGATCTGGTCGAACCGCCTCCCTCGGCGGTCGCTGAGCTGCGGCGCGGCGTGGATGCGATTCTGTTCTGCAGCCCCTCGGCGGTGCGGCAGTTTTCCACGCTGCAGCTTCCGCGCGGGCGGGCCCTGCTGGGGTGTCTGGGACCGACGACGGGTCGGATGCTGACCGAATGCGATTTGCCCCCGGACCTCGTGCCGGATAGCTCGGACGTGCATTCGCTGGTGAGCGAGCTGGTCAAGCGACTGACCCCTTCGGAGGCGAGAGCGTGAGACAGTTCCCACACACGCGCCTGCGGAGGCTGCGGGCCGTCCCGGCGCTGCGCGAGCTGGTGCTCGAAACGCGGCTGTCCGCGCGGGATTTCATCTATCCGATCTTCGTCGTCGAGCAGCCCGAATCGGCGGGCGCGGTAGCGTCGATGCCCGGCGTGGAGCGGCAGACGCTGGATTCACTGCCCGGGATGATCGAGCGCGTCGCGGAGCGGCGCATTTCGGCGGTGATGCTGTTCGGCATTCCCAGGCGGAAGGACGCGGGCGCGTCGCAGGCGTGGGCGGCGGAGGGCGTGATCGTCCGCGCGATCGAACGCGCCCGGCGGGCGGCGGGGACGGCGGTCGCGGTCATCGCCGACGTGTGCCTGTGCGAGTACACCGACCATGGACATTGCGGCATTCTTCGGCAGGAGCGCATCGACAATGATGCGACGCTGGAGATTCTCGCCAAGGCGTCGGCGGCCTACGCGCAGGCGGGCGCGGACGTGGTCGCGCCGAGCGGCATGATGGACGGAATGGTCGGCGCGATTCGCGGGGCGCTGGATGCGGCGGGTCGCACGGACACTTCCATCCTCTCTTACGCGGTGAAGTACGCGTCGGCGTTCTACGGTCCATTCCGGGACGCGGCGGAGTGTGCGCCGAAGCACGGCGATCGGCGAAGCCATCAGATGGATCCGGGCAACGCGCGCGAGGCGCTGGCGGAGGTGGAGCTGGACATCGCGGAGGGCGCGGACATGGTCATGGTCAAGCCGGCGATGCCATATCTGGACGTGGTGCGGTGCGTGCGGGAGGCGCACTCTTCCGTGCCGATCGCCGCATATCAGGTCAGCGGCGAGTACAGCATGATCAAGGCGGCATCGGCGAAAGGCTGGATCGACGAGCGCCGCGCAGCGATGGAGGCGCTGACGGGGATCAAGCGCGCGGGGGCGGATGCGATCCTCACGTACTACGCCCTCGAAGCGGCGGAGTGGTTGATCGCGTAGGTTCGGTTCGCCCAAGCAGGATGTGGCAGAACTCAGAACCGGTCATTGACACCGTCACCCCCGCGCAGCCGGCGGCGCAGAGGCTGCTGCCAGGAGGCTGGATTCCCGCCTGCGCGGGAATGACGCGCTTCCCCCTTCGCCAGGAAGTGTTACCGGCGCGGCTTTGTATGGAAGCAGGCGCCGAGGGCGAAGGTCCAGGTTGTGCCGATGATGATCCACCACGGCCAGACGACGTGGTCCAGCACCGGCGGGAAGAAGAGGTCGCGCCATTCGGGGGGGATGTGAAGCCGTGCGACTCCATCCGGGGAGCGGGAAAACTGACCGAAGCGGATCCACAAGAGAACGGCGACCGAAGAGAGCATGATGTACAGGTTCAGGCGGTCGCTGCCGCGCGTCCTCGTCAGAACGCCGAGCAGAAAAACGCCGAGCATGGCCCCGAACACCATGCCCACCCATTGCAGGGCTTCCCACAGGAGCGCCTTGGACGTGAGGTTGAAGATGAACGCCACCGTCGCCAGCGCGGCGCCGAAGAGGAACGTCGAAATGCGGGCGACGCGCAAGTGGTGCTGCTCGGACGCCTTCGCGCCGAACCACGGACGGTAGATGTCGGTCACCGCGCTGGACGACAACGCGCCGATGGCCGACGCCAGACTGGACATCGAAGCCGCGAGGATCGCCGTGACGAGTAGTCCTCGAAGCCCGGAGTTGAAAGGAAGCGCGTGGGCAATGAAGAAAGGAAAGATCCGATCGGGCTTGAGATCCGCCGGGGGCTGCGGAACCGCGCCGCCTCTGTAATACAGAAACATCATCGTGCCGATCGAAAGAAACAGCACGACGATGGGGAAGCCGGCGAAGAGGTTGAAGATCAGCGAACGTTGGCTTTCGCGCACGTTCTTACAGGTGAGCATTCGCTGCGTGAGGTCCTGGTCCGTGCCCAGCGCGGCCATGTTGGTGAGCGTGGAGCTGACCAGCAGGAGCCAGAAGAGTTTCTCCGCGGGGACGCCTTCACCGAGCTTCCAGGTGAACGTGTGCAGCTTGCCCGCGTTCCAGGCGGCTTGCACGTTCTCGTTCCACCCGCCGGGCGTCTGATGCAGCAGGAAGAGCAGCGCGGCCAGCCCGCCGATTACGAACGTGCTCGCTTGGAGCAGGTCCGTCCAGAGGATCGCCTTGATGCCGCCGTGCATGGTGTAGGCCGTGCAGAGCACCAGCGTCCCCAGCACGACGATTTCCAGCCGCCAGTGGAAGACCTCCGACACGGCAAGGGAAGCGGCGAGCAGGCGGATGCCGCTGCCGACCAGCCGGGAAGACATGAAACACAGCGAGGCGGTGGTCTGCGTGCGCGGTCCGAACCGCTGCCCCAGATACTGATACACCGTGGTCACGGAGCCGCCGTAGAAGGCCGGCAGCAGCAGGAACACGATGAGCCATCGACCGACGAACGCGCCGGCGTAGAGCTGCAGGTAGTTCCAGTCGCCGCGGTAGGCGTCGGCCGGCACGCCGACGATGGTCAGGGCGCTGACCTCCGTGGCGATGATGGAGATGCCGGCGAGCAGCCAGTGCTGCCGCCGCCCGCCGAGGAAGAAGTCCTTCGTGTCGCGCTCGTGGCGCCCCGCCCAGAAGCCCACGCCGAGCACGAGGATGAAGTAGCCCGTGAAGACCAGCCAGTCGAGCGGCCCGAAGACCATGTGAGAACATCCGTGTTTGAGCCGTCCGGAAAGCCGCGTCTGGCGTTCCTCCGCGCGGCAGCATAACCTTATCCGCGCCTCGGTGACAGAAGAAAATCAGCGGTATGCGCAAGGGGCCGTGCGGTCGGCGCGAGGCGTGGAGCGGCCGGACGGGAGCGCGGCGCCGCGGACAGGAGTTTGTGAGGAAAGGTGAACACGATGCTTAAGCGATGTGCATGGTTGATGTCGGCGGCGGTGGCGATCGCCCTGGCGGGATGCGCCACGGATGGAAAGCAGGCGCCGGCGACGGGTGAACCCAATTCCGCTGCCAAGGCGCCGGCAACGGGTACGTCCCCCGCGCCAGCCGCGACGGCGCCGCCGGCGACCGCGAATCCACCGGCTGCCGCGCAGAGCGGCGGCGCGGCCGCTCCTCCCGCGGCGACTCCTCCGAAGGACGAAGCCAAGGAGGCCAAGGAAAAGGAGCGCAAGCTGGCGGACCTGCTCCACAAGCTGGCGGTTGGCAAGCAGCGGCTGCGCAAGGCGCGGCTGTCCGTCGAGCAGTATGAGGAAGAGCACAAGTCCACGCTGACGCGCCTGAATGCGGAGCTGGCGCTGGCGAAGAAACGGCTGGAGGACTTTGAGCAGAACACCCTGCAGTCGCGCATCGACCGGGGGACGCTCGGGCTGCAGTGGGCCGAGGACGGCATCAAGGAGCAGGAGGAGGAACTCTCACAGCTTGAGATCACGTACAAAGCCGACGAGATCGCCAAGGAGACCAAGGAAATCGTGCTGGAGCGCGCCCGCCGGCGGCTGGAGCGCTCGCGCCGCGACGTGGTCCTTCAGAAGAAGGACTTCAACACACTGAAGACCGAGACGCTGCCGCGGGAGAAGGAAGAGCTGAAGCTGGCCGTGGAGAACAAGGAGCGCGAGCTTGCAGCCGCGCAGCGCGGCGTCCTCCTCGCGCGCATCGACCGGCGCATGGAAATCATGAACGCCGAGCAGGAGGTGACCAAGACGGAGCAGGAGATCACCGACATTGACCCCGAGGCGCTGAAGAAGGCGCAGGCGGAGGATAAGGAAGAACCGAAGAAGGACGAGGCGAAAAAGGAGGAGCCCAAGAAGGACGCGGCGAAGACCGACGCGGCGAAGCCGGCCGAGCAGAAGCCCGCGACGGAGAAGAAGTAACATGACGTTCACCCGATTCCTCCGTGCGGAATGCAACAGCGTCAGAGCCGCGACCGTGAGGGAGCGGTTTCGCGCGACATCGGCAGGAGGCAGCTCGCGCCCGCAAACGCTTCCTGACGGGCGCGGCTCAGCAAGACGCCGGCATCCCCTCGTTTTCGCTTGCCTGTGCCTGCTGGGGGTCGCGGGCGTACAAGGATCTGCATCGCTCGCCGCGACTGCGCCAGCCGAGTCCGATCAGGACATCAAGACAGATCCGCCGGCTTCGGAAACCAAGCCGCTGCCGACGCCTGCACAGGTGCAGACCGCCATTGCGCGGGGCCTGGAGTTTCTGCAGAAAGACCAGAACCCTGACGGCTCGTGGGGCGGGCTGAAAGACGGGACCAACACGTTCACCGGTGACGTGTGGGGCAACCCGGAGACGCACGTGTCGTGGAAGGTGGCGACGACGGGGCTGTGCGCGCTGGCTGTGATGGAGACGGGCAAGTCACCGGAGGCGCTCGCCTCTCTGGACAAGGGCGTTCAATACCTTCTCGATCACCCCATCATTCGCCGGCCCAGCGAATGGGACACCATGAACTGCTGGGCGAACATCTACGCGATCCAGGCGTTGGCCGAGGCGAGCGTGCATCCGCATTTCAAGGACTCGCCGCTGCTGGAAAAGATCCGCGCGGTGGCGGCCGGTCATGCCGAGCAGATGGGCAAGTGCCAGTCGATCAACGGCGGGTGGGGATACCTCGAGTTTGACATGCCGCGCACGCGGCGCCCGCAGTGGTCCACGAGCTTCACGACGGCCGCGGGTGTGATCGCGCTGCAGGACGCCAAGCGCTGCGGCATTCCCGTGGAGGACAAGGTGATCGCCAGTGGAGTTCGAGCGGTCAAGCAGTGTAAGCTGCCGACCGGCGCGTTCACGTACAGCGTCAGCGCCATCCCCAGCCCGGGCGGGGCCACGTGGATCGACCAGATCAAGGGCTCGCTGTCGCGCATTCAGGTGTGCAACCTCGCGCTGTTCCTCTCCGGCGAACCGGTGACGCAGGACACGTTCCGCTGGGGCATGGACGTTTTCTTCGAGCACCACCGCTGGCTGGACAACGCGCTGCACAAGCCGATTCCGCACGAAACGTATTACCTCAACTCCGGCTACTTCTACCTGTTCGGACACTACTACGCGGCGCGCGTGCTGGAGCTGCTGCCTGAAGAGGATCGCGCCAAGTACCGCGCGTCGCTGCAGCGCGAGGTGATGAAGATCCAGGGCACCGACGGCGCCATGTGGGATTACCCCATGCACGCGTACGACAAGCCGTATGGCGCGGCGTTCGGCCTGATGACGCTGCAGAGGAGCTTGCAGGGACCGGATACGCCGAAGGGCTAGCAGCCCGTGGCGGAACCCGGAAGCGGGTCTCGGTCCGTCACCCCCGCGCAGGCGGGGGTCCAGTCCGCTCCGGCGGGTGGCATGCTCTCGCGGTACTCCGCGTGAGCATAGGGCTTATGCGCGAGGCGCAACGTCGCGTCTCCCCCCGTCACGGCGAGCAGGCGGGGGTCCGGTCCGCTCCGGAAATTTCTTGGGTTCGAATGCCAACGGCAGCAACCCACTGGATTCCCGCCTTCGCGGAATGACGAAGCTGGATTCCCCCCTTCACGGGAATGACGAGCGTTGACCTTTGCAACGAGCTGCCGAAGCGTCCCGCGGTCGCTGCGCGCTTTCCCGGGGGCATCAGGATTGCGCGACCGCGTTCGTCACGGAGTCACCAGCAACTTGACGCTGCGGGCATGAGCGACTTCATCCAGCGCCTCGTTTAGATTGCCCAACGAGCGGCGCTGGCTGTGCATGTGACCCCACGTGCGCCGCCCGTAGTCCGTGCGCAGCACTTCGACCGCACGGTGGAAGTGAGAATAATCACTGCCCCAGCAGCCGCGGATGTCGAGGTGCTTGCGGTTGATGTCGGCGTGAGGGCTGAGGCTCACGTCGCCCGCGTTCGTGTACTGGCCCACGATGACGACCCGGCCTGCGTCGCGCGTGAAGCGCATGGCTTGCACGACAGCGGCGGGCGCGCCGGCGGCTTCGATCGCCACATCCGCGCCGCGGCCTTGAGTCAGGGAGCGGACCCATTCCAGACGCTGCTGCTCGGTGCATTCCTGCACAGGTTGGAAACCTGTGCTACACGTCACCGGTTGGAAACCGGTGCCACAGGCATTCGGTCCCGGCGCACCACCCTCGTGCACAGGTTGGAAACCTGTGCCACCCACCGATTGGGAACCGGTGCCACAGGCATCCCGTTGAAAGCCTGTGCCCCATGCTGAGAGCGCTCGCCCCGTCTGGAAGTTCAAAGCTTTGTCCGCGCCCATGCGCAACGCGACTTCGAGCCGTGCGTCGGGCGCGCCGATGCAGAGGACCTGCCCCGCCCCGCACAGTCTGGCAAAGGCCACGCAGGACAGTCCCACCGGTCCCGCGCCGAGAACCAGCACGGTGTCGCCGATACGAATTTCCGCCCGCTCCGCCGCGTGCAGCGCTGTCGGCAGCGAGCATCCACCGGCCATGAACAACTCCGACGACACCGATGCGGTGGACCCACCTCGCATGCGCGAGAGCGAACCCTTCACGTCCTCGCGTGAACCCAGCCCATCCGCGGGCGAACCAGAACCGCCCGCGGGCGCATCCAGGCGGATGCAGATCGTGCCGGGCTTGATGTAGACGTACTGCGCCCACCCGCCGGTTAGACCGTCCGCAACACCATAAGTAATGCCATACACTTTGCGCCGCGGGCAGCGCGTCGAAGCCTTGTCGATCAGGCAGGCGCGGCAGCGGTGGCACGTTCGATGGACATCGAGAAACGTGACTCGATTGCCCTCGGCGAACGGGCGCCCGTCTACGTCGAACAGCTGGCCGCGGATTCTCTCCA
This sequence comes from Phycisphaerales bacterium, assembly GCA_020852275.1. Lineage (GTDB taxonomy): Bacteria > Planctomycetota > Phycisphaerae > UBA1845 > UBA1845 > JABWBH01. The sequence continues at coordinate 67,920 of JADZBE010000011.1, forward strand.
AGACCCCGACGCTGACATGACCCGGGATGATCGGATACGGAACGCCTGCAAGCCTCCCTTCTTGGAGATGCACATCCGTCCCGCAGATTTCGGAAAGCTCGACGCGGAGCAGGGCGGAGTCCGGCTCCAACTCAGGGAAGGGAAGCTCGCGCAGCTCGATGGGCTGGTGCGGCGCGGTCATGACGGCGGCAAGAACCGATGGCATCGTGGCTTCCTTGAAGGTCGTCCCGGATTGTATCCTTGCCGGCGTTGCAGGCGAGTCAACGGGGTGAGGGCGGCGCGGATTGCGGCCAGAGGTCCACGCCGGCGCCGATGTACAGCGCACGGGCGCCGCCGCGCGGAAGCGGATGGAGCGGCGAGGCGTACTGGAACTGCGGGACGGCCAACTGCGCCTCGCCTCGCGCGTCGAGGAACTGAGGATCGCTTTTGCAGGGCCACTGCGGCGCATGCCTGAATCTCATGCGAAAATCCCGTGCGGCTGGATCCACGAGCGCCGGGTGATCGGCGCGGCCGTTTCCGTGATAAGTGGTTTGCGGGTCCATGCCCGTCGGTGAAGCGTCGTAACCCGCGCTGAGCCAGTTGTGGTCGCCGGTGATGACGCGCGGGTTGTCGATGCGGACGAGGTCATAAAGGCGCGGGCTGGTCTGTCGCGGATTGTAGACGACGTTGTTGACCAGATGCGCGCGGGCCTGCGCGGCGGACAGCAGCATGATTGACCCGGCGTGTGGCGTGACAAAGGTGTTGTTCAAGAGAAACAGCGTGCCGTCGTGCTCGCCGCCGCCGTCCTGGCCGAAGTGGATGACGTTGGTGTTGCCGTCGATGGGGTCGCGCTTTTCGATGAAGTTGCCCAGCAGGACGGCGTGGGCGTTGGGCAGGGCGGTGACCGCGTCGTCCACCAGATCGAACTCGCGATTGGCGGAATCGTGGATGTAGTTGTATTGGAAAAGGTTGAAGCGGGCGCGGCTTTTGACGTTGTGCCCGGTGAGCGAGTCGTAGACGTCGCAAAACTGCATCGTCACGCCGCCGCCGCCTAGATAGAGATTGTGGTTGTAGCCGGGGTCGTCGGCGTCGCCGTTGTCGTGAATCGTGCAGGATTCGATGAGTTGATCGAGCGCGGTCGAGCCGTCGCCTGCGCCGTTGGACATGATGCCCATCTGGTTGTCGTGGATGTCGCAGCGGCGGACGGTGACGCGATTGGCCTGATTGATGCGCACGCCCGCGGCATTGTGCGATGCGTTCCGGGCGCCGCGCAGCTCAAAGCCGTCGATCGCCACATCGTCGGCGCCGAGGTTCACCTGGAAGATCGCACGCGGCGTGCTGCCCCGGCCGCTGTAGTCGAACACGTCGCCGTCGAGAACGATGCGGCCTCCGTCGGCGGGTTTGGCGCTGAAGCGCAGGCCTGGCTTGGTGACATACACCGCGGGCGCGCGATACACGCCGTCGCCTTCGGCGGGATAGACTTCGATGATGTCGCCGGCGTGGGCGGCGGCGTTGGCGGCTTCGATCGTGGGGAACGTCCTGCCCGCGCCAACGGTCAAGACGTCCGCGCGAAGCAGAAAGGTCATCAGGGGCGAGCAGAGTATCAAAGCGCAAGCTCGCATGGAGCGATAGTACCGTGAGGTCTCAAGATTGTCGCATCGTTTGTCTTCCGGAGCCGTGCCCAGCTAATCCTGCAGAGTCGCGCCCGTGTCTTTCAGAGCCGCGCCCGTAAGGAAGCGGGTTCTGACACTGGGAAGCGGAATCGCTCCCTTACGGTCGCGGCTCAGATCGGATGTCACTCCCACGAGGCACTACGCTACTCGTAAATGTGTGGGCGGTGTAGCCGTCAGGACCCACGAAAAAGCGGGACCGCTCAAACGGTAGAAGTTCTTGGGTCGTGGAACAGAAAACGGCCTCCCCGCGAACTCGCGCGGAGAGGCCGTTGGATTCGCTCGGGCACGAAATCGGTCAACACGCTGTTTCAGAACCCCTGGCTTCGGAGGGAAACCCTCGCTCCCTCACGGGCGCGACTAAGTTCTGCAACAGTGTACCGGCGAACCGACCGCCATGCCATGCGTTGCGGATGGCTATGCCGCGCGATACTGCCCGCGACCGACGCGCTTGGCGCCCTTGAGCTTGCCCATGGTGTTGTTAATTGCATTGGCGAGCTTGGCGGACTTCGTCTTGTAACCCGCCTTGAGGACGGCCTTCTCAATGTCGGCGATGGTCATGACCGCGCCAGATTCCTTCAGAGCGCCGAGGATATGGTCGTTGAGCGAGCCGGCGCGATAGCCGCGTCCGGAACCCGCGGGACGACCCCTCTTCTTTCCCTTCTTGGGACGCCCCGGCTTGCGGCCGGCGGGGCGACCCGGCTTGCCCTTGCCCTTGCCCTTGCTGCCCTTGGGACGTCCCGGACCACGCTTCGGCGCCGCGGCGCCCATGGCCATGCCGAGCGATTTCAGGGCGATCTCATAGGCGGACAACCGCGCGTCGATGGCGTCGCGCTGCGCGAGCAGCTCGTTGCAGGCCGCCGTCAGAGCGCCGGAAACATCGGGCAGTCCGCTGACCGCGGGCGCCGCCACGACTTTCCTCGGGCGTCCGCGCTTCCCGCCCTTCTTCTTTTTCGCCTTGGTGGAACTGCGGGAGGGCGCGCCGTGCATCGCGGACATGTGGCGTCCCAGGTGCGCCGGCATCGCAAACTTCTTACCGCAGACCGTACACGAAAGACTTTTCGCCATTTACGAAACTCCTCAAAAAATAACAAGAATCAACGCGACCCGGCCCCGGCGACCCCTCGTGGGACTCGGTGCTTGTTTCGTCATCTCAATCAACTGTTGCGCCGCCGACTCTCATGGATCGCAACGCGCCACGTGCCACAATTGTTTTGGATATGTTTGGTCGGTTCATGCCCCATCCGGCCGCGGACCCAGTCGCGCCGCGGCGGCATCATTCAGCCGCTTCCGGGTGTTGCAATTCCACCTCACCCCTGCTGCCGTATTGGCAAGATACAGAAAGTCGGCAACCCATGAAGCACAATGCGGAGCGGCAATTTCCGCGCCAGTCCGTCCGCAACCGTGCCAACCGCCTCGCTCCGCCGGATGTGACCGTGGACACGCCAGCGGTTCGTGGCCCCCGCCACTGAGACTCCACGGTTCGCAAAGAGAAAAAGGGTCGTTCAATCCCGCGCCCGCCAAACTCAATTCCGGCTTTCCCGCGAAGGTGGGAAGCCCTGATGCGCTCCTGCTTGCACGGGTACTGAAGCACCGGGTAGTCCGCCCGAGGGCGGAGCATCGCTTCCCGCCGGCGAGAACAGCCTCGCATCCCAAGTCCGCGCCGACTCCGATGCGAAGTCCCGAATGTAAAGGGGTTCGATTGGCGGATGGCAAGAGGAAGCAGTCGCCGTACGCAATCGACATTCAGTTTCAGGCCCGTTGGCGTCCGCCCTTCGAGCGAGCAGACAAGTCGCATTTCTTGACTTTTCCCCCTGCGGGGCTTGTCCAATCCTGTACGTCTCGTCTATGCACATCGGGACGACCGGAGTATAAACTCATGCCACGGCGGGTACTCTACAACATGCCCTGTCCCGCTGTCCAGTGCCACATGCAAAAAAAAATAGCAAATGCGGCGCGGCCGGCAAGCGAGCCTCGCAGCCATTCCACTGACCGGCATTCCACCCGGTCCGGCTTATCTGTGAGATTTCGCGTCTATCGATCCCTTCCAAGCGGCTCGAGGGTCGCACGTATGGCTGCCATACCCTGCGCGAAAGGACCGGATGGCCGCCGTAATCGGCGCACAGGCGCCATCGCTGCGATAGGCTTCTGGGCGGCTTGCGCCGCATTCCATTGGGTAGATGCCCAAGAAACCCCAAGAGATGCAATCCTGGATTTCCTCTCGGGACGTGGTGGGGAGGAGGCTTCGGCCGAGGCGGCGATTGAAAGCCGTCCGGACATTTCCCACCTGCTGGAGCAGGCGGAAGACGCGATCGGGCGGCAGGACTGGAAGCTGGCGATCGACTCATTGCAGAGGGTTGTCGAGCAGGGCGATCGCGCCCTGATGCCCGTTCATACTTCAGCGGCCAGTCCGGCGCTTGGCGTGAAGCCGCCCGAGCAGCTTTATGAGCCGGCCGTGCGCGCGGCGCTGAAGCGGCTGGCGTCGCTGCCGCGGGAGGGACGAGAGGCCTACCAACTCCTTTATGGGGGCGCGGCGCGCCGCTGGGTTGAGGAGGGTGTTGCCGGCCGCAATCCGCACCTGCTGCGGCGCGTCGTCCGTGAGTTCCCACTGACGGCGTCGGCGTCGAAGGCATTTGATTCGCTGTCCGCATGGCTGCTGGATGAGGGTTCGGCGCGAGAGGTGCTGAGTCTGACCGCGGAGTATGCGGAGTGGTTTCCCGCAGAGGGTCGCAGCGTGCCCGTGCTGGCACGGCGCGCGGCGGCGCTGGCGATGATGGGTCGCCAGTCCGAGGCTCGCGCCATCCTGCAGGAGGCGCTCGCGACATCCAAGGGCGAATCTCCCGAATCGCCCGCGTGGCTGGCTGCGCTTGAAAAGGAAGTGACAGCAGGCTCGCTCGCTCTCGGCGAAGCGCCTTCGAGGGAAGCCTCCATTGAATCGCTGTCCAGCAACTTCCCCGAAGTTGGAGGCCCGGCGACGGGCGCGGCGCCTTGGTCGTATTCGCTGTCGCCGGCAGCTCCCCGGCGCTGGGCCTATGTGGAGATGGCAGGCGCCGCGTGGGAACTGTCCTTGCCTCTCGCGCCGAATTTCGCGTGGGATGATCGGGCGTTGTACGTTCGGACACCCGAAGGCTGTGTCGCGCTCGACCTGCAACGACTCAAGCCCCTGTGGTCGTGGTCGGGCGCTCCGCCGGTGATCGATTCACTTTCAACCCCCGGCGCCTACTCCTCACGCTCGATCCTGAGCCGGTGGATGGCCGCAACGTGCGCCGATTACCTGTCGTCCGGCGTCACCGTTGGCGCCGGCAAGGTATTCGTCATCGAACGGCATCCGGAATGGAAGACGCCGGACTACATCTTGTTGCGCCTGCGATTCGGGCGCATGTTCGATGAGATGGAGCCGCCGTCGCTGATGGACCTGCTGGGCGGTCCGCCCACGCGGCTCAGCGCGCTGGACGCGGCGAGCGGAGCGCCGGTGTGGCAACTGGACTCCACTACGGAACCGTCAGGACCGTTCCATGAAGCACGTTTCCTCGGCGCGCCGTTGTGCATGAACGGCGAGGCGTGGTTCATCTACGCGCAGGGGCACGACCTGTTTGTCGGCATGGTGGACGCCGAGCGCGGCGATCTGCTGGATCGCGTGCATCTTTGCTCCGTTGGCTCGCTGGAAGCCGGCGCGGGCGCCGCGCTGCAGCTCGCCACCGACGGCCTGCGCGTCTACGCGCCGACGGGTCACGGACTGCTCTTCGCGCTGGACGCGCGCGACCATGCGTTGCAGTGGGCCGCGCGCTACAACGACGGGAGCGACTACTCAGTCTGGGCGCGGCGCGGCGAGCAGTTGTCGGGGAAACTCGGCTGGATCCCCTCGGCGCCGGTCGTCGCGGGTGGGCGCGTACTCCTCGCGCCGCACGATTACCACCAACTCCTGGTTCACGAGACCAGAACGGGAGCAGTCCTGTGGCGCGCGGAGACAGGTGAGCACAGCTACATTCTGGCCGCGGATGAGGAATGCGTCTGGCTGGGGGGCCGGCGATTAACCTGTCTGGCCATGGCGGATGGCGCGGTGCGCTGGTCCGTGGATATCGCGGGTCTCGCCGCGCACGAGTCGAGGCCGGGTCGCGCGGTGCGCTGCGGCGATGAGATTGTGCTTCCGACGACCGACGGCGTGATTCGACTGTCCGCGAAGACGGGCGAGGTGCTCCAACGCCGCGTGCTGGCCGGCTTGGATGCGCCGCTGGGACTGCTCTTCGCGGCAAACCACGGACTGTTCAGCGTTGACCCCGATCGAGTCCGCGCGTTCCCCGACGTGGAGCAGGCGTATCCCGAGGCACTGGCGCGCCATGACAAGTCACCCCGGGATGCGGGCAGCGGCTTGAGACTCGCATGGCTGGAGCATTTGCAGGGGAACAGCGGTCGCGCGATCGAGTTGCTGGATGAGATTGAGGGCGGCGGCGAGGGGAAGACGCAGGCGGACGAGATCGCGCCGCTGCGCGTAGCCGCTCAGATGCGGCTCTGCGCGGATGCCACGGACAAGGAGGCTCGGCTTTCCCACGCGGAGGCGGCGCTGGCGGCGGCGAGTTCCGCCGGCGAGCGGCTGGATGCGGGGCTGCTCGTGGCGCAGGCAACGGCGGAATCGGGCGACGGCGTCGCGGCCGCCAAGTCACTCTGGACGTTGGCGAGTCTGGCGGGGGCGGGGACTCTGGAAGACGCGGACGTGCGGCGCCTGCGCCTGGTTCGAGACGAATGCAACCGGATTATCCGCGACCTGAACGAAGGGCGTCGCCGGCAGGTTCGAGAGTGGGCGGAAGCGCGGATCGACCAGGTCGTTCGGAAGGGCACGGCGCAAGAGCCGCAAGACACGGAGGCGGCGCTGCTGTCCGTCGCAAGGATGAATGCGCCTGCGGCCGGGTCCGCCGCCGCATGGCTGGCACTGGGGAAGCTCTACGCCGAACAGCAGCGGCTGGAGTCCGCGGAAATCGCGTACCAGTCGGCCGTGCGGATCAGCGATCGCCCGGCGCAGTCGATCGAGGCGCTGCTGCGGCTTGAGGCCTTGTATGGCCCGACCCTGCTGAATCAGCCATTCCTGTCCGCGGACGCACGGCGGGAGCTAAGTGCGCGGTTCAAGTCGGTCGCGCTTCCCCCGGCATTCGAAGATGAACAGCATGGCATCCGAAATGTCGAGGACTGGCTCGCGCGCCGGCAGCCGCCCCCGCCCTGGCGCGGGCTTGACAAGCTTCCCATCGGCGGAGCGATCCGGTTGACGCGCGAGCAGGCGCCGGGCGTTCGCGGCAGCGCGGAGGAATACCGCCCGATGGACATGGGGGCGCGGCCGGGGGCAAGTTGCTGGGAGGACGTGGTCTTCCTCAGCGAGGGGCGGCGGCTGGTGTCTCGGCGCGTTGAGAACGGAGCGGTGAACTGGTCGTGCGACCTGCGGCTCAGCGGCGACTGGCAGGAGCCACGACGGGACGAGGATGACTCGGCGCTGTGGCTGACGCGGCGCGGGATCCTGCAGGGATCCAGCGTGTTCATGGTGAACCGCAGCGGGCTTCACGGGGTGGGCGTGCGCACGGGCAAGCGCGTATGGAGCCGAGCGTACGATCTGTCGCCCACCGCGATCGGCGAATGGTCGCAGGATTGGCGCTATTTCGCGGCGGGCGATCACGGCATCGTCTTCATGCCCGCGTGGAGCGTCGTGGCCATGCTGGACCCGCTCGACGGCTCAACGGTCTGGGAAACTGATCTGCCCACGCTGCCCATTACGTCGGTGCGCTGCGTCGGCGATCGCGTGCTGGCGGGGGAACTGGGATTCGGCGGCGTGTACGTGCTGGAGGCTTCAACGGGTCGCCGGCTCGCGCGGGCGCACTTTCAGACGCAGGAGGTGGACGAGCGGCGCGAGTCTCGCGGCGTTCCCGTCGTCGCCGTGGAGCGGATCATTGGGATCGCGGCCGACGACGAGCACGGGCTGATCGCGTATCATCTTGCGGACGGCAGCGTCGCTTGGCGGCTCTCGCTGGAGAACGCGCCGCTGGCACTGTTTGAGGCCGGGCAGGATCGCATCGGCGTGGGTTTTCGCGGCGGGCGCGTCGTGCTGGTGGATGCAAGCACGGGGGCGGTGGCGCTGGACACGGCGCTGCCGGATACAGGCGGGGTGTTCGACGGGCTGCTCGTTGGCGACGTGCTGCTGGTGCAGCATGGGCGAACGCCGTCGGAGGATCAGCCGCCGGTTCTTGCGGCGGTGAACAGCGCGTCGGGCAGCGTGCTATGGCGGCGGGAGGATGTGTTCCTGCCGGAGATTCCGCGCGATGTCTGGCGGGAATGCGCGGGCCGGCTGCCGGTGTTGTTCGAGGTGGAGGACGCCAAGGCGCGGCAGTTCAACCCGGTGATGGCGACGGTGCTGGATGCGCAGACGGGCAGGTCCGTGGGCCCGACGCTGCCGTTTCTGGAGACCGACGCGCGTGACCGGCCGCTGGGGGAGATGAGCCTATGTCCGGGCCGGCTGCTGATAAACACCATGGCGGGAGTGCGCGTGTTCGAGGTGGCGACGGGGGAAGCGAAGTAAGCATGAAGCGCGTGGGATGGCGAATCCGGATTGCGGGCGGTCGAGCGCTCATGGTCATGGCGGGACTCACGGCGCTTGCCGCGAGCGTCCTGCCGCGCGCGCTGGGGCAGGAGGCGCCGGCTCAGCAAGCGCCGACGCCGCAATCGCCCGCTCAGCCGCCGCCGACTCCACCGCAGCCGGCCTCGGGTCAGAAGGTGCCCGCCGCGCTGCAGCCCGGCGCGCTGCCGCGCCACATCACCCCCCAGGCGAAGCAGGCGATCGACAAGGGGCTTGCCTACCTGACGCGCATTCAGAACCGTGACGGGTCCTGGGCCAACCGCGCGGGGTCGGAGGGCTTCCCCGTGGCGATGACCGCGCTCTGCGGCGTGGCCCTGCTGATGGACGGCAACACCACCACGCAGGGGCGCTACGCGGAAAACGTGGATCGCGCCGCGCGGTACATCCTCGCCTCGCAGACGGCGACGGGGCTGATCGCGCGCGAGACCCTGGAAAGCCGGCCCATGTACGGGCACGGGTTCTCCATGCTCTTCCTCGGCGAGCTTTCGGGCATGGTCGAAAGCCCGCGGCGTCAGCAGGAGATTCAGGCGGTCCTGAATCGCGCCGTCGTGCTGACGGCGCGAAGCCAAAGTCCGCTGGGCGGCTGGATCTACACGCCGGACTCGCGCGGCGATGAAGGCTCGGTCACTATTACGCAGGTGCAGGGGCTTCGCTCCTGCCGCAACGGCGGCGTCGAGGTGCCCAAGGATCTCATCGACGAGGCCATGCGCTACCTGGATCGCTCTCAGAACCCGGACGGCGGGATGCAGTACACGGCGTCGCGCCCCGGCCCTTCGCGGATCGCGATCACGGCGGCGGCGGCGGCGTGCTGGCTGAACGCGGGCATGTTCGATGAGCCGCGTCTGAAGCGGGCGATGGACTTCTGCAAGCGCACGATCGGACCGGAGGGCGTGGTCGCGGAGCACTTTTTCTACACGAACCTGTACTGGTCGCAGTCGGTGTACCTGTCGAACGACAAGCTCTGGGACGAGTACTTTCCCAAGGTGCGCGACCGGCTGGTGTCCATGCAGAACGGCGAGGAAGGCTCCTGGCCCGGCGAGGGCATCGGCGAAGTTTACGGCACAACCACCGCGCTGATCATTTTGCAGCTCCCGTACAACCGGCTACCCATCATGCAGCGGTGATGGAGCGGGAGCGGATTGAGCAGACAGCGCGTTGAGGGTAGTGTTTGGCAGGCTTGAACGGCCCGTGCGGGTCGGGGCATCGCAGGATCGTGGCGCGTGCCCCGCAGGACGATACCTTTGAGGATGCGGGAGAGGCTTGTTTGAACCGACGCACGTACGTCTTCTCGAGACTGCCGGTCGCGCTGACGGCTCTCGCCATCAGTTGCGCGCCGGGCGGGCTGCCGGGCGGCAATGACAACTCCAGCGGCGCGAATGACAATTCCGTGGGCGGAGGCAATGGCAATCTCAACGACGCGCCGCCCGATGCGGACGCCATGCCGGATTTCTCCCTGGTGGATCTGAACCCGGAGTCTCCCCGCCGCGGCGAAGCGATCTCTCCACGCGACTACCTCGGAGAAGTCTCCGCGTGGTACTTCGGGCACGCGACGTGAGGGTACTGCCGAAGCCAGTTTGGCTTCCTCAACCAGTTGCAGGCCGAGCTTGACGCGGCGGACACGCTGCGCCCGATCCACATTCTCGGAATCAACGAGGTCGGTCTGGAATCCGGCAATGAAGGCATGATGGCCGGTCGTGTCCTTCCCTGGCTCCAAGCGACCGAAGATGCGGACGTCTGGGCGACGTGGGAAGTGGAGTTCCGCGACGTGGTGATTCTCGATCCGGACAACCACCGTGAAACGGCCTACAACCTCACCGAGCACGATCTGTCCAACGCGGAGAATTACGAGGCGCTGAAGAACCTTCTGATCGATCTGGCCAACCGTGAATAGGCGGCGAGCGGCGCCGGCACGGGCCTGCCGGAGATGGGCGTCGCGTTTCGAGGGCGGACAACCGCGCCGTGCGGGCGCAGGACGCCCCTGTTATCAGCGACAGTCGAACGCCCGCCTCCATTCCGCGCAACCCTCAATCGCCACTTCGCCGTCCGCAACCTGCGCGTCGAAATGCACACGCCCCCGGCCTCCCTTGCGGATGGTCATGCGGCGCTGCTGCTGCCCGTTCAGGATGGTCAATCGCTTGCCCTCCGGCAACGACGATTCCACGGCGATGCGCAACCGTCCGCGCCGGCAGATCGCACGGAGACCGTCAATGCGGTCGCACACCGTCGCCCAGTGTCCGGCCAGCCGCATGGCGATCAGGACCCGGCCGTAGCCGTGTTCCTCCGTGCTGCGCCAGTCCTGATGCCCGTAGCCTCCTTCGCCGAGATCCCCGTCGCGTACGTGCGAGGAAGCACCGATCATGTTGAGCGTGGAATCCTCATCTCCCGGTCCGAGCGGTTCGCCAAGGCTGATCCGATAGAACCAGTCGCCGCTCTCCGTCGTATCGACGGGTTGCGAGCTGATCCAGTACGAACCTGCCGTCAGGAGGATCGAAAGGTCCGTCACCGTGATCCGTGCGTAGTAGGGTTCGAACAGCCCGCAGTTCCCCCATTGCCCATCGAAGTCAAGACTCGTCGCCAGGCGCTCGAACACGGGCGGTTCCTGGGGTCGGTGCTCCCGATCCGCATAGACGCGCACAAACACGCCATCATGGGGGGGCGTTCCCACAAGGGACATGTAGTCCGCGGTGACGGAATCTATCACCGCCGCACGCTCCAGCTCGAAGTCATCCGCCAGACGCAGGTCGTGAAGCACGCCGAAGACGCCGCGTCCCGAAAGCGCGTTGCCGAAGCCGTTGTTGTACAAACAGTCGTCCGTCAACCATAGAGTGTCGTACAGCACTTCTTCAACCGGTTGCGGCGCGCCCGCCGCCGCGATCATCGCCGCCATCCACATCAGGTTCACCGGAAGTCCTCCGTCACGTCATCGGCACTCCCAGCCACCTCGCAGCCTCCTGCGTTTCCCAGCCGGACCGGCAGCCCGTCGAGGCTCGAGCCTCAGGGGCAGTCGAAAAACTGCGTCCATTCCGGACAGCTTTCGATCGTCACTTCGCCGTCCGCAACCTGACCGTCGAAATGCACGCGCCCGCGACCGTCCTTGCGGATGGTCATTCGCCGGTGCTGCGGGCCGTTGAAGACGGTCAACTTCTTGTCTTCGGGGAGCGAGGATTCGACTTCGACCCTCAGGCGCCCGCCGCTGCAAACAGCGCTGAGCGATTCGATTCGGTCGCAGACCGTCGCCCAGCGGCCGGTGAGCCGCATCGCGGAGGTCGCGTGACCCAGATCATGTTCCTGTGTACTGCGCCAATCCTGGTGCCCCCAGCCGCCTTTACCCAGATCCCCGTCGCGCACATGGGCGGAAGCGCCGAAGCCCAGCGTCGCGTCTTGCGGACCTTCATATTCGGAGATCGCGGTTTGGTAATACCAATCACCGTTCTCACTCATATCAACCGGTTGCATGCACATCCAATACCGTCCGGCGGGCAACTCAAGCGAGAGACCGCGGGCGGTGAACCGCGTGATGCAGAATTGCCAGCCGCATTGCGGCCAGTTTGACAAGTCTTCAAACTCAAAGTCGGCCACCCACTGCTCGTAGAGAGGCGGCTCCTGGGGACTTCCGTTGTGGTCCGCGTACACGCGCACGAGCAGTTGCTCGCACAGGGTCGTGCAGAAGGAGAGGTAATCCGCGGTCGCGTCCTCGATCACCGCCGCGCGCGGAAGCGCGAAGTCATCCGCAAGCCGCAGGTCGTAAAGATCTCCAAGGACAGCGCGCCCCGAGAGGGCATTGCCAAAACCGTTATTGAAGTCGCAAGAGTCCGTCATCCAGGTCGTGTCGTAAAACGTTTCCTCCGAGGGTTGTCCAGACAGCACCGCGAGAAACGCGAGGTTTGCGATTACCAGCATCATGCGACTACCCCCTCACCTCGACCCGCGCGCGGGCGTGGCCGCGTCGAAAACGGCGAGATCACCACTCGGACGGCGTACCCGATCGGCTTGCAAGTCGGCCAAGCGCGATTCCTGCCGGGCGCCGGCGCCGCCGGAATAACGGGGCGAGATTTCAGTTCTGTCAGGTGGACGGCTTCGGACGGGCGCTCCCGCACAGACGCCGGTGGCGGGTCATGGCCCGTCGCAAGCACCTTGACTTCGGGGGTGCATGATACCACGATCGGTTGTGTGGAGGCAAGACGCGAGACGATTTCACGCTGTGGCAGGAGGGGGGTCGCCCCCACGGTCCGCGCAAGTCGCAGGGAACAATACCGATGCACGATGATCTACAGGCCGTCGAATCTCTGCGTTCTGGATATCAACGCCTCCGCTCCGAGATGGCCAAGGTCATCGTCGGGCAGGAGGAGGTTCTGGAGCAGCTTTTCATTGCGCTGTTTGCCGGCGGGCACTGCATCCTGGAGGGCGTGCCGGGGCTGGCGAAGACGTTGATGATCTCGACGCTCGCCCGCTGTCTCGACCTGACGTTTAACCGCGTGCAGTTCACGCCGGACCTCATGCCCTCCGACATCACCGGCACCGAAGTGATTCAGGAGGACAAGGCCAGCGGCACGCGCATGTTCAAGTTCCTGCCCGGTCCGATCTTCGCGAACGTCATCTTGGCGGATGAAATCAACCGCACGCCGCCCAAGACGCAGGCCGCGCTGCTGGAAGCCATGCAGGAGCGGCACGTCACCGTCGGCGGGACGCGGCACGATCTGCCGGGCGTGTTCTTCGTGCTGGCGACGCAGAACCCGATCGAGCAGGAAGGCACGTATCCGCTGCCGGAAGCGCAGCAGGACCGCTTCATGTTCAAGGTCAACGTGGGCTACCCGTCCTACAAGGAAGAATACTGCATCGCCGAGCGCACCACATCGGTCCGCGCGCCGCAGGTCGAGCGGATCTTCGACAGCGCGCAGATCACCGGGTTTCAGGACATCGTGCGCCGCGTGCCGGCCGCGCCGGACGTGCTGCATTACGCGCTGCGGCTCGCGCGGGCGACGCGCCCGGACGATGCGACGTCGGCGCCGATCGTGCGCGAGATGGTCACGTGGGGCGCGGGACCGCGCGCGGTGCAGGGGCTGATCCTCGGCGGCAAGGCGCGGGCGATCATCAAGGGGCGGCATCACGTCGCGGCGGAGGACGTGGCCGCGGTGGCGGGTCCGGTGATGCGCCACCGGCTGGTGCTGAACTACTCGGCGGAGTCGGAGGGCTACACAACGGACCGGCTGATTGCGGAGCTGGTGGAGCTGATCGACCCGAATGAAACGCCGGTGACCGCGGATGAACGATTCCAGAAAGTACTTTCAGCCTGAGGTTCTCAAGGCGATCGCGCCGCTGGAGCTTCGCGCGCGGCAGGTGGTGGACGGCTTCCTGTCCGGCATGCACCGCAGCCGCTACCGGGGTCTGTCCGTCGAGTTCGCCTCGCACCGGCAGTACGCGCCGGGCGACGACCTGCGGCACATCGACTGGCGCGTGTATGGCCGCGTGGACAAGCCGTTTATCAAGGAGCACGAGGTCGAGACGAACCTCCGCGTACACCTGGTGCTCGACGGCTCCGAGTCGATGGCCTATCCGGAGCACCCGCGCGCGGGCGGCATGACGAAGTGGGACTACGCGGCCACGGCGGCGGCGTCGCTGGCGCATCTTTTGGTGTCGCAGCAGGACGCGGCGGGACTGACGCTGTTTGACGAGGAGGTGAGGCGGGAGGTTCCGCCTTCGACGCGCAAGGCCTCGTTGCACGGGCTCATCAGCGCGATCGCGGAGCATCGCCCGTCGAGGCGGACGCGGGCGAAGGTGGTGCTGGATCAACTGGCGGCGCGGACGCAGCGGCGGGGGATGGTGGTGCTGATCAGCGATCTGCTGACGGACGTGGACGCACTGCTGGCGGGGCTGCGGCGGCTGCGTTTCCAGCGGCAGGAACTGATCGTCCTGCACGTGATGGATCAGGATGAGCTGGAATTTCCGTTTCTCGATCGCACGCTGTTCGAGGGGATGGAGGATCCGTCGATCGAGGTGCTCACCGATCCGCAGTCCCTCCGCGCCGGTTACCTCGATGCGTTGCACGCCTTCCTGACGCGCATCCAGTCGGCGTGCCTGAATCAGCGGATTGACTACTCGCTGTTTAACACGGCGATGCCGCTGGACCGGGTGCTGACGACGTTCCTCGCGCGGCGAAGGCGGAGAGCGGGATGAGAGGGAATGCTGAATGCTGAATGCCGAATGCTGAAAGCCGGATGCAGAATGCAGAATGCAGAATGGAGGATGCTGAATGCCGAATGGCGAATGCAACCTCGGGTATCGTGGGTCTCGGAAGATACGTGGCAGGCGGGCGGGTTGGGGTGGAGTTGCGGGCGGTGAGGACTGCAGGACGCCAGAACAGGCCAAGTGGTAGCGAATGAGTTTGACCTTGTTGCATTCCGTGAGCTGCGCGACGAGCGCACCGGCTTGCCTCCTCCTTTCGGCCTTCGGCTTTCAGCATGCGGCATTCGCGCCGGCCTCGGGCATTCAGCATTCGGCATTCACTTCGTCCATCGGTCTTTCGCCTTTGCTCGGCGCTTTCGTCTGGCCCGCCTTGTTTTCCGCCGGGGCGGCCTGCGCGGCGATACCCATCATAATCCACCTGCTTGCGCGGCGGCGGTTTCGCAAGATCCGCTGGGCGGCGATCGAGTTTCTCCTCGAGGCGCAGCGGCGCAATCAGAAGCGCGTCCGGCTGGAAGAGTGGATTCTGCTGGCGCTGCGGTGCCTGGCGATGGTGCTGATCGCCCTCCTCGTGGCGCGGTTTTTCATGCGGCCGCAGGGCATGGCGCAGTCGCCGATCGGTGCCGCCCGCACGGACCACATCCTGCTCATGGACGACTCTTTCAGCACGGGATTGCGGCTGGACGACGGCGGCACGGTTTTCGACCGCGTCAAGCAGGCGGCCAGGCAGATCGTCGAGAGCGTGCACCAGGGGGGCGCGGAGGACACGGTCAGCGTGGTGCGCCTGACGGACCCGTCCGAGCCGTTGGTGGCCGGTGCTTCAGTCGCCGCGGATGAGGCGCAGCACGTTCTGTCGCGCCTCGCGGGGATGGCCGTCTCGCAGGAGCGGATCAACCTCGCGGCCGGGGTGCAGCGCGTGCGCGACGACCTCGATGCGCATCCCGACGTGCTCAGCGCGGTCGTGTACGTGCTCAGCGATTTTCAGGCGGGCGACTGGCTTGGCGCCGGGATGAACGCGGGCTTGCCGGAGCGGAGAGGAAGCGCCGCCGGTGAACGCTCCGACGCCGCGGCGACGGCCGGGGTGGAGCATGTGCTGTCCCCGCTGAAGAACTGGATCGGACAGGAGCGCTCGCTCCGCGTCGTGCTGGTGAACGTGGGACCGCCGCGAGCGGCGAACCTGGCGATTCACGATCCGCAGGTGGCTTTTGGCGTGCCCGTCGTGGGCAGCGCGGTGCGTTTGAGCGCCAAGGTGTCGAACTTCGGCGACGCGCCCGCCGAGAACGTCGAGGTCCGCGCCATCGTGGGTGAGACCGTCACGTCCGCGCAGACGCTGCCGCGCGTGGCGGCCGGGCAGACGGCCTCCGTTGAGATCGAAACGACGTTTCCTTCGGCCGGGGAGGAGTCCGTGCGGCTGGAAATCGCGCACGATCGGCTGGAAATCGACGACACAGCGCATCTCGCCACGCAGGTGCTGAATGCCGTGCGCGTCCTGCTGGTGGATGGCGAGCCATCGAGCGATGCGTTTCTTGACGAGGTGCATCTGCTGGCTACGGCGATGCGTCCCGAGGGCGACGTGTTCAGCGGGAACGAAGTGACGGTGATCGACGCCGCGGCTCTGGAATCAACGGACCTGGAGCGCTATCACGCGGTGGTGCTGGCCAACGTGGCGGCCGTGTCGGATTCGACCGCGGCGGCGCTGGCGCGATTCACGGCGGGCGGCGGCGGCGTGATGGTGTTCCTTGGCGATCAGGTCGATCCGCAGTCGTACAACGTCCAACTCGGCGGCGCGCGCGGGTTGCTTCCCGCCCGGCTCGGCGAGGCCGTCGTGGCCTCCGACCGGCCGCGCGGCTTGGTCGTTGGCGATCCGTTGCACCCGGCCATGGCGGGCGTCAGCCGCGAGGGCGACCCGCTCGGCTTGGGGATGGTGCGATTCAGCGGTTTTTTTGCCTGCGAAATAGAGACGCCGGAAAGCTCGCCGCCGGGCGTTTCGGCGCCGGAGGGCGGTGATGAGGAGCCGGCGCCGACAGCGGATTCGTCGGTGCGCGTGCTCGCCGTCTATCAGGGCGACGAAGGCTATCCGGCGATCGTCGAGAAGCGCGCCGGCGCGGGGCGCGTCGTGCTGTTCACCTCGTCCGCGGACAAGGAGTGGAACACCTGGCCTGACTCGCCGACGTACCTGCCTGTCTGTCTGGAGATGGTTACGCACGTCGCGCGGCGCGGCGCGGTGTCGCAGGTCTGCCAGGTGGGTGGGCCCATCGAAGTGACCGTGGACAGCGGCGACTACGAAGCGTCCGCTTTTCTGCACACGCCGGCGTATCCGAACGAGGCGGAGATGGCCCTCAGCGCCGCGCCGCTTCAAGACGGACGTTCATGGCGGTTTGGACTAGAACGTGCAAGGCAGGCGGGCGTGTACCGGTTCCTGCTCCGCAGCCGCGAAGACCGGGACGAGACGCGCCTCGTCGCGGTCAACGTCGAGCCCGACGAGAGCGACCTGACGCCCGCGCGGGAGGAGGAGCTGCGCGCCGCCATGCCCGACATTCCGCTGGAATACGTAGCGAGCGTGGAGCAACTTCGCACGCTCGCCCCCGACAGCCGGACGGAATGGTGGCCCGCGTTCCTCGTCGCAGCGGCCGCGGTGTTGATGCTCGAGCAGACGCTTGCGTGGTTTTTCGGGAGAAGAGGGAACGTTGTGGCGACGCGCTGAAACGTGGATCGGGCAGACGCGCACGAATGCCATTTCTCTGAAATTTCGACATCCTGAGATGTTGAGGATGGATGGGCTGTGAGCAACCGCGGGTTCTGGGTTAGCTTGATAACTTGCAGGTCGAGAGGGGTCTGATATGGGATCCAAATGTGTACTCGTAGATGCACAGGTTGGAAACCTGTGCTACGCCACCGGTTGGAAACCGGTGCCACAATTCCTGAACCCCGTTTGCCGCCCTTGATGGGAACCGACGCAACCCGGGGGCGATGAAGGTCCATGTTTGACGTGCTCGCACAAGTGGGAGTCCGGCTCGAAGAGGAGGTGCGGTTCGAGTTTCTTGCGCTGCCCCAGGGAGTTTGGGGCGCGCTGGCGGCGGGACTGGCGCTTGCGCTTCTCGCCGCCGTCGTGTGGATGTACCGCCACGAGGGGCGCAGCGGCGCCTTGGCGCGTCGGAGGATGATGCTGGCCTCGCTCCGCGCCGGCGTGCTCGTGACGCTTGCCCTGGTCTGGTTCGAGCCGGTGCTGGCGCGATACCTGCATCGCTGGGTGGATTCGTACACGCTGGTGCTGGTGGACACGTCGGCGAGCATGGACTTGGTCGATCGTTATCACGAGCCGGCGGCGGCGGCGCGCGTGCGGGCGGTGCTGCCGGACCAGCCCGCTGGGGAGTCAGGCTCTTCGGAGGCTGGTTCGCCGGATGCCGGGGCGCAGGTCCGGCGCAGTGCTCTGGTGGAGGCGCTGCTGGCGCGCGACGGGCGGGCGTTCCTCACCGGCCTGGCGACCCACAACCGCGTGCGCCTGCACACGTTTGATTCAGGAAGCGCGTTGAAGGCGACGCTGAGCCGCGCCGAAGAATCCGCGGCCGCGGAAAGTGGCGGCGCATCCGCGAAGCGCGGCGACGAGGATGCGGAGGTTCCGCTCTCGGCGGGCGAGGTCAAGCTGGCGTTCCCCGCGCGCGGGCCCGTCACCGACGTCGATCATGCGCTTCGCGAAGCCGTGGAAGCGCTGGGCGACGCACCGCTGGCGGGCGTGGTTGTTTTCTCCGACGGCGGTTTCAATTATGGAGCGGGTGTCGAGGGCGCAGCGCGTTTCATGCGCGAGCGCCGCGTGCCGCTGTTTGCCGTCGGCATCGGCGATCCTTCCCCTCCGCGCAACGCGCGGGTCACGGAACTCGGCGCGCCGGATCTCGTTTTCCCCAGCGATCCTTTTACGATCAGCGCGACACTCGCCGCCGAGGGGCTTGCCGGGGAGTCCGTGCAGGTCGTCCTGCGTGAGCGAACCGATGGCGACAGCGGCGCGGGGCAGGTGATCGCAAGGCGCGAGCTGCCGGTCGCCGTCGATGGGGCATTGCCGCCGATCAGCTTTGAGCATCGCCAGCCGCGCGTGGGCCGGTACTCGTACACGGTTGCGGTCGAGCCGCGCCCGGACGAGTCCGTGGTGGATGACAACGAGCGCAGCGTGACGCTGCGCGTGGCGGATTCGCAGACGCGCGTGCTGCTCGTGGCGGGCGAGCCGAGCTGGGAATATCAGAACCTGGTCCGGCTGCTTCAACGCGATTCGACCTTTGAGCTGGCGTGCTGGCTGCAATCCGCGGACGCGCGGGCGGTACGCGACGGCGACACGATTCTGCGGCACCTGCCCCTGCTGCCGGAAGAGCTGTTCGTGTACGACGTGATCCTGCTGCTGGATCCGGATCCGGCGGGCTTCGATCCCCTTTGGACGCAGCGCATCGACGGTTTCATCACCGACCAGGGCGGCGGGCTGATGTACGTGGCCGGTCGACCGCACGCTTCCGCGTTCATGCGCAGCCCGGAGCTCTCTTCGCTCGTCGATCTGCTGCCCGTGACCCCGAATCCCGACGCCGACCTGATTCTCAACCGCGTCGGGCACTACCAGCGACGCGAGTTTGGCGTGGACGTTCCGCCGGCGGCGCTGCCGCACACCGTGATGCGCGCGGCCGAGGATGAGGCTTCGTCGCGCCTTTCGTGGCAGGGGCGCGGCGGCGTGTTCTGGCATTTTCCCGTGCTGCGCGCCAAGCCCGTGGCGACGGTGCTGATGCAGCACACGGACCCGGCCATGCAGAACCAATTCGGTCCCCACGTGCTGTGCGCGACGCAGTTCGTGGGCGCGGGGCGCACGGGCTTTCTGGCGTTCGACGGAACGTGGCGCTGGCGGCAGAGCGGGGCGGAGGCGTTCGCGCGATTCTGGGTGCAGATGCTGCGCTTCCTCGCGGAAGGCAAACTGTTTCGCGGAGATCAGCGCGGCGCGATCCTCACCGAAGGCTCGGAGTTTCCCATCGGTCAGGCGGTCAGTGTTGCGGCCCGGCTGCTCACCTCGGGCTTCGAGCCGCTCACGCAAGAGGAGGTGAGTGCCTCGGTGAAGGGCGACGACGGCGCGACGGAGTTACGGTTGATCCGCCGCCTCGACCAGCCCGGCATGTACGAAGGGCGGTTTGTTGCGAAGGCCGCGGGGGGGTATCAGATCAGCCTGACCCCACCCGGCGCGGATCCCTCGACCGGGACGCTGACGCGCGACATCCGCGTGGTGCGGCCCAACCTGGAGCTGGCGCGTCCGCAGATGGACAAGGCGAATCTCATGTCGCTCGCAGCCGTTTCCGAAGGCGGGCGGTACTTGGAGGTGGACGAGCTGATGCAGGTTCCTCCGCTGATCGCGGACCGGCACGAAGTGTCGACGACGAAGTCCCGCCCGACGACGTTGTGGGACCGCTGGTGGACGCTGGCGCTGCTGGCGGGATTGTTGACCCTTGAATGGGCGGGTCGAAAATGGAACCGGTTGTTGTGACGGGCGGGTTGGGGAAGAGGGGGGCGCGATCCGGTTGACGGGAGGTCGGTGCGTGCGTCGTCCTTCAGATAGCGGTTGAGTTCTGCGCGGGGCGGGTTGACCGGTTTGAAGCCTATGGGCGGAGATTGCAACATCTGCTGGATCCTCCTGCTGGCGGGCGCGGTCTTTGCGCAGACGCCTCCCGGCATGAATCAGTCCCCTGTCGCCAAGCCGGCGTCGAACCCTTCGCCGGCGCAGCCGACCGCTGCAACGCCCGTGGCGGCCGCGGACGCCGATGCTTCCCGAATCCGTACACCGGCCGAGCTTGTGCGCGAAGGCAACCAGCGCTTCCTCGCCGGGCAGATCGCCGAAGCGCTGGAGCAGTATCAGCGCGCCGCGCCGCTCAAGCCGGAATCGAGCGAGCTGGCGTTCAATCTCGGCTTGAGCCGTTTGAAGCTCGGCGAGTTCGACCTCGCGCGCGACGAGCTGCGCAGGGCGGCGGCCGGCGGGGATGCGCGCCTGTCAGCCGATGCGATGTACGCGCTGGGGCTGGTGGATCATGCCGAGGCGCTGAAGCTGGCAGGCGAGGACGCGAACAAGGCCGTCGAGCGCACGCAGGACGCGATCCGCAAGTATCACGACGTGCTCTCGGTTGATCCCGCGCACGCCGGCGCGCGCGACGCATGGAACAAGGCCGCGTCGCTGTGGCGGCAGCTCAAGGATCAGCAGCCGCCTCAGCAGAACCAGAAGCAGCAGGGCGGCAATGACAACGCTTCCCAGGATGAGGATTCGCAACAAGACTCGCAGCCGTCGGACAATCCGCAATCGCAGGAGCAGAAGCAGGACCAGCAAGGGGAATCCGACAAAGATGAGGAATCCCGGCAGCAGAATCAGGATCAGCAGGGGTCCGAGCAAGGCAACGCCAACGACAACTCCACCTCGCAGAGTACTGCGGATCAACAGAAGAAACCGGAGAACGACTCAACGGAAGAGTCTGACGCGGATCAGCAGAGCGAGTCGCAGAAGCAAAGCGCGGACGAGTCCAAGAATCAGGAGAAGCAACAAGCTGCGAAGCAGGCCGCGGATCAGCAGGACAAGCAGGATGCGGATGAGCAAGCCTCGCAAATGAACTCAACCCCCGCGCAGCCAGCGGACGCGAAGGACGGCGCGCAGGAGCAGGCCGCCCGGCAGTTGCGCCGTCTGATGGATCGGCAGCGGCTCAACGAGCAGAAGCGGCGCACCCGCGCCGAGCCAAGACCCGCCGCGCCGCCTGCCGGAAAAGATTGGTAACCCCGTGTCGTCGAGGTGCGAATGCTCGTCGCTGTGCTGTACATGTTGTGGGGAGCGCCGGCTGTCTTTGCGGACAAGGATCCGTCCGTTGCGTGGCAGGTGGAGACGCGCACGCTCCAAGTCGGCGAGCCGCTCGACGTGCTGCTGGTGCTGACCAACACGGATGAGCCGGAGGCGCCCCCGCAACCGGAGGTCGAAGGCGGCGCGCTGGCATTCGTCGGCGGACCGCGGCGATCGGACTTCACGCAGATCGTCAACGGGCGGCGGTCGCACGAACGCACGCTGACCTACGTCTATCGCGTGGTCGGTCAGAAGCCCGGAACCCTCACGCTGCCGCAGGTTCAGGTCGCTGCCGGGCGCAAGACGGTCAGCGCCGAGCCGATCCAGCTCACGATCACCGAGTTGCCGCCCCAAGCCGAGAATCCAGCGGAAAACCTGGTCTTCATCGAGATCGAGGCCGATCGCACGCGCGCGTACCTGGGCCAGACGGTCAGCGCCACGCTGCGCATCGGCATTCGCAAGCTTGAGCGCGGAGGCGCCCCGCTGGACGACCGCGACACGCTCGTCGAATACGTTACCAGTCACGGCAAGTTCGACCTGTCGGTGTTCGCGGGGACTTCAGCGCGGCGGACCGAGCGCACGCTGACGGACGCGCAGGGCGAGCGGCATGAGTACATCGTGCTCGTGCTGGAAAAGAGCATCCGCGCGGAAGAGACCGGCACGCTGACGCTCGGGCCGGTGACGGCGTTCGTGGATTACCCGCTCAATGCGCGACTGGTGCGCGGTTTTTTCGCGCGACCGGAGCTGGAAGCTTCGCAGACACGGCGCGTGTCCGCGCGAGCGGAAGCGGTCACGGTTGAGATCAAGTCGCCGCCGCTGGAGGGCCAGCCGGCCGGCTACGGCGGCGCGATCGGCGCGTACACGATGGACGTGACGGTTAGGCCGGCGGAGGTCGAGTTGAACCAGCCCCTCACGCTGAGCGTCGTGATCCGCGGCGCGCCGATTGAAGGCGTGCAGGGACCGGAGCTAGGCGCCCATCCCGAGCTGTCGAGCCGGTTTGAGTTCCGTCAAACCGGACAAGCCGGAGAGTTGACCGGCGACGGCAAGGTGTTCCGGCAGGCGATCTTCCCGCGACAGGAGGGCCGGCAGACCATCCCGCCGATCCGCTGGTCATACTTCGACGTGGACAAGGAAAGCTACGTCACGCTGGAGAGCGCGCCGATCGAGATCAACGTGCTTCCCGCCACCGGGGCGCCGCTGGAGCTTCTGCCGGCGAAATCCGACGAGCTGATGCTCAAGTCCGGCGAGCCGGCGCTGAAGGCGTTGACCGAGGGCTTGGCCGCCAACGTGACGGATCCGGGCTTGCTGCTGGCGAACTCGTCGCTGCAACTGGGTTGGGCGACGGCGGGGGGCTTCGCTTTGCCGCCGCTCGTCGCGATGGTGGTCGTCACCGTTCAGCGTCGTCGTCGGCGGCTGATCGACAATCGCGCGCTGGCGCGGCGGTCGCGAGCGCGGCGCATCGCGGAGGAGAAACTGCGACGTCTGGCTGGTGATTCGCCGCCGGCCGCGCGCGCGGCGCTGGCGGCGGATGCGCTGATCGGCTTCGTTGCGGATTGCTTCGACCTGCCGGCGGGCGCGATGACGGCCGCGGAGGTCGCGCTCGCGCTCGAGACTCGCGGCGGGTCGGAGGCGCTGGTGGGGGGGGTGAGGGAGTTTCTCGGCGCTTGTGATGCGGCGAGCTACGCAGGCTCAGGCACCGCTGCCGTCGCCGTGGATGCACAGGCCTCGGATTCGATGCGCGCCTGGATGCGCGAGATTGAGAGCCTCGCGCCATGATGCGCCTCCATGTACGGTTTGGTTCCTGGCTTGATGCGCGATGCCTGGCGTTCCTGTCGCTCGCTGCGGTGTGCGGCTGGAGCGTTGCGGCGCGCGGGGATGAGTCGGTCACCGCGGGCGGGATGGAGCTGGCCGCGGCGCTGAAGGAATACGAAGACGCGACGGCTTTGCAGGCATCGGACCCGCAGGCGGCGCGACGGCTGTTTGAATCCTGCGCGCAGCGGCTGGAGTCGCTCGTGACCGCGGGGGCGCGGAACGGGTGGATCGAGTACAACCTCGGCAACGCCTGCTTTCAGAAGGGATCGTTGGGCGAGGCGATCCTGCACTACCGTCGGGCGCAGCGCACAATCCCGCGCGACGACGATCTACGGCAGAATCTGGCGGCCGCGCGGCGTCGATGTCTGACGGCGATCGCCCCCCCGCGCAGCGGCGCGCTGCTGCGCCGTGCGTTTTTCTGGCACGACACGACTTCCTTCGGCGGGCGCGTGACGGCGGCCCTGATTGCGAACGCGGCGTTGTGGACGTTCGCCGCGGTCTTTACGCTCAAGCGCCGGCGCGGATGGCTGTACGCGGCGGTGGTGGCCGCGGCAATGGCGATCGGCGCGGGCGGGTCGGCGGCGGTGCAGGGCTGGCAGGAAGCGCGTCAGCCGCCGGGCGTGGTGCTGGCCGGCGACGTGGCGGTTTTCAAGGGACCGGGCACGGGCTATGAGCGTCAGTTTGAGCAGCCGCTTCAGCCCGGCGTCGAGTTCACGCGCACCCAGCGCCGCGGCGATTGGTGGCGAATCGAGCTGGCGGACGGGCAAACCGGCTGGATTCCGGCCCGGTCCGCGGCGCTGGTGGTGGGCTCGTAGCGAGCTGCGGGCTGCGGTTCGCACGGAGATATCGCCCCGCCGGCGCGCCCGATCGCATCAGGGCGACCGCAACACCTGCCGTGCCCGCCCGTCTTGATACTCGATGGAACCCACGGCACAACTTGCACCCGGCGTGGAGCAAAGCACGGTTGGCGACAACACGAACGTCTTGACCGAAGAGGACGTGTACTGCCCGGCCTGCGGTTACAACCTGCGCGCGCTGGTCAGCGACCGCTGCCCGGAATGCGCGCTGGACGTGGCGTTCATCAAGTCGGCGGAATCGCTCTTGCCCTGGGTGCATCGCGCCCGCGTCGGGCGGCTGCGGGCGTATCTCGTGACGGTGTGGATGGTGGTGTTCCGCACGCAGCGGTTCTGCCTGGAGATGAGCCGCCCCGTGGGCGAGCGCGACGCAAGGGCGTTTCGCCGCATCACGGTGCTGCTGGCGTTCCTGCCGTTTCCGCTGCTTACCCTGGCGCTGGCGATGCTGCGCCCGGACGGCTTTGATGCCGTGCTGCACTTCGGCGGACCGGGCTACCTGGCGGTGATGCATGCGGCGGTTCTCGCGGCGATTTTGAGCGTAACGGGCGTGCCGTACTACGTGATCCGCCACAAGGAAGTGGACCTCGCGCGCCAGCTTCGCGCCGCCGCTCTGAGCCTGTACTGCTGCGCGCCGCTGTCGATCATGGGCGCGGCGGTCGTGTTCGCGGTGGGCGGCGTGGCGGCCTCGCGGCTTGCCAACAGGGATTGGGATCTGGCGTTGTACAGCGTGGCCTTGGGGATCTTTGTTGTCCTCATGGTGATCGTGTTGTTCGACGTGCAGCGCGTGATCTGGTGGATGCTGCGCGAGACAGGCTCGGCGCTGGCGGTGAACGTGAAGCTCTGCCTCTTCTGGTGCTTGAGCGTGTTTCTCAGCCTTGTGGCGTTTCCGGCCGCGGCGGCGTACGGGGTGATCCTGTACTACAGCCTTCGCGCTTGATGCCGGCGCTGGAGCTTCACGCCGCCGCGGCGGGAGCGGCGCCGCCGGCGCGCCAATTCTTCCGGAGGCGCCGCCGATTGTCATTCAGGGCTGCCACTCCGCGTGACATGCTCCGCACAAATCGGGCGGATGGGCGCGCATCCGCGGCTCCGTGTGCGCCGATTTCGGGAATGAGAGCGCGCCGTCCGACAGCGCATGCTCAACCGGGAAGACGCCGCGCTCATGCGGATTGTGGCACGTCGAGCAGGTGACGCGACCGTCGCTGTCGAGGGGGAGGGTCGCGGACGCGCCTCGGCGGGCAGCGAAGTTCGGGTCCGCCGCAGACCGGCGCAATCGTTCCAACATGCCGGGCGGGGCCTGGACGCCAAGGTGTCCCGGTTCGAAGAAATCGACGTGCCGCGCGTGGCACGCGCCGCAAAGCGTGACCTCTCGTGCAGTGAGCCGCGCATCGCCCGTCCGTGCTGCCTCCGCGCCGAAGGGCATGGTCTCCGTGTGGCAGAATCGACAGGTCGGTCCGTCGATCGTGCCGTCCGCGTCCGTCATGCGGTGCGGGTTATGTCGCGGCGCGGACGCGGCGACGTGGCATGTGCCGCAGAAGCTCTTGCCATCCGGCGGCACGCGCAGCAGGTTCGGCCGGTCTCCGCGAGGAAGACTCGATGCCGCACACTGGCGGACTACGTCATGGCACGTCAGGCAACTGAGCCGATCCGCCGTGAGCGGCCAGTCCGCAGGCGGGCGCGTCAACTGCGTGCCGTCCGCGCGGCGACCGATGGGGTGCGGCTCGCGCGTCGCGCGGAGGCCGTCGTGGCAGGAAAGACAGAGCAGGTCCACGGTGTCGCGAGGAATCGCGCGAGGCGGTCCGGTCTGGGGCACATGGCAGGCGCTGCAACCGGAGGTCGAGCCGTGTGGATTGGCGGTTCTCGACCGGGCGTCCTCTTGCACGGGATGCGGCAAGTCTGCTGGAGCCTGCCACATTCCAACCGTCGTCGCGGTCAACAGCATGGCGGCGAACAGCACCAGTCCTGCGCCGCAGCAGGCGGCGGCGCCTTGGAAATGCGTTCGAGCGGGCTTCATGGCGCGCCTCCCGGCTCGCCGCCGCGCTGAAGCTCCACAAGCGTCAGCGAAACATCCCCCAGCGAGTCGCTTACCAGCAGGTACTCCGCCGCCTCCTGGTGCGGAGCAAGCTCTGCAGAAACGCCCTGCGGCAGCGCCGACCCGTCGAGGCGCACGATGCCGCACGGCAGCGTGAATCCCGGCCAATGCGGCTCATTCCGCGCGATCTCCAGCTCAAAGCGACCCTCGCGGTCGAAGACCACGACGGACTGCCGCGCGGCGTCCGTGACGGCAACAAGACCCGAAGGCGTCACGCACGCGTGCTTGGGGCGGAGAAGCTCGCCTTCGCCGCGACCGGGCCGGCCGATCGGCGGCAGTGCCACGTCCATGTCCGAGAAGCGATGCACGCAGGCGGCGACGGCATCCACGACATAGAGCGCGCCGTCCTCCGCGACGCACAACCCCGTCGGCGCGACGATGGATATCCCATCGTAGCCCGTCGAGATCGGCGCAAGCCACTCGCGCCGGGGCAGGTCGAAGCGTTCGACGCGTCCGGGGCCCGTGCATCCGACGCACAACACGTCCGCGGATAGCGCCAAGGAGACCGGCGCGAAGGACGAGGTGGATGCCGACGGAGGCACGCGTAATTCTCCCACGCGGCGTCGGGCCGCGTCGTACTCGATGATGGCCGCGCGCGCCGCGTCGATCACGAAGATGCGGCCATCGTGGCCGACCGCGATGTCCAGCGGGGCGTCGGGCAGGTGCCGGGCGTCCGCAAGAAAAGCCGCACGCCCGCTCGGGAGGTTCACCGAAATCACGGCGGATCGCCCCTGATCGCAAACAAGCAGGTCGCCCTCAAGCATCGCCAGGCCTTGCGGCGTGCGCAGTCGCATCCGAGGCGGAGTGCGGTCGCCAAACAGGATGCGTTCAAGCGCGCCCGGGCGCGGACGAGGCGGCTCGATCAGGTCCGCCAGATTGCCGAGAACGCGGGCATGCAGGTCATGGGTCGGGCCTTCAATCAAGAACGGAACGAACCGCTGGTCATGCGTCCCGCCGTCCGCCGCACAGCCGCCGATCAGGAAGCAACCGGCCGCGGCTACGGCAAGCGAAGCCACGGATGCGCCCGCCGCGCGGGTGTGCGGTCTGTTTGCCTTTCGACGTTTCGACGTTTCGACGTTTCGGCGTTTCATCCGCTCACTTCACATGGCATGAGAGGCACAGCGCGCTGCGCCGATTGGATACGGAGAGCAGGTACGGCTCGCCCGCCGCGTTGTGCGGGTCGTGGCAGGAGACGCACTCCACGCGTTGGCCCGGCAGCCGGATGTGCCCTTGGGCCTCAAGCTTCGACAGCGGCACGTAGCCCTTCTTCTGCGCCGGATACTCGACGCCGATGGGATGATCCCGCCACACGAATCCGTCAGGAACGTCGAAGCCATCGCGCACGCCGGAGAGCAGGGCGTGCGCGCCGCCGATGGCCGATGAAGCCACCGTGCCGTCATGGCAACTCAGACAGACAAGGCTCGTCGGCCCCGGAGCGAACCGGCCCGGCGAAAGCGCCGATCGCTGCCCCTCAATGCGGTACATCTGGAGGGAAGCGCCCGCGCCGGCACTCTCCGGCGCCGAGTGAACTTCGCCGCCTTCGTCTTCCGGGCGGGGCGGTTGAAGCTCCGCTTCGTGCGTTGCCGGACCAACTTGCCCGGAGCGTGCAGGATCGTCCCGCAGCGCATCGGCGTCGCTCGCCCTGGCTTCGCCGAGCGGGTGGGCGCTGCCTGTCGCCTCCCGGTGCGAGGTCGCCCCTGACGGCGAAATAGGATCGCCCCGGCGGGAACTCGAGTCGGCGCGGATGCCCAGCACGTGCGGGACATGGCACGCGCTGCATGTGTCACGAAGCCGGCCCGTGAGCTTTGACAAATCGTGCGCCCCGCCCGTCACCCCGCCGGTCGCACGCTGCACCGCGTTGCCTCCGCGATTCTCGACCGCGGTCGACTGAGGGGCGGCCGCCGACCCGATGGCGGCTGCGTCCGGAATTGAGGACGCGAGACTCATGATCGCGGCGACTGCGCCCATAGCCGCGCCAATCTTTCCGGTGAGCGCCGGCATCAACCCGTGCATGATCGAAACCTCCGTGCAAATGAGGTCGTGGCGTAAACATCACCGTCATTCAATCCGCCCGTGGGTCCGCAGCGAACGCTGAAGATGCGACTCAAATCCCACGCCGACCGCGAGTGTATCCACAGACCGCGAGTCCATCGACATGCGCACGATGGCGCTCGGAGCAGGCGAGTTAATCCCAGCGGGCGAATTCGTTGAAAAAGCAGCGGAATTCCGCGTGTTCGAGAGAGGCAACACGACTGGCACGGTGATTGCCCTTGCCTGCCGACGTGCACAAGGCCGAAGCCTGTCGCATGGAAGGCGTCCAAGGTGATGCCGGCGGCCGGGGGCGCGGGTGCACGATTTCGGAGGACATGAGCATGTTGGGATGTGCACGCATCGAGGTTGGGGGCTGGATGAAGAAGCTGGCCGTGGTGGGCGCGCTGCTCGCGCCGGCGCTGTTCGCCGCCGCGGCTCATGCGCAGGCCGTCGAGCTGGTCGCCAAGGGAAGCGGACCGGACTTCGTCATGAAGAGCGCGTTCCAGTCCGACGCGACGCGGACGGAAGTCACCTTCGCGATCAAGCGCGCCGTACCCGGCTCGACGCACACGGTGTGTGTTTCGACGGACGGCTGCACCTACGCGTTCACCCTCACGGCGAGCGACCGCGGCAAGGCCACGGTGAAGTTCGACACGCATGACGGCACGCTGCCGCCGGGTTATGAGGGCATCGTGGTGGGTCATCAGGTCGTGGTGGATGGCGTCGCCGTGGCGACCTACAAGCCGAAACGGTGATGCGTGGAAACCGACATCGAGCCGGAGAATCGTTTCAGCGGACATCACGCAAGCAAGGCGTCCCTTGAGGCGGCGGGACGCAGCCACCGGGCGGAGCGGCGAGTGGATCGCCGTCTCCGTCCGGTCGGCGTTCGCCGCCGGCGTTGTCTGATTCAGTTTCTCATCTGCCATATTCAAACGCGACATGCGTGACTCCGTGGCATACGAGCGTGCAACTGCCGGCGTATCGGCCTTGATCGATGTATTGAATTCTCGCGCCCGCGCCGCCGGAGGCGGGCTGAACCTGTGCAAGATCGAAGTTAATGAGATTGCCGTGGTTTCTCGCGTCGCCCTGTGATCGGCTGATGCCGTGGGCGTCGTGGCAGGCGCTGCATGACGCCCGTCCGCGGATGATGTGCTCGCCGTGCAGCGGAAAGGATTCGTCGCTTAGAATGCTGCGCCGGTCGTGACATTTGTAGCATAAGGCATACGCCCGCGCGCTTTCCGTCACGAACTGGCCCCGCTCATAGTTGGCGGCGAGGAGGGGTGCGTAGATGGAGCCGTGCGGACCGGCTGGCGCATAGGGGTTGGCGGCGTCCACCTGATCGGAATTGTGACAATCCGTGCAGCGCAGGACCGACCCCACGCGCCAGGGGGTCAACAAGCTCACGACATCATTGTTATTTCTGGCGCCCAACACCGGATGAAACGAGGGGTTGGACGGTTGAAACTCCAGCCGCGTGTTGGTCTGCAGCACTTGGCGCACCGTGCCACCGCGAGCGGCGCGGGAAACGCCGTCCGCGTGGCATTTGAAACACACTTCGTACTCATAGCGCGCGTGGGACGTCGCGTGCCCGAAACGGTCCACCCCTGAGACAAACTGCATGGAGTTCTGCACAAGGCCCGGTTGAGTGGCGGACAAGGCGGGCGTCAAAGCGACATCGGACGCGACGGCATGAGGGTTGTGGCAATCCGCGCATTCCACGTGCCGCTTCTGGGTTCGGGAATCCTCCTCGGGATCGTGCCGTTCGGTGAACCGGGCGATGGGGTGCGCGCTGGGCTTGCGAAATTCATTCTCAAGGTTCAGCGCCGCAATGCCTCCATTGTGGCAATTCAGGCAGTTGTCCTCCTCGCGCCGAAAACGCAGCAGCCGCTCACGCGCGCCCGCCCCGTGGACTTGATGGCAACTTGTGCAGCCGTTGTCCGCGACGGTGGCGAACGGGAGCGGATCGCCGGGGTCCACCGATCGGCCGCTGACGCGCTCGGGACTGGTGGCGTGACTGCACGCCTCCCAGCCGGTCATGTCATGGCAACTTGTGCATATGGCGGAGCGCAACGCGGGCATGCGCAAGAAATCTCCCAGCTCGTTGTTGTGAGGATCGTGGCAGGTCGTGCAATGCAGTTCGGAGTGCTTGCCCAGTGGCAGCAGCTCCGAAAGCACGTCCGGGCTTTTCAATTGCCTGTCGCGCGAGGCGAGGGCGCGGTCGTATCGAAAACCGATCGGGTGGTCATTCGACAAGTCCTGCGTGAGGTCGGACGACCCGGGCGGCAACGTGGTGCGGCTGACGGGAATGGGATCCGGCGATGATGCGACCAGCCCAAGGGCCAGCGCCCCGTCGTGGCAACTGAGGCACATCTTCGACGGACCGCTGGGCTGATCCACGCGCGCGTCCAGCGTGGAGCTTTCGTAAATGCGATAATGCGCCGGCGGCTGCAGACGGTTCCACAAGGGCTTCTGGCCGGAGCTATGGTGCGGCGCGTGGCAGAAGATGCAGACCTCCTCCTCGAACAGAGCGTGGACCTGGCCCGGACCGCTGACCGAAAAGTCGTGCGGAGAGCCGACGACGCCGGATTGAGCGAATGACAATTGCGAATGGCAAATGGCGAATAGCGAATGCAGGACAACGAGCTGCCGCATGAGCGCATTGGACGAGGAAGCGGTGCGACTGCGCCGATCCATATAAAGGCGGCCTCGCCCGACCGAGGCTCGGCCGCGCCGTTCGCCATTCGCCCTTCGCCCTTCGCCATTCATTTCCGCGCCCCCCTTTCCCCTGCGTCCGACAAATCCCTCCGCACGTTGAGCCACACGCCGTACCCTCGCTCGTCGTCGGCGCCGATGCACAGCAGATCGTACTCGGCCGTCAGCTCCACATCGAGCAATCCGCGCGACAGGCGAACCGTGCCCTCGATGTCCACGCCGTGCGTCGTTCCATCGTGCGAGTCCCGTTCAAGGCGATAGCCGAGTGCTGCGGACGTGGACAGCTCGTCGGTCAGTTCCATGCGGTGCGACAGATCCAGGTCGATCCAATTGACGCGCCGGCGATCAAAGTCGCCGTCAAAGCGATAGTGTGAGTATTCGGCGGTGGCGTCGATCGAGTGTTGCAACGTCCGAACCAGAGCCAACTGGCCGGTGACGTGCCAGGCCTCGTAGGGCAGCACGGAGTCGTTGAAGATCTCGAACTCGCCGGACATCGACCAGCGATCCTTCTCATAGCGCACGCCCATCCGGTGGTGATCGGTGTTGTCTGCAAAGGCGTCAAACGCCGGTTCGAAAATATCCGAGGTGAAGGGCCTGCGGAAGTCCGGCTCGTTTACGAATTGCTTGCGACTGAGCCAGTGATAATACGGGGTCAGTCCGCCGTCGAATGTGTGCTCGACGCGAAGGTTGGTCTGGTAGGTGTCGGTGCGCGAGCCTGTGGGAACGCGATAGACGTAATCGCAGTACACGGTCTCCTCGTCGGCGATATTGCCGGAGAGGATGCGGCGCAGGAACGTAAGCCGGCCCGTCTTCGTGACAGTGTAGTCCAGCCCCTCCACAAAAACGCGCGTGCGGCCGGCATTGTACACCCGGATGCTGTGCCGCTCGATGTCGCTTCGCGTCAGAATGGCGGGGCGCACCGTGTCGAGCGCGTGCGTCTCTCCGCGCACGACCGACGTGGGTCCGCTTCCGGTCGTCTCCGCGCGGAGGATCTCCACGGAGCCGTCGGCTGTGAACGTGCCCCAGCCCGTGCGACGCTCGAATCGCAGCCCGAGCTGCCCGCCGTACTCATAGGTCTCGAGATCGCCCTCGACGCGCTCATAGCGCCAGAAGGCGTCGGCCGTGAGGCGGAGATGGTCGGTCACGTCCCACGCGGCCGCGCCGTCGAACTTGTGCTGCTGGGTCGCGAGCGCGTCCTGATCGATCTTGTAGAAGTTGTAGCGCCAGGTGGTCTTGAATCGGTCGGTGTGGCGAAACGTGAAACGCGGGGCAATCTCGATTTCGTCGCGGGCAAGGTCGCCCTGCTCATCGTTGTAGCGAACGAGGAAGTCCCACTCGTGCCGTCCGTCGGGGCCGAACGCCCACTGATGCTCGACGCGCGCCTCGTCGCGCCGCGTATCGAGGTCGAAGCGGGCGCCTTGATACTCGCTGCGGTCGCGGTCGTGGTCGTACGTGAGGCGAAGCCGCTGCTCGTCCGTGAGTTCCCAGCGATGATCGAGGTGAACGCGCGAACCCTCGCGAGATTCGTCGTCCTCCTGGCTGACGTTGCCCGTGCGCCGCACGTCGGACCAGTCGAAGCCGAGGTCCGTGGTCGTGGCGTCCGTCGTGATCTGAAGAGACGCACCGGCCTCGTCGCGCTGTTCGACGAGGGAGGGGAGGAAGCGGCGCGGGATTCGCTCGCGCGAGCGTCTGCCGTAGGCGTGCAGGGAGACGGGCTGCGCGGGGAACAGATCGAGCGAGAGGTCGTACTCGATGAGCGTGCCTGAATCCGAGTCCGTTCGATCGACGCCTCCGAGCGACTCCCGATACCGCGCCTGGCTGAGGCCGAACTGGAAATCGCCCTCGAAGCGCAGCACGTCGGGGCCGGCCACGAAGCCGTCCAAGGTGAAGCCGAGGGACTCGGCAAAGAGCGTCGCGCGGTCCTTGCGCTCCAGCGAGCGTTTTCCGGAACCCCCGAACTCGACCTCCCGGGATTCGATCTGCGATTCGAACTCGAGATAAGGATCGAGCAGATCAAGGGAGAAATCGCGTGAGGCGGGGGGGCTTTCTTCCTGCGCGAGGGTTTCGGCCGGCGCGGCCTGACCGGGTTCCTGCGCGAAGGCGACCAGGTGCGGCGTCAGCGAGCAAAGCAGAATCCATTCGCGCGGGCCTGCTGCTCTCATGCGCCCTCGCGCCGCTCAACAAGGTCGGCTTCGTCGTTCACCACGAGCGCTGATCCTCCGTGCCACGCTGAGACCGATCGCCCAAGTCAGCAGGCTGGGTGCGACAGTATTCAACCGCCGGCGCTGGAGGATGCAAGCGGTGCGGCGGCGCAACGGGTCCGCGCCGCGGGGCCCGTGCATGAGACGGCGGCGGCCGCAGCGAAAAAAGGACCTCGAGCGGCACAGTCCTCGAGAATCATCCGTTCGTGAATCGCGACGACTTTTTTCTTGCCACTGGCATACCCGTGGAGTATCCTCCCGCCGGGCTGGAGGTTTCGGGCGCAAACCGATCGGCGCGGTATTCGGTTTGATGCAAGGATAAGCACGGCGCGGGACGCCCGGTCAACGTCCCGTACAGCGCGGTCAGACCTCATGAGGAGATTCTGCATGTCTTTCCGGCCAGGGATGGGTTTCAGGTTGTTCGCCTTGACGCTCTTGGGCGTCAGCGGCGCGATGGTCAGTGCGTGGTTGGGGTGCACGTTGACGGTGACGCCTCCCGCCACGAACGACAACGCCAACGAGAACGACAACGCGTCGGAGTTCGACAACTCGACCGATGCGACCAATAAGGGGGCGGAGTACGTGGGCTCCAGCGCCTGCCAGCAATGCCACGCCTCCATTGCCGCGCAGCACGAGGTGCACGGGCACGGGCACAAGCTCAACGCGGTGCAGGGCGAGCCGCCGACGTACCCCGAGGAGGGCACGCGCGCGGGTGTTCCGAACCCGCCGGACGGCTTCGCCTGGGCGGACATCTCCTACGTCATCGGCGGCTACACCAAGAAGGGCCGCTTCATCGACAACAACGGCTACATCCTCACGACGGGTCTGACGGGGGTGAGTACCCAGTGGAACTTGGACTACCCGGCCAACGGGACGGTCGCCGGCTTCGTCGCCTACGAACCGGACGCCGAGGCTGAAAAACCGTACGGTTATTCCTGCTTCTACTGTCACGTTACCGGCGCGAAGCCGCAGGACGAGGACTTCCCTGAGTTCCAGGAAAACCGCCCGGGCTTCATCGGAACGTGGCAAGAGCCGGGTGTCCAGTGCGAGGCGTGTCACGGGCCGGGAGGCAAGCACTTCCAAACCGTGGACGGCGAAGTGCAGATCGACACGACGGCGATCTATGTTTCATCGACGGGCGTGGACACCTGCGGCAAGTGCCACACGCGCGGCGAAGATCCAAACGTCATCGTCGCCAAAGGCGGTTTCATTCAGCATCACGAGCAGTATCCCGAACTGGTGGCCAGCGGCGGGCACTCGTCGCTGACCTGCACGACCTGCCACAGCCCGCACGTCTCCGCGGTGTACGACCGCGACAACGCGATCCGCAATGCCTGCACGGATTGCCACTCCGACCAGAACATGGGCAAGCATGAAGGCAGGGTTTTCACCCGCGGCGACTACACCGAGACGCTCTCCTGCGAGAGCTGCCATATGCCCTTCGTCACCAAGAGCGGTTCGTCCGCGACGGCGGAAGTCGTCGGCGACGTGGGACGCATGGGCGACACGCGCACGCACATCTTCCGCATCGACTCGAGCAGCACCAGCTACACGACCATGTTTAACGAGGATCAGACAGCGGTCGTCAAGGACGCGGAGAACCGTGCGGCCGTGACGCTCGACTTCGTGTGCTACCGCTGCCACAACGGCATCGGGACGTTCAGCATCGAGCCGGAGTTCATCACGGACATCGCCGCGAACATCCACGCGAGCAACGGCTCTTGAGGGGTGAGCGCCGGCGGCTGACGAATCCGGGTTGCCTTTCCCCCTTGCTGAAGCGTAGCAGGGGGAGGGCATCCTTGATCGAAGCGCAAAAGGATTCCGCCGGGCATCAAGCTCCATTTCTAAACCCGTGGCGCAAGCGAGGGAGCCGTCCGCGCCTGGTCCGAACCCGTAGCGCAAGCGAGGGAGCTCCGCACCCTAACGCGCTGTGCCTACCCTGGCTGGCGCTTCGGGTTCGGACCAGGCGCGGCACCCGTCCTCGCTGGCGCTTCGGCTTCTGAAGGGGACAGCACGCAGATTCCGGAAGGGAACGCAGCCGCGCAGGCCCGCTGGGGCGCGGGGACGCGTTCGCTTCGGCATCTGCGGCAGCGCCTGCGTCCTTGCGGGCGCGGTGCCGCAATGCCTAGGTCACCACTCTTGAACCGCGATCGCCTGGGGTCATCCGTGACGGACCATCGTGGCTCTCATTCCCCCGGGAGGAAACTTGCGGGCCTCGACCTCACACCCCGGGGAGGTCGGGCCACTCTGTCGACACATCGGAAATCGCCGGCGAATCTCGTGCGGCAGCCTTCCGAAACTAATCGGCAGAGCCGGTCGCTTCGTGCCAACCACTGCTCGGCAGAGCTCGTTATAGCTTGTCGAAGAAGTCTTCTACCTCCGAGGAGATGACGTCTCCCAAGTCCGGCTCGGGCTTGGGGTCTACGATGTCCGCCACGGCGATGATGCCTTCACCCAGGGACCTCAGCCGCGTGGCGTCGCAGCTCGATGCGAGCAGGACTCCGCTGCCCGAAGCCCACATGCTCGCCGTCCGCAGCGCTGTTTTCCATTTCAAGCGCATGGCCCGAACCTCCTCTCGGCGCGTCTCCCGCGCCGTTCTGACTCAGAGCGTTATCGGGCTAGTCGTCCCATGTTCTTCAAGAGAATCCGAGAAAAACTACCCACAATACCGAAATCGCGTCTTGCATGGTTGTTTGGCAGTCGATTAGGGGATAACCCGTAGAGCCGTCGCCATTGGTGAGACTTGGGAAGCGGCGGGCAGCCTGCGGCATCGCCGCGTCAGGGGTTGGCTTGCTTGCTTAACCCTGTGTGGCAGCGAAGGCTGTGGCTGCATCCCCGCGATCGCGCGAATCGTTTTCCCGCGTGCGCTGACTGCCCATCGAGGTCCAGCATCTCGACAAGCCCACCTCAGTCAGCCTCCGCCAAGGCGCGCCGATATGACTCGGCCCGGGCAACGAAGCGCAATGGAGCGCTGCCGGAATATCAAGCGACTGAAATCCGTCAGGCCAAACGCCATGCTGTGTTTCGGATGCCTGTGCCGCGCTGGTGCCTCGCCCCCACCTCGAGACCGTGGGCGGCGCTGCGAAGCCCAACAACGCACAGCCTGTGGGAGACTTCCGTGTCGGAGACGCATGGTTCGCTCGCGCTTGACGCAGCGCGTGTCACCCGGCGACACTGAACGCATGGCGATCATCGAGCGAAGCTCGGCCCGCCGTGGCAAGCGCCCGCCGCCGGTGGGTCGTGGCGTCCAGCCTGCCCGTGGCCGATGTGGAAACAGGAGTCCCTGATCTTGGACCCTGTGACACACGCGGTCGCAACGGGAGGGGCGCCCCCTCGTGCAAGCGCGGCGACTCCGGCCCGCAGGGCAGCGGATCGGCGATCTACCCCGGCGCGACCAGCCGCCGACTTTTCTCGCCCGACGGGACCCATGCAAATCAGCCGCGGCCATGACGACCACGTAAATGATCCCTCCCTTTGACGATTCCGGCTTTCTGCCGCCCGGCGTTCATCCGGCGACGCTCGCAGAAATCGAGGAGCGCTTCGGACGAGGTTCCGAGCTGCGCCGCGCGCAAATGGAGTCGGTGCAATGGATGGTAGAATTGGCCGGGCACGCCGGCGTTCGGCGGATCGTTTTGAACGGCAGCTTCGTCACGGATATAATGGAGCCGAACGACGTGGACTGCGCCCTGCTGCTTGCGGCGGACTACCCACGCGATGCGGCGGCCGCTGAGGAACTGGTCAACGGCCTGCCGTTTCTGGAGATTCTGCGGGTCGAGCAAGCGGAGTTTGACCGCCTGATCCACCGGTTCTTCGCGACGGACCGGCATGGCCTCGGCAAGGGCATGATCGAGGTTTCACTATGAAACTCAATAGCGGTCATGAGCTTGAAAACACGCGGTGCAAGCTGCGTGATCTGGAAGAAGCCTATGAGGCGGCGGTGAATCGGCCGATCGAGAACGCCTTGGCGCGCGAAGCCACTCTTAGGTCCCTTCGTCGCCTGATCAACCAGTTGAAAGAGGAAATCACGCGTTACGAAGCGCGCCAGCCGGCGCGGAGCGAGACGGCGACGGGATGAACCAGCGATTGCAGGACACGGTTGATGTGGCCACCGCGCGGCGGCGCGGGGTCACGCTTGAGTTCCAGGCCGGAAGCGGGGGAGAAAGGATGCGAGGCGAGCAGTTTCTGGCGGAGCGGGTAAGGCCCATCGGCGTCTCGGGGATCCGCAAGATCTTCGACCTGGCCGCGACGATGGAGTCCCCCATCGACCTGTCCATCGGGCAGCCGGACTTCGACGTCCCTGAGCCGGCCAAGCAGGCCGCCGTGGACGCCATCCGCGGGCGGCGCAACGGCTACACGGTGACGCAGGGCTTGCCCGAGCTTCGCGCGCGGATCCGCCGCGAGCTGGCGATGGAGTTCGAGTGCGAGCCGGAGGTGATGGTGACGTCCGGCGTGTCCGGCGCGCTGCTGCTGGCGATGCTGGCGACCGTGAACCCCGGCGACGAGGTCATCTTCCCCGAGCCGTACTTCGTAAGCTACCCACACCTGGTGACGCTGGCGGGCGGCGTCGGCGTTCCAGTGGACATGCACGACGACTTCCGGCTCGATCCAGATCGCATTGCCGCGGCGATTACCTCGAAGACGCGCATCCTCCTGATCAACTCGCCCGCGAATCCCACCGGCGTGGTGTATGCAGAGGACGACGTCCGCGCCGTGGCGGAGCTGGCCGTGCGGCATGACCTGCTGGTCATCAGCGACGAAATCTACAACCGGCTCAGCTACGACTGCGCCTCGCCCAGCCCGTTCCTTGACGCGCCGGGGCGCACGCTCATGCTGCGTGGGTTCGGAAAATCGTACGGCATGACAGGGTGGCGCATGGGGTACGCGGCCGGTCCGCCGGCGATCATCGCGGAGATGTGCAAGCTTCAGCAGTACACCTTCGTGTGCGCGCCGCAGCCGTTGCAGTGGGGGGCGCTGGCGGCGATGGACACGGACGTCGCGGTGCATCGCGACGCTTACCGGATCAAGCGGGACCTGGTGTGCGACCTGCTGGAGGGCACGTTCGAGTTCACGCGCCCCTCGGGAGGCTTCTACGTCTACCCGCAGATTCCGCCGTCCTTTCCTCACGCCACGGCTTTCGTCGAGCAGGCGGTGCGCAATCGCGTGCTGGTGATCCCCGGCAACGTGTTCAGCCGGCGCGACACGCACTTCCGCATCAGCTACGCCGCGCCGAACGAGACGCTTAAGATGGGCTGCGAGATTCTCTGTCGGCTGGCGCGGGGATGATCGCAACTCGTGGGCCTGCGGCACGCCTCCCCGCCGCGCCGGTGAACGCCCGGGCGGCCTGTTGCGAACTCCGAGGTGCACAATCCGGCACAGCGACTCCCCGGAAGAAAGCACGCCTCGCGGGTCGGTGCCACCCTTTTCAATGGCCGGATCGACTTGATGCCCGGGGGTGCGCCGGCTTGCGAATCCCATGGCCTTGCCTTGACGCCCCGCCCGATTTGCGGCATGGTGTATCCGTTCGCGCGGTCGTTGGCGCAATCGCGCGAGCCTGACTTCGCCGGTCTCACTGGGGCGCGGCGTCTTTCATTACTTAACAGAAGGAGTCCTTTCGATGAAGGCATTTGCACGAACCGCCTTGTTCCTCGCGGTCGTCGCGGGGCTGACGCTGACGAACGGCGCGTGCGCGCCGCCCGCCGGCGGTGGAAACGAGAATCAGAACGTGGACAACGGCAACGACAACGTCGTGGAGAACCAGTCGCCCACCGCGCAGGCCGGCGACAACCAGACGGTCGCCGGCGGCGACGCCGTCAGCCTGGACGGGAGCACCAGCTCCGACCCGGACGGCGACACCCTGTCGTTCGCCTGGACCCAGGCCGCCGGCGAGGCCGTCACGCTGACGGGTGCGGACACCGTCTCCCCCACGTTCACCGCGCCGAACGTGGACGGCACGCTCACGTTTCAACTGACCGTCGATGACGGCAACGGCGGCACGGACAGCGACACGGTGAATGTCACCGTCGGCGAAGTGCACACCGTCCTGTTCATTGCCAACTTCACCGGCAACAACGTGACGAGCTACGAAGACCCGGACACGGTCAACGGCAACATCACGCCCGACACGAATCTCCAAGGCGCGTCGACCCAGCTCAACGCTCCCGCCGACATTATCGTGGATGCCGGCGGCGCGCTGATCGCGGGCAACTTTGGCGCTCCCTCGGTCACGGCTTATGACGACGCCGTGGGCACCAACGGCAACCTCGCGCCGGATCGCAACGTGCAGGGCGCGGCCACCACGCTGGCGGCCCCGACCACTCTGGCGGTCAGCACGGGGAGCGACCTGGCGTTTGTCGCGGACATCACCTTGGATCAGGTGCTGGTGTTCGGCGACGCCTCCACGGATGACTTCAACGGCAACCTCGCGCCGACGCGCACCATCGCCAGCGGAAATCTGAACAATCCGTTCGGCATCAACCTCGACGACGACGACAACCTGTACGTCGCCAACAACGGCGGAAACAACGTCCTCGTCTTCGCCGACGCCAGCACGACGAACGGCACCGTGGCCGCCACGCGCATCCTGACGAGCGGCGTGTTCGCCGGTCTGTTCGACGTGTATATCGACGGCAACGACAACCTGTTCGTCGTGGACTCGACGAACAGCCAGGTGTACGTCTTCAACGATGCATCCACCCTGAACGGCGCGGTGAATCCGGACTTCACGCTGACCATCCCCGGCGCGGTGTTCCTCACCGCCATCGCCGTGGACTCCGGCGGCACCGGATACGTTGTCGATAACGGCGCCAATGCCGTCTATTCCTACGACGGCATCGCCACGCTGAACGGCACCATTCCGCCGGATCGCAC
Organism: Phycisphaerales bacterium; assembly: GCA_020852275.1. Lineage (GTDB taxonomy): Bacteria > Planctomycetota > Phycisphaerae > UBA1845 > UBA1845 > JABWBH01. The sequence goes on from JADZBE010000011.1 coordinate 107,763, forward strand.
GATCCAGGGCGCCAACACGCAGCTCAACGGGCCGATCCGCGTGTTCCTCTTGGAGCCGTGAGTCGAGGCTGATCTGAGGATCGAGTGATGAAACCGGACCCCGGGCGGGCGCGCGAAGCGCCTACCCGGGGTCTGTGCTTGGGCACGGCGGATTCAGCAGCGGCTTGCAGCAGGGTGGCTCGGACCTCCGGGACGTGCTTCGCCCCCGGGAATCCCCGTGATGAAACATGCGGTTAGCAGTTTGCAGCGGACTGCCGAGCCTCATGTTGAGGCCTAGCGGCTCGCGGTGAATGTCGACACTCGTCATTCCCGCGCAGGCGGGAATCCACCATCGTCATTCCCGCGCAGGCGGGAATCCATCATCGTCATTCCCGCGCAGGCGGGAATCCAGCGTCTTCCCGTGCGCTCTGGGCCCCCGCCTGCGCGGGGGTGACGGTTCCCATGCCCGGTTTCGCATTCCACCACGGACGGTCAGCCCACTCGGTCTGCCGGTCCATTTGACGCGAAATCGCGGCGTTTCTAGCATCGGCGGCATTATGATACACCGCCATGCCATCGGACTGCTTCCCTCGAAACCGCACACCGCGCTGCGCGACGACGCGGGCAAACTCATGATGGAAGTCTGTGTCACGCGCGAAGGCTTCCACGGCCCGTTCTCGATTCTCTACTACAAGAAGCCTCCAACGGACGAGTTCGCCGTCGAGAAACTCAACCTGCCGGGCTTCTGCCCGTTCACCCTCGTCGACGATCAGCCGCTGCACCGCCGACACGTCCGCACGCAGGACATGAAACCGGGCGGCGACTTCCTCACGGGCCGCCGCATGATGCTCGTCAACGCCGACGTGCAGATCAGCCTATGCAAGCCGACCGATCCGCCCAAGCACTTCTTCTCCAACGGCGACGGCGACGAGCTGTACTTCATCAAGGAGGGCAGCGGACACGTCGAAAGCGTCTATGGCCTGCTGCCGTTCCGCAAGCTCGATTACGTCATGATCCCCAAGTCCACGCCGTACCGTCTCCACCTCGACGGAAACACCGGCGTGATGCTCGTCTTCGAGGGCCGGCCTTACTTGGGGATTCCCGGAGAATACCGCAACGCCTACGGCCAGCTCACCGACTACGCTCCGTTCAGCCACCGGGACTTCCGCCTGCCGACCGAACTTTTGACGTTTGATGCGAAGAAGCATGGGACCGGGCCGTACCCCGTCGTCGTGAAAATGAGCGACACGCTGACGGTGCATCAATATGCGCACTTCCCGCACGAGGTCGTCGGCTGGGACGGCGCGATCTATCCCGTCGCGTTCAACATCCTCGACTATCAGCCCAGGACGGGCCTCGTTCATTTGCCTCCCACGATCCACACGACCTTCGCGGGCAACGGCTTTGTCGTCTGCTCGTTCGTCCCGCGCCTCGTCGATTACCACGAGCAGGCCATTCCCTGCCCGTATGGACACGCGAGCGTGGACATGGACGAGATTCTGTATTACGTGGACGGCAACTTCACGTCGCGCCGCGGGATCGAGTCCGAGTCCATCAGCCTGCACCCGCAGGGCGTCCCCCACGGCCCGCACCCCGGCACCTACGAACGCTCGATCGGCACCAAGCGCACCAGCGAACTGGCGGTGATGTGCGACACGTACAAACCCCTGCGCCTCACCACCGTGGCCGCGGGCGTGGAGGACAAGGATTACCACATGAGCTGGGTGAGGAAGGAAGCGCCGGACGCGTGGACGTCGAAGTAGACATGCGGGGCAAGGGACATTGACGGACCCCACGTTCGAACGTTCGGCCCGAGGGGGGGTGGACGAACCCGAACAGAGTCCGTATCATTCAGCCGTGAGACCAGGCCACGCTGTGGAATCTTGAGTCCTTGGAGCTGGAACCCGCGTGCCCTCGAAGCGCATCAACGCTGACAAGACGCACCTCTGGAAAGCGGACATCGCGGCCTCATGCGGTCCACCTCGCCGTCGCCGCGTAGCGGGTGATCTGATCGATATGCGACAGGTCATGCCCTGCGATCATTTTCAGCATGATCCCCAGCGATTCCTCGCCGCGTTCGTTGTGCAGGCCGACGCGATCAAGGTCCGACGGGCGCATTCGTTTCCACACGCCGAGGTTGCAGGTGCGCAGCGCGCGGAACTCGGCGAGTTGATCCGACGGGTCGCGGTCGTTGCGGCGCTGGCCGATGACCCATTTCTCCTGGTCCATGCCGAGGATGCTCGGCTTGTCCTCGCAGAGGATGAGCCTCATGCGAAATCCGTACACCCATTCCGTGTCCGCCAGGTGGCCGATGACTTCGTTCGGCGTCCACTTGCCCTCAAAGGGCCGGGACTGGAGCGTGCGTTGCGAATTCTCCCGCACCAGCTTCTCGATCACGTTCGGCGTTGACGCCAGTACGTCAAGCGGATCGCGCGAGGCGAGCAGTGCAAGCAGTTTGCTCACATACGCCGACGGCTGTGCGATTTCGGGACGACTGCGGTGATCGGGTGTGCCCACGCTGACTCCATTTCTCGGCTTGTGGAACTCGAAGCCCGTCAATCCCGAAGCCGGTCGAATCCGATGCCGGCTGAACCCGACGCGGGTCGAATCCGAAGCTGCGTGAATCGGACCCCGGTCGAACCCGACACCGGCGCATTCCGACGACGGTCGAGCGGGCCCATCGCAGTGCGCGCCTCCGCATCGCAACGCCGGCGCTCGACGCGCGCCATCCTACCTGGCCGAACGGGCACTGGCGAATCTCGATGTGCAGAGTGACGAAACCGCTCTTCCCGCCGTGTCAAGGCGGAGTCGCCGCGAGGTCTTGCGTCAGCTCCTTGCGAAGCTCGGACGCTCGGTCTGCCAGCCCCAGCATCTCGCAAGCGGCAATCAGTTGCGCGAGGGCTTCCTGCGCACGTGAGGCTTCGGCGATGGACAGGAACTCCCGCCGGGCGCGCTCCAGCACCGGCTGGGCCTCGCGCGGGCGCTGCAGCTTCATCAGGCACTGCCCCAATGCAAATAGCGCTTCCGCCCGCAGCCGTGCGTCGGCGTCCTCGCCCTCGAAGCAGTCCACGCCGCGCTGAAGCCACGCCAGCGCGTCGTCCGCACGATCCTGGTCGATCAGCAGCCGACCCATCAGCAGGCCGGCAATGCCTGCAAGCTGTGCCGCGTCGCCCTGCTCCAGACGCGCGAGACACCGCTGCACCAGCGCCTCGGCCTCTGGATAACGCTTCAGTTCCCGCAGCGTCGAGGCCAGTGAAAGCCGGCTCCGCACGACGTCCAGATGATCCGTCGGCAGCAGCGATTCACGCAGACTCAGGCAAGCACGATGCTGTGCTTCGGCCTCTTCAAGGCGCTTGTGCTGGCGCAGGAACTCCGCGTAGTTGAAGAGGTACAGCGGGTTGTCCTGCCCGCGCAGATCGCGCCACACCTTCAGCGCCGCCCGGTAGTTCTCCTCCGCGGCGTCGGGCCGCGCCATGCGATCCTGCAGGTCCGCGAGGTTCATAAGGATCGCGGCGACGAACTGATGCCGCTCGCCAAGCGTCTTCCGCGCCGATGCCAAGGCCTCCTCGTACATGCGCCGGGCCTCATCCACCTCCCCGTTCCCTTCGAGCAGGATGGCGAGATTGTTGAGGCTCTCCTGCCGGTCCGGATGGTCGGGCGGCAACAGCTCGCACCGCATCTCATACGCATCGCGAATATGCGCGAGCGCGTCGGCGGGTCGACCGAGCGCGTAATCCGCGAACCCCAATCCGTTCAGCGACTCGGCCACGTCCTTGTGCCGCGCGCCGAACAACTTTCGCCGCAAGTTCAGCGACTCCTCGAACCCCTCGCGCGCGCCGGTTGCGTCGCCGGATTCCGCCTGCGCCTTCGCAAGGTGGAAAAGGATCGTCGCGCGCTCGCTCTCATCGGGCGCGCTTGCGGATTCCATCTCACGCAAAGCCTGGCGGTAGGTCTTGACGGCGAGCGTGACATTCCCGCGTTCGGCCGCGACCTGCCCCGCAAGCCGCGTCAGGCGCGAGACGGCGGGATGGCGCGGACCCCAAGCTTTCACGACGGCCGCCCTCGCCCGCTCGATCAGTCGCTCTGCCGTGTCGGTCACGCCGAGGTGCAGATACGTCGTGCCCAGGTTCTCCTGCAAGCGCGCACGGACGGCGGGATCCTCGGCCAGCCCCGTTTCCAGCCGGGCCGCCCCTAGATCCAGAACTTCACGCAGCGTGACGTCCGCTTCCACCGCCGAGCCGTCCGCACTGAAAGCGTTCGCACTGCGGAAGAGATCGTCGAAGAACGCCACGACGCGCTCGGCCATCCGGGCGCTGTCGTCGGCGCGGTTGCGCTCCTCGATCGCGCGGGTGTACAACCTCCATGTAGCGCCGGTGAACGCCACGAGTAGAAGCACGGCCACGGCGGCGAGGGTCAGCGGCGCGCGGTATCGCGCGGCCGTCTTGCGCAGCACGTACCAGGCGCTGTCCCCCTTGGCCTCGATCGGCTCACCGCGGAGGAACCGCTGCACGTCCTGCCGCAGCGCCTCGGCGGAGTGGTATCGCCGGTCGCGGTCGCGCGAGAGCGCCTTCATGACGATGGTGTCCAGCTCGTCGTCGATTTTCATGGGGGGGGGGGAGGACGCCCCCGGCGAATGCGGCAGCGGTTCGCACCGGCTCGGCGGGCGCGGATCGGTGTCGGTGACCGCGTGCAGCAGGTCGAGCACCTGCCCCTTCGCGTCGTGCGGACGGCGCCCGGTCAGCATCTCGTAAATCACCACGCCGAGGCTGTACACGTCCGCGCGAATGTCCACGAGGTTCGGATCGCCCGCAAGCTGCTCCGGCGCCGCGTAGCTCAGCGTGCCCATGAACTCGCCGGTCATCGTCAGCGGTCCGCGCGCCCCGCAGATCGCCCCGCCCGGCGCCTTGGCAAGCCCGAAGTCCAGGATGTGCGGACTCCCGCCCGCGTCCACGAGGATGTTCCCGGGCTTGAGATCCCGGTGAATGACGCCGCGCTGGTGGGCGTGATTGACCGCGGCGCACAACGTGCTGAACAGCGAGAGCCGCTCCTGCAGACCCCACTGCGCGCCCTTCGCCAGCGGTCCGCCATCCGTGCGAAAAAACTCGTCGAGCGGCAGCCCGTGCACGTGCTCCATCGTGAAATACAGCCGACCGTCCGACGTCAGCCCGCTGTCATACAGCGTGACGATATTGGGGTGCTGCAGATGGGCGACCAGTTCGATCTCCCGCTCGAAGCGCCCGCGCTGGATCGACGTGGCGAACGCGCCGGAGAGCAGCACCTTCAGCGCCACCACGCGGCGCGTCGGTTCGTGCAGCGCCTTATACACCACGCCCTGCCCTCCGGCGTGGATTTCCTCGAGGATGCGATAACCCTCCACGTGCGCCTGCGGAAGCTGGAGGTCGATCGGTTCGCCGGCGCCCGACGCCGCCGACGCGAACTCCGCCGCCGCGGCGTTGTTGCGGCGGATGCGCTCCAGCGCCGACCGGCAGGCCGCGCACGTTTCCAGGTGCGACGCCACGCTGCCGTGGACCGTGCGCCCCGCGGCCAGATCCTCCAGGTCCTGGATCGTCGCGCAGGCGCTCATGGTTCGGTCTCGTAGATCTGCGCCAACTGCTCGCGGATCGCCTGCAGCTTTTCGATCGCCCGGTTCTTGGCCACGTACACGTCGTTAACCGTCATGCCCAGCTCCGCGGCGGCGTCGGCGGCGGGGCGGCCTTCCAGCGCGACGATCTGGAACGCGCGGATGGTGCGCGGGTTCATGCGCGACTTTCGCAACTCCTCCAGGCTGCGCCGCAGAATCGTCTGCTTGACCTCCTCCTCCCAGTGCCGCTCGAGCACGTCATCCGACGGCAGGTCGAGTATGGCCGAGTCGCCGCGCGTCTCGTGCGTCCGGGCCTTGACGCGGCGGGCGTCCGCCATGCGGAACTTGGCGATGCTGATGATCCAGGTCCGCAGGCGACCTTTGCCCCGGTCGTACTTTCCCGCTGTGTAGTCCTTGAGGAAGCTGGCGAGCGTTTCCTGCGCCACGTCGGCCGCGTCTTCGTCCGCGAAACCGAACTTGCGCGCGAACGCGATGATGACCGGACGGTAGCGCGCGTCGAACTCGCGCCAGGCGTCGTTATTGCGCCGGTCCATCAGCGCTTCCAGCAGCAGCGTCGTCGTCGTGTTCAACATCTCCGGCGGGCCCCCCGGCGGCTTGATCGGGCATGGTACCCAGGACATACCGCGCCGGACAGGCAAGGAATCGGCCGGAAGAAGGAGTTCGGGTCGTCGCACGGATCGGGGAGTCGACCCGTCGCGGCGAACGCTACGTTCCTCTGGATGCCAGCCAAGAAGTGTCCGCGGCCAGTCGAGCGGACGGCGCGTGCCGACAGACGCCAGTGAAATACCAGGGGAGGGACTCGAACCCTCGGCCTTCTGATCCACAGTCAGACGCTCTGCCTGAAAAAACCGCATTCTCGACCCAAAGAACGGGGGTTGCCGAAACCCGTTGCACTCCCGGTTGCACTTCGATTCCCGATGACCCCCGGTTGCACGTGCTGATTCAAGCGTGGCCGGACCTGCCGGAAGCGGTGCGGGACGGGGTTTTCCGGTGGGCGGGATTGCCCGAGCCGATCCGGCTGGCGATCGAAGCGATGTTCAAGGCGACAGCGCCGACGATGCCCGTGCGTTGACACGGACGATGCCCGTCGGTTGACACCGTCAATCCCCGTCGGTTGACACGGACGATGCCGGTGGCGGACGCCGACGATGCCGGTGGCTTGACACTGACAATGCCGGGGGCGGACGCCGACGATGCCCGTCGGTTGACACTGACGAGGCCGGTGGCGGATGCCGACGATGCCCGGGGACTGAGGGGCGCTGGCGGGCTGGCGGGCTGGCGAGCGGGCGGTGCGCGGGGTGACGGGGACGGCGGGCGGATCGAAGCGTTGCGTCGCGTGTTCCGGCGTGCGGTGCTGTCACACCCCTGCCCGGCTGACGATCGTCGATCCTGGCGCTTGGGGACGCTTCCTATCGGGGGTTTCCGGGCAACTCGGCGGGGAGTCGGATTGCCCGATCGGGGAGTCGAGCGCACCCGACGGCGTGCAACGCATGATGGGGCACGGGGGGAGGGGGTGTGAAATCTCTACGGCTTCACGCGGAAACCGTCCGTGCCCGGTCATTTCCTTGTTCAAGGAATGCGGACCGGGCGCGGTGGAGGCCGGAGGATGCGGGGGTGTTGTCACCCACGGGGTGTTGGAAGCGATTGCAGGCACGCGGCGAAGCGGATGACGCACGGCGGAGCGCATGACGGACGACGGAGCGCATGACGGACGGCTGGACGATGCGGCGCGGCGCGGCCGTGGCGGCATCCGGCGGGAATTGATCCACGCCCCCCGGCGGGGGCGCGCCGGGACTCCGAAGTGCTTCCTGGAAACGCCCGGCCTTTTTTCACTTTCCGGCATGGGCGAAAAGCGCCTTGGAAGGATGATTCGCAAGAATCGAGGACACGAACATGGCCGGTAGACCCCGGAAGATGCTGGAGCGCGTGGATCGGCTGGAAGGGCTGACCTACGCCGTGCTGACGCGGCTGGGTGACGCTTGCCCGGAAATGTACAAGGGCAAGGACCGCGGTCGCGGACGCCCGGACACGCTGGCCCGGCTGTGGCAGAAAGCGCTCGGCGACCTGGGCGAAGCCTACGGCAGCATCCTGACCCTGACCGCCGCGCTGGCCGAGAAGGCCGAGGGCAAGCGCTTGGACCCGCGCGAGTATCGGGAACACCTGGAGCGGTGACGGGGATAAGCGCCCTGCCCGGAACGGCTGGACCCCCGGCGGCGGCACCGCGTGGGAAGTCCCTACCGAATCGCTTGGATTCCAACGGTCGAATGGCTATCGTGGAGGCGACAAGTGACAGTGTCATTCTCTCATTCCGGAGGCCCGACCATGCCGCAGAATCCGACCTCGATTGTGAAAGTTGACCTGTATACCCGGAGCGTTCTCACGGTGATAGCAGCGTGTCTCCTATTGCTTTGTGTCCGCGCAGGGGGGGTGGACTGGGGGCACTTTCTACGGGCATCCATGAATCTGAAGACCCCACCTCAATGGTCCCCTGAGGATACCAACGTTGTGATTTCGGGTGTCGATCGTCTTGTGGAAGTGATGACACCGCTGCCAGTAAAGATAGTAGGGACAGGGCCGCAGCCGCTTGAGTCTTACGGTCCTGCATTCCGCTACTCGCTGCCCGTAGTAGTACGGGGCACGGTGGACGCGGACATCAACGGGACTGTTGACGTGAGAGTTGAGAACGAACCGCTCGATGTTCATATTGAGCGATAAATGAGTCCGTCGAGGCCCAGCGTCGGCGCACGATCCAAGTTCCACGCAACACAAACGGGTGGTCCAATCCTGGCCGGAGCTTCCGACTCCCTTAGAATACGGGTGCGGGATGGCGGGTCGGGTTGCAAACCGGTTCGCCAAGCGTTCGTCCGGCGGCTGTCCTGCACGATCCGACACCCGCCGGGCGGGCAACCCGCACAAGGATTGTGCAAAATGCCAGCCGCAAAGGGAGAACTCCAAACCCGCATCCGCGTCCTGATCGAGAAATCCGCAAGCGCTGATCGTTTCCGGGAGCGGGTCCAGCGCGCGCGGGGAGAATACTTTGATTCGGTCAGTAAGTGTGATGCCTTCCGGCAACGGCGGCGCGAACATGCGAAAGCACACCTGAACGACTCGCGGTATCGAAACGGATCGGAAGACCCGCCCGGTGAGGGCTGGGTTTTCGAGGCGTTTGGGCTGGCGACCCACCTGCCACGATTGTCCCAAGACGATGAACTGCTCACGTCGAGCCGCTGCTTTGTTACGAATGAGGGGGAGGTCAGGCGTGAGCGCGTGTCGGTCGGTCTGTGGTTTCCGCCCGGCCTGCGATCGGATGACGCCCCGCCCGACCCCGACCCCGCCACGCCCACGGAACACCCGGACGGCTACACCCCGACGCTGGCGATGAAGTATGCGATCCTTGCAGCGCTGAATGATGCGGCTGCCCGACCGGCTATCCTCATCGACCCGTGGCGGAATGCTGAGAAGAAAACGGCAGGAGGGGCGTGGTACGATTCGCTCCGCACGTGGGCGAAGGCGTTAAATCTTGAGGGTGACGGCGAATGGACCGGCAAATTAGTGCTTTGGTTTGAGGATGTTCAGACGGAAATCGAACGGATGCTCCCGGCTGGAATGTCGCACTTGGACTCGCTGGAGTTGAACGGCGCGGGAATGGCGCAAACGGTGAAAGAGAATGCCGCGAAGCCGGAAGCGGCGGGCAAGGGCGCGGGGGGTTCCGATGACGTTCTTAAGGGCGAAGCGAAGGCGCTTGCACTTCTGGTTGCGCATCCCGAATGGTCGAATACACAGATTGCCAAGGCGGTTCCATGCAACCTGCGCACTCTTCACAAATGGAAGCTCTTCAAGCAAGCCCGAGCGGCGTTGAAGTCAACAAGGGCGACCGTGGCGCATGGATCAAAGGACCGGAAAACTCACCGCGTTGAGGCTTGGGGCGGCGACGACGACTGACCGCGCGGGCACACTTTTGGGCACACCTGAAACTCACAATTCCCTGAAAAAATAGGCATTTCTGCCCTCTGCCCTGGGCACACCCTGGGCACACCCGCCCATTCTCCAGAAGCCCTTTTGGAGAATCGGTGTGACCAAAACTACGAAACCCACAACTGAAAGGCCGGAAGATAGCGCGACCGCGTGGTTTGCGGTCCTGGAGCTCCCACGGCTGACCGACGATTACAACCTGGCGTCCCGCGCCGTCCGCGAACTTCAACGCCTCGGGGTAACGGTTCGGTTCTCGCGGAACCGCAAAGCGGGAGGGCGCGCGCGATGAACTCCACCCCGACCCCCACAACCCCCGCGACGATCCCCGACCCCCTGTTGGATGTTGCGGATATCTGCGCGTTCCTCGGACTGGGCGAACGCACGTTGCGCCGCTGGATTTCCTCCCGCGCGTTCCCCCCTCCCGATGCTCGGCTCCGCGGGAAGCTGTTGCGTTGGCGACGCTCCACGCTGGACGCCTGGGTTCAATCGCAGGCGGTGCCAAGGAAGTGACACAAAAGAAAACCGCCGCGCGGGAGGCTCAATTCCCGGCGGCGGCATGGAGAAAAACGTGCTGATCGAATCATACCGAACCCCGACACCATCGACAACCATTCGGGGATTTCAATGCAGTTTTTGCGAGAAACCGTACCCGTGGAGCGCGCACGGCGGCGGTTCCCGCACGGCGCGCTATTGCGATATCTGCGCCTGGTTCTTGGAACTTGCGGCGCGTGGAGACAAGGTTGCGGCACTCGACGCACTTTTCAGGGGTTTCCCGAAGTGACCACCACCTGCGCACACCAGCTCGTGGGGTTCGCATCATGCGTTTTCGACGGGGCGGATATCGTCGAGGTGCGGCGGTTGCACGAGATGCGGCGCGGTGGGATTTCCACGTGGCATCGCGCGGATGAACTGCACACACTCGCGGACGCGCTTGCATCGGACAACGCCCGTGGTGAACAGCTCTACATCGGGGCGAACCCGCGCAACCGTCACGGCGGGACGAAGGCGGCGGACGTGGCGCTCGCCCGATGCGTGTTCGCGGATTTCGACGGCGTGAGCGTCGAGGAAGCCCACGATCGGATCGAAGCGGCGCGGCTGCCCGCGCCGACGCTGATACTTTTCTCGGGGCACGGGGTACACGCCTATTGGCGGCTGGCGGAACCGATCACCGACCCTGCGTTCTGGACGCACGTCCAGCGGCGACTTGCAATAGCGCTCGATTCCGATCCCGCCGTGAAAGACGCGCCGCGCATCATGCGGCTTCCCGGATTCCTGAATCTAAAAGACCCTTCGCGCCCGGTGCAAGCCGAGATTATCGAAGCCGATCCGTCGCGCGTCTGCGAGCTGGCCGACATTTTCGATCACCTGCCCGAAGCTGAGGAAGCGCGACCCCAACGCGCCGCGCAAGCCGATGCGACTCCCCGTAGTGTCAACACGCTGGCAGCTATGGCCAAGGCCGCTAACTACGCGGCGAAGTGGGAACCGGTCGCGCAAGGGGGGCGCAACCCGGCGGCGCTTCGGCACGCGGCGCAGCTTACCCGTGATTTCGCGCTGACGGATGATGAAGCCTTACCCCTACTTCGCGCGTGGAACTCACAAAACTCCCCGCCGTTGGACGAGGGGGAATTGTTGGAATGTCTGCACAACGGGAGGAAGTATGGTCAACGCGAGTACGGCTCGAAAGCCCCACCGACGGATTCGCTTCCCGCTCAAGGCCCGCCGTGGTGGAGTCTGGATGAAGTAGTGAAGATGCCAGAATATCGGCACGGACTGGAAGCGGTTTCAAGCGGCTTTCATCGGATCAATGCGATACTCGGCGGCGGATTCCGGCGACAGATGACCTACGTTCTGGGCGGGCGCACGGGCGGCGCGAAGTCGGCGCTCGTGGCCAACATCGCGCGACGCGCGGCGCTGGACGGCGCGCCCGTACTCTACTTCAAGCTGGAGGAATCCATCCGTGAAGCCGTCTACCGGCTACACGCGATCACGGCACAAGTGGACCTGCGCGTTTTGCTCGACGGAATAGCGAATGCAAGCGCGGATGATCGCGCGAAACTATTGGATGCGTGGCAACTACTCCGCGCGCTTCCGATTATGGTGAGCGACCGGCGCGCGATCGGTTCGATCATGCGAATCATCGGCGAATGGTCGAAAGCCGGGGGCAAGCTGGTATTGCTGGACCAGCTCTCCCAAGTCGAGACCGACGCGGAAGTCGGCTTCCAACATGCAACCCTTGTGAGCGGCGCGCTTCGGCGGGCGGCGTGCGACTTCAACTTGCCCATCGTCATCGTGTCGCAAGTCAACCGACCGGCGGCGGCGAACAAGTCGAAAGAGCTGAGCGCGCACGACCTGCGCGATTCGGGGATGCTGGAGAATGACCCGGCGGCGGTGTTGCTGATCGACAAGGCGCGCGATCCGACGGGACCGCAGTACGGACCGGCGATGAAGTTGCTTCAGCTTGTCGTGGGGAAGAATCGCTACGGACCGCTGACGAAGCCGGGCGATCCGATCGAGCTGGCATGGTGGCCGGAGAGCGGGCGCGTTGAGGACGTGGCACTCGTGGAGGCCGTGGCATGAAGCGGACGCGCTGGCCGCTGGCGAAGCTCTACGCGGAATGCTGGGCCGCGCCGATTGTCTGGGTCGCGCTCCTGGATATGAAGCGGGAGCGCGGATCGTCCGTCGTCACGCCGACGCGGGCAATGCTTTCCGCATCGACTGGAATCCGCCGACTGCAAACGATTTCGGATGCGCTGACAACCCTGGAGCGGGCTTTATGGATTGACCGGGTTCACGTCCCCCTGGGGACCGGCGCAGCTCGGGCAACCGGGCTTCGGATCGTCATTCGTGAGGGCACTTCCCGTAGGCAACGCGGCGCGCGTCATACGGCGACAATCGCCGTAAGCAACACGGCGCGTTGCAAGGGTAAGCAACACGGCGCGTTGCTTGACTCTCTTACAGAGAGGGGAACGCCCCGCGCTGAGGGCGGGGGCATTCCCAAAAACACCCGGACGCCAACCGTACGGGAGATTCAAGAGCGCGTCGCGGAACAAGACCGGCAGGACCGTGCGCGCCTGTTGGGCACGGCTCCCAAGACTGGCGGGAAGGCGGGTTCCTGCCCCGCTGGCGAACGCAACGGCGTCGGGACGGGTTTCGACACCCCGGCGGGGATGCTGAGCGGGAAGGGAACCGCGTGAAGCTTTCCCCGACGATCATCATCGACACGCGCGAACAAGCGCCGTTCACGTTTGCCAACCTGCCGAGCGAGCCGGGCACGCTGGACACCGGGGACTACTCCGTCCGTGGACTGGAGCATCTTGTCGCGGTGGAACGCAAGAGCCTGGACGATCTGCTCGCGTGCGTCGGTCGGGAACGGGAGCGGTTCAAGCGCGAGTTGCAACGGCTCCGGGCGTATCGCTTCCGGCTCCTGATCGTCGAAGCATCGGCGGCGGACCTGGAGCAAGGGACGTATCCACAAGCGGCGGACACCCTGAACCGCAACGGGCAGGCGTCGGGGACGGCTCCCCTTGGGGGATCGGGGACCGCTCCCCAAGCGGCGGACCCCTTGCGCCGTCCGTGGCGATCGAAGCTGACCCCGGCGCACGTGCTGGGGAGCCTGGCGGCATGGACGGCGCAATACACGCTGCCCGTCTGGCTGGGCGGGACGCACGACGAATCCGGGCGCTTTGTCGAGCGGTTTCTGTATCAGGCGGCGCGGTGCGTGGCGGATGAAGCGGAAGCGGTTTTCGGGAAGCTGAAAGAAAGCGCTTGACTTAGTAATGAATGGTGATATCATGGAGGTTATGAACCTTATCGGATCGTTGAAAACGGCGGCTCGCAAGAGCGGGATGAGCATGAATGAAATATCGAGGCGGACGGGGCTGGCGTACCAGATTGTTCACGGCTTCCTGAAGGGCGAGCGGGATATCGCTATTTCATCGGCGGTGAAGCTGGCGGACGTGCTGGACCTGGAGCTGCGCCCGAAGGCAACGAAAGGGGGCAAGTAATGCGGCGATCGAAGGGCACGTTGTATCGACCCGTGACGGTGCGGAACGTCGGCGGGCGGAAGGTGAAGCGCAAGGCCGCGTTCTACTGGGCGCGGTACACCGATGCGGCTGGCGCGAAGCGAAACCATGCGCTGACCCTGCCCGACGGCGAATCGCGGATCACCTACAAGGACGTGGCACGCTCGGCGCTGGACGCGATCCTGAAGCGCGTCGAGCGCGAATCCGCCGGGCTGATCGACCGCACGGTGGAGGCGGCGCGGACGCCGATGCGGAAGGTGCTGGCGGACTACGCTCGATACCTGCGGCGGAAGGCCGTGAGCCGAACGCATTTGAAGCAGACGGTCCAAGTCGGCAAGTGGTTCATCGAACACGCCGAGATAGCACGGATAGCGGACCTGACGGAAGAGCGCATCGACAAGGCCCTGGGCAGGCTGGCGGACTCGGGGCGCTCCGCGCGGACGTGCAACCTGTACCGGTCGCTCCTGCACTCGCTCTGTCGATACGCGATCCGGCACGCCAAACTCTTGACCTTCAATCCAGTCGAAGCCGTTGCACTTCGATCCGGCAAAACCGATACCCGGAAATCGCGCCGGGCGCTCACCGTCGATGAAGCAACGCGGCTCTTGAATGTCGCGGGAGGACGGCGGGACTTCTACTGCGTCCAGCTTTGGGCTGGGCTTCGCGTCGGCGAAGTGGCGGCGCTCGAATGGCGGGATGTTGAACTCGCGGGCGACCGACCGGCGATCCGGCTCCGGGCGGAAGCGACCAAGGCCAAGCGCGCCGACGTGCTGCCCCTGCATCCCGGCTTGCGGGACGTGCTGGCGACGATGCGTGAAGCCGTCCCGTTCGCCAAGCCGACGGACCGCGTGTTCGATTCGACGCCCACGCTTCGCACGTTCAAGCTGGACCTGGACCGCGCGGCGATCACCTGGCGCAAGGCCGACCATGACGACAACGCGAGCATCGACCGGCACGCCCTGCGGACCACGTTCGTAAGCTGGCTTGAAGCGGCGGGGGTGACGGGCACGGCCAAGCGCGTCCTGGCGCGCCACGCGGCGGTAGGCGTCACGGAGCGGCATTACACGGACGCCCGGCTCCTGAACCTGTGGACGGAGATTGCAAAGCTCCCAGCGGTCCCGCGTGCGGCCGAAACGGCATCCCTGAAAGCGACGGGGACGGAAGGAAGGGCGACCGGAAGGGGAGTTATCCCATCCCGGCAACCGGCTTCCCCCCGCGTGCGTGCGCGAGGAAATCCCGTTGCACTGCCCGTTGCACTCCCGGTTGCACTTCACAACGGCATTCGGGGGGTAAACGTGGCATTTAGCGGCATGATGGGCGGAAGTGCCAGCATCGTGGCACAAGGCGAAAATCCCGAGAAAACCCGCGATTTTCCGCAAAAAAACGACTACCGGAGGAGGGACTCGAACCCTCGGCCTTCTGATCCACAGTCAGACGCTCTAACCAACTGAGCTACCCCGGCACGACGCGAGAACGCGCCGATCACGGGTGATTCTAGGCGGGAACCTGCGTTCTTGGAAGCACCCACCGGACGGCGGCGGCTGGGACTCGGTGCGCGTCGGCCGTCCGTCAAGCAGCCCGCCGTGGAGGACGTTTTCGGGTGGGGCAGCGGCTTTCCAGCCGGTGATTCGTCGGCGGTTGGGCCGGGGCACCAGGTTGCAAATTGCATCGCCAGCCGTGCACCACGGCTGCTATCCGGCGTCTTGGCGAGCGGCCCCTTTCTGGCGCGACGGGTTCTGATTTCGGAACTCCGGTTACTTGACGAACAGACCCTCGTTGGCGCGGGGGGTTTTGATCTCGACGTCCCGGCGTTTCAGCGTTTCGGCGTCCTGGCGTCAAAGCGTCCCGGCGGCTCAGCGTTTCGGCATCTCGGCGTTTCTGCGTCTCCCCCCAATGCCGTCGGGGGCGTGGGGCAAGGGCCTTTCAAGTATTCCATTTCCCAGCTACGGCGATCAACTCCTCCCTTCGTTTTTCGACCGGCACGCAAGCTACGTCAACACATGCTTACGCCGAATACACCGAGAGCATGCCGCGCAGCCGAGAATTGAAGGGCCCTGCGGACAAGCTCAGCATGGCAGCCTCCCTTCGTCACATGCTTGCGCACCCGGCAACATGCTCACGCTGAGTACCGCGAGAGCATGCCACCCTGGCGAGATTGGAATGGCCCTGGGCGCGGGGCTGAGCAGGTTCGCCGCTGACGGGGCGATCGCTATACTGACCCGCGACATGGCCGTTCCATCGCGCATCCGGGTGCTGCCGCCGCTGCTGGTCAACAAGATCGCCGCGGGCGAGGTGATCGAGCGCCCGGCCAGCGTGGTGAAGGAGTTGCTGGACAACGCCATCGACGCCGGTCGTTCGGAACCGCTGACGGGCCCGCTGGAGGTGACGGTCGCGTTCGACAAGGGCGGGACGGAGCTGATCCGCGTCACCGACAATGCCTCGGGCATGACGCCGGAGGAGCTGAAGCTGGCCGTCGCGGCGCACGCCACCAGCAAGCTGGCGGACGAAGACGACCTGTACAACATCGCCACTCTGGGGTTTCGCGGGGAAGCGCTGGCGAGCATCGGCGCGGTGTCCTACCTGCGGATGCTGTCGCGGCGGCATGACGCGGAGGCGGGGCACGAGGTCCGCGTGTCGGGGCGGGAGTTTCAAACCTCCGCCGCGGCCGGGTGCGCGGCCGGCACGACGGTCGAAGTCCGCGACCTGTTCTACAACGTTCCCGCGCGGCGCAAGTTTCTTAAGGCCGCCGCGACGGAAACGGGGCACATTACCGAAGTTTTCACGCGCGCGGCGCTGGCGTTTCCCGAGGTGGGTCTGCGGCTGATCAACAATGGGAAGACGGTCCACAATCTCCCGCCGACGCCTAGCCGTGCGGCGCGCATCGCCGCCCTTTTCGGGCAGGAGCTGTCGAATGCCCTTCTGAGCATCGAGCGAAATGAGCGCGGGCTGATTCTCCACGCCTGCGCCGCCCCGCCGGCGCAGTCGCGCGCCACCGGGACGTGGCAGTACTTCTTCGTCAACGGGCGCTACATCCGCGACCGCTTCCTGCAACACGCGGTGAAGGAAGCGTATCGCGGGCTGATGGAGCCGATTCGTTTCCCCGTCGTGTTTCTCTACCTGACGATCGACCCGCACTTGGTGGACGTGAATGTGCATCCGACCAAGATCGAAGTCCGCTGGGCCGACTCGAACCTGATCCACTCGCAGGTGCTCAGCAGTCTGCGCGAGGCGCTGCAGCGAGCAGACCTAACTCCCGGGCTGCGGACGGACCGCGCGCGCCCGCCGATCGACCCGGCCGAGCAGGATCGCCTGCGCCGCGAGTTCGCCGAGTTGTTGCTGTCGAAGCCGCCCCTGCTGCAGTCGCCGGGGGATTACTCGAACAGGCCGCCGCACGAGGGCCCGGCAGCCACCGGCAATCACGGTTTCGCAGCCGCGCGAGGCGAGGGAGGACTACAGGCCGATCGCGGCATGGGCGGATTCCATGGCGGGCACGGCGAGGGCGCGTGCACGCCGCCGGCTGGACCCGGGCAGCCCACGCTCCGCGACGCCGCGCAGATGTGGCGGTCGTTCTACGACAGACCCGATCGGGCGCCTGCGAGGGTTGATTCGCCTGTGGCGCAGCAGTCTGCGCATACGGACGGTCCCATGCCGGAACCGTGGCGGGCGCCGGATGCCCTGCGTGCCGCCGAGGGATCCGCGCAAGCCGGCATCGGCGCGGCCTTCGGTCTGGATCCGCAGCGCCGTGCCATTCAGCTTCACAACATGTACATCGTCGCCGAGACGGATGATGGACTGCTCATCATCGACCAGCACGCGCTGCACGAGCGCATCATGTACGAGGTGCTGCGCTCGCGGATCATGAGCGGACCGCTCGAGTCGCAGCGCCTGCTCCTGCCGGAGACGATCAAGGCCTCGCCGCAGGATCTGGCGGTCATCGAATCGCGCCGCGACCTGCTGGAGCGTCTGGGCATCGAGGCGGACGCGTTCGGCGCGGATCGCATCGCGGTCCACGCGTTCCCCACGCTGCTGCGCGAGGCGGATGTCCCCGCGTTCCTCCGCGACCTGCTCGACCGCCTCGCGCGGCACACGGAGCATGAGCAACCCGAGGCGCTGATCCACGCCGTGCTGGACATGATGGCATGCAAGGCCGCGATCAAAGCCGGCGATCCGCTGACGCCCGACGAGATCGACGCGCTGGTGGCGCAGAAGCAGTTGGTCGAGCGGTCGAGCAACTGCCCGCACGGGCGTCCGACGACGCTGCGCTTGACGAAGTCCGACCTGGAGCGGCAGTTCAAGCGGACCTAGGTCAGCGCCGCCACCGCGGTCGCCTCGAACCCGCCCGCGGAGACAGGGCTGCGTTGACGGCGCGCTGCGCCGCGGATAACGTCAGCCTGAAAGAGCGGCGAGGCAGGCCCGGCGTCGGGCCTTCTTTTTTTGGGCGCAGTTCAAAGACGCAAGGCGACTTGAATCAGACATCAAAAACCGCCGTGACGGACGTGCATCCGGGGCACTCCTGTGTCTTCGGTCTGATGTGGGGCGACGAGGGCAAGGGAAAGATCGTGGACCTGCTGGCCGGCGGGTTCGACTGCGTCGTCCGTTACAACGGCGGCGCGAATGCCGGGCACACGGTCTGGATCGGGCCGGAGAAGTTCGCTCTGCACCTGCTTCCCGCAGGAATCCTTCGCACCGGCGTCGTCGCGGTGATCGGTCCGGGCGTGGTGGTCGATCCGCAAGCGCTGGTGCAGGAGATCACCGGTCTGACCGCCCGCGGCATGAAGATCGGCGACCAGCTCAAGATCAGCAGCCGCGCGCATCTGGTCATGCCGTATCACAAGCTCGAAGACCAGCTCAGCGAAGGCGTCGCGTCGGGCGGACAAAAGCTCGGCACCACCGTTCGCGGGATCGGTCCGTGCTACGCGGAGAAGGCACGGCGATCCGGCGGGATTCGCTTCGACGATCTGCTGCACGAGCCGGCGCTGGCGGACCGCGTCCGGCGCATCGTAGACAACAAGGCCCGCATCCTCGCAGCGCTCTACGGGCACGCACCGCCGCCGGATGTCGAAGCTTGCCTGCGGGTCATTGAGGACGCTCGGGCGTCGCTGTCCGGCTACATTTGCGACACGACGAAGTTTCTGGACGACGCCGTCCGGTCAGGGCGCAACCTGCTCTTTGAGGGCGCCAACGGGCTTCTACTGGATATCGATCATGGAACGTTTCCGTTTGTGACCTCCAGCAGCACGGGTCCGGCCGGGGTGGCGTCCGGCGCGGGCGTGCCGCCGACGGTTCTGCGGCGAACCCTCGGCGTGACCAAAGCGTATTCAACACGAGTGGGGTCCGGGCCGTTCGTGACGGAGCTTTCGGATGCGGTGGGGGATCGCATCCGCGAGCAGGGGCACGAGTACGGCACGACGACGGGTCGCCCGCGGCGCTGCGGCTGGTTCGACGCGGTGGCGTGCCGGTACTCGGCGAGGCTGGGCGGGGCGACGGACATTGCCGTGATGCACCTGGACACGCTGGCGGGCTTTGAGCGCGTGGGGATCTGCACGGCCTATGAATGCGATGGCGAGCGGCTTGAGGTTCCGCCGGCGGGAGTCGCGCGACTCGAGCGTTGTCGTCCGGTGATTGAGTTTCTGCCCGGCTGGGCCGACGAGGTGCGCGAAGCGCGAACACGAGCGGAATTGCCGCCCCACGCGCGGGCGTATGTGGAGCGCATCGAATCCCTGATCGGCGCGTCGGTGACGATCGTCAGCGTCGGTCCGGAGCGATCTCAGACGCTGCTGGGGGGCGGCTGGGATCGCGTTGTCGGAGGGGCGGCGTAGAGTGTGCGGGGCCCGCGCAACCGCGGGATCGTTGTCGGCCTGACGAGGACGCCGGTGCTGTGCGTCCTCGGTATCACAACCGGCCGAGACGGGCGCGACATCAGAACCCCGCACGCAAGTGAGGGGCCTTGCGGCGCTTGGCTTTCCGTCGTGCGCGACTCGAACGATGCGAGATGCGCTGCCTTACGGGCGCGGCGGGGTACGGCGGCGGAAGCGGATGGGTGTCACTTGAACGAGGTCGAGGTCATTCTGGAGCACACGCCGCAACCGACGGCGCCGCCTGTGCCGTCCGCGCCGCCTTCACGCGCGGCGCAACCCGCGCTCGACGTCCAGGCGGAACTCGGACTCGCCCGAGCGCAATTGCCGCGGCACGTGGCGATCATCATGGACGGCAACGGCCGGTGGGCGAAGGCTCGCGGGTTGCCGCGGATCCGCGGGCATGAGCAGGGCGCGAAAACCGTCCGCCGCCTCGTGACGCACTGCGCGCGGCTGGGTCTGGACGCTCTGACGTTGTACTCCTTCAGCACGGAGAACTGGAAGCGTCCGCGCGAAGAGGTCGAGTTCCTGATGGGCCTCTATGCGGAGTACCTCGTCGCTGAAAGGCCCACGATCCTCGACAACAACGTTCGGTTCATCCACCTCGGCCGGCGCGAGGGCTTGCCCGCGTCGGTTCTGGAGGAGATGGATCGCACGGTCCGGCTCAGCGAGGGGAACGCGGGGCTGAAGCTGTGCCTCGCGCTGAACTACGGATCGAGGGAGGAAATCCTTGACGCGGTGCGCGCCATCAGCCGGGAGACCGCGGACGGAACACTGAAGCCGTCGGAGATTGAGGAGCGCACCCTCCGGGATCGCCTCTACACGGCGGGCCTGCCGGACCCGGACCTGCTCATCCGCACGGCCTCGGAGTGGCGGCTCAGCAACTTCCTCCTGTGGCAGCTCAGCTACGCGGAGATCTACGTCTGCGATACGTACTGGCCTGACTTCGGTGAGGCGGATTTCAACGCTGCGCTTCAGTCGTATGCCCGGCGCGAGCGACGCTTCGGCGATATCGGGACGAGCGCTTCCGCCGCCGCCGCGCCCGGCGCTGCCGTTGCCCCCCGTTGAGTTTCGGCGAGTTCGACAGGCCAGACCCAGCCGCTCTCTCGAAATCGCCGGCCGCGGCCATTGGAGGCTTCTACGGAGCTTCGGCACCTGCTCGGTCCAGGACAACCGGGGGCGGACCCGTCGTTGTAAAAAAGGGGGTGCCGCTCTCCCTCAGGGGAAGGAGAGCGGCACTGTGGTCGTCCGCGTCACGAGGAGGGTGTGACGCGCTCAGGAGGAAAGAAGCCATGCGCCTTTCGGCGCCGCATCTGACAAGCACGCCGCGGACTTGAAATCCGCGCGCCTCCTCAACCCGTCGCCCACCCGCGGAAAATCCGCGCGTCGGCGTTCAACGGCTCTGGATGTACACGCTCAGCGCAAAAACGCGATCTGATCGTTCAACTCACTCAACCGGACCCTGGAAGTTCAGACTTGATGACGCGAAATGATCTTGATCTGTAGCAGACGGTGCTGCTTCGCGTTGTTCCAAGGTTCGTCCATATTATTACCCCCCCGTTTCGGGAAAGCAAGGCCTGCGGAAAAAGTTTTTTCGCTTTTTCTTGGGGGATCAGGGGGCACGGCTCACAGCAGGGGGGCGGCTTCGGGGAGCAATGGACAGTTGAGGCAGGATTGGGCGGCCTCGATGTACTTCATTCCGCTCCCCGTGTTGAACAAGACCACGCATTCTTCCGGCTTTATCCAGCCTCCCGTCTGCAGCTTCCGTGTTGCGGCGAGGCACGCGCCGCCCTCCGGACAGGCGCACACCCCCGTGGCCGACGCCAACGTCCGCATAGCCGCGAGAAGCTCTTCGTCCTCGATCATGACGGCGCATCCCCCGCTGCGGCGAAGCTCGCGCAGGATGATGAAGTCCGCGATGGCCTGCGGGACACGCAGCCCCGCCGCCACCGTGCCGCCCTTGCCCCAGCGGTCGGCGAACTCCCGTCCGGCCTCGAACGCGCGCACGATGGGTGCACACCCGCTGGACTGCACGGCGACGAACCGCGGTCGCTTCGCCCCGATCCAGCCCAGCGCCTCCATCTCGTCGAACGCCTTGGCCATGCCCACCAGCCCCGTGCCGCCTCCCGTCGGATATACGATGACATCGGGCAACACCCAGTCGAACTGCTCGGCCAGCTCGTAACCCATGATCTTCTTGCCTTCCACGCGGTACGGCTCCTTAAGCGTGGAGACGTCGAACCAGCCTTGCGAGGCCTTGCGAAGGGCGACCTCGCGCCCGCAGTCGTCGATCAGTCCGTCGATCAGCGTGACGTGCGCGCCGGACAGCTCGCATTCCAGCCGGTTAACAACGGGCACGTCCGCGGGCATGAACACGAAAGCTTCCAGCCCGGCCGCCGCCGCGTAGGCCGCCAGCGCGCCGCCCGCGTTTCCCGCCGAGGGCGCCACAAGCTTGCGCTGTCCGAAGTGCCGCGCCATGGTCACGGCCACGCTCATGCCCCGTGCCTTGAAGGAGCCGGTGGGATTGCAGGCTTCGTCCTTGACGAAGAGTTTCGGCAGGCCTAGCCGCTCTCCGAGGGCTTGCGCATGAATCAGGGGGGTGTCGCCTTCGCCGAGCGTGACGGGTTGCTCGCCGGGCGGAAGCGGCAGCAATTCGCGCCAGCGCCACGTGCCCGCGGGGCGGCGGCGGATCTCCTCGCGCGTCACGGCTCGCGCGACCTGCGCAAGGTCGTAGCGGACGGCCAGCGGCTTGCCGCAGGAGCAGAGGTTGATGCAGCGATCGGCGCCCTGCCGGGCACCGCAGGCGAAACACTCAAGGGATTCAACGAACATGGTTTCCCCCCACGGGTTGGCGGGCCCTGCGGACCGCACCGCCCACGCGTCCCGTGAGTCTGGCCCCGCATTGCTGGATTCCCGCCTGCGCGGGAATGACGCGCGGAAACTTACCTCCCAGGGTCGAATCGCTGCAGACCGAGGAAGCCGATCGGCGCATCCGTGCGACCCTCGAGCGCCATTTCCGCAAGGACGGCTCCGACGACCGGTGCAAACTTGAACCCGTGCCCGCTGAATCCCGCGGCGATGAAGACGTTGTCGTGGCGCGGGTGGCGGTCGAGGATGAAGTGCTCATCCGGCGTCAGGGTGTACAGGCATACAGCGTGGCGCAAAACGTCGGATTGCACGCCGGGAAGAAACGCCGACGCGAACTCGGCCACGCGCTCGACGTCCGCCCGGCTCAGGTCGCGATCCACTCTCGACGGATCGGGCACGCACTCGCCGCCGGTGTGCTCCGCGATCTTCATGGACGTGCCGTCCAGCGAAGGAAACCCGTAAAAATACCCCGCTTCTGTCTGAGCTATGAAAACCGGGCAATGATGCTCTGCGCCGTGCCAGCGGCTCCGCGTCCGAAGCCACAGTTGCACCTTGCGTTTCACGGTCAGGGGAAGGCCCAGCTCGCGCACCAGGGGCCCGGTCCATGGACCTGCGCACAGGAACAGCAGCGGGGCGCGGTACGACTCGCCGTCCGTGTACACCGTCGCGCCCTCGGCGTTTGCCACCCAGGAGCGCACCGTCGTGTTCAGCACCAGCGTCGCGCCGAGCCGCCTGGCGAGATCGGCGTGCGCCATCACGCAGCGCTCCACGTGAAGGAAGCCCGCGTCGCCTTCAAAGAGAAGCTCCATCTCCTCGTCCGGCGCGAAGCCTCCGAAGCGCCGCTCCCATTCGTCGCGCGGCACGGCGGGGATGTCCAGGTCGTGCTCGATCGCGGAGCGCCGCGCGCCGGCGATGAGGGCCTTGTGCGGATTCCCCGCCAGCAGCAATCCGCAGCGCACGAACAACTCGACGCCCATCTCGCGCGACAACTCATCCCACATCGGATACGCGCGGTGCAGCAGCGGCACATAGTCGGGATGCTCGAAGTAGGCCTTGCGAATGATTCTCGTTTCGCCGTGCGAACTGCCGCGATCATGGGCGAGGTCGAACTGCTCAAGACCCACCACGTCCACGCCGCGCCGGGCGAGGTGCGCGCACACGGCGCCGCCCATGCCGCCTAAGCCCACGACGATGGCCTGGCAGGTCCTCACGGCGGTGAATCCTCCATCACCACGCGATACACCGGTCCAACCGGCTCGAACCGGACCGGCTGATGCTCCAGCCAGTTGGGCAGGTAACCCGCATCCGTGCTCCCCACAAAATACGTCCCTGAACGCAGATGATGGCGGCGCAGCGTCTCCGCGTCCACCGGCGGCGCCAGCCAGCCTTGCGCGTCGCGCCAGGGATCGAGACGAATGTCGCGCCGTCGCGCGTCGGACACCTGCGCATACACGAT
Source organism: Phycisphaerales bacterium (assembly GCA_020852275.1). Taxonomy (GTDB): domain Bacteria; phylum Planctomycetota; class Phycisphaerae; order UBA1845; family UBA1845; genus JABWBH01. Next base: position 131,517 of record JADZBE010000011.1, read on the forward strand.
CGCGCTGGCGAACTGCGAATCAGAAAACAGCATCGCGTCCGGCGGCAGAGCGTCGAACAGGTCGTTCAGGAAGCGCTCCGTCCCGTCGTCGCCGACCCGCCACGGCTGAAGGAACCAGTTGAAGGCGTCGCGATGGGCGATCTGCCGGGTGGGAAGCAGCGGGCATCGCGGCCAATACGCGCGCATCAGGAGCGGGACCGTTGCATAAGCAAGCGGCGCGAGGGTACACGCCCCGAGCAAGGCGACCTCGCGCCGCACGCGCGCTCTTCGACCGGGCCCGCCCGGGCGCGGCGCGACCCACGCCTCGATGCCCACGGCGCAGGAAAGGGCGATGATGACGTGGACCGGCGCGAAAAACGTGTACTGATCGGCCACGTTGTAACGCACCACGAACGCCAGAAGCACCGCGGCATGAACGGTCATGAACGTCCACAGAGACCGCGGAACGCGCGATCGCAGTGCCCACCATCCTGGCAGACCCAGGATGAGGACCGGCGTGGGGAAATTCATCACGACGTAGCCCGCCGACAGGGCGCAGAGCGCCGGCAGGTTGGACACATTCATGATGCCGCCCGCGTATGCACCGACAAGCCACGAGTGCAGCGTCGCCGTCGCGCCGCCGAGTTGATCGAACGTGGCGAGCATCAGTGCCAGCAGCGGCGAAGCTCCCGCCAGCCAGCCCACCAGGCCGGCACACGCCGCTCGCAGCGGGCCTCCAGCGCGGGGTGCGCGTCTCGTTCCTGACAGCGGGCTTCCTGATCGAGGCGCGGTTCCGGTTCCTGACAGGGGGGCACCGGCTTTCCAGCCGGGGATTGCAAGGAGCGCGTACGCGGGCCAGGAGAGCAGCGCCAGATTATGCGTGGCCACTCCCAAGCCGTTGCACACTCCCACAAGCACCGCCCACCCCGCGCGGCGCGTCTGAACGAACTGGGTCACGGCGATCCACTCGGCGGTCATCAAGGCGGTCGTCAGCGAAAGCACCTCCGCCCCCGTGCTCAGCCGCCACAACGTATGCGACAGCATGAGCAGCAGCACTCCGCAAACGACCGCAAGACGTCGCACGCGCCAGCAACCCAGCAGGTACGCGGCGTTGGCCACGGTGATCGCGCCGAACAGTGCCGCCGAGAGATTGGCCGCCCGGGCTGCCGAAAGATCGGTCAAGGCGACCAGTGCCCGCGTCAACGCGTAATACGCCACGTGCGAGCGGCAGATCTGTCCGCTGACCAGCCACTGCCGCAGCAGCACGTGAAGCTGCGTCTCCCCAGAATCTCCCCACAGAAGCCCCGGCGCGCTGGTGGCGGCGTACAACGCGCCGCTGACGCCAAAGGCCAAGGCCCATGCGCGCAGCCCGCCGACTCGCCGGCCTGATGCAGGAGCAACATCGGCGAGAGGGCCCTTCATGTCGCCACCTCTTCGAGCAGCTTGAGGACGCGCGTCGAGAGCCTGTCGCGGTTGAACTCCGTCTCCGCCAGCCGACGCGCCGCGCGACCCATCTCCGCCAGCCGCGCGGGGTCCTCCATCAGCTCCCGCAGCCGCTGCGCGAAGCCATCGTCATCGCCTTGGGCACATCCAACGCCCGCTCCGCCTCGCTCCAGCGCTACGCGCTGCCAGCCGCCGTAGTTGATCAGCACGGGCTTGCCGGCCGCCAGGGCGTCGAACAGTTTGTTGGCGCTGTTGTGCTCCATGATCGGCAGCGGCGTCACCGTGACCAGACACACGTCGGCCGCGGCGAAGATCGCGGGCATCTCCCGCTTGGGACGGCGATCCACGAACTGCACGTTGGTCAATCCCCGCCGCCGCGCCTCCGCCTCGAGCCGCGCCCGCTCGCTTCCCTCGCCCAAAAGGACGATCAGCAGCCGCGGATCCTCGCGCATCCGGTCGGCCGTGCGGATCAGCAGGTCCAGCCCGTTCGTGCGGCCCAGCGCGCCGGCGTGGAGACAGACAAAGCGAGAGGACCAGCCCATCGCGCGGCGAACTTCCGCGCCGTCCACCGCGGGCGAGAAGAGGTCCGTGTCAGCGCAGTTGGGCACGACCTCGACCTTCTTCCCCGCCGGGCTGCGTCGCGCGATCTCCTCCGCCGGTCCCGGCGCCAGCGCCACCACTGCCCGCGCGCCCGCGTAAATCCGCCGTTCCAGCCAGTGCAGAAACGCCGCGAGCACCTTCGAGCGCACGCCGCCGAAGGCAATCGCCCCGTCGGGCCACAGATCGCGCACCTCGAACACGAACGGTCGGCGCCGAAGCCACCACCCCGCCAGCGCCGGCACGCCGACGGTCATCGGCGTGCTGCTGGCGAAGACGACGTCCACTTCCGGCAGCCTCAGCACGTACCCGATGCACGACACCATGAACCGCACGAACGCCCAGACGCGGGCCGGGGCGGACATGGTCTGATGATAGGGGACGCGCAGGGCGATGACCTCGATGCCATCCACGTGGATCCGGGCGACGCGCGGACGGGTTTCCGCGTCCGCGCCGGGCTTGGGCCCCAACTCCTCCGCGGTGAGCTGGGCCTGGCTGGTGAGCAGGGTGACGCGATGTCCGGCGGAGACCCAGCGGCGAGCGAATTCATACGAGCGCGTGCCGGTTCCTCCGTGCGGGGTGGCGAAGTACTGATGGATGTAGAGGATGTGCATGGTCGCGCCGCGGCCCGCGCCGCGCCCTCTGATTCATCTCGGCATTCGCCGGACATCTGTTGCAGCATTTGCCAGTCAGGCAACCCCGTGTCCGGCTTTCCCGCGCCGGCGGGAATCCAGTCCCGACCTTCCCGCGCAGGCCATGCGCGAAGTTCCGCACGATCCGCCTGATTTCGCCGCGGCGCCGTCTCCCTGCGAAACGGCACTCGATTCTCGGAACAACGCCCGTCGATAGCAACGGAAGCGCAGCGCCGCGATCGACGTCGCGCGACCGCCGCAGGGTGTGGCGCAGGAGGCGCCGCACGTGCAAGCCCACGGGTTTTGCGCACACAAGACAGGAGTCTGACCATGAAACTCGCAACCATCGTTCGCCGGATCAACCTCGCCTGCCGCATCGGTATTTCGCTGGGAATCAGCGGCGGCACGGCGCTGAGCTTTGGAGGATGCGAGGCCCACGCCGACGAATTCCGCGAGGCCGCCGCGCCCGCGCTGCGCACCGGGGTCGATTCGCTCATGGACGGGCTGGTGGAAGGGGTTTTCGCCGTGGTCGAGCCGGAAGCCTCGAGCACGGACGATTCGGCCAGCACCGGTGGCGCGTAGGGCGTTTTCGCCGGGCTTGGTGATGTTGAACTCGCCTCCTTGCCGGGCACTGCGCTTCCTTGCGGGCGCGGCTCAGTCATACGGGCGCGGCGCTTCCTTACGGACGCGGCTCAGTCAGACCGGCACGGCGTTTCCCTGGGGGCGCGGCTCTGCCCTATGGGCGCGGACTCGTGGGCTTGGTCAGTTCAAGTCTGACAGCTTGTTCCGCAGGAACTCCGCTCGTCGCGTGCCGCGCTCCTCGCCGTCCATGGCGTGCCCGCCTTGCTTTTGCAAATGGGCGGGCTGCGTCGGCATGATGAGATCGTTCAGCGCCGTCACGTCGAACTTGTCGAAGCGCCCCGTGGCGATGCCCAGCCGCAGGTGCGACAGGTGGTGCAGCGTCTCCTCGCTGCTGATGATCCGCGCCGAGCGCAGCGACCCGTAGGCCCGCCAGATGCGGTCGTCCAACTGCGCGGAGCGCTTCTCGATCAGCGCCTCGCGCGCCGCCCGCTCGTACTGCACGACCTTGGGGATGATCGACGTGCCGAACTCCTCGATGATCTGCTCCTCCGACTTGCCCAGCGTCGTCTGGTTGGAAATCTGGTAGAAGTCGCCGACGGCCTCCGTCCCTTCGCCGTACAGGCCGCGGATCGCCAGGCGCAGCTCCTCGGCCGCGCGGGCGACGCGGACGATCTCATTGGTCAGCTTCAGCGCCGGCAGGTGCAGCATGACCGACACGCGAAGCCCGGTGCCCAGGTTGGTCGGGCAGGCCGTGAGGTAGCCGAGCCGCTCGTCGAACGCGAACTGCACGTGTTCAGAAAGCTCGTCGTCCAGCGGGCTGATCTGCCCCCAGAGGTCTTCAAGCTGCAGCCCGCTGCGCAGCCCCTGCATGCGCAGGTGGTCCTCTTCGTTAATCATGATCGCCAGCGTCTCGCCCTTCGACACGACCACGCCGCGCGGGCCGGGCGCGTCCGCGAGCTGCCGGCTGATCAGATGCCGCTCGACGAGCACCTGCCGGTCAATCTCCTCCGTCCCGTCCAGCTCAATGAGCGAAGCGTCCTTGCACGTGGCGCACGACATCGCCGCCTCCCCGACGGTGCGCAGAACCTCGCCGAGGTCAGACTCGCTCGCCCGGGGACGGAAGGCGTAGTTCGCCAGGTTGCGCGCCAGCCGGATGCGCGAGGAGATGACCACGTCGGACAGCGGTCCGCTGCCCTTGAGCCATTCGCCGCGCTGAATCATGAGATCGTCGATGTTCATTCCTTCTCCATCGCCGAAATCTCGTCCCGGATCTTCGCCGCCCGCTCGTATTCCTCGCCGCCCACCGCCTCGCGCAGCGCCTTGTGGAGCTGGGTCAGCCGGGCGCGACGGCGCGAGCCTTCGCCCGCGGGACGCGGCGACTTGCCCGTGTGCTGCGTCGCGCCGTCCTGCGCTCGCTCGATGATCGGCTTGAGCAGGTCGCGGTACGCGGTGTAATCATACGGGCAGCCCAGCAGTCCCTGCTCGTGAAACTCCTTGAACGAGCCGCCGCACTGCGGGCACACCTTTTCTCCCAGCGACTTCAGACCCAGACCCTGCTTGATGAACTCTTGCAGGACGGTGGCCGTGAGTGTGTGCTGCTTGACGGCCACGCCCTCGCGCGCGGCGCAGCCTTCGCAGAGGTGGCGCTCGACCGGCTCGCCGGACGGCTTGATGTCCGTCAGGTGCACGGTTGCGGTCGCTTTCTGACATCCCTGGCACACCATCGCCGAGATGCTCCCATCCTCCTGCCCGCTGAGGCTCGCAGAGTGCGATGCTCAACCAGGCGCCCTCTTGAACCAAGACCCTTCTCCACGATCAACGGCAGAAAAGTCACATGATTTTACTTTCGGCGAGCTGGAAGGTCAAAGCGGGCGACCCTCGCTGGCGTTGCGGGTTCGCAAGACGCTCCCTTGCTGGTGCTGCGGGTTCGGAAGGCGCTCCTTTGTCGGCGCAACGGGTTCAGAACCCGAAGCGCAAGCGAGCGCGAAAGGGCGCGCCCCCAACCACGAGAGGTCTTGCCTGCACCCTCCACGCCCCGGCGAGTGTGAAGGACCTCGCTTCCGCCGGATTACTCGATGCTCAGCGTTGGACCTGCGGGCTGGAGGAGGTTGCGGACGCTGACGCGGCCTGCGGTTCTCTGGACCATGCGGTCCACGGCCTGCCTCACGTAGTCGGGCGATTCGGTGAACATCTTGTCCGGGCGTCCCGCGTCGCCAAACACGCGGAGAGAGGCGTTGAGCGGAATGTCCCCGAGGAAGGGGACCTGCATCTCCTCCGCCGCGTTCGCCGCGCCGCCGTGGTCGAACAGCTCGTCGCGGTTGCCGCAGTGGGGGCAGAGGTAGTAGCTCATGTTCTCGACGATGCCGAGCACGTCCACGTTGAGCTGACGGAACATCATGATGGCGCGCCGCGCGTCGGCCAGCGCCACGTCCTGCGGGGTGCAGACGATGACCGCGCCCGTCTGGGGAATGGACTGCGCCAGCGTGAGCGGCACGTCGCCGGTGCCGGGGGGCAGGTCCACGATGAGGTAATCCAGCTCGCCCCACTCCACCTGGTCGAGGAACTGGCGCAGGATGCCGTGCAGCATCGGCCCGCGCAGCACCATCGGGCGGTCCGGCTCGACGAGCACGCCGACGCTCATGATGCCGATGCCGTGCGCCTCGATCGGCAGGAGCATCTTGTCGCGCACCTTCGGCTGCACGCCTTCGATGCCCAGCATCGTCGGGATGCTCGGCCCGTACACGTCGGCATCGAGCAGGCCGACCGACGCTCCCGCGCGGCGCAGACCCACGGCGAGCATGGTGGCAACGGTGCTCTTGCCGACGCCGCCCTTGCCGGCCCCGACGCTGACGATGTTCTTGACGCCGGCAAGCTGCGGTCGCGGCTGCGGGGCGCCGCGGACTTTCGCGCTCCACTCCAGCTCGACGGTCGTCACGCCGGGAATCGCGCGGACGGCTTTTTCCACGTCGGCGCGAATCTGGTCCTTGAGCGGACAGGCGGGCGTGGTCAGCTCGACGTGCACCTTGACGCGTCCGCCGTCGATCGCCACCTCCTTGATCATATTCAGCGTGACGAGGTCCTGGTGTAGTTCGGGATCCTGAACCGTGCGGAGGCGGTCGATCACGGCGTTCCGGGTGATTGCGGTCATGTCATGCTCCTGTCCGCCGCCCCGGTCCTGCCGGCGGCGGGCGTACGCGTGCGGCGCCCTCATGTTCAGCTGTAAGTGGATGCGCGCGCGGGGACGAATATAGTGATCCCCACACGTGCAAGCCAGCCGCCGCGCCGTGAATCGCCCACCAGGTGCCGAGTTTTCCCGCCCCGGTGATAGCATGCACGCAAAGAGTCATGCCTCGGGCCGGCGCTGACAACCAAGGATAATGAAACCGATGCGGAGGATCATGAAGATGATACAGGGAAACTCGGACCCCTTGCCGTCTCTCGGCGCGCGGCACGGTCTTGCCGTTGCAGGCCTGACATTGGCGATGGCGCTGCCCGCCGGCGCGCAGTGGACCGTCATCAGCCTGCACCCCGAGGGTACGACCGATTCGTCCGCCGTCGGGGTTGAAGGCGGCCAGCAGACAGGCTCGGGGCGGGTCGGCAGCTTCTATCACGCCGGCCTGTGGAGCGGCACTTCCGAATCCTGGCTCGACCTTAACCCCATGGGCGCGAGCACCTCGGATGCGTTCGCCGTACACAGCGGCCGGCAGGTGGGGCGCGCCCGCCTGAGCGGAGTCTTGCGCGCGAGCCTGTGGAGCGGATCGGCCTCGTCCTGGGTGGATCTAAGCCCGAACGGATCGACTCACTCCTCGGCTGTTGGCGTGGATGAAGACGAGGAGGTGGGGTGGGCGATCGTGGGCGGCGTCTATCGCGCCAGTCTCTGGAGAGGCAGCGCGGAATCGTGGGTGGACCTCAGCCCACCGGGAAACACTCACGCGTCGGCCAACAGCGTCAGCGGAGGGCAGCAGGCGGGCGTGGTGACCATGGCGGGCGCGCAGCGCGCCAGCCTCTGGACTAACTCGGCCGACTCATGGGTGGATCTGCACCCGTCCGGGTGGGAACATTCCAATGCCTACGGAGTGAACGCGGGACAGCAGGTGGGCTTCGCGCAAGCGGCGGGCGTCTACCGCGCCAGCCTGTGGAGCGGTACGTCCGAGTCCTGGGTGAACCTCCACCCGGCGGCGGCAAGTTCGTCGTACGCCGCCGGAGTGCATCGAGGGCAACAGGTAGGAGCGGCTACGGTGGACGGCGCGAATCACGCCAGCCTCTGGAGCGGCACCGCGGATTCGTGGGTGGATCTGCACTCCGTTGTACCGCCCGACTTCACCCAGACCTACGCGCAGGGCATCTGGCACGTCGGAAAGCTGACGTATGTGGCCGGCTACGGATTGAACAGTTCAACCGGGCACACGGAAGCACTGCTGTGGGTGCGGCTGCCGGCGTTATCCTCGATTCCCCCAGCCCGGTAGCCGCTCCCGTGCGGGGGCTCCGCGTTGGGAAGGCGCTCCCTTGTGGGCGCTACGAGTTCAGAACCCGACGCGCAGGCGAGGGCGGAAGGGCATGCGCGTAGTTTCGGGCAGGGTGGCAACCTCGATGCGCCGATCGCCGACGGCGCTGCCGTGAAGGCCGTTCGCATTGCCAAGAACGCCGTGCGCGCTGCGTTTGCCCGCAGTCATGCCGGCCTTGCGAGCGGGCTGCCCTGATTTCTCAGTATCCTTCGCGCTGCCGAAATTGAGTCCGACTTGCCGTGTCGGGGTCGGCGCGATATGAAATCCAGCGCTCACTTCCAGGGAGATCCGGCATGTCGCTGCTGAAGGGCAAACGGGGATTGGTGTTCGGCGTGGCCAACGATCGCAGCATCGCGGTCGCCATCGCGAAGGAGGCCATCGCGCACGGCGCGACCTGCGGGTTTCCTTACCTGCCGGGCGACAAGAACGAGCGCCGGGCGGTCAAGGCGCTGGAAGAGATCGGGCTGTCCAGCCCGTGGCTGTTTCCGTGCGACGTCGCAAACGACGCGGACCTCGATGCGTGCTTCGCGGCCGCGCGGGAAAAGTTTGATTCGATCGACTTCGTGGTGCACTCGCTGGCGTTCGCGGATCGCGCGTGGCTGAAGCCCGGCAACTTCCACGAGACGCCGCGCGAGGCGTTTGCCCAGGCGGTGGACATCAGCGCGTACTCGCTGGTGGCGATCGCGCGCCGCGCCAAGGCCATGATGCCCAACGGCGGTTCGATCCTCGCCATGACGTACTACGGCAGCCAGAAGATGATCCCCGGTTACAACGTGATGGGCGTCGCCAAGGCGGCGCTGGAGGCGTGCAGCCGGTACCTCGCCGGCGAGCTGGGGCAGTTCGGCATCCGCGTGAACACGATCAGCGCCGGTCCGCTGCGGACGCTGTCGGCGATGGCGGTCGGCGGCATCGACGAGATCTTCTCGTGGATCGAGAAGAAGGCCCCGCTGCACCGCAACATCACGCAGGAGGAGGTCGGCAAGACGGCCGCCTTCCTGCTCTCCGATCATGCCGGCGCGATCACGGCGGAGAACATCTTCGTGGACGCGGGGTATAATGCCGTGGGGCTGTGACGAGGCTGCTTGGTTGTAGAATGCGGCCGGTGTTCGGAGCGAGCGACATGAATCCTGAAAATGCCTGGCGGAGCCGAATCAGCATGGATCCGGCTGTGCATCACGGAGATCCCTGCATCGCCGGCACCCGCGTGCCGATCAGCGTGATCGTCGGAAGCATCGCCGACGGTGATACGATGGAGGATGTCATGCGCGGGTATCCGCACCTGAAGCGCGAAGACATCCAAGCGGCGCTGCAATTTGCGGCCGAGGCGGTCAATCGGTTCGATTTTATTCCGCTTGCCGGTTGAGGAATCGGATGTCAGTTGCGTTCAAGGTGGATGAGGATCTTCCGGTGGACGTGGCGGACGTGTTCCGTTCCGGCGGGTTTGACGCCGACACGGTTGCGGCGGAATCGCTTCTGGGCTTTCCGGACGAGAAGATATGGGCTTGCGCGCAGCAGGCACACCGATGCCTGGTTACGGCGGACAAGGGCTTCGCAGATGCCCGGTCGCATCCTCCCGGCTCGCACTGCGGAATCGTGTTGTTGCGTCTGCCGCGCGAGAGCCGTGCAAGCTACGTTCGCCTTGCTAGATCGCTTGTCGGATCGCTCGATGCGAAACGACTGGCGGGCGCCATGACTGTCGTTGCGCCGGAAGGGGTCCGCGTTCGTGAGGGGTAATGGCCTCCCGGCAGCCGCGTTGGATTCGGAGACGATTCTCCTCCGGTCAAGCGGAATCTCCGCTGCACCGCAACATCACGCAGGAGGAGGTCGGCAAGGCGGCCGCCTTCCTGCTCTCCGATCATGCCGGCGCGATCACGGCGGAGAACATCTTCGTGGACGCGGGGTATCATGCCGTGGGGCTGTGACGCCGGTGTCGCGCCGCCTGATGATCGCGTCGTTTGTCTTTTGGAGCCGCGCCCGTTCAGAGCCGCGCCCGTGAGGAAGCGCATTCTGACTTCCGGAAGCGGGTTCTGACGCCCAGCAGCGGGAAGGCTCCCTCGCGGTCGCGGTTCGGAAAGGATGTGGTTGTAATGAGGCGCTGCACTGGCGCAGGCGCCGCCGCGGTCCGTCCGGAGCTTCATGCCGTGCGGCGCATCGGGGGGAACATCCACGCTGGTTTCGCAATCCATCAAGGCGGCGCAAGCCCGGGATCGCCGGCAAGGCGCTGGAGAATGGACGAGGATTCATGGCGGCATCGAGTTGCACATCGCAGTCACCAACCGGCAGTCCCGCCGATCTGAGGATTTGGAGGGACCGCTGGAAGCTCCTCCGGGCCGTGGAGGTGGAGGAATTGCGCCGGCTGTCGCCCGCCGAGAAGCTGAGGCAACTGGTTGAGCTTCATGCGGATGCCAGAGCGTTCGGTCTCATTCGGGACGGCGATGACGACCGGCTGCGCTTGGACAGCCCCTGGTCCCGTCTCAGGAAGCGATGCGGTGTCTGAAACAGCTCCACTGACGCCCTTGCAGGTAGCGATTCAAGCGCTGAACGCATTGCTTGCGCAGGCTCGGATACCTCATACATTCGTGGGCGGGGTCGCGGCGTCGCTGCTGGGTCGGCCCCGCTTCACGCGGGACGTTGACGTGCTGGTCCGTCTTGACGAGGGCCAGTGGCCTGACCTCATACAGACGGCTTTGCAGTTTGGTTTCAAAGCTCGTCGCGCCGATGCGCTCGCATTTGCCGCCAGGTCGCGCGTCCTGTTGTTGCGGCATGAGGCGACGGGAATCGACGTGGATGTTCTCCTCGCGCTGCTTCCCATCGAAGAGTCGTTCATCGAGCGATCAGGAGCTTCAGTCCACGGGGGACTCAGCCTCCGCCTCCCAACTCCGGAAGATCTCATCATCATGAAATCCGTGTCGCGGCGTCCGAACGATCAGGCGGATATCGCAAGCATTATCGATGCGCATCCCAATCTCGACCGGGCGTTCCTGCTCGATTCAGTTGCCGGGATCGCGGCGTCGATGGAGGATCCTGCGATTCTCGAAGACCTTAGACGCGCCCTCGATAAACGGGAGTAACCGCCAACCGGCGGCCGCGACCGGCCTGAACCTCCCTGGGCTTCGCCGCATCATCCCGGCCGCTTCGCCGCGCGGTCGAAGTGCCCCTCTTCGCATGCGGTAGCGAATTCCTCACAGGACGACTTGAGCTGCTCCCACGAGTTGCGGATGCGTTCCGCCTCCACGGGCTGGATGGCGCCGTCGTCGGCGATGGCGTGGGTGACGGTGGTCAGCAGTTCGCTGAACTCCTGCACAAGCTGCTGCGTCTCCGCCAGGAGGCGGGTGTCGAGGCTTCGCGGCTGCACGGGGGGATTTTGCACGAAGAAGCCGCCGGCGTGATTGCAGAGCCAGTTGACGATGCGACCGTCGTGCGTGACCTCGTGAATCAGCGCAAGCCGGTCGAGCGGATTGCGCGCGCCGCTGGTGGCTGGATCGGCCGCGTCGAACGGCTGGCACCACTTGTACACCAGCGCGGCGGAGACGCCGACCTTGCGCGCGACGATCTTCACGCCCACGGGTTCGATGGCCTGCCTGAGCACGTCATGAGATTGCATAGGACTCCCCGTTGCCGCCCTGAGCCGCCTGCGTGAACGAAGGGGGATGCCGTTTCCGGCACGTCGCCCCCGCCGGGACGCCGACGAATCACCGGCTGGAAAGCCGGTGCCCCATCCAAGATCGTCTTTCACCACTCACGGGCTGCCAAGCCGGCGCTCCACCCCAGAATGGCTTTCAGCACACGCCGTGAGCCAAGTGGTCCCCGGCGGAAGACGGCGTATGATAGCGAGCGTCGCGGGGAAGGGGCATCCGCCCGCCCGCGTGAGCAGACCCTCCGCAACGGGGATGTCGCCGGGATGCAGTCGCACCTTCGCGTTCAAACCAAGAAGGACATCCACGAGCTGATGGAGTCGCGCGGTCTGCGTCCGCGCAAGCGGTTCGGGCAGAACTTCCTCATCGACGGAAACCTGATGCGCCGGCTGGCGGAATCCTCGCAGGCCGGACCGGGCGATGTGGTGCTGGAAGTTGGGGGCGGAACAGGAGGACTGACGGAGCTGCTGCTGGAGCGGGGCGCGGAAGTCATCTGCGTGGAGATCGACCGGGACCTCGCTGAGTTGCTGAGGGCAAGGTTCACCGGGCAAGGCCGGTTTGAGCTGATCGAGGGCGATGCCCTGGAGAACAAGAACAGCCTCAATCCGGCGGTGCTGGCGGCGCTTCAGAAAGGGAGACCCGGGTCGGAAGCAGCGGACCCGTGCCACCCCAGCGCTGCGGCGGACCCGTGCCACCCGCAGATCGGGGGTGACGGCTTCGAATCGCCAGTGGCAACGGGCCGCGCGATGCTCGTCGCCAACCTTCCCTATCAGATCGCCACGCCGCTGGTAACCAATCTCCTGCTGGAAGCGCCGTGCATCCGGCGCTTGTGTTTCACGGTGCAGGCCGAGGTCGGCGATCGGATTCTCGCCGCGCCGGGCACGCGGGATTACGGACCCGTGAGCGTGCTGATGCAACTGTGCTGCTCCCTGTCGATGATCGCGCGCGTGCCGGCGGCGGCGTTCTGGCCCGCGCCGCAGGTGGAATCGGTCATGCTCCGGGCGGACGTTCGAGAGCCTGCGGTTCAGGTGGGAATGGTGCTGAAGGAGTTCTCGCGATTCGTGCGCGGCGCGTTCGAGCATCGGCGAAAGACGCTCAAATCCGCGTTGAAATACGTCGTGGGCGAGGAGGAGGTGAAGCGGTTGGCGGAGGGGTTCGATCTGAGCCGGCGTGCGGAGGACTTGCGCGTGGAGGAGTGGGTTCAACTCTTTGCGAGCCGATGATTTACCTCGACAACAACGCGACGACGCGCCCACTGGATGCGGTGGTCGAGGCCATGCTGCCGTGGCTGCGCGAAGGATACGGCAACCCCTCGAGCACGCACCGCCTTGGGCAGGAGGCGCGGTTCGCGGTGGAGAAAGCTCGGCGGCAGGTGGCCGATCTGCTGGGCGCTGCACCGCGCCAGATCATCTTCACCGGCGGCGGCAGCGAGAGCATCAGCCTCGCTCTGCGGGGCAGCCTTGCGGCAAGGAGCGACTTTTCCTCAAGGGGCGGCCTGGCCTTACGGGGAAGCGTCGCCACGAACGGCGGTCCTGCGGAGGCTTCTTCGCGGCCCCGCATGGTCACGACGAACGCGGAACATGCGGCCGTGCTGGCGGCGACGCAGACCCTGGAGCAGGACGGCGTCGAGGTGCGGCGCGTCCGGGTTGATGCGAACGGCAGGCTGGACGTTGCCGAGTACGCGGCGAGCCTTGAGGATGGGGCGACGCTCGTGTCGCTGACGCATGTGAACACCGAGACGGGTGTCGTGGAAGATGTCGTCGAGTCGGCCCGGATCGCGCGGCGTCGCCGGGCGCTGGTCCACGTGGACGCCGTGCAATCGGTCGGGAAGCTGCCCGCGGGCGAGCTGTGCAGCGTGGCGGATCTGGTCAGCATCGCGGCGCACAAGTTCCACGGTCCCAAGGGCGTCGGGGCTTTGTTCGTGGCGGATGGCATTCGGCTGCGACCGCTCGTTGCAGGGGGCGGGCAGGAGCGCGACCTTCGCGGCGGGACGGAGAACGTCGCCGGCATTGTCGGCATGGGCGTGGCCGCGGAGGCCGCGAGGGAGGCGCTGAGCGAGGCACCGGCGCGGATGGCAGCCCTGCGCGATCGGCTGGAATCGGGCCTTGCGGCGCTGGGCGGCGGCGAGCGCGTCGTTGCTGCCGCGGCGCCGCGCGTGTGCAACACGGCGACGGTGCTGTTTCCCGGCGTCGTGGCGGAGACGCTGCTCATCATGCTCAGCGAGTCGGGCCTCTGCGCTTCCAGCGGCAGCGCGTGCGCGAGCGGATCCGTCGAGCCTTCGCACGTGCTGCTGGCAATGGGGCTGTCGCCGTCGGAGGCGAGGTCGGCGGTGCGTTTCAGCCTGTCGCGGTTCACGACGGACGCGGAGATCGCACGGACGGTGGAGGCGGTCGCGGCGGCGGTGGGGCGATTGCGCGGGCAAGCGGGAGGGCGCTGAATGGACGCGGTGGAGGTCGGCATCATCGGTGGGACGGGGCTGGACGCGATCTTGATGGAAGAGGCCGGCGGGCGGCGCATTGATATCGAGACGCCGTTCGGCGCGCCGAGCTGCCGGCCGATCGTGGCGCAGTGGCACGGGCGGCGCGTGGCGTTCATCGCCCGTCACGGCGACGGGCACCGGCTGAACCCCTCCAGCGTTCCGTACCGTGCCAACATCATGGCACTGAAGATGCTGGGCGCCTCGGCCGTGCTGGCGAGCGGCGCGACGGGCAGCCTGCGCGAGAACATCCATCCCGGCGAGCTGGTCATCTGCGACCAGGTGATCGACAAGACGTTTCGTCGCGCCTCCACGTTTTTCGACGAAGGCGTGGTGGCGCACGTGGAGCTGGCCGACCCGTTCTGCCCGGCGCTGCGCGCCGCGCTGCTGGAAGTGGGCGGCGCGCCGGGGACGGCGCTGCACGATCGCGGCACGTACGTCTGCATGGAAGGTCCGCAGTTTTCCACGCGGGCGGAGTCGCACCTGCACCGGGCGTGGGGCGGCGACGTGATCGGCATGACGTGCATGCCGGAGGCGAAGCTGGCGCGCGAGGCCGAGATGTGCTATGCGCTGATCGCGTTGCCGACGGATTACGACTGCTGGCGCCCGCACTCGGCGGACCTGGAGAACTCGGCGCTGCTGGCGGAAATCATGGGCAACCTCAAGCGGGCGGCGCACGAGGCGTTTACGCTGATCGCGCGGTTTTTGCAGACCTATAATCCAGCGGCCCGGCGCTGTGCCTGCCGCGACGCGCTGAAGCTGGCGGTCTGGACGGACAAGAAGAAGGTGGACGAGGCCACACGGCAGCGACTGGGAGCGCTGCTGGCTCGATATCTGTGAAGGAACGGCGGCATGCCGCGGCTGCGGCTGGGCCGGCGCGGGGATGTGCTCGGCAGGGATCAAGGCAGGAATGCGGAAGCGATTGCTCCCAAGCCACGCTGCACGTCCGGTCAAGACCGCGCCTGGTGGGCCCACGGGTCCGCTGCTGCGGACCCGTGCCACCCGCCGAAGGTCGCTCGTTGTGAGGTTCTGCTTGGCGCGCATGGACAGGTTTGAGCACGGAGTGGAGAGCCTTCACGTGGCGCAACGCGCGCGGACGCGCCTGATCCGCGCGGTCCTTGCTTCGGCTCTGCCGTTGTTTTCCTCGGCGGCGCACGAGGCAGCGGCGCAGGACGCGCCGCCTCCACCTCCATCCACCCATGCACTGCATGACGTTTACGTGGACGACAGTTTTGAATCACGCGACGCGCTGAGCCGGGCGCGCGTGCTGGCGGACGCGGGGCGCTGGGAAGAGGCGGCGGCAACGCTGCAGCAGACGGTTGAGCGCTACGGCGCCATGCTCACCCCGGCGGACAGCGGCGTGTACATCAACGTTCGCACGCACGTCGCCCGGCTTATTTCCACCTGGCCGAATCAGGGCGTGGCCGCGTGGCGGCGGCTGTATGAGAGCGCGGCCGAGAAGGCGTTCGCGCAGGCGCAAACGGGCGCTGCGCTGGCGGATCGCGTCGCGCCGTGGGAGTTGTACTTCCCTTCGGGTTCCGCCGGTCGATGGACCGACTCGCTGGCCGAGTACGCGATCGAATCCGGGCGGCTCGCCACCGCGCGCCGGCTGTACGAAACCGCGCTTCAGTTCCACCCCGATCGGCGGCAGCACGAGCCGCGCTGGCGCGCCCGGCTGGCGCTGATCCACGCCATGTCCGGCGATTTCGCCACGGCGCGGCACCTGCTTGACCTGTCCGGCAAGCCGGACCCGGTGCGCTGGATGGGGGAAGACCGCGAAATACCCGACATTCTGCGGGAGATCGAGCAGTCGTTTGCATCCCTCCACGCGCCCGCTCCGTGCGACGGTTGGCCGACCTTGAGCCTGGATCCGGCGCGAAGCGCGAACGCATCCTGCGAGGTGGACAATCCGGGGTTGTTGTGGCGGCTGGCGGAAGGGCCGTCGCCGCGCGCCGAGGGTCTGGCGGAGCCGGGCGACGAAGCGGCGACGATGCACATGACGACGCTGGAGGCGGGACGGTTGCTGTCGGGGCAGCCCGTGGTTGTGGGCTCGCTCGTCATTACGCAGCGCGGAGCGGACATCGTTGCATGTCAGTTGGCTTCGGGAACGAGGGTCTGGCGCGCGGTGATCTCCGAAACGCCGAGTCCGGAAGAGCTGGACGGCAGCCCGATCCTGGAAGCGCCGTGCGTGGCGGACGGGCGCGTGTATGCCGTGGCGCCGGAGCATCAGGCGCCGGGCTACGGTGCGGACAGCGTCGAGGCGACAACCGCCCTGATCTGCCTGGATGCGGATGACGGAACGGAATGGTGGCGGCGTCGCCCGGCGGAGTTCGGTCCGGAGCACGGCGACGTGGCATTCGACGCCGCGCCGCTGGCGCGGGGCGAGCAGGTGTTCGTCGTCGGGCGCAAACGGCGGGCGTTCGGCTTTGAGGATTGCTACCTGTACCGGCTCAGCCGCGCGGACGGCTCGCTGCTCTCCCGCGCGCATCTGGGCAGCGCGTCCACCGGCTCATTCGGCTACCGCCGCACCACGTTCAGCGTTCCCGCCGCCGACGCGGACCTGGTGTTCGTCTGCACCAACCTGGGAACCGTGGCGGCGATCCGCGAAGACAACGGCGCGGTCGCGTGGCTTCGCGCATATCCCCAGTCCCCCACGCGCACGCGCGCGGGGCGCTCCACCGCCGGCGAGACCGCCCCATGGCAGTTCGGGCCGCCCCTCGTGTGGGAGGATCATGTCGCCGTGCTTCCGAGTGATTCCGACGAGCTTCTGGTGCTTGGCGCCGGCGACGGGCGAATCCTGGCGCGCGCTCCGCGTGACCAACTCGGCGGCGCGGAAAGCCTGCTGGGCATGGCGGAGAAGCACATCTTCACGGTCGGCGCTTCAGTCGTTGCCTCCGACCTGGGAGCGTTGACGCCCGTGTGGAGCACGCCGTTGCCGGATGGAGCGGAGCTCTTCGGCAGGGGGGTCGTCCTGCGCGATCGCGTGCTTGTGCCGACGCCTCGGTGGCTGTGCAGCTTTCGAGTCAGCGACGGCGCGCGGACGCAGCGCCCGTGGGACGCGGAGGGCGAAGGCGGAAACCTGGTCGCGTTGCCCGACATGCTCCTCGTGGCCGGCGACGGCAAGCTCTCCGCCTACCTCCGCCGCGAGGACATCTGGAACAGCATGCGCAGCCGGATGGCGGCCTCACCGGAGGATCCCGGGCCGGCGCTGGATTTCGCGGAGGCGGCGCTGCGCGACGGGGAGTGGGTCGAGGCCGAGGGGGCGCTGGAGGAGACGAACCGCCGCGCTGAGCGAAGTGCGGAGCGGCTGGAGCCTGGGTTCCGCAAACGATTTCAGGAGACGCTGCTGAACTTCGCGGAACGTTCGCGGCTCGCCGGTCGTCTTACGGGCGCGCAGATCGACCGGCTCTTCGAGTGGGCGGCGCCCTGCGCGGTGGATCGGGAGATGCACGTGGAGCAGCGCCTGCGGTTTTCGGAGTGGTACGAGGCGCTGGGCAACGTCGAGCGGGCGGTGCGGCTTCAGCAGCAGATTCTGATGGATCGCTCGCTGCGCGGCGTCGAGGTGCAAGGGCGTGGAACCTGGAAACAGCCCGCCGCCTCCCTCGCGGAGCGCAACATCGCGCGGCTGCTGACGGCGCATGGGGCGGCGCCGTATGCGGCGTTCGAGGAGCAGGCGGCCCGCAGCCTTGAGACGGCCAAGACTTCCAAGGACGCAGCCCAGATCGGGCGCGTGGTGGAGTCCTTCCCCAACTCCGAGACCGCGCCTCGCGCGCTTCTTGCGCTGGGCGAGCTGCTGATGACCTTGAATCGCCCTCTCGACGCGGCACAGCGCCTGACCGAAGCCTACTACCGCTATCCCAAAGCCCTCAACCGCCCGGACCTGATACGGCGCATCGCCGAGGCGCAGGATCGCGCCGGTCGCCGCGCGTCGGCCTATGGATGGCTGACGAAGGGCGCGCGGGAGTTCCCCACGGCTACCGTTGAAACCGCGGGAGGTCGAACGACGTTCGCCGAGCTGCGGCGCTCGTTCGAGGACGCCCGCGCCGCGCTGGAGCCAAGGCGCCCGGCTTTGAGGCTGCCGCTGCGCGCGGGCTATACGATTGAATTCGACGATGAGCCGACGCTGCTAACGCCGTGGTTCGATCAGCGCGCGGCGCATGATGCCTCGGGGTTCTTCGTTCACGTGGCCGGGCAGGTGCGCCGCTACGACGCGGCTTCAGGCGCGCCGACCTGGCCGGAGGGATTGGCCGTGTCGGGCAATCCGCGCGTGCTCACGTGCGACGCGCGCCAGGTGGTCATCGCCACGCCTCACGAAGTCGTCGGCGTGGATGCGCGCACCGGGCAGCGACGCTGGACGATCGGACGCGCGCCGCAGGATCTCAAGGATCCGGCGCGGGACTGGGAGGGCGTTCCCGTGTTCACGTCGTTCATCGTGCAGCAGGATCGGTTGCTGTGCGTGCGCGACAACGGCGAAGCCATGTGTGCAAACATCGAGGAAGGCCGCGTTCTGTGGGAGCAGGCGCTGCACCCGGCGCCGGGGCGCGACTTGGCCTGCGGCGACGATTGGATCACCTACACCGCGGTGGACGGGCGGCGGCTCGGCTGGTTCCGCATGGCGTGGGACGCGCCCGCGGACGTTCGAGGAACGCCCGTGGATGAACTCGGTCCGATTCTGCGTGTTCTGAACACGTTCGACGGACAGGTGCTGCTGATCTCCGCGGAGAAGGTGGCCGCTTTCGATCCCGCCTCCGGCGAGTGCCGCTGGGTCGCCGCGCCGGGCGGGCGCATCCGCGAGTCCGCGCTGCTGGCGGACTTCGACGGGTTGTATCTGACGGTGGACGGCCGGTCGATGCTCAAGCTCAGTCTCAGCGATGGGCAGGAACTGTGGCGGTCGCTGCAGGTCGCCTCGCGCGGAGACGAGGGGCTTTCGCTCATCCTGCAGGACGGAAACCTCATCGTCAGTGACGCTCGCGGCGTGACCGCGCTGGATGGGATGAGCGGTCAGACTTTGTGGAAGGGCACGGCCCCGGAGCGCTGCAACCTGCTCTTCCGCGCGGCGACGCAGTCCTACTTCGCGGTCATCGACGCGCGCCCCGCTTCCGATGACGTCCCGACGCGAGCTTTTTTCTACGACCACCGCAACGCCAGCGGACTGCTTCCCCGCGAGGGGGGCGTGCTCAACTTGGCGCCCACTGGCGACATCACGACCGCGGTCGTATGCGACCACGCCCTTGTCGTGCAGATGGGCAAGACGTTGCAAGGCTGGGTCGACACCCCGGCCCGTCCCTGACGAAACGCCGGGAGGCGAAGGAACGGGCTTGGAGGGGCTGCCCCCCATGGAAATCGGCCCCCGGGGCGGTGGCGGGCGACTTGACAAGCGGAAGGGCGGGGCTAAAAAGGGGAGCAGCTTCCGGGACAGCCCGGAAGCGTCGCGCGGGTGTAGCTCAGTGGTAGAGCGTCACGTTGCCAACGTGAATGTCGTCGGTTCGAGCCCGATCACCCGCTTTCCTTCCCGACCGTGGTCCAGACGTGACAGCGGTTGCCAACTCTTGACGGGGGCGTCAGTTACGACGCACCTTCGCACGCTTCCCGAAGCCCTCCAAAACATGCCCGTTTTGCCAGCGGTTGACCCGAACTGACTGGCGCGGACGCGCGTACGTGGAAGGTTTAGTGCAAGGTAAAGTCGAGCATCGCGCGCCTGAGAGTATGGCGCGTAGCGCGAGGGGCGGGGCGCGAGGCGCGCTGGGCAGGGGGGCCTGCGGTCGTCCGGCGGTGTGGGTGCCACTCAGGAGGGGGACGGCAACGTCCACCCAAGACGCGCGCACCGGGCTTCCCCCCAAAAGCGCACTGCCAGAACTGACAGAAGGGGCGCGGCCTTCGGCTGCGCGCACGGGATGCCCCTCGGATCGAATGACAGAACTGACAGAAGGGTGTCGGCGAGGACATGGGGACCCGGGGGCGGGCAAGTCGGCCTAGGCCGAGGCCTTCGCGCGACCGTGATCGATTGACGGCGACGTCGGCGTAGGGCTGGAGAGCGTCGGCAGCGCTGCCAGCGCCCCGGCCACGTCGAGCAGTTTCGGATCGGTGTAGACGTTGGCCGTGAGTTCCGGCTTGCTGTGCCGCATCGCCGCTTGGGCGGTTCGCAGAGGCACGCCCGCGGCGCAGAGGTGGGTGCCGAACGTGACGCGAAGGGCGTGGATGTCCACCACGCGGTTACGCTCGTCGCGCTTGGCGATGCCCGCCACGGCAAGGTCACGGTCGAAGATCCGCGTCAGGCCGGAAGGCATGTTGAACAAGGGGGTATCCGCAGGCAGCCGCGCCGGGATCGGCTCTCCCCATGCGCGGCATTCATCCTGAAGGACCGCCAGCCGCTCGGCCATCCACGTACTCAGTTCCGACGCGAGGTCAGGCCTGAGGGGTATGCTCGATCCTTGGCGATTCTTCTCATCAGCAGCGTCAAGCACCGCGTACGGCATCGGGCCATCCAGTTCGAGCTGCCCGATCGTCAGGGAGGCCAGTTCTCCCTTCCGCAGGCCGGTGAGCGTGAGCGTCTTGTAGATCAGCGCCCGTTCACGGCCTTCGCGTTCGAGTTCGGCGATCAGCGACGGATTGTCTTCGAGCGCCTCCCTCGCGCGGTCCACGGCGGCGCCGATGTCGGCAGAGGTCAGCGGTGCGCGCTTCCAGGTGGCCCGGCTCTTCTTCGACCGCTGGCGATCATCCGCGCTGGCGATGGTCGCTCGGCCATGCTCTGCCAGTGGCCGCAGCCCGGCGACCTTCAGCAGCCGGGTCAATTCCGCCTCGGTCAGCGCCCGACGCTGGTGCCGCCGGTCGCTTTTCTGATCCGCGCGGGGCAGGTCGGTGAACGGGTTCCGCGTCAGACGCCCCGTCCGGCGGCACCAGTTGCCGAAGCCGACCAGCGCCTCGCGGTAACTGTTTCGCGTGGCGGCTCCCATGTCCTCATCCTTGCAGGCAACAAGCCACTGTTCAACTGCACCGGTTGACATCTTGTTGAGCCTGCCGAATCCGCATTCCCGCGCGAGCCGCTCCAGCCGGCAACGAAGCATTCCGATTCGCCGAGGCTCGCACCCCTTGGCCTCAAGGTGCTGCACGAAGGCGTCGAAGTGCCGCTTCAGCGACACACCGGCATGGTCGGCGGCATCACCCTCGGCCCGCGTCAGTACGCCGGAGCGGACGAGTTCCGCGCGGCGTTCGAGCTGGGCCAGAACCGCTCGAGCCGCGACCGCGTCCTTGGCCCCCGTCGCAACTTCGACGACTTGGCCGTCACCGTCACGGTAGCGGGCCAGGTAATACCGCGACTGGCCACGCACGCGAATCAGCCCGTCCTCGCAGTTCACGACCTCGGCGGTCCGGAGTTGTCCGTTCCGCAGCCGCCAGCGCGCAATGCGTTGCCCGTCACGCTCGGTGATCTCCGCGCCGGGCGGCACAGGCATGGTGTAAGCTTTTCGGTAGACCATTCCCATTTCGTCATCTCCCGCCCGGCACCCAACCGGGCAGGCACACTGAGCCTCAAGTCGCCGACAACCTCAAGGCGAAATCCGGGATTCCTGGCAGGATTCCTTCGCGCGGAATCACATGTTCGGTCCGGCGCATGATCCGGCGGCTCCTACGACGCGCGCTCCACCCAACGGCTCGGGCAACCGGCCATGATCCACTGTTCGATCTGGTCACCGCGCCAGCGGACCAAGCTGCCCAGGCGCACCGGCGCGGGCATGGCGGCGCGGTCGGCGAGCCGGCGCACATGCCGCGTGCTGCACCCGAGGAGGTCCGCGACCTGTTGAACGGTGAAAAGAGCAGCGCCTTGATCGTGTTGAACTTCATCCATGATCGTCGTCTCCATTCCCCTGCTCGTCCGCTGGGATGTGGTCGGTTTCGGCCTTCGCTCGCGTGGATTCTCCCCTGGCAGGTACTGACAAAACTGACAAAAGGGGTCTGAATGGGCCGACGGGGGGGCTTCTGTCAGTTTTGTCAGTTCTGTCAGTGGGTGCGGGGGCGGAGCATCGGAGCCTGGGATTCACCTGATAGCGCGTCCGAGAGCGACCCGTGGTGGGCTCCACGACCTCGACCAACCAGTTCAGGTCCACGAGCATCTCGACGGCGCGGCTCGCCGCCTCACGGGTTCCCAATCCGATCCAGCCGTTCCGGTACACGTCGCGGAGTGCGAATTCATCCGGGAGTTCACCCGCCATGATCTTCTTGGCCAGGG
This sequence comes from Phycisphaerales bacterium, assembly GCA_020852275.1. Lineage (GTDB taxonomy): Bacteria > Planctomycetota > Phycisphaerae > UBA1845 > UBA1845 > JABWBH01. The sequence continues at coordinate 153,590 of JADZBE010000011.1, forward strand.
CGATCGCCTCCGCCGTGTCCGGCGCAACGGCGACGGAGAAGATGCGTCGTGCATGGGATTCGAGATACCGGCCCCAGGCGATGGCGCGCTCCAATTCCTCGATCCCGACCGGACCGGTGCGGCCCTCCGCCAGATGGCAAAGCAACGCTAATGATGGGATCAGACTGCGGTACTTGGCCAGATGCGCGATGACGACCGGGTGTTCCGTGTCGCCTCGAAGGCACTGCTCCAAGTCCGTACGCCATTCATCGAATCGCTCCTGGGCCACGGGATCAAAACGCAAAAAGGGAATGCCGTCGGGGTCGTCGACTTGCGCGCCGACCGCGTCCGGATGGATTCGGTCCAGTGCGCTGATCGCTGCGTAGGCGCGATTCTTGGCCGCGGTGTCGGGCCATCGGTCCACGTTCCGCCAGGTCTTGGAAACATCGGGATAGACCGCCAGCTGGAACCTCTGCATCAATCCGTCCGCCCCGTCGCCGCCGGAGACCGCGCCGTGGAGGTAAGCGCGTAACGGCCCCGGCTGAATCGAGCCGATCAGCGAAAAGATCGCCGCATCGATGTCGATCGTGCCGCGGCCGATGCGGTCGTAGGTGTAGCGCCCGGTGCCGTTCCACGCTTCCAAGTAGAACGAACGCGCCCCTTCCTGCCCTTCCTTGTCCAGCGATTTGAGCAGGCCGATCAGCTCGTCACGGTAACAAAGGACACCCGTCGGATTTTCGTTGAGGATTTCGCCGAGCTTCTCGACGGTGGAGTCATTGACCAGGTAACGTTTGCGGATGGGCGGCGGGACTTCCTCTTTCGTCGCGGCCTGCGCGACAGCCAGCGCGTCGCCATCTTCCTTGAGGGCATGCTTCACGGCCTGTTTACCCAGTAATTTCCGTTGCTCGGCGACCAGTTGGTGCGCTTCGTATTCCTTCATCTCGGCGTCGAATCGCTTCTTCGCCTCGATCTCCAACCGCTTCAGAGGTTTGAGTGGCTCCTGAATTGCGGGCGTTTTCATGACACTCGGCGGGCCGATCGCTCCGCCCCACATGTTGGGGACCACCAGCCAGTCATCGTGGCGCTTGGGCCGAATTCCGATCTTGCGACCCACGACCGTCGCCAGGGCGATCATCGCGGCGACCGCGGGGAAATCCGGCGGGCACTGAATGCGCTCGGCGACGTCGTGAATCCACAATCGCAACGATTCCGGAAGCAGCGCATCATTGAACGCCATGACAGAAGGAAGTTCATCCGGCAACGGCTGCGGTTCAGGCCACTCGACCCCGGACTCGGCAGGCCGTTCGTTGACTGCGCCGCCAAGCAATTCCTGGGCAACGTCAGCGGCTCGAAATTCGTTCTTCATGCGCGCCTCGCTTTCCGCGTCGTCGCATTCATGGCGGATTTGAACGCCGCCCGAGCTTCTCGCTCCGCCAAGCCGCACGCCGCCGCGCCGGCCAGGATCAATCGCTCCGCCGCGCGCTCATCCACTCCCCAACCAAGGAGATTTGCGCTCGCGGCAAAGGCCGACTGGTTGCGCGTGCCCTCGGCGGCATGCCCGGCGAGAAAGGTGCGAGTGCGGGCATCGATGCGATCCAAGAGATCGAGCTTGTGTTTCCAGTGAGGGGATCGATTCGCCGGCGGAGGAGCCGCCGCGGCGCGCCTCTTTGAGAGGGCCGCGCGGGCCTCCGAGATGGAGGTTGACCAGGCTTCCGGATCGCATCGGGGTATGCGCTCCAGCGCCATGGGCTTGTCCTCGAACGGATCGACAATGACACCGCCGCCGTGCGCGGCAAAGGCCCCGGCGCAAGGCAAGGCCAGCGCCCACCCATACCCCGGCTTTGAGGTCGAGCGAGGCACGAGTTCCACGGCGCCTGCATCGCCGGGCCGGGCGATGGCCCCATTCGCGCGTCGGAAGGCCTGCGCCGTGCCGCATTCCGCCACATCGGAAGCCGCAACTTTGAACGCCGACGCCACCAGCGCGGCAACCCCAACAACCGCATCCGGCAGCGCGACCGAGTTGGGCAAGAGCAGAAATACGTGCCGCCCTCGCCCACCGCGCGAGCGGGCCACGAGCAAACCACTGAGCAGCCCGGCAGCATCCGCGCGCTCGGCGATGCAGCGCGCGGCGTGGACGGGATCGGCCAGCCCTTTTGCCCCGTGGTCCGTGGCGTCCAGGTCGATGCCTAGCCATCGGCACGACCCGTCGGAGCCTGGGCAATACGCGATCAGGGCGACGGCCTCCACGCGCTCGTTCCACGGCTGGTATCCGTCGGCATGAAAGGTCAACGTCATCGGCGCGCCACGCACATGCGCTTCGACCAGCGCCATCCGGGCATCTGGAGCGTCAGGCAGGCGGACGCGGCATGGCTTTCCGTTAGGTCGAACCGCGCTGGCCCACTCAGAGCCGTCCAACATGGAGAGCAGAAGTTCCGGTGCCGGCATCATGCGCGCACCTCGCCTTCCACCTTGGGTGCGCTCTGCTCACGCAGCCAACTCGCGATTACCTCCGAGTCAAATCGAACTTCACCGTCGGGAAGGCGCACGCAGGGAATCAGCCCGCGCTTTGCGAGGCGAGCGGAGCGTCCACGTGGGTAACGCAGTAGCTCGTCAATTTCGCTCGGAAACAGGAGAACCGTGCTCATGCCTAGAGCATTACACGGGTTTCAGGTATGGGAAGATGTCTGAGGGGATCAACTCTGAGTATTCAGACAAATCAGAGTTTTCATGGTTTCGGTTTCGGTGGATCGACCGGGACGATATGAGACCATTCTTTGTGTGCATCCGGCCAGCTATATCGCCAGTGCTTTCCGTGCCTGATCCGTCGTACCCGCCCCGCCTCAGCAGCCTTTGCGAGCGTGTCACTTCTCAGAGATTTAGGAAACGCACGTGAGGCCAGATAAGGTGCTCCATCTTCCGGCTCTTTGTCCATCGGTCTTGCTGCTGTATGCCTCTCGCTGCTCCCGCTCACCGGGGACTCGGCGTTCGGCGGGTTGCCCGCCTGTTCGGTGAGGATGTCGATCGCAGCCGATGAGGCTGAGAACAAGTCGTCCAGCTCGCTGGTGAAGGAGTGGGGCAGCCGTTCAAGCCAACGGTCGGGGAAGCTCAGTTGCGGTCCGAGGACGCGGTGGCGCTTCAACTTCCGAAGCTGTTGCAGGTCGTAGGGGAAGATTTGCTGGTGGTGGATGCAGTCTCGCTGCGCACGAAGCGCAGGCCACCGCTGCGTCCAGGCCCCATCGAAGAGCAGAAATATCCACCGCAGTGCCGGGTTTGCAGTGCGAAAGGTTTCAGCGGGAACGGGCGCGAAGTCGGTCAAGGGAATGGCGGAGATACCCTCGCCTGCTCTGGTGGCGAGCGCGGTGAACACGTCCCATGCTCTCCGTTCTCCGAAGACGAGGACGGTGCGTTCAATCGGGGGGATGACAGCGAAGGGTTCACCCGAACGACTCGCGATTGGCGTACCATGAACATCCAAGTAGGGCTTGCTTCCCGGGGGGGCGAGAGTGGGGGTTGTCGGGAAGGAAGCGTCACGGTAGCAGCAAAACGTGGACCATGCAGGCGTCTCAGCGGGTCCGGCTTCGGTGTGCTTGACGGCGATACATTCACCTTCGTCGGGCTCGTCGTGCCCGAGCCAACAGCGCAAGCGTCCGTGATGGACCAGGGCTTCGTCGAACCGCGCACGCAGGGAACGAAGCGACTCGGTTGCTCTCCTTGCGTTCCTCGCCGCGTCCGACATGGTTCAACGTCCTATTTCGCCGGTCACCGCTGGCGCCGGGCGGACGTTGCGAGCCTCCGACGCCGGGCGACGATGCGGCGGGGAGCGGCCCCGCCTCCGGCTGGCGTCAGTATGCGGGGCAGGGGGCAGTTGACAAGCCGAGCGTGCGGCCAAAGAGGGCGACGGACTGAAACTCCGGCGCTCCACACCCTCCCCGAGTGTAACCCTCTTCATAACCACTCGAAAGATTGGTCGTGCGTCCGTGAATCCCGGGTTCGCGTCCCCACGGTCGTTTTCGAAGCGTGTGGGCTCGCCTTGAACGGGTGCAGCGGCCGAAACCCGGTGCAGGTTTTCATGCACGAATGCGCCTTCGCAAGGCTCCCCATTTCATCGCAACACGATCCTCGTGTACGATGAGGTGAACACAGCCCCCGAGCCATGAACGTGCCATCAACGCCTGAAAACTTAGCCCGCGTCGCCATCGATCGCCTGCTGGCGCAGTGCGGTTGGATCGTCCAGGATTGGCGCGAGATGAACATCGCAGCCGGCGCTGGCGTCGCCGTTCGAGAGTTCCGGCTCACGAACGGCTTTGCCGACTACCTGCTGTATGCCGGCGGTAGAGCCATCGGAGTTATCGAAGCGAAACCCGAGGGGCACACGCTCCGGGGCGTCGAAACCCAGTCGGCCAAGTACATTACCGGGTTGCCCGAGGGCCTGCCGCGGTGGACGCCCGACGGCACGCCGCTCCCGTTCGCCTACGAGTCCACCGGTGCGGTCACGCAGTTCACGAGCAACCTCGACCCCGATCCCCGCAGCCGCGAGATGTTCTCGTTTCATCGCCCCGAAGAATTGGCCCGGCTGGCATCGCTCGACCAACAGCTCCGCGCCCGCCTCCGGGACATGCCGGCATTAGACACGTCGAAGCTCTGGGGCAAGCAGGTCACGGCGATCCAGAACCTTGAAACCTCTCTCGCCGACACCCGCCCTCGCTCCCTGATCCAGATGGTCATGGGCGCCGGCAAGACGTTTACTGCCTGCAACATCGCCTATCGGCTCATCAAGTTCGCCGCCGCCAAGCGCGTGCTGTTCCTCGTGGACCGGAACAACCTGGGCCGCCAGACGCTTAACGAGTTCCAGCAGTTCGCCTCGCCGTACAACCAGTACAAGTTCACGGAGGAGTTCGGCGTCCAGCATCTCCGCAAAAACAGCATCGACCCCTCCGCCAAGGTGGTCATCACCACCATTCAGCGCCTCTACTCCATCCTCAAGGGCGAGGAAGAGTTCGACGAGGCGGGCGAGGAGTCATCGATGTTCGAGGGGGCCATCGAGAAGCTGGTGAAGGAGCCCCTGCCGGTCGTCTACAACCAGAAAATACCGCCGGAGTTCTTCGACTTCATCATTGTGGACGAGTGCCACCGCTCCATCTACAACGTCTGGCGGCAGGTGCTGGAGTATTACGACGCTTTCCTGATCGGCCTCACCGCCACGCCCAGCGCCCAGACCATCGGCTTCTTCAACGGCAACCTCGTGATGGAGTACACCCACGAGGAAGCCGTGCTCGACGGCGTCAACGTCGGCTACGACGTGTACCGCATCGAGACGAAGGTGACGAAGGACGGCGCGACGCTGGCCAAGCAGCCCGAATACCTCGTCCCGCGGCGCGACCGCACGACCCGCAAGAAGCGCTACGCGGCGCTCGACGACGATCTACCGTACACCGGCACGCAGCTCGACCGCGATGTGGTCAACGAGAGCCAGATCCGGCTCGTCATCCGCACGTTTCGGGACAAACTCCCCGAGATTTTCCCCGGGCGCACCGAGTGCCCAAAGACGCTGGTCTTCGCCAAAACCGATCTGCATGCCGACGACGTGACGCGCATTGTCCGCGAAGAGTTCGGCAAGGGGAACGAGTTCTGCCAGAAGATCACCAGCAAGTCCACGGGCAAGAAGCCCGAGGAGCTGCTCAACGAGTTCCGCAACTCCTACTTCCCGCGCGTCGCCGTCACCGTGGACATGATCGCGACCGGCACCGACGTGAAGCCGCTGGAGTGCCTGCTCTTCATGCGGAACATCACCTCGGCGGCGTATTTCGAGCAGATGAAGGGCCGCGGCTGCCGGATCATCAGCCCCGACGCCCTTCAGTCCGTCACGCCCGACGCCCCCGGCGGCGTGAAAACGCATTTCGTCATCGTCGATGCCGTCGGCGTCACTGAATCTGAAAAGACCCTTTCCAAGCCGCTGGATCGGCAGCCGTCGGTCGCGCTGGAGAAGATCCTGAACACCGTCGCGGCCGGCGCTGTCAGCGCTGACATCGTCTCCACGCTCGCTGCCCGCCTGGCGCGGCTGGATCGGGAACTGGACGACGACCGCCGGAACGAGGTCACTGAGGCGGCGTCCGGCGAGGCCCCAACCTCGTTAGCCGCCACGCTCCTGGCAAGCATCGACACCGACACCAACGCCGCCCGCGCTGCCGCCCAGCTCAAACTTCCGCCGGGCCAGGAACCCACCGAGCAGCAGATCGATCAAGTTGAGCGCGAGGCGATGACCGCAGCCCTCAAGCCGTTCCTCAACCCCAAGCTCCGCAACACCATCCTGCGCGTAAAGGCCGCGGCGGAACAGGTCTTCGACGAGGTGAACCGGGACACGCTCCTCCGTTCCGGATTCGACGCGGCTGCGCTGGCCAAGGCCCGCTCGGTCGTCACTTCGTTCAAGGCGTTCATCGAGGAAAACAAGGACCAGATCGAGGCGATCCGCATCCTCTATAGCCGGCCGTACCGGGCGGGCCTGCGGTACGGGCAGGTGAAGGACCTGGCTCTGAAGCTCGGCGTGCCGCCGTTTTTCGTGGATGCCCGCAAACCTGAGACGGTCGGGCGGCTGTGGCAGGCGTTCGAGACGACCGAGCCGGGCAAGGTGAAAGGCAAGGGTGGGCGGCAACTGGTGGATCTGGTCGAACTCGTCAAGCACGCCATCGGATCGCCTTCGCCGCTGGTGCCGTTCGCCGATGTTGTGGAGGAGCGGTACGCGGCGTGGCTGGCGGACAAAGCCAAGGCCGGTGTCACCTTCACCCCCGCGCAGCGGCGCTGGCTGGACGCCATCAAGGATCACATCGCCGCGAGTCTGGCCATCGACGCCGAGGCGCTGGAGGATGTGCCCTTCAAGCAGATGGGCGGGCTGGGCGCGGCCTATGAGGTCTTCGGCGAGTCGCTGCCGACGCTCCTGAGCGAGATGAATGAGAGGTTGGTGGCATGAGCAAGGCACGATCCAAGCGAAACGCGCCTGCTCCTACTGATTGGGACACCGTTTGGCCAGGCTGTGATATCGTCACGGTGAAGGAACTGAAGGACGAGGCGGTCGCAGAGTACGTGGGGTGGATTGACTTGATGGGTGCGAAGGGCTGGATGGCGGGTTCAATTCGTCATGCCGCAGAGTTGGTCGGACTCATCCACATCGCCGGCAAGAGTGCGGCCAAGGCAACAACGGGGGCCCATGCCTATCCCGTTATTGACGGCGTCTACATCACCAGCCCGGACAAGGCGGCGTTCAGGAAGGCAACCCATCAAACGATGCGGACACTCGCACGCACCTTTGAATCGCGGAAACAAATCGATCGATTCCTCGTTCGCGGAGGCGTTGCGTATGGTCGAGTGCTTCATGGAGAGGCGATCGCAGCGCTTCATGGTCAGCTTAGGAACGACGAGGAATATGCCCGGTGTCTGGCCATTGGAGCATCCATTCGGCAGGCATATCTCGCTGAGGGCAGCGCACCACCCTTCGGTTTCTATGTGGACATGACCGCCAGGTCAGTGGCGTCGAACAACGACTCCCCCTACATCTCAAGCTTTGATCGATGGTGGAGACTTGATGAGCCGGGTCAAAAGAGAATCGCGACCCGTTTCGGGCGATTGCTCGACGATCACTTTGTCTATCTAGAACGAAAACACAGGGGAATCGAATATCCGCTAGCCAGGCTTCAGGAGCATCGCGCCCTAGGCTGCGAGTACTTCCGGCTTGAAACGCCGAATGCGACGAAATGAGCGGACCTGAGTCACAGCAGCGGCAATCGGTATGGCCCTGTGGTTGGGCACTGTCGCCGATCGACGAGCTTTTCGAGCCGCTCGGAGACGGCCGAAAACTGCATCACGGCTGGAGTCCGCAATGCGAGACGGGGATCGCGGGCGACGACGAGTGGGGCGTGCTGAAAACCACCGCCGTGCAGGACGGCGCGTTCTTGCCAGAGCACAACAAACGCCTGCCCGCGAAGCTGAAGCCGCGAGCACAATTCGAAGTGCGGAAGGGCGATGTTCTGATCACCTGCGCCGGGCCGCGTGTCCGCTGCGGTGTTCCGTGCCTAGTCCGAGAGACCCGTAGCAAGTTGATTCTCTCGGGCAAGATGTACCGCTTCCGTGTTCGACCTGAGTGCATCGACAGCCGGTACATGGAGGCATACCTGCGCTCGCCCGAAACCCAACGGCTCATCGACGCAATGAAAACGGGGATCAGCGACAGCGGCCTGAACCTGACTCACGGCCGGTTCTTCCAGTTGCGGGTACCCGTCGCCCCTCTCCGTGAGCAGCGTCGCATCGTGGCGAAGATCGAGGAACTGTTCAGCGATCTGGATGCGGGTGTGGCGGCGCTGGAGCGGGTGCGGGCGAACCTGAAGCGGTACCGCGCAGCCGTGCTCAAGGCCGCCATCGAGGGGCGTCTGACCGAGGCGTGGCGCACGCGAAACCCGGCGACCGAACCGGCCGCCAAACTGCTCGAACGCATCGTCGCCGACCGCCGCGCCAAGTGGGAGCAGGACCAACTCCGCAAGTTCAAGGAGAAGGGGAAGACGCCGCCGAAGGGGTGGAAGGAGAAGTACGAACAGCCGTCCGCATCCACTGGCGAAGACGCCAAACCGCTCCCTTCGAGTTGGTGCTGGGCGACAATGGAGCAACTCACCACCGATGGACCACAAAACGGCGTCTACTACCCCAAATCGCTGTACGGCCGCGGCACGCCGATCATTCGGATTGACGATTACCAGAACACCTGGAGCCGCGCTTCCGACGAACTTCAACTGGTGGACACACCGCCGAAGGACATGGAGACCTACGGAGTGCGACCGGGCGACATCATCATCAACCGCGTCAACAGCATGACACACCTGGGGAAATGTCTCGTGGTCGAATCGAAGCACGTCCCTGCCGTGTTTGAGTCAAACATGATGCGGCAGTCGCTCACCACCGATGTATTGCCGCCGTTCGTCGCTCACTACTTGAAGTCCAACGTCGGCAACGCCCGCCTGATCGCCAACGCGAAGTGGGCTGTCAACCAAGCGAGCATCAATCAGACCGACGTTGGCAACACGCCTGTCCCGCTTCCTCCCCTCGCCGAACAATCCGAGATCGTCGCGGAGGTCGATCGCCGCCTGTCCGTGGCGGACGCCGCCGAGGTGCAGGTGGAGCACGCCCTCCAGCGCGCCGCCCGCCTCCGCCAGTCCATCCTCAAGCGCGCCTTCGAGGGCCGGCTCGTGGACCAAGACCCCTCCGACGAACCGGCCGCGGCGCTGCTGGAACGCATGACGATCCAACACGATCGCCGGACGGCTGGAACTGGCCGACCGGCGAACCGCCATCGGTACGGACGCCGAAAGCCACCCGTTGCAAAGGCCTCCGGCAGGAGTTAGGATTCTGTTTAAGTCGGGAGTATGAATGAGCGATCATTCGAAAATTGAATGGACGGACGCGACGTGGAACCCTGTTCGGGGATGCACGAAGATCAGCCCGGGCTGCGCCCATTGCTACGCCGAGACCTTCGCCGAGCGATTCCGCGGCGTGCCGGGTCACCCCTATGAGCAGGGGTTCGATCTGCGTCTCGTGCCCGAGAAGATTGGCGAACCGCTGCGCTGGGCCACGCCGAAGATGATTTTCGTCAATTCGATGAGCGACCTATTCCACGCTGATGTTTCGGATGAGTACATCGCTGCGTGCGTCGGAGTCATGGAGACCGCAAACTGGCACACCTATCAGGTCTTGACGAAACGTTCGGATCGACTGCGCGACCTGCTCAAAACGAAACTGCGAGGGGCCGCCGGACTTGCTCATATTTGGTGGGGTGTGAGCGTGGAGAATCGCAAGCATGGGCTGGTGCGGATTGAGCATCTTCGTGCAGCGCCGGCGGCCGTGCGATTTCTCTCGATTGAACCGCTCCTCGAAGACGTTGGGAAGCTCAACCTGCGAGGCATCCATTGGGTGATTGTGGGCGGCGAGAGCGGGGCGGGCGCGCGACCCATGCAGTCAGATTGGGTAATCAACATTCGAGATCAGTGCCGCAGCGCGCGTGTGCCGTTCTTTTTCAAACAATGGGGAGGCGTCCGCAAGTGTGAAACCGGGCGCGAGCTCGACGGCCTTACGCATGATGCCATGCCCGCGCTGGCGCATCGCATGGTGGCGCCTCTCGCTGCACGGCAGCACGCGATCGCGTCATTGCCGATCCTGGCCCTCGGAGCGGCACAATGAGCGAGGGCGATCTCTACGCCGGCCGCGAACAGACGCTCGTCAAGCATTACATTCTCGAGCACTATCTCGAACGGTTCGCGCACATTGTCGGAAGCGCCTGGGACGCGATCACGTATGTCGACTGCTTCTCGGGACCGTGGAACGCGCGGTCTGAGCGGCTTGAAGATAGTTCGTTCGCCGTGGCCCTCGCACAATTGCGGGCGGCACGAACAAACCTCACTGATCTGAAACGGGCACGCGGCCGCCCGCTGCTCGAACTGCGGTGTTACTTCCTCGAGAAGGACGCCGCCGCGTTTACCAAATTGCGTGAATTCGCGATGGGCATTGGCGATGTGGAGATCGGGACACGGAATGCCGCGCTGGAGGAATCGATACACGAGATCGTCGCGTTCGTTTCAGAGCGCCAGAGCGACGCGTTCCCATTTATCTTCGTAGACCCGACAGGGTGGACAGGTTTCGGACTCGATGTCATCCAGCCACTGCTGAGGCTCCGACCGGGTGAGGTGCTGGTCAACTTCATGACGGGGCACATTCTGCGGTTCGCTGAACACCCAGACCCAACGATCCAACAGAGCTTCGATCGCCTGTTTGGTTCGACGGAGTATCGTGCCCGGATTGTCGGACTTGCGGGCTTGGATCGCGAGGACGAGCTCGTCCGTTGCTATTGCGACGCGATCCGTCAGGCCGGCGGTTACGACTACGTTTGCACTGCGATCGTGCTCCATCCTGAATACGATCGGACGCATTTCCATTTGATCTATGCGACGCGAAGCCAGAAGGGCGTGGAGGTTTTCAAGCAGGTCGAGAAGAAGGCGATGGGGGTGATGGAGAAGGCCCGCAGCGACGCTCAGAAGCGAAGGCGCGAGGCGCAAAGCGGGCAATTGGACCTGCTCAGCGCGACCCAGATGCACGACCCGCGGCATTACGACTCGCTCCGAGAGCGGCATTTGGCCGTTGCGAAATCCAAAACTGAGGAACTCCTGCAGGCGAGCAGGACGCTGGCATTTGACGACGCGTGGGTCGCTGCCTTGTCGCACCCGTTGGTGTGGGAAAGCGACCTGAAGTCATGGATCGGAGAGTGGAAGAAGGACGGCCGAATCGAAATTGCCGGCATGAAGCCGAATGAGCGCTTCCCCAGCCGGGGAAGAGGGCATCAACTCGTCAGGAAAGGCCAGTAGCACAAATGAGCGCCGACACCTCTCAAATCGTCAACAAAGCCTGGAACTACGCCCACGTCCTGCGCGACGACGGGCTGTCGTACATGGCGTACACCGAGCAGATCACGTTTCTGCTCTTCTTGAAGATGGCCGACGAGATGACGCGGCCGCCGTACAACCGGCCGCCGATCGTCCCGGCCAAGTACTCGTGGGAGTCGCTGCTCAAGCTCGACGGCGCGGAGTTGGAGACGCACTACCGCACCGTGCTGGAGACACTGGGCAACAAGCCGGGGATGCTCGGGGAGATCTTCAAAAAGGCCCGGATGGAGATCCAGAATCCGGCGACGCTCAAGCGGCTGATCGTGGACCTGATCGGGACCGAGCAGTGGACGAAGATGGACTCGGACATCAAGGGCGACATCTACGAGGGGCTGCTGGCGCGGTCGGCCGCGGAGAGCCCCAAGGGCGCGGGGCAGTACTTCACCCCGCGCGAGCTGATCAAGGCGATCGTCGATGTGATGCGTCCCACGCCCGAGGACACCGTCTGCGACCCGGCCGCGGGCACGGGGGGGTTTTTGCTGGCGGCCCACAAATACGTGGTGGACCACTTCGGCAAGGACCTGGACCCCGACCGCAAGAAGCACCTGAAGAAGAACTTCGTGCACGCCTGGGAGCTGGTCGCGGCGACTGCCCGGCTGTGCATCATGAACCTTTACCTTCACGGCATCGACGCCGATCCGTGCCCGGTGAAGAGCGGCGTGGATAGCTTGGCGAGTGACCCCGGCGAGCGGTTCAGCATGATCCTGACCAACCCGCCGTTCGGCAAGAAGAGCAGCATCTCGATCGTCGGCGAGGACGGCGAACTGGAGAAGGAAGAGCACGCCTACGAGCGCCAGGACTTCTGGACGACGACGAAGAACAAGCAGCTCAACTTCGTGCAGCACGTCAAGACGCTGCTTAAGGTGAACGGCCGTGCGGCGGTGGTGGTGCCCGACAACGTGCTCTTCGAGGGCGGCGCTGGCGAGACGGTGCGGCGGAACCTGCTGCGGCAGTTCGATGTGCATACACTCCTCCGCCTGCCCACGGGCATCTTCTACGCTCAGGGCGTAAAGGCCAACGTGTTGTTCTTCGACGCCAAGCCGGCGCAGGAGGCGCCGTGGACCAGGAAACTGTGGGTCTACGACCTGCGGACCAACATGCACTTCACGCAGAAGGAGCGTCCGCTCAAGCGGGCGGATCTCGACGAGTTCGTGGAGTGCTTCAACCCCGAGAACCGGCACAAGCGCAAGGCGACGTGGGCGGAGGCGGAGGGTAAGCGCGGCGTCGGGCCGGAGGGGCGGTGGCGGGGGTACGACTACGAAGAGCTGATGAAACGCGATAAGGCGAACCTGGATGTCTTCTGGCTGAAGGACAAGTCGCTCACCGACGGCGATGACCTGCCCGAGCCGGATGTTCTGGCGGCTGAGATCGTCGATGATTTGGAGGACGCAGCGGCCCAATTCGCCAAGCTTGCCATCCATGTCCGGACGGATCCCTGAACTGTAAAGCCCGGTTCGATGCGGGTCTGCATGGTGGCGTTTCGCGAGCGGGCGATGACCAATGTATTCGCTCGTCGAAAACTCGAATGGCGTCGAGCCACTTCAGCGCAGCGTTTCGCTACCACGGACCGAGTAGAGTGGTATCCGTCCGGCGAACACCATCGTCCGATTGCTGATCCCCTGCGCGAATATGTTTCCGTCCTGACGGATGGAGGCAGGTGTCATGCGCAGAGCGAGATCGGATGAGAGGAAGGCGGCGTTCTGGCGGCGGGTGATTGCCGGGCAACCGAGCAGCGGGCTGCCCGTTCGGGCAGGGTGCGGGCGTCACTGGGTTCGCGCGTCGTCGTTCTACTGGTGGCGTCGACGGTTGATCCGACGCCGCCAAGGCTACCCCGCCGCAGCCTGACTGCCCCCGCGGACTCCGCGTCGTCACCCCCTGGGCCCTGTACCGCACCGGCCCGTCCACCCACCGGGTTCGCCGGACGGATACGTTCACTTGCACCAGCCGGCCTCAGCAGCCCGTGCTCGCCCCGCCGTCCAGCGTGACCACGACGTTGTAGTTGGCGTCTTGCAGCATGTAGACGACTTCGGCATTGTCGGTCGCACAGTGCGCGCAGTTTCCGGTGCCGCAGTTGTCGCCATCCTCGCCGCCGCCCCCGCAGGTGGATCCCGATGCGCAGTCGCAGGCCGGTGAGTGGATCCGCGCAACGTGCTTATCGATGTAATCAGGGTCGCCGATGCTCTCGCGCGTGGTGGCCCACGTTCCGAACTCGTTTCGCAGACCACCGCAGTCGCCGGATTCCGCATATCACTGCTCCTGCAGCCGCCGCGTCCAGTCATAATAACGATGCCGATGCTGTAAACCGTTTAACGTGGAACTAACCTTGATAATCGTCCGTAGTAGTCGGCCCAAGGCAAGGTTGTCGCCGTCGAAGCCGCGGTCGCGAGCGATTAATGCAAGCGAGAGCAAGACACACTGCAGGAAGCTGCGCTGCTCCGCCCCCCCTGTGTATCATTGACGCTTCCGTCCTAAGCCACGCTTCTGGGATTTCGTCCGACCTTTGCCCGATTCAGCTGACGGTGCGCTACGCCCTTGGTTGCCCCAGAACTCAGGATCGATTTCCCGCATCACGCGGTACGCCTCGTCTAGGGCGCGATTCGCAATCTCATCGTCGCTCATCCCTCGTAGCGGCGGTAGAAGTCTCGCAACGCCCCTAAGTCGCGCCACAGCACGCTCTATGTACCGGGCATGGTACCGGAAATGTGCGAACTCGCCTGCTAGCTCCGCAAGGCAATCATGGAATGTCAGCACGTTGTTTTGTGCGCCATCCATTGCTTTTGCGAAACGAGCAAACAACGTGGTAAGGTCGCTCATAGAGCCGAGCAATTCCTCTACGTGAAACCGAAACGTGTCAGCCTGTTTAGCCGAGAAAAACTCTGAGGCAGTCAGGCTCTTGAGCAAAGATGCACACTCCTTCCGCTTTCTGAGACACAATCTCGATGTTCGCTTACTCATACAGAATCATCCTGGAGCCGTAGGTGGAGGACCCAATCTGTGCTCAAGCCATTCAAAAAACTTCTGGGCAAACTGCCGCCATTCAATCTGCGTCTTGCCCCGCATATCGCCAGTCTTTTGAATTATCTTATTGAGCCATGCTTTTATCTCCTTTGTCCAATGATTGAAATTCGGATCGTTAGGCCCGCCTGCAGCCACCTTGGCGGCGTGTGCATAAAGTTCTGGAAGCAAGGACAAACTGGCGGCTTTCGCTGCCGCCTGAGCTGAAGCCATGAACACCGTCAGGGCCTCAGCAGCGCCGAATGCCATTTCCGCGGAAGCATACGCGCCAGTCATCATTTGGTCGACCCCTTCAAGCAGGGAATCGAACCCGGCACTTGACATTCCTCCGCCGACGCCCCATCCGGTGGCAATCATGGGGCCAAGCATGCTTAGGAGCAAAGCTGCTGCCAAGCCGACTCGTTTTGCATCCTCCGCGCGCAAGTCCGCGCCTATCGCCGTGGCCCCGAGCAGATCTCCGTAACTAAACAACCCCAGCGCATCCAATAGATTGACCGGACTGCTTCCCAAGGAGCCGTAGAGGTTCATCCCGTCCCCATACGCGCCCATGGGCGAGTAATCCGAAATCACTCCCGAGCCGACCATCGCCAGCGCTGTCGGCGGCGTGCCGTGGTAGGTGGCGCCCTCGATCAGCGGGATGGCCGAACTATTGGGATCCGGCGTGGTGAACCGTCCCAGTTTGGGGTGATAGAACCGGTTGCGGTTCTGGTAGAGGCCTTTGTGGTTGACCAGGATGCAGGGGTCGGTCGGGGTGTTGGCGCAGTAATGGTCGAAGATCAGGCCTTGGTGGCCGAGGGTGTTTTGCGGGGGTGTGGCGACGAACTTGTCGATGGCCGCGGGCTGGCCGTAGGGCTCGTAGGTATATTGCTCATAGATCGCCACCGGGCCGTCGGGGCAGAAGGCGCCCTGCTCGCCACATCCGCCGCTGCCGCTGCCGCAGTCGCCCGACGGACACCCGTCATCCAACGTCGCGACCACGTTGTAGTTGGCGTCTTGCAGGTAATATACGGGCAGCGAATCATCCGTCGCGCAGTGCCCCGCGGTACTGCCGCCGCCGCCGGGGCCGTCGCAGGCGGGGTTAAGCACCTGTGCGACGAACTCATCGACATAGTCCGGGCCGTGCAGATACTCGCGTTTCGTCGCCCAACTGCCCGTGGGCGCGCCCCCGCCGCAGCCGCTGGTTTCGGTGTACCACTGCTCCTGAATGCGGCGCACGCCGTCATAATAATAATGCTGATATTGCCGGCAGGCCGAACCGTAAGACGCCGGCAGCACGCGGGCGACGATCCGCCCCAGGCCGTCGTACACATACGTGGCCACCAGATCGCCGAGGTCCGATTCCTCGCCTGACAATAGTTTGCCGTCATCATCAAACGAGGCGGCATTAAGCAGGCCCTTGCGGTTCGTCTGCACCAGCCGGCCCCAGGCGTCGTACTGGTAGAAGTAGTCGCCGTCGAGGACGAGATTGCCCGCGGAGTCGTAGACGCTGTCGACGGTGACGGGAGAGTTGTTGTTGGTCTTGGATGTGAACGCGTCGATTTCATTGAAGCCGTTGGTCGCGTGGTGAACTTTGACCGTGGTTTCGGGCGTGCCGTCGCCGGTCGCGTCGTCGGCGCGGACGAAGCTGCCGTTGGTGGAATCGCCGCCCGACCAGTTGCCCAGGTCGTCCAAGTCCCACGTCAAGGCGCGGTCGAGGGGAACGTCGGTGTCGGGTTCGATGGCCGTGTTGGCCGCGTTAAGCTGACCCATGCGCGCGCCGGCGAGGCGCTGCAGACCGTCGTACTCATAAAGCCACGAGCGCACATTGTCACGGCCGGGGTCCGCACCACTGGTCATGTTCCGATGTGCGACGCGCGCGTACGCGCGGTTGCCCGCGCGATCATAACCATATTGGTACCGGTGAATCGTCGACGGATTGGGGGCGTTTGCGGTAGTGTCCTTGTAGTGCAGGTCCTTGATTCGCCCGAACCGGTCCAGCCCCGCCAGCCCGACCTCGCTGCCGAGCTTGTACGACTGCGCGGCGCCGTTGCCGACAGACAGGCCCGAGCGGCGCGACAGGCCGGCGTAGTTATACTGCGCGACCTTGTACGTCATCAGCGCATCTGTGATGGCGGTGACGCGATTGGCGGCGCTGTCGAGACCGGCCTCGTTGTCGCCGTAGTCAAAAGAAAGCTGCCGCGGATCGCCGCCGTCGGCTCGCTGCGGGTAGAGGATCGATGCCAGCCGGTCGAAGTTGTAAGTTTCCGCGCCGGCGGGACTGTAGGCCCACTCGTAGGTCACGGTGGGGATGAACGACAGCCCGGTTGCGGCTGCGTGGTTCTGTTCTTCGGAGAGCAGATTGCCGCGACCGTCGTAGTCATACTCATTGTCGGCCACGTCAGCGGCGGTGGTTTCAGAATGGTTCTCCGCGTGGACCGTGAGCAGGTCGCTACGGTCATTGTAGGTGTAGTCGATCTGGTGCACGCGCAGCGGCGGGGCGTAGCCAACTTCGTTGCCGGCCTCGCCGTACCAGCCGGAGTCGTCGGCCCCCACGCGGGTCAGCCGGCCCAGCTCGTCGTAGGAGTAGTTGAAGAGGCACGCCCGCGCGTCGGCGCGAGAGGCCACCGCGCCGTCGAAGTAATAGGAGAACGACAGCGTCGGCCCCTCGCGCGTGCCGTCGAGGTCCGGATAGTGTACGCCGGCGATCCAGCCGGGGTTCTCGGAGACCGCCGCCGAACCCGGCTGCCCGTTCACGATTTCGCGCACCGATCCGCCGTAGGTGAAGGCCGTCACCTGGATCGAGCCGTCGTCTTCTTCCCAATCGATCTCGTCGTACACCGTAACGTCGCCATCGCCGTGCTGGGCGAGCACCGCAGCCATGGCATCGAGCAGACCGCTGGCTTCGCCGTACTTGTATGCGGTGCGGCGCTTGTCGGCGCTGTTCGTCGCCGTCGCGTTTTCGATGGTCAGGCGCAGCCGTCCCAGGCCATCGTACTCGGAGCGCGTGACCGCGCCATCGGGATGAGCGACGCCGATCTGCCGTCCGTCGTCGTCATATTCGTAGCAGGTGCAGAGAGTTTCCTCGCCAAACTCGCTGCCGTCGCACCCACTGAGGCGACCGTTGCCGTCGAAGGAAGCGGCCGGCGGATCGAGCGGATCCTCCGGGTCGTAGTCCGGAGGGGGGAGTTCGTTCACGAACTCGTTGGCACCTGAGGATTCGTTCTGGCCGCTGTTGGTCCCGAAGTTCGCCGTGGCGATGAGCCGGCCGGCGATGTCGAACCAACTGTAGACCCAGGTGCTCACACTGTTGTCGTCGTCGAGAGCGTCGCCGTTGCCATTGACTCGTTCGTACGTGCGCGTGGCGATGGGGCGACTGTCGGCGTCGTATTGGGTTTCAGTGCGCGTCAGCTCGATCTCGCCCGCCCATGTGGATGATGCGATCTGGCGCCCGAGTGCGTCATAAGTGTACGTCTGCCGCGGGGCGTTGGGCGACAGGGTTTCCGTGGGCTTGGATAGGTGATTGTAATAGGTGCGCGTGGCCGTGTAGCTGAAGGGCGATTGCGTGTCCGACACGTCGTAGGTGCGAACTTCCTCCACCTGGCCTCGGTCGTTGTAGAGGTTCTCGGTGAGGGAGATGGGAGCGCTGCCCAGGAGCGTGGCCACGTCGGGCAGTGCGCAGTCCGCCCCGAGTGCGCGCGGATCGGCATTGCCCGAGGGCGGCGTGGGCCCATATTCAAGCTGGAACTTCACGCGATCCTGGTGATCAAGCCAGGTGACGGAGTGCGTCAACGCGGCGCCGGATTCATCGCGCCGCTGGGCCATGATTTCGCGCATGCGCCAGTCATAATAGTGACGGATCACATGGCCCAGTGCATCCTCATTGTTATTGGAGCAGTCGTCGATGCAGTACGGATCCGTCACGGCCTGCCGGTAGGACCGAACCTTGGTCAGCAGCCCCGCGTCATGCACGCCTTCGCCGAAGTAGGATTCCGGATCGGTGTCCGTGGTTCCGTCGCTGTAGTAGCGCCGCTCAAGCAGGACAAGATCGTCGTCGGGATCTTCGGTTGGCGGGATGTTGCGCCAGAATGGGTGTTTGTCCCTGCTGCCGCGATAGGTTTTCTCAAGGCGGCCAAGGTCGTCATACGTGTTGCGCGTGAGTGTCCCCGCCGGATCCTGCTGGCGCGCGACTTGGCCAAAGCCGCTGTAACTGATGGCGGCGCTGAGCGACTCGCCGCCGGACTCGCCGGACATGCCGGTAAGGCGCCCCCCAGCGTCGTAGGAAGGCACGAGCGTCGCCAGAATGTCCTCCGCCCCATACGTTTCCAGTCCGTCGGGCGGATTGTGGAGCGCGTCGAGTTTGACTTTCTCCGTCTTGGAGAGTTTGCGTCCGGTGATTTCCTCGATTTGGACGGGCGAAAGCGCGGCGTAGGCCTGACCGTCGAGCACCACGTCGCGGTACGTCCATTTCTTCGTTATCTCGTCCGGTTCTTCGACATAGACGACGTGCTCCTGCCGGCCGTTGGGGAACGTGGTGACGTGGAGGCGCCAACGATCATCGTAGGAATAAGTGGTTGTGTACTCCAGCGGAGTGCCAGGGCCGATGCGCTGATAGTTCGAATCCTCCGGGTTGCCCGGATGATCGACGATCTGGGTAATGGGCCGGTCATCCTGGTCGTACTCGAACTTGGTTATGAAGAAGGCGTCATGATCGCCGGCGCCGGGTGAACCGGGCGTCTTGAGGCTGCCAAGTCCGTGCCACAGCGTGTTGCCCTTCTCGTTGAACTGCCACCGCTCCACTCCGTAGTATGAGTCGGCATCGGCCTGATGCAGACGCGAGGCTGGTGCGACAACCTCTTTCTCAAGCACGGCGCGTTCGAAGGAACTCTCGCCTTCTTCCTGGTCGGCCAACGTGTACTCGTAGTTTGTCACGGCCACCGTGGATCCCGCGGCATCGAAATCTGTGGTCGGAACGAGAAAGCTCTTAGATGCGGTGACCAGGTCTGGGCGGAGCGTGTGATGATCGACGCGCGAAAGCCAATAGACGGAATCCTGGAGAGGATCCTGAAAAGGTTCGCTGGCGCCGCGTTTGATTCCCACACCGTGCAATTCGCCGAGCCGGCCGTTCGGACCGGAAGGCTCGTAGGTGAGGACGCGAACGAGGCCGTCCGTCTCCTTTGTGTTCAGGTTTGCGACGGCGTTCCATCCGGTGCTGCGGATTTCGAGCAGGTAACCTTCGCCGACTCCGTCCGCCAGCTCGTCCCCGTCCGGTCCATCGAGCATGAAGTCGTAGAGGCGGCTCTGGCGGAAGCCGCTTTGCTGGATGAACTGTTCTCCGTCCTGTGTAAACTGCCACTCCTGGTTGAATACCTCGAACCCGGCCTTGTTAAACTCAACGTAGCGACGACTGCGCAGACCTTTGTTCTCGGTCGGGATATAATACGCAGAGTACGCATCATATGGGTCAAGATTGTCGGCCTTCGACTCGATTTGGTCAGCGTCCAATTCGTCGACGATCGTGGCATAGAAACCTTCAGCCAAGGACGGCAACTGCGGATCGCATTGATATCCCGGGCCCAGCGAATACGGGTAATGGCCCATCATGCCCATGAAGGAAACATCATAAGAGTGCGCGCATTCAATCGGCAGTTTCAGATATGGATAATACGCGTACCAGCCCTGCGAGGAGCTGTCGGGCCGCCGGTCGATCAGGTGCGTCACGGAAGCCTGCTTGACCGGCATATGTTGATGATCGCCGTGTTGAACATAGTTGTCCGCGAAGTACGTGTCCGCCCCATCGTACTGTCCCGAGTAGCGATCGCTCGGACAGACGTCACACCCGGGTATCATGTAGCCGATCGTCAGGTCGGCATACTCCCAGAACTCTCTTCCTTCGGGTTCCGTGGGATCCGGCAGGAGCTCATCGCGCTCCAATGTAAGGAGTTCGTTGGCGGAGAGGCCGGAAACCGCCATGAGTTTGGCGACCGTTGATGGTTCGTAGATCTCCGTGGGAAACATGAGCTCCGGGACGCCGATCCAGCCGGCGCCGTTGTCGTTATCCCGCTCATAGAAATAAAGATAATGCGAGGATTCCGTCTCGAAGTTGACGGAAGACGGACGGTGATTCACAGTGGCCTTGGCGAGTTGGTTGTGAACCGGGGGGTCGCTGATGTAATTGGATTCCCGGAAAAGTGTTTTGCTCTGACAGTAGCCCAACGGATCAGGGCAATCATCCGTGGAGACGTTCTCCCAGGCAAGCATATACGTGTACCGGGCCTCGAGTTTCCAGCCCGTCGGCAAGTCCTCATGGTTTAGGGCGTCAATCTCATCCAAAGATTGCGCACAACAGAACGGCCCACTCGTCTGTCCATTGCCCGGCGCGTAGTCGTCAATCGTCAGGCAGGAGTCGCTGAAGTCCACGTCGCCTTCATACACATGGATCGAATGAAGCGCGTTCTTTCCCTTGAGGTTTTCAGGCCACAGCCCGAAGCCTCGATACGTGTAAACAAGCGTCCAGACGACGGGCCCCGGCCCTTGTGCGGCAGGCGCCGTTCGAAGCCGAATCCGCCGAATCTGTCCTTTTCGCACGCAATCCTGGCAACAACATGGGTCGTTCGGCGGCTGAGAGGTCTGGCACGGGTATCGGTCTGTGTCGCCGCAATACTCGTAGTCGATCGAGTTTCCGTATCGATCTTCGATGCTGCGAATCAACCCATAAACCGGCCATTCGGGGTACTCGCCATCATAGGGTTCTCCCTCCGCGGTCCGCCAGGCATCCTCCGCATGAAGCTCGAATGTGTACTTGATGGATTGCCTTTGGAGCCAGACGTACACCTCGGTCGGCCGCTGACCGGATGCACCATTGTGATCGAGAATGGCGTCGAACCACTGGGGCGCAATGTAGGCGTTTTGATTCGTGTCGTAGAGGAACGGAATGGAGTGATGCGAATCGGGGATGAGGTAGCATCGCTTCGGAGGGCCCTCGGATCCACCGCCGCCGTACTCGCCCAGCCATTCCCACCAGGCATCAAATAGCAGGAAGGGCTGCTCACTCATCATCCAACCTTGCCCCTGCCAATCCCAGCGTGTGACCCCTTCCAAGGCAGCTTGTGCGTCTGATTGGTGCGGGAAGAAATCCGCCGACCAGGTTCGAATGTGACGGAAGACCGCCCCGCCGAACGGCAGCTCGAAATCAGTCGCCTGAATCAACGGCAGCCCGGTCACCAAGTCCACGACACCCCCATGAAGCGGCCGCTGAGGAAATGGGCTGGGCCCTTGGAACCCATCCGTCCGGGGGGGAAGAAGCGGCAGAGAACTCGTAAGCGGATCCGTGCTCCGCGGCGGAAACTCCGGCGGACCGAACCCGCAGGACACGTCGAAATGCAAGGGCCAGACGGTACGGATGGGCGGCTGGCTTTCTTCGGGGCACTCACCCTGTGCGAAGTCAGGCCCGCAGCGCGAATCGGGACACGGCTCCTGCCGGCCCATTGCGGACCCCGTGAGCATAAGGCTCAGCGCGCCCAGCGCCATCGACAAGACGCAACCGCGCGCGCCGTTCACTCGCACAACAAACCGTGTCGAATTGCAACCGTACATGGCCTTCTCCTCCTATTATCCAAGGGCCGGCCCGCAGCGTCGAGAGCCTCGATACGGCGAGCCTCAAACGATCCGCTATTGAGAATTCAACAATTCCACATCGCCAACCATCCCCGCGACCCCCGACCGGCCGGCGACAGCGGGCTGGCGTGGCCAAATCCTCGGACGGCCGAGCCCCGTGCCTTCGAGGGAAACACCGCCAGCACAACTCCGCGAGTTGACAGCCTTGCAGCGCCCACGAGCGATCGGCCCGCCAGCCTCCGCATGGGTTCAAGCAACGATCCGCATGGACTCAAGCCAGTCTCCGCACGGGTTCAAGCCACTCTCCGCATTGGCTCAAGCCGGTGTCCGCATTGGTTCAAAAGCGTTTCTGCGTACCTCGCCCCTCGTCCCTGCATCGGCTCCGCTGTTTCCCGCCACGCGCTGCGCCGGCAGCCATCAGGAAACGGCCATTCACCACTCCAGCTGCGATGCTGCTCCAGCGTCTTGCCGCTCGGGATAAATCTCACAGGTGCGCCCCAGATGTCGGGTGAGCGCAGGCGCGGTCGAAACGCCGGAGTCGCCGAAGCTTTGGCACTGAAGGAGGAGGGATGGAACTCGCCGGAGTCAGACGGAGACGCGACGCTCGGATGCGCGGCAAGGGAAAAGGGCTCCTGAGGAGCCAGCGACCGCAAACCTCTTGGGAACGCAAGAGTTCTGGCCACCGTGGGGGCCTCCGACGGCAAGCGGACGACTCGCCTTGACGCTGGGCAAACCGTACGATGCTTCTATGGCGGATAATACTGGACGTCGAACGCAGTGTCAAGCGTTAGTCCCATAACGAACTTGCCGGGGCTGGCCACCGATCTTGGCAACCTCGTGCTCCCTCTTGGCGAAATGGCCTTATCGGCCCGGGAGGCGCACGCGAGAATCTCGAGGTGCGTCGTTTGCCAACAAGAACGACCAGAGCATCGGCACCCGGAGCCAAGGCCGGGGAATGCCTCCCCTCCGGGCATCGGTGCTAGACGCAGGCGTTGTTGACTGAAAGGCGCGATCCGAACCAGGTTGGGCTGCCGCAGGAGAAGTGTCGATCAGCGGGGAAGCCAGCGATGGTTCATTTGATGCCGGCGCTCTCTCATTCGATGCCGGCGATGGTTCATCTGAGGCCGGCGGTTGCTTGTTCCATGCAGGCGAAAGTTCCTTCGAGGCCGGCGTGCACCGCGTGGTCGTCTTTCAGCGTCCCGACGGCGGCGCGTTCGACGAAGGGCCCGCTTGGGAAGGCACAGTGTCTGCCCGCATCACAGCAAGAACGCCACGGTCCCATCCCACCCCGGGTCGGTCAGCCCGGCGCGGCCCAGCGCCATGATGCCGGCGACGGTGCCGTCGATGCGCTGCGTGGACTTCTTCTTCGAGGGTTTCAAGTTGCCCGCGGCGTCGGTTTCGACGGCGACGTTGCTGGCCATCCAGCGGAGGACGGGGTTTCCTCCGTGGCGGAGCTTGCGGCAGAGGATGAGCTTCTCCCATTCCTTGGTCGGCGCGGTCATGTCCTTGAACCCCTGACCGAACGTGACCACCGGGATGCCATCGCTTTGCAACTGCGAAGTGATGTGCGTGGCGTTCCACGGGTCGATGGCGATTTCCCGGATGTCGAAGATGTCCCGCCATTCATTGATCCGCTGCCGGATGACGTCGTAATCGACGACGTTGCCGGACGTCATCTCGATCAAGCCCTGCCGCGCCCAGGTCTCGTACGGCACGCGGTCCCGCCGCTCGCGCTTCTGCGCGTTCTCCGCCGGTATCCAGAACTTTGGCAGCACGGTGATGCCGCCGTCCTCGTCTTGGAAGACCATGACGAACGCGGAAATGTCCGTCGTCGTAGACAGGTCCAGTCCCGCCCAGCAGGTCCGGCCACGCAGCGCCTCCTCGTCGATCGGCGGTCCGGCCGAGGCATCCCACTGCTCCAGCGCCAGCCAGCGGACGTCCTGCTGCGTCTTCATGTTCAGGTGCAGTCGCTTGAAAGTGTTCTCGTACGTCGGCGTCTCCCGCGCCCGGCGGCATTCGCGTTCCATGTATTCCATGCTCAGCGACACGCCCAAGTTGGGATTGGCCTTGGCCCAGACGTCCGGGTCGGTCCACTCCTCGTCGCGGGACGCTTCGTAGATCACCGGCAGGAACGCCGGATCATCGATCACGCCGTCTCGCACCTTGATCGCGTAGTCGTACTTCTCGTTGCAGATGGAATCCCGGTCATAGTCGGCGGTGGTGATGTAGATGATCAGCGGCTGTCGCCGGGCGCCGGTCGAGGTGGTCAGGACATCGACCAACTCCCGGTCGGGCTGGGCATGCAGTTCGTCGATGATCACGCCGTGCGCATTGACCCCGTGCTTGGTGTAGGCTTCGGCGCTGACCACCTTCAGCACGCTGCCCGTGGCCGGCACGGTGATGGCGTTCGTGTAGATGCGGGATCTTCCGGCCAGTTCCGGCTCGGCCAGGACCATCGTCTTGGCAGCATTGAACACCAGGCGCGCCTGCTCGCGATCGGCCGCGGCGCAGTAGACCTGCGCGCCCGGCTCGCCGTCCGCAAAGGTCAGCAGGTTGCCGAGTCCCCCGGCCAGCGTGCTCTTGCCCGATTTGCGCGGCACGTAGATGAACGCCTCGCGGTAGCGGCGCATCCCATTGGAACGCTTCCAGCCGAAGAGGTTGGCCACGACGGCTTGCTGCCACGGTTGAAGGCGGAAGGGCTGGCCCATCCATTCCCCGGCCGTGAACGTCAGGCATTCCTCGAAGAAGTCCAGCGCCCGCTGCGCGGCCTTGGGATCGAAGCACGACTCGCCGGAAAACAGGAACGGGTCGTATCCGGGAATGTTCCGGCAGATGATTTCCAGCGAGGGAGGTGCGGGTGTGAACAGGCGCGATTTGGATGAACGGCCGGTCCGCTGAGCCTGTCCCGCGGCCTTTCGCATGGCGCGCTTCGGCGTGCTGTCTGACATGTCTGACAGGGCCGCATCTGCCTCACCCGACATTGAAGAACCGCGCCTTGCCACTGGGCTTCTCCTGGCCTTGCGGAGCAAGCTGTAGTCTTGCCCGGGCCGACGGCGTCATGCCGAACTCCTGCTCCAGCCGGGTGAGGTGCTGCGCCAGCCGGTGGGCGATGGCCACCTGCGGCCACTGCTGGAAGCACTTCACCTGTCCGGCGTCGTCCTTGATCGGGTACATTTCCCCGCGCTCGCGGATGAATTCTTCGGCCTTGCGCCACCGCGCCCACAGATGGCAGTAGCGCCCCAGCGCGTGACCGTCGAGACGGGAGAGGACGCCCATGCCGTCCAGCATGGGCAGGAGTTCATCCCATGCGGCGCGGGCGTCGGCGTCGAGCCAGGCGGGGGGGTCGGGAACCCCCGTCGGGGCCTGCACCTCGCGGGCTTCGCGCTGGCGGGTCACCAGCGTGCTGCCGCGGAGCTTCAGGATGTTCGTCGGCGTCGGGGCCGGTCCGCGGCGTCCCATGAAAGAAGCTCCTAGCTGTTAGCTGCTAGCTTTTGGCCAGAGGAACAGGAACGGCATACCGATTCATGATGGCTGACTCCCCGACCGGGCGCTGTCGCCCGGCCTGCCCGGGCCAGGCTCTCCGGACCTCCCCCCCCTATGGCAAAACCCTCGAACGAATGCGCGATGGCGGACGCGTGGTTTCCCGCGAAACCTGTAGAGTTTTGACCGGCCTACCGGTCAGCGCCCGTGTGATGCGCACAGGTGCTTCCTTCCCAAAGTTGGCGTCAGCAGCACTCCGCAGTGCAGCATTCATGGCACGGCCTTCGGCCTTCCGAACCCGCCGTCGAACCCGATTGTCTTGCGCGAGTGACACGATGCACACAGCGTCTGAAGATTGCTCCACTCGTTCGTTCCCCCACGCGCCAGCGCCACGGCGTGATCCACGTGCTCGCCGCGCACTCGGACATGACCGTGGTGGCCGAACGGGTCGGCACAGAACGGATGCTCCAGCCGGAAGCGCTGCGCGAGCTTCTGCCACGCTTTGTCGTAACCCCGCGCGTGCGACGACGGCCGGGCGATCTCGTGCCTGAGCACGCCCTTCGGCTGCGGCGGTCGATGTCGCGGTGCTTGGGTCGGCATGAGGATTTCATCCATCGCTTCCAATCATAGCCGGCGGCGTCGAACCAGAGTCCAACCGCTGGAACATCAGTGGCACATCCACGCCATCATTCCATGAGCAGTTTGAACCGGCAGCCGCAGCCGTCGGCCATGCAGCGCACCCAGGCGAGCGCACTGCCGTCGCCCTGGTCGGCGATGGAGCGGTACTTCATGAGCCGCACGCCGTCGCATGCCGGGCAGCGCGGGCGCTGGACGACGACCGTGGCCAGACGTTGATAGCGGCGCGGTTCATGGCGCGGCGCTTCGGTGTTGGCGACCCACGGCGTCAGGGATGGATTCCGGTTTGTCTGCATCTCGTCCACCTACGCCGAATCTCCAGGAATCATGGGAATTCCAGCGAATTTCGCTTGATGAGATCGCCGCGTCTTGCCCTCATGGTGACGTACGCAATGGGGCGTACGCGAAGGAGAAAAGACATGACTACGCAGAAGCCAGAACGATTGCCGGGGGGGACGCGGGTGGTGAACACGAACGACGGAGAGCCGGGGCGCATCGATGGAACGCTCGGGGTCGACGGTTGCGGGCGTGCCACGACCTACTACGTCGAGACCGCCTATGGCCGCGAGGTCTGGCGCGCCGGCGAGATCGTGGTGATCGAACAGAACTGAAGCCAGGGGGACACGACCATGACCGCGAACGAAACGAAGAGGACCGCGATCGAAACGTACACCGCACGCCGCGCCGACGTGGTCCGTCTGCTCGACGTGCTCGATATGGAACTGACCAAGTACGACGAACGCGCCAAGGCGAAAGGCGACAAGTGCTGGGACCAGGCCGGCACGATGGACTACGTCCGCTCGACGCTCATCGACCTGGTCGAAGGCCTGTCGGGCATCGAGCGCGGCGAGATCGAGCGATTCCTCAGCGAATGAAAGGAGCGACCCATGAAAACCATGACGATTGAAGCGATCGAGTTCGATTCGGCCCACGAGGCCATCCAGCACTACTACGCCGGCGGCTACGGCGATCGGGTCATCGCCCTGGACAGAAAGTACTACCTCCTCAAGCAGGCGGAGGCCGAGCGCCTCGAGACTGCGGGCGTCGAATTCGCCTATGTCTTCGACCACGACCTGCCCGACGGCCGCAACGTTCTCATGACCGTGCCGGTGAATTGACATCGACCCGCGCGCGCGTCCGCCACGGCGGACCCGCGCCCGGGCCGCATGGGGCGGCTCGAGGTTTGATGGAGATGATCGATGAAGAAGAACGCGGTTCACCCGGGCGGGACGTACACCGCCAAGGTGAGTGGCAAGATCGTGCGCGTCCGCATCGATGCGGAAAGCCCGTACGGGGGCTGGAACGCGACCAACCTGGGCACGGGCAAGGCGATCCGCGTCAAGAGCGCCCAGCGCCTGCGGAGCGCCGTTGGCGAGGCCGCTCCGACGGTCAAAGACATCGTGCGCGGCCTGCACACCGATACGTCGAGCGCCAAGGCGACGATCGACAGGCAGGCGAAGACCGAGGACGCGGCGAAGGTCAGGGCCTACGACCCCGACCGCTGCGGCACGCCGCGGTGCAAGGGCGAGCCGGCGCTGACCTACCTGGGCAAGCCGCTCTGCCAGAAATGCTGGGAGCGGCATTGCGCGGAGGAACGCCCCAGCGAGATGGTTACCGAGGGCGCCGTCCCGCTCGCGGAGACGCCGGCCGAGGTTGCCGTTCCATTCGCAGAGGCCTTGGCGAAGTCCGAAATCGGCGCGGCGAACAAGGCCTCCTGGGAACAGGCGATGCCGGCGCCGGATGACGTGAACGAGGACGACGACGAAGAGGATGACGAACGAGACGATGCCGGCGAAGCGCCGGCCAACACCGGCGATGCCGGAGAATCGGAGACCGAAGACATGGCTACGAAGACGAAGAAAAACGTGATCAAGAAGGGGAAGGCCCGCACGGCCGTGACGAAGGCGCCGACGACGCGCAAGCCGAAGACCGACGCGAAGGTCGAGGCGCCCGCGACCCGGAAGGCCAAGGCCGCAACCAACGGCGACGCCAAGCCGACGCGCGTCAGCGCCATCGACGCCGCGGCGGTGATCCTCAAGGCGAAGGGAGAACCGATGCGCTCGCGGGAGATCATCGAAGCGGCTGCGGCCAAGGGCCTGTGGTCCAGCCCGGCCGGTAAGACGCCGCACGCCACGCTCGACGCGGCCATGCGCCGCGAGATCAACACCAAGGGCAAGGACGCGCGCTTCACCATCGAAGGCCGCGGCCTGTTCGGGTTCAACGCGAAGGCGAGCGCGTAGGTCGCTGACTCCCGAATCCTGAAGCCCCGAGAACACCTCGGCCACGCCGGGGTGTTTGTCCGGCGAGGCATCCGCAGGTTGCTGTGAACTCCATGATGGATTGGTGCTCTGGCCAACAGCGGCTAAGATGCTTGCGTGACTCCTGAATCGTTGCACCGCGGAAGCCCCAGGATCGTACTCCTCTCCGTCCTTTCCGCTCTCGGGCTGCTGTTGTGGCTGACGGTTGATTCGCCTTGGCTGAAGTGTTTTGGCCTCCCCTTCCTCTTGCTTGTTCTGTACCCGACCGTTTTGCTCATTCGCCCGGTCCGGCAACACCGTCCGCCACAGTCGCTCGTTGCTGCGACGACTTGGCTTTCCAGTCTCGCACTTTTGATGTGGATCGTGAGTTTGGTTCTCGTTGTCGATTTCCATACCGGGCCGGACTCTATGTGGAGCTTCGGCCACGGTGCAATCATTCATACCCCTTACGGTGCGCGGCATGGCGGCGCCTCAAGAATCCAGATGCGAGTGGACTTTGATCCGTTGGCAGCGTTCGAACTTGGATACATCGGCATCAGGCTTACGGCGTGGGGGTGTGTGCGAGAGGACGCGACACCTATCTGGCCGCTGGTCGTCGCCAGCGTCGTTCCCGCGTGGGCAATCCGGCGATTGCGCCGCGAACGAGTTCCACACGGCGCTTGTGAACGTTGCACCTACGACCTTCGAGGTAACCTGTCCGGACGATGCCCAGAATGTGGCGCCCTGATTAACCATGCCGCTCCGCCTTCCGTCCCGTGAACCGCTCCCAGCGCTGCACGATCACATCCGCGTAGAGGGCATCGAGCTCCATCAGGAACGCCCGCCGCCCGGTCTGCTCCGCCGCAATCAGTGTTGAGCCGCTTCCGCCAAACAGATCCAGCACGTTCTCGCCCGGGCGCGACGAGTATTGCATCGCGCGCACGGCCAGCTCGACGGGCTTCTCGGTCAAATGCACCATGCTCTGCGGATTGACCTTCTTGATGTGCCAAAGGTCGGTCGCATTGTTCGGACCCAGATACACATGCGCGGCGCCTTCGCGCCATCCATAGAAGCAGTTGTGCGTGACCAGTCCGTCGGCGACGTAGTGGCGGTAGCGATCGACATCCATCGAATACACATCACCATCGAACGCGCAGCGCTCGACCGCATCGATCGGCGACCACCGCACGGCCTGTCCACGCTCAGGCACCGGGACCATCATGACCTCGGGCAGCAGATTGCAGCCGCGCGTGAGCGTCGAAACCCGCCGGCTAATCTTGGGCTTCGTGCCTTCCACGCGCACAAACGGATGCTTCGCCGACCGGCCGTGATCCGCCAAGAGCCGCAGGGCGTTGCTCTGCAGCGCCTTCAAATCCAGCCTGTCGTACAGACGTCCAACATCGGCAACGGTTCGTCGGGATGACGCCGACTCCGACCAGGTCGTGGTGGGAATCCCGTACTCGGCCAGCATCACCTGCTCCATGATCGTGGCTTCGACGTTCGACGGATGGACCGTGAGAATCCACGCCTCTTCGCCCCCTTCGGTCTTGAGGCGGTGCTTGACGCCGAATCCCCAGGTCGAGAGCAGCTTGGACTTTCCCACGCGCCACCAGTCGCCGCGGCGCATCACATAGACGCACCAGTAGGACTCAGCGACCGGCGAGAGCTTCGTGCTCCACAGATGTCCCGGTGTACACCAGGTAGTCTTGCCGCCCACGCGAACGCCGTGCATTGTGCCCTGATAGGGTCGCGCGGTGGGGCGCACTGCCAGGCCCTCGCGCAACCCAACCATCGCGTGGTGGTTCCGGCTGTAACCGATGACCCGGTCACCTTCCCGCAGGGAGCAGATTGGAACGGGTCCATCAGGCGTCTCCACTTGGGTTCCGGCGGGCTGACACCACTCATGTGCGCCCATGTAATCCTTGCGGGTGAGCACCGGATGCTGTTTGTCCCAGATGATCGCTTGCGAGAAGTAGAGGCCCGTGGCCTTGAGCACCGGTGGGTAATTGCCGACGTTTGCGTACCCGCCCCAGATGTAGAACGCGCGCCCGGGTTCGAGCACGCGGGCGATGTTGCCGAACCACGCGGCCAGCAGCCGGTCGAACTCCTCGTCGCTCACGAAGTCGTTGGCCAGAGGGCGGTCCTTGGGTCGCAGCTTGGCATGCGTGGCCTGCTTCGGTCCCTGCCGCGCCACGTCGAATGCCTGATGATGGTGCAGGCCCTTCTCACCCCGCGCGGCATCGACCGCCTGGGTCAACGACTGGCTCTTCATTAAAGAGAATGAACTGTTGCCCGCGGCGATGGCGTTGTTGCTGCGCGGCTCGACCTTCACATTGTAAGGCGGATCGGTATTCGCGAGATGGATCGGGGTGGGCCGGCTCGCCGAGCCACCAGTCCCCAGCAGCCGATCCACGTCGGCCGCGCTGCTTGAATCGCCGCACATCAACCGGTGGTCGCCAAGGACCCAGATATCCCCGCGCTGCGTCGTCGCCTCGTCCGGCGGATCGGGGACGGCATCCGGATCGGTCAGTCCGTCTTTCACGCCGACATCAAACAACTGGGCCAACTCGTCGACGGTGAACCCCAGCGCTTCGAGGTCGACATCCATCGCCTGAAGATCACCCAGTTCAACGGCGAGCTGCTCCAAGTTCCACGCGGTCAGCTCGTGCAGCTTGTTATCCGCGACGCGGAACGCCTTGGCCTGCTCCGCTGTCAGCTCACGCGCCACGTGGACGGGCACCTCGGTCAGCCCCAGCCTCCGTGCCGCCAGCAGTCGCGTATGCCCGGCAATCAGCACGCCGCCGCCGTCCACGACCACCGGCACGCGCCAACCATAGTTGCGGATCGACTCCGCCACGGCGGCCACCGCGCGCTCGGAAATGTCGCGCGGGTTGCGGTCGTATGGTTTGATGCGGTCAATGGACCACATTTCGATGTTCATGCTCAACCTCCTTGTTGGTCGTGGATGGCCACCACGCCTGCGCCGATCATCTGTCTGCCACGAAAACGCCGCCGGTGGTATCCACCAACCACTCGCCCGCCCCGCGTCGCCCCAGACGCCCCGGCTCGCGTCCTGGGGCCTTCTGGACGCCGCCCCCAACGCCAAGCAAAGACTCGCTATGGCGGTGCGGTCCCGCGCAAACCTCGCGGCGTCCCATCCACCGGTAGGACCCGTGGGGCCTTTTGTCAGTTTTGTCAGGTGGCTCCAGGGGCGTAGGCGCGCAATTCGCAGGCCGGCGGATGGTTGCAACAGGCCTTCTGTCGGTTTTGTCAGTGACCGGCTGGGGGAAACCCGTGAATTGGCGAGCATGGCGCACCCCCGTCGGCCCTCCCCAACGGTTCGGTGAACTATGATTGCGCGTGCCCACATAGAACCTTCTGCGTGGCCACCAACAAAAGGCAAGGCGCCGCCATCAGGATTTTCCAACAACTAGACATGACGAATGACCGGGCTTGACAGGCGTTGTCAGCAGTACCGAACGAGCAGCAAAATAATATCCAGAGAGCCGTGCGAAATGCGCGGCGGCGTGCTGGCAAGCAGATTGATCGCATGAGCGCGCAAGGCGTATGTGGGTAATAGTGAGGCGTTACAGATGGTCCACGCAAACGGGGGAGGCTTCTGCTGGAAGGTCCAGTGCAAGGTGTTTCGTCATGCGCCGTAACTCTTGTAGTTGTGCGAACTTGGAACCGCCCGCGCGCACGTTGCCAACGTGAATGTCGTCGGTTCGAGCCCGATCACCCGCTTTCCTGCCCGCACGGTTTCCTGATCCGGCATCGGTTGCTGACCATCGATCGCGTCGGACCCTTCAGACTCCACATGGCTCAGATGGCGCGCCCGGGGCCTGAACGTCCATCATGTCGGACGGCGAGATCGTGACCGGACCGAATGACATGGACAGGAACGTAAAAACTGAAGCTGTGCGACCGTCACCTTTGCACTTCGCGGAGTGTCATGGACATGGGTAGGACTTCTCGTCCGTGGCACCGCAGCCCCAGGTGGCGGCGGCCGTGCCTTCGCCAGCCGCGGGACGCTTGAAACGAGCGCGGGCTTTGCCTGCGGCGTCGAGCGTGCCGGAGTGCGAGTCACCGGAGGAGAGTCTCACGGTGAAAGCGTCGCCTGGGAAGCCGTCGACCAGGCGGATAGTTAGCTTATTGCCGTTGGGCCCCGCGCGGCAGCGTGCCTTGGCGATGCGCTCGCTGCCGGTGCAGCAGGTTCCTGAGGTGGCTTCGATCCGATAGGCGCTGTCACCGGCGCCGTAATCCGCATCTCCGGCGGACCGCCACTCCGTAAAACCATATCCGCCTTCCCCTTCGTTCACGGGTCCATCGCGCAAGAACGAGTCGGTTCCCGCAGGTATGTTGTCGCGGACAGTATAGGCCCAATCATCGGAACTTGAGTAGACCTGAACGTCGAGGTAGTATTCATGATTTGGCAGAAGACAAATCTCAAGTCCTGAAATCGAGGAAAGCACGCCCTGCAGCCCGAACACTCCGTCTGTAAACCTTTCGTTGATTACATTGAGTCCCAGCTCGCTCGCACGTGCCGAGTACACTGCCTCTTCGGCAGGTCTGTCATCGGCCTTTTCGAAGATGCTGATCCTGGCATCCTGCGGCAGCACTCCGAAATAAGTAAGGTTGCCGACGGTTACTTCCGTGACGACATGCCCTGTGTCCGTAGCACGGAAATCGTCGGCTACCTGGATAGCGGTGCGACGTCCCCAAAGGTTCTCACCCCCGATCGCGTTGCCATTCGCTGTGTCAAAGTCCGTGCGCAAGATTCCAAGCTGATCCATGATAGTTTCGGCGCAAGCGGCGGGCAAAGCAAGAATGCTCGCGGCGAAGATCAAGGCGATGAGCTGCCATCGGCCATGTGCCGGCCGTTTCTTCAAGGACATTGGTACGACTCCTCGCCGCTCGCCCCGCAGCCCCAGGCGGCGGCGGCCGTGCCGTCGCCGGACGCAAGCCTCTTGTAGCGCACGCGCGCCCTGCCGGTTGAGTCGAGCGCGCCGGATTGTGCTTCGCCGGAGGAGATCTCCACGTTGAACGTGTCGCCTGGAAAGCCATCGACCAGGCGCACCGTCAGCTTGTTGCCTCTCCTCGCGCGCGGCAGCGCGCCTTGGCGATGCGCTCGCCGCCGGCAGCGCGCCAATCCGTCCAACCATACCCGCCCTCCCCTTCGTCCACGGGTCCATCGCGCAAGAACGAGTCGGTTCCTGCAGGTATGTTGTCGCGGACAGTATAGCAGCCCGTGGTGAAACCCAAAACCAGACGTGGGATCCGTCACCCCCGCGGAAGCGGGGGTCCAGTCCGCCCGGGAAAACCGCTGGATTCCCTCTCCTCGCAATCCACCGACTGGATTCCCGCCTTCGCGGGAATGACGCGCGTCGCCTTTCGCCACAGGCTGCTGGTACTCTCTGGTCAGGCGCTCGGCGAACCAGCGATGCAGATCAGACTGGCGGGCGAAGCGCGACAAGCCGCCTGCGTCGCTGCGCGGTGCTCCGGAAGGGTCGCGCCGTTAGACGGATTCAACCCGATCGGTTTCGGTGGAGCTTCCGCTCCCAAGGGGAGCAGTCGGCGGACGGAGGCGTCGATGCTGGAGTTCCACTGATGGGGTTCCCAGAAGTCCATGACGGACCGCTCAACGACCGCTCGGTCAACTCGCGGGGGATGGGAACTGTCTGAAGAGTCGCGCCGACCGTGGGAATCAGCGGCGGGCGGCAGGGTAAACCGTCCCGCTCGCAGCGGGATGGGCGATATAGGACTCGAACCTATGACCTCTCGGGTGTGATCCGAACGCTCTAACCAACTGAGCTAATCGCCCGCCGCCGGCGAGGGTTCTGAGGAACTCGGTTCGCACTTGCGATCGCGCTCCGCACGGGCTTCCTCACCGCGTGGAGGAGCGATTCTATCGAGCGCCGCAGTCCACGCAAGCGCGGTCGTTTCGGTGCGAACGGAGCACCAGGACACCCGCACGGGCAGCGCGTGGTAAAACTCGAAATCGGACGTGGGGCCCGTCACCACCGCTGAGGCGGGCGTCTGGTTCTCCCAAGAAAACCGCTGGATTCGCGCCTCTTCGCAAGGTACCGGCTGGATTCCCGCCTTCGCGGGCATGACGGAGCTGGATTCCCGCCTTCGCGGGCATGACCAGTGCCGCCTTTCGCCACGGATTGTCAGGATCACGAGCGTGCTGGCAGTGGTTGCCGCGCCCGCCGGCCCGTGAGGATGTAACCGGCCACCCGCCGGCCCGTGAGGATGTAACCGGCCACCCGCCGGCCCGTGAGGATGTAACCGGCCACCCATCGATCCGTGCTGATGTAACCGGCCCCGCACGTTCGCGCACCCCACGGGTCGGTTTTCCGAAAACGGGTTTTTTTCTTGGAGACAACCCCGGTCCGCCATAGGATGTCCCCTCGCGGCGGGGATGTGTACGCGAATCGCCCCCGCTCCAAGTACCCTGGAGAATGCGAGTATGCCCGTGCCACAATCCGATCGGATGACCGTCCACTGCACCGCGTGCAGCGCCAAGCTGGCAGTGCCGGCGGCGGCGGTGGGCAAGAAGGTCAAGTGCCCCAAGTGCGGCGATGCGTTCACCATCCTCCCCGCCGAGCCTCTGCCGGAGCCGCAGGGTCCGTCCATGCTCGAAGACCTCGTGGCCGAGGCGAACAGCGCCTCCGCCATCGAGCGCCCCCAGCCGATCGAAGCGCCGATCCCCAGACCCGCGGCGCTCGGCGGCAGACCGGCGAAGTCGGCTCAAACCAGCGCCGCCACCGGCGTCGCCGGCAAGCTGGCGAAGGGCGCGGGCAAGTTCATGCTCGGCTGCATCTTCAGCTTCATCGGGGCGATAGTCGGCGCGGGCTTGTGGTGCGCCATCGCGGTGGGCACGGGCGTCGAGCTGGGCTACGTGGCGTGGGGATTGGGCGTCCTCGCCGGACTCGGCATGTATCTGGGTTACCGAACCAAGAACGTGCGTGCAGGCGTCACGGCCGCGGGCATTTCCCTGGTCGGCGTGATCGGCGCCAAGGTCTTCATCTTCTCGTACTTTGTTTATGGCGCCGTTACCGGCAACACGAGCAACATCGACCTGCAGCGCGTGTACGTCGCCTCCGCGCGCGCGATGGAAATCATTGAGGAGCAGGGCGTCACGGATCCGAATGCTCCCGGCTTCGACGCCAAGTGGGAGGAAGCCTACGGTCAGGCGCAGCGCGAGACGCAGCGGCTCACCGATGCGCAGGTGCGCGAGCGCTGCCGAAATTACCGCCAGATGGAGCGCGAGGCGGAAGCTCGACTTGCGGCCGGCGATCATCCAACCTCGTCGGGTGAAGCCGCTTCGGGTCAGGATGCTTCAGGTGAAGCCGCCCCGGGAAAGAGCACGGACGGATCGGCCGACTCGGCGGACGAGGCGAGCTTTGAGGACGAAGGTGAGTTTGCCGAAGCATCCGAGGCCGAGGATTCTGAAGCGGCTGCGGCGCTCGGCTCGGCCTTCGTGAGCTTCCTGAAGGAATCGTTCAGCCCGATCGACCTGCTCTTCGTCGCGCTGGCGGTCATGTCGGCCTTCAGGATCGGCAGCGGAAACGTCGGCGGTTCGTAATCGCTTGATTGCTCTGAGGCGTTGGGCGCTCATGCGCCTGCCCCGTCCGCTCAGGGGCGCCACTCATAGCGCTGCAGGAGCATCGGCGGATCGCTCGCGGCGAACCGGTGCAGTTCGTCCCCCGCGCGATCGAACCCGGCGGACTCGTAGCATCGAATGGCCCCGCGGTTTTCCGGAAAGACGATCAATGACACGCGCGTGGCACGGTGGTCGAATCGCGCCACGTCCAGCAGGCGTTTCACAAGCGCCAAGCCCAGCCCCCGGCCGCGCAGCCGCGGATCCACCACGATGTGCCCCAGCCAGAAGTGCAGCGGGTCGGCCCTCATGGGGTTCAGCTCGCCGTAGCCCAGCGGACCGGCGCCGCCGCGGGTCATGAGCACGAAGGCTCGCGTGTGCGGGCGCTGCCAGGCGCACACGCTGTCCGCGGTCAGCGGAAAGCTCGTGCTGGGCGCCAGCCAGCGCAGCGCCTCCGGCGTCGGCGCCCATGCCGCGACGGCGCCCGCGTGCTGCGGGCCAAACGACGCCAGGCGCAGACTTAAGTCCTCACGAGTTGCACGCGGAGCAACCGCCACGTTCGTTCTGATGCCTCACCGCAATCCTGCGCTGGATGTCCGTCGAGGGGCGCCGGTCAGCCGGGTGACATCTGTCCGCCGAGTGACACGACTCGGCCGAGTGACACAGCTCGGGCCGAATGACATGCCGCCGCGGGGTGGCACGGTCTGGCGTACTCGCCGGAGCGTGGCCTGTGAGTCACCCCTGCGCTGGCGCAGGCTCCACGGGTCCGCTGCTGCGGACCCGTGCCACCCGCCGGTCGGGCGATTCTCCGAACGCGGCTGCTCGGCTTGCCCATGCCGCCCGCAGTCAACATCCTACCCGCAGTCAACATCCTACCCGCAGTCAACATGACGCCCGCCCCTGTTTTCATCATCGGTCCCGATCCCTATCATACTTCAGCCGCGTGCGACGGGCGACCGGATTCCCACATGCACGAACTCATCGACCCCATCGTCTGGGTGGACTCGAAGCCGTCTTGGCGCACGCGACTTCGCGGCCAGTGGCTCTACCTGCGGGCGATCTTCAGGCGTTTTCGCGTGCGTCTGCTCCTGCTGGCGTTCGTGCTCCTCGGCGGCACGCTGCTCTTCATGCAGTATCCCGCCGACCCCGGCAAGCCCGTCGGCTTTTTCGAGGGGCTGTACTACACCTGGTGCCTGGTGTTCTTTCAGCCGGTGGTCGGCTACCCCGACTCATGGATGCTCCAGGTGCTGGTCTTCGTCGTGCCGATTCTGGGGCTGCTGATTCTCGTTGAAACGTTTATGGAAATCTCGCTGACGCTGCGGGATCGCCGTCACAACGAAAGGGAGTGGTCGCGCATGATCGCCGCGGAAATGAAGGACCACGTGGTGCTCGTGGGGTGCGGGCGGCTGGGCTTCCGCACGCTGGGGCACCTGCTCAAGATGCGCATGCCCGTCGTCATCATCGAATCCGACGAGAAGAATCCCTTCCTCGACACGGCCCGCGCGCAGCACATTCCCGTACTGCTGGGCAACGGGCGCGACGACCGGCTGCTCGTGGATGCCCACATCGAGCGGGCGAAGTCCATCATCTGCTGCACCAACGACGACCTCGCCAACCTCGAAATCGCCCTCGACGCGCGGCGCATGAACGCCGACATCCGCGTCGTCCTGCGCATGTTCGATCAGAACCTCGCCAACAAGATCCGCGACGGCTTCAACATCCAGGTCGCCTTCAGCGCCGCCGCCATGGCCGCCCCCTCCTTCGCCGCCGCCGCCACCGATCGGAGCATCAAGACGTCGTTCATGGTGGACGGACAACTGGTGGTGGTCAGCCGGGTTCAGGTGCGCGCCGGTTCGGGGCTGGCGGGTCGCACGATCGGCGAGCTTGCGGACCTGCTTCCGTTGCACGTCGTCGCGCATCAGCCCGACGGTCAGAAGGCGCGGACGTTTCCCGCGATGGATACCACGCTGCGCGCGGAGGACTTGTTGCTGGTGCAACTGAAGTTCGAGGACATCGATCGGCTGCGTGAGCTGAACGCTGCGCGGCGTGCTTCGCCCGCATCGAAGTGATAGAGCCGGACAACTGCACCAGATCGTCAGCCTCTTGCCTCCTCCTCGAAGTGGCAGCAGGCCTACTGCGGGCTGTTGATCCAGCCGTAGGGGCGGAACGTGCCGGAGCGGTATTCAAGTCGGAACCACTGGTCGTTCACACCCTTCACGTACACGTCGTTGGCGTCCAGATCGGCACTTTCGCGGACCTGGTACTTCGATCCCATGGGAGGCTCAAACGTCTGGGCGAAGCCTTCCGCAAAGGCCACGCTGCCTCCGCGACTGTGGCGCGTCTCGATCTGATCCTGGTTGCTCCACATGCCGTCCACGTACGTTTCGTTCCACCACTTGGTGCTTTCCTCGACGATCACGGGCATGCCGTCGAAGCGGCGGATCGGCACGTCCGCGGGCAGCACTGCGGGCGGCACCGTGTTCACCGGGTATCGCTGCGGCTCCGCGAGATAGGCCATGTCCTTGCGATTGCTCAGCCGCGCGCCATGCAGGTTCATCACGAACGTGTAGTCGAAGTCCAGCGGGGCGTTCTTATCGAAGAGGTTGTTGCCCGAGTCGCGCGTCGACGTGCGCCGCAGGTTCGAGGGGCATTCGGCGATTTCATCCACGTTGCTGACGTACGGGTAGAGCAGCCCCGGCTCCGCGCCGTCCACGCCGGCCACGCGCGCCCAAGCGCCGCCGTACTGAGGCCAGGCGTCCACCCTCTCCGCGTTGACCGGCCAGACCTCATCGTTGAAGTCCTGCGCGTAAAGCGTCAGTCCCGCGGCGATCTGGCGCAGGTTGGACCGGCACACGACGGTCTTGGCTTGCTCACGGGCGCGCTTCAGTGCGGGGATAAGGATCGAGATGAGCAGCGCAATGATCGCGATCACCACCAGCAGCTCGATCAGCGTGAACCCCGCACGGCGCGCCGGATGGACCCGAGTGGCCAGCATGACGGCATTGTACTACCAATCCCCCCCACGATTCAACCGGGCAGCGGTCGCCCTCCGGGCCATGCAATTCTCGCCGGGTGGCATGCTCTCGCTGTACTCAGCGTGAGCATGTTGCCAGGGGCGCAAGCAAGAGACGAAGGCAAGCTGCCATCCTGAGCCTCTCCGCAGGGCCCTTCCACTTTCGGTCTCTGCGTTGGCGTGGCTTGTTTGCCGGTCGAAAACGAAGGGACGTGCGGATCGCCGAAGCCAGGAAAGGGGATCATTGAAAAGCCTTGCGGTCGCCCTGAGTCGCGACTCCAAGTCGAACGCATTCTGAGTCATGCAGCACCGGTCGGCCGCAAGGGTCCGTGGGCGGAGACGCCTGCCGCCCAACGCCGCTGCCATCCCGGCCATTAGGCCATTCGACGCTCCACATTTCAGCGTTTTGACGTTTCGACTTTCTTACGTTTCGGCGTTTCGACGATTCGCCTTTTTCACGATCCGACGCTTCCGCCCGCGTCTCTTTGCCCCTTGTCGCCGCGATCCCTACACTTCTCGCCATGCCACTGGGCCTCTACGTTCATGTTCCCTTTTGCGAGACGAAATGCGGGTACTGCGATTTCTACTCCGTGCCCCTGGGGGATCGCGCCACCACGCCCGTCGTGGACGCCACGCTGCGCGAGCTGGCGGATCGCACGAAGGCGATCCCCGAGCCGATCCGCACGATCTTCGTCGGCGGCGGCACGCCCACCCTGCTTCCGCCGGACGATCTCCAGCGATTGTTGAGCGCGCTCGGCTCGGTCGCGCGGCAGCACGCCGTCGAGGAGTTCACGGTCGAGGCCAATCCCGCCACGGTGGACGAGCCGAAAGCGCGCCAACTCGTCGATAGCGGCGTGACGCGCGTGTCGATGGGGGCGCAGTCGTTCTTCCCGGTTGAACTTGCCGCACTGGAGCGATTGCATTCACCGCAGGACATTCCGCCGTCCGTCGAAACGCTGCGCCGCTGCGGCGTGCGGCAGATCAATCTCGACCTGATCTTCGGCATCCCCGGACAGTCGCTGGACTCGTGGCGCCAGTCGCTTGTCCGCGCGATCGACTTGGCGCCGGATCACGTCGCCTGCTACGGGCTGACGTACGAGCCGGCCACCCGCCTGACCGCGCAGCTTCATCATGGCCACGTCACGCCCTGCGACGAGGATCTCGAGGCGGACATGTTCCACGCGACGGTGGACGTGCTCGGCGCGGCAGGCTATCGCCAATACGAGATCAGCAACTTCGCCCGGACCGGCTGTGAGTGCCGGCACAATCTTCTCTACTGGCGCAATCAGCCGTACATCGGCGTGGGTCCGTCCGCGGCCGGCTGCGTCAACGATCGGCGCTATAAGAACGTGCCGGACATCGCCGCGTACGTGCGGCGCATGGACGAGCGCGGCAGGGCTGAAGCGGAGAGCGAGGCGCTGACCGCGGAGATGATCGCGCTGGAGATGGTCATGATGCAGATGCGCCTGTGCGAGGGCCTGTCCGTTACCGACTTTCGGCAGCGCATGGGCGTGGATCCCCGGCATAAGTACGCCGCCGCATTGGGCCGCCTGACTGCGAAGGGCTGGGTGACAGCAACCTGTCACCGCATCGCCCTGACGCGCGCCGGGATGCTGGTGGCCAACCGGGTGATCGCCGAGATGGTCACCGGCGAACGGACCGTGGAGCGCTCGCTGAAGGTGCTGTAAACGGATCGCTGAAAAACAGAACCGCGACCTGAAAAACAGAGCCGCGACCTCAAGAACAGAGCCGCGACCGTCAGGGAGCGGAATGAGCGTGAGAAAACGCCGGGAAAAGCCCGCTTCCTTTCGGGCGCGGCTCTGCCCGTCCTCCAAGTGGTGGGGTATTCCGAGGTTCCTGAACTCTGTATGCGGCGGGCTGCGCTGATTCGGCAGGAGAAGCTACGAGTTCCGCGACGCCGGTCGCCCGCGAAGGCACCGCGCCTGAACCTTCAGCAGTTGTTGAATTCCGCCGCGCGCCAGCTTCACCAGCCGATCCAGCTCCGCCAGCGTAAATGTTGATTCCTCGCCCGTCCCCTGCACCTCGACGAAACCGCCGGCGCCGGTCATGACGATGTTCATGTCCACGTCCGCCTCCACGTCCTCCTCGTAGTTCAGGTCCAGCAGCGCCTTGCCGTGCACTATGCCGACGCTCACCGCCGCCACGGCCTGCTGCACGGGCGACTGGGCAATCCACTTGCTCTTCAGCGCCAGTCGCACGGCATCGCACAGCGCGACGTAGGCCCCCGTGATGCTCGCGGTGCGCGTGCCTCCGTCGGCCTGAAGCACATCGCAGTCGATCAGGATCGAGTGCTCGCCAAGTGCGTCCATGTCCACGACGGCGCGAAGAGCCCGGCCCACGAGGCGCTGAATCTCCTGCGTCCGACCATCGAGTTTTCCGCGGCTGCGCGCCTTGCGCTGCGACGTGGAGCCGGGCAGCATGTCGTACTCCGCCGTGACCCAGCCCTTGCCCGAACCCTTGCGCCAGGACGGCACGCCCGTCTCCCAGCACGCGGTGCACAGCACATGCGTGCCTCCCGCGCGAATCAGCGCGGAGCCGGCGGCGTGGCGCGTGAAGCCTCGAATGATCTCGACCCTGCGAAGTTCGTTGAACCGCCGTCCATCGCTGCGCGCCATGCTGGTCTCCTTGTTCCCGCGAACGACAAACCCCCGCCCATGAAACGGTATCATGGCGCGGAGTCGCGGGAATGGAAGCGAAGCGGTTCGATGAAAGCGGCACGCCGCGGAGGGAGAGCAACTCAACACACGCGGTCGATTGCATCGCGCAAAACAACGCCGGGGAGGGCGTCGCGCTGACGCCCTCCCCGGTCCATTCCCAAACAGATCAAAAGCGCCGACTAACGGCAGCGCTTGCAGTTCTGCGGCGGGATGTCGCAGCCGACGAGGTCGGCAATAACCTTGCAGGCGCCTCCGTTGCCGCAGGCATTGAAGCCCTTCAGGCGTGTGCGGCAGTCCGCTCCGCCGTTCGGGCATTCATTCGTGCAGACCAGGTCGCCCACCGTGTAATCGCACGCGTCGCACACGTGACCGCATTCGTCGGCCATCAACTTGACTTTGTGCACCTCATAGATGCAGCGCGCCACCGGCGGACCGAAGTTGCCGATGAGCTGATACATCTGGTCGCCTACGGCCGTGTGGAAGCCGAAGGCGCGTCCCGAGAACTGCGCCATCGTGCCGTCGCCCGGGGTAAGCACGGAAGCTTGCCCCAGCTCGAAACCGTTGCCGGAGACGCCGACCCAGTAGGTCACGCCT
Source organism: Phycisphaerales bacterium (assembly GCA_020852275.1). Lineage (GTDB taxonomy): Bacteria > Planctomycetota > Phycisphaerae > UBA1845 > UBA1845 > JABWBH01. The sequence continues at coordinate 195,889 of JADZBE010000011.1, forward strand.
GCCGTCATGTCGAACGGCGTAATGGACACCGCGACCCGATACAGCGAGCCATCGGGATCCCAGCTATCCGCCGTCACGTCCTGCTCGTACAGGTAGCTGCCCGGCTGACCACCCGCGTCGTCGAGAATCTTGACGTGCAACGTGCCGGAAACCGGGCCGATGCAGGTCCAGATCACCACGCCTTCCAGCGTCGCGTCCGAGTCCAGCGTGGACTGCTCAGCGAAGTTCTGACTCTCCGTGTAGTTCGACCAGCACCCGTTGTAGGTGCCCGTGGAGGGTCCCTGGTCGAAGAGCACCTCCTGCGCCAGCGCCGGCGACACCAGAAGCAGCAGGGCGACAGCGCCGCCCCATTTCATAACGGTCTTCCCCATAGTCTGTCCTCCTCCTCAAAGGTCGGGTATGACGATCGCCTCACGCCCAGCAACGAACCCCCCCTGGATTCGCGGCGACAAGCGTCCCGAGAACCCGACGCACCTCGGTTCCGACTCCTCAGCTTACCAAGAACGCAAGGCGATGTCATCCATATTTGGATGGAGGTTGTAAAATAATATGCGCCGGGAAACGCCCCAGATGGAACCTCCTACCGCTTTCCAGACGTTGCCCGCGGGATGTGGTTGCATAGGACGCGAATAAACCGCAACCAAGGCCGTACCGCTTCAAGCGGACGTGCAGCGAGCACGCCGGGGCTTTCGGGGTTGAGTCGTCGCGCATCTTGAACTGGGCTGATGAGCGATTTGCATTCCCCAACCAAGCCTGATGGAAGCCGCCGCCGAGTGCCAGGACGGTTCGCGATTCCGCCCCGGCGTATGCGCCGTGCGATATTCAGCCGGGTCGGTGTCCCTCTACCCGGCAGTCCGCCGCCGCCCAGCGAAGCGCGCTTTCCATTCAACGGCAGGCCATCCCAGCAAAACGTCCATCCGAGGTCGAGGCACTCGGGGCGTGCGCCGCAGGACCGCGTGATACACTTCGCCCGTGCCATTGCTGCTGCGGAATCTGCGGATCGAGTTGGAAGAGCCGGAGGAAGCACTGGGGCGCGTCATCTCCCGGCGGCTTCGGGTTTCCGAGAACGATCTTCGCGCGTACGGCGTAACCGGGCGGTCACTGGATGCGCGCGACAAGGAAGATCTGCACTTCCGGTATCAGGTGGAGCTGGCGCTGCGCGGCGGCGTGGCGGAGGAGCGGCGGTGCGCGCGAAGGCTGCGGCCCAACGAGTTCGCGTGGATTGAGCCGGTGGCGCTTGTCGAGCCGACGGAGGGGACGGACTCGCTGCGGCAGCGGCCGGTCGTTGTCGGATTCGGTCCGGCGGGAATGTTCGCAGCGCTGCGGCTGGCGGAGTTGGGCTACAAACCGATTGTGCTGGAGCGAGGCCGCACCGTGCGCCGGCGGCACCGGGATATTCTCCAGCGGTATTACCGGTTTCGCGAGTTCGATCCGGAGTCGAACCTGCTCTTCGGCGAAGGCGGCGCGGGCACCTACAGCGACGGAAAACTCTACACGCGCGTGCACGACCCGCTCGTCCCCATGATCCTTGCGCGGCTGTATCAATACGGGGCCGCGCCGGACATTCTCATCGACGCCCGCCCGCACATTGGCAGCGACCGCCTGCCGCGCATCTGCTGGCGCATCCGCGAAGCCATCGAGCGCTTCGGGGGAGAGGTGCGCTTCGAGGCGCGGCTGGCGAACGTGGACATCCGCGAGGGTCGGCTCGAAGCGATCGACATCGCAAGCGACACATGCGCGCAGACCGGGCGGGCGAGCGGCGGCGGAAGGCAGGACGGCGGAGCCGTGCCCTGCGAGAACGCGGCCGCCTCGTGCATCGCGCCATCCAGCGGCCGGGAGCGGATGGAAGCCGGACCCGTCCTGCTGGGCATCGGACACTCTGCGCGCGACACGTATCACATGTTGGCGTCGCGCGGCGTGCGGCTGGACGCGCGGCCGTTCCAGATCGGCGTGCGGATTGAGCATCCGCAATCGCTGGTGGACCGTTGGCAATACGGCGGGCTGGCGGGGAATCCGCGGCTGGGACCGGCGGAGTACCATCTTGTCGCCAAGGGCGCGTGCGGAGCGGCGGGCGATTTGTTCAGCTTCTGCATGTGCCCCGGGGGGCAGATTCTACCCACGCACGAATCCGCAGGACTGGTGGCCACCAACGGCGCCAGCGGATCGCGCCGCGGCGGGTGTTTCGCCAACAGCGGGCTGGTCATCACGGTGGATCCACAGACGATGGGGATGGATGCGCTGGCGGGTTTGCGGTATCAGCACGAGTGGGAGCGACGGGCGTTTCTGGCGACGGGATCGACCTACCGCGTTCCGGCGCAGCGGGCGGCGGACTTCCTTGCGAAGCGCGGCTCGGAGGGCGAGCTGGTGACCAGCTTTCCGCTGGGTGGAGCATGGACGGATTTGCGAGCCATGCTTCCCGGTGAAGTGGTAACCGCTCTGGAGCGAGGACTTCCCATGCTGGATCGGCGGATGCGCGGTTTCGCGGGTGGCGACGCATTGATCACCGGACCCGAGACTCGGGCGAGCGCGCCGGTGCGCATCACGCGGGACGTCGAGACGCGCATGGCGATCGGCGTCGATGGGCTGTACCCCATCGGTGAGGGCGCGGGCTACGCCGGCGGCATCGTCAGCGCCGCCATCGACGGATGGCGCTCGGCGGAGGAGATCGTGCGGAAATACCGGCGCCCGTGACGCGAGCCGGCCGGCGGCGGGATGACCGGCGCGGTTTGCCGATAGATGGACGGTGCGGCGGCTTGCATGCGATTCTCGCCGGGCATCCGGGGCGACCGAAGAAAGCGATCGGAATCATGAGTGAACATTTCAGTTTCGACGAGCGGCTCGGTCCGCTGGTAGAGCAGGTCGTGCAGAGCTACTGGGGCGATGCGCGCACGCGGCATATCGACCGGCTGTACCTGCCGTCGCGCGGGCGGATCATCGAGCTGACCGAGCTGCTTTTGGAACTCGTGTTCCCCGGCTTCTTCGGACGGCAAAACCTCACCGCGCACAACGTGGCGTTCCACATCGGCGATCTGTTGCCGCGCATCGGCGAGCTGTCGTATGCGCAAGTCCTCCACTGCCTTTGCTACGAGGCCGAGGCGCGCCTTCCGGGTCACGTGGATGAGCCGGCGCACGAAGCCAAAGCGCGCGAACTGACCCAGCAGTTTGTCGAGCGCATTCCCGCCGTGCGGCAGATGCTCGCCGGCGACGTCCAGGCCGCCTACGACGGCGACCCCGCGGCCATGAATCTGGACGAAGTGGTGCTCGCCTATCCGGGGCTGTTCGCCATCGCGGTGTATCGCCTGGCGCACGAGTTGTACCTGCTGCACGTGCCGCTGATGCCGAGAATCATGTCCGAGTGGGCGCACATGATGACCGGGGTGGACATCCACCCGGGCGCGCGCATCGGACGCAACTTCTTCATCGACCACGGCACGGGCGTCGTCATCGGCGAGACCACCGACATCGGCCACAACGTCAAGGTCTACCAGGGCGTCACGCTCGGCGCGCTGTCCATCCCGAAGGACGAGCGAGGCCGCGCCATCCGCGGCAAAAAGCGCCACCCGACGGTGCAGGACGGCGTGACGATCTACGCCAACGCGATCGTGCTCGGCGGCGAGACGGTCATCGGCGAAGGGGCGATCGTGGGCGGCTCCGTCTTCGTCACCACCAGCGTGCCGCCTTCCTGCACGGTCACCTTCAAGCCGCCGGAGCTGCACTTCAAAACCAAGGGCGGCGACAGCAGGGCCGCGGGGCGGGCGGATTCACCCGCCGGCGCCGCGCCGACGACGCGTGCCGAACAGCCGCAACGCGATTCGTTGGCGATGCCGGACTACCAGATCTGAGGTCGCCCGTCACGCATCATTCGCGGCGGCGTCCTTCGGCAAGCCAGTCAATCAGAACCCGAAGCGCAAGCGAGGGTGGCATCTTGCGAGTGCGGCATTTTGCAGGACGTTGTCCGGCCGGAGGACGTCCGGCGCGGCATCGTCAGGCAGGTTCCTCCCGAGAACCGGGGCCAAACGGCACGCCACGAGGAGTTACCTACGCTTCCCTTTCCCGCTTACGGTCGATGCCAATCATCGCAGGCAGCGCACAGCGGATTCACCGGGCCAAACCGACCTTCAGCGTGAGCGGCGCGAAGCTGCGTCATCACCTGCCCGTTCCAGATTTCATCCAGCCCCATCTGGCGAAGGTCGCCGATCGGTTGCAGCCCGCGGAAATCCTGATCGCACGCGGCGACCCGCCCGTCGGCGAGCACCATGCACCGAGTCCACAGCCGCCGGCAGGGCGTTCGCCGCGGCGGCGCCATGCTCATCACCGCCAGCGGCTCAAGCTGCCCGGCGCGGTGCGTGTGACCCACGATGTTGGCCGTGCCCAGCGCGCGGATCCAGCCGCTGAAGAACTCGGGCATCTCGCCGACCGTCGGGCGGGCCTTAACCATCTCGGGAACCACGATCGGCGCGACGCAGCGCCGCGCTTGCTTGAGCTGCTCGAGTCGATCAATGCCCGCGCGCACGGCCTCCAGCGATGCTCCCTCCGACGTCGATGCTTCCCCTGCGCGCGTCGAACCGTGCGCCGGCGCCGCAGGCCCGTGCATGGCGCGCCAGGTCTCAGCCGTCCAGCCGTCGATCTGCACAGTGAGCGCGTCCACGCGCGCGGTCACCATCGCCTCCATCGCCTCGTCCGTCAGATCGACGCCCGACGTGCGAACCGCGATGCCGTACACGCCGCCGTCGCGCAGCGTCTTCAGCACTTCGGCAAACCGCGGATGTCGCAGCGGTTCGCCGAAACCGCCCAGCACCACCAGCGAATCGTCAGACTTGCCAAGGGTTTCCGCGAGGGTGCGGATCAAGGCAAGCGAGATCGGCCCGCGCGACCCGACGCGTGCGCCGCGCGGACGAAGCACGGCCTCCGGGAAGGGATCCTCCGTCGTCAGCTCGACCTCCACTTCGTCGGGGAGCGGCGGGACATGCGATGCTTCGTAATCGCGCAGCAGCCTGCCGAGTTCAGCGGCGTCACCCGTTCGTGCCTGCCGCCGCAGCGCGGAGACGGTCTCCAGCGCCCGATCCGTATCCGCGATGAGCCGCCGCGCTCCGTGCCGCAGCGGCGCACGCACGTCGAAGCAGCAGGCGAAAAGCGCCATGTCGCGCCGCGGCGCATCCGGCTTGAAGCTGAAGATCCAGCCCGGCGGGATGCCCTTTCCCACCAGCTCGCGCAGCAGGTCGACGTTGTAGATCGCACCGGCGGCGCCCGGCGGCGCCTGCGCGAACGTCATCCGCGCGTCGTCCTCGCCCTTGTCGTGATGCTGGATCATGGCGTCGATCAGCGCCGGATCCAGCAGCGGCGCCGCAGGCGGAAACACCATGACCCGGTCGGCGGGATGAAGCTCCAGTGCGCCGGCGACCAGCGAGGGATGAAAGTACTCATCGAGCGACGTCGTTCCACCCAGGCCTCCGCGCCAGCCGCCCAGCGACCACTTGCGCGCGACCTGAACCAGTTGTGACCACCCCACGGGCGGCGCGTTGACCCGCTGCACAGTCGCGGGGAGGCCTTGCAGCATCGCCTCGCAACGCGGCGCCTGTTCCTGAGGAACCAGCACCACGCAGCCGGCGGGCCGTTTCGCCCGGCACACGCGTTCTACCGTGAGCCGCAGGATCGGGCCGCCGTCCAGCTCAACGCCGAGGCGGCTGCGCGTGCCCAGCGGCGTGCGTTCCAGGTCGGCATGAATAACGGCGAGCGTTGTGGGCATGGTGGTCAGACTTCCCGTTCCATTTCGAGGAGTACGCGCTGCAGCGCCGCCTCCAACATGCCGCGCACCTCGACCGCGCCTTCCGCCACGCCGCCGATGAAATCCAGGTCGCGCGCGATCTGGCGTCGTGCGCGCTGCGGACCTTCCACCGCCTCGGCGTCCATGCGCCGGTCGGCGGAGAATCGCTTCAGTTCGCTGAACTGCGTGGCGCTGTTGACGATCTCGTAGGGGCGCGTGGCACGGTGAATCTTCACGCGCAGCTCGTCCACGCGCCCCAGCCGCCGGTTGAAGGCGTCCGGCTGATCGACCAGCCCTTCGAGTTCGTGCAGGATTTTCAGCAGCTCGGCGCAGACGGATTCCACTTCGCCGATTTCCTTCAGTCGCGACGCAAGCTCCCGCTGCGCTTCTGGCAGGCGCGAGCCGTCGCGCCAGCGCGTGATGGTGCGGTACGCCCATTTCTCCTCGGGAATCTGCCTGCGGCAGAGCGTCGCCAGCACGTCGCGCAGGGGCATCGAATGCGTACCGCGGATGCTCGCTCCGCCCTCCGTCGCGTTGATTACTTTCGTCTGCATCTGGGAAATGTCGCGCTCGAAGTGCTCGAGGTAGGTGAACAGCAGTTCGTCGGTGAACAGCTCACCGCCGTCCACGCCGCGCACGCGCCTCAGGATGTCGCCGTTGCGCGCGATCCGCTCCCACTCCTTCACCTCCATCGTGTTGAAGCGGTTGATCTCGCCGCGCCACGTGCGATGAATCTCCACGCCGGGGACGTAGAACACGTGCCCCGTGAACGCCAGGTCCTGCCCGACGAAGATGATCGGGTCGCACCCCATGTAGGCCGCGAGGTAGAACGCCAGGTGCGCCACGGTCGCGCCGGCCCGTAGCCCGTCGCGCCCCGCCAGCGCGTCGCCCAGCACCAGCCGCATCCAGCGATTGTCCAGCAGCGAGACCGGACCCGGGTAGCGGTCGATCACGTGCCACGTGGCTTTCGGTTCGGCCACGAGGTGCACGCCGCGCGCGTCGTCGATCCCCTCGAAGAAGGCCGTGGACATCGCGTGGAAGTCAAGGCTGGTGACGAAGTCCGGCACGATGCCGCGCTCCAGCAGCATCCGGAAGGTTGTCTGCACGGCGAGGAGCACGGCCTTGCCCTTGGCTTGGGAGAGCAGGTCAATATTGCGCCGCAGCGACGGTCCGGCGGAGACGATGATGCCCGGATGCCCGGCGAAGCGGTTGCGCAGGATGTCGATGGCCGGCGTCGTGACGTAGGCCGGGATGTTCATGGCGATGTTGCGGCAGGTGATCTTCGAGTTGGCCACCAGCGTCAGCAGCGACATGCGCTGATAGGTCGCGTACTCGGTGACGAGGCGGACAAAGGCTGCGTGCTCGTCCGGCGCGACGCGCTGAGAAGGGGGGTGGCGGACGATCTGCACGCCGAGCATCATCAGCGTCGAGTAAGGCGCGAGGCGGTCGTGCAGCAGCGCCTTGTCCGCGCGCGTCACCAGCACCAGCTTGCGCGCGGCGATGGCGTCGGACAGATTGACGCATTGCAGCGCCGTTGCCAGTACGCGGAGCGAAGGCTCGAAGCAGATGATGAACGCATCGCCCTTCAGCCGCGCGAACAACTCGACAACGTGATACCCCAGCCCCATTCCGCACACCACGAAGCAGAACTTGTTCTCCTGCGGAACGCCGTCCACCAGCAGGGCGGCCTCTTTCGCCGGGTCGTAGCGGCTGTGAAGCTGCACGTCGGCGCCGTCGGGCGCGGAAAGGGTGGCGGTGAAGGCGCCCGAGCGCGTCGGCGAGAGGGCGAGCGAATCATCCGCCGCGGCGTCCACGCGCATCGCCAGCTCGGCGTCCGTGCGCCACAAGGCGCCCATGTTGCGGATGAACACCTGCGCGTCGCCCGAGAGCAAGAGGGGTTGAACCGAGTTGTCCGCGCTCCCTGCGTTCACCGGCGCCCGCGCCTCCTTGACGGTTGGGGTCTTGGCGATGCAGGGATTGTAGCTTGGCTGCGTCTGAAGAAAACACGCTGTGAACCCGGTGCGATCGTTGTCGGGGAGTCTCAGCTCGCTTTTGTTCGTGAACATTTGCGTTTGGCGTGGGTCGGTGCCGCCGCGGAGTCGGGCCTGATAGGCGTTCCGCCGATGGGATGAGATTCCCAGGCTCGGGGAATGCGCTTCAAGCTTGGCATTTCGGCGGAACGAGCCTTGAAAGCCGCTCGCCCCGAGGGCGGGATACGCGCATGTCGTCTGTGTATTTGGAGACCACCGTTGTCAGTTACCTTACTGACCGGCCCAGCCGCGACGTTGTAGTAGCCGGGCATCAGCAGACGACGCGGGAAGGGTGGGACCACGCGCGCGCTACGATGTGCTCGTTTCAGAGGTGGTTCGACGCGAGCTGGAGGCCGGAGATCCACAGGCAGCGGCACGGCGCTTGGAGATGATCGAGGGTGTTTCACGCTTAGCATTCAATGACGATGTCGTCACGCTGGCGCGCGGTTATCAGACGGAACTGCAGCTTCCCGCCAAGGCGGGCAACGACGTGCTGCACATTGCCTTCGCTGTCGCCTATGCGGTTGACTATCTACTGACTTGGAATTGCGCCCACATCGCCAACGGGCATGCAATCAAGAGACCAGCGAGCATCAACGACCGCCTCGATCGGCAGACGCCGGTCATCGTCACGCCGGAGGAACTGCTGGAGGAGTAGGGCATGAAGCGAGATCCCATCGTCGAGGAAGTCCATCGGGTCCGCGAGCAGATGTGGAGTGAATGCGGAGGCTCTCTGAGCGGGCTGATCGATTCCCTGCGCGCCAGCGAGGCCGCGAATCCCGAGGGCGTCATCTCCAGGGACGAGTTCGACCGTCTCATTAGCCTGCCGCGAGCGCTTACAGACCCGGTCTCGCGCCGGCCATGAATCCGACGTCGGACAGCCGGCTTGTTGTCTCGAGCATGGCTTGACGAGGATCAGCCTGCGGCGTCCGCAAATCTCGCCTCGACGCGCAGCGCCGCCTTCAGTCTTCGCTCGTATTCCTTCCGCGAGACGTCGATCGCGCCCAGGCCGCGCAGGTGCTCCGTCATGAACTGCGTGTCGAGCAGCGTGAACCCTCCGGCCTTCATCCGCTCGACGAGGTGAACCAGCGCCGCCTTGGATGCGTCCGTTGCACGGCTGAACATCGACTCGCCGAAGAACGCCCCGCCCAGCGCCACTCCGTACAGCCCGCCCGCCAGCTCGCCTTCCTTCCACGACTCCACGCTGTGCGCGAAGCCGAGACGGTGCAGCTCGATGTACGCGGCCTGAATCTCCGGGGAAATCCACGTTTTTTCGCGGCGCCGCGCACACAGCCGTATGACCTCGGCAAACGCGCTGTCAATGCGGCATTCGTAGACGTCCCTGCGCAGCGTCGCTCTCAGCGAACGCGACACCCTAAGCCCGTCCAGCGGTATGATCGCCCGCGGGTCGGGCCGGAACCAGAGAATCTCTCCGTCCGGCTCGGCCATCGGAAAGATGCCAGACGCATACGCGGACAGGAGGATCTCCGGTTTCAGCTCTGCCGGAATCACGTTTCGAGGCGCCGCGGAGTGATGAGCTGCTTGCGGGCCGCCTCGACCGCGCCGCGCAGCAGCATGGCCACTGTGACCGGTCCGACGCCGCCGGGCACGGGCGTGAGGATCCCCGCCTTGCCGCGCACCCCCTCGAAGTCCACGTCGCCGACGATGCGCTTCGTCCCGTCAGGCTCCTTGATGCGGTTGATGCCGACGTCGATCACGGCCGCGCCGGGCTTGACGTGCTCCGCGCGGATCAGTCCCGGCTTGCCGACGGCGACGATCAGCACGTCCGCAAGCCGCGTGTGCTCCTGCAGATCGCGCGTCGCGATGTGACAGCCCGTGACCGTGGCCATCTGATGCGCGAGGAACAGCGAGATCGGCCGGCCCGCGATCGCCCCCTGCCCAACCACGACCGCGTTCTGTCCGCGCACGTCCAACCCCGCCTCGCGGAGCACTTCCATCACCGCCAGCGCCGTGCACGGCGCCATGATCGGCGAGTCGTAAAATAGCAGCCCGATGTTGGCCGGGTTGACGCCCTCCACGTCCTTGTAGGGGTCGATGTAGAACTGCATCGCGTGCGTGTCGATGCCCGCCGGCAGCGGCAGATTCAGCAGAATCCCCGTGACTTTCGGGTCGTCGTTCAGCTCGCGGATCGTGTCGCGGATGCGGGACTCCGGCGAGTCTTCCGGCAGCGTGTGCAGGCGATATTCGATCCCGGCCTGCTCGCATTGCGTCCGCTGCGACCGCGCGTAGATCGCGCCGGCGGACGGGTCGCCGACCATGAGCACGTCGAGGCTGACGCCGTGACCCTCCGCGCGCAGTTGCCGCACGGCCGCCGCGGTTTCTTCCCGAATCCGCCGCGCCAGCGCCTCACCGTCGATGATCCTCGCTTCGCTCAATCCGCACCCTTGCGCGCATCGTTCCGCGCGTCGTGCCGTTGGTCAAAAGCCATCGAGCCTTCGCCCCAAGTTTGGCGCGACCGCGCGAGGCCCGGAACACCGGGAACATGCTTGGTCAAGGTAGCCGCTGGTCGCGCAAAGGCAATGAGCGCTCGCCGTGCCGTGAGAGAAATGCATGAGCCTTCTCCATTCACCATGACGGACATCACCCGTCACGCCGGTTGCACCACGATCGCCTTGGGCGTCGTCGGGCAGTAGAACTGGCAGACGCCGCACCCCGTGCATCCGTCGGCGAACACGTCCGGTGGGCCCTCGTCAAGAAAACGAATCGCCCGCGCCCCGATCGGACATCGCTCCACGCACAGGCGGCAGTCCTCCCCCCGGCTGCGAACACACAAACTCTCATATACCTCCGCCGTGCCCATGCGGATCTCGCCCGCGTGGCTCAGCGGACGCAGCGCGCCGCTCGGGCACGCCTTCGTGCATTGCAGACCTTCACAGATGACGCACGCGGCCAGGTCCGCATCGATGACCGGCGTGCCGCGCTTCGGGTCGTCCGCCGGCCCGTCGAAAGGGAAGATGGCGTGCGCGGGGCAGACCTCAACGCACTTGCCGCACCGCTTGCAGGTGTCGTTGAACAGCGACTCATCCATCGCGCCGGGAGGGCGCAGGAACAAGCGCGGGTGCGGCGACGGCGGCTCGGTCATGATCTGCGGCAGCCGCGACTCCAGCGCCTCCGCCACCGGGCGCAGCATCTTCGCAAAGGCTTCCTGAAAGAAGCCGCGCCGCCCGAACCCCATGTCGCCGCTGTCCGCCATTGCGCCGCCACGTTAGCATTCCCGTGCGTCAACACCAAATGGATAGTGCCGATGCCCGGTCCGATTCAACCCGAACTGTTCCCGCAAATCCGAGAAGCTTTCCGGCTGTACCTTCGCCGCCGGGGCATCAAGGACACCCAGGCGCGCCGATCCATCCTCGACATCGTCCTCGACTTCCGCGAGCACTTTGAGGCCGAGCAGGTGCTGTACGCGCTGAAGGAGGCCGGACGCCGCGTCGGCAAGGCCACGGTGTACCGCACGCTGCCGCTTCTGGTGGACGCGGGCATTCTCAAGGAAGTGCGCTTCGGCAAGAAGCAGGCGCACTATGAGCAGGTGTACGGACAGGCGCCGCACGATCATATGGTCTGCCGTCGCTGCGGAATTATTTATGAGTTTGACGCCGAGGAGGTCATCGCCCTGCGCCATCGCATTGCATCGCAAAAACGCTTCCACGCCGACGGCCACCGCTTCCAGCTCGTGGGCCTCTGCGAGCACTGCGCCACCGCGCCGCCCCAGGTTTAGGTTTCATTCCCGAACCCGAAGCGCCAGCGAGGAGCCGATCCCTCCGAACCGGTAGCGCGAGCGAGGGACTCCGATCTTTCCGAACCCGTAGCGCCAGCAAGGGATCCTGATCTTTCCGAACCCGTAGCGCAAGCGAGGGATCCGCTGGAGCCAATCCTCGCCGCCGGCGAGAATCCGATTCCGCGAGCAGCTTCATGCAAGCGAGGGGCCTCCGGTTTCGCCTCAATTGCTCCATCCGTCATTCCCGCGCAGGCGGGAATCCAGACCTTGCAGTGCCCTCTCCCGCCGCCACAACCGAACTCGCCGAAAAGAATCTTGAAAAATCTTGAAAGATTTATTGGCCTCAACCTATGGCGTGATGTATTATAGGAGTAGAGTCAGAGGGGTTCCCATGCCGAGTCCGTCCCGAAGGCATCCCGAATTGACCGCCGCGATCCGCGATCCGCGATCCGCGATCCGCGATCCGCGATCCGCGATCTGCGGCTGCCCGCTATAGGCTCTGCCCGCCCCGTCTCCGCGCAACCGCGTCCTATCACGCGATGCTGCGCCTTTTCACTCTACCTTTCAAGGAGGCTTCAACCATGACCGGAAGAGTTCCGCGCGCTGGGTGCGCACCGGCTGTCTGGGGATTCTTGATTTTCGCTTCGGCGGCACTTGGGGCGGTGTACAATTGGACCGGGAACAGCACGAATGACGGAAACTGGTCCACCACAACGAATTGGACCTCCGTGGGCGGCCTGACGTACCCCGGTTCCAGCGACGATGCCGTGATCAACGACCCGTCACCCCGTAGTACCGTGATCGTCAACGCTGATCGTACGGTTCGCAACCTGAGCATCGGCGACGGCATGGACGTGCAACTCGACAACAACCTGACGGTCAATCCCACGACCACGCCAGGGACGGGCAAATTGGAGTTCAACGGCTCCGTGGACCTGTGGCACGCAAGCGGCTCCACCAAGACGCTCACGGCTGAGTGGATGATCGTTTTCTCGCGCGATCAGGACTACACCACCGTCACCACTGAGGCGTCGGCAAACATCGTGGTGGGGTCGTAACGGGGAGGACGCCGCGAAACCGAGCGCAAGGCCGCGCGCCCCCGTCGAGGGTCGCCGCGCCTTGCCGACGAAAGGAGGAGAGTCTATGCGATTCGGGTTTTGGCTATCTGGACTGCTGGCGTTGACGCTGGCCACATCCGTGACTTGGGCCACGGACTATACTTGGAAAACGGATGCCTCGTCGCGTTCCTGGACAAGCGGCGGCAACTGGTCGGGAGGGTCTGGGTACCCGGACGACGAGAACGACACGGCCACGATTCCCGTCGGCACGAGCGACGAGGCGAATTACCCGCTCCTCAACGCCTCCGGCGCCATAACCATCAAGAGCTTCAAGGTTCTCAACACGCTCAGCAACCACGATACCGTGGTTCTCGAGCTGGGCACGCCCGGTTCTGGCAGTTGTGCACTGAAGATCAAGGATCCCGATGGCCTGGACCCGGGCCAGGGGGCAATCAAGCTGAACAAGTCCACCGAGCTGTGGCACCTCGGCGGCGGCGTCATGTCCGTCTGGGGAGACATGGTCTTCGACAGCGCCGGCGCTTCAGCCGCTCAGCGCCCGCGATTCGTGCTCGGCAATGGGACGACGTTGTATGTCTGTTATAAGGACGACGCGAGCATAGCGGCGGGCTTCAAGTCTGTCGGAGAACCAGGTGGTCTGATTCGCGGCGAAGTCGGCCAGACGGACCTTGAGGAATCGCTCATCCTCCGCCCGGATATGAAGGGGTCGTTCGCGGTGGACGTGGCGATGGTCTCCCTCGGCGATATCACGACCGTGGATGGTGACAGCAATACGGCCAACACGATCCGCCTTTCCTGCCTCCCAAAAATCATCATCGGAGAGGCCTACGGCTCTTATCCGGCGGTGTATCTTGCAGGCGACGCGGGCAAGCTCGGGACGCTTATTATCGACGCAGTGACCTGCCTGCGCGCCGTGGGGACGGTCAGCGTGGTCGTCGAGGATTATGGCGTGCTGAAGGTGAACCGACACTTTGTCATGCTGCAGGACTTCACGATCGAGTCGGGCGGTAGGGTTGAGGTCAAAGCCAAGATATTGTTCGCCATCGGGGGCACGCAGCCCATCTGCGGTGCTCCTATTGAACCATAAGACAGGGACTCCGCGGGCCAGGGCGCTGAAGCCTATGCCGCATTCGGCTACCGATTTGCATCGTGGATTCTGAAATGAGCCAACGAGACGGGATGAACTTGAACATACCAGTAGCTCACGCACGGAGAAACGAATGCTCACCGACAAACAAATCGCGTTGCTGATGGCTGTGGCGCTGCTGGCACTTTGCGCGCTGCCCGGCCTTTCCTCGCCGGACCAGTTCAAATGGACGGGCAACGCGTTCAATAGCAACACGAACACCGCAAACGACAATTGGAACGACGAGAATAACTGGGAGAACATCTCCAATGAACATGATCGAAAGTGGCCGTCCACTCAGGGGGACGTCGTCACCATCGACGACACCAGTCCCCAGGCTGAGGTCGAGCAGAACAAGGACAATAATCTGACGATCAACAGCCTGACGCTGGGCGACGGCCACACGCTTAATCTGACGCAGGGGTTGACCATCGGCGCGACGCTGGAGTGCGAGGGGACGGTCAAGCTCAAGGGCAACGGGACGCTGACCGTGACCGCGGCCTTTCGCGTCTATGCGGATCAGGACACCACGATCACGTTCGAGTCGGGCTATGAGTATGGAAACCTCCATGTCGTGGGAGGCGCATGATGTTGCCTGTGCCGATCATCCTGGGAAACGATTGTCGATGCCTCCTGGCGGCACTCGGCGCCGGGCTCTTCGCAGCAACACCAGCCCGCGCGCAGGACTGTCCGCACCGGGAGTATGCGTGGACACGGACCGTGGGCGGCGAGCAGGGCGATTACCTGCTCGGCGGAGTGGCGGTGGATATTTACGACAATGTGCTCATCGCCGGCGAGTTTGAAGGCAAGGTGGACTTCGATCCCGGCGTCGGCAAGGACAATCGCCGGCCCAAGGGCATGGGCGACGCCTACGTATCATGGTATCACCCCGACGGCGCCTACGGCGGAACGTACACGTTCGGCGCCACCCGCGGTGCGCCATACCTTTTTAACTTGGCCTTCGCTCTGGACCGTCGACCGCAGGGCGGATTTGTCGTGGGCGGTGTTTTCAACGGCAAGACGGATTTTAATCCGACGGATGGAAAGGACGTGCGCGTGCCCGAAGGCGAAGACGACGCCTTTATCGCCGCCTTCAAGCAGGACTTCAGCTACGATTGGACGTGGACGGCAGGCAGTAACGGCTATGAGAACATTCCCGCAATCGCCGTGGATTCGGCGGGGTCGGTGTACGCCGCTGGAACCTATTCCGACCACCTCTGGCTCGGGGAGGGCAACGAACGCCGGAAACTGGTATCGAATGGTGATCTGGACGTTTTCGTCATTAAGCTCTCCGCGAGCGGCGAGCTTCTGTGGTTTACGAGCTTTGGCGGCCCTGACCGAGACTATCCAGAAGCGGTGGCTGTGGAGGCGAGTGGGGCAATTCTGCTGGTCGGCACGTTTCGCGAGGATGTGGATTTTGATCCTGATGGCCAACACTTTGTGCGAATATCCAATGGTGGCGATGATCTTTTTGTGCTCAAGCTGACGCCTGATGGGCATTTCGACTGGGCCAAAACCATTGGAGGCGAAAGGACTGACAGGGCAAAGGTTGTGATGGCCACGTCCTCCGGCCTTACGTATGTGGGTGGGGCCTTCTCAGGAGCGGTTGATTTTGATCCTGATGGGAATGGCGACGTCCACGACAGCAGCCCGGCTTCCGGTCATGCGTTTGTAACTCAGTACTTGGGCGATGGCTCCTACGTTTGGACGAGGGATTTCGGAGGCGATGCGAGTGCTGTAGTAACTGGACTAACCACGAGCGCGAATCGTTTGGTTCAAACGGGGGTATACTACGGTACCATTGACTTGGATCCTGGACCTGGAATCGATGAGCGACCTCCATTCGGAGCTCGTTCAAATTACATAAGCTACTGGGCGCTCGACGGCGAATACTACTTGGGGGATGTATTCGGTGGCGACGGTCTTGACCGCACGATGGGGATCGCCGCCGATAGCAAAGGCAGCGTTTACGTCGGCGGGGACTTCATTTCCGACGTTGTCGATTTCGACCCGACTGCTGGAGTTTGGGATGCTACCAATCATGGGACTGTTGATGTGTTTTTGAGCAAATTCGAGTGTGGACAATGTTCATACGTAGATCGCCATGACCTGGATTGCGACGGAACCACGCTTAGCTCGACCGTGTATACGCTCGCCCCAAACGGACGAATCAATGTGGTCCTCTCATCAGCCGACCGGGAGTACCGGAAATCCAGGAACATCGCCCCGGATGGTCTCGTCAGTCTTCGATTCAAGGATTTGCCGGCAGGCGACAACACTTGTTCGATCCGACGTCTGCGAAACGCGGACGGCGTCGAGCTGTGTTCAGGGGAAATCGCCGTGCGGCGTATCTTGATTCCGTAAGCAAGACGGGCATCGAAATCAGGCTAACCCATGAGGTTCCGAGGTGCACTTATGATTCAACGAATTGCACTGATTGTCTTGGTCTGCAGTACCGCAGCGCCTTCACAGGAAGCAGTTTGCCCCGAGGCTACCACCTATACGTGGTTGGGGGGCAATGAGAATTGGTTCTTGAATACCAACTGGAGTCCCAACGGTGTGCCAGGGTCCGATGACATTGCCTACATCCCATCCGTTGATCTACAGAACCAGAAGTTCTTTCCTATCATTTCCAGCGGCCACGCTGCCGTCTGCGCGCTCGTAATGGAGAAGACCGACGAGGAGGCCGAGACCGGCCCAACGCTAACCCTGCAATGGGCGAGCGGGACGGCTTGGAACCTGAATGTCGGCGGTCAGAACGGCTTGATCGTCGGTCCTGATTGCGAGATCCGGCTTGAAAAGGATATGACGCTGAACTTGCTTTCACCCGGCACGGTCCAGCTCGACGGGAGCATCGTCTTCAAGTCAAGCCTTCCGGACAAACGCCCGACCATCAACTTCCCGACCGGCGCCACGATCCTGAAAGGGGGCGGGCACATCCTCGGCGAGCAGCTCGGCAGATTGTGGAGCACGGCCGGCTACCAGTCGCAGTCATGGGTTGTGGTCGGTCCGGACAACGCTCTCCACGGCGAATTCCACATCGACGTGGGGCTGATCAACAACGGCGTCGTCGATCCAGTGGGAGGGCTGAGCGAGGGCCAAGGCATTACACAGCGAGCCATTTATCTCACCTGCACTCCCAAGATGGGGTCCGGGCAGTGGAACATCACCGGCGGCACAGCAGATATCAATCACGCGATCTACGTCAACGTCGATCTGACCGGCACCGGGAGAATCAAGGTCGGAAACTACGGCATCCTGTACGTCAACCGGCACATTTCCCTTGGCGGCGGCTTTACGATGGAGGGCAACGGAAAGTACATCGTTCCACGGCTGACGCTTTTCGACGCCCACCGTTTCGTGAAGGTCTGCGATTTCAGCGGGTCGTGACGAGCCGCGCTCACAGGCGCTTCGCGTTCTGAACAGAAACCCCTCTCACGCCGACTCGCGGCGGCGTTTGCGGGTGACGCCGCCCGGCGGGGCGAGGAGTTTCTGCTTGCCGTCCACGACTTCCTCGG
Source organism: Phycisphaerales bacterium (assembly GCA_020852275.1). Taxonomy (GTDB): domain Bacteria; phylum Planctomycetota; class Phycisphaerae; order UBA1845; family UBA1845; genus JABWBH01. The sequence continues at coordinate 213,139 of JADZBE010000011.1, forward strand.
TCATGGTGAAGACGCCGCCCTCGCCGACTTCCGGCAGCTCGAAGAGGCTGTCGAGCATCAGCTCCTCCATGACCGCGCGGAGCGCGCGGGCGCCCGTCTCGCGCTCCAGCGCCTTCTCGCTGATGCGCCGCAGCGCGCCTTCACTGAACTGCAACTCGCTGTTCTCATACTCGAAGAACTTGTGATACTGCTTCACCAGCGCGTTCTTCGGCTCCGTCAGGATGCGAACCATGCTCTCCAGCGACAGCGGCTCCAGCGTGGCCACCATCGGCAGCCGGCCGATCAGCTCCGGGATCAGCCCGAACTCGATGAGATCCTCGGGCGTGACCTTGGCGAGAATCTGCCCGACGGCCTTGGGGTCGTCGGGATCCTCATTCTCATTGGCGAAGCCGATGGTGCTGTGCCCGAGGCGGCGGCGGATGATATCGTCCAGCCCGACGAACGTGCCGCCGCAGATGAACAGGATGTTCGTCGTGTCCATCTGAATGTACTGCTGCTCGGGGTGCTTGCGCCCGCCCTGCGGAGGGACGTTGGACAGCGTGCCCTCGAGCATCTTCAGCAGGCTCTGCTGCACCCCCTCGCCGGAGACATCGCGCGTGATGGACACGTTGTGCGACGTCTTGCCGATCTTGTCGATCTCGTCGATGTACACGATGCCGCGCTGCGCCTGGTCCAGGTCGTACTCGGCGTTCTGCAGCAGACGCAGGAGGATGTTCTCCACGTCCTCGCCGACGTAACCGGCTTCGGTCAGCGTCGTGGCGTCGGCGATGGCGAAGGGGACGTTGAGAAAGCGCGCCAGCGTCTTGGCGAGCAGCGTCTTGCCCGAGCCGGTGGGGCCGATGATGAGCACGTTGGACTTGTCGATCTCCACGTCCGCGGCCCCGCCGGCGGCGTCCACGTGCATGAGGCGCTTGTAATGGTTGTGGACGGCCACGGCGAGCGATTTCTTGGCGTGGTCCTGCCCGACGACGTATTCATCGAGGTAGGTGTTGATCTCGCGCGGTGGGGGGATGCGCCCCAGAGAGGGCGCGGCCGGCGAGGAGCTGCGGCGGATTTCCTGCTTGATGATGTTGTTGCACAGCTCGATGCAGGCTTTGCAGATGAAGACGTCGCGCGGACCCTCCACCATGGGTCCGGCTTCGCGCTGACCCTTTCCGCAAAAACTGCACGCTCGCGATCGTCCGCCCCGCGAGGATCCGCCCGTCCGTCCTTGTGACATGGGTTCTCTCTGCGTCCTTCCTCAGTCGCTCGTCCGCCGCGCCGTCATAACCGCCTCATGCCTGACGGCGCGTCACAGCCGCCCCTGCGGCCATCCGCTGCGAGGCGAGCACGGCAAGCCCTGCGCGTTCCCAAGCGCTGAATCCACCTCCGCGATTCACGATCCTGTAGGGCGAATTACCAGCCGCTGACTCTTTATCGTCGTTCCGGCGTATGCGGCTGCACTTTCCCGAAGTTGCGAAGCCGTGCCGAGGATCATTCTCAACGTTGCCGTGGGGGGATGGGCCGCTCGCCGATCGTCTTCCGCGTGGCGCATTTCTTACTTCGTTCCAACCGGGGGTACGTCCTGACCCGGCCGCGGCGGCTCCGTGGATTCGCCTTGCCCTTTCTTCTGCAACGCCTTTTCGATGGCCTGCTTGCGGAGTTTCTCGTACTCCTGGATCGTGATTTCCCCGGTGTCGCGCAGCTCGCGGAGTTGGTCGAGATCGAAGGAAAACCCGACGATCGGGCGTGGTTCGGAGACGACCAGCTTTTTGGCACGCTTCAATAAAACAAGCGTGAACACCATCACAACCACGATCACCGCGAACCAGACCGCCCAATCGCGGATCATGTCCCCGGTGCGCGGCACACGAGGTGCCGGCGCGGGACCGGACTGAAGCAGAACCCAGCAGCCCACGGCGAAATCGTTCATTCCCGTGGAATGGTAGCCCGCAGGGCCACGACGATCAACCAAGGTGAGCGTGGGGCGTCAGCGGGATCCTCCGCCAACCCGACAGACTTGATGAGCAGCGAGGTCAGGGTCCGCGCATTCATGGATGGGGGTGGGCGCGCTGCTTCGTCCACTCCTCCCCGCGATCCGCGCCGATCCTGTGCCGCGGCGATCACTCAGCCGCGTTGCGGTAGGCGACGAAGTCCTGCATGAGCTGCCGGGTGATCGGGCCGGCCTTGCCGTCGCCGATGATGCGCTTGTCCACGGACGTGACGGGGATGATTTCCGCGGCCGTCCCCGTGACGAACAGCTCGTCGGCGATGTAGAGATCGAACTGGAGGAGCGTTTTCTCCTCGACGACGATCTTGCGCCGCTGCGCGAGTTCGATCGCCACGGCGCGCGTGATGCCGTCGAGCATTCCGGCGCTGGCGGGCGGCGTGAGGACGCGCCCGTTCTTGACCGCGAAGAGATTGTCGCCGGTGCACTCCGCGACGTGGCCGAGGTGGTTGAGCATGATGGCCTCGTCCGCGCCGCAGTCGTGCGCCTCGCACTTGGCGAGGACGTTGTTGAGGTAGTTGAGCGACTTGATGCGCGGGCTTAGCGCGTGCGGTGGAACGCGGATGCTCGAAGCCGTGATGCAGCGCAGTCCGCGCTGAACGACGTCCTGCGAATACAGCTCGATCTTGTCAGCGATGACGATGAGGCTGGGGCAGGCGGCCTTGGTGATGGAGATGCCGAGCTTCCCGACCCCGCGCGTGACCAGAAGACGGATGTAAGCGTCGGTGGTGTGGATGCCGTTGGCCTTGAGCGTATCGTACATCGCGCGGCTGATGCCCTCGGCGCTCATCGGCAGCTCGAGGCGGATGGCCTTGGCGCTGTCGGCGAGCCGGCGGAGGTGCTCGCGCTCCTTGAAGATGCGTCCGTTGTACACGCGGATGCCTTCAAAGATGCCGTCGCCGTAGAGGAGCCCGTGGTCGAAGACGCTGACCTTGGCGTGGTCCGGGGAGAGGAGTTCTCCGTCGATCCAGATTTTCAGGTCGGGACGCGGCGCGAACGGGTTCTGACGCGCGTTGAGCAGTTCCTGGCTGATCGCACTCATCAGGTTGCCTCCTTCATCGAAGCGGACCGGCGCATGCGCCGCGGGTTCACGTTTCGGCCGCCACTCGACCGTCTTTCAGATGGACGCAGCGATGGGCACGAGAGGCGACGTCGGGGTCGTGCGTGACCATGACGATCGTCTGCCCCTCGGCGTTCAGGTCGCTGAGAACCTTGAGTATCCCCCGTCCGGTAGCGGCGTCCAAGTTACCGGTCGGTTCATCAGCCAGCAAGAGCTTGGGCCGGTTGACCAGGGCGCGGGCGATGGCGACGCGCTGCCGCTCGCCGCCGGAAAGCTCGCGCGGGCGGTGCCTGGCGCGCTGAGAGAGGCCCACCTGTTCGAGCACCTCCGCCACGGCTGCGCGAGCCTGCGACCTTGCCCCCAGCCAGGAGGCGAAGGAATGGCGGATGAGGCGCGGTGCCAGCACGTTCTCGAAGACGGTCAGCTCCGGCAGCAGGTGGTAAAATTGGAACACGAAACCGATGTCGAAATTGCGGATGCGCTCGCGCCTGCGGCGGCCGAGTCTGAAGACGTCCACATTCTCCAGTTGCACGACGCCACTGTCCGGCTGATCCAACACGCCCAGAATGTGCAGCAAGGTGCTCTTCCCCGAGCCGGAGGCGCCCATGACCGCAAGGAACTCCCCGCGGCGCACGGCGATCGACGCGCCTTTAAGCACCTCCAGCACGTACCGCCCCATGCGATAGGAGCGAGTCACGCCCTCAGCTTTCAGGAGCAATTCCCGTGCCGCGGGCATCGGAGAAGGGCCTGGCGGGTTCGCGTGATCGAGTGTTTTCGCGCCGTTCATGAGGATGTGGATTCAGCCCTCCGCATGGATGGCGGGAGAACATCGCTGCCGGTCCACGCAGCCCGGTTCCTCGTCCGCTCCGATGGGCATGGTAAGCGGACGCCGTCCACGCTCAAACTGCCGGCGGCGTGCGCGACGCACGGTCAAGGCGCTTCGTTGATCTCGTCCACCATCTTTCTTAGACGACCGATGCTCCGGCGATCGAAAGCCAAGCGCAGCCGCCACAGGTCCGGCAGCTCGCCGTTCTCGTCCGGGAGCGGTCCCTGCGTTTGCTCGATCCGACCGCCGGTCAGGATCGCGCCGTACTGCGCGTGGAGGTGATCGAGCGTCGCCTCTTTCAGCGGACTCTGAAGGCGAAGCACCAGCTCCTCGCCCACGTAGCGCATCGAGTGATAGCGCCGATAGAACTGAAGGATGCTGCGTACGGCGTCCTCGGCCCGGTCGGTGACGGTGAAGAGGTCCATGTCCGGCGGGCTGATCATCCCGCTGCCGAGCAGCTCGGCCTTGACGTAGGTGCGCCAGTGCTGCCAGTAGGTTCCGCCCGGCTCGTCGCACAGGATGATGGGCACGAGGTGAGACTTGCCCGTCTGCACCAGGGTCAGCGCCTCGAAGCCTTCGTCTTGGGTGCCGAAGCCGCCGGGGAAAAGCACGATCGCGTTGGCCTCCTTTACGAACATGAGCTTCCGCGTGAAGAAGTACTTGAAGTTGACGAGCTTCTCGTCGCCGGCGATCACGTCGTTGGTGCTCTGCTCGAACGGCAGGCTGATCGAGACGCCGAAGCTGGCCGCGCGCGTGGCGCCGTGGTGCCCGGCGCGCATGATGCCGTCGCCCGCGCCGGTGATGACCATCCAGCCGGACTTCTGAATCAGTTCGGCGAACCTCCTGGCTTCCTGGTATTGCGGGTGGCCCTGCGGCGTGCGTGCGGAGCCGAAGATGCTGGCCTTGCGCACGTCGGCGAAGGGGGCGAAGGTGTTGAAGGCGATGCGCAGTTCCTTCAGCGCGCGGTTGAGGATCTTCAGCTCGCCCCGGCCCGTGGCGTCCCGCGAAAGCCGGCAGACCGTGTACACCATCTGCTCGAGCAGGTCCGCGTCCGGCGAAGGGGCGTGGACGGAGACGAAGTCATGAATGGCGCTCATGAGCTTCAGGTACGCGGCACTGCGCGCACGGGGGGCTTTTTCCCCGTTCCGGATGCGTCGGTTGTTTCCGGGTGACCCTTCCATCGCCGAGAAGGGCATCGTAGCAGGTGCGGGAGGCGCTCACCAGCTACAGTTGAAACGAAGGGCGCGCCGGCAGGTCGCTTGGCGTTCCGCGCGCTGAAGGTTCCCAGGATCGGGAAGCCCGCGGGCCAGCGTCCGTTCGGCAAGGAGCTGGTGATGAAACTGCGACAGGTCGCTTGACCGGACACTTGGCGGACCTTAATATAGGGTTGAAGGGCTGGGGAGGCACGGATCGGCCTTGCGATCCGAGGAGGGAGTTCCAGTCATGGACCCGTCAGCCGTCAGCCGTCAGCCGTCAGCCGTCAGCCGTCAGCCGTCAGCCGTCAGCCGTCAGCCGGAATAGCCTCCGCCCCGGGTTCGCTTCGTGGGTCTGATCATGCCCGTCGTCCCGTTCATGGTCGCCGGTTTTTCGCGGCTTTCCTGCTCCTGTCTTCCGTCGCGGCAGCGGCGAACTTCACTTGGATCGGCGCGTCGGGCAGCACGTGGCGCCCGTGGCAGACCATCGCGAACTGGTCCTCGCCCAACTGCCTCAACTGCTACCCGGACGACTCGTCCGACAACGCCACGATCACCGTCGGCGCCAACGGCAACAACATCGAGTTGCAGCAGAGCGAGACGATCGGGAAGTTCACGGTCAAGGGCGGGCCGAACAGCATCGCGTTCCGCTCCGAAGGGTCCGAGACCAACACCCTGACCACGGACTACGGAGCGTTCGACGCGACCCCCGACGACCTGTTTGTGACGTTCAAGGCCGGGTTCAAGGTGACGACGAACTGAGGGGCATGGGCAGGCCCCGAGAGGTTGGAAGATGAAAATCGCGATCACAGTGTGTGTGGCCGTGCTTCTGGTTGTGGCGGGAGCAATCAATGCGGACGAGTATCGCTCACGCGTGTCAGACTTTGATGACATCTGGGAGGAGGGAACGAATTGGGAGAAACTAGTGGGTGAAAACTGGGTTCAGGTTACGGAGTCGTCAGATTACCCAGACAGTTGCGACGACAGTGTGTGGATCCGCGATGGGTACTCGATCACGCTGTTCTGCCCCTATCTGGATTGCGACGGGCAAGTGACTTGCGGGCAGCTCCTGATTGACGACGGGGGTATAGTCTGGCTCGACGGGGGCAGCAAGCTAACGATGTGCGATACGGAGACCTCCGTCATCCACGGCGTCATGACCACTTCCTGCACGGCGCTTCAGAGCACCTGTTTGACCGCTGAGCTTGCGATCGATGGCATGGTGACCATCGAGGGCAACGGGGGGATGATCATCACCGAAGACATCGGGGACCATGGTGTGTCAGCCCTGGTGATCACAGGCGAGGAAGGGCGCCTCACGATCGACGGCGAGACGCCGGGTGATACAGCCACGTCCATGTCCATCATCGCCCGGAGCAATGAGATTGAGATCCAGGCGGAGTTGAGCAACCTGGGCGACGTTGTGGCCGAACAATGTGAGGGTTGTTCGCCGTCGATCAATCTGACGACGGAAACGAAGGGAGGATCAGGCGGATTCTACCGCGCGACGAACGGTCCGGAAGAGACGGACGGCGGGACGTTGGAAGTCCACGTTCCCATGAGCGGCTCATGCGATTTCCAGATTCTGGCGCCTTCAGCATACATGCTGATCGCCTACCCACTCACCTGCTACGCGGGCGATTTCCTTCTGCAGAAGGGGACGCTCGAATTGACAGAGCGAGTGTGTACGACGGGCACGTTCACGGGTGGACACCACGGCGCTTCCGACGACGCCTTCCTGATCATTCGCAAGGGCGCCAATAACCCCCCCATAAACAAGCTCCTTTATAACCAGGACTGCGGGTGCCAATAGGTGCCGGAAAAGCAGAAGTGCAGGCGCCGTCGCATTTGTGGCGGCGCCTGGGTTAGGTCGATCACCTTCTTTCATGGACGGCAGTGATTTATGACTGTGTACTCCTTCCTGGCGAGTGTGGTCGTGGGGCTCATGTTGGCGCCAACGGGGATGGCCGATGGCCCTCCTGCTTTTGTGTGGGTCGGATCGAACGGCGGTATTGGGGCGGAACACGGGGATGAAGGCGTGCGATCGGCTATTTGTGGATCGGCTGAAAGGTCCGTGTGGACTGCCGATGACTTTTATTATGTGACCGGGCTTGATCTGGACTGGGATCCGACCAGCGCAACCGTGTTTCGTCAACCTGTCGGTTCGTACGACTTTGCAGTGAGCTTGGTGGAGGCGAACGGTACCCTGGCGACTCAACTGATCATTGGGGATGAACAATGGGAGACGGTACTCGACATCGTTGACACGGGCGCATGTGTAGCCTACTGCGGAGTTTTTGGTCCAGAAGCGGGAAGTTCATATTCATTGGATTTTGATCCCTTCGATGGGATTGACATTCACACGGCGCATACCCGCCCCGGAACAGACGATAGCTTTGCCACAATCCTGTCTTCGCAAGAAGGAGGCTTACAGTACTCTTGGACAGTCACTTTTGGGGGGAGCGGAGGAGATGCTGCGGAGTCGATTGCGCCAAGTGAAGACGGCGTCTGGCTTTCTGGGCATTTCTTCGAGACCGCCGATCTCGATCCGGGCTTCGGTGAGACCTGGCGCACCTCAAACGGGGCCAGGGACTTGTTCGTGATGAAACTCAACTGGCGCGGCGAGCTCGTGTGGGTCAACACTGTAGGAGGACCTCTTAGCGAGCGCCCGTACCGCATCGGTTTGAATGCGAGAGGTGACGGCTACATAATTGGGCAATTCGGAGCCACAGTCGACTTCGACCCTGGACCGGGCGAGGACTACCAGACGGCAATGGGAAGCTCGAATGTCTTTGTTACAAGCTACGCCATTGATGGGAGCTACCGCTGGACTCGTACCTTGGCGCCCAATCTAACCCCGACCGGTTACGGCTTGAGTGTTCGTGGAGATGATCAAGTCCTCATCGACGGCTTTTTCGAGGATACCATGGACGTTGATCCGGGCCCCGGCGAGTTGTTATTGACGGCGCGCGGCGACATTAATGGGCTGTTGTCCATGTGGACGCCGGACGGCGAACATGTGTGGAGTCGGCAGATTGGCGGTCCTGGCGCGGCTGCGGTGGCTGCGGCGGAGTTCGACCATGAAGGGCACATTCTGGCCACCGGCTGGTTCATGGACGAAGTGGACTTCAATTATGGCGGGGAGCCAGACATTCGCGTATCGCAGGGCGGTTTGGATGCGTTTCTCTCGCGCTTCACGCCCGACGGCGAGTACGAATGGACCATCACCTGGGGCGGGGCTTTGGATGAGGACTTCGGGTTTGACTTGGCCGCGCATGAGAACGGCGACATCTCCGTTTCCGGCTACTTTCAAGGCACGGTCGATTTCGACCCGGGAGCGGGCGTGACGGAGCTGACGGCCGTGGGGAACCGCGACATGTTCCTCGTCCGCTTCACGTGTCCGCAGGAGTGTCCGGAATTGCTCAAGCACCGCGCCGCCGGCGGCGTTGGAATCGTGAAATCCAAACTGGTCACCTCGCTGCCGTCGGGCCGCGCCACCGTGGAATGCACCGGCGACGCCGGCACGTTCACACGCGCCAAGCGCCTTGATGCGGATGGCCGGGGCAAGCTCAAACTGAGAAACATCCCCGCAGGCGACTACACCTGTTCGGTCACACGGCTGGAAGACGGCGCGGGCGCGACCGCCTGCGAAGGATCGTTCGAGTCGAGGGATGTGACGGTGGAGTGACGCACGCGGCGTGACGGGAGTCTCATCTTATGCAAGCAAGACAGCAATCTCCACTCTTTCCGCGCACGGGTCGTTGTGGCACGGTTGTGGTAATAACCATCGCCGCAGTCGTCGGCCTGCTCACGGGTAAAACCTCCTTGGCCTGCAGCGACCTGCCCGAGTTTGTTTGGGTGGGATCAAATGGCGGCGTAGGCGCGCAACATGGAGATGAAGGCGTAAGAACAGCGCTTTGTCCATCCGTGGGGGGTGACGTTTGGGCTGCGGACGATTTTTATCATGTGGAGCCGCTAGACTTGGATTGGGATCCCACCTCAAGAACTCAGCATCGAGACTCATTAGGATCCTATGATATCGCTCTCAGCCGTGTCCATAGTCAAGGCAACTTGGAGTCACAGCTTATTATCGCCGGTGAACATTGGGAAACTGTCATTGGGATGCGAACGGTGGGTGCAAGCCTCTTTTACTGTGGAGAGTTCGGCCCCGAACATACTGATTCCTATACGCTGGATTTTGATCCCACGGACGGAATCGACTGGCATACGACGCACACGGATCGTGGAACCGGTGACGCCTTCCTGACGATGTTGCAACTTGAAGACGGAATGGTCAACTATGGTTGGACCCGCACCTGGGGCGGAACCTCGTACGATGCCGCGCTCGACGTCGACTCGGACGGCGATGGCAACTGGGTGGTAGGACAGTTTGACGGTGCTTGCGATTTCAATCAGGACGGCAATTCCGAATGGAGATACTCGAATGGGTTCGGAGATGTCTTCGTGATGCGTTTGTCGGCTGCGGGCGAGTTCTTGTGGGTTTCAACCTTTGGCGGAGACGACGATGACGAGCCCTTTGACGTGCGTGTGAGCTCGGCGGGGGACGGCTACGTCTTAGGCGAGTTCTATGGGAGTGTAGACTTCGATCCCGGACCTGGTGAGGACTACCATACAGGCCGTGGGGGGTCTGATGTGTTTCTCTCGAAGTACAGTTCTGACGGAACCTATCTCTGGACTCGAACCTTGGAACCCAACCGGAGTCCCAGCGGCTATCGTTTGGAGATCAACCGGGAAGGCGAGCTGCTCATCGGGGGTTTCTTCGAGGACACCATGGACGTAGATCCGGGGGCGGGTGAACTCCTGCTGACGGCGCGTGGCGACCTGGACGGCTTGGTTTCCGTGTGGACGCCGGATGGCGAACACGTATGGAGCAGGCAGATCGGTGGGGAAGGATCGCGCGTCGCTGTTGGATCAGCAGTTTTCGATGACGGTGGGAGTGTCATAGCCGTCGGAACGTTTTCAGGCGACCTGGACTTTAATGACGCCGGTCCGCCGGATGTTCATGCCTCTCGCGGCGGGCGCGACGCCTTCATGACGAGGTTCTCGCCGGAAGGCGAATACGAATGGACGGTCACGTGGGGAGGACTTGGGGAGGAGGATGCTGCCACCCACGCTACGGCCCATGAGAACGGCGACATCACGGTCGCCGGCCTATTCCAAGGCACGGTCGATTTCGATCCGGGCCCGGGCGTGACGGAGCTGACGGCCGTGGGCAACCGCGACATGTTCCTCCTCCGCTTCACGTGTCCGCAGGAATGTCCAGAATTGCTTAAGCATCGCGCCTCAGGGGGCGCAGGAGTCGCCAAGTCCAAG
>JADZBE010000012.1 GCA_020852275.1 Phycisphaerales bacterium
GGATGAAGTGGGACGTAGCGCACGCGGAAGGGATGATGAATCTGGTGGCCCTGCGTGAGAGCGGCCAGTGGACCGCCTACTGGAATCGCCGCCGGGCAGCCTGATGCCACAATCCCTTGCCAGACCCGTCTTGGCGTCTGCGGGCGGCATCCGGTTTGAACCCCGGTTGGTTTTGGGTATCATGGACTGACCTTCACGACGATCCGCTGCATCAGGGGGGCGGCGGAGTCGGACCGTCGGGTCACGACGATTCCTGGCCGGGTTTCGGACATTCTCACCCCATTCGGGAGGCAGGGGACATGCAGGCACAGTTACGCAGGAAGGGCGGGATTGCGGTGAGTCTTGTCGTGCTGTCGGGGCTGGCACTTCAGCCCGCGTTCGCGCAGGACTTTTCATCGAGGCGCATCGCATCCGGGCTGGCGAGGCCCGTGTTCGTCACCGCGCCCGCGGGCGACACAAGTCGCATTTTCATTATTGAGCAGAGGTCCGGCAGCACGGGTCGCATCCGCATCGTCAAGGACGGCAACCTCCTGGGCACGCCGTTCCTGAGCGTGACGGTGTCCACCGGCAGCGAGCAGGGTCTGCTGGGCTTGGCGTTTCACCCCGATTACGCCAACAACGGGTTCTTCTACATCAACTACACGCGCAGCGACGGCGACACGGTCGTCGCGCGCTACACGGTCTCCGGCGATCCGGACATCGCCGACAGCGGCTCGGCGCAGACCGTCATGATCATCGACCAGCCGTTCAGCAACCATAACGGCGGGTATCTGGCGTTCGGCCCGGACGGCTACCTGTACATTCCGACCGGCGACGGCGGCAGCGGAAACGACCCGGGCAATCGCGCGCAGAACATCAACGAGCTGCTGGGCAAGATTCTGCGCGTGGACGTCAACGGCGACGATTTCCCCGGCGACGGCAACAAGAATTACGCGAACCCACCGACAAACCCGTATGTCGGCGTCAGCGGGCTGGACGAAATCTGGGCCATCGGCATGCGCAATCCCTGGCGCTGCGACTTCGACAACCTCACGGGCGACTTCTACATCGGCGACGTGGGTCAGGACGTGCGCGAGGAGATCGACTTCCAGCCGTCTTCCAGCACGGGCGGCGAGAACTACGGCTGGCGATGCAAGGAAGGGACCCGTTGCACGGGGCTTTCAGGTTGCTCGTGCACGGATTCCACGCTGGTGGATCCGATCTACGAATACGACCACGGTCCGGGCTGCTCCGTCTCGGGCGGCGTGGTGTATCGCGGCGGGGCGATTCCGGTGTTGCCCGGCACGTACTTCTTCAGCGACTTCTGCGACGACCGCATCTTTTCGTTCCGCTACGACGGCAGCAATGTGACCGAGTTCACCGATCGCACCGCGCAGTTGACGCCCGACGTCGGGACGATCGACCAGGTGGCCTCCTTCGGCGAGGACGCCGCAGGCGAGATGTACATCTGCGACCTCGGCGGCGAGGTGTTCAAGATGGTGCCCGTGGATGTGCTGGACTGTGAAAACATCCGTCGCTTCAAGGCGCGATGCAAGGACTCGGGAGTGCTCAAGGTGACCGTGCGCCTCACCGACGCCGGGCACGACGGCGAGGAAGTGACCATCGCCATCGACGGCTTGGACACCGCGCTGGACATCGCGGGCGACAAAGCCGTGTACAAGCAGTGCTGCTACGCGGGACCGCACACGATTTCGCTGGTCAATCCCGGCGGCTGCGAGCCGAACGTGGACGTGACCTGCCCGTAGCGTCGTGTCTCGCAAGAGTTGCTTCTTGTCAGAGCTGCATCGTGTCAGAGCCGCGACCGTCAGGGAGCGACCTTGCGGCGCCGATGGCGGGGACGCTCGTTGCGCATCGTCCCCCTGAGGGGTCTGTGTTTCCGCGCGCCCCAGGGACGGATTCGCGGTCGGTACCGGGGCCGGAGAGTGCGATCCTCAGCCGTGAGGTTCGCCGCCTGAACGTCGCGGCGCTGTGTGTCCACTTGGGAACCGCGTTGCGGGTTCGAGGCGTTCGCGCTCTTTCGGTCGCGGCTCCGAACGGCGCTGGTACTGCGAGGCTCAGCACGATCGGCTGCCAGCGTCGTGGCGACGCGTGTAGCGCGCGGCTTGCCGGACGGCTGACGCGAGCGGGGGAAACAACTCCGGCAGCGTGTGAAACGTGACGCCGGCGTACCCCGCGTCGGCGGCACGGTTGCAAAGACGCACCAGCTCGGTCGGGAGGCGGCGCGGTGGGCGCCAGTTTACCGCGTGCAGGTTGAGCATGATTCCGGTCGGTGCCTCGCCCGGCTGCGGCAGCTCGTCAACCAGGTCGAGTGATCGCGCGGGTAGGAGTCGCGCGTCGAGACCCGCGTGTTGCAAGACCTCATCCGCATCGCCGCATTGATGCAGCACCAGCGGGCAAGCGGAGGCGCGAAGCAGGGCCGCGGCCAGTTCCGCGAGCGACTTGGCGCGGAATTCGGCGAATCGGGCGAAGTGCGACAAAGCCGAAGACGCCATCAAGGCTGGCGGCTTCAACGACGCCGACGGGGTTTCATCGCCCCCGCGCTCCAGAGAGTCTTGCAGCGAATGGATCAGGCAATCCACGTCGACATCGGCGCGCGCCAGCTCGCGTCGACAGGACTCGCATGCGCACAATCCGGCAAGCCCGATCTGCTCATCGCCGAGCGATTCGCGCCAGCGTGCATCGCGGTCCCACAGATCGCCCTCGCGCGTCACAAGGTCGCGCAGCTCCAGGCTCGCTACGCCCTCCCGCGTGGAGAGGTCTTCGACCATGGCCTCCAGGAAGGCGCGGACCTCCGCGTTGAGCAGGCAGAGGGAGTGTCGCGACGGCTCGCCGGACAGCGGCTTGACCGCGGCGAATTCATGGTTCGAGACCATGCGCCCCGCGCGCGAGGCGGAGATGAGCAGGCGCGCTTCGATGCCGCGCGACCGGCAGGCGCTGAGGATGGAATCAAGCCCGGGTCCCGCGCGGTGCGGGCGCGCAGGAGCGGGACGCAGGCGCGTTCGAGAGTAGAACTCCTCCCGCGGCGCGAAGCTGCATCCTCCCTCCGCATGCTCGACGCGAACGCCGCCGCCCGCCGTCAGCAGGCGTGAGACCGGCGGCGCGGCGACCCACAGCGCCAGCTCGCGGATGCCCCACTCTCCCCGGATGCGGTCCAGGTCGTCATCGAGCGATTTCGCCGAGAAGTCCCAGGAATAGGCGCAGATCGCGCTGCGAAACATGAGTGTCTGGCCCGCCGCATATGGCACGGGTTGCCCGACCCGCACAGGACAATGAGATCCCGGATGGTTCCGCTGAAGGGTCGGGCGCCCGGCGCGTCGCGCCGCCTTGCCTTTGGCGTTCCGCTTCGAACGGACATACAATGACCGGTCACGGGCCCGTAGCTCAGCGGTTAGAGCAGTCGACTCATAATCGATGGGTCGCAGGTTCGAATCCTGCCGGGCCCATGAGAAGTCCGCCGACCGTGCATGCTTACGCAGCCGTGAAACCCGGCGCGACTCATCCCGCACAGGCTCGGGAATGGGCCCATCAGGACTTGAACCTGAGACCTCGTCGTTATCAGCGACGCGCTCTGCCAACTGAGCTATGAGCCCCCGATGCGGAGAAGCGGTCCGCAGGCCCCTCCAGGACGGGTGGACTCGACTGCCGCATCGACATGCAGGCGAATGTAGCCGACCCCTCCGACGTGTCAACCGGCGCGGAGCGCACGGGCGGACGAGGTCGGCGCTGTGAGACGACCGGCCGGGTGGCCCGCAATTGTCTCCGCACGGATTCGGAGCAGACGCGCGGACTGAATGAAATTGTCGAACGAGCTGGGGCGCACGTGCCGATGAGCCCAGAATAGGGAGCGGCGAAGCCGGCCGCACGAGCTGCCCTCCGGGCTTCGCGTCGAGGGGTTGCAGAGGTGGATACAAATCGCGGCTGAGGTTCAGTCGTTAAGGAACGGCCATGAACATAAGCGGACGGACCAGCGTGTCGGTGACGTGGGGGACTGCGTGGCTCTGCGCGGCGTGGGCGTGGCAGGTGGAGACGGCGCCCGCGTGGCAGACGGAGGCGGCGCCTGCTCGGGCCGCGGCTCATCCCTCGCAGACCGCAAGCGGCAAAGCGGCGGTTGAAGCGCCTTTCCGGATCACGGTCGTGGACTCGCAAACCGGGCGCGGCGTGCCGTTGGTGGAGCTGACCACGATCAACGGCATCGTGCACGTCACGGACAGTGCGGGCGTGGTCGCGTTTGACGAGCCGGGCTTGGTGGATCAGGACCTGTTCTTCTTCGTCAAGAGCCACGGGTACACGTTTCCCAAGGACGGTTTTGAGATGGCGGGCACGGCCCTTCGGGTGACCGCGGGCGGAGGCGCCGTGCTCAAGATGGACCGGGTGAACATCGCCGAACGGTTGTACCGCGTGACCGGCGCAGGCATCTACCGCGACAGCCTTCTGCTGAAAGATCATGTTCCCATCCGCGAACCGCTGCTGAATGGAAAAGTGTTCGGGCAGGACAGCGTGCAGTGTGCGCTCTATGCGAAGAAGATCTATTGGTTCTGGGGCGACACGGGCAGGCCTTCGTATCCACTGGGCAATTTCGCGGCGTCGGGGGCGGTTTCGGAATGGCCGCCGCAGTTGGGCGGGGCGGGGCTGGATCCGGCGCTGGGCATCGATCTGAAATATTTTGTGGGACCGGACGGTTTTTCCCGCGGCATGTGTCCGATCGAGGGTCAGCCCGGACCGGTGTGGTTTGACGGGCTGCTCACGGTCGCGGATGCGAGCGGGCGCGAGCGGATGCTCTGTCATTTCGCGCGCATCAAGACGCTGGGCGAAATGTATGAGCACGGCGCGGCTGTTTATGATGAGGGCAGGGAGAAGTTTGAGCCGGTGAATCGAATCCCGCTGGATGCGCCGCTTTTCATGCGTGGCATTGCCATGCGTTCCAGCGCGGAGGGCGGCGATTACTGGTATTTCTGCACGCCGTTTCCCTACATTCGCTGCCGCGCGGATTACAACAGCCTGCTGGACCCATCGCAATATGAAGCATACACCTGCCTGCCGTCCGGCGAGCGATACGGCCCGGAGATCGCAACATTAGAACGGGATGCCTCCGGTCGGCTGGTCTATGGATGGAAGCGCAATACGGGCGTCGTGCTTCAGAAGGAGCAAGGTGAGCTGATCGGCAAGGGGTTGATGAAGTCGGAGGAGGTCGCCATACAACTGCGCGACGCGGACACCGGCAAGGCCGTGCACGGGCATTCCGGCTCCGTCTTCTGGAATGATTATCGCAAGCGATGGATCATGATCGCGCAAGAGTTGTACGGCACGTCCTTTTGTGGTGAAGTGTGGTATGCGGAAGCGCCGGCGCTGACAGGTCCTTGGGGCAAGGCGCGCAAGATTATTACCCACGACGATTATTCATTCTACAATGTCGTGCATCATCCGTTCTTTGATCAGGACGGGGGGCGCATCATATATCTGGAGGGAACCTATACGATGGCGTTCTCCGGGACGAAGGTTCCGACGCCGAGGTATGATTACAACCAGATCATGTATCGGCTCGACCTCGGCGATCCGCGCCTGCGGTGTGAGGGGAGCTAGAGGGATTGGGGCGTCCTCCGGTTTAAGTCTGGGGCACACGTGCACAGGTTGGAAACCTGTGCTACATTACCGGTTGGAAACCGGTGCCACATGTCAGGCGAGCACGGGCTGGGGGGCGTGGTAGGGATCGACTTCCCGGATGGGAGCGCTCGTGTACACGGGTCTGGCCGGCACGCCGACGACAGTCGTCATCGGATCGACGTCGGAGATCACCACCGCGCCCGCGCCGATCACTGCTTCGCAGCCGATGCGCAGGCTCTGAATGATGGTCGAGCCGATGCCCACAAAGGCGCCCGATTCGATGGACACCCGTCCCGCGATGCGCGCGCCCGGGCAGACGTGCGTGGCCGTGCCGATCATGGATTCGTGGTCCACGATGCAGCCGGTGTTGAGAATCACCGAGTCGCCGACTTGGACGTGGCAGCAGACCGTCGCGCCGGTGGCGACCACGACATTGCGCCCCAGCGTGGCGTTGCGCGCGATGCTGGCGGAGGGATGCACCGCGTTGATGAGCGTCATGCCGAGGGATTCAATGGTCTGCGCGAAGTCGCGGCGCACGCCGTTGTTGCCGATGGCAACGATGGCGTGTTCCACGCCGTGCGCCAAGCGTAAGCGCGGAAGGTCGTCGAGAGTGCCGAGCACGGGCTTGCCGTCCACGCGACGCCCGGTGAGCGAGGGGTCGGAGTCGATGAAGCCGACGACCTCGTGCTCCCCGACGATCTGAAGGATATCGAGGACGACGCGGCCGTGCCCGCCGGCGCCGAGGATGATGCAAGGTTGTGTCCTGGTCTTGCGGGGCATGATTGCTCCCCAGCCCGATGTTCGCGGATGCGCGAGGGATCCTGCGCGACGCCGCGGCACCTACCGTATCGACCAAACGCAAGTTCGCGCCGAAGTGTCGCGCAAGTTCGGCGGTCGCCCGAGCAGGCGCAATAGCCGCGCTGAGGGTTGTCGGGCAGAATGGTCGATGCTGGGGAAGCGGCGGAAGTTGCGCGGTTTCGAAGGGCACAGGCTTGGAATGCGATGACCGGTCCGGAATCAGTGGATAATGCCGCCGCGCCTCTGGAGCCGGCGGGGGGATGCTCAAGCCCCGATGCGCCGGGGGCGTCCATGCCCGGTCGTGCGACACAGGCGCGCGCGCGAAATCTCGCCTTTCTGATCGTCGTTGTCCTGCTGGGAGGGGGGGCGATGGTGCAGATGCCGCTGCAGCGCTGGCTGAAGGTCGCCTCCACCAAGGCGCCGCTTCCGCCTCGACAGCCGCTCGGATCGCTGGATAAGAACGGGCTGGGACCGTACCGGTTTGTCCGCGCGGATGTGATCGGACCGGAGTCGGTAGAGGCGCTTGGGACCGAGATGTACCTGTGGTGGGTGCTGGAGGATCCGCGCCGTCCCGCGGGCGACCCCCGGCGCACGGCAAGCCTCTTCATCACCTACTACACGGGCGGACCGGAACTGGCGGTGCATCGACCGGAGGAGTGCTATCAGGCGACCGGGTTTGCGCTCTCGACGGGCAGCCGGGATGAGCGTCGCCGCGTGGAGACGCTGCCCGCGGAGCCGCGCGAGTTGCCGCTTCGCATCGTGACCTTCGCGAAAACGGGCCTGCTGAATCGCACGGAGCTGACGGTGGCCTACACGTTCTTCTGCAACGGGCGCTTCACGTCGAATTACCAGGACATCCGTTTCTGGAGCACGTCGCCGCGCGTGCGCCATGCGTTTTTCAGCAAGGTGGAGGTGAGCTTCGGCGCCGAGGGGGCGCAGCGCGTCGCCTCCGCGGAGGAGACGGCGGACGGCGCGTACGAGTTGATGCGACACGTGTTGCCGCGTCTAATGAACGACATCTGGCCCGACTTCGAGGCGGCGGAGGGCGGCCCCTGATCCGTTCTCGGCTCGTGCGGTCTGGAGCCTCGTGTGGGTGTTCCTGAAGGTCCGCAGGGCGGGCTATGCCCGCCTCGACTCGGCGCGAAGGGGTCGGGGGGCGTAGCCCGCGCTACGCCGCGGAGTGGTGGGCACGACCCACGCCGGATTCGGCGGGATTGGTTCGCCCTGCGAATAGGGCCGCGGTTCATCGTCGGCGCGGTCAATCTGTCATGGCCAAACAACTCAACAAGAATCTCGTTGCGCTGGTGACCGGCGTGGTGTGTCTCAGCGCGGTGGCGGCGGCGCTGCTGTGGGTGCGAAGCGTCCGCCCTCAGGATCCGACGCCGTTCGTGAAGCTTGCCGAGCAGGCGGCGCAGCGCGGCGACCGGCGGCGGGCGATCGCGCTGTACGGCCGCGCGGCGGGCATCAGCAGGAATGCCGCGCATCTCGCCCTCGCCGGCGACCTGTGGATCGAGGAAGGAAACGTCCCGCTGGCGCGCGCGACGTGGGAGGCCGGCAAGACGATGGACCCGCGCAGCGTCGCCCCGCGCGAGCGGTTGGTCCACTTCCTGATTGATTTCGCGGAACTGGCCGGTTCGGCGTCCGCGTGGCAGGCGGTGGCGCTGGAAGCGCAGGGTCTGGTCGAGGTCCAGGCGGACAGCGCGCTGGGTCACTACGGGCTGGGGCTGTCGCTGGGCGAGGATCCTTCGCACAAGAAGGAGAACCACGAAACCGCGGTGGCCTCCCTGCGCGAGGCGGTGCGGATCGCGCCGTTGCAGCTTGAGTACACTGAGGCGCTGGCGAAGACGCTGGAGTGGGCCGAGCGCGCGGCGGAAGCGGAAGCGGCGCTGCGGGAACTTGCGGGTCGGCTGACGCAGCCCTCGCTCGACGCCACCAAAGTCCGCTGCGCGCTGGGCGCCTTGCTGGCGCGGACCGGGAAACTCGCGGAAGCCAAACCGGCCTTTGACGAGGCGCTGACCCTCGCGGCGGGCAGCGCTGAAGCGCAGGCGATAGCCCGCCTTCACCAGGCGAGGTATCAGCTCAGCGTCGCGGATTCGGCGTCAGTGGAAAAGGGGTCCGCCGCATGGAAGGCGTTGCTGGAGCAGGCGCGCGGCGATCTTGAAGAAGCCAACCGCCTCGACCCCGCCGGATTTGAGGCTTTCTTGGAACTAGGCCGGTTGTATCTGCGGCTGGAGCAGTTTCACGACGCGCTTCGCGTGGCGGGCGAACGGCTGGCGCGCGGCTTCCCCGGCGCCGGGTTGAACGAGTTTCGTCGCAAGGCGCAGATTTATGAACTGACAATGCTCGCCGCGGACGCTTCCGCTGCCGCGGCGCGACAGGAGGGGCTGGCGTCCGGCGAGCGCGACAGGCGGCTTTTGGAGGCGATGTCGTGGGTGGCCAAGGCGCAGGCGGAGTGGGCGGAAGGTCCGCGAGGCTTGGCGCTGGAGGGCGAGATTCTGCTGCTGCAGGGCAAGGAGCGGGACGCGCTGGAGCGCCTGACACGCGCGGATCAGGGTTACGCGGAGCGAGATCGGATCGACTGGCGGGTCAAGACGCTGCTGGCGCGGCTGCATCTGGCGTTCAACGAATCCGGCGCGGCGCTGGCGATGCTGGAGCGCGTGGGCGAGCTTGCGCAGCGGCAGCGGCCGGACGACGCCGCGCTGTGGTCCACGTATGCCGACGCGCTGCTGCGCAACGATCGCGCCGCCGACGCGCTTGCGATGGCGGATCGCGCACTGAAGCTGCGCGCCGAGGATGTGGTGGCGCTGCGCGTGAAGGTCGAAGCCCTCTCGCGGCTGGGGCGCGGCGCCGAGGTGCAGAGCATCGTCGGGGAGCTGGATCCGTCCGGCAGCGCGGCCACACTGGTGAAGTCCCGGCTGCTGGCGGCGCAGGACGACTTCGCGGGGGCGCTGGGCGTGCTCGTGGAGGCGCTGAACAAGGATCCGGTGCAGCCGGCGCTGCTGCGCGAGGCCGTGATCCTCGCGCCGCGCGTGGGTCAGGAGGCGGAGGTTCGCCGTCTCGTAGAGACGGCGTTGTCGCTCGCGGGGGACATCGTCGAATTCAAGCGGCTGTCGATTGCGACGAATCCCGCGCTGACGCTCGAGCAACGCGAGTCGGAGATTCTGGCGCTGATCGACGCGGATCCGGATCCGTTGTCCAAGGCGCTGCGGCGCGTCGGCGTGTTCGCGGCGAAGGCGGAACACGCCAAAGTCCTGACGACCATCGCAGAGGCGGAAGCGGCGCTTCATGCCCCTTCCACGACTCGAACCGAGGCGCAGCAGCGACAGACGATGCAGTTCCTCATGCGGCACAAGCTGTTCGCGGCCGCCGGCTTGAAGAACTGGCCCGCGGCGGAGGGGTCGGTCGCGGTCGCCGCGAAGCTGGACCTCGACGGGGCGGGAGGGAAGCTCTTTGCGGGCGAGCTGCACCTGCGCCGGCAGGAGTTCGAGCAGGCGATGAGCGTGCTGAAGGAGGTCGTCGATGCGCAGCCGACCAACGCTTTCGCGCTGTCGCTGCTCGCCGGCTGTTGCGAAGAGCTTGCCCGGCTGTCCGACGCCAAGGCGTTCTTCCAGCGCGCCGTGGACGCCAACCCGAATTACGCCGCGGCGCAGCGCGGGCTGGCCGGCGTGGCGTATCAGCTCGGCGATGAAGCGACGTACGCGAGGGCGCTGACGCAGTGCCGGCGGCTGATCCCCAAGGACGAGTGGGTCGCGCAGCACCTCCTGCTGCTCGCCGATGAGCAGGCGCCGGAGGAGGCGCTGGCGCGAAGAAAGAAGCTGCTCGCGGAAAAGGGCGACGACCTGGACAACCTCCTTCAGGCCGCGCGGCTCTGCCAGCGGCTGCGCAAGCTGGACGAGGCGGATGATCTGTTCAGCCGGGCGCTGAAGGCCGCCCCGGACAATCAGGAGGTCGTGTTCAAGGCGGCGGATCATTACCGCGGCACGCAGCGCGCGGAGGAGGGTGAGCGCATGGTCCGCGCCTACGTCGAGCGCCAGCCGGACGCCGCGGCGCGGGCCAAGGCGATGCTGACGCTTGCGGCGTTCTACCTGCGCTGCGGGCGGACGGGGGACGAGGAGAAAGTCCTGATCGAGGCCGCCGCGACGCGCGAGACCTTCGACACCTGCCTGAGCCTCGGGGATTTTTGCCTGATGCAGGTCGATCGCCCCGTCGAGGCCGCGCCGTGGTATGACAAGGCCGTGGCACTGGCGAAGGCGGAGCAAAACCCGCGTCGCGTGGAGGCGGTCGTGCGACGGATCACCTGCGCGGTGCACCCGCGCGTGCACGACATTGCCGCCGCGAGCGCCGTTCTCCAGCGCGAGCGCGTCGAATCTCCGAAGCTGCCCGAGTGGGTTTACTGGTCGGCGCAGATCGCCGCGCTGGAAGGGCGGGTCGAGGACGCGCTCAAGCTGCTGGATGAATACGTGCAGGCCCGCCCGGACGACCCCGCGGGCCTGTTCGCCCGCGCGCAGCAGAACATGTCCCGCGGCGCGTGGTCCGCGGCGATTGCCGATCTCGAGCAGCTCAAGGCGAGAAACCCCGGCGCGCTCGACCTGCGGCCCCGCATGTCGCTGGCGTTTGCGTATGAAGGCACGCAGCGCAAGGACGCGGCGCTGCGCGAGCTGGAGGCGCTGCACGACGAGTTTCCGCAGTCGCAGCTCGCGGCGCAGGAGCTTGTGTCGGCCTACGTGCGGTCGGATCGCCTCGCCGACGCGGAGCGCATCCTGACGGCGCAGATCAACCGTGTGCCGGACGCGCGCGCCGCGATGTGGCTCAAACTTCGCGCCGACCTGGCGCGCCGCGGCGGCAACCACGCCAAGGCGCTCGACGACGACATCCACGCGGCCGAGCTGCTGGAGCACGCGCCGGAGGACGTGGCCCGCGTGTTGCAGGGTTTTCAGCGGGCGGGGCGCTTCGCGGACGGCGTCAAGTATTTCGAGACTTACACGCAGGAAGGCAAGGCGCCGGCGACGCTGCGCGCCGTGTACGCCCAGTTGCTCGTGTCGCTCAAGCAGTCCGACGCGGCCGCGGCGCAGTTCGCCGCTGCCATGACGTCGGCGCTGTCGGAAGGGTACGGCGCGGTGCTGCGCGTGGGGCGCGCCGCGGCGCAGGTGCACACCAGCCGGGACGCGCGCACCGCATTCTTCGAGGCGCTGGCGAAGGCGTCCGCAGCCCCGCGCGTCGTGGGACTTTTCGAGTGCGCGTTTGACGAGGTGGCCGGGGAGTGGGTCGCGGCGACGCAGCGGATGGAGCAGCTTATCTCCGCCGAGACCGACGCGGCGGTGCGGCTCACGCTGCTGCGCGCGCGAGGCATGGTCTGCCACCTGCACGGCGGGACCGCGGAGGCGGTCAAGACCTACCAGCGCATCGTGGAAGCCGATCCGAAGGACGTGGTCAGCCTCAACAACCTCGCCAACCTCCTGCTCGGCGAGGGCGGAGATCTCAAGCAGGCGGAGTCCTACGCGCGCCGCGCGACGGCCGCCGCCGTGGACGACGCACTGCGAGCCGAGACGCACGACACGCTCGGCTGGATCCTCGTCCAGCAGGGCCGCGCCGCGGAGGCCGTGAAAGAACTGAGTCTTGCGATCCGACTCGTGCCGGACAAGGCCGTGTTTCAATATCACTTGGGCGAGGCGCATCGAACGGGCGGTCGCTTCGACCTGGCGGAGCATGTGCTGGCCGGGGCGCTGATGGTGGCGGAGCGGGAGGGTGACAAGGCGCTGGCAGCGCGGGTGCGGGAATCTGTCGAGCGGGTGAGTAAGAAGGATGCCGGGCGATGATCCGCGGCGAGCTCCTGGCCGACGAGGCGCCCGCGAGGGCGCTTTCAAGAACGCGGGTGGCGCCGGCCTTGCGATCACGCTTTGCGGATTCCACGCCAGAGCGCCTTCACCTTTACGGTCGCGGCTCGGCCGTGCACATGGGCGGTTCGCTCCGTGACGGTCGCGGCTCGGGTCGGCAAGCAGATACGCTAGCGGCCAAAGATTCCCCTTGTCATTCGGGTTCCCGTGCTGGTAAACTGGAGAGTTTGAGGAAAGTCGGCGCGGGGTTGCGGGGCCGATGTTCGCGGGGGACGCGGTTCTTGCTCGTCTCATTCCGAAAGGATTCTGCCATGAAGCCGGTAAGTGGTGCGATGCTCGTTCTCGTGTTGTGCGGCTGGATCGCGGCGCCCGTGATGGCGGGCAAGGTCGGCGACCCCGCCGCGCCGCTGTCGGTCACCAAGTGGGTCAAAGGCGAGCCTGTGGACCTCGCGGCCTGCAAAGGCAAGAACGTCGTGGTCGTGGAGTTTTGGGCCACGTGGTGCGGACCGTGCATCGCCGCCATGCCTCATCTGACGGAACTTCAGAAGAAATACGAGAAGGACGGTTTGATCGTGATCGGCGTGACCTCGCCGGATCCGAACAATGCGCTCGAGACCGTCGAGAGCTTCGTCAAGGAGAAGGGCGAAGGCATGGGCTACCGCGTGGCGTTCGACGGAGACATGAAGACGAACGCCGGCTACATGCAGGCGTTCAACAAGGGCGGCATCCCGCAGTCCTTCGTGATCGATCGCGCGGGCAACGTCGTGTGGGAAGGCCACCCGACGGAGCTCGACAAGGTGCTCGAAGAGCAGATGATCCTCGGCGCCAAGTACGATCCCGCCACGTACAAGAAGGTCGCGCAGATCCGCGAGCTGAAGTCGAAGTACTTCGCGCTGGCCGTCAGCCCGTCCAACAAGGGCACGGTCCGGGCGCTGGGCAAGCAGGTGATTCAGCAGGGCGTGGCCGTGCCGGACATGCTCGTCGAGTTCGCCGCCGAGATCCTCGACAAGAAGGACTTGAAAGTCCGCGAGCTGGATCAGGCCCTTGACGCTTCGCAGAAGGCGGTGGATGCCACGAAAGGACAGGACGCCGCGGCGCTGGCGGTGCATGCGCAGGCGCTCTTCGCCACCCACAAGGTCGCTGAAGCCGTCGAGCAGCAGAAGAAGGCCTTGGCCGCCTGCAAGGACGAGGCATTGAAGGCGAAACTGACCCAGGGCTTGCAGACGTATCAGGTCGCCCAGGGAGGGAAGTAGAAGGGAACCGCACGTGGTGCGGCGCGGCGGAAGGGCGATTTCGGATTTCGGATTTCGGATGTGAGATTTCGGATTTCGGATTTGAGATTTGAGATTTGAGATTTCAGGTTTGGGATTAGCGATTAAAGATTTGAGATTTCAGATCTAAGCCAGCCTTCGTGCGACGAGATGCCGGAGAGCACAAGCTGGATCGAGATGCCGGAGAGCACAAGCTGGATTGATCTTTCGGAGAGCCGACTCAGGCCACGGAGCGCCTCGGACTCAGCAGACCTTTCCGGATAATCCGGTTCATCGCCACCGCCGATAAGTCATTGAGCATGGAACCCGGGATGACGGCACCGTACCCCGATTCCGCCCCCTACTTGGCGCGTGGTCCGCGGGCTTGTCCGCCCGCCGGGGCCAGGCGCCGCACTCTGTATGCGCGCCGTACCCTTCATGCGCGAGATCTTCATGCGAACCGCGGTTTCACGTTGATTGAACTGCTCGTCGTGGTGGCCATCATCGCGCTGCTGCTGTCCATCCTGATGGGTTCCCTGTCGCGCGTGCGCGCCTCCGCGCGGCATTTCGTGTGTCAGAACAACCTGCGGACGGTGGCGTTCGACTTCACGCTGTTCGCGGACGATCCGGTCGACAGCGGCGCGCGACGCAAGGAGGGCGGCAGCGGCAGCCGTTTCCGACTGGAGACGTTTCAGGAAAAAGTGTACCGCGTCAACGATTTCTGGGATGTTCCCGGCAAGCAGACGGAGGGGTACGACCCCGACAAGCAGCCGCTCATGTGCCCTTCCGCGTCCGACCAGCTTCGCCGCATCGCCGACCGCCCCTGTCGGGATTACGCGGTGGCGCCGCCGGAGAACGTCAGCGTGGCGTTCAATGCCCGGCTGGATCGGATCAGCATGAAGATCCAGGACCGCTGGGTGCTGATGGAAGTTCAACTCGGGGCGCGCATCCTCGAACACCCGTCCGTCCCGCTGGCGTTCGACGCGGACGGCGCCGAAGCCGTGCGGAAACTCGTCGTGCCGTATTACTCGACGCCGCCGTCGGGCGACGAGGGGCGCTACGGCACGGGCCAGTTCTGGTTCCCGTCGATGCGGCACGAGGGGAAATTGACCGCGGCCTTCGTGGGCGGGTACGTTCTCTCGACGCGGGAGCCGTTGCGCGAGTCGGGATGGGACTGGTCGTATCAGCCGCCCGTGGAGTAGCGCCGCGCCATCCCGCCGCGTTCCATGCCATGCTGCTGCGTCATAAATTCGGCCTGCTCGCGCTGCTCTATGCCTCCTCGATCCTGCTGACGCTGGTCGTCGCCGTGTTCTGCATCATGGTGTACTTCGACTCGGCGTTCCGCGAGGCGCACTCGCTGCTCCTGCGCCAGGACGAAGTCGAGCACCTTCGCACGCTCGCGCGCGCGGAGTTCGCCGTGGCGTCGGCCGACGCGCCGCCGGACCACATTCTGCCGCTGATGAGGGAGCTGGACGCGGAGTTCCTTGAGGTCGTCGCGCGGTTGGAGCCGGAATCGAGCGAGGGCGCCCACGCCGCGCTGTGGCAGGCCGTGAAAGACGCCTATGAGCCGGTCCACCGCTGCATCCGGGGCGTCGGAGAGCCGTCGGCGCATGGGTCGCTCGCCCTGGATCGCGACGCTAAACCCATGGCCGCGCTGGATGCCGCGCTGGTCGCCATGCGACAGGCGCTGAGCGAGACCGGCAACGCCCGCGTGCTGGGCGCCTCCACGACGCAGCAGCGCGTCGTTTCGCTGCTGGTGATCAACGCCGGGGTCGCGGCGGTGATGTGCGTGCTGGGCCTGATCCTGGTGCAGCGATGGGTGGCGCGACCGGTGGGGGAGTTGCGCGCGGCCGCCCGGCGGATTTCGGAGGGCGACTTCGCCACGCGGATCGAAGCTCGCTCGCAGGACGAACTGGGGCGGCTCGGCGACGAAGTCAACCACATGTGTACGATGATCACGGCCATGCAGGCGCGCCTCGCCGAGCAGGAGCGCCTCGCAGGCGCGGGCGAGATGGTCTCGCGACTGGCGCACAACATCCGCAATCCGCTGGCGGGACTGCGCGGGCTGGCCGAGGAAACGCTGCACCGCCATCCGTCGGACCACGACACGAGCGAGTGTCAGCGGCGGATCATTGAAACGGTGGATCGGTTTGAGAAGTGGCTGCGCGAGCTTCAGCAATCCGTTTCGCCGCTCACCATCCGCCCGGAGAGACTGGACGTGCGTCCGTGGATCGACAACGTGGTGTCCGTGGCGCGGCCGATGGCGCTGCGGAGGCGCGTCGATCTGAGCATCGAGACGGATCCGTCGGTCGAAGAGGTGGTGGCCGATCCGATGCACATGGAGCAGGCGCTGGTGGCGCTGGTGACCAACGCGGTGCAGGCGACGCCTTCGGGGGGGCGCGTGACGGTGGGCGTGCATCGGGTCGAGGATTCGCCGGGCGGCTGGGAGCTGCGCGTGGAGGACACGGGCGAGGGCGTCGCCCCGGAGCTTCACGAGAAAGTGTTCCAGCCGTATTTTACGACCAAGCGCGGCGGGCACGGTCTGGGGCTGGCGATGGTGGAGCGCATCGTGAAGCTGCACGGCGGCCGGACCGGGCTGGTGTCTACGCCGGGTCGCGGCAGCCGGTTTTCGCTGTTTCTACCGATGATGGAAGGTCCACCCGCGCAGCCGGCGGCGTCCCCGCGCGGCGGGACGGCGTGAGGATTCATGTCCGACATCCTGATCGTGGATGATGAGGAGAACGTCGCCTACTCGCTTCAACTGGCGCTGAAGCGGGCGGGGCACGCGTGTCGTCTGGCGCACTCGATCGAGGACGCGCTGAAGGCGGCGCGGAGCGGTCCGGCGGACCTGGCGCTGCTCGACGTGCAGCTTCCCGACGGCAGCGGGCTGGACCTGATCCAGCGTTTTCGCGAGGCGGGCCTGGACTTCCCCGTGATTGTCATCACGGCATTCGGCACGGTGGCGCGCGCCGTGGAAGCGATGCGAAACGGCGCCGTGGATTTCCTTCAGAAGCCGCTGTCGATGGAGGAAGTGTCGCTGACCGTGGAGCGGTGCCTCGAGCATCGCCGCCTCCGCGAGCGGCTCGACGCGTACCGCCAGGCGCAGCACCACGAGACGGAGGGCATCCGCATCGTCGGGCAGTGTCCGGCGCTGCGCGGCGCCATCGAAACCGCGGAGCGCATCGCCCGCATCCCGCGCGATCCCGACGGCGGACTGGTCATCACCCTCCTGTCCGGAGAAACGGGGACCGGCAAGGACCTGCTGGCGCGGCACATGCACCGCTGCGGTCCGCGCGGCGACGCGCCGTTCGTCCACGTCAACTGCACGGCCATTCCGGAGTCGCTGTTTGAATCCGAGCTGTTCGGGCACGAGCGGGGCACCTTCACCGATGCGCGGGAGGCGAAGAAGGGTCTGCTGGAGATCGCGCATGAAGGGACGCTTTTTCTCGATGAAATCGGCGATCTGCCCCAGGCCGTGCAGGCGAAGCTGCTGGTGGTGATCGAAAGCGGTCGGTTTCGCCGGCTCGGCGGAACGGCGGAGCGCCGCGTGGACACGCGCGTGGTCGCGGCGACGAACGCGGACCTGAAGTCTCGCGTGGATGCCGGGCAGTTTCGCGCGGACTTGTACTACCGGCTGGCGCAGTTCTCCATCGTTCTGCCTCCCCTGCGCGATCGCGAAGGTGACGTGGCGCAGCTCGCCGATTACTTCCTCGACGTCTCGGCGCGCAAGATGCGCAAGGCGCGACCGAAACTCGACGCGGTCGCCCGCGAGGAGATCGTTCGATATCGCTGGCCGGGAAACGTCCGCGAGCTGGCGCACGTCATGCAGCGCGCGGTGCTGCTGACGGATGGGGCGACGCTGGGCGCCGGCGGCCTGGCGCTTCCCTCGCCCGGCGCGCCGGCGGCGACAACCGGCGCGGAGCGCGACGGCGCGACGGCGTTTGACTTTGCGTCGCAGGATTGCCGTGTCGAAACCGTTGAGCGACGACTGCTTCGCGCCGCGCTGGCGCACACGCAGGGAAACATCTCCGAGGCGGCGCGGCTCCTGGGTCTGACGCGCGGCGCGCTGCGCCACCGGCTGGAGAAACTCGGCATCGCCACGTCGGAGAATTAGCGCCTCGACTTCGCGCGCGTCGGCGGCGGCAGGCCAACGACGGGCGAGAACTCCGGACCGCCCCGACCCCTCGTGCGGCTCACTGCCGCCGTCCTCGCGGACCGGCTGTCCACGCCGCCCGACGGGTCCACAGAGTCGTCTTGCCCGAGTAGCGCACCAGCGCACAGGCGCATCCTGCGTCGAACCCGACCTGACGCGGTTCTTGCCGGCAGCCGTTGCCGAGTGGCCGAGCATTCAGCCACTCGGCTGCCG
This sequence comes from Phycisphaerales bacterium, assembly GCA_020852275.1. GTDB lineage: Bacteria > Planctomycetota > Phycisphaerae > UBA1845 > UBA1845 > JABWBH01. The sequence goes on from JADZBE010000012.1 coordinate 17,850, forward strand.
GCGCGCGCTTCCTGGGTGCCGGCACGCGCTTCTGAGGAATCCCCATACGGCTGGTAACCGACTGTCAATTAATAGGTTAAGAATGGCGCGCGACGAGCCGCGAGCCACGGCACTCAACATGCTTTAAGGCGGGCGGAGGACTCGGCCGGTCGCTTGCGCGCAGGCTTGCGGAACGGTCGGTTTGCCGCTGGAGCATGGCTAGAGCTGGGTGATAAACCGAGCCTTGCCGCCCCTGCCAGTGCGATGACGGGGCACGCATTCCGCGTGTGAAGCGACTTCACAGGCGAAGGCGCCGCGGGACGTGCGAAGGGTTCGCGAGGCAGGAGGAGAACGATGCGGAAGATTCTAACGGCGTTTGTCGTGTGTGCGTTTGCCGCAGGCTCGGTCTGGGCGGCGTGCTCGGGCAACGAGGCGATCAGCGCCAAGTGCCGCAACGGCAAGGTGAAGGTGAAACTGTCGGGGGGTACGGCCGGCGACACGGCCACGTTCCAGCTCGACGGGGATTCGAACACGAACATTAGCGTAACCGTGGATGAGAACGGCACAGCCAAGGCCAAATGGAAGGGCACGGCTGATGGCCTTCACACGGTCAGCTACCTTGAGTGTGGGTTGAGCGCAGACGTCGAATGCTAAAGGGGGCTAAGACGTAATCGCGATTCCCATCCTCCGGAGGGGTCGGTCCTTCACCGGGCCGGCCCTTTCGCTTTTTTCTCGCAGAGCGACTCACGACCCAGCGCCATCGGCCGCCTGACGTGGAGGGGTTTCCACTTCTGGGGAGTGCAAAACCGTAAGGTCGGCGGCCTTTCCGCTTATTGGACCGCGTTCATGGGCAGGGCTCAGCTAGAATCGAGGGCGCGCGCGCCGGGTGTGGGGCGGAGAAGGGTGTGATGTCTGGCAGGGCCGCGCGTGCCGGAAGGGGGAGCGACGCAAGCGCGAGTTTCAGAACCTCGCGTGCAGGACGTCGGAGATCTGTGCCGGCGCCCTCCAGAACGACCGCCTCCTTGCGGGCGCGATACTGAAAGCGGGCAGGTGAGCACGGGGATCGTGATGATCTGGGATTGGGCACAATCCAAGGCCGTCGCTTCTCGCAGAGCGGCGTCTCCGCGTTCCTTCTGGCCAACCGTGCTGGCTGGGTTGGCGGCTTGCAGCGTGTCGATGGCGCAGGATGTCCGCATCGAGAGCGACCCGAAAGGCGACGCGTGCGTCATCCGCATGGACCCGGGCGCGGATGGACCGGTGGATCGCGATCTGCACCCGCTTCCCGACGTGAGGCTGCTGAGGATCGGCGCCTGGCAGCCGGCGGACCCCGTGACGGATATCTTCGAGGGCGAGTGGCTCAACAGCGGCGGCTTCGTCCGCCTCGATCTGGAATTCGACGGGCTGGTGAATCCGCCGGGCACGCTGGGATTTGATCAGTTCTTCGATCCGTTCCTCTACGGTGCGGCGCCGTTTTTCGGCTACGTTGAGTTGGACATGGACGCGGACGTGGCGACAGGGGGGGAGTTGAGTTTCCCGGAGCTGCGTTTCAGCGGGAACGCGGCGCGATGGGGGGGGCTGCCCGTCGGCGCGCGTTTTGTGGATCGGCTGGCGCGCGACGCGTCGGCGTTCGATCACGACCTGTCAACGGCGCCCTACGTGGATCGCAGCGGCGAGGAGTTCCACATCGCGCTCATCGGCGCGCCCTTCGAGAACATCATCCAAAAGAAGGGCAACCCCGACGGCCTGTTTCAGGCGGGCGAAACGTGGATGGTTGAAGGGCGGTTCTTTCACCGCGCGCACGGCTACGAGCCGTTCAGCTTCGCGTGCTGCTGCCAGGGCGGCGACGGGCATTACCTTCCCCTTGCGCAGCTTCAGTTCGCCCACGAGGTCATGGGAAACTTCACCACCGTTTCCCTCGTATTTCCGCTGACCAACGCCGCGTCGGCAGAGATGCGCGACGAGGGCTGGGTCGAACCGAACGACGGCGACGCCTGCAACCAGAGCAGCGCGCTGGAAGCGCTCGACGACCTGGTGTTCAGCGCGGTGAATGCACCCGGCTCGTGGCGGAACGATCCTGACTTCCCCATTGTGGCGGCCTGGGAATTCAAGGTAGCCCAGGATTGTCTTAACCCGCTGACATGGGACGCGACGGCGCTGCTCGCTACCAGCTATGCCACGCCCGATCCGGACGGCGCGGAGCTGGTGTGGACGGACATCCTGCCGGATGCGCTGAATCGGGACGTGAACGGGGACGGCGTCGTCGATGATGTGGACCGCGGCGCGATCCTAAATTTCATCGCGATCTACGACGGCCGGCCCGACATCGACGAGGACGGTCAGCGCGACGGGGACGTGGACCTGATCGACTTCGGCCCGAACTTCTGCGTGTTCGACGTGAACTACGACGGTCGCGTGGACTCGACGGACGGCGGGGCCTGTACGGGCCGGGAGGCATTGAAAGTCAAGTGCAAACGCGGGAAATTCAAGGTGAAGCTGCGCGAGGGAACGCCCGGCGCGCTGGCCACGTTCGAATTGGACGGGGATCCTGACACGCGGAAGGCGGTGCGCATCAACGAGGCCGGTGCCGCGAAAGTCCTGTTCCGCAAGGTTTCCCCAGGCCCACACTTCGTGGAGTACATCGAGTGCGGCGTCGTCGGCGAGGCGCGCTGCGGTTAGCAGCCCGTGGTGGAACTCGAAGCGGGATACGGGGTCCGTCACCCCCGCGCAGGCGGGGGTCCAGTCCGCCCCGGAAAACCTCTGGATTCCCGCCTGCGCGGGAATGACGTGCGTCGCGTTTCACCACGCCCGGCCGAGTAACGGGTCGTGGAATGTAAACTTGTCCCAGAGCGCAGGTGGCAGGGTCCACGGTACTCCGCTCGCCAGGGTCTTGGCCCGCTCGCCAAGGTCTCGCCCCGCTCGCCACGGCCAGGCGAGTACGCCAGGCCGTGCCACCCAGGCGCGGGAATGACGTGCGTCGCCTTTCACTACGCACGGACGGCGCCTCAACATCGCTTTCCATCGCGCCGATTTGCTGCGATAAACATCGAAGGTCGTTTGGCCCGATGTTTAACGCATGAAACCGCCGCCGTCATCGAGACTTCGTCATCGCGCGTTTCGCAAGGCGCTGCGCGAGCGCGCGGTTCGCGGCGCGGATCCTGAATCGGGCGGCGTTCCCTTGACGCAGTCGCGCAAGCAGGCGCGGCGTCAACACCTGGCGCAATATCGGCAGTGGCTCTGGCCTCATCGCTGGACGATCACGGGCGTCTTTCTTCTCGCGCTGACCTCGGCGGGGCTGGGCATGGTCCTGCCGATGGTGACCAAGATCCTGATCGACAAGGTGCTGCTCGCCGCGGACATCGACCGCGCGGCGAAGTTGTCACGGCTGACGTGGGTGGGTGTTGCGACGGGCGGATTGCTTCTGATCTCGCAGGCGCTGGATTCGCTGCGCTCGGTGCGCATGAGCGTGCTGAACTCCAAGGTGATTTTCAAGCTGCGCGAGCGGCTGTTCGACCGGCTGCTGCGCCTGCCGCTCTCCGACCTGTCGGACATGAAATCCGGCGGAATCGTCTCGCGCCTCAGCGGCGACGTGGACAGCGTGACGGGCATGGTGCAGCTCGCGCTCATCACGCCGGGAGTCGCCTTTATCCGCGTGATCCTCACCATCGGCGTGCTGGTGTTCCTGAGCTGGAAGATGGCGCTGGCGTCGATGCTGCTGATCCCGCCGGTGGTGTTCATCAACATGGTGTGGGTGCACAAGGTGAGGCCCGTGTTCCGGTCGATCCGCGATGACCGCGCGGAGGTGGACGGGCGCATCACCGAAACGTTCGGCGGCATCCGGGTGGTGCGCTCCTTCGGTCGCGAGCACCACGAGGAGCACGATCACGCAGTCGGGCATCACACGATCATCCGCAAGCGCCTGTACGCGAACCTGCTGCAGCTTGTCGTCACGGCGGGCTGGGGGCTGCTGATCCCCGCGACCACGCTGCTGATCGTGTGCTTCGGCGGATATCTGGTGATTCAGGGGCAGGCGAGCGTGGGCGACATTTTCGCGTTTCAGATGTACGCGTTCATGCTGCTGACGCCGGTGTCGCAGATCGTGAACTCGTGGAACGAGACGCAAAGCGCCTTGGCGGCGATGGAGCGCGTGTTCGAGATTCTCGACATGCCGGCGGAAAAGCCGGACCCGCCGGACGCGGTGGAAGCGCCGGCGCACGTGGCGGAGATCCGCTTTGATCGCGTGGAGTTTGCCTACCGGCGGGGCTTGTCCGTGCTGCACGGGTTTGATCTGACCGTGCCGGGGGGGTCGGTGGTGGCGCTCGTCGGTCCCAGCGGCGCGGGCAAGACGACGGTGACGGACCTGGTGGCGCGTTTTCACGATCCGACGAGCGGGGCCATCCTGCTCAACGGGATCGACATCCGCCGGATGAGCCTGCGCAGCTACCGGGCGCTGATCGGCGTCGTGCAGCAGGAGGTGTTCCTGTTCGACGGGACGGTGCGCGACAACATCACCTACGGCCGGCGCGGGGCGCTGACGCAGGAGATCGAGGACGCCGCGCGGCGCGCCAACGCGCATGACTTCATCCTCTCGCTGCCGGAAGGCTACGACACGCTGATCGGCGAGCGCGGGGTGAAGCTCTCCGGCGGGCAGCGGCAGCGCATCAGCATCGCGCGGGCCATCCTCGCCGACCCGCGCATCCTCATCCTCGACGAGGCTACGAGCAATCTCGACACGGAGAGCGAGCAGCTTATCCAGGCGTCGCTGGCGGAGCTGCTGACGGGGCGCACGGTGTTCGTCATCGCGCACCGGCTCAGCACGGTGACTCACGCGGACTTGATCGTGGTACTCCATGAGGGACGGATCGTGGAGTTGGGCGCTCACGAGGAACTGCTGCGCCGCGGCGGCATGTACACCGACATGGTCGAGAGGCAGCGGCAATTTGCGGGGGACGCGAGGTCCACGGTCGGCTGGGCATGATGTGGACGAACGCCTCGCATGGGCGCGCAGAGCCGCGACCGTAAGGGAGCGAGATTTCTTGCAGGCGCCGGGGTCCGTTCTTCAGCGCGTCCAGTGCGACGTTTCATTGACTGGGTGGGTCGCGCGCTCATGTGCTCGCGAGGGCGGTTCGTGAGACGCGCGAACCACTGCTTCCTGACGGGCGCGGCTCGGTTGACTCATTCCGGCCGGCGCGTCCGAGAAGCGAGCTTTCCCTATTCAGACGGCGCACGTTCCGCCGGGCGAGATAATCAGAGTCACCGTCGGCCGAAACGCGCTCCGATTTCAATGCTGGGGTCAGGGCCGATCCGAATCGTAAACTCTCCCCGGGCGCGGGGTCCGTGCCCTTCCGGGAGGATTGCCGTGAAGACCAGCGAAATCGTGCCCATCAGCCGCCGCGCCCTGGAGCGGCTGTTTCGTCTGCGCGGGATTGGCGAGGAAGGTCTCGACGGGGAGCGCCGCCGGGCGCCGCGCTGGCCTTTCCCCGGCACCGTCGAGCTGTGGATTCCGCAGCCGGACGGGACGGAGGACTACCGGCTGGCGTCGTGCGAGAACATCAGCGTGGGCGGCGCGGGCATGAAATGCGACGACGCCTACGACGCCGGCACGGAGCTTTCGATCGCGGTGCACCAGCCGGAGCTGAGCCTGCACGGGCGGGCGCGCGTGTGCCACTGCACGCCGATCCGCAACGAGTACTACGTGGGTCTGGAATTCATCTTCGAGAGAACGTCATGACGTTGCCCTTGCCCCATTCGCCTTGCAGCGCCGCGGGACGCAGGACGCCTCCCAGCTCTTGCGGCGCGAGGCAGCGCTTCAAGCCCGCCGTACGCCCGCGTCGAGTGTTGGACGAGCGACCGCGGGACGCGCAGGACATGACACGATCCACCGACGTTCGCCCGGAGCGGCGCGCCGGCGGCCGCGAGGGGCGGGCCTGGCGATGTAGAGTCCCCAGCGGCGCCGCTCGACATGGAGTTCCGGCGTTCCCCCGCGGCGCGGCCCGCAGCGCGAAGCACAAGCCGCACGGCGCGTAGGGCGGATCACGCCCACGTGGCTGCGCGTAGGGCGGATCACACCCACGTGGCTGCGCGTAGGGCGGATCACACCCACATGGCTGCGCGTATGGCGGGTGACGTGCACGTGGCCGCGCGTAGGGCGGGTGACGTGCATGTGGCCGCGCGTAGGGCGGGCTATGCCCGCCTTCTTACGCAGGTGGCAGAAATGGCGGGCATAGCCCGCCCTACGGCTTGTTTCCAGGACTATTTCCGCGAAAGATCGGCCGCGGCGAAGTCCTCCTTCAGGTTGGGGTAGAGTTCCCGGAACCGCTGACAACCGTGCTGATAAACGCCGGCATGGGCGCGGTTCGGCTCGGTGACGCCCGCGGTTCGAACGCAACGGCGGCAGGCGTCCGGCACGCTCGGGTAGGCTCCGCAACCCGTGCCCGCCAGCAGCGCAGCGCCCCAGGCCGGACCCTCATCCACAGCGAGACTGACGAGCGGCCTCTGAAACACATCCGCGATCATTTGCCGCCAGACCGAGCTGCGCGCGCCGCCGCCCGTGATGCGGATTTCTTCGATCGGGACGTGCAGGTCTTTCAGGATGGAAAGCGAGTCGTTCAGCGCGTACGCCACGCCTTCCATGACCGCGCGGGCCATGTGGGCTTTTCCGGTGCGCAGCGTCAATCCGACGAAGGCCCCGCGTGCCAGCGGATCGGCGTGCGGCGTCCGCTCGCCGGTGAGGTACGGTAGAAACAGCAGGCCCTCCGCGCCGGCGGGAACCTTGGCCGCGCTTGCGGCAATGAGTTCATACGCGTCCGTGCCGCGCTGCCGCGCCGCGGCAACTTCCTCCCCGCACAGCGCGTCCCGCCACCAGCGCAGGCTTCCCCCGGCGCTGAGCATCACGCCCATGAGGTGCCATTTGTCTGGCACCGCGTGGCAGAACGTGTGCGTGCGCAGCAGCGGGTCGGTCGCCGGCGACTCGGCGTGCGCGAACACCACGCCGCTGGTCCCGAGGCTGACCGAGACGATGCCGCGCTGCACAACGCCGGCGCCGACCGCCCCCGCGGCCTGGTCCCCCGCGCCCGCGACGATGCGCGTGCCGGGTTTCAATCCGGTGATTTCCGCGGCCTCCTTCGATACGGCGCCTGACAACCCCGAAGACTCGAGAACCTCAGGGAACAAAGCCGGTTCCAACGCGAGCGAGCTGAGGAGGATGTCCGACCAGCGCCGCCGATGCACGTTGAAGAGCGACGTGCCGGATGCGTCGGAGACGTCGGTGGCGAACCCGCCGGAAAGCTTGAAGCGGACGTAGTCCTTGGGCAGGAGGATCCGCCGCGCGCGATCGAAGACCGTGCGCTCGTGGTCCCGCACCCAGAGGATCTTGCCGGCCGTGAATCCGGTGAGGACCGGGTTGCAGGTTTCCATCATCAGCGCGTCACGTCCGACGCGGCGCGTGATCCACTCGCACTGTTCGGACGTCCGCTGGTCGTTCCACAGAATCGCGGGGCGCAGGACCACGCCCTGCTCGTCGAGGAGCACAAGCCCGTGCATCTGCCCGGAAAGCCCGATGGCCTGAATGCTCTCGGCCGGCACGGTCTCGAGGACTATGCGAATGGTCCGGATAGTCGCCGTCCACCAGTCGCCCGGATCCTGCTCCGACCAGAGAGGGCGCGGCGTGGAAAGACCGTAGGTCTCGACGGCGGAGGCGACAAGGCGGCCGCTCAGGTCAACCACCAGCGTGCGCGTGCCGGTCGTGCCGATGTCGATGCCCATCAGGTGCATGCATGATTTCCTTGGGCGTTCCCTTCAGCAGCGCGGTCGAACCGGGCGAACGGCGCATTGTTGTGCAAGACATGGCGACGCTCAAACCTGCGAGGCGACGCGGCGAGGGGCCTCACGAAGCGATTCTGCCGCCGCGTCGCTGGAATCGCCGTCGAAACCGTCAGGCTTGAGCGCGACCGAAGCAGCATCAAGATAAGTTGTTGATTACAAAAAACGCTTTGTGCTGCAATCGGAATGGAGGGACACGGCAGGTCTAGGACCCGCTTCTTCAAAGCCCCCGGCGTGCGTTATTTCCGTTTGACAGCGTAATGCAGGTGCTTATACTCGCCCGGCTCTAGGGTTGGTGACCGCGCGGAATGGGCGTGTGGAGTGGGCGTAAATGACCTCCGCGGCATCGGGGCTTTCCCTGAGGGTCGCGTGAGTTGTGGATGTTCTCCTCGCGCAGGGGCAACGGCGGCGCGAGGGCGCTGCTGTAGCTCAGCCGGTAGAGTGCGTCCTTGGTAAGGACGAGGTCATGGGTTCGATTCCCATCAGCAGCTTCAGGCGGCGCGGCGAAGCAGGAGATTCTGGACGGTTGGCGCGGTTCCAGTCGCCGCAGTGGTGTGTGCAGCGCGGTCGGGTTTCAGCGGCGGGAGTCGTGGAATCCGAGATCGCGCGGATGCCGGAGGGTGCGGCCGAATCGCGCCGCGCCCGCGGCGGATCGATGCACCCGATGTGAACTCATAAAGAGTGGAGGAATGGACCCAGTATGGCGAAGGACGTATTTTCGAGAACAAAACCCCACCTCAACGTGGGAACCATCGGGCACGTGGACCACGGCAAGACGACGCTGACCGCCGCCATCACCATGGTGCAGGCCGCCAAGGGTCTGTGCAAGGCGATCAGCTACGACGAAGTGGCGAAGGCGTCGGAGTCTCAGGGTCGCCGCGACCCGACGAAGATTTTGACGATCGCCACGTCGCACGTGGAGTACGAATCCGAGAAGCGTCACTACGCGCACATCGACTGCCCCGGTCACGCGGACTACGTCAAGAACATGATCACGGGCGCCGCCCAGATGGACGGCGCCATTCTGGTGGTTTCGGCGGCGGACGGTCCGATGCCTCAGACGCGCGAGCACATTCTTCTCGCCCGCCAGGTGAACGTGCCGTACATCGTGGTCTTCCTCAACAAGATCGACTTGGTGGACGACGCGGAACTGCTGGACCTCGTTGAGCTGGAAGTGCGCGAACTGCTCAACAAGTACAGCTTCCCCGGCGACGACACGCCCGTCATCCGCGGCTCGTCGCTGCCGGCGTTGCAGAACCCCAAGGACGCCGAGAAGACCAAGTGCATCGCCGACCTGATGGCCGCGCTCGACGCGCACATTCCGGAGCCGGTGCGCGAGGCGGACAAGGCGTTCCTGATGTCCATTGAGGACGTCTTCAGCATCAAAGGTCGCGGCACGGTGGTCACCGGCCGCGTGGAACGGGGTCAGGTGCGCGTGGGCGACGAAGTGGAAATCGTCGGTCTGCGCGAACTGCAGAAGTCGATTGTGACGGGCGTCGAGATGTTCAACAAGACACTGGACTTTGCGCTGCCGGGTGACAACTGCGGTTGCCTGCTCCGCGGCACGAAGAAGGAAGAGGTGGAGCGCGGACAGGTGCTCGCCAAGCCGGCCAGCATCACGCCGCACACGAACTTCGAGGCGGAGGTTTACGTGCTGACGCAGGAGGAAGGCGGTCGGCACACGCCGTTCTTCAGCGGGTATCGCCCGCAGTTCTACTTCCGCACGACGGACGTGACCGGCTCGCTGAAGCTGCTGGGCGGGGCGGAGATGTGCATGCCGGGCGACAACATCACCATGGAGGTGGACCTTGGCAAGCCAATCGCGATGGAGGCCGGGCTTCGGTTTGCCGTCCGCGAGGGCGGTCGCACGGTCGGTTCGGGCGTCGTGACGAAGGTGCTGAAGTAGTTGACGCGGAAGCGGCCGCCGGGATTCGGCGGGGCTTGGGCGGTCCCGGATTGCGGATTGCGGATTGCGGATTGCGGATTGCGGGTTGCGGGTGAAACGGCGGAGCGGAGTTCATGGCAAAGAAGAAGGGTCAGAAGCGAGAGTGGGTCTGGCTGCAGTGCAGCGAGACCGGCGACTTGAACTACCGCACGACGGTGAACGTCATGGGCGGGACGCCGAAGATCACGCTGAAGAAGTATTGTCCGCGCCTGCGCAAGCACACGTTGCACAAGATCAAGAGGAAGTAGGGATCAGGGTTCGGGGTTCAGGGTTCGGCGTTCGGGCTGGCAGCACCTGGGCTTTGGAAAGTGTGGCTCGCGGACGCCGAATCCGAGCCGGGCATCGTCGTCCTTGGGAATTTCCGAAAAGTGGCGGATGTGGATGTCGCCAGCATTGCTCTGGATCTCCGGTGGTACAGTTTTCTTTGAGACGACTGAATTGGACGTCTCCGGGCGTTGAGCGAAGGGTATTCGGGGGAGAGTAATCGAAGGATCAGAACAAAAGGGTAGTCTAAGGGCGACCGGCTGGCTTCGATGCGTTGGAAGGCATTCACTGGATCTTGAACTTCGCGTCCCGAACGCGGACGGTTAAGCTTTGAACCCTGAACGCTGAACCCTGAACCCTTGAGACTCAACTCGATTTTCAGAACCGGCGCTAGGAGCATAGCTCAATTGGTAGAGCACCGGTTTCCAAAACCGGCGGTTGGGGGTTCGAGTCCCTCTGCTCCTGATCGAAAGCGCCCGAAGCGGGCGGCGGAAACGAGAGCATGGCATTGAGCGGGAGCCACGGTCGGGCGTGATCGGGTTTCCGGGCGTGCGTGGAAAGCATACATGGCGAACGCAACAACAACCTCCGAGCCGGGCACATCGCTGCGGGCGCGCGATCAGGAAAACGGCGCGCTTCCGCCCGGGCCCGGCGGCGGTCGTCCGGTTGGATCGGGCGGCAGCTTCTTTGAGCGCTACAAGCCGGATCAGGGCACAAAAGTCCGCGCGGGCACGATGTGGGCGGGGGCGCTGCTTGCCTTCGGCGCGGGCAAGTTCCTCTACGATCAGCTCAAGTCCCGGCAGGATCCGTCCCGGCCTTGGACGCTGTTCCTGGTGTACGGGCTGACCGTTTTGGTCGCGGCCGCGGTGGCGATCGTCGCGTTTCACATGGCGTATCGCAAGCGGGACAGCGGCGACTTCCTGATCGCCACCGAAGGCGAGATGCGGAAAGTGAACTGGTCGAGCCGGCGTGAAGTGATCGGCTCGACGAAAGTGGTGATCGCCTTCGCGTTGATATTCGCGCTGATGATGGGTGTTGTGGACCTGGTGTTCTTCAAGGCGTTCATGTGGATTGGCGTTCTTGAGCAGGGCGTCAGCGGTTTGGGAGACCCCGGCGGATGAGCGAGCAGCTTTCCAGGGAGCCGACGAGGCCGGGGATGCACTGGTATGTGCTCCGGGTCGCGTCCAACAAGGAGGACCAGGTCTGCGAAGCTTTGACGCGCAAGGTCAAGATCGAAGGCTTGGAGGAGCGCATCGGACGCGTCCTGGTGCCCACGCTGAAGGAAAAGCGGTTCAAGGGCGGCGCGCTGAAGTATTTCGAGCGCAAGCTCTATCCGGGCTATGTGTTCGTGGAAATGATCTGTGAGCCGGACGGGGCGATCAACGAAAACGTCTGGTTCATGGTGAAGGAGACGACGGGCGTCGGGGACTTCATCGGCTCGAACAACAAGCCGACGGCCATGCCTGAGCACGAGGTCGGCGCCATGCTGGCGGCGTGCGAGAAGCCGGACGAGTCGTCGCTGTCGGCGGTGGCGTTCCAGAAGGGGGACCACGTCAAGATCACGGAAGGCCCGTTCGAGGGTTACGAGGGCGAGGTCGATTCCGTGGACGAGCGCCGCGGGAACGTGACGGTGATGGTGACGGTGTTCGGGCGCGCGACGCAGTTGGACGTGGAATACTGGCAGTTGGAGCGCGTGGTGCAGGAAGCGGCGCAGTAGTCCGGCGGTGGATCGAAGTCGCCCGGAATGGGGCGAAGGGATAGGCGGGAAGCAACAGTGGCTAAGAAGAAAGTAGTGGCCGCGCTCATCAAGCTGCAGGCGCCGGGGGGGCAGGCGACGCCCGCGCCGCCGATCGGTCCGGCGCTGGGTCAGCACGGCGTGAACATCGGGCAGTTCGTTCAGCAGTTCAATGCGGCCACCGGCAGCCTCAACGGCATGAAGGTGACGGTTGAGATCTCCGTCTATACGGACAAGTCGTTTTCCTTCAAGGTGAAAAGCCCGCCGGCGTCGGTGCTGCTGAAGGACGCCTTGAAGGTGGAGAAGGGCAGCGGCGTTCCGAACAAGCAGAAGATCGGGACGATCACCCGGGCGCAGCTTCGCGAAATCGCGCAGAAGAAGCTTCCGGATCTTAACTGCACGCGGATCGAGTCGGCGGAGCGGGTCGTGGCGGGCACGGCACGGTCGATGGGGGTGGAGATCGCGGACTGACGCCCTGCCAAGGCGGATGCACAGGTTGGGAAACCTGTGCTCCATCCACCGGTTGGAAACCGGTGCCACAAGGCCGGGAGCCGGGAAGACAGATTCGGAAAGCGGGAAAGACATGCCGACTTTGAGCGTTGCATACAAGAAGCGACTGGAAATCCGCGGGTCGGAACGTCCCGAGGTGATGGAATTGGACGCGGGCATCTCGAAGATCAAGGAGATGGCCGCGGTGAAGTCCGACCGCTCGTACAAGAACGGGCGGAAGCGCAAGGGGTTGGACCAGACGGTACAGCTCACGATGCACTTGGGCATCGACGCCAAGCAGGCCGACCAGGCGATGCGCGGCGCGATCAGTCTGCCGAAGGGCATTGGCAAGTCCCGCCGGGTGATCGCCTTCTGCGAAGGCGAGCTGGCGGCCGCGGCCAAGGCGGCCGGTGCCATCGAGGCTGGCGCGGACGAGCTGATCGACAAGATCCAGAAGGAAAACTGGTTCGAGTTCGATGTGGCCGTGGCACACCCGTCGCTGATGGGCAAGGTCGGCAAGTTGGGTCGTGTTCTCGGGCCGCACGGGTTGATGCCGACGCCCAAGGCGGGCACGGTGACGCCGGACGTGGTGACGGCCGTGAAGGAGTTTGCCGCGGGGCGCATCGAGTTTCGCAATGACGCGGGCGGCAACGTGCATGTTCCGGTGGGCAAGGCGAGCTTCGCCGTCGCGGACATCAAGGCGAACGTCGAGGCGGTGATCGCGCACATGGCGCGATCCAAGCCGGCCACGGCGAAAGGACAGTTTTTCAAGAAGGTGTGTCTTGCGGCGATGAACACGCCGTCGGTGATCCTGAACGTCGGCCAGTAATGGGGGCGCAGATTCGTATCCCGCAAGCGAGGGCGACAGCGCCGTAGAGAGCGACCATGAGCAAATCGACAAAAGACTGCATTACCAGCGACTACAGCCGGTCGTACAGCGGGCTGGCGGACGCCTGCCTGGTGGACGTGACCAAGCTGAACGTGCAGGACGTGACGCGGTTTCGTCAGGAGCTGCGAAAGAAGCAGATTCGGGTGCAGGTTGTCAAGAACAGCCTGGCGCGACGCGCGTTTGCGGGGACGAAGCTGCTCCCGCTGGCGGAGGCGCTGTCGGGTCCCTGCGCGCTGGTGACCGGCGGCGACTCGATCATCGACGTCGCCCGGGCGCTGATGGACGCCAAGAAGACGTACGCCACGCTTGAGCTGAAGCACGCGATTCTGGAAGGCGATCCCGGATTGCTTACGGTGGAGGAGCTTTCCAAGCTGCGCGGTCGCCGCGAAATGCTGGGCGAAATCGCCATGCTCATCAGCTCGCCCGGTCGCAAGGTGGCGGGTTGCCTCAAGTCCGCGGGCGGCAAGATCGCGGGCTGCCTCAAGACCCTGGCCGACAAGCCTGAGGAAGCGGCGGCGGCGGCCTGACGAGGTTCGGCGAAACTGGACGCCCCGCGAAAAACCCGGACTGGGGCGGGAGAGTCGGGACGGAGCGAGAGAGTTTTCGCGCTCCCGGCGGATCGATCGAGTTGGACATGCTAGCGTGATTTCCGGCCGGTCCGCCTTCGGGCGGATGAAATGGTCCGCATGGGGCGGGTCGCCGTTCGGGAACGCGAACACTTAAGAGGACAGGAGCGTAGAAAGTCATGGCGGATGCGCCGGCCAAAGAATTTGCAGCGGACATCAAGTCGCTGGCGGAGAAGCTTGTCGGGTTGACCGTGAAGCAGGCTCAGGATCTGGTGGATTGCCTGAAGGCAAACCACGGGATCGAGCCGGCGGGCGGCGCAGTGGCGATGATGGCCGCTCCGGCTGCTGCGGCGCCGGCTGCCGCGGAAGAGAAGGATTCGTTCAACGTCATCCTCGCGGGCTTTGGCGACAATAAAATTAACGTCATCAAGGCCGTGCGGTCGCTGACCGGTCTGGGTCTGAAGGAAGCCAAGGACTTGGTGGAAGGCGTGCCGAAGCCGCTGAAGGAAGGCGCCACGAAGGACGAAGCTGCCAAGATCAAGAAGGAGATCGAGGAAGCCGGGGGTGCCGTAAAGGTCGAGTAGCTGAGGGTTGCGGATCGAATCGACCGATAATAGAGGTATTCACGACTAACCGACTGTGGGAAGGGTCTCGGTTTGCGCCGGGTCCCTTCCCGCGGTCTTCTGCATTCCAAGTGAATGGGGCGTCCGCGTCGGAGCGGGACCGGCTGATTGTGGACAGGGACGGTCAGTCGAACAGAGGCTCCGGCGGACGATCATCGTCCCTCTGAAACAACTTGCGGCACTCCCGTGGCCCGCTGCATCGAGCGAGCGGGGCCGGGGGAGAGTGGTTCTCGACGACGGTTCACCACTCTCCTGACCGCTCCGCCAAGGGGAGGAGTGCGGTCGCCGCGGGTAAACGTCGGCACGGAAAGGGTGACGCAGCATGGCCACCGAGACGCTTCCGGTGCGCAGTTTCGCCAAGGTGGGCGACGCGCTGGAGATTCCGAGTCTGAACCAGATCCAGGTGCGTTCGTACGCGGCGTTCCTCCAGGAGGACGCGGACCCGCGCGAGCGGAAGGCGGACGGGCTGGAAGCCCTGCTTCGCGAGGTGTACCCCATCGAAAGCTACGACGGCAACGTCGGGCTGCACTACATCAACTACGAGCTGGGCAAGCCGCGCTACACGCCGGATGAGTGCCGCGAGCTGCGCCTGACCTTTGGCAAGCCGCTGCGCATCCGGTTGCGCATGATGCGCAAGGACACGGACGAGGTGCTCGAAGACCTCATCTACGTCGGCGAGCTGCCGATCATGATGGGCGGCGGCGAGTTCATCATCAACGGCGCCGAGCGCGTCATCGTCTCGCAGCTTCACCGCAGCCCGGGCGTGGACTTCGTCAAGGAGCAGGCCGAGGGCGACCGCGCGCTGCACGGCTGCCGCATCATCCCCGAGCGCGGAAGCTGGATCGAGATCAACGTCACCAAGAAGGACCTGATGGCGGTCCGCATCGACCAGAGCAGCAAGATCGCGGCCACCGCGTTCATGCGGGCGATGTCGGAGAAGTTCTCGACGGACGAGAGCATCATCCGCGAGTTCTTCCCGACGAAGACGGTGAAGGTCAAGGAGCTGACCAGCGACATGTACGTCGTCGGTCCGGTGGTGGACGCGGAGTCGGGCAACGTGATCGTGCAGGCCGGCTGCCAGATCGGCGACGCGATCGCCACGATCCAGTCGATGTCCATGACCAAGCTGGAAGTGATTTCGTCGGTGGCGGACCCGATCATCCTGAACACGCTGGCGGAGGACAGCACGCACTCGCACGAGGAAGCGCTGCTCAAGATCTACGCCCGCCTGCGCCCCGGCAACCCGCCGGCGCTGGACAAGGCGCGCAAGCTGTTCCACGAGAAATTCTTCGACGAAAACCGCTACCGCCTCGGCAAGGTCGGGCGGTTCCGCATGAACCGCAAGCTGGACCTCAGCAGCGACGAGTCGGTGATGACGCTGCGCGTGGAGGATTACGTCAGTTGCCTCAAGTACATGCTGCACCTGCGCGCCGGCGACAGCCAGCACTCGGTGGACGACATCGACCACCTGGGCAACCGCCGCCTGCGCACGCTGGACGAGCTGTGCGCCGACGAGCTGCGCAAGGGCTTTCTGAAGCTGCGGCGCACCGTGCAGGAGCGCATGAGCCTCAAGAACCCGGACGAGATCGGGCGCATCGCGCAGCTCATCAACAGCAAGTCGATCAGCTCCGCCGTCGAGTTCTTCTTCGGGCGCAGCGAGCTTTCGCAGGTCGTGGACCAGACCAATCCGCTCTCGCAGCTCACGCACGAGCGCCGGCTTTCGGCGCTGGGCCCGGGCGGACTCAACCGCAAGCGCGCGGGCTTCGAGGTGCGCGACGTGCACATCTCGCACTACGGCCGCATCTGCCCGATCGAGACGCCGGAAGGCACGAACATCGGTCTGATCGCCTCGCTTTCGATCTACAGCAGCGTGGACGAGTACGGCTTCCTGCGCACGCCGTACCTCAAGGCGGACAAGAGCGGCAAGCTGGAGGAGAAGCCCACGTATCTTCGCGCGGATGAGGAGATGCGGATGATCCTCGCGCCGCCGGAGGCGCTGGAGGCGGGCAAGAAGCGCCTGCACACCGGTCCGGTCATCGCGCGGGCGTACGGCGAGCTGGCGCAGGTGGACAGCAAGCAGGTCGATTTCATGGACATCTCGCCGAAGCAGACGGTGGGCGTGTCGGCCGCGCTGATCCCGTTCCTGGAGCACGACGACGCAAACCGCGCGCTGATGGGCTCGAACATGCAGCGCCAGGCGGTTCCGCTGCTGCGCACGGAGCCGGCGTGGGTGTCCACGGGGATGGAGAAGATCGTCCCGCTGGACAGCGGCATGGTGATTCAGGCGCGGCACGGCGGGACGGTGTCGTACGTGGACGCGCTGCGGATCGTGATTAACGACACGGACGAGTACGTGCTGCGGAAGTTCCGGGGGCTGAATGAGCGGACGTGCCTTAATCAGCGCCCGCTGGTGCGCCCGGGGCAGAAGGTCAAGAAGGGCGAGATCATCGCCGACGGACCGGCGACGCGGAACGGAGAGCTGGCGCTGGGGCGCAACGTGCTGGTCGCGTTCATGACGTTCGACGGCTACAACTTCGAGGACGCCATCCTCATCAACGAGAAGCTCGTGCGCGACGACGTGTTCACGAGCATTCACATCGACTCCTACGACGTTGAGGTCCGCGAGACCAAGCTGGGCAAGGAGGAGTTCACGGCGGACATCCCCAACGTCTCCGAGCGGGCGCTGCGAAATCTCGACGAAAAGGGCGTGATCCGCATCGGCACGCGCGTCGGACCGGGCGACATCCTCGTGGGCAAGGTCAGCCCGAAGTCCAAGAGCGAACTGTCGCCGGAGGAGAAGCTGCTGCACGCTATCTTCGGCCGCGCGGGCGAAGACGTGAAAAACGACTCGCTCGAGCTTCCGGCCGGCGAGGAGGGCGTGGTCATCGGCGCGAAGCGGTTCTCGCGGCGGATGAACATGTCTGAGGAGGAGAAGCAGCAGCTCGAGCAGGAAGTGGCGGCCTACAAGGAGAGCCAGGATTCCAAGCTGGTGGCGCTGTTCCGCCAGATGTGCGAGGAAATCGAGCAGATGCTCAACTCGCCGATGATCGACCCGAACACGCGGCAGAAGGTGGGTCACAGCCCGATCCGCGAGGTCATCATGGAGCAGGTCGAGTCGTTCAGCGACCAGGTGCGGACGCGCGACCTGAAATGGGTGAAGCCCGCGAACATGCGCGAGGCGGTGCTGAGCAAGGTCGTGGACCGCTTCTGGCGGCGCATCGAGGAGATCATCGAGGAGCGGGACCGCAAGACCGCGCAGATGAAGCGCGGGGACGAGCTTCCCACGGGCGTGCTTGAAATGGTGAAGGTGTACGTCGCCACGAAGCGGGCGCTGTCCGTCGGCGACAAAATGGCCGGGCGGCACGGCAACAAGGGCGTCATCGCCCGCATCATGCCGGAAGAGGACATGCCGTTCCTGGAGGACGGGACGCCGGTGGAGATCGTGCTCAACCCGCTGGGCGTGCCGTCGCGCATGAACGTCGGGCAGATCCTGGAGACGTACCTCGGGTGGGCGGCAAAGGTGCTGGGGTTCCAGGCGGTCACGCCGGTCTTCGACGGGGCCACGGAGAACGAGATTCACGAGCTGGCGCAGCAGGCCAATGAGTACGTCCGGAAAGTCGCGACCGATTCCGCTCAGATATCGCGTGCGGCGAAGGAGGACGCGCGGCTGTGCGAGATGCCGGTGGGCGGCAAGGTGCGGCTGCGGGACGGGCGCACGGGCGAGCTGTTCGATCAGTCGGTGACCGTCGGCTACATCTACATGCTCAAGCTGCACCATCTCGTGGATGACAAGATCCACGTGCGTTCGACGGGTCCGTACAGCCTGATCACGCAGCAGCCGCTGGGCGGCAAGGCGCGCACGGGCGGTCAGCGCTTCGGCGAGATGGAGGTGTGGGGTCTGGAAGCGTATGGCGCTTCGCACATCCTGCAGGAACTGCTGACGGTCAAGAGCGACGACGTCGAAGGCCGCACCAAGATCTACGAGTCGATGGTGAAGGGCACCAACACGCTGGAGGCGGGCACGCCGGTGTCGTTCGACGTGCTGTGCAACGAAATCCGCGGGCTGTGCATGAACATTCACCTCGAGAAGCCCATGCTGGTGTGAGGAGGCGTTGGCGATGGAGGCCGTGGACTTCGCAGCGGATGATCGCCCCTCGGCGGATGAGCTTCTGGCGTTTTATCAGCGGCACGGTCACCCGAACCGTCCGGGGCGGGAGCAGGTGTCGCGGATGATCGACGCGTCGTTCTGCTTTGTGACGGCGCGGGCGGGAGGGCGGCTGATTGGTTTCGCGCGCGGCGTGACGGACGGGCTGGTGGGGCGGCTGGCGGAGTGCAAGCTGGACCCGACGTACCAGGGTCCGGCGGCGATCACGCGGAAGGACGCACGGATCGAGCATGACGAGTCGGGCATCGCGGCGCAGATGGCGCGGCGCGTGCTGGACGCGCTGTGGGATTACGGCGTGGAGCGCATCGACGCGGTGGCGTACGGGACGGAAGTGGACTTCTGCGAGGAGTTGGGCTTCAAGAAGCTGTCCGGCGTGGTGGCGCTGGGGCTGCCGTGCGCGGATCGGTCGAAGGAGCCGCAACTCGCCGGAGTCAAGGGCGCGTAGGCGAAGCTTCGCGGTGATCGCGTGAGGTTGCATCGTTGTCGCGGCGGAAGCGCCGTGTTTTAGACGGGAGGAACAGCGAACATGGTGGACACCAGTTACGACCGTGTGAATGACTACGCGAGTGTCCGCATCACTCTGGCGTCGCCGAACGACATCCGCGCCTGGTCCTTTGGCGAGGTGAAGAAGCCGGAGACGATCAACTATCGCACCTACCGCCCGGAGAAGGACGGTCTGTTCTGCGAGCGCATCTTCGGACCGGAGCGGGACTGGGAGTGCGCCTGCGGCAAGTTCAAGGGCACGAAATACAAGGGAATCATCTGCGACCGCTGCGGCGTGAAGGTGACGCACTCGCGCGTGCGCCGCAAGCGCATGGGGCACATCAACCTCGCGGCGCCGGTGGTGCACATCTGGTTCTTCAAGGCCATGCCCTCGCGCCTCGGCGCCCTGCTGGACGTGAAGACGGGCGATTTGGAGCGCGTGGTGTACTTCCAGGACTACATCGTGGTCGAGCCGGGCGACACGCCGCTGAAGGAGCGGCAGACGCTGACGGAGGAAGAGTACCGCAAGGCGCTGGAGGACTACGGGCATTCGTTCACGGCCATGATGGGGGCGGAGGCGATTCAGACGCTGCTCTCCAAGCTGAACCTGGCCGCGCTGTCCGAAAAGCTGCGCGATCAGCTCGCCAAAACGGCGAGCCAGCAGAAGACCTACGATTATACCAAGCGGCTTCGCATCGTGGAGGCGCTGAAGAACTCGCCGAACGAGCCGGGCTGGATGGTGCTCGAAGTCATCCCGGTGATCCCGCCGGACCTGCGCCCGCTCGTCCTTCTCGAGAGCGGCAACTTCGCCACCAGCGACCTCAACGACCTGTATCGCCGCATCATCAACCGCAACAACCGGCTCAAGAAGCTCATCGACCTCAACGCGCCGGAGGTCATCATCCAGAACGAGAAGCGCATGCTGCAGCAGGCGGTCGATGCGCTGTTCGACAACGGGCGCTGCCGCCGCCCGGTGCTGGGCAGCAGCAACCGCCCGCTGAAGTCGCTGACGGACATGATCAAGGGCAAGCAGGGGCGCTTCCGCGAGAACCTGCTGGGCAAGCGCGTGGACTACTCGGCGCGCAGCGTGATCGTGGTCGGTCCGGAGCTGCGGCTCAACCAGTGCGGTCTGCCCAAGAAGATCGCGCTGGAGTTGTTCCAGCCGTTCATCATCCGCAAGCTCAAGGAGCGCGGCATGGCGGACACGATCAAGAGCGCCAAGCGCATGCTGGAGCGGCGCGACCAGGAAATATGGGACATCCTCGAGGAGGTGATTCACCAGCATCCCGTGCTGCTGAATCGCGCCCCGACGCTGCACCGCATGGGCATTCAGGCGTTCGAGCCGGTGCTCGTCGAGGGCAACGCCATCAAGATTCACCCGCTCGTGTGCAAAGGCTTCAACGCCGACTTCGACGGCGACCAGATGGCCGTTCACCTGCCGCTGTCCATCGAGGCGCAGGCGGAGGCGCACGTGCTGATGATGAGCGTGAACAACATCTTCGGGCCGGCCAACGGCTCGCCGATCATGTCGCCGTCGCAGGACATCGTGCTGGGCATCTTCTACTTGACGACGGACCACGTGTCGGGTCCGCAGCCGGAGAAGGCGCCGATTTTCGCGGACGAGTCCGAGGCCATGCTGGCGTACTCGCTGGGCAAGATCGGTCTGCACCAGTGGATCCGCGTGCGCGTGGCGCGCGAGAGCCTGGTGACGGGCGTGAAGGACGAGGTCAAGCCCATGCCGAACGACCGCCGCATTCTGACGACGGTGGGGCGCGTGCTGTTCGCCGACATTCTCCGGCCCAAAATGCCGTTCTACAACTGCTCGCTGTCGCAGAAGGGCGCGGCGCGGGTCATCGCGGACTGCCACGCGGTGCTGGGGCGCTCGGCGACGATCGACCTGCTGGACGACATCAAGCGGGTCGGCTTCACGCACAGCACGCTGGGGGGTCTGTCCTTCGGCGTGACGGACATGCGCATTCCGGGCGAAAAGCAGAAGATCATCGACGCCGCGCAGATCGAGGTGGACAAGCTCTCCACCAGCTTCCAGAAGGGCGCCCTGACGCGCATGGAACGCTACAACCAGGTGATCGACAAGTGGATTCACGCCCGCGAGAAGGTCACAGCGGCGATGATGAAGGAGTTGAAGAACGACTACCGCACGACCGACGGGCGCTACGCCGCGCCGGGCGACAAGGGCGCCAAGCCGTACCTCAACCCGATCTACCTGATGACGGAGTCCGGCGCGCGAGGCAGCGTGGACCAGATTCGCCAGCTCGCCGGCATGCGCGCCCTGATGGCCAAGCCCAGCGGCGAGATCATCGAGACGCCGATCAAGGCCAATTTCCGCGAAGGGCTGAGCGTGCTGGAGTACTTCAGCTCGACGCACGGCGCGCGCAAGGGGCTGGCGGACACGGCGCTGAAGACGGCCGACTCCGGCTACCTGACGCGCAAGCTCGCGGACGTGGCGCAGAACGTCATCATCAACATGCAGGACTGCGGCACGATCGGCGGCATCAGCAAGAGCGCGATCTACAAGGGCGAGGAAGTGGACATCGCGCTGCGCGAGAGCATCATCGGCCGCGTGGCGCGAGACACGATCCGCAATCCGGTCAACGACAAGGTGATCGTGGAGGAGAACCAGATCATCACCCGCGACATCGCCCGCGCGATCGAGGACCTGGGGCTGGACAAGATCCGCGTGCGCAGTCCGCTGACGTGCGAGAGTCGCTCCGGCATCTGCGCGAAATGTTACGGCGTGGACATGTCCACCGGGCAGCTGGTCGAGGCGGGCTTGGCCGTCGGCATCATCGGCGCGCAGTCCATCGGCGAGCCGGGCACGCAGCTTACGATGCGCACGTTCCATACGGGCGGCGTGGCGCACAAGGCGGCCATGGAGAAGGAGCTTCGCTGCGGGCAGAAGGGCGTGGTGGCATTCCATGACCTGCGCCCGGTCGAGGTGGAGCTTCCCGACGGGACGAAGCACGTCGTGGTGCTGAAACGCAACGGCGAGATCGTCGTCAATGACGAGAAAGGGCGCGAACTGGAGCGCCACCGCATTCCGTACGGAGCGTACCTGCGCGTGACGGAAGCCCAGAAGATCTCCAAGCAGGACGTGATCTGCGAGTGGGATCCGCACCTCACGCCCATCCTCGCGGAAGTGGCGGGCATTGTCCGCTTCCAGGACATCTCCGAGGGCGAGACCGTCCGGATGGAGGAAGACAAGGCCGGCGCCAAGTACATCGTCATCGAGCACAAGGGAGAGAAGCACCCGAAGATCGTGATTGAGGACAAGGCCGGCAAGGTGCTCGATTACCACTACCTGCCCGCCAAGGCGCGCATCGAGGTGGAGGAGGGGCAGAAGATCAAGCCGGGCGTGCTGCTGGCTCGCCAGCCGCGCGAGATGAGCGGCGTGCAGGACATCACGGGCGGTCTGCCGCGCGTCACCGAGATTTTCGAAGCGCGTCGTCCGAAGGAGCCGGCCATCATGGCCGAGATTTCCGGCGCGGTGGAAATCCGCGGCGACAAGCGTCGCGGCAAGATGACCATCATCGTCAAGAGCGACAGCGGCATGGAGAAGGAGCACCACGTTCCGCAGGACAAGCACCTGCTGGTGCACTCCGGCGACTTCGTGGAGGCCGGGGATCCGCTCGTCGAGGGTCCGCTCATTCCTCAGGATATCCTGCGGATCAAGGGGGAGGAGGCGCTGCAGGCGTATCTCCTGGCGGAAGTGCAGGCGGTCTATCGCAGCCAGAACGTGACCATCAACGACAAGCACATCGAGGTGATCGTTTCGCAGATGCTGCGCAAGGTGAAGATCGAGGCGCCCAACGACAGCAATCTTCTGCCCGGCGAAATCGTGGACAAGCACCGCTTCCGCGGCGAGAACGCGCGGCTCGCCAAGAGCGTCAAGATTGCCAGCGTGGGCGACACGCAACTCGTGGAGGGTCAGGTCATGGCCCGCGCCGACATGACGGCCGCTAATGAGGAGGTCGAAGCCAAGGGCGGCGAGCCGGCGCGCTGGAAGAAGTGCAAGCCCGCGGCCGCCACGACGCTCCTGCTGGGCATCACCAAGGCGAGCCTGCAGAGCGAGTCGTTCATCTCCGCGGCGTCGTTCCAGGAGACGACGAAGGTGCTCACCGAGGCGGCGCTGTCCGGCGCGAAAGACGGTTTGCACGGTCTGAAGGAGAACGTGATTCTGGGTCACTTGATCCCCGCGGGCACGGGCTTCAAGCCGTACGTGGCGATGGGGGTCAAGCACCTGGGCGAGCCGTTGCCCGTCCTGCCGCCGATCCCGGGCGACCTGCCGGAAGGTTTCAGCGATACGCCGACGGAGGTCATTTCCGAAGGCTCCGCGGCCTTGCGGACGGACGCTCTGGACGCTTCGGAGTTGCAGCGCCTGCCGCTGCCGTTCCGCCGGACGTTCAACCCGGCGCAGTTTGGCGAAGAAACTTTGGCGGCGCCGACGGATGGTGAACCCAACCGGGCGGAGTAAACCTTTTTGACACAAGGGTTTGCGCGCAGATAGGCAACCCGAGAATCCTGCTTGACAGGGCGGTGGGATTGCACGGCAGGGTAGGACTGCACGGCAGGGTGGCACGGTCCGGCGTCCTCGCCGGACCGTGGGGGCGGCCAAGGCGTGTTTCGGCGTGATCCACATGGGTCCGCTGCTGCGGACCCGTGCCGCCCGGAGTTCAGGGGCCCGTGCCACCCTGTAGGCTCGATCCCGAGCCGCGCGCAGGTGCAGGCGGAGGGGCCGCTTGGTTGCGTGTGGTTGGAGTGCGATTGCCTTGGCGAGACCGTTGGCCGTTTCGCCGGCGCGGGCGGCTTGCAAATGTGGGCTGTTGCGGTATAAGGCGGTGCTCGATTCGACGATCTGCGGTTGGGTTATTTCCCCGCAGGCGGCGGTCGGGTCTGGGAACAGAATTGCAAGGCGAGGATTCATGCCGACCATTAATCAGTTGATCCGTAACCCGCGTCGCCGCGTGGCCAAGAAGTCCAAGGTGCGCGACATCGAGCGCTGCCCGCAGAAGCAGGGCGTCTGCCTGATCGTCAAGACGCAGACGCCGAAGAAGCCGAATTCGGCGTTGCGCAAGGTGGCGCGCGTCCGGCTCACGAACGGCAAGGAAGTCACGGCCTACATTGGCGGCGTGGACCACAACCTCCAGGAGCACTCGATCGTGCTGGTGCGCGGCGGCAGGGTGCGCGATCTCCCCGGCGTGCGCTACCACATCGTTCGCGGGACGTTGGACTGCGCCGGCGTGCAGAACGACAAGGAAGGCAACCCCCGCAACCGCAGCCGCAGCAAGTACGGCGTCAAGAGGCGGAAGAAGTAGCCCCATGCGGTCCTCCACGGCGCACACGCTGACTGCAACCTCCGCCGGCCCCGTCGCGGCATCGGCGCTGAGCGTTGCATCCGCGATGCGCGGGGGCGCGGTGCTGGCATTCGTCGCGCTGACGGCGCTGGCCGCTCAGTGGCAGGTCTGGATCCCAGGCCGGCCCGTTCCTTTCACATTTCAATCCTTGGCCGTGCTCTTGTGCGGGATGTTGTTGTCGCCGCGCGAGGCGCTGGCCGCGACCCTGCTCTACCTCGCGGCGGGCAGCGCAACGCTGTGGACGGGCTGGGGCGGGCTGAATCTGTTTACACCCGGGTCCACGGGGCTTGCTGGACCGACCGGGGGATACCTGGTTGGGTTTGCGATGGCGGCGCCGCTGGTGAGTTGGCTCCGCCTTCGGACGAGCGGGAACATGGTCGGACTGGTCCTTGCGGGACTGGCCGGAACCGTGGTGGTGTTCGCCGCTGGAGTTTCTTGGTTGAGCTTTGTGGTTGGCGGATGGGAGCCTGCCGTGGCGGCGGGATTGCTTCCGTTCCTGCCGGATGCACTGGTGAAGTTGATCGTGGCCGTTGGCGCGGCCGTGGGATGGCGCGCGATCGCGGCGCGCGGGTCGAAGTCTTAGTCGCTGTTTCAGAACCCCGCACGCAAGCGGGGGGCACGCCGGGTCGCACTGTGCGGGCGGTTTGCCGGGGGTTGTGAAGCGGCCCGTTGGGAGAGGCGCTGAGTTCGCATGGCGTTCAAGAAATTCACGCATTCGCTGCAGCAGTTGAAACCGGACATCCGTTACAGCAGCACGCTGATGTCCAAGTTCATCAACAATTTCATGGTGGACGGCAAGAAGAGCACGGCCACGCGTCTGATGTATGACGCGATGGACATCGTGGCCAAGCGCATCAAGGACGTTCCGCCGCTGCAGGTGTTTGAAGAGGCGATCCAGAATTGCCAGCCGAACGTCGAGGTTCGCTCGAAGCGCGTCGGCGGCAGCAACTACCAGGTGCCGATGCAGGTTCGCGCCAAGCGCTCGCAGTCGCTGGCGTTCCGCTGGATCCGCGACGCCGCCCGCTCCAAGAAGGGCAAGCCCATGGCCGTCCGCCTCGCCGAGGAACTCATCGACGCCTACAAGCGCGAAGGCGCCGCGTTCACCACGCGCGAAAACGTGCACCGCATGGCCGACGCCAACAAGGCGTTTGCGCATTTTGCATGGTAAGCCCATGTTGACCGGCGCAGACTTGGAGGCCGCAGGGCCTGGTATGGCGTGGTTGCGCCGACATCGGGTGGGGCTTCTCCGGGTCGCCTTCATTCCAATCGTCCTTCTGGCAGTCTTCGCGCGGCCGCGCTGGCCGCTTCAGTCGTGGGCTGCCTTTGCCATCGAAGCGCTGGGATACCTGGTGGTTGTAGCCGGACTCTTGTTCCGGCTATGGTCGATCATGTACATCGGCGAGCGCAAATCGCGCGAGCTTGTCGTGGAGGGTCCGTACTCCCTCTGCCGCCATCCTCTGTACACGGGGACCTTCCTGCTGTCGATCGGCGCGGGGCTGTGCTTTGAGAACCCGCCGATGAGTCTCGCGGCCATTCTACTCGTCATCCCCATCCATGCTGTCACGGCAGGGATGGAGGAGCGCAAGCTGGCGGCGAAGTTCGGCTCAGCTTACACGAGCTATGCGGAGGGCCTTCCGCGGTTCATCCCGCATTTCGGCCGGCTTCGCAACATGGAATGGGTAAAAGTCTCAACGCGATCAATTCGCCGGATCATCCTTGAGACGGTCGGCGTCCTCCTGTTGCCGGTTTTCGAAGACCTGCTTGAACTCCTCCACGATTGTGACGTTATTCCCGTCCTGTGGCATTTCTTCTAGCCGCGGACGGTCTTGCTTCCGAAGACTCCAGTGTGGTGTATCGCACCGTTGGGCTTCGGCGTTTTCACTGCACATGCATTTGCAAACGGAGCACGGCGGCAGCTTGTACGCGCGGCTGCTCCTCCTTGCGGACTGCTTTCGAAAGCACGCGCAATGGACGCGAATGCGCGGGTCGGCTGGATTGCCCACCGCTCATGGCAGATGGCTTATCCACAATCCGCAACATCGGCATCGCCGCGCACATTGACGCGGGCAAGACCACCACGACCGAGCGCATCCTCTACTACACCGGCAAGCTCCATCGCATGGGCGACGTGGACGACGGCACGACCACGACCGACTTCGATTCGCAGGAGCAGGAGCGCGGCATCACCATCTACTCCGCCGCCGTCACCTGCCCGTGGCGGGGGCACACGATCAACCTGATCGACACGCCGGGGCACGTCGATTTCACGGCCGAGGTGGAGCGGTCGCTGCGGGTGCTCGACGGGGCGGATCGCGGCTCCGACATCAGCGAGTACATCGCCTACGAGGTCGCGGCCGGTCGGGAGTTCCTCGTGCGCTCGCAGCACGACCGTCTGCTCAGCGACGCGATCAACGAGGAATCTCCGGGAAAAGTGCGCGATCAGCTGCGGAGTCTGCCCGCCGGATACGCCTACCCCTTGCGCGCCGCGACCCACGAAGGCTGGCGTGAAGCGGAAATCCGCGTGGCCTGGTCGGCGGTGACGGTTCAACCGCCGCGTCAACCGCGCGGGCGGCATACGCAGGATCCGCTGCCGCTGTACGGCGTGATCGCGCGGGAAGCGCAGCGCGAAGCAAAGGAAGTCGAGGTCCACGCGGCCGAAGGGAAGAAAGTCGAGCCGCACGCGCCCGAAAGGGAAGAAGTCGAGCCGCACCCGCCCGAAAGGAAAGGCCCGCCCGAGTGGATCCTGCTGACCCACCAGCGGATCACCAAGGCCGAGCAGGCCCGCAACGTGGTGGAAGACTATGCGTGTCGCTGGAGGACCGAGGACTATCACAAAGCGATCAAGACCGGCTGCGGGATTGAAGACACGCAGATGACGACGCTGCACGGGCTGAGCAATGTGATTGCCCTGACCAGCATGCTGGGCGTGCAACGTGCTGCGGCTGCGGTGCAAAGCCCGCGACGAGCAGATCGCCCAGCAGCCGGCCCGCCTTTGCGAGGGGGAACTGAAGGTCCAACTGGCCGCGCGCGACAGCAAACACCCGGACTGGTGAACGATGAGGGGGTGGGAGCTCTTCATCGCCGCGGCGCGCATGGGCGGCTAAATGCTCAACCCCAAAAACGCCCGCCCGGCTGGATCGTCCTGGGGCGCGGCTACACACGCCTCGAAGACATGACCGACGGCTGCCGGCTGATGACCGGATAGGATGTGTGCAAACTTGAGCCGTAGGGGAGCGCGTTCTGACACTCGGAAACGGAACCGTTCTCTCACGGTTGCGACTCGAAAAACTGCGTTTCCAACGAGTCGCTGCAGTGGCGTCCGCAGGGTGTGGCGTGCGCCCGTCTGGCCCTCTCGCGAGTCGATGGGACCGGGGGGGCGTTGCGCCCCCCGTCCATCCCAACCATGGGTTGGAGCAACGCGCTCCACCGGCAAACCGCGCGCTCGCAGCGCCCCCAGGTGCCAAGCGCAACAGGAGCGTTTTCTACCCGTGCGTCCCACCTGCGCCGCGCGCGGCGCAATCCGCCCGCTCATCCCTACCCGGCGAACGGATTCGGATCCAGATCGCTCAGCTTGCTCTCAATCTTCGCCATCTCGTCGGCGCCGGGCAGCGGCTCCTTCTGCGTGTCGATCACCGGCCAGGCGGCGGCGTACTTCGCGTTGATCTCCGTGAAGTGCTTCCACTTCTCGGGAAGCTCGGAGTCTGGGAAGATCGCGCTGGTCGGACATTCCGGCGGGCACAGACCGCAGTCGATGCACGTCTCCGGGTCGATCGCCAGAAAGTTCACGCCCTCGTGAAAACAGTCCACCGGGCAGACCGCCACGCAATCGGTGTACTTACACTTGATGCACGGTTCGGCGACGATGTGCGCCATCGATAGAATCTCCTGCCGCTCTTATTCCTGAATTCGCTCCGCCAGCAGCCTCACCCTGCGCCTCGAAGCTGCGTCCCGTCCCCCAGAAGCCGCCCGGACGATGTCGCGCAGACGAAGCGGCCTAAGCGATGTCGTCTAAACGATGTTGTCCAGACAATCCCGCTCCGCCGTCGGCGCCTCCCGACTCGAATCGAGCGCCCCGCTCGCATCCCATCCGCCCCGAACCGCCCCATCGTCCCCGGCAGGATTCGAACCTGCAACCTACGGCTTCGGAGGCCGTCGCGCTATCCAATTGTGCCACGGGGACAGGTCCATTTCAGTGTAAGCCGCGGACTCCCACCGTCAAGGAAGCCTCGTAACTCGGCGGACGGGGTCTGGCCACGGATTTTGGCATTTCCGTTCGAGCCGCGCCCGATTTCGTCCCGTGAGGCTCGACCCATTGCCCGAGGTCGAGTGGACTCGATCGCCGAAGCCGAGTCAGTCGATCGCCAAAGCCGAGTCAGTCGATCGCCGAAGGCGAGTCAGCCCGATCCCCGAAGCCGAGTCAGCTTGATCTCCGAAGCAGGGTCAACCTGATCCCCGCAGGGGATCTACGTGGGTAGCCGTGGGCGCAGCCCACGGACTCTGGAGCGCGGGGAGACCCAACCCCGGGAGGGGTTGTACGTCTGTTGCGATTCCGGTGCGCGCACGGGAGCTGATGGTGCGACCCCTTCGGGGTCGAATGCTGGGGGCGAGAATCCCGCGGGCTGCGCCCGCGGCTATCCACGTATTTCCCCTTCGGGGAATGGCACGGTCGACGCCTTCACCCATCGATCGGCGCCATCACGCATCGTTCGGCGCCATCACGCATCGGTCGACGCCTTCACCCATCGATCGGCGCCATCACGCATCGGTCGGCGCCTTCACAATCGGTCGGCGCCTTCACCGAGGTTCACGTGCGTGGCATTGTTCATGGGTGCGATTTCCTAAGGACAGGCCCGCCGATCGCTTTTCACCGAAGCCCGATGGCGATCGCTCCCTCAAAATCCCGGCTTCCTTGCCTTCCAAGGGCGGCCTGTCACAAAGAATGGCCAGACCCGCGACCACATGGCGGTTTTGGCACGCATGAATGCCCGCCCGCCGGCTCCAGACTCGTTCCGCATCCGTGCAAGCAGCGACAGGCAGAGGCGGTGGATTCCCGCCGGCGAGGCGACGCGCATCTGCGATTCCCTCGCGGATAGTCGGCCGCGTCGGCAGAATACACTCGAGCCTGACACACTGTTTCTAAACCCGCGGGTCCGGAGGGAAACCCTCGCTCCCTCCCGGTCGCGGCTCAGTTGTGCAACAGTGTCCAAGGTGTTTCTGAGGAATGGCGCAACACGTATGATGCGCGATGAACAGCGCAAAATGTCCGTGCAACGATTACGGGAGATACGCTCATGTCGAGTGAAGCAGGCTGGTATTACGTGAAGAGCGGGCAGACGACGGGACCGGTGACGCGCGAGGAGCTGGTCCGCCTTCTGCCGCAGGTGGATGGGCCCAACACGATGGTCTGGGGGCCGGGCGCGCCGCAGTGGGTCGAGGCGCGGCACATCGCCGGCTTCTCCGCGGGGGCGGGCGCGCCGCCGCCGTCGCCTTCCGGCGGACGCAAGCGCGCCGACGACATCGACTACGAAATCTTCGGCGATGACATGCAGTTCGTCGAAATCACGCTCGACCCCAACGAGGTCGTCGTCGCCGAGGCCGGCGGCATGATGTACATGACCGACGGCATCCAGATGCAGACGGTTTTTGGCGACCCGAGCAAGCAGCAGGGCATCTTCGGGAAGCTGTTCGATGCCGGCAAGCGCATGATCACGGGCGAGTCGCTCTTCCTTACCACGTTTGGCGCCATCAGCAGCAAGCGGGAGCGCGTCGCGTTCGCCTCGCCCTATCCCGGAAAAATCGTGCCGATGGATCTTGCCGCGCTTGGCGGCGAGATCATCTGTCAGAAGGACGCCTTCCTCTGCGCCGCGCGCGGGGTCCAGGTGGGAATCGCGTTTCAGAAGCGCATCCTCACCGGTCTGTTCGGCGGTGAAGGCTTCATTCTTCAGCGGCTCACCGGCGACGGCTGGGCGTTTGTCCACGCGGGCGGGACGATTCAACGCATGGAGCTGCAGGCCGGGCAGACGCTGCGGCTGGACACGGGCTGCCTCGTGGCGCTTCAACCCTCAATCCATTACGACATCCAGGTGCAAAAGGGCATCAAGAACGCCATCTTCGGCGGCGAGGGTCTGTTCCTCGCCACACTGACCGGTCCCGGCGTCGTCTGGGTCCAGTCGCTGCCGTTCTCGAAGCTGGCCGGTCGTGTGCTCGCCAACGCCACCGGTGTGCAGCGCAAGGACCAAGGCTCACTGCTGACGGGCGTGTTCAACTTGTTCGAGTCGAACAGTTAGCAGCCCGAGGCCAAGGGCGACGTTCGTCATTCCTGCGAAGGCGGGAATCCGGCTTCGTCATTGCCGTGAAGGCGTGAACCCGGCCGGTTGCGAGGGAACGATTCCCGCGGTTTTCTCTGGCGGACGGTACCCCCGCCTGCGCGGAGGTGACGGGCCCGATGTCCGATTTCGCGCTGCACTATCGGCGGTTGAGATCACCCAGCTCGTCGAAACGCGCGCGCCGCGAAGCTGCGGGTTACTTATCGGACCTTGGGCAATAATCCATGTAAGGATTCTCCAGTCGTGTGCGGAGAGACTGGTGTACCGTGCGCGACCGCCTGACGTGGGGCGGCGGCGGGGACTCAGGTGTTCGCAGGATGAGGAGTATGCTCATGGCAAGGACAGAGCGTTGGACGTTTCTCAGGAACAGCGGCATGGTCATGCTGGCGCTGATGATGGCCGTGCCCGTCTTCGGCAATCACATCGTGGACTTCGACGACCTCGTGGCGGGGATGAACGTGGGACCGGGTAACAGTTTTGTCAGCCGGTTCGTTCAGATCGACGTCTTCGCGGTCCGGCTGGCGCTCGGGAATCAGTGCTCGCCGCCGACGCACAGCGGCGCGATCACCATCGTGACCAACCCCTTGACGCCCTGCAACAACGTGGACCTGCCCAATCACGGACTCATCGATCAGGTGATGCTGGACTTCAACATGGCCCAGTTCGCGGCGCAGGCGGGCGGCCCGATTCGCAAGCTCAAGTTCAAGCACACGAACATCGCGGGGAACGTATTCCTCTCCTTCAATGGCGTGTGCGTGGTCGCGCCCTCCTTCGCGGCGGCGAACGGCTACTATCCGGCCGCGGGAGTGACGGTGAAGGCCAATTCCTGCAACGTCGTCCTGACCGCTGATCCGGGCGTGATGATTTCGCAATTCGCGGTCGGCGCGGATGTACACATGGTTGACAAGTTCAAGGGGATTAACTGACCGCGCGGGCCTGCGGACTCATGACGGACCTGCGTGCGATGCGAGTGAAATGCAATCGGCCGCGGCGCTTCAGCGCCGCGGCCGATCTTGTTGACGAACTGAATCACGGAAAACCGTCCGCGAGCTTACGGCAGCAGTTCGCATTCCCTGTCGGTGCCGCAGGCTTTGCCGGTGTGCACGCCCAGCGCCTGATGC
This sequence comes from Phycisphaerales bacterium, assembly GCA_020852275.1. GTDB lineage: Bacteria > Planctomycetota > Phycisphaerae > UBA1845 > UBA1845 > JABWBH01. The sequence continues at coordinate 49,625 of JADZBE010000012.1, forward strand.
TTCTTCACGAGCTTCCACTTGCCGCGATCGTTGACCGCCACGCATTCACCCGTGCCGTCATACGTCGCTTCGATCTCCAGGCCCGCTGTGCCGGTGCCCTTCATCAGCACCTTGCCCTTGCCGGCCTTGCAGATCATCTTGCTGAACTCGCCGCAGCCGTTCGTGGCGCACAGCCCGGCCGCCGAGATCTTGACGTTGTCGAACGCCAGCGTGTTGCCCGGGATGGTCACCGTGCCGGCGAAGAGACGGAAACCGTCCGGCGGAGGCGGACCGCCCGCGGAACCGCCGAACAGGTAGCGGTCGGTCGGATTCGCCACGCTCGTGATGTTCGTGTTCAGGTCGGTGATGCCGATCTCGGTCACCTGGTTGGTGTCGAGATCAAACGTCATCCAGCGGTGATACCACTGATCCTTGGCCAGTCCGGTGAAGCCCGTCGGACCCTTCTCCTGCACTTGGGCGTTGGCCGCGTTGAACCAGACCATCGAAGCATCCCAGGTGGCCGTCGTGTTCACGTCGGTCCATTCGCTCAACATGATGCAGGTCCGGTCGCCGCCCGGAACCACAAAGTCCTGCGTGGAGAAGCTGCCCAGGTTCTGGGCTGACGGCAGGGAGCCGGTATACGTCGCATACTCGTCGAACTCCACGGTCCATGAGCCGGTGCCGTCGCCATACGGCGCCGGTCTCTGGGAACGGCAGAAGAAGTTGACGCCCGGCCCGATACCCAGGGCGAACTGCTCGCCGCCACCCGTGGGAGGCGCCGAGATGCCCAGCGGATTGTCCGCATACAGGTGAACCTTGAAGGACACGCTCGATGCCGGAACAGGATTGAAGAACGAATCCTGCCCATTGAGATCCTCGCCGTCCGAGTCGGCGAAGTAGGTCGGCGCTTCGAACCCGGTCTCGAACTGCGCCTGGACCGTGGGTGTCGCCGCCAAGGCGATCACCGCCAGCCCCAACCAGAACATGCGTTTCATACGGCCTCCTCCTTACGAAATGAACAGAGAGATGAGAAGCGAAACCGAAACACGAGCGGACCGCCCGCTCGATGATTCGCGGTGCGAAAGTCGCCGCCGGTCGCTGCGAAAGGGGCAAGTCGGACGGGAACGGGGCGGCCGCCGTCGACCCGACGCGACCACGCTGCGCGGAGAGATGTGATGCACATTGGCGCCACGGGATGACCCCCTCTCGATCGACGCTCAGTCGATCCATCCCCTAAAGCCGATACGCAGGTCAGTATATCACGTCGTGTACCGGGCGAGCAAGACAATTCCTGACGCGATGTGAACTTGGGTGATTTCAGGGAGAGACGCGCCGATTATCTGGATAATTCTCATGCTACTTACGAAGGTTGAGTCGCGCGACCAGCGCACGTGGGGGGACCCGCTCGGTTGGGCGCGAGGCGGCACCATGCTCGCCGGCCGGACCCCGCGAGTCTCGAGCGCTACCGGTCCTCGCCGCTCGGGTGATACGGGTCCGAAGCAACGCGGTTGGCACGGGACCGCAGCAGCGGCCCCGTGAACCGGCGGGCTCTTGGGGGAGGAGCAACGTAATGCCCACCCTCATTCGTCGCCTCTCGGCAACATGCTCACGCTGAGTACAGCGAGAGCATGCCACCCGGCCGCCGCCTTTCGGCAACATGCTCGCGCTGAGTACAGCGAGCGCATGCCACCCTGCCGATGCAGGCTGCGGATGCGGCTGTCAGGCGGAAAACGGCCTTTGCAGGGGACTTGTCGGCTTCTGCGATTCCGGCTAATATGCCCGGCTCGACATCGGGAGACCCCTGCGAGGACGCAACATGAAAGCGGACATTCATCCGAAATACGACACGTGCATGGTCAAGTGCGGCTGCGGCAACACTTGGGAAACGCGCAGCACGATCCGCGAGATCCACATCGAAATCTGCTCGGCCTGCCACCCGTTCTTCACGGGGCAGCAGAAGTTCGTGGACGCGATGGGTCGCGTGGACCGCTTCACCAAGAAGTTCGGCGGCGAGTACTTCAAGAAGAAGGAAAAGACCGACGCCAAGGGGTTCAAGAAGCGCATTTAGCGCCGCGGCAGCGAGCGATCAGCCACGCGGGGCGTCCGCAGTGCCGCGGACCGGCGTGGCTTTTTCATGCGTGTCACGCCGCCTCGAGGCCGTGGCGTTTGACGTGACCGTCCATCCCTTCTCCCCGGCACTTCGGGATCCGCGGCGATGTCCGACGACCTGACAATTCGACTGCTCGCCAAGCTTCAGGGCGTCGCCGACCACTACGACGGACTTCTGGGGCAGATGAATGATCCCGCCGTCGCCAGCAATCCCGCGCAGTCCGTGGCGATCATGAAGGAGCTGGGCAAGCTCCGCCGGCTGGTGGACCCCTACAAGACGTTCTGCAAGGTCCAGCAGCAGTTCGACGAGACCCGCCTCCTGCTCGACGACAAGAGCCAGGATCGCGAGATGCGCGCCCTGGCCGAGCAGGAAGCCGCGGAGCTGCGCAAGCAGCATGACGCCATGCTCGAGGACCTCAAGGAGGCCATCGTCACGGACACCGACGCGGACATCGAATCGGTCATCATGGAGATTCGCGCGGGCACGGGCGGCGACGAGGCCGCGCTGTTCTGCCGCGACCTGTACGAGATGTACCTGCGTTTCTGCGAGCGGCGCGGGCTGAAGGTGGAAGTCCTGGACCAGAGCGGCTCGGACCTCGGCGGGTTGAAGGAAGTCATCCTGACCATCAAGGGTGCGCAGGTCTACCGGATGCTGGGATATGAAGGCGGCGGTCACCGCGTGCAGCGCGTGCCGGAGACCGAAGCGCAGGGACGCATCCACACGTCCGCGGCGACGGTGGCCGTGCTGCCTGAGCCGGAAGAGGTCAACATCGAAATCAACTGGGAAACGGAGGTCGAGGAGTTCGTCTCCCGCGCAGGCGGACCAGGCGGACAGAACGTCAACAAGGTGTCATCCGCGATCCGACTCGTACACAAGGCGACCGGCATCACGGTGAACATGCGCGACGAGAAGAGCCAGCACAAGAACCGCGCGAAGGCGCGGCGCATCCTGCTGACGCGCGTGTACGATCACTTCCAGAGCCAGAAGAACGCGGCGCGCGATTCGGCGCGCAAGACGATGATCGGCAGCGGCGACCGCTCGGAGCGCATCCGCACCTACAACTTCCCGCAGAACCGCTGCACGGACCACCGGATCGGGCTGGATCTGTACTCGCTCGACCGCATCATGCAGGGCGACCTCGACGCGCTGATCCGCGCGCTCCAGACCCACGACAAGCAGCAGCGGCTCGAATCATTGACCGCCTGACCGCTGTTCACGCATCACGAGCTTGACCAGGCTGACGATCTGAGCGCACAGGAACTCGCGCAGCACCGCCGCCGTCAAGGTGCGCAGGCGCAGCATCCCGCCGCTGCGCAGCTCGCCTTCCAACCCGCCGCGCCCGCGAACCTCCTGGAAAGCGACCACGTCGCGCGCGAGCTGACCCTTGAGCTTCAGGCAGTGCTCGCCGAAGGTGAACACGAACTCGAGATCGCGCCCTCCCTGCAGGACGGAGCCGAAGTTCCAGCTCATCCCCACGCCGCGCGGCTCGTACTTGCGGGCGACGTCCTCCAGCGCGTCGAGGTACTCCCCGGTCAGTCGTTGTCTGAACAGATCGAGCGGATCCACGGGGGGCGCGATAGGCGCTCCGGGCGCGGGCTTGGCGCCGCGCTCCAGATGCTCCTTGAGCAGCGCGTCCAGACTGGTCTCGGCTGATTCTTCGGGCTTCGCGCCGAGCATCTGCCGCGCCATCCTCTCCTTGAACCCGGGCGCATGAGCTGTTGTTGACATGTCTTGAACTCCCCATCCTGAACCCGGGGTGAGCCGGCGTTGCCGACCCATGCCGAGCCTGGCGCGGACCCTGCGCGCGATCCCTCGTGACCTGAACGCGCGCAGGGGCCAACTTGACCCTACGATTCGCCGTGCAGTTCATCACGGGCGACCTCGTTCTCGGACCCTGCTGGGCGGCGCGGGACCTGGATTGCCGGCGGGTGGCGCGGTTTCGAGGCAGCGGACCTTTGAGGCTCGCAATCGTGGTTCGCGGTCGCGAGCTTTCACGGACAGGCGTTGGATGCCACGCCTTGTCACCGTTGGTTGAAGCAGAACTGCCATGGGTTGCGGGGGGGGGCGCTTGGCGCTCCATCGGTCCATTGCAGCGTCGCGAGTGATTCGATAGCATCGGCGGGGCTGAACTCCACGTTGGCGCGCACACGATTCCGCATTCCATGGGAGACGCATCGGAGAGGAGATCGCCGGCGCAGACCGCAGGCGTAAGGATCACACCGTGGCCACGCTGTACGTCCTTCGCGGACCCGACAAGGGGCTGATCTTCGACCTGCCCGACGACGCCACGCTGATCGGGCGTTACGCGGACCGGCTCAAGCTGACCGACGACAGCATCTCCCGCCGCCACGCCGAAGTCCGCCGCGAGAACGGCGGTTGGTTCATCCGCGACCTGCACAGCTCCAACGGCACGTATCACAACGGCCACCGCGTCTTCGAGCCGACGCGCCTCCAGCACGGCGACGAGATCAAAGTCGGCGCGACGATCCTCGTGTTCGGCGGACAGGACTCGGTCGCCGCGGTCAGCGGGCCGCACCGCATCCGCGACTTGGTGGATATCGACATCGCCAGTCAGCCCGGCGACGCCGCCATCCTCTCCTCCATCGCCTCCTCCGAGGAAAGCGTCATCCTTCAGACGCCGGAGACGCGCGAACAGGTCGTGGCCTGGCACGTGGTGTATCGCATCGCCGAAGTGATCGGCACGATCCCGCGCATTGAGAACTTTCTGGAGCGCGTGGCGGACATCCTGTTCGACCACCTCGTCGTGGACCGCATGGTGGTGCTCAGCCTTCACCGCGCCACCGGGGAGCTGACGCCGGAGCTGGTCCGCTACCGCACGAAGCGCAAGGGCAAGCGCCCGAAGATTCACACCTCGCGCACGATCATCAACTACGTCATCGAGAGCGGTGCAGGCGTCCTCTGCGCCAACGCCATGACCGACCGCCGCTTCACCGGAATGAGCAAGCAGGACAGCATCCACCAGCTTGCCCTGCGCAGCGTGCTGTGCGTTCCCATCGTGCTGCAGGAGGAAGTCGTCGGCGTCATGCACCTCGACACCTCGATGTCCCAGCACGCCTACACGCAGGAGCAGCTCCGCCTCGTCACGGCCGTCGGTCGCATGATCGGGCTGGCGATGGAGAACGCGCGGCTCATCGAGTCCCGGATGAAGAACGAGCGGCTGGCCGCCACCGGCGAGACCGTGGCGCGGCTGTCGCACGAGATCCGCAACATTCTGCAGGGGCTGCGCAGCGGCGCGGACGTGGTGGAGATGGGTCTCAAGCAGGACAAGCTCGACCTGATCCGCTCGGGGTGGAAGATCGTGAAGCGGGGCATGGAGCGCGCCGTGGTGCTGGCCACCAACATGCTGTCCTACAGCAAGCAGCGCGAGCCGCGGATTCAGCTCGTCCAGCTCGCCGCCGTCGTCGAGGACGCCGTCCGCCTTATGCGCGATCGCGCCGCCGAAAAGAGTGTCATGATCCTCAAAGAGCTGGAGGAGATGGCGCCGGTCCCCGCCGACGCGTACGGTTTGCAACAGGCGATCGGGAACATCCTGATGAACGCGGTGGACGCGGTGCAGCCGGGCATGGGCTGCGTCACCATCCGCACGCGCTACGACGCCGAGCACGAGGAAGCGCGCATCTCCATTACCGACAACGGTCCGGGGATCACGACCGATGAGCTGTCGCACATCTTCGAGCCGTTCGTGTCCACCAAGGGGCAGGCGGGCACAGGGCTGGGGCTGGCCGTGGCGCGCAAAGTCGTTGAGGAGCATCAGGGGCGCATCCAGGTCGAGAGCGTTCCGCACGAAGGCGCAACCTTCCATGTAATCCTGCCCACGCATCGCGAAGGGCTGCCCGACAGCGAGAAGACGCATGGCGCCGCCCGTTAGCCGGCTCCGCGCGACTGCGGCGTCCTCCGGGGTCTGGCTGTTCTCTGTGACAGGCCGCCCTTGGAAGGCAAGGAAGCCGGGATTTTGAGGGAGCGATCGCCATCGGGCTTCGGTGAAAAGCGATCGGCGGGCCTGTCCTCAAGAAATCGCACCCACCAACCACGGCGCGCAGGTGAACAGCGGTAATGACGCCGACCGTTTCATTTCCCGACGGGGAACTACGTGAATCGCCGCGGGCGCAGCCCGCGGGATTCTCGCCCCCAGCATTCGATCCCGAAGGGGTCGCACCATCAGCTCCCGTGCGCGCACCGGAATCGCAGCAGACTTACAACCCCTTTCGGGGTTGGGTCTCCCCGCGCTCGAGAGTCCGTGGGCTGCGCCCACGGCTACTCACGTGGATCCCCTGCGGGGATCAGGCTGCCGCTGCTCCGGATATCAAGCTGACTCGCCTTCGGAGATCGACTGACTCGGCTTCGGCGATCGAGTCCACTCGACGTCGGAGAATGGGTCGAGCCTCACTCGACGAAATCGAAATCGGGCGCGGCCCAAACGGTAATGCCAAAATTCGTCGCCGGATCCGCGATCGTCGAAAGCCGTAAGCCGCCTCGCCATGCGTCGGCCCGTGGCTAGAATCGATCTCTCGCGGCGTATCCGGGCCGATGCGCCGTTGGCGAGTCCAGTTGATCAACTGAAATCCGGGTGAGCCGCTGCGCGCAGACGCGAGGGCTTCGTGCGCGCTGGTTGGTCCGGCGGTACAGGATGCCGGGGGAGGAACATCCATGAGAGCCATGAGTTGCATCGCGGCTGCGTCGGTGGTGTGCGTCGTGACCGCTTCGCGATCGCCGGCGGCGGATTCGTTTGTCAACTGGGAATCGCCGCAGGTGCATCCCCTCGATCTGACGCCCGACGGATCGCGCCTGCTGGCCGTCAACACGGCGGACGCACGGCTGGAGGTCTTCGACGCGACGGGAGATCGCCTCATCTGGCTTGGCTGTGTGCCGGTCGGGCTGGACCCGGTCTCGGTTCGCGCCCTGAGCAAGTCCCAGGCTTGGGTGGTGAATCATGTTTCGGACACGGTCAGCGTCGTGGATCTCGAAGCGATGAACGTCGTGGCCACGATCCGGACGCTCGATGAGCCGTGCGACGCGGTGTTTTCAGGGAACCCGCCGCGAGCCTACGTTTCGTGCTCACAGGCCAATACAGTGCAGGTCTTCAATCCCGAGAAGTTGGATGCACCGCCGGTCAGCATCGCCATCCAAGGAGAGGATCCGCGGGCGCTGGCCGCCAGCCCCGACGGACGTTTCGTCTTTGTTGCGATATTCGAATCGGGCAACGGGACGACGATCCTCGGAGGCGGCAGCACGGGTGACGGCACGATCTCTTTCCCGAAGAACGTCGTGAACGATCCGCTCGGTCCCTATGGCGGCGTGAATCCTCCGCCGAACCACGGGACAGAGTTCCTCCCGCCGATCAACCCCGCGCTTCCGGACCCGCCGGGCGTGGGGCTGATCGTCCGCAAGTCGGAGGAAGGGAGGTGGCTGGACGACAATGCCGGCGACTGGACGGAGATGGTCAGCGGCGAACTGTCCGATCATGCGGATCGGCCGCGAGGCTGGGACCTCCCCGACCGTGACGTGGCGGTGATTGACACGACCACACTTTCTGTGACGTACGTACGGCGACTGATGAACCTCTGCATGGCCATTTCGGTCAACCCGATCAGCGGCAAGCTCACGGTGGTCGGGACGGAGGCGATGAACCAGATTCGCTACGAGCCGAACGTGCAGGGGCGATTCATCCGCGTCCACGTCGCACTGGTCGATGCCGACGGCGCCAACCCCTCGATCCAGGATCTCAACCCGCACCTCAACTACGAGACGCCGCGGATCGACCCCGATGAGCGGCTGCTGGCCATCGGCGATCCGCGCGGCGTCGTCTGGAACGCCGCGGGCACGCGGGCGTACGTGGCGGGTAAGGGCTCGAACAACGTCGTCGTGTTGGGCGGCGAGGGTCGGCGCATCGCGGGTCCATTCGCGGTGGGCGAAGGACCGGGGGGTCTGGCGCTGTCGAAGGACGGGGCGCGTCTCTACGTCCTGAATCACTTCAGCAATGCGATCTCCACGTTGACCGGTCTGGAAGGCGACGCGCTGATTGAGACGGAGAGGGTGCCGCTGTCGTTCGACCCCACGCCCAGCGCGATCGCCACGGGGCGCAAGCACTTGTACGACACGCATCGCAACTCCGGTCTGGGGCACATCGCCTGCGCCTCATGTCACGTGGACGCGCGGATGGATCGGCTGGCGTGGGATCTCGGAAACCCGGCGGGCGAGATGAAACCGTTCAATCAGAACTGCCTGCCCGTTTTCGACGGCGCCTGCCAGGACTGGCACCCGATGAAAGGGCCGATGATGACGCAGACGCTGCAGGACATTGTCGGCAAGGAGCCGCACCACTGGCGCGGAGACCGCGACGGCATCGAGGAATTCGCCGGCGCGTTCGTCGGGCTGCAGGGCGGTGACCGTCCTCTGCCCGCAAGCGACATGCAGGAGTTCGAGGACTTCCTCGCCACGATCCACTTCCCGCCTAATCCGTTCAGGAATCTGGACAACTCGCTGCCCGTCGATCTGCCGCTGGCGGGGCATTATTCCGATGGGCGATTCGCGGACAGCGGCGGGCTGCAGGCGGGCGAACCTCTGCCCAGCGGCAATGCGCAGCGCGCCCTGGGCAGATACCGCACCGGACGCATGGACGGGGGACAGATCGACTGTGTGAGCTGTCACACGCTGCCCACGGGCATGGGCTCGAACCTGCGGCGCGTGAACAACCGCTTCGAGGATTTCCCCCTCGGACCCAACGGCGAGTTTCACCACTTCACCACCTCGCTCGACGGCTCCACGAACAAGGCCATCAAGATTCCGCAACTTCGGACCGGGTATGAGAAAGTCGGCTGCGACTTCACGCAGGTGGAGAATCGCTCCGGGTTCGGGTTCATACATGACGGGAGCGTCGACTCGATCACGCGGTTCGTGTCAGAGCCGGTGTTTCAGATGCGCCATGACCAGGAGGTGGCTGATTTCGTGGCGTTCATGATGGCGTTCTCCGGCTCGGACCTCCCGGTCGGCAACAACACCAACTTCCGCGAGCTGCGCGGTCCGGACAGTCAGGACACGCACGCCGCCGTGGGCGTGCAGGTCACGTTGACGGCGGCCAATCACGACGATCCGACCACGCGCCGGTTCGTGGGGCAACTGCGCGCCCTTGCGGCCACGGGCCGAGTGGGGCTGATCATCAAGGGCACGCTCCGTGCGGAGTCCCGCGGCTGGATGCTGGCGACCCACCATGTGTTGCAGTCGGATCGGAAGGCGGAGCAGATCCGCTTCCGCGACCTGGTGGCCGCCGCCGGCGACGGGGCGGAATTGACGGTCACGGTCGTGCCGGCGGGCACGGAGCAGCGGATGGGCATCGACCGCGACGAGGACGGGCACTTCGACCGCGACGAGCAGGACGCGGGATGCAACCCGAACGATCCGAGCAGCCATCCGGGGAACGGCGGCTGCGAGTGAGGCGAAGTTGCACACGAGACATTGACACGATTGCGGCGCGGATACGTCGGAGGTGCGATTACGGCGGACGTGGACTGGCGAGGCGTGACGGCGAGGCCTACTGCCAACGGCGCGAGCCGACGCCGGCCGAGCGCGCGAACTCCTGAAGACGGCCAGATTTCAAGACGCGCCGGCTGAATCGGACACCCGCCTCCCTTGAACGGAGAGGGCAGGGCGGAGCCGGCGCAACAGCATTCTGACCTCGAACTAACCGGCAGGGTCGGGCGAGCTTGCCACGCCGTGGAGAGCCGGCGACACGAGCACACGCGGGCCGTTCATGGGTCCGCGGCTGCGAACCCGTGACGCGCGCCGGTCCTGGTCCCGCGGGTCCCGCACCCGCCGGTCCTGCATTCGTCGGGCTGCGGTTGCCCCGTTCCGCTGCCTCCATTCGCGCAGGCAAGATTGATCCCTCCCACCCCGGGGCTATATTATGGATGAGAGCCATGAGGACGACCCGCAGGCCGCGGGGCGGTGACAGACTCCGCCCGGGCCGGTCGCCCGACCCTCGAAAGGGCAGCATCCGATGGGTGTGACGCTGGTGATGTTCGACAAAGGCGGACAGCGGCGGGATTTCCCTTTGAAGAAAGGGGCCAACACGATCGGGCGCAAGAACGACTGCGACATCCGCATCCCCGCCTCCGAGGTGTCGCGGCTTCACGCCGAAGTCGTGGCCGACGAGGACAGCGCGATGGTCCGCGACCTGGGCGCCGCCAACGGCACCTACGTCAACTACCAGCGCGTCACGGAAGAGGACTGCGAGCCGAGCGACTTCCTCACCGTCGGACCCGTCACCTTCATCGTGCAGATCAACGGCGAGCCGGACGACGCGGAGCTTGGCGACCTGCGCGAGCAGCTCATGGCCCGCCACAAGGCCGCCGCAGCCGTCGGACCGGCCATCCGCACCTCGGAGCATGTGCGTTCCAGCGATGATGAGATGGACCCGATCGCCGCGCTGGAAGCGCTCGCTTCCAGCGCCGACCAGACCGCCATCGAGCCGGATGACGATGAGGACGAGTAAGGCCCCGGGATTTCGTGCGAACCCGCGTTCGCAGCCATGCTGAACCGGCGGACCCCGGACGCAGCTCATGCACGCCGCACCCGAACTGAACACCGCCGCCATGCTTCCGCCGGCTTTGCCGGCCGGTCGCCGACCGTGGCTGCGGCTGGCGGCGGTCGTGCTTGCGGGGTGCGTCGTGCTTGCGCTGATTCTTGCCGTGACCACGGACCAGCGGCGCAAGCAGACCGCGCTGGCCGTGGCGAGGCGGTGCATCGTCGCGCTCGAACCCTCCGGAGCCGATGAATCGGGCAGCACGGAGTCCCAGGCGGTTCCGCTCTCCGACTCGCGGGGCCATCGCCTCACGTTCGCTGAGTTGCCCGATCCGCTGCCGCAGACATGGCGATCGAGAAGCGTGATCCGTGCGTACACCGAGGAGATTCCGGGATTGCTGCAATCCGCCGGTCGCGCGGTCGTGGTCGTGGATGAAGGCGGCATGCGCGCGGAGTGGATTCCGGCGGAGGAGTTCCAGCGGCGCTGGGATCAGCAGGAAGAGGATCGCCTGGCGATCAGGGCTGAGCCGCGCCCATGAAGAAGGGCTGGGTGTTCCATTCGCCCGTCGCGGCGCGCGAGGGCTGCCACAAATGGGCGACGTCCGGTCCGCAGTTGACCGTCATCGCGTACATCTCGTAGCAGTAATGCCATTGCAGCGCGACAAGGACATAGCTTCCGAGAACGACGAGGCACCCCAGTTCGGAGATCCGCTCGCGACGGTACTTCACCAGCGCGTAGGTGCCGATCGCCAGAAGCCCGAATTTGAACAATCCGAGGAACGGCTCGCCGTGCGTCAGCAGGCTCTTGGCGAGCGGGTTCAGTTCATGCAGGAGGTGCTGGCGGTGCGCGGTGATCGTGAGCATGAAATCGAAAACGTTCAGCACCCACACGCCGATGACCAGACAGAGGACGCGGTGCGAACGCGCGGCCGCCAGCCAGCGCAGCGCGGCGCGGAAGCCGGAAAGTCCGTCGCGCACCGTCCAGATCACCGGGATGGGTTGACCCGCCAACATGAATGCCCTATCGGAGTTGCCGGACTTTTTCTTGACCCGTCGAACCGCCACGAACGCGGCGGTGACGCGCGAGCGCGCTTCGCCCATAATCTGAGTCGCCGGCTCCACATGGATCGGCCGGTCAGCACGAACGCTCGGAGTCGCCACTTGCCATGACCCATAAGCCGCCGCCCATCTCTTTGACGCATCTGGACGCCTCGGGTGAGGCGAGGATGGTGGATGTCAGTGACAAACCCGCCACGACGCGGCAGGCGTCGGCCTCGGCGCGCGTCAGGATGCGCAGCGAAGTGCTGGACCTGCTGGTCAGCGGGAAGCTCCCGAAGGGTGACGCACTAGCCGTGGCTCGCGTGGCGGGGATTCAGGCCGCCAAACGCACCTCCGAGTGGGTGCCGCTGTGTCACCCCCTATCGCTTGAGTGGGTGGGCATCGACATCCGGCGCGCTGCGCCGGACGAGTTGCACATCCTCTGCACGGCGCGGACCGTGGGTCGAACCGGAGTGGAAATGGAGGCGCTGGTCGGTGCGAGCGCGGCCGCGCTCGCCGTGTACGACATGTGCAAGGCGGCGGACAAGGCGATCACCATCGGCCCCATCCAGCTTGAGGAAAAGTCCGGCGGGCGCAGCGGCGACTACCGACGGACCTAGCCGCCGGGCGTGCGCCTTGCGATACGCCCACCACGGGCCGCCAAGCCCGAATCGTGCCGCCGCCAGGCGAGAGCTCCGCCATGCTCGGTTAGCCCCGCGTACTCCCAAATCCCCCTCGCGGCTTTGTAACCGTCGCGCAAAGATGCAGCGTTTCGACAGGTTCTTGCAACAAAACGCAGCCTCAAGCGTCCTACGATGTAATAACCAGAAAGCGACAGGGAAAGGTTGAGGCATGGGCGACGACCCGCGCGCCGGCAGCATTCACCGTCTCGAAGCGAAGCCGCGGCCCGTCGGCGACGGGCGCTGCTTTTCATCCCGCGCGCCGAGAGGCGGTCGGTTTCCCCACGAATCGGCCCCGGCGCATCGCTCCAATGCCCCGGTGCTTCGCGCCAGAACCCCGGCAACCCGCGGATCCAGATGGAGTTCCCCAGGGTCACCTCGCCGCCGCCACCCGTCGCACGGGGGCTTCACGCAGCTTCTCGATGAGCACCTGGTCAAGTTTCTCGTGGTATTCAGGCTTGGAACCCGATTCATCCATGAAGCAGATGGCGCCTGGGCGATCGGCCGGCGGATGGTTTTGACGGCCGGCGCGCAACCGAAAGTGCGCGGCCCGGCCGCGAGCGTGAGTTGAGATCAGACATGAGCGGATGCAAGCGGCGTCCGCTGCTGAAGTTCCCTTGCCTTCAGGAGGAGTGCCGTCATGGCAAACGTCCGTCGTGTCGTTCGTGCGCGTGGTGCGGCGTGGGTCGTGCTGGGCGCGCTGAGCATCGACTGTGCAGTCCAAGCCCGGGCGCAGCAGTATCAAGTCCGCGACTTCGCGCCCTCCGGCGCGGAGTTCTTGCGCACCTCCCGGATCAACTCCGGCGGTGCGGTGGTGGGCGACTGGGAGAACGGCGACGAGGAGACAACCGCGTTCATCTGGCGCGACGGCGTGCTCACCGAGATTCTACCTTCCTTCGGCTGGTCCTCTACGATCGCGTATGACGTGAGCGACTCGAACCGCGTCGTGGGCGCGCTTTCGGATGATGACTTCAACCTGGCCGCCTACGACTGGTCCGGCGGTGTTCTCACGGAGCTTCCGGGCTTGGTTTCCGGCGGCATGTCGTCCGCGGCAGGCATCAACAACGCCGGGATGATTGTCGGCTTCGCCGAGGACACGCTTTCCGCCGGCGTGGCCGTGGTCTGGAACAACCGAGTCATCTCGCGAATCCCCGGCTCCTCCAGTTTCCTCTTCAGCACGGCCACGGCGGTGAATGAGAGCGGGCGCATCTGCGGAACGGCGTTCGATTCGGGCTTCACGTCAATCGCGTGGACCGTCTTGGGAGGCGAGCTGACGATACTTCAGACTCCCCCGGGCTGGGACGGCGCGGAGACATGGGACATCAACGACGACGGCGACGTGGCGGGCGACGCCATTGACGACACGACGTTCGATCAGGCGGCCGTCGTGTGGTCCGGCGGACAGCCCTCGACGCTCACGGATCTGGGCGGCGGCTACTCCAGCGCCTACGGGCTCAACAATCAGGGTCAGGTCGTCGGCACGTCCGACACACCGCAGGGCGAGCCTCATGCCGTCATCTGGCAGAACGGTCTCGTGGCCGACTTGAACGAGCTGATCGACACGACCGCCGGCTGGGTACTGATCGAGGCCACGGACATCAATGACGGCGGGCAGATTCTGGGCCTGGGGCTGCGGAACGGCGAGGAGCGCGTGGTTGTTCTTGTGCCCAGCGGGTCGAGCGGCAACGACCTCGACGCCGACGGGGTGCACGATGAGGTGGACAACTGCCCTACCAATGCCAACCCCGACCAGCACGATAGCGATGGCGATCACGTCGGCGACGTGTGCGACAACTGCCCCGACGACGCGAACGCGCATCAGGATGACAGCGACGCTGACGGCGTGGGCGATGCCTGTGAAGGCGGTGGCGGCGGCGGGCCTGATACGGACGGCGACGGAGTCCCTGACGACGAAGACGTCTGCCCGTTCGCCGATGACACGCTCGACAAGGACAGCGACGGCACGCCGGATTGCGCCGACAAGTGCTCCAACGATGCCGGCAAGACCGAGCCGGGAGTTTGCGGTTGCGGCGTCTCCGACGTGGATACCGACGATGACGGCATCGAGGACTGCCTCGACGGCTGCCCGGAGCTTGCCGACGACGACGGGCTTGACGGCGACGAGGACGGGTTGGGCGACGCCTGCGACAACTGCCCCGCGGTCGCGAATCCCGATCAGACGGACGCCGACCGCGACGGCGCCGGCGACTTCTGCGACGGTTGCCCGACGGACCCGGCGAAGACGATTCCGGGTGTGTCAGGGTGCGGGCGAACGGATGATGATCCTCCGGGCGGCGCCGGCGGCAATGCGAACGATCTGTGCCTCGACGATCCTGACAAGACCACCCCCGGCGCGTGCGGATGCGGAGTGCCCGACGACGACACCGACGGCGACGGCATCGCCGACTGCCACGACAACTGTCCCGAGGCCTCGAACCTGGATCAAACAGACTCCGACGCCGACGGCGCCGGGGACGCCTGCGACGAAGCAACCGCAGGCCTGGGTGCGCCCGGGACGGATGGATCGAGCACGTCCACCAGCCCGTGCGGCTTGAGCCTGCTGGGCATGGCGCCGCTGATGGCGCTGGGACTGCGAGGCATGCGCCGCCGACCGAAGCGCCGATGAGACCCGAGGGGGCCTGCGCCCCGATCCGAGTGGGTGATGCGTGCCGGCCGCACGGTAGGGTCCGGCCAAGCGGCACGCGAAGTGGATCTGCCGAACATCAGTCCAACCATGACCGCGCCGCGCCGGGCTGAGGACGCGCCGGATTGGGGGCTGGTGCGATTCCCGGTGCGCTGCCCGCGCTGCGGTTGCGACTTGCGCGGGCAATCGCAGCCGGTCTGCCCGCAATGCGCCCTTGAC
>JADZBE010000013.1 GCA_020852275.1 Phycisphaerales bacterium
TCTTCAACCTGCTCGGCATCAGCGACGAGGAAGCGCAGCTCAAGTTCTCGTTCCTGCTCGACGGGCTGAAATACGGCGCCCCGCCGCACGGGGGCATCGCGTTCGGGCTTGACCGCTGGGTGATGATTCTGGCGAAGCAAGACTCGCTGCGCGACGTGGTTGCGTTCCCGAAGACGCAGCGCGCCGTCTGCCTGCTGACCGGGGCGCCGACGCCGGTCGCCAAGGCGCAACTCGATGAGCTGAGCCTGATCGTGAAGGTGCCGCCACCTGCCGCTGGGTGATTCGCCGAAGGGCAGCCCCCGGGAGGGCAGACCGCGAAAGGGTAGCGCAGTGACCGTGGAATAATGCGTCTTCCCGAGCCGCAACCGTGAGGAAGCGGTTCCACATCAGAGGCTCAAGCACCGCTTCCTGACGGGCGCGGCTCTGCCAGAACAAGAACGCAGCTACTGCGAGGCAGTGCGAACCACCGCCGCATCCGCCGCGGTCGCACACAGCGCAGGAGCATGCACCTCAGCCACGGCGACTGATGCCGCCTCGACCGAGGGAGGATTCGACGCATCCGCCTGACCTTGCGCCGTTAGTTGGAGCATGCGCTCCAGCCTCCGCGCCCAGGTGTGATCCCGACGGAATCGCGACAGCCCGGCGGCGGCGAGGTCCGTCCGGCGCGCCTCGTGCGACACCAGGTCGGCCAGCTTTTCGCGTGCGTCCTCGAACGTCTGAAACGACTCGATTTCCCGCCCTGGCGCGAACAGATCCGCCAGGCCGACGCGATCCAGATGCAGGCATGCGGCGCCGGCAGCAGTGATCTGGAAGGCCTTGTGGCTGACGCCTTCCTCGTCGTTGCACTGGTTGATGTTGATCGCCACGCGCCCGCGCGCGTACACCGCGGCCTGCTCCGCGTAGTCCACCCACTTCGCTGAGCCTTGCATTCCGACGGAAGACCAGTCATGCCCGAACACGCCGACGCGAAAATGCCGCGCGAGGAGCAGGGGATACAGCGTGCGCTGCCAGCGCCCGAACTCCCACATTGCATGAAGGGCGTCGAAGTAAGTCAGCGGATGACCGCGCAGCCATGCAGCCGCGTCCTCATGACGGCGCGCCACGAGCAGGAAAAGCCGAAAAGCCGCAGCCCGCGGATCGGCGCGCTTGGCGTCCACCCAGTCGCGTCCCAGCGCTCGCAGCTTGTCGCACAGCGCCGACGGAGCGGTCTTGCTCCACACCTCGCCCAGCATGACTTGCGTCCGGCCCGCCACGGCGCCGAGGATCGCGTTCTCGTCCGGCTTGTCTTGCTCAACAAATGAGGACAGTTCCGTCGGCACATGGGGCGGCGAGCCGACGATGAGCACCGCATCGAATTCCGGCTGCAGGTCGCGCCGCGGGCGGACGAGATCGGGATCCTCGCCGACCGGCAAGCCGTGAACGCGGGACCAGCCGAGCATGTGCGAAACCTCCTCGGCCGCGTAAGGCACTTTGAGGAAGTGATGGTGGTTCTCCTGATTCAGGACGGTTTGGACCGTCGGCTGGAGCGCGGCGCGCTCATGCGCCCACTGCGGATGATCCGTCCAGAGCATCAGGTGGGGCAGACCCAGCTCGGCGAACAACGTTCGCTGCGAGCCGTCCGCGCGCCGCACGAGCGGAAGATCGAACGCGCCGTTAAACGTGTAGCCGAGGACGGCGTCGATCCGCTCGCGCCGGACGATTTCCGCGACCTGGCGGGCCACCTGCTCGCGCGGCAGGTCGCGCTGCGCCCAGAGTTCCCCCAGTTCCAGCACCCGCACCTGCAAGCCAAGCTGCACCGCGCCTTTGGCGACGCCCTCAAGATAGTGCCGGCTGACACGGCCGGGGTTCTGGAGGATGAGCAAGGTCCTGACGCGAGATCGCGCGGCGAGCGTCGAGCCGTCCGAGGCAGCGTCCCGACAGTCCTGCGGCGTCGGCGGCGCGAGAGGCTCGTGTACTGCGGGCCTCGGCGCTGCAAGGGCCGGGGCTGCGGCTGATCGAGGAGGCGCTGCACAAGGCGCAACCGCAGCGTCCGGTTCCATCGCCGACAGGTAGCGCAGAACCGCGGGGAGTCGGTGTGCGACGCGATGCTCGGCCTGTACACGGCGCCGCCCTGCTTCCGCAATCCGCCGCGATTCCGCCGGATGCGCCGTGTAATGCTCGATCCTGGCGAGCAGATCGCGCTCGTCGGCGAACTCGTCACATTCCGCGCCGGGTCTAAGGAATTCGCGAATTGCGACGGACCGGTGCGCGAGCACGAGACGGCCCGCCGCGGCCGCGTCGAACACACCTTCATCCGGACCGGCGCAACCATCACCGGATGGCAGGGTGAGGCATATGCCCGCGGTGATTTCCTTGTCGAACGCCGTTGAGCGTCCCTGCGCGGGTTGACTTCTCGCGGGGGCGGCTTGCGAGTCCATGACGTGGAACCGATCGCCGAGCCGCGGACGCAGGAATCGAACGAACTGCTCGCCGCCGACGAGCGCGGCCCGTACCGAGGCGTGCGCTCGCATCTGAAAGTACTGCCGGGCCTTCTCGCTGACGGATTGCAGATCCTCGTTTTCGCGCAGCGGTTCAAGCAGACCGTGCAGATGGAACACGATGTCGAAAAAGCTCACGCCGGGCGCGCCGGCGCGCACCCCGTGTGCAAGCACGCCGGGCAGCAGCATTCCCGTCTCGAAAGTCTTCTGATCAGACCCGGGGTGCGTCAAAGTTCCACCCGCCCATGCCACGACGTGCCCGGCGCGGACGCATGGGGGCCAGGCGACCGTCCCCCCCCCCGCCGCCGCCGGCACGTGCAGCACGTGCGGCACTCCGAACGCCGTCAGCTCGCGCGCCAGCTCGGCGTCGCGCACCGCCTTGACCCAACGACGGCTCAGCAGAGCCGACCATGCGCGCGGCCAATCTCCCTGCGCAAGATGATCGAACCATGCGCCGCTCAGCAGCGAGATCAACACGACGTTCAACGACTCGTGCAGCGGCACGATTGAGCGGGGTCCTTCGGCGGACGGATCGACCCACGCCATCCCCCCGCCATCGGAATCGAGCAGCACGGTCTGCCCCGTGCCTGCCACGGCAAGAAGCGGCGCCAGCGCCGATCGGAGCGCTTCGCCTCGTTCCAAGTCCTCCGACGCGGGCGCTGAACCCTCCGCTGGGCGGGGCGACGGCGTGTCCAGTTGCACGGCCACTGCGCCAAGTTCACGGAGTCCGTCCAGCCATGGGTGCGGACCGACACTGATGAACCTCATAGCCATCTCCCTGCGCCCAGCTCTCTGGCTGGGGGGTGAGCGGGATATCGACCGAAAAGGGCAGCAAGGGCGCGGACCCGCGCCGGGGAATTCGGCGGATCGCGCAGTCCCCCGGAGACGTTGCAACGAGCGCTTTGCAGCCGGTGTACAAACGGGTACAAGAGAGACCAGCTTTGCAGGCTGCGGCTTGCGGTCCGTCAGGAATCGGGCCCGAACCGGCGGCCACGATATTGATGTCGCCGGCCCGAACGTGGGCTGATGCTAACCTTAAGGTGGGTCAATGGTTAGATTCGCTCGGATCGCTTGTGCCGTCGTTTGCGTCGGCCTCGCCGGCAGCGCCTTCGGCCAGGAAACAAAGGGGATGCCCGGCGTCGAAGCGAGGCTTCGGGCGGTTTCCAGATTTGTGGACGTAGGCCGGCCGATCTGGGTTGAGTTCTCGATCGTCAACAACACGGACCAACCCGTCACCTTGTCTCTCTCCTCGTCCGGAATCCCCTCCAGCGAGAAGGACGTGTCGTTGCCGCTGGCGCACATTTTCAGCGGCGAGAACCCGAGCGGCGGGCTGTCGATCGTCAATACAATGGACAATTCGATGCGGGCGCACCTCAGCGGGTTCGCACCGGAAGGCGGCGCGCCGCGGATCACGCTGGGACCCAGATCGTCCGTGGGTCAGACGGTTGATCTGCTGAAGTTCTACCCCTCGGTGCTGCGCGTGCCCGGGAGGTTCAAGCTGACATGGCAGCCGTACGGCGGGAAGCTGATCAGCAACGCGGCCTACATTGACGTAGCGCCGCTGCAGCAGGCGGAAATCATAACCGATCTCGGCACGATGACCGTGCGCTTCTACTACGACGACGCGCCGCAGACCGTCGCCAACTTCCTCGAACTCGCCCGCGACAGCGCATACAACGGCACGCCGGTTTTCCTGCAGCCCGGGCACTACATCCTCTGCGGCGATTTGATCGGCGACGGAACCGGCATCCGCAAAGATGGAAAGAAGATCCTGCCGGAATTCAACGAACGTCCGCACCAGAAGGGCAGCCTGTCGATGGCGCTCCTGGAAGACGACCCCGCATCGGCCAGTTGCCAGTTCTTTGTCTGCAACACGCGCCACGCGGACTGGGACGGGAAGTACACCGTCTTCGGCCAGCTTGTCGGGGACGATTCTCTGGAGACGCTCGACAAGATCATGGCGGTCCAGACCGGTCCGGACGGACGCCCCGTCGAGGAGCTGCGCATCCGTTCGATCCGCGTCGCCAACCTTCGCCCGGAATGGGCCGATGTGGCCGTCACGCAATCCGGCGAGCTTCAAACGTCCTCCAAGTAGCGCCTTCCAGACGCGGCGAAGGCGGCTGCGCATGCCGCCGCCGGATTCGCGTTGAAATCTCGCCCGCCAAGGCGTCGCGACGGAGATCGAGCCGTTGGAGTCCGCCTCGCAGCGTTGTACCCTGCCGCCATGAATCCGTACCGATGCCCGCGCCCGACGCGACCGCTCGACGCCGTGGTTGAAATCCCCGGCAGCAAGAGCATCACCAACCGCGCGCTGGTGGCGGCGGCGCTGGCCGACGGCGTCTCGATCCTCCGGGGCGCGCTGCTGGCAGAGGACACGCGGCTGATGATCGACGCGCTGCGCGCGCTAGGCATCGCCATCACGATCGACGAAGCGAGCTGCGCGCTGGAAGTCTCGGGATGCGGCGGGCACCTGCCCGCGGACGAGGCCGACCTCTTCTGCGGCAACAGCGGGACGACGCTGCGATTCCTCACCGCGCTGTGCGCGGCGGGTTACGGAACCTACCGCCTCGACGGCACGGCGAGAATGCGCCAGCGCCCGGTGGGTTCGCTGGTGGATGCCTTGCGGGCGCTGGGCGCGAAAGTCGAGTTCGAGCAACAAGAGGGTTTCCCCCCGTTGACGGTACACGCCGAACACCTGCGCGGCGGCGAACTCCGCATGGACGCATCGGTGTCCAGTCAGTTCGTCAGCGCGATGATGCTCGCCGCGCCCTGCGCGGGCGACGACGTTCTTCTTGAACTGCTCCCGCCGGTGGTGAGCCGGCCGTATTTGGACACGACCTGGCGCGTGATGGATGCCTTCGGAGTGGCCGTGATCGCGCAACCTCCGTGTGCCGCCGGCGTCCTGACCGGCGCTGCAGGACCGACGCCCACGTGCCACGCGACCCGCGACGGCAGCGCGAAGATCATCATCCCGGCGCCGCAGCGATATGAAGCACGCGTCTATCCCATCGAGCCGGACGCCTCGAACGCCTGCTATTTCCTGGCCGCGCCTGCCGTCGCCGGAGGGCGCGTGACGGTGAAGGGGCTGACGCGTGCGAGCATTCAGGGCGACGCGGCATTCACGCAGGTGCTCGAAAACCTCGGGTGCCGCGTTGAGAGTCGTGCGGACGGCATGACGGTCACGGGTCCGCCGGCGGGCACGAAGCTCCACTCGCTGGACATCGACCTCAACGCCATGCCCGACCAGGCGCAAACGCTGGCCGTCCTGGCGCTTTTCGCGGACGGTCCAACGACGATCCGCAATGTCGCCAACCTGCGCGTGAAGGAGACGGATCGCCTCGCCGCCTTGGAGCGCGAACTGCGCAAGCTCGGCGCGCACGTCGAGGAGCGGGAAGACGGGCTGACCATCCTTCCTCCCGCGCCCATCCGTCCCGCAACGATCGAGACATACGACGACCACCGCATGGCCATGAGCTTCGCGCTCGCCGGACTGGGCGTCGAGGGTGTGGTCATCTCCGATCCCGGCTGCTGCGCCAAGACGCTTCCGGAGTTCTTCGCGGTGTGGGACGCGTGTATCCGCAGTCGGAACCCGCAACGAGGAGAAGGAACGTGAAGAACGAAACGACCCGGCCCGGCGCTGGGCCTGCATCGCGCGACCTCGCGCCGCCGCCTCCATCCACTTCGACTCCCATGCGCTTCCACGTCAACTGGAGTGGAGATGGACCCGGCGCCATCGCCGATCCCCAGCCCGCGATGCTCGTGAATCTGGCCGTCAAGCTGCCCAGCCCGCTGCGCGTGATCGCCTCCTGGGTCTTGTTTTACGTCTTGTTTGTGATCGTCATTCTCCTTGCGTTCCCGTTGGTTCGTCGCACGAACTCGCTGGCCGGCGGCCTCTTCCTCTCGCTGGGACTCATGGTGCTCACCGGCATGCTCATGGGGCTGATCCCCGGCCTGCAGCGCTGGCGCGCGCGACGCAAAGTGAAAAGGATGTTTCCGGCTGCCCTTGAGCTTCCGCCGGAGGCGCTGTTGCGCCGCGTGCAGAAGACGCGACCCTGGCTCAGCGGCAAGTCCGCGTTCGCCGAGCTGATGCGTCAACTCGGCGCGCACGGACATCGCCGGCAGGTGTTCCGCGTGGGTTTGGGAAGATCGCTGAGCCCCGTCGAGCCGATCGAAGTTGATTTCGAGCCGCGGCATCTGGACGAGACCGACTGCGGATTCGTCGAGCTGGAGGAGGCGCTGGCCTGCGCCGCGGCGGACACGACACCGGACCGGGAGCAAGACACGCGTCCGCCGCGCCGTCCGCCGGAACTGCTGCACCGCGTATGGCGCAATGTGACGCTGAAGGAAGGCCGGTTGAGCCTGCTGATCTTTGTAGCCCTGTTCGCGTGGGTGGCGTACGGGGCGTATCAGATGGGGCGATTCACGCCGGGACTGCTCCTGGGCACCATCTTCCTGCTCATGCGACTGTTCTCGCCGGCGACGGGCGGCGCGTGGGCGGCGAAATGGCTGGTGCTCCCGCAGGGGGTGATCCTGCGCATCCCGCGCAAGGAGACCACGACCGACTATCACCTCGACCGCATGAACGCCGTGCTGGGGCTGTATCAACTCGGCAAGGCCAAGTGGCAGGTTTACGCGGCGGACCCGATGTTCGCGTTTGAAACCGTGGCCACGCCGCGAGAGGTGGCATTCCTCTTGCGCGCTTGGCAAAGCCCGGTTACGCCGGCGCTGCGCCGAGGGTCACCGAGCGCAGGTGCTGTGCGGAACGAGGCTCCCGTCGAAGGATTGCAGGAGCCGGACGAGCCCAGGCTCCATTCCAGAATGGAATCTCGCTGAAGGGACACTGGGCGGCCCGGTTTGTCGGACTCACCTGACCCTGGCGCATGGGGTAAGAGCGTGGTCAAAGGAGGACCGCAGACCATGCCACCCCCGAAGACGCAATCTGGAGCACGGGGCACGCCCCCGGTATGATGATGATCAGGGATGGGACGAAGTTCACGAATGCTTGTGAGGAGAAACGGCGATGAGGCGGAGCATTGCGGCATGGGCGGCGGTGGCGGGTTTCCTGGGTCCGGCGTCGCAGAGCTTTGTGCAGGCGCAGTGCGGCGCCGCGATCGACCTGGGACGTGGTCGCGTGAACATGCACGTCCCGGCCGGGTACGACGGCTCGCATCCCGTTCCGCTCGTGATTCTGCTTCACGGCTACACCAGCAGCGGAGCGGCGCAGGAGGCGTACATGCGCTTCACGCCGCTGTCGGATGAGTACGGCTTCGTCTACGCCTACCCGGACGGCACGCGCGACTTCGTCGGCAACCGCTTCTGGAACGCCACGGACGCGTGCTGCAACTTCTTCGGCTCCAACGAGAACGACTCGCAGTACCTGCTCAATCTCGTCAACGCGATCAAGGGGCAATGCAACATCGATCCGCGCCGGGTTTATTTCATCGGGCACTCCAACGGTGGGTTCATGTCGTACCGCATGGCTTGCGACCACTCGGACGTCATCGCGGCGATCGCCAGCCTGGCGGGCGCAACGTTCCTCGACGGGGGAGACTGCACGCCGACATCGCCGGTCCACGTGCTGCAGATTCACGGGACCAACGATGCGGTGGTGTTCTACGGCGGCGGCTGCTTCGTCAACTGCTATCCCGGCGCCGTGGGAAGCGTGGAGCAGTGGGCGTCCTTCGACGGCTGCTCGCTGACCCCGGACAGCGATTTTCCGCCGCGCGATCTGGACGGCGGCATTCCCGGGGCGGAGTCGCTCGTGACCAAGTATCTGGACAACTGCGACCCGCGCGGCTCGGGCGAGTTGTGGACCATCGTGGGCGGCGAGCACTCGCCCAACCTCTCAGCCACGTTCAGCCGGCAGGTGATCGAATGGCTGCTCGCACATCCCAAGCCGGGCGGCTGCATCGGCACGGAGCGCATCGCCAAAGCCCGCTGCCGCGACGTCACCGGCGAAAACGTCCTGACCGTCAAGCTGGCGGGCGGAACGCCGGGGGATTCGTTCTCCATTTCCGTTTCCAACGGCCAGTTCGAAAACGGCTCGTTGAACGATCGCGGCGCGGCGAAGTCGAAGTTCCGCTCCATGGCCTCGGGCGGCGGAAGCGTGGACGCGACATGGGGCTGCGGCGCCTCGCAGACGATGACGTTCACCTGCCCATAACAGGCCGTGGCGGAGGTCATTGCCGGTCGGGGCGCCGGCTTTCCAGATGGGGCACCGGCTTTCCAGCCGGTGATTCGCCGCAGTATTGCAAGGTTCACATGCTGCACAGTCGTTCCGGCGGACTTTCGCCACGGTCTAAGAAGCGCGCGCCCGGGGGCGCCGCGCCTATCCGGCGCACGACGAACGAGGAGGCGACCGGATCAAAGGGGACCTCTTGTGGCAGATGAGCCGCGCGAGCCGTCGCAGTCACCGAAATGGCCCTTGTGGGTCTTTCTCTCGACCCTGCTGGCGACCACGCTTCTGCGGCTGTTTCTCGCCCGGATGGCTAAGCACCCCGGACCCGCCGACTACTCGTTCTATTTCACTGTTGCAAGGAACCTGGCACAGGGGCGAGGTCCCGTTCTGGACGTCGTTGGGCAATTCCTCAACGATCCGCAATCTCTGCCCTGCTATGCGCACGACTATTGGATGCCGCTGGCATCGTGGATCATGAGCGTTTTTCTTCGGGCCGGCGGGGATTCACTCTTCGTCGCATTGATCCCGTCCATGATGTGCGGCTTGGCGCTGGGGGGGCTGTCGATTATCGCCGGGCGGCTGGTATCCGACTCGTGGGCCGTCGGCTTCTGCGCGGGGGCGATCGTGCTCGTGCTGCCGCCGCTGCTCATGTACTCGCTCGTGACGGACGGGGCGATTTACTACGCCTGCTGGATCGGCGCGGGTCTCCTCGCACTCATGATGGCGAGGCAAAGCGCCTGCCCGAGAGCGCTCGATGCGCCCGTGAGCGAACAGGCGGATGCGCGCCCGCCATCGGGTGCGGCAGCGCTGGGGTGGATTCTCGCGGCCGCATTTTTCGGCGGTCTTGGGCATCTTACGCGACAGGATGGGTGTCTGTTTCTGATCGTGGTGCTCATGTGCGTGCTGCGGATGCCGTGGTCTCGCGCTCGTCGCGCGTGGGTGTGTGGCGCCGTTGCTGCGGTTCATGCGATGGTGCTGCTGCCCTGGCTGGTCTCCAACCTTCAGTACACGGGACAACTTCTGCCATCAGGTTCCGCCCGGACGGCGTTTCTGACCGACTATGAGGACTTGTATGTGTCCCGCACCCCGATCCATTTGTCGAGCTTTCTGGATTGGGGGATTGCGAACATCTTGTGGTCGAAACTCCGGGTTGGACTTTCGCACATCCGTGTGTTTCATGAGTTGCTTGGGGAGCTGGTATGCGTGCTCGTTGTCATGAGTTTGGCTGAATGGGGCTTTCGGCGCAAGGCTCGAATGCGGCTGCGCACGGTCCATCACGTGCTGCTTTTCGGGTTGATCCTGTATTTGTTTTACACTTTGATTGCCACGATTCCCAGTGAGCAGGGCGCGTTCCTCCGCAGCGCGATGGCGTTGTTGCCTTTTCTGGTGGTGTTGGCTGTGGACGCTTTGTGGCGGCTCCTGCGAAGAAGTGGCGCTTTCGTGGGTCTGGTGATACTGACCATTCTCTTTGGCCTCGGGAGAGGTGTTGTATTCACCAACAGCATGTTCTTCATTCCGCGGATGATTGTGGAGCATGGGAGGGATGGAGACGATTTCAGAGCGGCGGGAAGGCTGGCGAAGGCGGATTTGGAGGGTCTCGTGCCGGCGCCGGTTATCATGGCGCGCGATCCGTGGGCGGTTCATGCTTCAACAGGAATTCCTGCCGTGCAGATCCCCAACGAGGATTTGGACACCATTCTCGCCACGGCCGCGAGATTTCACGTGACCCACCTCTTGTTGCCGGCGCCGCGATCAAGCTTGACGGGCATTCACGATCGAACCTCTGTGGATCCTCGAATCGTGTGGGTCGGGGAAGGATCAAGGCGGCAATGGTCGCTGTGGCGACTGAATCCAGAAGCCGGCCCTTTCGCTCCGGCCCCCTGATGTCGCGCGGATAGGCGGTGCCCACGCGAGAGGCCGGAAGGCGTGGCGCTCTACTTCGCTTCCAACAGCGACAGCGCCAGCGAAGTCATGCAGCGCACGCCGGTCGCGAGGGTGGGTCGCGCATCGGGCGCGAAGCGGCTGGAGTGGATCGACGGCAGCGGCGCGCCATCCGGCTTGCGGCTGGTTTCAAAACGGCTTTTCTCCACGACGCCCAGCCAGAACATGAAACCCGGAACGCCGAGCTGTTTGGCAAAGCGCCCGAAATCCTCGCCGCCCATCTGACCCTTGATCTGCTGCACGCTCGCTTCGCCCACCACGTTGCGAAGGACGCCCGCCGCAGCCTCGCTGAGCGCCGGGTCGTTGTACATCGCCGGCGTGAACTCTTCTTCATGCACCAGAATGTCCGGGTCCGCCGGACACCCCATCGCGCGGCACGTCTGCGTGGCGATCTGACGAATCCCGTCCAGCAGTTTCGCCCGCGTGGCGTCCGTATAAGAACGAACCGTAATCTGCAGCCGGGCCTCGTTGGGAATGATGTTGTGCTTCGTGCCCGCATGAAGGGAGCCGACGGTGACGACGCCGGGATCGGTGGGATCGAGCCGGCGGCTGACGAGCGTCTGGAGCGAGACGATGACCTGCGCGGCGGTGACGATCGGATCGACGCTCTCATGCGGGCGCGAGCCGTGCCCGCCGCGCCCGTGAATGGTGATGTCCACGGAGTCCACGTTGGCCAGCGCCCAGCCCGGCGTGTACGCGGTCGTGCCGGCGGCGAAGTTGCCGTTGACGTGCAGCGCAATGCACGCATTCGGCCTCGGGAACCGCTCGAACAGCCCGTCGTCGATCATCATCTTGGCGCCGCGCCCGATCTCCTCGGCGGGCTGCGCGACGATCAGCACGGTTCCCCGCCACTTCTCGCGCAGCGCCGAGAGCGCCTGCGCCGTGGCGAACAGCACCGTCTGATGCACGTCGTGCCCGCAGGCGTGCATGACGCCGACATCCAGCCCCTCCGCGTTCTTCGTCCTGGTCTGGCTGGCGAAGGGAAGCCCGGTCTCCTCGACGATCGGCAGCGCGTCCATGTCGCCGCGGATGAGGATCGTCGGACCCTCGCCGTTCTTGAGCACCCCCACCACGCCCGTTCCGCCGACACCGGCCGTGGTTTCGTATCCCGCGGCCTTGAGACGCTCAGTCATCTTCCGCGCGGCTTCGACCTCGTGCAGCGAAAGCTCGGGGTGGGCGTGCAGATCGGTGTAGGCATCGAGCCACGCGGCGAGGTTCTTCTCCACGAAGGCGTCCACCGCCGGCGCCAGCTCCGCTCGATAGGTCGATCGCACGGCGGGTGCAGGATTCGATGGCCCTTCGGCTTGTGATGAAGCAGCGGTCAGCACGAAGGCGATGGCGGCGCAGGCGAACGTCTGGCTCATTTGCTATCTCCGGCGTCCGGCAAACGTGATCAGCAGCTCCTGCACCCGGGCAAGGTGATAGTCGTCATGCTCCGCCACGAAGTACGCCAGGTCAATGACGCGCATCGGCTGCTCAAGCCGCGGGTGAATCCCCGCGACTTCAAGCTTGGCAGGATCCCATGCTTCAAGCCGCGCGACGAACGCGGTCCGCCCGCGGCGCAGGTCCCGCAGCACTTCCTCGATCGAGCGCACGTTATGGTTGGCCTGCCACGTCGCGCGGTTCTCGAGGTCCGCGGGCGCGAGCAAGGGCAAGTCGCCCGCCGATCGGCCCGCCTCGGCAAGCGCCGCCAGTTCCGCCAGCCGCCGCATGTGCAAGGCTTCAAGGTCGATCAGATGCCCGAGGTTCTCCTGCATGGACCAGGTGTCGTTGAGCCGGCGCGTGTGCAGGTCGCGCCCCACGCCGCGCATCTTCTCCTCCGCGCGGGCGGGCATGCCGCGCAGCCGGTCGAGGATAAACGGGAAACGACCCGGCGGCAGGTCGAAGACGAACGTGCGGTCGAACCAGCGTTCTCGATTCATGTGCGCGACGACCTCCCTTGCGAAAGAATTCGCCGCATATCGTTCATGGGCCGAAGCCGGAGTCAACCACTGCTCCTGCGAACCGGGCGGGCCGCTTGGCCGGCGCTGAAGATGCAGCAACCCTGCCTTTGCAGGCAGGGTTGCGCATTTCCCATCTCGATGTCCCTGGCCGTCGCGCTGCAGGCAGACCCGCCTCGCTGCTCAGGTTACGACTCCGAGCAGCGGCTGCCAACGGCGCGGTTTCCGTCACGGACAGTCGTATCCTTGGCTTGCCTCGGCACCGCAGCCCCAAGTCGCCGTCGCCGTGCCTGCGCCGCCGGGAAGATCCTTGAATTTGCCCTTGCCGTGACCATTGTCCTTGACGGTTCCCGTTTTGCTTTCACCGGAGGAAAGCTGGATGGTGAAGGGATCCCCAGGGAGACCGCCGGAGAGCTTGACGACCAGCTTGTTGATGCCGTTGTTCTGCTTGCACTCGGCGCTGTCGAGCGTCTCCTGACCCGTGCAGGGCGCCTGGAGGTACTTGATGAGCAATCCGTCGAGGGAACCCTGGTCGTTCAGCGTGTAGCCGGCGGAGTACAGGCTGCCATCGTCGGCAAGTTCGACTACGTAATTCCCATCCTGCCCGCTGCCCGCACCGTTGTAGCGTTCCTCAAACAGCAGGACGCCATTGGAGTCGTACTTCAGCGTGAGGGCCTCGTCGGCACGGGTGAAGCCATCCCAGGCATTGCCCGCCACGTAGACGGCCCCATCCGTTCCGACTTCGATATCGTACCCCCAGTCCTGGGCCCACCAGTTGTAAACATAGTACTTCTGGGCCCAGGCGATCGCGCCGCCGGCGCTGGCCTTGAGCGTGAGGATGTCGTACTGACCGCCGCTGTTCATGGTGGCGCCGGTCAGGTAGGCGTTGTGACTTGAGTCCACGGCGACCGCGAAGGCGTAGTGAAATCCTTCGTTACCGCCGTAGCGCACCGCCCAGTCGCCGTCGCCCGCCTGCGTGAACTTGACAAGGACGGTCTCAAACCCGCCGGTCGTGTCGCTGATGCCCGCGGCGTAGGCGCTGCCCTCATCGTCCACCTTCAGTGCATACACGCCGTCATAAGTGCCAAGCGGACCGTCGTAGCTGGCGGTCCACTCCTCATTGCCGTCCGTGTCGTACACCACCATGCCGATGTCCGCGTAGCAGTTGGCGGCGCGAACGTCGCCCGCAACGTAGAAATGGCCGTCGGCCGACAGCGCCGCCGCATAGCCGAACGCGTGGGGACATTCGGGCGCGCCGGCGGAACGGCGCAGCCAGAGCTGATCGCCCGCTGGGGAATATTTGATGGCGACCATGTCGTAGGCGCCGTTCTCGACGGCCGTGTAGCCCGCGACGTAGGCGTTGCCCGCCGCATCGACATGGAGCATGTCGCTGCCGAACGAGGCGTCCTCCCCACTGACGGGACCGTCGTAACGATTCGACCAGAGCAGCACGCCGTCGGAATCGTATTTCTGCGTCACAAGATCATACTCGGTGGAAGCGCCGCGGGAGTTGCCGTGCACGAGGATGTTGTCGTCGGCGTCCACCACCAAGGCGTACAGCAGATCCTCGCCGTGCTCCGGAGCGTCCCAAGTCTGCGCCCAGAGGACCTTGCCGGCGGGGCTGTATTTGACGATAAGGAAGTCGTAATACGTGGACTCTGTGATCGTCCAGCCGCCGACGACGACGTTGCCCTGCGAGTCAAAGGCGATGTCCCAGTAGCTGTCCTCACCCTGCTCAACGCCATCGAACGTGGCAACCCAGGAGGTCCGCACGTCCGCGCCGGCCAGGCTGGCCAGCGCCAAAGTCAAGCCCCATGCCAGTGCCCCGCGCCGCAAATACATCATGACTGTAAACTCCATCGAAAGCCGAAGACCGCACGAGCGATCGAAAATTCGGGACCGCACACGCGGTCGAAAGTCGAAACCCAGCGTTCTTCCCCGCCGCGAACGCCCCAGACCAGATAGCCGCAAGGCGCCCGCAGCGGCGCGCGGGGAGGATCCTGAACCTGAACTGAGGGGAAGGCGCCTGACCTGCCTATCGCGGAAGCGGCAGCGCCGCCTCAACGCACTTTATGCATGAGTGGCTGGACCGCTGGGCGCGGGTCAATGAGGAAGTGCTGAGACTTCGTTGGACCCGAGAAGGGCGGCGATGGTGTCCTACCAGCCCGTGCTGGACCTCGCTTACGGACATCGAGCTGGTGGTGGACCGCCCAGCCCGACTTGGGAACCGTCACCCCCGCGCAGGCGCGGGTCCAGTCCGCCCCGAAAAACCGCTGGATTCGCGGCTCCTCGCGGGGTACCGGCTGATTTTCCGCCTTCGCAGAAATGACGAGCGTCACCTTTCACCGCAGACGGCCAAGATTCTCGTCGCAATTCCGTGCCGCAACGAGCGCAGAATTTGGCTTCCGACCTATTATGAAGGCCGCACGATTCACATGCATCGCAACCCGAAGCGCCAGCAGAATCCAATGAATTGGAACCCGTGCGCACCAAATGCGATCGGCAATAAGGACATTTTCCTGGTACGAAGTAGGTCACTGCGTACGCGAGGAGAACCAATGCAGCAAGCATCGGCCAACAACCCCACCCCCGCGGGGACGCACCCATCCACACCAACTGCGGCAATACAACAACCAATCCAACAGAAAACACGCCAAATGCAGCCGCAACCTGCTCCGAGGTCAACTTGGCAGTGCTGGCATGGACGACTACTTGACATTTTGGGCAAAACACGAGACACTTTGACCTCTCTCAAAGAACTCCGAGTTGGTTCACCCGCTCTGGTCAATGGGGGCGCTCATGCCTTTTCTCATACAGGAGCAAGCCGCTCTCGGCGGTCGACCTTGCGTAGCGCCCGGAGCGCGGTCAAGAACACATCTGCGGTAGCCTGATGGGTAGCCTTCATCTTGAAAGAACTCCTCGCAATCACAACTTCACCGCCACCGTCTTGACCTCCGTGTAATTCTGCAACCCATACTCTCCCACCTCGCGGCCAAGACCGCCTAGCTTGCACGCGCCGAAGGGCGCGGCCGCGCTGGCGCCTGTGGCCCCGATCATTCAAGCTCTGCAATCGGCCGCTCCGGATCGCGGGGGACAAGTTTCTGTTGCGTGCAATCCACGATGAGGTCCAACGCTTCAAGCACAATCGCGCCGATGAGGGCGTCCTTGCGTTTCGGCTCAATAACGGCGTCGAAGACGCTGCCGCGGCCGGCATAGCTGAGGTGCGCGCTGGCGGCGACGGGTCGTGTGGCCTTCCGCCCGTCGGCGTATTTCACGCCGACATCGCCACCCGGCGGCAAACCGAGTTCTTCGACCACCGACTTGGGCAGCACAAGGCGCGTCGCCCCTGTGTCGACGACGCCGATCACGGTTGCTCGCCGAACCTTGGCAAGCGGAAGGTGTCCCGCCTTGGCCAACACTTCGTCGGCATAGTTGGAAATCTCCACTTCAACCGAAATCCGTCCCATCTGGTCATCCCTCGCCCGGATCATCGAGCACCTCGCTTTCCGCCCGATTATACGCACCGGCAGCGGTTCGGAGCACCCTTATCCCGCGTACATCTGTGTGCATCTCTGATCCCCGGATTGGCGCCGCTTTCCGGCGGGTGCGGCGCCAAAAGAACCGTTTCCTCATGATCGCGGCTTTGCCAGATACCCGGCACCCTATAACTTCACCGTCACCGTCTTCACCTCCGTGTAATTCTGCAAACCATACTCTCCCAGCTCGCGGCCCAGACCGCTTTGCTTGTACCCGCCGAACGGGGCGGCGGCGTCGAAGACGTCGTAGCAGTTCACCCACACCGTCCCCGCGCGGACGCCGTTGGCGATGGCGTGGGCTTTGGAGATATCCTTCGTCCAAACCGCCGCGGCCAGGCCGTACATGTTGGCGTTGGCGCGTTTGATCACGTCGGCCGTGTCCTTGAACTTGATGATGCTCATGACCGGGCCAAAGATTTCCTCCTGGGCGATCCTCATGTTGTCCTGCACGTCGGCGAAGACGGTCGGCTCGACGAAGTAGCCCTTGCTGCCGCTGCGGCCGCCGCCGGTCATCAGCTTCGCCCCGTCCTTCTTGCCGGCCTCGATGTAGGACATGACCTTGTTGAACTGGTCCTGATCGACCTGAGGCCCCTGTTCGATGGAGGCGTCGAACGGATCGCCGACCTTGCGCTGCTTCGCGCGGTCCACGCTCTTGCTGACGAACTCGTCGTAGCACTTCTCCTCGACGTACAACCGCGAACCGGCGCAGCAGCATTGGCCCTGGTTGAAGAACAGCGCGAAGTGCGACCCCTCGATGGCCTCGTCCATGTTCGCATCGGCGAAGACGATGTTCGGGCTTTTCCCGCCGAGCTCGAGCGTGACGCGCTTGAGGTTGCTCTCCGCGGAGTATTTCATGATGAGGTGGCCGACCTCCGTCGAGCCGGTGAACGCGACCTTGTCCACGCCCATGTGCCGCGCGAGCGCCTGACCGGCGGTCGGGCCATAGCCCGGGAGAATGTTGACCACGCCCGGCGGGAAGCCGGCTTCGAGGATCAGTTCGCCGACGCGCAGCGCGGAGAGCGGCGTCTGCTCGGCGGCCTTGAGCACCGTCGTGCATCCGCACGCCAGCGCCGGCGCGAGCTTCCACGCCTGCATCAGCAGCGGAAAGTTCCAAGGAATGATCTGACCGGCGACGCCCACCGGCTCATGCCGCGTGTAGCAGAAGTACGGGCCGTTGATGGGGATGGTCTTGCCGTGGAGCTTGTCGGCCCAGCCGGCGTAGTAGCGGTAGCAGGCGACGGTCAGCGGCAGGTCGGCATTGATCGCGTCCTTGAACGGCTTGCCGTTATCGAGCGCTTCGAGCGCCGCCAGCTCTTCCTTGTTCGTTTCGATCAGGTCCGCCAGCTTGTTGAGCAGCCAGCCGCGCCGGCTTGGCATGGTCCGAGGCCACTTGCCGGAGTCGAACGCCGTGCGCGCGGCCTTGACGGCGCGATCGACGTCCTCCTTGTCGGCCTCTGCCACCTGGGCGATGACGTCGCCGGTGGCGGGGTTGATAGTGGGAAAGGTCTTGCCGGAGGCGGCGTCGCACCACTCGTTGTTGATCAGGATGCGCGTCTGGCGGACTTTCGGCGGTTTCACGGCGGTTGCGGTTGCAGACATGTGTGTTCTCCTGAAAGAAATTCCCTTATCAGAGCCGCGCCCGTCAGGAAGCGGTCTGTGCCCATCTCACTGTATTCTCAGGGGATCCGCCGACTCATCGCGGGTCATGCGGCCGGCCGGCCTCCCCCCGTCCCGCCGGGAAAGTCAGGGCAAGGGCGACTTCCCCGCCGCGCGGACCCACCCGAAAGACGCGATCACCATGATACCTGAGGAGGACGGAGAGGGGAAAGCCGCTCCGGAGAAATGGCATACGCCCTCCGCCGGCCGGTCGGATGGCAGACGCCTGTTATTCTTTCGCTTGCATATAGACGGGCGTCTATTATACTTTCCGCCATGATGCGACCTGTGGATTCATCGTTGCCGGACGCCGAGCGCGAGGTGCTGGCCTGCGTGATGCAGCGCGGCGAGGCCACGGCGGGGCAAGTGCGAACGGCGCTGACGCGGTATCGCCCAATGGCGCATGGATCGGTCGTGACGCTGCTGAAGCGGCTGATGGACAAGGGCTGGGTTTCCCGCGTCAAGGCCAAGGGCAGCCGCGCGTTCATCTACGCTCCCACGCGGAAGGCCAGACCGATGCACCGCCGCGTGCTGCGCGATCTGCTCGAACGCCTTTTCGGCGGCGACGGCGTCGCGCTGGTCGCCTCCCTGTTTGAAAGCCGTCCGCCGACGGCCGCGGAGATCGAGCGGATTCAGGCCATGCTCGACGATTGCCGCGACAAGACCCGGAGCCAACCGCCATGACCCTGTCGCATGAGACGATCGCCATGACCCTGCGACTGGAGAGTCTCGCCATGAACCTGTCACCGGAGTTGATGGCCGCCTACACGTCCGTGGTCCTGCGGATCACATTGGAGAGCAGCCTGATTGCGCTGCTGCTGCTCATGGTCGCCCGACTGGGACGCCGCTGGCCTTCGCCGCTGAGATACGGGCTTCTGCTGCTGGGGCTGGTGCGGTTCGCGCTGCCGCCGATGCCCGCGCTGCCGACCGGCGTTCTGCCCGTGGCGGAGCGAGCGATGCCCGCGACGTTCGCATCGATCATCCAGACCGTGGAGCCGCCTGCGGGTGCACGATCGCCTGCCGCTGGCGCGCGATCGTGGGCCGCGGACGACGGCGAGTTCGAGAATGCGGTCGAACCAAGACAAAACCGCGCCGTGCCTGGGCCGGTGGAGGGTTCGCCCTCCACCGCCCAAGCCCCCGTTGAGCTCCGCGCGTCAACGGAAACCGGCGCGTTCGACGGAATTCAAACCGCGCCCGCTTATGGTGGGTTTGCAGTCATGCAGGCGATTGGGCCGTGGATTCACGCGGGTGGCGTGCTTCTGCTCCTGGCGTGGGCGGCGAGGCAGTTGTGCTTGTTAAGTCGGCTGTGCGCCGGCGCGCGGCGAGTGGATTCGAGTGATCCGTTGCATGCGCGATTTCGCTCGATCGCCGAACGGATGGGCATTCGACGGCTGCCCGCGCTCCTCATGCACGACGGGGCGATTCCGCCGATGGCGCTGGGTCTGTGGCGGCGTCGCGTCCTGGTTCCCACGGCCTTGCTCGCGCGGCTTGAATCGCGGGAACTGGAAGCCGTCCTGTCCCACGAGCTGGCGCATCATCGGCGCGGCGACCTGTGGGTGAACTGGGTGCAACTGCTGCTGGCTGGCGCGTGGTGGTTCAATCCGGTGCTGTGGCTGCTGAACCGTTCGATCCGGCGCGTGCGCGAGGAATGCTGCGACGACATGGTGCTGGCGCTGCGCGAGGCGGACGCGGATTCATACGGGCAGGCGCTTGTGCACGTGGCGCGTGAGCTGGTGAATCCGACGGCGCTGGCGGGCGCGGTGCTGGGCTTGGCTCCCCGGCTGCATCCGCTGGGCGGGCGCATCCGACGCATCATGGACCGCACGCTGCGCCGCTCGCCGCGATTGTCGCTGACGGGCGCGGCGATCCTGGCTGCCGCCGCGCTGGCGGTCCTGCCGGGTTTCGCAAGGCGGGAGTCTGATCCGGCGGCGCAGCAATCCGATCCGACGGCGAGGCAATTCGATCCGACTGCGGGGCAATCGGATTCGACGGCGGCGAGGGCGCTCGGCGGCAGTTCCACGATGGCGCGGGAAGGCAGCGGTCCGTCGGCCAGGACCGACGGCGATGGCACGGCTGTGCCGAGCGGAGAAGCAGCTCAATCCACGGAGACCAAGGTCGCTGCATCGAAAGATGTTATTTCGCCCGCTGAATTTCAGGCGGAGCGGATCCTTGTCACAGTTCTGGACTCGACGGCGGATCAACCGGTCGAGGGCGCGACGGTCACGCTGCGAGGCTCCAAGGAAGAACAATCGGCAACGACCGGCGCGGACGGTCGCGTCGTCGTGGCGCTCCCGTCGGATATCCAACGGAGCCTCTACATCCGTGCTGCCAAGAGCGGGTTCATTGGACAATCCGCCTGGTTCGCCGGCCACATGGAGGAAAAGCCACGCGTTCCGCAGGCGTGCACGCTCAGGCTGGCTCGCGCGACGCCGATCCGTGCGCGGGTGATCGACACGGAGGGCAAGCCGATTGCGGATGTGGAGGTTGAGCTGAGCGTGCGCGAAGACTTCCGCGAGCATGGCGTCCCCTTTATCTCGCAATCGTTCAAGGCCAAGTCGGATTCTGAAGGCTGGTATGAGGTGCCGTGCAACCCAGTCTCGCCCCTCGAGAATACGCCGAAGTGGGTGCTGAATCTCGACCATCCGGCATACTTGCCGGTGCAGCTCAATACCGTGGACGGCAGCAAGCCGCCTGCGTTAAGGTCCATGTCGGTGTCGATTCCGATGAGCGAATTTCTGTCGAGTAAGGCCACCTTCCAGCTTCAACCGGATACCCGCACGCCCTTTCGAGTGTCCGGACGCGTGGTGGATCAAGCCGGAAACGCGCTAGCCGGTTCTCGCGTGCGCTGTGAGTGGGAATCAGGTCACAACGCAGAGCTGGCGATTGCAAAGAGTGACGCCGATGGCAAGTACGGATTCGAAGTCACACGTCCGCGGGTGTCGTTTGGCAACGGAATGCGGGTCATCGCGGAAGCGGACGGCTACGCCGCGCAGGTGACTTGGATCAAGCCTGAGCCAACCGCCAACGTCGACTTTGCACTTCAACCGACTGATCCGATTCGCGGCATCGTGGTCGGCGCGGATTCAAGACCCATTGAAGGCGCCAGCGTTTACTTGGCGGCCAATCGCGCGGGAGCACTGGCTGGTTGGAGTTGGAAGGCAATCACTGGACCGGATGGGAAATTCGAATGCCTGTTTCCCTCCGATGAAAGCCTCAACCTTCGCGTCATGAAGGAGCCGCATCAGTCGTATCAAAACAATGGTCCGCTGCGCGACGTCACGCTCAGCGTCACGCTGAAGGAGAAGGCCTACGTGCAGGGGGCGGTGACGCGCAAGTCCGACGGCGAACCTGTGCCGAATTTCAACTTGGAGGTAGGTCTGATAAGCCCGCAGGGAAACGTCGCATGGATGTCGCGCGCAGGTGTGCCATCATCCCCTCCGTTCAGCGACGGGACGTACCGCGTTGACATGCCCAGCAACATGATGAGCGACGGCTTCCGGCTGCGCATCACCGCGAGTGGTTTTCGCCCCACTGAGTCTCCCGTACTCAGGATCGGCTCTGAAACGCTTCATTGGGATGCTGCGCTGGAACCCCTCGGCCGGTACACGGGGCGCGTCCTCCTCCCCGATGGCACGCCCGCCGTTGGCGCCCCTGTGTACGGATGGGCAGGAGACGAAAACCACGGAGTCAGTTTCACAAATCTGTCCGTTCAGGTGGATCTGCCGCGGGACCCGAAGGTCCTGGAAGCAAAGACCGACTCGACTGGAGGGTTTGTGCTGCCACAGGAGGACGACCTGGTAGTAGTTGTGGCTACGCATGACGCGGGCGCCGTCGTGGTCACCTCGCCATCCACGTCGCTTGGCGACCTTACGTTGGAGCCTTGGGGGTGGATCCAGGGACAGGTGTTCAACGGATCAACGCCCGACGCAGGCCGCATGATTCGCGCCTGGGTGCCGCTGACGGAGGCGGGTGGGCCGCAGGTGAACTTCACCTTCGAAACGCAGTGCGACGAGGAGGGGCGATTCGAGCTTCGCAGCCACGCGGGCTGGGTCTTTCTCTCGGCCTTGCAGTGGTCGGAAGCGCGGTTTTCGGAAAGAAGCTCCCGCCCCGAAGGCTTCCGGGACA
Organism: Phycisphaerales bacterium; assembly: GCA_020852275.1. Classification (GTDB taxonomy): domain Bacteria; phylum Planctomycetota; class Phycisphaerae; order UBA1845; family UBA1845; genus JABWBH01. The sequence goes on from JADZBE010000013.1 coordinate 21,854, forward strand.
TCTGGTCCACACGGGTCGTGCTCGACGCCGCCGAGCGAGTCCGTATCGAGATTGGCAAGGGCGGCCGGACGGTCACCGGCCGAGTGCTCGGAGCCAACATGGAGCACGCTCCGTGGTGGTGCTATTTCAATCTCTACCGCGTGTCTCCTGAAGAGCCGGAAAGCCTCAAGCCGGCGAATGGCTCGAGAGACCCGAAAGACTACGCTGACTGGTACAGGTCGCCACAGATGAGAGAGCATTTGGCCAAGCCGATGCAATACGCAGTGGAGCTTGCCGCTGACGGCCGTTTCACGATCAGAAACGTGGTGCCAGGCAACTTCAACCTATTGGGTGAACTGAGGAAACCTGGCGAATTGCGCGGAACGCTGGGTCGTGCCGACCCCGAGCACATTTATGAGATACCGCCTTCGGATGACTTGGAGCCGTTCGATCTGGGCGACATATCCCTGCTGCCGCCGCAGGAGCGTCCGGTGGAAATCCAGGTCGGTCAGCTTGCGCCCGACTTCACCATCACCACATTGGACGGAAAGACGCTGTCCCTGGCGGAGCTGAAGGGCAAAGTCGTGCTGCTGGACTTCTGGGCGACGTGGTGCGGGCCGTGCATGAGGCAGGTGCCGTTCCTCACGGAAATCCACGAGCGCTTCGGCAAGCGGGAGGACTTCGTGATGATCGGGCTGAGCCTTGACAAGACGATCGAGGATCTTCAGCGCGGTGTGACCGAGCACAAGCTGAATTGGCCTCAGGCGCTGCTCAGCGGAGAACCGGGCGAGCGGATCAAGAAGGCCTACGGAGTCGAAGGCATCCCGCACATCGTAATCGTGGGCAAGACCGGACGCATCGAAACGCCCAACACGTTCGGCGACATGATGGCCACGGCGATCGAAGCTGCGCTGGTCCGGCCGGGGAAGTGATGGCGCACGGCGCCGAATAAGATGCCTACGAGGAGAGGCGTGGACTGCCCGATTCACTATTTGGCAGTCTGGCAGCGACCGACTCGGCCTGGCTTCGCCAACGCAGTTCCCTCCGCGCCATCACCGCCGCCCGCAACGATAGAACGGCGATGCTCATACACAGCGTCGCGAGCGGGATCGCAAGATGGATGAGATCCATGGCGCCGGGTGGGCCCGTCCGAGGCGAGGCGGCGGCCGGCGGTTTCACCGCCACGCCGATCAGCGCCAGGATGCCCACGCAGAGCATGCCCGCGCCCATCATGATCCACGCCATCCAAAGAATGAACTGCAGCCCCACCGAGACGGCGGCGGAAAAGTCGCTTCCGGACTGCAGGAGCAACGCGCGGACACGCCAGAAACCGCCGAGCGCGACCAGCGCAATCATCCAACCCAAGAGGACCATGCCCGGCAGCGGGGCCGACAACGTCTTCACCACAGCGGCGCTCGCCAGGAAAACGCCCCACCCGATTCTCCGAATCCACGGCTCAAACCACAGGCCGGGGGGCGGGAGCGAGAGGGTCGGATCGCGCCGCCCGAGCAGGTGGGCGGCCGAGCACGCAGGGAGCAGGATCGTCGCCCAACTCCACGAGGTCAGCAGGATCATTTGTCGTCCGCTGACCGCGCCGTCGAGCGCGGCGGCCACGAACAGGGCCGGAAGAAAGGCTGCACCCGCCGCCCATGCCGCGGCAACGCTGAAGAGCAGCGCCCCCGCCCGCATGGACTTGAGCCACCGTCGATCCGCGAACGCGAGAGACTCCTCCCGCATGGACATCTCGACCGGACTGCCGCACTCGGGGCACGCGCTGGACGCCAGTGAAGCGCGCAGATCGTAGCCGCAGCCGCGGCAAGGAACCGTGTCCGTCGCTGGGAGTGCCTCCCCATCCGCCCATTGGGCAACTTCGCGCTCGGGCAGGAATTCGGAACTCAGGAGGCGCCTGCGGCCTGCGTAATTGCGCGAGTACACGGGCGGCACACCGGCGCCCATCCTCCAAGCATGAGTAACTATGGCGGCCGCAAGCTCTTGTGGCGACTTGTCCGAGATGTTTGGAAAGAAGACGTGGCAGTGTTGAAAACGGTGCCTGAGCCGTGTTGACCAGCGGCATTCGCTGGACCCTCGGTACGTCACGGGTTCTTCCAGCACGATTCCCAACCCGTGCGATGTATCCAGGCTCACCACGCTTCCCATCTGTCCGCGAATCTCGATCGCCTCGATGTTGTCGATTTCGATCTCGAAGGGCGTCCAGCGGCCGAAGATCAGCCGGGTTCCTCGTAAGCGGCAGTACGCGGTCTCATACCGCTGGGTGAGGTAAACCACAAGCAACAAGCCAACCGCGCAGACAGCGAGAAGGATCAACGCCACCCGAAAGATAAACCCGGGCAGGAAGGCGGGTCCTGTGGATGGAATGTCCGTCATCGCCATGTGGAAGCAGGCCAATACCATGAGGGCGACCACAAAACCGTAGGAGACGGCCCTGCGACGGACCTTTCGCGGATCGGGCTGAGCAAGGGAAATTGTCGCCGGTGAGGCGTCCGCCGATGTTGAGAGCTGCATGAATGTTCATCGTAAACAACTGGGGAAGATTCTGCACGCATCCTGCGACTCCTTTCTTTAGGCGCTTTTTCCAGCAGGGCAGCGGGCGCAGGGCGCGCGCCGGACAACAATGGGGGCGCAGCCGTGACCTTTGCCTGTCCTTGCTTCATGTGGCGCCGGCTCGGAAAGGCGCCGGACCGGTGGCCGCTCGGAGAGCGGCCCCACCCTCTGCGGCCTCCGCGGCTCTGCGTGAGCTTTCCTCACCGGCGCGAGGCGTCCAGTCGCGCGCGAGGCGTCCACCCCGGCGCGAGGCGTCCAGCCCCGCGCGACACTTCTCATTCCCAGCGTGAGCGCCGACGGCGTTGTCCTTCGCGGACTCGCGCGGGCGCGCCGGCGGCGGCGCGGGCGGGTTGTCGGGTTGCGGGAGTCAGTCGCATGTTTGACCTGCGAAACGGCCTTTGGGGCGTGGTGAGTGCCATTACTTTGTCACTGGGCGGGTGTCTGGGCGGCGGGTGCACGCGGGCGTTCAGCGAGGCGTCGCTGGGCGAGCAGATCGAGGCCTTCAAGCAGACGACGGAGCACCTCGTCCATCTCGCGGAGCGCACGGACGCGGCCTACACGGCGGAGTTCGAGTACGACGGCGAAGACGCGGAGGCGTATCTCAAGCAAAGCGCGGGGCTGCGCATACCCATCCGCATCCGACTGGGAGTTTTCGGCAATGCGAAATCCAATGCAGCGAACGGTGGGTCTCCGGGCGCATCAGGCACAACCCACAAGTTGGGCGCTTCGAGCCGATCGCGCGCCGCGGATGAATTCGGTGCTGCCGCCGGATGGGGCGATCCGACCGGACTGGGGACTGCGGCGGGATCGGGCGCTTCGGCGGGATCGGGCGCCTCGACCAGATCGGGCGCCTCGACCCGATCGGGCGCCTCGACGGGATCGGGCGCTGCGACGGGAGCAGGCGCTGCGGGCGAGTTTGATCGCGTCGCTGGCGGCGGCGTGGATTTCTTTCGCGGCGGGGTGCGCGAGCCTGCGCGAGCCGATGGCGCAGGGGCAGGGAGCGGGAGTCGCGGCGCAGGTTGACGTCCATAGCCAGAGCCGGCGCGGCGACACCTTCAACGATGCTTCGGTCTTCTGGGCGCTCGTGGTCAACAACGCCCTGATCGCCCTGGGCCTGCCCATCATCGGCGGACTGTGGTGGTACAAGCGCCGGCAGATGCAGGGGATTGGGAGGCAGGCGGAGGCGACAGGCCGGCGGTGAGACGTAACGCCTGCAGGCCAAGTCCACGGACAAGCAGCATGTACCCCTGCCCCCGCGCCGCGAACTCTTGAAGAGCCCACGCCACGGCCTCCGCCCCGGGTCGTGACGCTGCACTCCGTCGCCGGCAGCCCTCCCCCTGACCCCCTCCCGGGGGGAGGGGGGAGGCGGCGGCCGCGCCGCTGCAGGCGTTCAGACGGGGACAGGCTGCGGCAGAAGTCACCCGCTGTGCGCCAACGCGTCCTCGTGGTGGTCCGCTTCCGCTGCGAACGGCGTGGAGGCGTCCATGACGACGCGGCCCACGCGATTGCGGGCGAGGTAGTCCTGCCAGGCGCGGCCCAGCGCCGGCTCGACGTGGACGAGCAGCCGCACGCCGGGCATCGAGTCGCGCAGGCGGCGCTCGATGTGGTGCGCGAGATCGTGCGCGGATTGCACGCTGCGGTCGCCCTGCACGACGAGGTGAATGTCCACGTGGCGGTCCGTCCCGGCACCGCGCGTGCGGATGCCGTGCACTTCGACGAAGTCGTCGCGGAACTCCTCCAGCAGCGCCGCAATGCGCGCCACATCCTCCTCCGGCAGGGCCGTGTCCATCAGTTGACGAAAACCCGGGCGGACGATCTTCACGCCGATGCCGATCAGGTACGCGCCCAGCACCACGGCCACCAAGGCGTCGATGTGGTCCGCGCCGCTCCAGCCGGCCGCTAACCCTACGCGCGAAAGCCCCAGCCCCGCCGCCAGTCCCAGCGTGATGTACACGTGCGTGCGAAGGTGCATGGCTTCGGCATAGACAAGCGGCGAGTCTGTCCGCCGCGCCAGACGAAGCACGTATCCGGAGACCGCGATGTACAGCACGCTCGCCCCGACCATGACGAACACGGTCACCAGTTCCGGGCGCGGTTCCGGCTGCACGTACCCGATCAGAATCGCCGCGCCCTTGAACAACGCCCATCCGCCGGTGACGACGACGAAACTGCCTTCGATCAGCGCGCCGAGGCTGTCGAACTTGCCGTGACCGTAGGGGTGATTCCGGTCCGCGGGAAGCGAGGCCACCATGACGAGGAAGTAGGCGATCAGCGAGTCGAAGAGGTCGGCGGCGGTGTGCAGGCCCTCGGCGGTGATGCTGATGAGGTTGAAGAGGACGCCGATGAGGATTTCGGCGAGCGCGACGGCGGTGGTGGTGATGATGCAGATCGTGACGGCCCGCCGCCGGGTCCGATCGAGGGTCGCGTTGTCGAGCTTCAGGTGCAGAGTCGGGATTCCTTACAACGCCTCTGGGCGGGTATCGCGTCGGCTAAGGGTTCTGTCAAGCGCGGGGCTAGTCCATCAGCGTCTTGTTCTCGCGCAGCGCGCGGTCGGCCTTCTTGTACTGCTTGACGGCGTCGGTGCGGTCGGGGTTGTCGTCCTCGAAGAAGGCCAGGACCGTGTCACCGACCTGAATCTGGTCGCCATCCACGAGCGTCTTCTGCGGCGCCGGCTCGCCGTTGATGAACACGCCGTTGAGCGCCTTCATCTCCGTGAGGTGATAGCGCTCCTCATGGAAGGCGATCTGAAAATGGCGGCGGGAAACCTTGGGGTCGGTGATCTGAATGTCGCGCGCGGGGTCGCGCCCGGCCACCAGCGTGCGCTTGGTGAGCTGAAAGTACTTGCCTTCCTGCGGACCGGCGATGACTACGAGACAGGCCATGAAAAGACCTCCTGCAGGTTCGCGCCAAAGCCCCGGGCACGACTGAGCATGCTACCGCGTCGCCGGAGGTCCGCCAAGCGTAGCGGCAGACTGGCGGTTGCCAGGGGCAGACGCCGCCGATTCTCTCCCTGCAACGCGCGCGAGCACGGTCGATCCCTCCGCCGCTGCGCGTTCGATGACCGGTCGCAGGTTTTCCTCAAGACACGCAGTCGTCAGGAGAGAGACCGCTCGCCCTCCCGGCCCTGCCGGGTTGCGTTGCACCTGAATCCACCGTGTTTCGATGCCCGCGCGATGGAGGCGGTCGATCCACTGATGCGGCGAGTGCGCGTCCGGACGTTCCACCACGCGAACGAACCATGACGAGTCCGCGGGTCTGATTCGTTCTGCCAGTTCCCACGAGCCGCCGCAGGGTCTGGCCACGCCGCCGGCAACGTCAAGAATGTCCGACAAGACGGCGGCCGCGGTCGGTCCAGCGCCGGCGCCTTTGCCCGTAAACGTCAGCGCGCCGCTGGCTTCGCCGTACACGATGAGCGCGTTCTGCTCGTCCTCCACGCGCGCCAGCGCGCTGCCGCGGGGAACCAGCGTGGGGCCGACGCGCGCTGAGATACGACCGTCGGGGAGCAGGCAGGCCTGCGTCGTCAGCTTGACGGCGTAGCCCAGCCGTCGAACGCACTCCACGTCCGACGGGGTCCATCCGCGGATGCCGGTTGCCTCCAGATCCGAAACGGCGACCGTTCGACCGAACGCCTCGCCGCACAGGATTGCCGTCTTCTCCGCGGCGTCGTCGCCGTCGATATCGGCGGAAGCGTCGGCCTCGGCAAAGCCCCGCCGGCGCGCCGTCTCCAGCGCGGTCTCGAACGAGTGCCCCTCTTCCAACCGGCTGAGGATGTAGTTGCTCGTCCCGTTGACCACACCCTCGAAGGCACGAACGCGGTCGCCGGCGAGTGCCGAGGAAAGGGAGCGGATCACCGGCAGCCCGGCGCAGGCGCTGGCTTCATACGCCAGCGGAACGACGTGCCGCGATGACAGTTCGCGCAACCGCGGATGATGATGAGCGAGCAGCTGCTTGTTGGCCGTCACCACCGGCTTGCCGCGCTGCAGCGAATCGCTGACCAGCGACAGCGCCGGCTCGATCCCGCCCAGCAGCTCGACCACCACGTCCACGCCGTTCTGCACCACCTCGGCCGCGCGATCCGTGAGCAGGGAGCGATCCAACCCTCGCGGCCGATCGAGTTCGCGCACCAGCACCTTCTCAACTTCCAGCCGAATCCCCGTGCGGCGCGCGATGTCCTCGCCGTTGCGCCGCAGCAACTCCACCACGCCGCCGCCGACGGTGCCGCATCCGAGCAATCCAATTCGAATCCGACGCTGCGACATGATCTACGCCTCCACTCGATGCCGAGCTGACCTTGCATCACGTGTCGCATCCCGTGCCGCATCGAGCGCCGCATCCAGGTCGCGGATCAGGTCGCTCGCGTCTTCCAGACCGACGGAGAGCCGAATCAACCCGTCCGTGATGCCGTTGGCGCGGCGTACGTCCGGCTCGACCGAGGCATGGGTCATCGTCGCGGGATGGCAGAAGAGCGACTTCACGCCGCCGAGGCTCTCCGCCAGCGTCCACAGGCGGCAGCCGCGGGAGAACCGCTTCACCCGCTCGATGTCGTCCTCCAGCTCAAAGGAAATGACCCCGCCGAAGTCGCTGAGCTGCCGCCGCGCCAGCTCGGCCTGCGGGTGATGGGCGGCGCCGGGGTAGTGCACGCGCTTGATGGCCGGGTGTGTTTCGAGAAACGCGGCGATCCGGCGCGCGTTGTCGCAATGGCGCTGCACGCGCAGGCTCAAGGTCTTCAGCCCGCGCAGCGTGAGGAAGCAATCCTGCGGACCCGGCACGGCTCCGACGCAGTTCTGGAAAAACTTGAGCTTCTCGTGCAGCTCGGCATCACTGGTAATGACCGCGCCGCCGAGTACGTCGCTGTGGCCGTTAAGGTACTTTGTCGTCGAATGCACGACGATGTCCGCGCCGAGGCGCAGCGGGCGCTGAAGCACGGGCGTGGCAAACGTGTTGTCCACCACGCTCCAGACGCCGGCGCGGCGGGCGAGGCTCGTGCAGGCCTCGATGTCCGTCAGCGTCAGCAGCGGGTTCGATGGGGTTTCCAGCCAGAGCAGGCGCGTGTTGTCCCGAATGGCGCGCCGCACGCTGCCCGGGTCCCGCGTGTCCACGAACGTGAAGCTCACATCGAACTTGGCGTACAGCTTGGTGAAGATGCGGTACGCGCCGCCGTAGAGATCCCGGCAGGCGATGACATGATCACCCGCCTGCAGCAGGTTGAGGACATTGTTGATCGCGGCCATTCCGCTGGAAAACGCCAGTCCGAAGCGCGCCCCTTCGAGCGCGGCGAGGTTGGCCTCCAGCGCGGCGCGGGTGGGGTGTCCCGTTCGCGTATAGCAGAAGTCCGGCTTGCCGCCGATCTCCTCCTGCCCGTAGGTGGAGGTCTGGTAGATCGGGAAGTTCACTGCGCCGGTCAGCGGATCGTTCGGCTGACCGGCGTGAATGGCGAGCGTGTCGAATCCGTAGCGGTGGGCGGGTTCGTGCGTATCGTGATGCTTTGTGCTTGTAATGGCCATGAGCCTGGGTTCCTGTTGAGAGTCGTGATGGAATCGAAAGCCGGGTTCGAATCGCAGTTCGTCTACGGTTCAACGGCGCGCGGAGCGAGCCTCGTCGCCGCGGCGCGGGTTCAGCGCGCCGGGCGCTTGTGTTGGTGTGCAGGAGTCCGGCCGCGCGGTCACGCGAAGGGCGCGGACCGGTCGCGGTCGTCAGGAAGCCCGAGCATCAGGAGTCGGAAAAAGTGCGGAGAAAGGAGGATCAGCCGATCCGCTCAACCCGGCACAGGTTCGACCCCGTGCTCGGGCGACGCATCGCCATCGTTTGCGGCTGGGTTGTGATAAAGCCGTATCGCATGACTGGCCGGAACTATACGATGTCTTCGGCAGCGTGTCAAGGGGGTCTTGAGACAATCGTTAACCTGTCGAGCCTTTCGTCCTGAAGGGGATCCCGCCATCGCGTCCGCGACTGGGCTTGAGAAAGCAAACCGGCCGGTGCGCGTGGGCCGCACCGGCCATCACCATTCAACGTGCCTTAGATCGCCCAACAGGCATCATCCCCCGCATGCGCATCCCGGGCAGGCTCCGAATGTAGCCGTCATTCCGGCCAGCACCGCCACCTCGGCCGAGTCGCTGGAGCCGGTGTCACCGAGATCCAAGTCGCCGCAGGTGCAGAAGTCTTCCTGGATTTCGAGCCTTCCATTCAAGATCAGGAAGTCGCCATTCAGACACGCGATCCCCAGCAGGGTGATCTGGTTGGCGCTGTTGTCGCCGATCTCCCAATCGGCCGAGCCGACAACCGTGCTCTGCAGCTCCAGCTCCTCGCCGTCGGCGGCTTCGAATTTCCCGGAGCCGCTCACCGCCGCCTCAAGCTCGAAAATCCCGTCGAAGTCGCACGTGGGCGAGCCGTCGCAATATGAGGTCTCGTGGCCGGCCAGAATGCGGGCGTTGTTGACCAGGACGTTCTCGATCTCGCCCGTGCCGACGGCGGTCAGCACGCTTCCGCCCGTGTCGTCCGAGAGTGTCAGCGTGCTGCCGGTGATCCTGGACGTGTACGCCCCGGTTCCCGTTTTCTGCTGAAGGATGATCGTCCCGTCGCCGCTGATGGTGAGACTGGAGCCGAGCGACAAAGTCCCCTGCATGTTCACGGTGCCGTCCACCACGCAGTTGCCGGTGATGGTCAGCGTGCGGCCGGTCTCGATGGTCAAAATCGCGCCCGGAACGAGGCTGAACGAAATACAAGCCTGGTCGCTCCCCGCCGCCCGAACGACGCACTCGTCGTCCGAGTCGTCGAGAATCACGGTGTCACCGGATTCGGGAACCTTCGAGCAACTCCAGTTATTCAGGTTATCGTAGAAATTGTTCGTCGTCTCCTCAAAGACGCATTCGCTAGCATGAGCAGGTGAGCCAAAGCCCACTAGGGCCATCGCAATCAGAATGATGCTGATCGCAGCTTTCATCGTATTTCTCCTCAAAAACGTAGCGGAACTGGTGCTCCGCCGACATCTGAATTGTGTACTTCGAACCCATTCGCATTCCCCAAGACACTCTCAGGGATCCGGAAAGATTGCACGGAACGCTCCATTCGATATGAGGTCCCGGCGCCTGAGCAGACATACGTCCGACCAGAAAGGCCGTCCGCACGTCCACGTAATCTCTCCAGAACGGTTCATATCCGGTATCTGATCATCTTCGTCGTTGCTGAAGGTCAGTTGCACGGCTCGCCCATTCCTCCACAACCATAAATCACTCCTCTGGTGGTCGTCGTCTATCGCAAAGGCGACCCAACCGCGGTCGTTGATCGCGGGTATGCCGCCATCCCGCCATAACTCGCGCACGTCGCCGTTGTCCCAGATTTCCACATGGTGACCGTGCCCATCGACCGAGCTCCACACCACTTGTCCGCGGTTGTTAAGCGCGGCCCCCTGTGGCGTTCGCGTTCCTTCCGGGCTTATCGGGAACAACGTGTTCCCGTCATACAACATGATCCGCGAGGTCCATTCTCCGTCCGTGCAGAAGTCGTACCGCGCCCATGCGATTTGCCCGAGGTCGTTGATCTGCGCTCCCTGATTGGAAATGCCGCCGTCTCCATCGTCGGCATCGAACGTCAGGCGGCGCGTCTCCACGCCGTCGAACAGGAACAGGTCCCTCCGGGTCACGCCTCCGTTGCACCCGAACCTCAGGAAGGCATTCCACACAACCTCCCCCCGGTTATTGATCTTCGGCCCCTCGTCATCGACGTCGTTGTCGGTGAGTTGGATGACTTCCCCGTCGGGACGGCGCATCATGATCTCATAGGTCGGACCGTAATCGCCGACCGGTCCGATGGCGCTGAACCACACAATCGTCCCGTCATCATTGATGTCGGGAATGCGGTCAGCGACATTGTCATGCGTGATCTGAATCACCTCGCCGTCACGATAGAGAAAGATCTCCGCCCCGGGATCGTCCACGCGCCCCGGACTGCTGGGGAACACGACGTGCCCCTTGCGGTTGATGGCCTGCCTCGAGGAGTACGCGTCGTCATCGACGATGCGCAGGAACTCGAATTTGCCGGGTATTTGCCCCGATGCCCGCAATCCAAAGATCCAGCCGGCAAATACCGAAACGCAGAACAACCCGTGGCGCATCGTGGCCGACATCACGAACTCCTTTCGATGGAACAAGCCCAGGAATCAACAGATTCCGGCGGGCGACGGCAGGAGCGCAACGTGAGCATCGGCCCCTGCGCCTCCGCCGTGAACGCTTCGGCAAGCCGACGGCGCCGCTCAGTTCGTCTCGATCTTCACCCGGTCGTGGGCGATGAGCCGGACGAAGCCCGTGCTGTCCGTGCAACTGATGGTGATGGTGTCACACGTCAGCGTGACCGCGCTGCCGTTGGTGATGCGCAGCGGCGTGGCATCGTCCTCCGTCACCGTCAGATCGTCGATGGTCGTGTCCGCCGACAATCCGATGTCGAAGGGATTGGCGGCGTCGAACACGTCGATGAGCGCGTCATCATTGGCGTCGTCCGGGTACCCGAGCGTACCCGGGGACGTCCAGTTGGCCGAGTTGCGCCAGGCATCCGTATGCGCGCCGTCCCAGGTGAACAGCGCCCTCATCTTTGGCTCCGCGGCAGCCGCCGGCGCCGGCGCCGATGCCTCCACCACGATGGGCAAGGCCGAGGATGGCGCCGCCGCCGCCCATGCGAGGAAACCCAGCGACACCGTTACGAGTGCACAAGCTGCAAGCATCAAGAACTTCGTGCTTGTCATGAGAAATCTCCAAGTTAAAATCCAAAGTGCTTAAGGATTCCGCGGGAGCGGCACGGGCTTGCAAAGGCTCGCGCCGCCCTGCGGGATCTGTCCGTTATCCCTGCCAGCTTTCTTGTTTTTCCGCATTTCGAGGCGTGGCGGAGGCGCGCGGGCTTGCCGGTGACACGCATGTTTTCTCCTGCATGGAAGCCATCGAGCGCCTCGAACGCGGAAAAGCGGTTCGGCAGAAGGAGTGAAGCCCCGACTTGAGGCCGCCGCGCACGATGGGATTCGAGCGCCATGCCGCCCGCTTGCGGAATGGAATGCACACCCCGAACTCATCGCACAGCTACTCCTTGCGTGCGCCCCGCCACACGGTGGTCGGTGGTCGGTGGTCGGTGGTCGGTGGTCAAACCGAAGGCACCCGACTTCTCCGGCAATCTTGGTAATATACTCCATCGCGGGAGACATGTCAGGACCGCTGGTCGAAATCGGCGCGGTTTGTGGAAAATCGTGGTGGCTCCGGCAGTTGGCCATGATGGGAGGCGTCGGTGAGACGACTCGACCGTTTAGCGTCGCTGGAGCATGAGCCGTCGGTGTGTGCCGCGGTTCTGTGAGCAGCGCGGGGGCGGCCGCTTGAGGCCCCGTCGCGGGCAGGACATGCGGCGCTGCAGGGCCGACAAGCGGGCGCGGAGCAGCGGACGCTTGCGGCGCGCGAGGGAGCCGTCGCTCCGCTTCCTCCACGGCCTGGTGAGTACGCCAAACCGTGCCACCCGGCCCCGTGCGACGCGGCCTCGTGCCACTGGGATTCGTGCCACTCGGCACCGAGTCTACGCGGCGCCGCGTATGCCGGGTGTCGAGGTCGCCCGCTGTGGAAGTCGAAACGCACTCGGACCGTCTTGAGCAACCAGTGGAAGTCGAAACGCACTCGGACCGACTTGAGCAACCACATGCTTTTTCGATTCAGCCTCTACGGATTCCTCAAAAATCAGCGGTACTTCGAGCCGTTTCTCGTGCTGGTGCTGCTGGACAAGGGTCTGTCGTACGCAGCGATCGGGTCGTTGATTGCGTTCCGCGAACTGACCATCAACCTGTTGGAAGTGCCCACGGGCGCCATCGCCGACGTGTGCGGGCGGCGGGCGTCGATGATCCTCTCGTTCGTCGCGTACATCGCCAGCTTTCTGACCTTCGCCGCGTCGCAGCGGATGTGGCTGCTCTTCCCGGCCATGTTCCTGTTCGGCATCGGCGAGGCGTTCCGCTCGGGCACGCACAAGGCCATGATCTTCACATGGCTGCGTCTTCAAGGGCGGCAGGAGGAGCGCACGCGCGTGTACGGCTTCACGCGTTCGTGGAGCCAGATCGGCTCGGCGGCGTCGGTGCTGATCGCCGCGCTGTTCGTCTTCTTCAGCGACAGCTACACGCACGTCTTCTACCTGGCGACGATCCCGTACTTTCTCAACATCATCAACTTTCTCGGCTACCCGAAAGAAGTGGACGGAGAGCGGCTTGCCCACGTCTCGCTCGCGGCGCTCGCGCGGCACACGTGGAGGTCCCTCGCTGAGGCCGTGCGGCGACCGGCGCTGCGCAGGCTCGTGTTCGAGTCGATGGGCTTCGAGGGGGTGTTCGACGCGGCGAAGGACTACTTGCAGCCGGTGCTCAAGGCGTCGGCGCTGGCGGCGGCGGCGCACTGGATCGCCGTGGATCGCTTCTCAGAAACGCAGAAAGGCGCGATGCTGATCGGCCCGGTGTACTTCGTCATCTACCTGCTGACGGCGGTGGGCAGCCGGCAGTCGCATCGGCTTGCGGATCGCGCCGGACATGAGGATCGCGCGGCGCGCTGGCTGTGGATCGGGGCGGCGGCAGTTTACGCAGGCATTGTGGCCGCGGGCTGGATGCGCCTCATGCCCGCGCTGATCCTCGCGTTCCTGCTGCTGCACGTGCTGCAGAACGTGTGGCGGCCGATCCTGATCGCGCGCTTCGACCGCCACGCCGACGAAACGCAGGGCGCGACGGTGCTGTCGATCGAAAGCCAGGCGCAGCGGTTGGCGACCATGACGCTGGCGCCGCTGCTGGGTCTGGCCGTGGACGCGGTCAAGCTGCGCGGATTCGGCGGCGAGTTCTGGCCCGTCGGCGTCGTCGGGCTTATGGCGGCGTTGGGGATCCTCGGGGCGACCGGCAGGAGCGCCCAGCCCGCCGCTGGGGAGCGTTCGCCGTTCGAAGGGGCGTCGCACCAACCCGAGCTGCCTGAATCCTGATCCGCGCGACGGTCAAGGCGCTGCGCACGCAGGTCCATCGGCGTCGCAGGAGCCGCCTCCAACCCCCTGCCGCCAACCCGCCGCGGACTACCCCAGCCGTTCGAGCAAGTTCTTCAGGAATCCGTTGACCACGGCCTGGGGCACGCCCTTCACGCTCAGACCCATCTGATCCAGCAGCAGGCCCTGAACGTATTCGTGCGTCTGTTCCTTGCGGCGCTTCAGTCGCGTGGCAATGCGGTCGGCCTCGTTGAGCTCGCTGTCGCGCATGGCGAAGATGAACTTCTCGACGAGGTCGTGAACGTCGATCGGCTCCTCGTCCCGCGCCGGCGCCGGGCGTTCGCGCCCCGCTGCGCCGGAGGACTTGCCGCCTCTTGCCGACGGCGTGACATCGTACTTGCCTCCTGCGTCCTGATCGACGGTGGCCGCGTAGGTGATGGAGTCCTTGCGGAGCTTGTCGCGCTCGCGCTCCAGCTTGGGATCGACCGGCGCCAGCGGAATTTCGTCCAGCTCCGCGGCGGGCATGGGGATGTAAACCGTGGCGCCGCAGTACGGGCACTTGCCGGTCTTGCCTCCGGCGTTGTCCGGAGCGCGGATGCCCTTGCTGCACGCTGGACAGTGGATTTCAATGGGCATGACGATGAATTCCGATCCGGAGCCGACCCATGACGCTCTCAACGCGGTCGCGTCACGTCGCATGGAGGCTGTCGCCCGTCGCCAGCTTCTGAAGGTGATGCCGTTCGACCTTCCGGCGTTTCCGCCCCCCTTTAACTCCCAGCGCCGGCGGCTTTCTTTCGACGTTTCGGCGTTTCGGCGTTTCGACGTTTCGACGCCTTGCCGATTCGACGCTCCCGTGACTCACGGGCGGAACGGCTCAGCGGCTCCAGCACCCGGCGCGTCCTCGCCCTGAACCACAATCGTATGGGCGCTTCGTCGAATGGCAAGTTCTCACGCAGCCGGTTGATGAGAAACCGCTCATACGACGCCGTCACCGCCGCCGGGCGGTCCACGAACAGCACAATCGTCGGCGGGGCGACGGCCACCTGCGTGGCGTAGAGCAGCTTCGGCAGCCGCGTGCCGTGTTTGGCCTTGGGGGCGCGCTCCGCGAGGGCGCTTTGAAGCACTTCGTTAAGCCTTGCCGTGGCGACCCGCCGGCGCGACTGCTTCATCAGCGTCGTGGCGAGGTCGATCGTCGAGAACACGTTGCGCGAGTCCTTCGCCGTGGTGAACGCGATCGGGGCGTAGTTCACGTGAGGCAGCGTTTTCCCGAGATACTCGCCGAAGGCATCTGCGCTGGTCCGGTCCACGGCCAGGTCCCACTTGTTGACCACGAGAATGACCGGCTTGAACTCCGACGCGATAAGCTGCGCCAGCTTCTTGTCCACCTGCCCCACCGGCGAGGTCGCGTCGATCAGCAGCAGCACCACGTCCGCCCGCCCGATCGAACGCACCGCGCGGTCGTAGCCGTAATACTCCACCGCGTCGATCATCTTTCCGACCTTGCGCACGCCGGCCGTGTCGATCACGATGATCCGCCGCCCGTCCTTCTCGATGGCCACGTCGATGCTGTCGCGCGTGGTCCCGGGGATCTCGCTGACGATGACGCGCTCCTCCCGCGCGAGCGCGTTGATGAACGTGCTCTTGCCCACGTTGCGCCGTCCCACGAGGGCGATCTTCATGACCGGATCGCCCGGCGCCTCTCCCGGCAGCGCCGAAAGGGCCTCGCGGATGGCTTCCTTCAGCTCCGACTGGCCCGCGCCATGCGCGGCGCTGACGCACAGCGGCTCGCCGAAGCCGAGGCGGATAAACTCCGCGGCCTGCGGCTCGAGGCGTGGGTCGTCCACCTTGTTGGCGATGAGGCGCGTACGCTCGTGATGCCGCTGGAGGAGCCGCGAGGTTTCGCGGTCGAGCGCGGTCAGTCCGTCGCGCACGTCCACGACAAAGAGAATCAGGCTTGCGCGGTCGATGGCGAAGCGGATCTGGCGCTCGACGTGTTCGCCGAGATCGTCGCGATCCACGATGCCGAACCCGCCGGTGTCCACCAGCTCGAAGTAGCGATCGTCCTGCTCGACGATCGTGCTGACGCGATCGCGCGTCACGCCCGGCGTGGGATCGACGATGCTGATGCGCTCCCCCGCCAGCGCGTTGAACAGCGAGCTTTTGCCCACGTTCGGACGGCCCACGATGGCGACAACGGGAAGCGGCATGGTGTTTCAACTCGTCCCGTGGAGCGGCGCTGTCGCCGGCCCGTGCGCCCGCCGCAGGTTCCAACCCTTGCGAGGCAGACCTCAGCCCGCGTCCGTCGTCCAAGACTGCAATTCAAGAGGGATGCCGCGGCGAGGAAACCGGCGACGGAGTACTCGCCCCTCAGCCGCGTCAATGAAAGGGACAGCGGTGGATGGCAGCCACCGATTCCGCAACGCCGAGGGCTTCGGCGGCGAATCAGCATCCGCCGCGGCCGGCAACGTCAGGCCGCGTGCTCTTCCTCGCCCTTCCACTGGCGCTTCTGCGGCTTGGTCACCAGCCCCATGCGCAACGCCTTGGCCGAGACACGGATGCGGCAAACTCGTCCCTCCACCACCGCGCGGACCGTCTGGATATTCGGCTTGAACTTCCGCTTGGTGATGCCGGTGGTCTTCTTACCCACGCCGCCGAGGTACTTGGCCTTGCCGCGCCGGGCGATCTGATTGCCCACGCCGGTCTTCTTGCCCGTGAATCTGCATACGCGAGGCATGGTTGCCCTTTCCGTCGTCGCCCAGCCCTTAACCTTCCACTTATACGCGAGCCGCGCAGTATAACCCGAATCCTCTCAACGGCAAGCCCGTCCTTCCGGGCGTCGCGCTGGCGGCCAGCGCAGCCACTCCGCCTTCCGCGACGGCCCGCAAGACCCTGCCAAGTTTCATCATGAGGGAGACAAGATTTCACGCCGCCCTCTGTGCAACCGCACCACCGGGGGCTAAACTGCGGCGCTTTTTGGGTTGGCGAAATCCGGCCGCGCTGTCACCTCGTGTTGAGGCTAATCAGCCGTGCTTGTCAGAATAAAGGGATAGTGAATATGAACGGCTTGAATAGCTGCTGGCGAGGGTGCCAGACGTTGATGTTGGGACTGCTGCTCAGCGCCGGCTTGGTCGGCATGGCCGCAGCTCAGGATAAAAAGCCCGGCGAGACGCAGCCGCCAGCCGCTCCGCCTGCGAAGCCGGCTGACCCTGGTGCGAAGCCCGCTGAACCGGCCCCGACCCAACCGCCCGCCAAACCCAGCATTGAACCGAGGAAGGACCTCCCCGCCGGCAAGGACATCATCGAGAAGCACCTCAAGGCCATTGGCGGCAAGGAAGCGGTTCTCAAGCACACGTCGAAGACCGTGAAGGGGACGGTCTCCATGCCGCAGATGGGTGGGGACATGCAGATGGAAATCTACGGCGCGGCGCCGAACAAGATGTTCCAGCGCGTGGTCATGGGGGCAGATGGGCGAGATGACCGCGGGCTTTGACGGAACCGTCGCGTGGAGCCTGTCCATGATGGGCCCGTCGATCATGGAAGGCGAGCAGGCCGAGGCGCTCAAGAAGCAGGCCGAGTTCCACGACGAGGTCCGCGACCTGAAGAAGTACAAGTCTGTTGACACGGTGGACCTGGCGGATTTCGAAGGGCGCAAGTGCTACAAGCTGCGGCTGGTCGAAGGGGAAGGCGAGAAAGCGGAGGAGTCGTTCGAGTATTACGACGCGGAGACGGGCCTGCAGGCCGGCCAGATATCGCAGCGTCCGGGCATGGGCGGCTCGATGGAAGCGACAATGGTCTTCGTCGAGTACAAGGAATTCGGCGGCGTCAAGACGCCCTGCAAGATGGTAATGAAGGCGATGGGCATGGAGCAGGCCATCACGATTGCGTCCGTCGAATACGACACCGTCGATCCCAAGGTGTTTGACCTTCCGCAGGAGATCAAGGATTTGCAGAAGGAGAACGCGGCGCTGGACAAGGCCGCAGGCGATAAGCCCGCCGGCGGCGCCGAGAAGCCCGCGGCCGATCCAACCAAGCCTGCGCCGGAAAAGCCCGCCGGCGGCGAGCCGAAGCCCAAACCGTAGCTCATAGGACGTCACGCGCGGGTCGATTCGCCTCACGGCGCACCGGTGAGGGCGCGACAGACATCGCGTGAGCTTTGTAGTGTGTTCCACGGACCTGCGAAGGTGATCCTTTCGCAGGTCCGTTTCTCTTGGATGGAGGATCCGCTCGGAATGCTCGTCGCTTCCTCGATGCGCCGTGCGGAGCATCGCCCCGGAAATCGTGAGGACGCAGCGCCGGGTTCCAGCTTGCCTCGCACCACGCCGGGAGGGACTCGAACCCCCGACCGTCGGATTAGAAATCCGATGCTCTGTCCACCTGAGCTACCGGCGCATGCGGAGCGCGCTGCGGGTCGGTGCACCAGCCTCCGCCGCCGCCCCGCGCAACCGCCTCAAGCTTAACCGACAGGTCGGCCCCCTGAAACCGCCTCGCCGGCCGCCTGATCCAAAATGCGGCGCGTGGCGAGGGTTCCACGTCCGGCGCATAATCGCACACGGTGCGGGGCCGCGCCGCGCTGCGTCGAGCGGCTTGCGGCAGAACGCGCCATGCGCGGGTCGTTTGCGGCTGCGCGAACGCAACAGGTTGGGGGGTCTCCAATGAAGTCGTTTCAACAGGCAACACGCTTTCTGCTCGTTCTTTGTGTCTGCGGCGGGCTGGCAGGCCCAGCCGTCGCGCGGCAGGACGCCGGTGTGCGACCCGGCCTGCTTCGCTGCGAGTACCTTGAGAATCCAACGGGAATCGACGTGCGGCTGCCGCGGTTGAGCTGGCTTCCGGCGTCGGGGGATCCGGACGCGCGCGGGCTGAAGCAGTCCGCCTATCAGATTCTCGCTGCATCCAGCCTGGATCTGCTGAGCAAGGACATGGGCGATCTGTGGGACAGCGGGCAGGTCGCGTCCGCCCAGACGGTCCATGTGGAGTACGCCGGCAGGCCGCTCGTTTCTCGTCAGCCTGTCTTCTGGAAGGTGCGGGTCTGGGACGGCGCGGGCCGTCCTTCCGCCTGGAGCGAGGCGGCGCGCTGGAGCATGGGGCTGCTCGAAGCCGGCGACTGGGGATCGGCGAAGTGGATCGGCGACGCGACGCCGGCGCCGCCCATCTCGGCCGCGCATAACGGTTACCACACGGAGCTGACCTCCTCCCCCACCGAGGTCAAGTGGGTGCAGATCGACCTCGGCGCGCCGACGGTGATCGACGGCGTCACCCTGCACCCCGCGCGTCCCTACGACTGGTCATCCGACGCGCCGGGGCTGATGTTCCCCGTGCGCTTCCGCGTGCTGGCGGGCGACAAGGAGGACGGCAGCGACGCCAAGCCCGTGGTCGATCGGACGGGAGAGCCGCAGCCGCCGCCCGGCGAAACGCCGCAGACATTCCGTTTCCCCGCCGGGCACGCGCGGTACGTGCGCCTCCTCATCTCGGAGCTGCGCGAGCGCGATCCCGGGCACTTCGCGGCCGCGCTGGCGGAGATGCAGGTGCTGCACGGCGGCGAGGCGGTTTCCACCGGAAAGCCCGTCACCGCCAAGGACAGCATCGAGCACCACGACTGGTCGATGAAGAACCTGACCGATGGCGATCTCACCTCGCACGCGCGGCGCGGCTACGACCCGCTGCCGGCGCCGATGCTTCGCCGGACGTTTGCGAGCAAGGCAGCGTCGCCCAAGGACATTCGCCGCGCGACGGCACACGTCACCGCGCTGGGTTTGTACGAACTGCGGCTCAACGGGCGGCGCGTCGGCGATCATTTGCTCGCCCCGGAATGGACGGATTATCACCGCCGCGTGCAGGTGCAGTCGTACGACGTCACGCCGCTCGTTCAGCCGGGCGAAAACGCCGTCGGCGCGATCCTGGGCGACGGCTGGTACGCCGGGGAGATCGGGCTGGCGGGCGTGGTTCCGGGCGGACCGCCGCGCGCGATCTACGGTCGGCTGCCGCGGCTGCTCTGCAAGCTGGTGATCGAGTACGCTGACGGGAGCACCGAGAGCGTGGACTCCGACGGTCAATGGCGCAGCACGCTGGACGGGCCTATCCGCACCGGCGACCTGCTCGACGGCGAGACGTACGACGCCCGCAAGGAGATCGCGGGGTGGGACAAGCCCGGCTTCGACGACAAGGGTTGGAAGCCGGTGGCCGTTGTCGAAGCCCCCACGGCGGCGCTCGTCGCGCAGCCGAACGAGCCCATCCGCGTGACGCGCGAAATCAAGCCCGTTGCCGTAAGCGAACCCCAGCCCGGCGTGTTCGTGTACGACCTCGGACAGAACATGGTCGGCTGGTGCCGCTTGCGCGTCAGCGGGGATGCGGCAACGACCGTCACGCTGCGTCATGCCGAAGTGCTCAACCCCGACGGCACGATTTACACGGCCAACCTGCGCGGCGCGGCGCAGACGGACCGCTTCATTCTGAAAGGCGGCGGCGAGGAAGTCTTCGAGCCGCACTTCACCTACCACGGCTTCCGCTACGTCGAAGTCACGGGGCTTGCCGCCAAGCCGGCGCTGGAAGCCATTACGGGGCGGGTGCTGCACTCCGCCGCGCGCGAGGTCGGAAGCTTCGAATGCTCCGATCCCATGCTGAACAAACTCTGGCAGAACGTCCTCTGGACGCAGCGCGCCAACATGCACAGCACGCCGACCGATTGCCCGCAGCGCGATGAACGCTGCGGCTGGATGGGCGACATTCTCGCCTTCGCGCCCAGCGCATGCTTCAACATGGACATGGCCGCGTTTTACACCAAGTGGCTGCGCGACACGCGCGACGCGCAGGCCGACGACGGGCGCTTCGCGGATTTCTCGCCGAACCCCTACGACTCGAACGTGCGCATGTCGGGTGTGCCGGCGTGGGGCGACGCGGGCGTGTTCGTGCCGTGGACCGCCTACGAGTTCTACGGCGACCGGCGCATCCTGGAGGAGCAATACCCCGCGGCCGTGCGCTGGGTGGAGTGGATCCAGTCGAAAAACCCCGACCTGCTCTGGAAGAACGCGCGGCACAACGACTACGGCGACTGGCTCAATGCCGACACGCTCAAGCTCGAAGGCTGGCCCGCCAAGGGCGCTGAGGTCCCCAAGGACGTTTTCGCCACGCTGTTCTTCTTCCGGTCCACGCAGATCGTCGCGCAGATGGCCGCCGTACTGGGCAAGCAGGGCGACGCCGCGAAGTTCGGCAAGCTTGCGGCCGGCATTCGGGAGGCCTTCAACAAAGCATATGTCAATCCCGACGGACGCATCGAGGGCGACACGCAAGCCGGCTACGCCATCGCGCTGAACTTTGACCTGCTGCCGGACGCGCTACAGGCGAAGGCAGCGTCGTACATGGTCGAGCGATTCAAGCCGTATGACGGCCAGATCTCAACCGGCTTCCACTCCACCGTGCCGCTGATGCTGGAGTTGACGCGGCGGGGCTACAACGACGAGGCCTACCGGCTGGTGCTCAACCGCAAGATGCCCTCATGGGGCTATGCCATCGACCACGGCGCGACGACGATCTGGGAGCGCTGGGACGGCCATGTCGAAGGTCGCGGGTTTCAAGACCCCGGCATGAATTCCTTCGCGCATTACGCCATCGGCTCCGTGGCCGAGTGGATGATGAAGACCCTCGTGGGCATCAACCCGCACCCGGCCGCGCCCGGTTTTCGTCGCGTCCTCATCCGCCCGCAGCCCGGCAGCGGCGTCACGTGGGCGAAGGGTTCGTATGACTCGCTGCACGGCCGGGTCGCGGTCGGCTGGAAGCTCGAAGCGAAACTGCTGCGGCTTTCCGTTGAGGTACCGCCGAACACGACCGCCGAGGTTCACGTGCCCACGTCGGACCCCGCAAGCGTCACCGAGGACGGCAAGCCGCTGGCGAAGGCGGCGGGCGCGAAGTTTCTCCGAGCGGGCGCGGGGGCGGCGCTGTATGAGCTAGGCTCGGGCACGTACACGATCGAAGCGGCGCTGGAGCGGTGAGCGCACAGGAACGGTCGATGGGCACGGCTTGACGAAGTCGCGGGACCACGGGACCTGCCGAAACATGGCCAGGCGAGTGCGCCAGGCCATGCCGCCCACCCGCTTCATCGCTTCAATTCCCTGCGCTTCGACGGGGGTGTAGGCTCTCTGCATTCATCCGGCGCTTCGAGAAAGCGCCGGTTGCGATCATTTGAGGAGGAGCCTGAAATCATGAGCGAAACCAAAGTCAGCGTATCGCGTGAGGGTCCGGTGGTGCACTTGACGTTTTCCACCGACGGCGGGTTGAACATCTTCTCCAGCGCGGTGCTCAACAAGCTGGACGCGGCCGTGGGAGAGGTGGCGCGGCGGTGTGCGCAGCCGGGCGGCGTTTCGGACGCGGTCCGGGTGTGCGTCTTGACCGGGGAGGGCAAGGTGTTTTTCGCAGGGGCGGACATCAAGGAGATGAGCGCGTGCGACGTGGAAGGCGCGCGGCGGTTTGGCCAGCACGGCAGCGATGCGCTGGATGCCGTGGCCGCGCTACCGTGTGTCACGATCGCGGCACTGAACGGCGCGGCGCTGGGCGGCGGGCTGGAGCTGGCGCTGGCGTGCGACTTCCGATATGCCGTGCGCACGGCCAAAGTCGGGCTGACGGAAACCACGCTGGGGCTGATCCCCGGCTGGAAGGGCGTGCGCCGCCTGACCGAGCTGGTCGGACCCGCGCACGCGAAGCGGCTGATCTTCTCCGGCGAGGCGATCAAGGCCGAGGACGCCGTCGCGATGGGGCTGATCGACGAAGCCGTGAACTCGACGGAGGACCTCGCGCACCGAGTCGAGGCGGTTGCCAGGAGCTTCTTCAACGCCGGCCCCCACGCCATCGCCGCGGCCAAGCGCGCCCTGCGCGACGGCGACGACCTGTCGGCGTTTGCCGATTGCTTCCTGGACGGGGCGGACGGTCATCCGGGCATGAAGGCGTTCATCGAGAAGCGCAAGCCGCGTTGGGCGCCGTCGTGATCGAGCCTGCTGCAGGACTGGTCGGAACAGCCTCGGGCGGCGCGCAGGCTCGTGCGGCGTTGCCTTGGCAGTTGCAGGGTGGCATGGTCTACGCCGGGGTAGCATGGTCTACGGTACTGCGTTGACCATGCTCTTGCCCTGCTCGCCACGGCCTGGCGATTACGCCAGACCGTGCCACCCGGTTCTTCTTCAACAAACTGCCATTCAGGTTTGCCCGTCCATGCGCTGGATTCCCGCCTGCGCGGGAGTGACGGAACTGGATTCCCGCCAGAGCGGGAATGATGCGATTCGCCTCCCGGCAGGGCGGCGTGCCGGGACTAATGCCCCGGAATCCGATCGCAGCCGTTCGACCGATAGGCGGCTCTGGCCCCTGTTCCAGCCACCCCGGATCGGATAGAATCAGAGCGAACCCACCCCAGAAGGTCACCGGTGCGTCAGGACGAGGACGTCGGTTTGGCGGGTGCGCGCCCGCACCCGCGCAGCTTGGGAGAAGGAACATGAACCGGGTTTTGATAATCGCGGTATGGGCGGCGTGGGCGGGCGGGTCCGCAGGCGCGGCGGTGCGGGAGGAGTTTCGCGCCGGGCATGCGTTGTCGTTCGACGGTCGGACCGCACGGGCGGTGGTGCCGGACATCGGCGCCGCGCCGGCGGGATCGAGCTTCACCGTCGAGTGCTGGTGCTCGACGCCCGACGTAGAACCGCGCCAACGCCTCGTCTCGAAATGGTCGGACGCGGCGGACGGTGGGCGAGAATACACCCTCGAGTTCTGGGACGGGCAGCTCGTGGGGCGCGTGGCCGGCTCCAACGGCGCGGACGCGATCAGCGTCCATGCCAAGACCGTGACACCCGAGAAGTGGACGCATGTCGGCGTGGTGCTCGACGGCGGCGCGGGCGAGCTTCGGCTGTATGTCAACGGTCGCCGCGTGAGCGCGAAAGCGACCTCCGTCAGCGCCGATCTGGACTCGACGGAGCCGGTGCTGTTCGGCGCGGGGCTGGTCGGCGACGGCGGCGAGATGGGTGCATTCTACAACGGCACGCTTGACGAAGTCCGCTTGTGGAGCCTCGCGCTGTCCGACGCGGACATGCTCGAGCAGTTCGACCGGCAGGCTCCGTTTCGCGGGGAGGGACTGGCCGGATACTGGCGCCTAGATGAAAGTTCCGGCGAACAGGCGGTTTTCGATTACAGCGGACACGACCGGCACGGCTGGCTGGGCGAGTCCCATGAGGGAGAGGCCGGCGATCCGCTCCGCGTGACTTCGACCGCCCCGATCCGGCCGGACAACCCGCGCGGAGACGCCGGCGGCGCCGGCCATGGCGACAAGCTCTTCATTCTCGATACGGACGGAGACCGGCTCTGGGATGTCTGGGAGAGCCACGACGGAGATTACAGCGGCATCACGCACACCGGCACGGACCCGAATAATCCGGACACCGACGGCGACGGTCTGAAGGACGGCGACGAAATCCTCGGCACGCTCGCCGGACTGAACCTGCCGGCCCTCGGCTCACACCCGGTGCTCAAAGACATCTTTCTGGAGATCGACTGGGCGGGCGACGCCACCGGCGGAAGCCATACCCATGAACCGCCGGTCGAATCCGTGCAGATGCTGATCGATGCCTTCGCGGCCTCGCCGGTGGTGAACCCCTACGGGTTGCCGCAGGG
This sequence comes from Phycisphaerales bacterium, assembly GCA_020852275.1. Classification (GTDB taxonomy): domain Bacteria; phylum Planctomycetota; class Phycisphaerae; order UBA1845; family UBA1845; genus JABWBH01. The sequence goes on from JADZBE010000013.1 coordinate 45,995, forward strand.
TATCCGCCTCCACGTGGATCACGGACAGGGCGGCGTGTTCACGGGCGGCAATTTCCTCGGCAACGACGGCATGATCGGCTTTGACGACGAGTTCAACGTGTACAAGGCCGCCCATTTCGATCCGCTGCGTGAGGACCTTTTTCACTACACGATCTTCTGCCACGCTTTCAACAGCGGCGGAAACTCCGGCATCGCGGAGCTTCCCGGCGACGACTTCATCGTGGCGTCCGACGTGTGGTACGGCAACGCGCTGCGCGTGGCGACCGTGTGCATGCACGAGCTGGGTCACAACCTCTTCCTTCGCCACGGCGGCTTCGAGGACAAGACCTACAAGCCCAACTACAACTCGGTGATGAATTACCGCTACACGTTCCCCGGCACGGACACGAACTGCGACGCCGTGGGCGACGGCGGAGTGAATTACTCTGACGGGTCGCTGGCTGACCTGCCGGAAGCGGAGTTGGATGAAAACGTCGGCGTCTGCGGCAACACGCCCGTGGACTGGAACGGCGACGGACGCATCAAGCGCAACCTGCAGCGGAACATCAACTGCATCGCCCGCCTCTCCGCCGAATGCGGCACCGACAACGGCGTGTGCGACGACCGCGTCTGCACGACGCTGCGCGACTCCAACGACTGGGCGGCGCTGCGACTGCCCATCCCTCGCGGCGACGCGCCGTTCCAGGAGATCACCGACTGCCGCATGAGGCTGCGTCACCCACGAAAGCCGTAGCAGAGTGAGGCCGAACTCGGTCGGGTAGCGCGGTCTGGCGTATTCGCCAGGCCGTGGCGACATGGGAGTCATGCGCCGCAGCGGGCGACCCACGGGTCCGCTGCCGCGGGCCCGTGCCGCCCCGTCACGGTTGCGGACCCGCGCCACCCGGTCACCCTTGCGACAATTGCGATCCGATTGACGCCGCGCCAGGCGCGGCGTACCGTCATGCGACCGGAGTCGCCCCTGTTTTTGTTCGGACGCAGCAACAGGAGAAGGAGAATCACCCATGGCGCATGAATTGCCGCCGTTGCCGTATGAGTTCAACGCGCTCGAGCCGCACATCGACGAGCAGACGATGCGCATCCATCACGGCAAGCACCACGCCACGTACGTCGCCAAGCTCAACGAGGCGCTGGACAAGCATCCCGACCTGCACAAGAAGCCGCTGGAAGACCTGCTCAAGGGGCTTGCCTCGATTCCAGAGGATATCCGCGGAGCGGTCAACAACCACGGCGGCGGGCACAGCAACCACTCCATCTTCTGGAAAAACATGAAGCCCGGCGGCGGCGGTCAGCCGAAAGGTCCGCTTGCCGATGCGATCAAGTCCGCGTGGGGCGGGTTCGACGAATTCAAAGGCAAGTTTGCCGCCGCCGCCGCGGCCCGTTTCGGCAGCGGCTGGGCCTGGCTGTGCAAGGACGCCTCCGGCAAGCTCGTCATCCAGGACTTCCCGAACCAGGACAGCCCTTATGCCAAGGGTCTTAAGCCGCTGCTGGGCTTGGATGTCTGGGAGCACGCCTACTACCTGAAATATCAAAACCGCCGGCCCGATTACATCACGGCCTGGTGGAACACGATCAACTGGGACGACGTCGCCGACCGCTTCGCCAAGCCGTAACCGGCCCGGCGAGCCTCCGGAACCCGAAGCGCAAGCGAGGGCGAGCCTTCGGAACCCGAAGCGCAAGCGAGGGCGAGCCGATCTTGCGCAAACGCCGCGCGAGCTGCAGTCGCACATCGCGTTGCGATGTGTGCCGGCGCCGCCAGGCGGAGCTGCCCGTCGCGCGGCGCCGCCTCTGCGCGCCTGCCAGGCGCTGGTGACCGGCGGCACTCATCATGCCCGTGAAGGCTGGAATCCACCGCTGTCATGCTCGCGTAGGCAGGAATCCAACTCCGTCATGCTCGCGCAGGCGGGAATCCAACTCCGTCATCCTCGCGCAGGCAGGAATCCAGCTCCGTCATTCCCGCGCAGGCGGGAATCCAGCCGGCGGCTTGCAAGGAGGCGAGGTTCCGGCGGTTTTCCCAGGCGGACTGGACCCCCGCCTGCCCGGGGGTGACGCGCCTCAAATCTGATTTCAAGGTCCACCACGGGCCTCTGCGCGATGGCCGAGACGCTTCGCTTCCGTAAGCGCCCGCGCAACAATTCCTGCCGAGCGCCGGTGCTGTTTGCGCGTCTGCTCGATGCCTTCGTCGGGGGTTTCGATCCCTCCCCGCCGGTAGCGCTGATCACACAAGCCCTGTGTTTTCAGCAGCTTGCAAGCCACCCGGTCCTGGGAAGCTGGGCGGTCGCGGCGCCTGTCCTCTCCTCTGGCACGCGGATTGTCTAAGGGACGCCCCGTTCGGACATCAACGGTTCGACACGCTTACGGAGAAGCGCATGAACGAGAGGAATGGATGCCTCTTTCTTCAGCACCCTCAGGGTGACGCGGAGGCACCGCGTGCCCGGCATGACTGGTCCGCGCTCGGCGCGCTGGTGCGCGCCCAGGCGCTGAAGGCGCTGGCCGACCAGTTCCTCCTGCACGCCCAGCAGGTGCAGGCGCGGCTCGCGTCCGTGGAGACTTCGTCATGACCTACGGGGCCTATCTCTCCACCGCCGGCATGCAGGCCAACGAGTATCGCCAGAACATCATGGCGAACAACCTGGCCAACGCCGATACGCACGGCTTCAAGCACGATCTCGCTGTGTTCTCACAGCGACCGGTCGCCAGTCGCATGGCGCCCGCGGGTTTGTCGCTGCGGCATCTGGTGCTGGACGGCATGAGCGGCGGGCTGAGCGTGCGCCCGACCTACCACAGCTTCGAGCAGGGCGCCATCGAGCACACGGGGCAGCCGCTCGATGCGGCCATCGAAGGCGAAGGGTTTTTCGCGGTTCAGGACGGCGACCGCGTCCGCTACACGCGCGACGGTCGCATGACCTTCAACGCGAAGGGCGAATTGGTGCTGACGGCCGGCGAGGGGCGCCTTCGCGTGCTCGATCAGAGCGGCTCGCCGATCCGCCGCCTGGAGGGCGGCGGCGAGGTCTCGATCACCGGCAACGGCGCGGTGCAGCAGGACGGCGCTGAAATCGGACACATCGCCGTCGCCTCATTCACCGACCTGCGGCGCTTGCGCAAAGTCGGATCCAATCTGTTTGAGGCCGGCGAGGCGGAGCAGATTCCAACAACGGCAACGATCGTTCCCAACGTACTGGAACAGTCCACGTTTGACGCCGTCAAGGGTCTGACCGGCATGATCGAAGTGCAGCGTGCGTATGAGATCAACGCGCGGCTACTGACGATGCAGGACGAGTCGATGGGTCGCTTGATCCAGTCGGTCGGTCGCGTCGCGTAATCATAGGCGAGCTTCTGCCCAGGTACGGATGCGCCGACGGAAGACAAACGGTCACAAGAACACATCGAGTCGATTCGCGGTCCGGCTGTGGGCAAGGTCATGCCCCCCGGGTTTAGTAGTATGAGGTTTACATGGGTGTAACAGCACTGCATTCGGCGGCTTCCGGAATGAGGGCGCTCGACGAAAAACTTAACGTCGTCGCCAACAACCTGTCGAATATCAACACGGTGGGTTTCAAGCGATCCCGCGTCAACTTCGAAGACCTGTTGTATCAGGTCAAGCGCGAACCGGGCATCCCCAACCTGGACGACGAGCCGATTCCGCACGGCATCCAGGTCGGCACCGGCGTCAAAGTCTCCGGCACACAGATCAACTTCAGTCAGGGATCCGTGGACACGACAGGCAAGCCCTATGATCTGCAGATCGAAGGCCAGGGGTTCTTTCAGGTCCGCACCGTCCATGACGGAACCGAGGTGATTGCCTACAGTCGCGCAGGCAATTTCGTTCGCAATCCGGAGGGCAACATCGTCCTGGCCAACAGTGACGGCGCCATACTGGATCCGCCGGTCAACGTGCCTGCTGAGGCGACAGAAATCGTGGTCGGACGCAATGGCGAAGTTCGGGCCAGGCTCGCCGGTTCCAATACGCTGACCACCGTCGGGCAGATTGAACTGGCGCGTTTCGTCAACCCCGAAGGCCTCAAGCAGATCGGGCGCAATCTGTACATCGCCAATGATGCTTCCGGCGCCTCCGTCACCGGAACGCCGAACCAGGACGGCATGGGAGCCATCAATCAAGGGCAGTTGGAAATGAGCAACGTCGATCCCGTTCGAGAATTAATCGACCTCATTCAGTCTCAACGTGCTTTTGAGCTGAACAGTCAGTCAATCAAGTCGGCGGACGAGTCGTTGGAAGTGGTAACCACGCTGCGCAGGTAATGACTTCTCGCAGGGCAGTCTGACCCTGCACTGAGCGTGTGCAATGAACCTTCAGGCGGCATGGAGGCCGGCGTAATGCATGGTTTGAATCAACTGGGGTGCGCGATTGGCTGGGTGCGACCCGAAAGAAGCTGGAACGCGGGCACCGTCTTCGGTCTGCGGCGTGCGCTGGTTGCCTTGGTCGGCGCACTTGGCGCCAATTTCACAGGATCCGCTCAGGCCCAGACTGGTGTCCTCCGCGTGCATGCCACTGCCGTCTGCACTGGGGAGCAGGTCCTTTTGGGGGATATTTGCGAAACCGTGGGCCTTGAGGCGGACGAGACGGCGCGCATCCGCTCGCTGCAGGTGGCTCAGTCCCCACCCCCGGGCGGCTCGCGTCTCATTCATCTGGACCGCATCCGGGCTGCACTTGCAGAAAACAATCCCAAGGCGTCGCACCTGCGCCTGGTTGGCTCGACCACGTGCGCGGTAACCCGACCGCAGGCAGATCCGCTCCATGCGGCATCGCTGTCGGCGTTTGGCGCTGCGGCAGTCAGCGCAGGTCGCCCCCCGTCTGGCGCTTCAGTGGACTCCCAGACGCTTCGTCAATTCCTCGAAGACAAAGCCAGCGAAGAAACGGAGAAACTCGGAGGCCGCGCCCGGCTGGCGTTCGCGCGGGCTGACCAGAGTATCTTGGACATGACGTCTCCTCCGTTCCAATTTTGCCTCCTCCGCCGCAGTGGGGCCGTCCTCGGTGCGGTCAGTTATGAGGTTGATGTGTTCCAGAACGATCGCCGGGTGCAAAGTCTCACTGTGCGCGCTGATGTAACGGTCGTCCGCCAGGTGCTGGTGGCCTGCAGACCCATCCTCAAAGACGCTCTTGTGGTGGCGGACGATGTTTGCATGGATGAGGTGCCTTCGCAGACAGCATCGGCCGCAACCGTGGCGGATACGTCGATGGTGCTGGGTCGCCGCGCCGGCCGGTTCATCGCGCAGGGCGAGGCCATTGACCCCACGCAGCTTTCAGTCGTGCCGTTGGTCAGCCGCGGACAGCTTGTGCGCGTCCTGGCGCTCGTCGGTGGAATTCGTCTCGAGAGCATTGGCGAAGCGCAGGCCGGCGGCGCGTCCGGCGAGGTTGTTCGCGTCACGCTGCTGGATCGAAAAGACGAGCAGCTCGCGGGCATGGTGAGCGGTCCCGGCGAAATCACGGTGACGAGCCTGGCTGCGCCGGCTCCATTCACAGGGTTGACTCCACGGCGCACTCTAGGGCAGCCGCCGGAAGAAAATCCGCCTCGACTCGCCGGCAAGTGACCGCATGAAAGGGACCAGGCGCCTCAATATCCGGAGAAACTGCATGATTTGCGCAAGACTATGTATGTGCACCGCGTTCGCCTTCGGGTGCGAGGCGCTCGGTCAGACTTCATCGCTGGGAAAGCGCACCCGTCAGCGCGTGATCGAAGAGGCGCCGGCCGTCGCCGCCCGCGCCGATGCGGAACCCGCTCCGCGCATCCATCCGGCCGTGCAGAAGCGCTCGCTCATCGCCGTTGAACCCAAGCCGCCGCGGATTTTCGCCGTCGGCGACCACGTCACCATCATTGTCCGCGAGCAATTGTCTTTCAAGTCAGACGCTGACTCACAGTCCAAGAACGACTTTCAGGTGCAGAGCGAACTGGAGGCCTTCTTTAAACCCATCGACGGGGGCCTCGGCTCCACGGGATTCGCCCGCGGCAAGCCCAACGTGGACTACAAGTACAAGCAGAATCGCAAGAACGAAGCCGACGTGTCCAGCGAAAACAGGCTCGTCACACGCCTGACGGGCGAAATTATCGACATTAAGCCCAATGGCAACCTGGTCATCTGCGCCAAAGCCCGGATCGAGCACGGCGAGGAAAAGAACCTTATTACGCTTACCGGCACGTGCAGCCGCAAGAAGCTCTCCGCCGATGACAGCGTGCTCAGCACGGACATGGCCGACAAGTGCATCAAGATCGAAAACAGCGGAGTGGTCAACGACGGCGCGCGAAGAGGATGGCTTTCAAAGATATTGGATTCCGTCAAGCCGTTTTAGTTTTGGCAACAATGCCGCGTCACGGTAATTAAAAAGTTGTCTAAAGTCAATCGCAAGCGCGGAATCGACCCGAAAGCAACGCCCATGGGATACCACAAGACTATGCAGCACATGAGAACACTTCAACCCGCAAGTCGCGTTCAAATAATTTTAAGCGGCGTTTTGGGCCTGTTGCTTTCCTTTTTCCTGCTTCCAACCGCGGCCTTATGCCAGCCGGTCACCGCACGCGTGGGCGACGTTACAAAAGTGCACGGCCTGGGCCGCAATACACTTATCGGCATGGGCCTGGTCACCGGTCTGAAGCAAAGCGGCGACGGGGCGAAGTTTCTTCCGACCATGCAGGCGCTGGCCCGTGAACTGAACTACTTTGCCGCCAATGTCGAGACTCTCGACGACATCAAAGACGCAAAGGACGCCGCGATCGTGCGATTGCAGGCGTTCATTCCGGAAGAAGGCATCCGCGAAGGGGAGCGCATTGACGTCTTCGTTTCCGCGTACGCGGCCAAAAGCCTGGAGGGCGGCCACCTCCTCGTCGCGCCCATGGTTTATGATGATCCTGCCGTTACCGCAGTGCTCGCCAAGGCCACCGGTCCCATAGAACTGCAGGATCCCAAGCATCCGACCACCGGCGTTATCCGCGGCGGGGCCTTGATGGAAGAGGACATTTTCCACAATGTCGTGGTCACCGGCGCGGAGCTTCAAAACGCCGGTTTGACGAGCGGTTGGATTCATTCCAGTCGTCGTTATGTGACGCTGGTGCTCACCGAATCCCACGCCGGCTGGAGCGCAGCGGCCGCCGTTGCCACGGCGGTCGACAATGAGGTCAAAACGGCTCTTAATGAAGAGGAAACCACGGCGGCCGGCGGACGGGCCGCGCTGGCCATCGATTCCAAGAACATCGTTGTCATGGTTCCTCAGGTGCAGTACGACGACCCAGCGAGCTTCATTCGCGACATCACTCAGTTGCCCCTGCTGATGGACTCAAACGAGGCGCGGGTGACGATTAACCGCCAATTGCAGACCATTGTTGTGAGTGGGGATGTCAAGATATCGCCCACGGTCGTGTCGCACCAGGGGTTGACCCTGACCGTCGCCGCCCCGGCAAACAATGCCGCGCCGACCGCCGGCGCCGAACCGCAGGTGTTTGTTCCGCTCGATGAAGCCGCTGCCCGCCAAAGCAACATGAATCAGTTGTTGGAAGCGCTCAATCGCCTGAAGGTTCCGTTTGACAGCCGCGTCCAGATTCTCGTTACCCTTGAGCAGTCGGGCAATCTTCACGCAAAGGTGTATGACGAAGGATGATGATCCGATCTGCACAAACCGCTCAAGAGCTTCCGCTCGCGCCACCCATGGCGGAATCCAAGCCGCTGAGGGAGGCGACGCGCCAAATGACCGCAAACGTCTTTTATGGAACTTTGATGGCGCAGGCGCGAAACAGCTCGATGAAACGCGGTGTGATTTCCGGCGGGCGCGCGGAATCCGCGTTTGGCCAGCAGCTTGACGCGTTGTACGCCCAGAAGATGGGCGCCCGCGAACGAGGCGGCTTGGCGGACGCGCTCTATGGGCACTTGATTCGCCAGCAGGCGCGCGTGGACCGCGTCAAGCTGGCGGCGCACGAAGGAGGGAGCGCATGAGTCAGAATCTGCGAAGCCGGCTGCGGGACTTGTTGCGCCTCCTTGAGGATCTTCACGCGCTGCACGGAGAACTCTTGGAAACAGTCAACGCCAAGGTAGAGGCGCTGCGCAGCGCCAATCGTGACGCGCTGGCCGCGATGGTCGAACGGGAAGGCGAGTTGATTGAGCGCGTCCAGGAGCGTGAGAGCTGCCGCCGCCTGCTGATGGATCAGATCGGGCGCGAACTTGGCATGTCCGGCCCGCAGGCGCGCAAGCTGACTGCTTCGCAGCTTGCCGTTCGCCTCGACCAGGCCGGCGCGGCGAAACTAATAACCGCGGCACAATCCCTGCGTGGAGTGGCCGTTCAACTGAGCAAGGCCAACCGTCTGGCCGGCGCCATCAGCCGCGAAATGGTCAAACAGTTTGAGCGTATCTTTGAGTCCGTGCGCCAATCGGGATGCAACGCACTGGGGTATGCGCACAACGGAAATCTTGTGTCAGGTCTGGAACACAAACTCGTGGATGCCGTCGGTTGAAGGAGCCGAGCTTTGACGGACGGGTATAAAGTTTCCAGGAGTGCGAGGCAAGAAGGCTTTAACTGTGAGTTTTGGATTTTCGCGTCCACTGACTGGTCTGGAGCACGGATGAAATGAACTCCGCACTGCACATAGGCCGAAACGCGCTGTTGGGGTACCAGAGTGCGTTGCAGGTCGTCGGCGGCAACATCAGCGGCGCGGGCAGCGCGGACTACACGCGCCTGACGCCGCAACTGGATCCGCTGCCCAATCTTGGCGGCGGCGCGCTGCAGCCCGGCGCCGGTGTCGCCCTCACCGACATCCGTCGCAACATCGACAACGCGCTTGAAAACCGCCTTCGCCTGGCCACCGGCGAAGTCGAGTCGCTTAGCGCGCAGCAATCGAGCCTCGCGGAACTGGAAACCTACTTCGACGACGTGAGCGGAACCGGCATTCCCACGCTTCTGTCCGAGTTCTTCGGCGCTTTTGAGGAAGTTGGCAAGGATCCGCTGGCAGACCGCGGGCTTGCCGTGCGCAAGGGCGAGGAACTGGCGCTCGCCCTGGGCCGCCTTCGCGAGCAGGTCGCCGAACTGGGCGAAGGGCTTGATCAGCAGATTGAAGGCCTTACCGAGGAAGCCGGCAGCCTGGCCGCTCGCGTGGCGGACCTGAACGCGCGCATCATGGTGGCGGAGGGTCGCTCGCGGGGCGACGCGGCGGGTCTGCGCGATCAGCGCGACGCAGTCCTGCGCGACCTGGGCAAGCTCGTGGACGTCACGGTTCGCGAGCAGCCCAACGGCGTGGTCAATGTGTACATCGGCAACGAGGCGCTCGTTCAAGGCGGACTGTCGCGCGGGCTGTCCACCCAGGCGCGCGTCGTCGACGGATACAAGCGCACGAGCGTGGTCTTCACGGACAGCGGCTCGGTGATCACTCCCCGCGGAGGTCGCATCGCCGGACTCATGGCCGCGCGCGACGAGCACGCCTTCTCCCGGCTTGCGGACCTTGACGAATTTGCGGGCGCCCTGATCACCGAAGTGAATCGCGCTCATGCCGACGGGCAGGGACTGACGGGCTTCACCGAGCTTGAAGGCACGACGCGCCTGACGCGCACGGACGCAGTGCTCAACTCCGATGAAGCAGGCCTAGACGCTGCCGTGCAGAACGGCGCGTTCCACGTCGTGCTCTCCGACGGCTCGCCCGGCGGCACGAGCGTACACGTCGTCAGCGTCGATCTGGACGGACTCAACGACGACGACGCGACACTGCAATCGCTCGTCGATCAACTTAACAGCATCGAGCACCTGCACGCGGAAATCACCGCTGACAATCGGCTGGCACTCTCGACGGACGCGGGCTTCACCTTCACCTTCGGCCATGACGGTCAACAGGCGCGGCCCGACACGTCCGGCGTTCTGGCGGCGCTGGGCGTCAACACTTTTTTCACGGGCAGCGGCGCGGCGGACATCGCCGTCAACGAAACCGTGCAGGCGAATGGGCAGTTCCTTGCAGCCTCTTCCGTCAATCGCGGCGGCGATGCGGCCAATGCCTTCCGCCTCGCGCAGCTCCTCGACACGCCCTCGAGCACGTCGAACGGGCCGGCGATTCAGGAGCGGCTCAACGCCATGACCAACGACGTGGCCGTGCGCGCGGGAGCCGTGAACTCGGCCGTGGAAAGTGCCGACGGCATCCGCTCCGCATTGCTGGCGCAGAAGGAGAGCATCAGCGGCGTCAGTCTCGATGAAGAGGCGATCGAGCTGGTCAAGTTCGAGCGCGCGTTCCAAGGCGCCTCCCGCTATGTCGGCGTGGTGGACCGGCTCATTGGGGAGCTGATGACCATTCTCAGGTAACCCGACATCGCCGGCAACGAATGCCTTCAGGTTGACGCTTGCAGAACGATCCGCGTGCAATGCGGCCGCTTGTTGCGAGCGATCAGGAACAGTGCAGTCATGGCAGTCAGTCCAATCAACATCTCGCGCATCAGTCAAAACCTGAGGCTTAACCTCACGGTGGACGCCATCACGCGCAACCAGCGGTCGCTCTACCTTAACGAAGTGCGCATTGCCGCGGGGCGGTCCTTTGTGACGCCGAGCGAGAACCCCACGGCGGCCGCGCGGGCGCGCGACCTGCACGACCAGCTTGCCCGCCAGCAGCAGATCAGCGGCAATCTGCGGACGGCCTCGGACCTTCTTTCAGCGTCCGACGCCGCCATCAGCGAGGTCAGCGACCTCCTCACGCAGGTGCAAGCCGTGGCGGGCCAGAACATCAGCAACCTTACCAGCGAAGCCGAGCGTGAAGCGGAAGCCGAGGTGCTCGACGCGATTCTTCATCAACTGGTCAACGTGGGCAATCGCCAGTTCGGCGGCAGGTATCTCTTCTCCGGGCGCGATTCGGACGTCATGGGATTTCAGGAGGCGGGCGGAGGCATTGCCTATCTGGGAGACACCGAGGCATTGGCAATGCACGTCGGCAATGGTCGCATGGAAAGCGTTTCCATGCCGGGCAATGAATTGTATGGCGCTGTTTCCGCATCCGTGTCAGGCAGCGCGGACCTGACGCCCAAACTGCTCCCGGAAACGAGACTTGAAGACCTTGACGGCGCCGTGGGGCAGGGCATACGCAAAGGCACACTGGCTTTTGATGAGACCGACGGCGTCGGGTCGTTCAGCGTTGACCTGACCACCGCGGACACCATTGGAGACGTGGTCGATTTCATCAATGCCGCCGCGGCAGAAGCGGGCTCCAGCTTGACCGCGACGCTCACAGACGTGGGATTAAAGCTCGACTCCGGTTCCAAGACGGTCGTTGTTGCAGACGGCGGAAGTTCCACACTCGCCGCCGATCTGGGTCTGTCCTCGGAAACGTCCATTCAGGGCGAACTCGAAGCGGGCGGACTTTCTCCGCGGCTCACACCGCTGACGCCGATCAGCGCGCTGGCCGGCGGCACAACTTTGGACCTGGAGAACGGGCTGGTCATCACCAATGGGTCGCGGTCCGCGGTCATTGACTTGTCCGCCGCGGAAACGGTTCAAGATCTGCTCAACACCATCAACGCTTCCAATACCTACGTCGAGGCCAGGATCAGCGCGGACGGCAAGTCCATTGACCTGTACAGCCGGGTGTCCGGCGTGGACTTGCACGTCACGGAAAACGGCGGAACCACGGCCGCGAATCTGGGTCTGCGGACCTTTGACCTCACCACGCAGTTGACGGACCTCAATTACGGTCGCGGCGTTGAGATGACCTCCGAAGCCGAGGCCCCCGACCTCGTGTTCAAGGACGATACCGGCGCGGTCATCCTGGAGGTCAGCCTGGCGGGCGCGCTGACGTTGAGCGATGTGATTCAGAAGATCAACGATGCGTCGCAGGAGGCGTCCGCCGGCATCAATGCAGCCCTGGACGAACAAAGCAATGGACTCGCCATTACAAGCACGACGAGCCTGGGCGCCACGCTCATCATTGAGAATGCTCCCGGATCGTATGCCGCCGAAGATCTCGGGCTGACGCGCGGCACGGTCACGGAGGACGGCACGCTCCTCGGGCGCGACGTCAATCCCGTAACAGCGCCGGGCGTGCTCGATGCAATGATGCGGCTTACCGCCGCTTTGCGAACGGACGACGACCGCGCCATTTCCCTTGCGGCCGAGCGCGTGGAAACCATTGTGGACGATCTGGCGCGCCAGCACGGCCTCGTGGGCGCCCGGGCGCAGAGTGTCGAGCGGGAATTCAATCAACTGGAAGACGCTTCGATCTCAACCGAGCAGTTCCTGTCGCAGGTCGAGGACTTGGATTTCACGCGCGCGATTACGGAATTGCAGTCCACGCAGACGGTCCTCCAGGCAAGTCTGCTTACAAACTCACGGTTGATGAACTTGTCATTAATGGACTATCTGGGATAGCAGCCCGTTGAGAAACTTCAAATTGCATGGTTTGGCACAGAAATCCAGCGAATAAATTACGTCCCGGAGGTCCGTGCCACCCTTCCTGCAACGTCTCGATTGTGGCGGGGAAAGATCGCAACAGTGTGCGCCAGGCCGACGATGTGACCCAACGGCTCTGGCGGTGAAACGGTGGCCCGGATGTGGATCCGGGGACCGCGCGATGGAGGCGCGGTTGCGGGACAAGGAGTCGAAGCCCGTGGGCCGACATGGATGGGTCACTGGAGATCGCAGCATGATCGTTCAGACTTCGCGGTTTGGTCAGTTGGTGGTGGATGATTCCAAGCTGATCACGTTTCCCGAGGGGGTTCTCGGGTTTCCCCAGCAGCACGACTATGCGCTGATTCAGACGGGCGACGGCAGCGCGTTTTATTGGTTGCAGTCGGTGGACCGCCCGGAGCTTGCGTTTGTGGTGTGTGATCCGCGGCTGTTCGTCGCGGATTACCAGGTGCCCGTCAATTCCGAGGAACTGGCATCCATCGGGCTGTCGGACTTTGAGCAGGCACAGGTCTTCATCATTGCCAACAAGGTCAATGGAATGCTGACAGGCAACTTGCAGGGTCCGCTGGTGGTCAACGTGGCGTCGAGGCAGGCCCGGCAGTGGGTGCTGTCCGACCGCCGCTACGGCACCCGTCACCCGCTGATGCGCCTCCCCGAGCCGGTCGCCATGGAAATGAGCGCTTAGACGACCGGCCGCGGGAGGGAGGATGCAGTGTGGGGAGTGCGCTGCGCAGCCGTTCGTTGCGGGAGCCACGGCGCTTCGCGGAACGCTCGCCATCGACTGATCTATCAGGCATCAGGAAGGAGCTTGCCTATGTTGGTGCTGTCACGCACGCTCGATGAAACGATCATGATCGGTGAGGACGTATGCATCACCGTTGTGGATATTCGGGGCGACAAGGTCCGGCTGGGCGTCACGGCGCCCCGTCATGTGAAAGTCCATCGCCAGGAAGTGTACGAGGCGATCCAGAGGGAAAACCGCGAAGCCGCAAGGCTCGACCCTGATCAGATCCGCCCCGTACTGGCGCCCGAACGAAAGTCCGTAGTGGTTTCCAGGATTTGAATTTTCGAGCCCCCTCGCCGGGGACCGCAACACGGACACGGGTCCGACGCGGCGGCGACGTCCGAGAGGCTGAAGGGCCGGCTCAGACAGGGGACATCACGGAGGATTGCTCATGTCAACGATTAACTCAAACGTACCGGCACTTATTTCTCAGCGTCACCTGGCGTATGCCCAGCGCGCGCTGAGCACCTCTCTCGAACGGCTCTCCAGCGGTCTGCGCATCAACAAGGGCGCGGACGATCCGGCGGGCCTGATCGTGTCCGAGCGCTTGCGCTCGGAAATCTCCGCGGTCAAACAGGGCATCGACAACACCACGCGCGCCATCAACGTCATCGCCACCACCGAAGGCGCCCTCGACGAGGTCTCGTCCCTGCTCACCGACATCAAGGGGCTGATCGTCGAAGCCGCCAACAAGGGCGCCTTCTCCGACGAGGAAATCGAGGCGAACCAGCTCCAGATCGACTCGGCCATCGAGTCCATTACGCGCATCGCCAACACCTCCACGTTCGCCGGGCGCAAGCTGCTCAACGGGCAGCTCGACTATGTCACCAGCAGCGTGGTCTCCTCGGACCTCTCCGATGTCAGCGTCCACAGCGCCAAGTTCGGAAACCGGGACTACATCCCCGTGGAAGTTTCGGTGTCGCAATCCGCGCTGACGGCACAACTGGGCGTCAGCAACGTGCCCCTGCCCAGCGCCGTGTCCATCGACGTGGCCGGTCCGGACGGCATCATCACGCTCTCGTTCCCCGCCAACGCCACGGCCAACGACATCGTGACGGCCATCAATGCGCAGGTGGACGCGACGGGCGTCTCCGCCATTGCCAGCAGCACGACGGGCGTGCGCCTCAACACCAGCCAGTACGGCACGGACGCCTTCATCAGCGTCAGCAAGGTCAGCACCGGCGGAACCTTCACCACCGAGAACAGCAGCGGTCAGGCCGCCAGCCGCGTCACCGGGCGCGACGCGGTGGCGACGATCAACGGCTTCCAGTCCGTCGGCGACGGCCTGGAACTCTCCGTCAGCTCGCCGCTCTTGAAGATGACGGTCACGCTGGATCCGACGTTCGGCGCCGGAACCAGCAGCTTCACCATCACCGGCGGCGGCGCACTGTTCCAGCTTGGACCGGACGTCAACACCAACCAGCAGGAGAACGTCGGCGTCAAGGCCATGCAGGCCAACAAGCTGGGCAGCCGGCTCGTCGGTTTCCTGTCGCAGCTTCAAAGCGGGCAGGACTATGCCCTGCGCAGCGGAGAGTTCAAGCAGGCGTCCGACATCATCAACGAGGTCATCACGCAGGTGGCCGTGCTGCGTGGGCGGCTCGGCGCGTTCGAGCGCAACACGCTGCAGACCAACATCAACGCCCTGCAGATCACGACGGAGAACTTGACGGCATCCGAGTCCACGATCCGCGACACGGACTTCGCCGAGGAAACGTCGGAGCTGACGCGGGCGCAGATCCTGGTGCAGGCGGGCAATTCGATTCTTGCCATCGCCAACGCACAGTCGCAGAACGTGCTGACGCTGCTCGGCGGCTGACGCACGCCGCCCTTCAGGCGAAGCAGGCCGCGTCGATCAGGCGGGATTGGCTTCCGCAGTCCGGACGACGCGCGCCGCCCCACCCTCCTCGCCGTGAGGGTGGGGCTTTTTCATGCGCAAACTTGCGCGAAGCGTCGAAGATGCCCTACGCGGGGTGGCGCCACCGGGTGGCAAGACCGCGTGGCACGGTCTGGCGCACTCGCCAGGCCGTGGCGAACGCGAGCAGACCACGGCCAACGGAGTACCGTTGACCGTGCCACCCTGACTTTGGCGAGCGCGAGCAGACCACGACCGGGTAGCACGGTCTGGCGTGCTCGCCTGTCCGTGGTTGGCGTTGACCAGGCGCCGCCTTCTTGGATCCACGGGTCCGCTGCTGGGGACCCGTGCCACCCGCGGGTCCGCTGCCGCGGACTCGCTGCGCTCGTGCAACGGACTTCATGGAAGGCGAGATTGCCTTGGCGCATCCATTAAGGTGCGGCCGTCGCGGGTCGATCTTCATTGCAGCCGGGGCTATAATCCCTGACGTTCGCTGACCGGAGACGCAACCCATGACTTGCTACGATTGTCCGGAACATCGCCGCTTCACGCGACGCCAGCTTCTCGGCGGCGCTATCGGCGCGGGTGCAGGCTCGTTCCTGGGACTGCTGCGCCCGGAGATCCTCTTCGCGCAGCCGTCGGGCAAGCGCAAGGCCGACAGCGTCATCCTCCTCTGGATGGGCGGGGGCATGAGCCACCTTGACACGCTCGACCCCAAGCCCGGCGCGTCCACGGGAGGTCCGTTCCAAGCCGTCGCCACCAGCGTCAAGGACATCCGCATCAGCGAAAAGCTCCCGCTTCTTGCCAAGGACTTTAAGGACGTCTCGCTGATTCGCTCGCTGACCAGCAAGGAAGGCTCGCACGAGCGCGCCACGTACCTGATGCACACCGGCTACATGCCGCTGTCGAGCTTTCAGCACAGCACGCTCGGCTCGGTGACGTGGAAGTCGCTCGGCGCGAAGAACCCGGACCTGCCGGCGTACATCACCATAGGGCGCGAGACCTGGCCTGCGGGATTCCTCGGCTCGGGTTTCGCGCCGTTTCAGATCGAGAATCCGGACCGCCCCGCGCAGAACCTCGAATATCACCGGTCTGTGGACGACAAGCACTTTCAGTCGCGGCTCAAGCTGCTCAACGAGTTTGACAAGAAGTTCGCCGCCGAGCATCGCGGGGCAGACGTCATCGAGGCGTACGCCAACCACTACAAGGCCGCGTACAAGCTGATGAAGAGCAAGAGCGTGGCGGCGTTCGACCTCTCCGGCGAAGCGCCGGCGCTGCGCGAGCGGTATGGGCTGACGTTCTTCGGCCAGGGGTGCTTGCTCTCGCGGCGGCTGGTGCAAGCGGGCGTCCGCTTCATCGAGGTCAGCTTCGGCGGCTGGGACACGCACCAGGACAACTTCGAGCGCGTGACGGAGCTTTCGGCGGCGCTGGATCAGGGTGTCAGCGCACTGCTGGCCGATCTGCGCCGCCTCGACATGCTCGACCGCACGCTCGTCCTGCTATGCAGCGAGTTCGGCCGCACCCCGACGATCAACGGCAATCAAGGCCGCGACCATTGGCCTCGCGCGTGGAGCGCGCTGCTGGCGGGCGGAGGCATCACCGGCGGCAAGGTCATCGGCCGCACCGACGACACCGGCAGCGAGCCGGCGGAGCGCCCCGTCCAGATCGGCGAGCTGCACGCCACCGTCTGCAAGTGCCTGGGGATCGACCCCACCGCGCAGAACTACGCCCCCGACGGCCGCCCCATCCGCGTCGTCCAGGATGTCAACCTGCACCCCGTCGATGGGCTGTTTGGTTGATATGCTCATCAACGGCTGGAAACGCGACGCCGCACGCCGCATAATCCCCGACTGGCGGAGCCGATGAACTCGCGGGTCTGCGGCCGGCCGCCGGACTTCAAGGGAACCGGGGAATCTCCATGCCGCCGCCGCCGTTGTTTGATCTGGACGGGCTGAACCTCGACCGCACCGAGATCTCGCGCGAGGATATCTACCGCCGCTTCCTGCCGCATCGGCATGAGTTCATGCTGCTGGGAGGCATCGCCCACTTTGACGCGGAGCAGGCGCGCATCGTCGGGTACTACGACGCCCAACCGGAAGATTGGTGGGTGAAGGGGCACATTCCGGGTCGCCCGCTGCTGCCGGGGGTGTTGATGCTGGAGATGGCGGCGCAGACCGCGAGCGTGGGCATCACGCTGCTCGACGAGCATCGCGGCGCGGCGAAGCGCCCCTTCGTCGGGTTCGGCGGCGTTTCAGACTGCAAGTTCCGCGACGCCGTGATTCCTCCGGCCCGGCTGCACATTCTCTGCACCGAGGCGGAGAACCGCCCGCGCCGTTTCATCTCCGCCACGCAGGGCTGGGTCGGAAAGTCGCTCGTGTTCGAGGCCACGATTACGGGAATGGTGATGGGCTGACGCGGCGCATGTTTGGGCATGGATTGGGGAACGCCAGCCTGCAGCCAAGTCGCCCGATCTCCCGCGGCGGGCTACCCCGGCGAGACGAGGGGGCGCTTGTCGGATCGTGTCGGTCGCTGCCGACGCGCGGGGGCATGTGTCCGTGACAGCGTCGGCGGCCCCAGCGGGGCCAAGGGTTGTAGCCACGGGTGGAGCGACGACCTTCAGGTCGGAGCGGAACCCGTGGTCACGATGGGCATCGGACCGCGACCCCGGATGGGGTCGAGGAAATCCTGCTTGCGGCTTCGTCGCAGCAGGCGTCTCCTCCGCCCCTCGCGGGGCGGCGTCGCGCACGATCCTGGCAACCACGGGTTCCGGTCGCGGAGGCGACCTCCACCCGTGGCTACAATCCTGCGCCCCTGTCAGGGCGAACATCCGTCCGCCCGAACCGTCCCGCACCCGGGGACCATCTACCGCGGCGAGCGGATTTCCCAGACCCGCGGGAGATGGGTACAATCATGCGCCCGCTTTGCACCGCGGGCGGGGTCGCCGGCGCGCGTCGGGGTGCGTCGCATGGATGGCGCGCGCGGAAGGTCTCCCGGTTCGCGGTGTTTCTCGACCGGTTCAGGCAGACGCGATCTGGCGAACAGGTGGGCACGGGATTGCGACGGGAACGCAGACACTCAAACCGGGGGATCGTCGTGAGAACATCAACCTATCGCCGCATTCTGCTGGGTCTGGCGGCTTGTGCCCTTGGACTGCTCGGCATCGATGCGCTGGCGGGACCGAACCTCGTGGCCGTGGGCTTTTTCGACCTGGCGCCCAAGCTCGCCGTAAACCGTTACAGCCTGACGGACCCGAAGACGGTCATTCTCGAGTTCGAGGGCGAACACAACTTCGGTCGGATCTACGTCCAATCGAATTCGCCGCGGTCGGTGGTGAAGCGCGACCTTCGCGCGTACTACTCGGGTGCACGAGGCGGCGCGCCGGGATTCATGGTGTTCGACCGCTCCGGGGCGCAGAATCTCGAATCTCCTCGCATCTGGATCGAGTTCGACCTGAAGGGTGAGATTCGTCCGGGTCGCACCTACGAGTACGAGTGCGAGATTGCCCCCGAGAACGACATCGAGGGCGGCATTCCGGCGATCATGCCGGCCTTCTGGGCCGACGGAAAGTCCTACGGCGTGCAGGTCACGCTCACCGAGCCGGTGATCAACTTCGAGAAGATCCAGCGGCTTCAGTACATCCGCGGCACAGTGACCATCCCGCAGTTCGAGCGCATGACCTCCGGCGCTTCCATCATCCTCAAGCTCCCGGACAACTTCGGCAGCCGCTTCGGCGTTCAGCGCATGACGTTCCGCGAGATCGATGAGGAGCTCAAGGCAGGTCTGGAACCGGAAATGCCGGCGCCCATCCGCTACATCGACATCAAGACGCCGGTCGAGGGGCAGATTTTCGACGCCATGGAGAAGGAGCGGGAGTACTTCCTCGACGGTCTGAAGAACAACCCCGACCACTTCCTGGACGTTGGCGACCGCGAGCAGTCGATCACGCTGACGGCGACGGTGGTCAGCGCGCTGGGCGAACTGGGCGACCCCAAGCTCGAAGATCCGATGCGCAAGGCCATCGACTGGCTGGTGGAGCAGGCGCCGGAGCAGGGGCAGTTCTACAGGCCGACCACCATCGCGGCGCGGTTGTACACCGTGGCGAGATTCGGCGGGGTCGAGAAGTATCGCAAGCAGATCACCCGCGACATGGATTACCTCGTTCGCGCCCAGTACGACACCGGTGGGTGGTCCAGTGTAAGCTGGACGACGCAGTCTGAACCCGCGTCGACTACGCCGCCGGACCACCGCACGACATTCGTGATCATGTACGCCCTGCGTGAAGCGGCGTTCGCGGGCGTGGACGCTCCCAGCAAGGTGTGGCGAAATGCGATCCAGTACTGGACCACCGCCCAGTCCGACCTGCGCAGCGGCGGGTTCCGCCACAAGCTCGAGCAGTACGGCGGTCTCAGCGAGAACGTGTCCGATGAATACACCGCGATGGGGCTGACCGCCCTGATGGTCTCGCTGGAAATGGCCTCCGGACCAGGCTCGCGGGACTGCAAGCAGTTCCTCGCCCACAAGCCGGTGCTGAAGGGCATCGACGCGGCGGCGCGATGGTTGGATGAACGATACGGGGACGAGTATGCCGGGCAGATCATGCAGCAATTGGATCGGGCCGAGCTGCTCGATCCGGTTACCCGTCTGTGGTACTTCCAGTTGCTGCGGTCGATATCCGGCATCCCACGATTCAACGACAAAGATTACTTCCGCCTCGAGGCGGAAGTATTGTTCGACCCGCAGCGTGGGCTTTATGATTTCGGCTCGGGACAATTCGCCGGCGGTCCGCTGGCGACCGCGAATTGCATGGAGGCGTTCTCGATGGGCGCCTCCCCCACCGTCCTGCAGCGCGTCGTCGTGGGCGACGGGCCTGACGCCCGCGCCTACGAGCACAGTTGGGACGCGCAGCACGCCACGCGCTACATGATGGCCCAGCGCAAGCGCCCGCTGAACTGGCGGCGCTCCACCATCAACCAGGACGTCCACGACTGGCTTGAGGTGCCCATGATGTTCCTCAACGTCGCCGGTGAGTGGAAGCCCACGAAGGAAGAGCTGGCCAAGCTGCGGGAATACGCGTTCAACGGCGGGACCATCCTCGTCAACATCGTCGCCACGGCGGAGGCGAAACGCGACGCCGTGGCATCCGCGGTGCGCGAGGCCTTCCCCGAATACGAGCTTCGGGCCATGCCCGCTGACCACCCGGCGATGTCGATCCGCGAGAAGATCGAAAAACCCGTCGCGGCGAAAGTGCTCGGCAACGGCATCCGCGATTTCCTGTTCCTCGCGGACAAGGAGGAGAGCGCCGACTGGTCGTGCGACTTCCACACCTACCGCACGAAGAAGGACCAATCGGCGGAGAAGTTCTCCTTCGTGAACAACCTCCTGGACTACACGCTGGACGGCGCGCCGTTCCGCACGTCGTTCGACGGCACGACCCTGCCGCGCGGCTCGGCCCCGATGCGGGAATTCCGCGTCGCCACGCTGGAAATCGGCGGCGACAAGCCGGCGTATCCCGACCTGCTCAAGACGCTGGACCAGGCCATGACCGGCAACTACCGCACGCACATCGTCAGCGCCGGCACCGGCGAGGCGCCGCTGCTGTGGGTCATGGTGACCGGCGAGAAGCCGCTGACGGTCGAGCAGAAGCAGCGCATCCTGGGACACATTCAGTCCGGCGGCTACCTGCTCGTGGACGTGGTCACCGGCAACGCGAAATGGGGCGAAGCGGCGCTGGCGGCGATCCGAAGCCTCTCGACGGACATCAGCGCCCGCCCGATGCGGACGCTGCATCCGATCTACACCGGGAAGATCCCCGGCACGCAGGGCTTCGACTCCCGCGGCGGACCGCTGCGCAAGGCGCTGACCAGTGAGTTGATCACGCAGGGGCGCAACGAGTTCACCACCCTTTACCTCAAGGGCGCGGAGTTCGGCGTGTTCAGCCACTACGATCTCTCGAGCGGGCTGACGTACAATCAGTTCCCCGGCTGTCGTGGGCTGCTGCCGGATGAGGCCCGCGAGCTGGTGATGAACGGCGTGCTGGCGGCCATGCAGCATGAAAAGCAGAAGTAGTTTGCAACGGATAAGACGCATGAGCATAGCGACCATGACAAGACGAATGCCGGGCATGGTTCTGGGCGCCCTGCTGGCGGCGGCTTCGGGCGCCTGGGGCGCGACGATTGTCCTGAAAGACGGCTCCATCGTGGAGGGCGTGATCCTGGAGGAGAAGAAGACCTCCACCACGATCCGCGTCCGCACGCCGTTCGATGAACGCCTCATCAACCGCAAGGACATTGACAAGATCTTCGACGAGGAGGCCGTGGACCAGACCGGCCTGAACAAGTTCGAGGAGCTGCCGGAGAAGGTCCGGTCGCTGCTCAACGCCCGGGCCGACTATCGGATGGGCAACTATCAGCGCGTGATCGACCGCCTTCAGCCCTTCGCCGAGAAGGAAACCCAGGCGGGGATGAAGTCGGCGATGCTCTGGCCGATCATCGAGGCCAAGGAGCGCGCCGCCCAGTGGGACGAAGTGCGAAAAATGCTGGAGGATCGGGAAAAGAACGGCACGCCGGAGGACAAGCACCGCGCGCGGGCCCACCTCGACATTTTCGACGACAACAAGGAATGGGACTACAGCCTGCGCCGCGTGGACAAGGCCTGGGCGAGGAATTTCCTCCCCGTCGAGATGCGCGCCGACGCGCAGGACCCCAATGCGCTGGCGCGGCAGGACATGATGGCCAAGGCGCTGGAGGAGTACTGCAGCCAGCTCGTGCGCGATGAGAAGTCGGGCGTCGCCACGGTGCGCGAGCGCATGGACCCGCGCAAGACGGTCGAGGAGGTGCGCAAGCTGCCGAAGGGCGTGCGATCCCAGGACGTGCTGGAGCGCATGCCGTATTACGAGGAGCTGAGGCGCGCGGAAACCTCGATCCACAAGGCGCAGGCCATCCTGCCGGGGTATGCCGACGCCTTCCAGCTCGACCTCATCCGCGCGGAGGGGGAGCAACTGGTCCGCGCCCTCGAAACGCTGCTGGGCGAGGCGATCCAGACCAGTCCGCTCAACATCCCGCTGCCCAAAACGCCGGACGCGGCCGCCCGCCAGCAGTGGCAGCAGGCGTGCGACGACTGGCTGACGAAGACCGACCCGGCGGAAGTCGTTGGCGAGTACTTCCTCGACAAGCTGAACGCGTACCCCAAGGAGATGCGCATGGAGTGGCACATGATCCGGGACGTTCAGGATCGGTTGATTGAAATGCGCGAGTCCGTGCGCCGGCAGCGGCGCACGCGGTAGAGGCTGAGATGATGCCGGGAGAGAAACGCATGAACCATAATCGTACATACGCGCCGGCGGCGCTGGGGTTGCTGGTGATCGCGGTCGGTCTCACCGCGCCGGTCCGCGCGTCGGACCTGGACAAGGCGCGCGAACTGATTGCCAAGGAGCTGTGGTCCGAAGCCATCGAGCCGCTTAAGAAGGAGATCGAGTCCAACCCCGGCAACGAGCAGGCCTACATGCTGCTGATCGAGGCGTGCGACCGCGGCAATCGCCCGGAAGAGGCCATCGACGCGTGCCGCCGCCTGCTGAGCATCTCGCACAACGAGGAGCGCCGCTCGGCGGCGCGTTTCACGCTGGTCAAGCTCACGCGCGGGCAGCTTGAGGAGAAGGTCCACAACGTCACGGGGAAGACGGAGCTTGAGGACAACCTGCGGCTCAAGCTTCCGCCGATCGACGACGACCAGTGGAAACGGCTTGAAGTCGTCGAAGACGCCACCTATCGCCCGAACTTCGAGCTGCAGGAAAACGTCCCCCCCTTCGAGTGGGACACGCAGCACTTCCGCGTCTTCGCCTGCAACGAAGAGCTGGCCAAGCTGGTCGCGGAAAACGCCGAAGTCTATCTGGACTTCATGACCAAGCGGCTTTTCGGCGGACGCGAGTGGTCCTTCCGGCTGCCCATCATGGTGTACAAGGACGAGGCCGACTACATCAGCGTCGGCGGCGCGCCGCAAGGCTCGCATGGCGTGACCAGCGGCGACTTCCTCGGGCGCTCCAGGTGGGTCAAGATCTTCCAGCTCATCGAGCTGCGCGCCCCGGACAAGAGCACGCGCATCACCGTTTACAAGTACGCCATCGACAGCATTCTCTACCATGAGCTGACCCACGCGATGCTCAACGAGTTCTTCGGCAATGAGACGCCGCAGTGGCTGCACGAGGCCGTCGCCGGGCGCCTCGAGCAGACGCGCGATCACTACGGCGAAGCCGCGCGCCTGGCCCGCGCCGTGGTCGCCGGCGAGCACTTCCGTCTGCGCGACCTGTTCGATCAGGAAGGTTATCCCGCGCGCATCTCGCTCTTCTACGAAAGCGCAGCCATCATCGTGCTCTTCCTCTTCGAGGCGGGCGACGAGGCCATGTACACCTTCCTCAGCGAGCTGGCCAAATATCCGCGCAACGAGCGCCACGACGCGGCGTGCGCGGCGGTGTTCGGCATCCCGCGGGAGAAGGCCGTCGAGGAGTTTGAGAAACGCTGGGTTCAGTGGATGACCCGGCGCTACGTCAAGGACCTTGCGCCGGACCAGAGCGAGAAGCCGCCCCTCCCCGTTCAGGAAAGCTCCGACGCCGTCTTCCAGCCGGCGGTCAACGAGCTGGCCGCGTTTCAGGCCATCACCACCTGGCGCGACGTGGACCTCGGCTCGCTGACCGGCTTCGTCGGCATCGGCGGATCGAAGGAGGACTGGTCGTCTTCCGGCGGCCGGCTGGTGTGCAAGGTGCCGAAGGGCGAGTCCAGCTTCCTCGGCATCCGCATGAAGGAGCTTAGCCCGCTCGTGATCGAGTGCGAGGTCCGGTGGACCGGCGACCCCGCGGAAGGCAGCGGCTGGATGGGCTTCAACCAGTTCAACGCCGACAAGCTCGACACGAAGGTGAACGTCCTCGCCCGACTTCAGGACGCAGCCCCGCACACGCTCTACTGCATGTTGGGCGACGACCTCGCCTTATACCTGGACGGCAAGCTCGTTTCGCGTGAAGCCGCGTTCGTCCCCACGCGGGACAGCCGCGACATCGACTTCCCCCTGGCGCTGATGACGCAGAGCCAGATCGAGATCAGCAAGCTGCGCGTGGCCCACATCGACAAGTTCCCCGGCGCGCCGCCGCCGGTGCCGGAGGGCACGCAGCCGCCGGAAGGCCAGCAGCCCCCACCGGAGGGCGGACATCCCTGATGCGTTGCGGAGGGGGGTGCTGCGCCCGTGCAACAATCGCCAACATGAAAGGACCGAGGCGCGGTCGGCATAGCTGATCGCGCCTCGCGTTGATTCTGTCTTTCGCCCGTCACCGTGACGCGGGCGTGGGTTCGCCCCAATGCTCCCGGGCGACTCCGGTCCCTACAACCCGCAGTCCACGATGATCGGGCGGAAGCAGTTTGGCGGATCGAGAACCTCGCAGAATTGCTGCCCCACGCGGTTCTCCAGCACCAGCTTGGCCCGCCGCCCGTTGAACGGCACACAGAACGGCTGACCGTTCACTCCGATCAGGACGTTCATTTGCGGGCCCGGACCAGGATCCGGTGGAACGAGCTTCACCTTGACAATCAGCAGGCCGATGACGCGCAGCCTGCAACGCGCCTTGAATCGCAGAAGCTCCTCACACGGCGGAATGCCCGGACAGCCTTGCGGCGACTCCTCACCCCCCAGCGCAGCCGCATCGGTCACCGGCACACCGCTGACCGACCCTCCTCCCCGCGGCGGTCCGGAGGCAGCGGCCGACCGGTACGCTCCAAGGCCGGCGCCCACGATGACGCAAAGAACTCCAGAAACCACGCGCAGCTTTCCCGAGTGAAGCATGACCGCCCTCCCTGCCGCAAGGTCGGTTTGGCCCGCGACGATCGAAGACCAACTCCCCATTGTACACACTGGCTCGACGTTCACCGAACTTCCACTCGCGCGAAGGAATATTCCCCGCGGAGGAGCGCAGCGCCTGGGCCGGGATCCCCTTCCCGGCCTGTCGAATTCGGCCCGCCAAGTCCTGCCGGACAAGGGCGAACTCGGCTTCCCCCGAACCGGAGCGGGATTGTCGTGTGACAACGCAATACAAGGTCCGTCGCTTTACAAGACCGGTTCCGTGGCGAAGCGCAATCTTCGGATTCCCACGAGTTTGTGCTTGCGTTTTCCCGTGAATCGGGTAGAAGCGCGAATTGACAGGCTCGATGGGCTACGGCTTTTTGAGGAAAAGGAATCCCTCATGTCTACGATTCTCCCCTCAGCGGCTTCCGACGGGTTCAGCGAGCCGGGCCTCGCCGCCGCGTCGGTCTTGGACGAGCGACGATGCGATGATCGCGTATCGCGCGATTTGCGCGTGACGCTGATCCGCGAAGACGGCTCGCGCATCGGTCCGTACCCCACGGACAATCTCAGCGAGAGCGGGCTGCACGTCACGGTTCCGGTGGGCTACGGACTGGCGGTGGGCCAGCGTTACGAGGTCGTGCTCCGCGATTCCAACAGCCCGCCGAGCGTTCGGATCGACGAGGGTCTCTATGCGACGGTGGTGCGCACCCAAATGCGCACGGAAACCGAGCGCAATGCGATCGGCGTGGGGCTGCGTCTGGATCAGCCGCTGTTCCTCTAGACCGCCCGGTCAAACGGCGTCGAGACCGGATCGCCGCGCCACGAGACGTTCACGCCGGCAGGGAACATCCAGGCCGTGACCCCACCCCTGCGCAGCGGCGCGGCGCCCAAGTCCCCGAAAAAAAACGCTGATTCTCGCCTGCCGAAAGCTTGCAAGCCCTGCGGAGGTGGAGTATAGGTCACCGCTGTGCGGCTGCGTGATCGACGCGGACCGCGGGCATTGGCGGTCGTGGCTCCGTGCGGGAGCGGGACCGGCGAGGATTGCGTCATTATTCATTCATGGCGCGCGGGTCGGCGATGCAGAGCCGGCCCGGCGACGGAGAATCGCGGGTTCGCCGAACCAGGGGGTTGATGGGCGGATCGGCGACTGGCTTGATCGCAGGAGTACGGCTTTGAGCACCCTGACGAAAGTCTTCGTGGTGATGCTGGTGGTCTCCAGCATCGCCTTTACGACCGTTGCGGTTTCCATCAGCGCGCAGACGACGCGATGGAAGGCCGCTTACGACGCGAAAGAAAAAGAGGCGAACGTCGCGGATGTGACGATTCGCAATCTGCACGCAGGACACGCGGCGCAGGTTGCCACGCTGCGCGACACGCTCAACTCGCAGCAGGCGCGCCTCGCCGCGCTGGAAGGCGATCTCGAAAGCGTGCGCAAGGAAGCCTCGGCGAAGGAGGCATCGCTCAAGCAGATGCAGGCCGAGCGCGCCAACCTCGAAGCCATGAACCGCGGGCTGCTCGGTCAGCTTCAGGTCAGCAACTCCAACGGCGAGAGTTTCCGCCAGCAGCGCGACCGCATGGAGGCCGCCTCGCTCGATCTTCAGACCCGCAACATCCACCTGACGGAACGCGTCAACGACCAGACGGCGCAAATCGCCGTCCTGATGGAGCAGCGCCGGCAGTTTGAGCAGCAGCTCGAAATGCTCAAGCGCGAGAATTCGGGCCTGTCGCGACAGGCGAATCGGCTGGGCGCGGGCGCCACGATGGAGGATCCGAAGGGCGTCGGTTTGCCCGGCGTCACGGCGGCGGCGCCGGTGTCCAGTTCAGCCGTCCGCGGCAAGGTTCTAGGCGTCGAAGGCAACATCGTGACGCTCAGCGTCGGTTCGGCTGACGGCGTGGAGCGCGACATGGTTTTCGTCATCCGCCGCAGCGGCGAATACATCGGCGACGTGACGATCAACGCGGTGGAGCCGAACCAGTCGGCGGGTCGTTTGACGCGGCAGCGCCTCGCTCCGCAGGCGAGCGACGAAGTCATTGACCTCAGCCACCTGGCCTCTTCGAGAGGATAACCGCCATGAGCGATCGTCCATCCACGATGCGTCCTGAAAGCGACATCTACACCGTGCTGACGGTGCTGGCGACGGTGGTTGTCCTGGCGGGGACGGTGTTCCTGTTCATCCGCAGCCAGCAGCTCTTCGGATCCTGGAACCCGTTCACGAAGGCCTAGCGGGATCGCGGTGGGCACGCGGCTGGCCCGGTGGTGCGGACGGCGGAGGCGAAATCCCGATGCGTTCGGAAACGCGGCGAGGTCGGCCAGCGCGCCGGTCTCGTCGCTTGCGCATCCGTCGGCGGACTGCGTGAACTTCAGCGGGACGCGGACCCGCGCTGCTTGGCAACTTGACGTGCGCACCCGCCCGCCCGGACGGGGAAGGAGCCGGACATGATCGGTGATCGTCTGCTGGGTCTGTTCAGCCTCGACATGGGCATCGACCTGGGCACGTGCAACACCCTGGTCTGCATCAAGGGCGAGGGCATCGTGCTCAACGAGCCGTCCGTCGTCGCCGTCCGCCGAGGCACCACCCAGGTTCTGCAGAACGGCAACGCCGTCGGCCTGGTCGCCAAGGAGATGCTCGGCAAGACGCCCGGCTCCATCGTCGCCATCCGCCCGCTCAAAGACGGCGTCATCGCCGACTTTGACATCACCGAGGCGATGCTCGGCTACTTCATCCGCAAGGTCCACGGCCGCCGCGCGTTCGCCCGCCCGCGCGTGGTCATCGCCATTCCGTCAGGCATCACCGCCGTTGAGAAGCGCGCGGTCTACAACTCCGCCGAGCGCGCCGGGGCGCGCGAGGTGTACCTCCTGGAAGAGCCCATGGCCGCGGGCATCGGCGCCGGTCTGCCCATCGGCGAATCCACCGGCTCGATGATCGTGGACATCGGCGGCGGCACGACGGAAGTGGCCATCATGTCGCTGGGCGACATCGCCGTCTGCGAGAGCATCCGCGTGGCGGGCGACGACCTCGACGAGTCCGTGGTCAACTACATGCGCCGCACGTACAACCTGTGCATCGGTCCGCAGACCGCCGAGGCGATCAAGATCGAAATCGGCTCCGTCGCGCCGCAGGAGTCGGAACTGACGCGCGAGGTTCGCGGTCGCGACAACGTCAGCGGCCTGCCGCGCGCCTGCACGATTACCAGCGAGGAAATCCGCGACGCGCTGCGCGAGCCGGTTGATCAGATCATCGAGTGCGTCATCCGCACGCTGGAGCGCGCCGAGCCGGAGCTGTCCGCCGATCTTGTGGCCAACGGCATTCATCTCGCCGGCGGCGGCGCGCTGCTGCGCGGGCTGGACAAAGTCGTCGCTCAAGCCACGGGGCTGGACGTGCACATCGCCGACGACCCGCTCACGTGCGTCGCCCGCGGCACGGCCGTCTATCTGGAGAACCTCGCGCAGTGGAAAGAGACGCTCGAGTCCGACGCGGACGGGTATTGAGGAGCGACTGCTACGGCGCCTTGTTGAAATGGCATCGCATCAGAGCCGCGACCGTAAGGGAGCGTTCCCGCTTCCCAGCGTCAGGATTCGCTCCCTTACGGTCGCGGCTCTGAAAGACACGGTCGCGGCTCTGAAAGATAGACGAATCTCCTGCCGCCAAGGGTGGGTCCGCGGAGAGGAGTATTCGCTGCTGGCGCAGGCTCCCCGATCGCGTGCTTTTCTAGAAATGCGGATTCACGAGCCGCGGTTGCGGTGGGTTTGGTTTCCAAGGTAGCATGACCATGCCTCGCGGCCTGAAATGGACCGACAGCGAAGACATCGCCTTGGCGCTGCTGGATCGCTTCCCCGATCTGGACCCGCTGACGGTGCGGTTTACCGACCTGCACGACTGGGTGCTTGAAATCCCCGGCTTCGCCGACGACGCCAAGGCATCGAACGAAGCGAAGCTGGAAGCGATCCAGATGGCCTGGCTGGAGGAGTGGAAGTCGGTGGAGGGGGACTGACCGACGCTCCCGCGGGAGTCGCCGGCTCTCGGTTTCCAGCCGGGGCCGCCGGCCAAGCCTCCGCGGAACAACTCCCTGCGCTGCCATCGGTCTGACGAATCTCCGGACAGGCGTTTCTTGATCCGCGCGAACACGCGCTGATCCCGCGGCGTACGGGGAATGGGGAAGCCCAGGGTAGGATGGCGTTGGATCCGACGGACGGGGTGACCCTCGCGGATCAGCGTTCCCGGCAGCGGAGACCACATCGATGAACAGGACCCACCCGACCGGTCTCGCCCGCATGTTCCGTCACAACTCGACGCGCGTTTGCAAGGTTCGGCGGGTCTGGGGAATCTTCGGCGCGCCGTTTTGGGCGATCTGCGGAGCAGTCCTGCATTCGCTGGCGGGCGCCTCGTCAGCACATGCGGATGAATGCGGCTGGGTGCAGCGGGCGACTGAAATCGCGCCCTCGGCTCGTCAGCACCACGCGACGGCCTACGACTCCGCCCGCAGCGTTACCGTCCTCTTTGGAGGATACGAGGGAGGCAGGCTCAGTGGCGAAACGTGGGAATGGAATGGCGCCGCATGGACGCTGCGCGCTACCACCGGACCTTCCGCGCGCAGCGGACACGGCATGGCCTTCGACAGCGAGCGTGGCGTGACCGTGCTGTTCGGCGGGCAAGATAATCGCGGAGACAATGGCGAAACGTGGGAATGGAATGGGCAGGAGTGGACGTTGCGCGCCGCTGCCGGTCCGTCGCCGCGATCCATCCGCGCGCTGGCCTACGACAGTGCGCGGAGCGTCACGGTTTTGTTCGGCGGAGGTTCCTCCGGGATTGGGTCTTACGACGAAACATGGGAATGGGACGGCGTCGCCGGGACCTGGGAGCTGCGCGCCGAATCCGGCCCCTCTGCGCGGGCCGCCCACTCGCTGGCGTACGACGCCGCTCGCGGCGTCACTGTCTTGTTCGGAGGATGGGACGACTGGTTCGACGGCGAAACGTGGGAATGGGACGGCGAATCATGGGTGCTGCGCTCGACCGAGGGTCCGTCGCCACGATACCTCCACGCGCTCGCCTACGACAGCGCGCGGGGCGTCTGCGTCCTGTTCGGCGGAGCGGACCGCGTCGTCAACAACGAGACATGGGAATGGGACGGTACGACCTGGACGCCTCGCGGGAGGACGGGGCCGTCTCCGCGCTACGATCACACTTCGTCCTATGACAGCGCCCGCGGCGTCGCCGTGCTCTTTGGAGGATGGAGTGACGACGGCCAACACGGCGACACATGGGAACTCTGCGGCGACTTTCCCTGCGAAACGGTTGCTCGGTTCGAGGTGGCGCTGAAGCAGGCCCGCCGCCATTGCCGGATACGCGCCAAGGCGTTCACCTCGCTTCCCGCGGGACGGTTCTTGACCCTCTGCTTTGGATCCGGCTCGGCGTGCGAATGCCAGACCGTCGCCGTCGGCGAGTTGGGGCTGGCGGTGGCCTCCTGCAAAACGCGAACGAGCGGCGAGTTCAATGTGTGCGTCCAAGGTTGCCCTGAACTGTGCCGCACCGTGTCCTGCCGTCCTTGATTCCCGCATCGCACCCGGGCATCCGGCGAGGCAACTCATCGCGCGCCATCGCTGCGTGACGCGCGGGCCTCGGCTTCCTAGAATCTACATCCGTGTTCGGCGCAGCATCTCATACTCGAAGGGGCGGAGCGTCTTTCCTCGGGAAGTCCGCGACGCTCCTTCGAGAGAAGGACGGGGCGCGTGTTGCCTGGCGGTCTTTCCACGTGCGCCGGTGCACCGGGCCTCGGATCGCTCGGGAGCGGGACCAGGCAACGAGAACAGCACCATGCAACAGGCCGACGACCGCGGGGACAACGGGATGGGTAATGTCGCAGGCGAATTTCATGACGGAGCCGCGGATGAGCGCGTGGACGGGAGTACGCCCGCTGCGGCGCGAAACCGTACATCGGACAACGGCCACCCTGGCAAGCCGCCTCGCACAGGCCGCGTGATCCTGCGATTCTTCAGCTCCGTCTGGCTGGGGATCGGCCTGCTGGTTCTGCTGTTCATATACAGCTCGATCGGCAGCGCCATGCCCTTCGTGCGGCAGCACCGCTGGCTGGAGATGACCGAGTTCGAGTGGTTTCACTGGTGGCCTTTCGACGTGCTCGTCGCGCTGATCTGCGCGAACATCACGGTGGTCACGCTGCGTCGGATCCCGTTTCGCCCGGTCAACTACGGGGTATGGATGATCCATGCGGGGATCCTGATCCTCGCGGGCGGATCGGTTTACTACTTCGGCACCAAGATCGAGGGCGATGCACAGGTTCTTCGCCGTCACGTGCGCATCGTCGTGCCCGGCGCCGACGAGCCGGCGGGGCTTGTCGTCCTCCCCGGAAACGAGACCACGATGCAGACCCCGCAGGGCGCGTGGACGTTTTCCATCCAGGAGACGAACTCCGAATACCGCCTGATGACCGGCGACGACAAGGGCAAGCGGGCGCACGCCGTCATGGTCGCCGTTCAGCCGCCGCAGGGGGAATCGTTCGTCCGCCAGCTTCTCACCGGCTATCCGCAGTTCACGGAGGACGTGCTCCCCGGCAAGGGTCGCGCGATCAAGGCGATCGGCAAGCCGCTGGTGGATGAGACGCTGCAACTGAGCCTGGAGTACGAGCCGCAGGAGTGGTTCCACGTCATCAACTCCTGGGCGTTGTACGTCCGCGAGGAAGGGGCGAAGGAATGGACGCAGGCCCCGCTGCGCCACATGCCGCGCTACAACGCCTGTGTTCCAGCCCGCGACGATGTCCTCTCCGACACGCCGGTGGAGCTGCGCCCGCTCGATTTGCCCGTGGAGTTTCCGAAGGATCAAGTCAACCTCGGCGACGCGACGTTTCACATCAGCGGTTACCTGCCCTATGCGGAAATGCGTCGCAACTGGCTGGAGGGCGGCTCGCGACTGAACCCCTACCTCCGCGTCAACATCATCGAGGGCGACGCTTCGCCCCGATCCATCGAGATGCTCGCGCTCGATGCCAACTCGAGGCGGGCGCTGGACGGGGCGGTCGAGTTCCGCCTCCTCTCCGACGAGAGCGAGATCGATCAGCTCCCCAGGACGTCCATGCCCGCGCTGACGATCCGCGTGCCGGCAACCCGCTTCGAGCGCCGGCTCGAGCTGACCCAGGACAGGGTGGTGGGCAACGACGGTCCGTGGACCGAGCTGGAGGGCGCGGGGCTGTCGTATCGCGTTTCGCAGGTGATGGAAGACCTGGAAGTCGCGCCGGGGCGCACCGCTTCGCTGGTCTGGCTGGACCTCAAGACGCCTGAAAAAGAATGGACGCGCGTGGTGATGGACGACGCGGCCGGCTCGTTCGACATGCCGGGGCTGGGCTTTGACCCGCACGCGGCCGGGGCGGCGCGCGAGCGCGGCACGGACCCGGCGATCGAGACCGAATTCTCACCGTCTTCGGCGCGGCTGATCTTTTCGGCGCTGCCGGACGGGCGGCTGCACGTCGTTTGGAACGGCTCGGACTCCTCGGCTTTCCGCCGTTTTGCGAAGGTCGGCGAGGCGCTGCCGCTGGCGCCGCACATCCGCGTCGTGGCGACGAGCCTGCTGCTCAACGCCGTGTCCGAGGTGAAGCCGTACATCGTTCCGCCGCAGCGACGCGAGAAGGAGATGATGTCGCAGTTTCTGCTCTCGATGATCCGTCTCGACATGACCAGCGGCGGGCGGACGCGCAGCGAGTGGATCCCGTTCAGCACCTATGCGGCACTCGACGAGAACTACGGCTATCGCGGGCGTTACCCGTTTCGACCGCTCAGGTTAATGCTTGCCGACGGCCGCCGCATTGAAGTGCTGTTCTCCAGGGAGCGTCACCGACTCCCCGCGCCCGTGGCGCTGGAGGACTTCGAGCTGCTCGCTCAACTCGGCGGCTACACCGGCGAGAGCCTCACCGTGCGCAACTGGC
Source organism: Phycisphaerales bacterium (assembly GCA_020852275.1). GTDB lineage: Bacteria > Planctomycetota > Phycisphaerae > UBA1845 > UBA1845 > JABWBH01. Next base: position 78,752 of record JADZBE010000013.1, read on the forward strand.
GCAGCGACCTGCGATTCTGGAGCGACGCCGGCTGGACCGGCTCCCAGCCCGTCAGCGTCAACTCTCCCAGCGAAAACCGCGGCTACTGGTATTACCAGGCCGCCTGGGACCCGCCGCCGCAGAATGCGTCGGGGGGGGGGATGAATTACACCGTGCTCGGCGTGGGCAACCGCAACGGGGTAAACATCATGCTGGCGGGCTGCTGCCTGTCGGTGATCGGCATGATCTACGCGTTCTATTTCAAGCCCCGCATCATCCGTCGCCGCAAGGAGCAGGCCGCGCTGAAACTGGGTCGAGGGCGGCACGACGGCGCGGAGCTTGATCCGGCCGCGGACCGGATGGCGTTGGGTGTGGGGTGAACGATTTGATGGGGGTGTTGCGTTCTTGGGAATCCGCGAAAACGAGGCGGGTGGCAGGGTCGACGGTACTTTGTGGACCCTGCTTTTGCCACGCTCGCCACGGCTTGGTGAGCACGCCAGACCGTGCCACCCCGTTTCCCTTCAGCGAGCTTCCGTCTAGATTGGAGTTGCTACGATGACATCTCGCCGGCGCATACGACTGATCGACGTGCTCGTGTTCGGCGGACTGATCGCCGCCGCGGCGGGGTACGGTCTCCGCCGCCCCGCCGCTTCCTCCGCGGAAGATCAAACTTCCGCGTTTGCAAAGCAGGTGGACCTCGCGCCCCTGCACAAAGTGGCGGTCATGGCCGACGGACGCCTGCGCTCCTTCGAGTCGCACGCCACGGCCTATCTGCGCTTCGTCGTGGGTCCCCGCGTCATCGACGGGCAGAGCACGAGCTTCACCTACCTGGACATGCTGCTTCGCCCTGAGAAGTACGCCGACCGGGACGTCGTATACGTCAAGAACCCGCTGGTGCTGGGGCAGATTCTGGACGTGCTGGAACGCGACGGGCACATGGAGGCCGCGCGCCGCAAGGCGATTGAAAAGAGCAAGCTCATCGCCCCGCACCTGCTGGACGCGTTACCCGTGCAGGCACTCCTGTCGCAGCTCAGCGGCGATCTCGTGAAAACCGCCAAGCCCGTGCAGCAGATCAACTCCGCGCTGGCGGTGATGCAGGACCGCGTGCTGGGCGGCGAGCTTCGGCTGATCCCCGCGCCGCAGGGCGCGTCGGACAAGCAGTGGACCTCGCTGTGGAACCTGTCGCGCAAGGCGCCCGCGGAAGAAACCGACCTCGCCGCGCTCGCCCAGGTCGCGGGCGTTCCCGCGGATACCCTCAAGACCCTGGTGGAGCAGTGGACGCAGCTCGCCGCCGCGTGGAAGGTCGAAAACACCGCGGAGGTCAACCGCCTCCTCGCCTCACTCTCAGATTCCCTGCGCGCGCTCTCGCCAAACGGCTACCCCGAGGCCGCGCGCCTCGAGTGGGAAAGCCGCTACTTCCGCATGAACAGCATGACGTGGATCTGGCTTGTCTACTTGGCGAGCGTCATCCCCCTGCTGCTGGCGGTGATCAATCGCTGGTCGGGCGCGCGCGCCGTCGGGCTGATCCTCTTCGCGATCGCCTTCGCCCTTCAGACCGCCTCCGTGGCGATCCGCTGGTACGTTTCCGGGCGCTGGCCCAACGCCAACATGTTCGAGGCCGTCACGACCTCGGCCTGGTTCGGCGGCGTGCTCGCGTTGATATTGGAACTCGTCGCCCGCCGCAGCGCGCTGAAGAACCTCTTCGCCCTCGGCTCCGCCGTGGTTTCCATGACCGCGCTGATGGCCGCGTACCTGCTGCCCACCGACCTCGACTCCTCGCTGAGCAACATCATGCCCGCCCTCCACGACGTCTGGCTCTACATCCACACCAACATGATCATCTGGAGCTACGCGGTGATCGGGCTGGCGGCGGTGACGGCCTTGCTTTTCCTGCGACAGCGCTGGTGCGCCCTGTGGGACAGCGGCGTGGTCTCGAAATCGCGGCTGGCGATCATGCCGGTTGCGTTTACGCTTGTGCACGTAACCGGCTGGCAGATTCTGATGGCTATCCTTGGCTCGGAGCGCTACGACCTGCGCGACTCGTTCTGGGCGGGGATGTTGTCAAGGTTGGGACTGGGGGAGGGCGTCGCGCACGCCGCCGCGCCTTACGCAGCGCTTGGCGTCTTCGGCGCTTCCGTTACGGTTCTGCTTTTCGAGATGCTCGAAGCGCGCATCCGCTCGCGCTCGCTGACGAGTGAAGACCGCGGCTTCGCCGGTCCGGCCACCGCCGCGCTGGCCTCCTCGCCCAAGGCGAATCCCTTCCTCACACCGGGCGCGCCATCGTCCGCGCAAGTCTTCGACGCCGCCACGATGGTGACGATGCAGGTCGCCTTCATCATGCTCTGGGCCGGCATCGTCATGGGCGCCATCTGGGCCGACCACTCCTGGGGCCGACCCTGGGGCTGGGACCCCAAGGAAGTCTTCGCCCTCAACACGTTCATCATCTTCCTGGTCCTCGTCCACGTGCGGCTGAAGGTCCGCGACAAGGGCTTCTGGACGGCGCTGATCGCCGTCTTCGGCTTCGAGACGATGATGTTCAACTGGATCGTCATCAACTTCATCATCAGCGGTCTGCACAGCTACGCGTGACCCGGTGTCGATATCAGAGCCGCGCCCGTAAGGAGGCGGTTCTTCAACGTCACCGCGCCATGAAAAGGCGCACGCGTTGCAAGTCCCCTCGCTTGCGTGAGGGGTTCTGATGACGGCATTCGCTATTCGCCATTCTCGCTTCGCTATTCGTTATTCGCCGTTCGCCATTCGCCATTCGCTATGGGTCGCTCGCCCTCGCTGGCGCTTCGGGTTCTGATGCCGCGCCGCGCAGCAGGCGGTCTCATGACCTTGACGCAAGCCTTGGCCACCCGCACGATAAACCTACCATGTCCGAAGCTTACACAGGTCCGCTCGAGCGCCTCGATCCTTGGCGATGGCGCATCCCGAAATCGTACAAGCCCGGGATGCGCGTGGACGGGCTGATCTTCGCCAGCGACGCCCTGATTCAGCACATCCGCGGCGACAAATCGCCCGAGCAGGTCGCCAACGTTGCCTGCCTGCCGGGCATCGTCCGCCACTCGATGGCCATGCCCGACATTCACTGGGGTTACGGCTTCCCCATCGGCGGGGTGGCCGCGACCGATCCCGCGCGCGGCGGCGTTATCAGCCCCGGCGGCGTCGGCTACGACATCAACTGCGGCGTGCGGCTGATCCGCACCAACATCCCGCTGAAGCGCGCCGAGAAGCGGATGGAGAAGCTGATCGAGACGCTGTTCGACACCGTGCCCTGCGGCGTGGGTCGCGGCGGGCGCATCAAGTTCGGCCCCAGGGAAATGAGCAAGCTGCTGGAGCGCGGCTCGCCGTTCGTGGTCGGCGAAGGATACGGCTGGGACAGCGACGTGGAAGTCACCGAGGGCGGCGGGCACATCGACGGCGCTCGACCGGATTACGTCAGCGAAACCGCCTATCAGCGCGGCGAAGGGCAATGCGGCACGCTCGGCAGCGGCAATCACTTTCTCGAAGTGCAGGTCGTGGAGCGCGTGGACGACGCGGCTGCAGCGAAGGTGCTGGGGCTTGAGGAAGGCCGGCTCACCGTGATGATCCACTCCGGCTCGCGCGGGCTGGGCTACCAGGTATGCGAGGATGCGCTGATGGAGATGCGCGATGTGCCGGAAAAATACGGTATCGATCTGCCGGATCGCCAGCTCGCGTGCGCACCGGTGAACTCGGCGGAGGGGCAGCGATACCTCGGCGCGATGCGCGCGGCCGCGAACTTTGCGTGGTCCAACCGGCAGATCATGACGCACCTGGCGCGCGAGGCGTTCTCGCAGGTGTTCGAAGTCCCGGCGGAGCAACTGGGCATGACGCTGGTGTACGATGTGGCCCACAACATTGCCAAGATGGAACCGTACGACGTGGATGGAAAGCCGGTCCCGCTCTGCGTTCACCGCAAGGGCGCCACGCGCGCTTTTCCACCGGGTCATGCGGAACTGCCGCAGCGGTACCGCGCCATCGGGCAGCCGGTCCTCGTCCCCGGCGACATGGGCCGCGCGAGCTGGGTGCTCGTCGGGCGCGAAGGGTCGATGCTGGAGACGTTCGGAAGCTGCTGCCACGGCGCGGGCCGACAAATGTCCCGCGGCGCCGCCATCCGCGCCAGCAAGGGTCGCAATATTCGCAAGGAACTCCTCGCCAAAGGCGTCATCGCCCGCGCCCGGGGCCGCACCGGCCTCGATGAAGAACAACCCGACGCCTACAAGGACGTCAACGACGTGGTGGACGTGCTGCATGAAGCGGGCATCAGCGCCCGCGTGGCGCGGCTCAAGCCGGTGGGCGTGATCAAGGGATAGCTCGGGCCGGATCGTGTGCGGCCCCGACTGTGCGACATAAGGGCTCTTAGCGCGCAGCGTGAAAGCCGAGGTCTACGCGCTTGCGATCACGCCGACCGTCCACCCGTGTCGTCAAGAAACCCATACCCAGACGATCCGCACGGTCCCTTCCCGCATCCACGCATGGACTGGTCTCGCCCTGCCCCGCGCGCACGTCGCTAAGATAGAAGTCGCCGCCCTCTCCATCGACAAACAGGGGATCGCTGGAGAAGTTGCCGGCGTCTTGATCGCGGCACGCGTGACGGCAGTCCATGATACAGCACCGCACAATGGAAGGTAGTCCGCCGCGAATCTGCGCACCCTCGTCCATTCCGGTCGAATCCGCGTTGCCCCACAGGATGCTGTGAAGGAGGTCCGCCGCGGCGTCGGGCTCTGCATAGATCCCACCGCCACGCTGATCGGCGACATTGCGTGCGACCGTGCACTGGCGGATCTGCACCCGGCTGCGGCCTTCCATGTACACGCCGCCGCCTTCAATCCCGGCGTGGTTGGCGGCAAGGAGGCAGTTGGAAAGCACTCTCCCATCATCCGCGTGCCTGTAGAAAACTCCAGCGCCATGGGGGGCGGCATTGCCAATAATCTGTGATCCTTCGATTGTGCCCTCGTCGCCGTTGTAAACACCTCCGCCGGCTATGGCAGCGCGATTTCCGGTGACGAGGCAGTCGACGATCACCGCATCGTATTCCTGATAGACACCTCCACCATTTCCGCCTTCGGCCTCGTTGTCGAAAACCTCACACTCTCGCATCACAGTGTTGTACCACAGTCGTACACCTCCAATGCTCTGCAACGCCCGGTTCCCCGAAATCAGGCAGCCTTGAATCACCCCGTAGGCAACGGAGCCCCCTCCCATCATCGTGGAGGACGTGTTTCCAATAAACTGGCAGTCAAGGATTTCATGGCAGTTGACGGCCAGGCCTCCAGCGGACCGCGCTGAGTTGCCTGCAAATCGACAGCGGTGCAACGTGGATTGGCGTCCGCTTGAGGCGGGGTGCACTAGGACACCTCCAGCATCCTGTGCCGAAACGTTTCCAAGAATCTCGCAATCCGCCACTGCCGCGTTGCTCAAGCTGACCACTGCCAGCGCCCCGCCGCCCGTGCCGCTCTGGTCCCTTCGCTCCGCCCTGTTCTCCACAAAGACGCACCCGCTCACGATTACATCCTGACTCCCGGAAACACACAGTCCTCCTCCATTATAGGGCGCCAAGTTGCCCTCGAATTCGCAATGCTCCACCCGCAGGCGGTGCGCCGCGACACCCATGATCGCGCCGCCATTTCCAGAGGGGTAGGAACCATTGGCGCGATTCGAAACAAATACACAACGCGTGATCAGCGGGGCGGATGAGTCACAATAGATCGCGCCGCCGCTGTTTGATGATGGGTCATTCGTCTTCGACCCGTTCGTGATCGTCAAGCCCGACAGGACGGTTTCGCTGGTTTCGCCGTCCTGTAACCGGAACCCGCGGCCGGTGTTCTGGCAGTCGAGAATGCACGTGTCGGCGCCATTCTCGGATCGGATCGTGATCTTGCGGCCCCATGTGCGAATATCTCGATTCCCCGCGCCGGTATAAACGCCGTCCGCGATCAGAACCACATCCCCGTCCACGGAGGCATCCACGGCCGCCTGAATAGTCGCAAACTCCGCCGGCACCCGAAGGTCGTCCGGCCGTGCCGGCGCAGCCGCCGCTGTCAGAATGCATAGGGCGCCGGTGGCGGCAAGCCGCCGGGTCATCCCGGCTGCGATCATGCGAACACGCCCCCGCGGGACAGCGACGTCGAATTGTCCAGTCAGTGTCTTCATGCGCGTCTCCATCATGCGGCGTGCTCCAAAGGCGCCGCCAATGAGCCTAAGGACATGAGAAGGTGGCCTCTTCCACGGCCCCGCATCCCCACCGCACGGTCGCGGATCCCACCGGGGGCGAGTCGGTGCGCCAGCGAATCCGCCCCTCGCCGTTCAGCGCCAATCGGGTGGACTTGGACTTGCCGCTGTCGAGTTTCACCTCGACCAGATCGCGCGGAAGGCCCCCGGTAAGCCTGAACACCAGCGCCCAACGCTCGTTCCTCGTGCGGCACCGCACCCTGTGTATCTCCTCCCGCCGCGTGCAGCGGGGCATGCAATCAAGTTCCATGGCGAACGCGGCGCCAGCCCCGGTCCCGCCTGGCGGCCCCCCCACCGCCGTCCGCGTCGCCGTCGCGGCAATCGACAGGCCGAACTTCTGCCCATACTGATCGTCGTCGCCGGCTGTCCACACCTCACACTCTTCCCAGCGGCGCCCGTTGAAACGAAACACATGGACCGTGCCGGTGCTGAAATCATGCTGCGGCGCGCCGACGCAAAGCACGCCGTTCTGCAGAACGAGTGAGCTTCCAAACATGTCATACGCTCTGCCATCTGCGGCGAAGAGCCGATCGAAGTGCTCCCATGCCCCGTCGACGAACCGGAACATCTCCACGACGCCCGACTCAGCCGCACGATGCCAGGCGTTCGGTGCGCCCACCGCCGCCCACTCACCGTGCACCGCGACGGCTTGGCCAAGGTGATCCTCTCCGTTGGTCTCGGACCCGAGTAGCTTGGCCTCCTCCACCCAAATGCCGCCTGTGTTGCGGAAGACATAAGCGCTCCCGCTCGACGATCCAAGATCATCGCTCCATGGCGCTCCAATTAACGCACAATCGCCCTTTACGCTGACGGCAGTGCCGAACTGGTCCGAGTTTGTTGCGTCCGCGGCTTTCAGTCGTGCCACACGCTGCCATGGACCCGATCCGTCGCGCGTGAACAAGTGGGCACGACCCTCACCCTGAAAGGCTTGGGGAGCCCCAATGATGGCCACGCCGCCATCGAGGGACAGACTTCTCCCATATTGATCATCGCCGTCATCCGCCGGAAGCTGCTGGCGTTCGACCCACGACCCTCCAACACGCGAATAGACGACGACCGACGGCGCCGAATACGAGCTGCTTCCCACTAGGAGCGTATCGCCGAAAATCGCCAGTGAGGCGCCGAAGCTGGAACCCCGCCACGTGGAAGGAGGGGAGATTTGCTGAACTAGACTCCAGTGATTCCCCTCCGAGACGAAAGCTTCTACGAAATCCTCGTTGCCGTACGGGCAACCGATAAGCAGCGATTCGTCCGTCAAAGCTACAGCCTGTCCGTAGCCGGACCCACGCCAGTTCGATGGAAGGATGCGCTCCGTTGGGGTGCATTGGGCCTGCAGGCGATCAAGATCCCGCGACACCGTGAGGCCGACACCGAGCACCATTGTGGCGCGGAGCGCCCTTCCCCTGCCAGCGATTGCGGAAAGCCGAGGCCGCCGTCCGCCGTCGACGACATTGGAATGAGCCATGAGTCGAATCTCTCCTGTGAAGCAGTCCGCGGCCACCCGGGGCCCCCACTTTGCGTGTGCCGCCTGGAGATCGTTGAGCGACGCCAATCAGAGATGCTCGCCATCGGGTACGCGATTCAGAACATCCGGCCCCAAACGGACCGAACCCCGTCCCCAAGTTGCCCAATCTATCTCCGCCTCGAGTCTGGTTCAACGAATAAATTCAGCTTTCATGCGTCCCCCTCCCTCCCCCCTGGCCAAGCCGGTGATCACCCGAATCCGAGGTGCAACGCCAGCAGGCATTGGGGTCCAGGGCGAGACACGCCGCAGCTCCCCTGTCCGGATGAAGGCCGGCGACCATTCCGTCCAAACCCTGCTCGCACAAACTTGGCTTCTTGCGGGACGCGGGCGGCGTGGTCCGCATATCCCCTCCTCGCCTCGCCGCCCTGCGCGCGAATCGTAAGCTCCACACAGGCCAATTCTGCCGATGGGCAAAACTGGCCCGCGGCTCAGCCTTATCGGGCTGAGCCGGCATCGCGCGGGCGGCGGGCTTTCATCGGACGTTGCCCGACGGTGGATACGGGAGGCGAAATACGACTTCCATGCGGATGAGCCACGTGGCGTGCGACGGTTGCGCCCTGGCCTCCGCGACACTTGCGCCTTGAGGTGCACGGCGGTTCCCCTTTCCGCCGCGCGCCTTTGAGTCTGCACAAGGGGTACACCATGCCGGGCATGGGGCTCGGCGTCTGGAGGACGTATATGCGGATGGGTGCCGGAAGGACCGGTCGACTAAAGCGCCGAAGAGGCGTCGTCGCGGTTCAGGTCGCCGTCATGCTGGTGGTGCTCACCGGCTTTGCGGCGCTGACCATCGACGTGGGCGTGATCTACAACACGCGGCAGGATCTGCAGCGGACGGCCGACGCCGCCGCGCTCGCCGCCGCCGCCATGCTCTCGGACTACAGCGAGGGCAATCCCATCGGCGTCGCCACGGCCGCGGCGGAGCAGTTCACGGCGGCCAACCATGTGTTCGGCGGCGATGTCACGCTTGACGCGGACATGGACGTCGTCTTCGGTCAGGCCAGTCTGAACTCGGGCACGGGACAGTATGACTTCGTCGAGACGCAGGCGGCCCCCAATGCCGTGCGCGTCACCGTGCGCAAAACGGCCGACTCGCCCAACGGCGCCGCGCAGCTCTTCTTCGCGCGCGTCTTCGGCATGAATGAAAGCGACGTCAGCGCCCGCGCCACAGCCGTTATGGTCCCGCGCGACATCGCCGTCGTCGCCGACCTGTCCGCTTCCCACACCGACGACAGCGAGCTGGGCCACTACCAGCTCACCGACATCAATCTCTACGACGTCTGGGACGACTGGCCCGGCGGCATTGATGACGGCGGCGGGTCGATTTGGGATGAAGAGCAGATTCCGGATGAATGGTGGAACGAAGAGGGCGGCGCCCCGCAGGCCGCGGGCCCCGCCTGGGGTTACCTCAAGGAACTGGGGTACGGCACCGAGGACATCACTTCGGACTACAACCCCACCACCGACCCGGGTCTGGTGTATCTGAAGTACAACACCAACTGGAGCAATGCCGCGCTCACCACCTATATGACGGACCGCGGGTACAGCTCCACCGAACGCTCCTGGATGAACAGCGCGTCGTACGACAGCTCCTATTACAAGTACCGCGTCGCCGTGGCGCTGGGGCTGGCCGACTGGAGCAGCGGAAAGACCGGCGGTCTGTGGGTCAGCAAGGGCTACACCGCCGGCGACGGTGATGACAAGATCGAGAGCGGCGAGCTGGTCTGGCTGGAAACCATCAACGGGCGCAGCGTCGCCAACTCCAAGACCCTCTGGCTCAACTGGATCCAGAATTACGTCAAGAGCAACAATACGGAGATGTACTACGCCAACAGCAACTTCCGCTATCGCTTCGGCGTCAAGACGCTCATGAACTACTTCCTGGAGGATCTGCCTTACAACGACGACATGCCGGAACTCGCCGACACGCGCGAGCAGCCGATGCAGTCCGTCAAGGACGCCACGGAAGTGCTGACCACGTACATCTCCGGTCTTGAGAGCGACGACCAGATGTCGCTGGAAATCTATGGCGAGACGGCGCACCACGAGGTCAACCTCACCATGGACGTCCAGCAGGTCAGCGACCGCCTCACCGAGATGCAGGCCGCGTATTATGACGGCTGGACCAACATGGGCGGCGGCATGGCCAAGGGCATCACGGAGCTGACCGGCTCTCGCGCCCGGGGCGCCAGCCGCAAGGTCATGCTCCTGCTCACCGACGGTTACGCCAACGTCAACGCGGACGGCGGGACCGGCGACTACTCCGGCGGCGAGGCCTACGCCCTCGCTGAGGCGCAGGAAGCGGCGGACCTGGGCATCCAGATCTACTGCGTCAGCGTCGGCGCCTATTGCAACATCGAGCTGATGGACTCCATCGCCGAGATCGGCGGCGGGCAGCACTACGCCGCGAGCGACGCGGACATCGAAGATTACTCAGCCCAACTCATCGAGATCTTCGAGATCATCGGCGGCAAGCGCCCGGTCGAGTTGATCGAGTAAGGCCGCAGCCGATAACGGCGGATCGTCCTCCGCCGCGAATCGTCTCCAGCGGGGTCCGTTGCACCGGCAGCGGACCCCGCTTTTTCATGCGCCACGGTGATTCCAACGACCGGCGTGATCCACGCGCCGCGTATCCGGGCGATGGGCTTGCATGGCACAAGCCGGACGGAAAGCGGTCGAATCACCTCACGGGTTTGAACGGCACGTCCCGTGGTATTCAGTACTGATACGGCTGCGAAACGGGCATCCGAACAATGTCCAGCGCTGTCACAATCACGCGAGATTACTTGCTCGTAGCTGCGGCAGGATTCAGGGCTTGGCCGTTTCCACGCCCATTCTTCGATGCATGTCGGCTCGTCCACTCCTCAATCAATGCATGGGCGGACCGCAGGTCCTCCGAGGATAACATCTCCTTGGCTCGGTCGCGGACGGTGTCGGCGAGCTTGTCGCCGCGCATGTCCGAAAGACTGGCCCACACGAACGCCGCGACGGGATCCCCGGGGAGATCCTCTCCGGCGAGATACAACTGCCCCAGCCTGAGCATGGCCCTGGGATGCCCGGCCTCCGCCGCCTGCAGATACCAATCCGACGCCGCCGTCATGTCCCTTTCGATCGAGCGACCTCGCTCGTGTATGGCCCCCAGCTCAAACATGGCGTCTGAATCGCCATGCTCAGCGGCCTTGACATACCAAGAGAGGCCTGCCTCGATGTTCCGCGGCTGCGGGCAGCCGCCGCAGTAGAACTCGGCCAAGTAACACATGGCTGCGGCGTATCCGCTTTCGGCGGCTTGGAGAAACAAAGCCTCCGCCTTCTCGTCGTCCTTGGGAACGCCTTTGCCGTCTTCGTACAGCAAGCCCAGCATCACCATGGAATTGACCTCACCCAGCTCGACGGCGCGAAAGTACCATGCGGCTGCTTCTGCATAATCTTTGCGGAATCCCGGACGACCTTCGTAGAGCTGCCCCAGGCGGAACATCGCACCGCGATCCCCGTGTTCGCCGGCGCGGCGATACCACTCCACGGCCGCCGTGTAGTCCCTCTCCTCGACCGGACCCTCGGAGAACCGCGCGCCTAGGGTCCACATGGCTTGGACGTTCCCCAGATGCGCGGCACGCTCAAACCACCCCAACGCCGTCTTCGGATCCCGCTCGACGCCGTCTCCCCGGTCATGTCGGTAGGCAAGCTGTATCGCAGCATGGGCATCCCCCAGTTTGGCGGCCTTGGCGAGCCATTCCGCGCTCGCTTTGCGATCCTTCGGGACGCTGCTGCTGCCGGAGTAGTATCGGTTCGCCAGCAGTCGAATCGCTTCAAGATCACCCTGCTCCGCTTTTTCCCGCAACTGCTCCATTTCCAAGATCATCGCGCTCTTCAGGCTGTTCGATGCGGGCAGCTTGGGTCCGTCCGGCGTCTGGCCACATACGGCTTGGGCCAGAGCGATCACCGTGAAACCCAGCGTCAAACGGAAAGACGCGGTCCAGCGCAGCAGATTCATGCACTTCTCCTTCGACTTTCGGGCTGGCGCGAGGCTTGGCTCTCGTCGGGTGGCGACTCATCGGTAGGGTCACGGAAACCTCCAGCGCGCCTCAACGACCTTTCGCGCCCACCGTAGAGGATACTCCCTTCCGAACGCGCTTTTCAACCGGGCCTGATGAATTGCGGCATGTGGGCGGAAGATGCCCCCTGATCGGCTAATCGGGCTGATGGACAGGCCGCCGCGTCAGCCTTTGTCGCCCCTCCCCGCGGTCTTGTGGCTTCTTGCATCATGTTTTCCTCCTGCTCCCGCGGCGGGTATGCTTTTGTCGGGGATGTCTTGCGGGTTCCGACCTAACCCGCGCGGGAGGTGACTGCGATGGCACGCATTCTGGTGGCGGAAGATCAAAGCGACATGGCCATGGGGCTGCGGGACAACCTGCAGTTCGAGGGCTACGATGTGCTCGAAGCCGCGGACGGCGAGGCCGCGCTGAAAAAGGCCCTTGCGGACCGGCCTGACCTGATGCTCCTCGACCTGATGATGCCCAAGATGGAGGGGCTGGAAGTCTGCAAGCGCGTGCGCGAGGCGGGCTTCACCATCCCCATCATCATGCTCACCGCCAAGAGCCAGGAGATCGACGTCGTCAAGGGGTTCGAGGTCGGCGCCGACGACTACGTCACCAAGCCGTTCAGCATGAGGGAGCTGCTGGCGCGCATCAAGGCCGCCCTGCGCCGCAGCGGCTCGGCGCCGCACGTTTCGCGCATCGTCCGCATCGGCCAGACCGAAGTTGACCTCGTCACCGGCAAGGTCGAGCGCGGCAAGGAAGTCTTCCGCATGGGGCACTTCGAGATCGAGATTCTTCGCATGCTCCTCGACAAGGCCGAGCAGCCCGTGGAACGCAACCACATCCTCGCGCAGATCTGGGGGCTGGACCCGTACCCGACCAACCGCACGGTGGACAACCACATCGTCAGTCTGCGGCGCAAGATCGAAGTGGACGCCAAGAACCCCAAGCACATCGTCACTGTGCACAGCATCGGGTACAAGTTCGTGCCGTAGCGGTGAGGCCTGCACGGCAAACGCCGGGTCTCATGCTTGGCGGCCGGAGTGAAGGAGCGGCGCCCTCACCGGACGACGCGATGGGGTTCAGATAACCGCGGAGCGGACACGCAATGTGCCGCCCGAAACCGCGCTCGGCACGAGCGGCTCACAGCCCGAAAGCCAGCCTCAACTTGCCCAAGGCCGTAGCTTTCGTCGTCCGTCCCAGCGCGCCGAGACGCCGCAGGATGACCGTCCGCGAGACGGTGGCGACCTTGTCGAGGCGCAGCAGCGAGCTGACCTTCAACCCCGTTGCGGCGAACTCGGCGTCGTCGGGCAACAACTCGACTTCAGCCCCGCGAGGCGATCGGTTGGTCATCACGCTGGTAACGAATGCGATCAGCAGCTCCGACCCCTGTGGGTCGGCGGAGATGATCACCGCCGGACGCAGTTTCATGCTGGAAAAATCCGCAAATGGAAAAGGCAAAAGGACAATGTCGCCTTGACAAAGCGATCCGGGTCCGGCCATGCCTAGACGCCCTCGCCGTCGGTTTGCGAATATATGTCCTCACGGGGATCGTCGAGGAACGCGAATGCGCCGCCCGCATGCGCGGCGGCGGCGAGACCTTCCAAGGGCAGGTCATCGCCTTCGAAGAGCGCAAGCGTAAGGCGCGTGTTTTCCGGCAGGTCGAGCGGCTCGAGCGGCTTTAGTTGCCCGGCACTGAATATGGCGCGTATGGTGCGCATGGTGAACACCTCTGATTCATCATACGTGGCGGCCTCGGGCGAATCCAGTACGCCAGGCCCCGGTCGTTGGAATCGGTCGCATCGGACCCTGCTGCCTTGTGCCGGTTGCCTGTTGCCGATCCGCCCGAGGTGGAACTCGATACCAGACGCTGGACCCGTCGCCCCCGCGCAGGCGGGGGTCCAGGGTGCTGAGGAAAACCGCTGGATTGTGTCGCCTCGCAAGCCCGCGGCTGGATTCCCGCCTTCGCGGGAATGACGCGCGTCGGCTTTCACCACGGGCTGGCAGGGGCAACGGAATGGGGCTGTGCGCGTGCATTGCTCACCCTCCGATCTGAAACATGCTGCGCACTTCCGTGCTCACGCCCTTGTCGAGGTCGTGACCCGTTGGCTTGGACGCCACCGCTTTCAGCAGCAGTTCCCGGATCTTCTCGACCCCTCCGCCGTTGCGCAGGGCGCTCTTCACGTCGATCTCGTCGTCGTGCAGCAGGCACAGATGAAACTTGCCGTCGGCCGTGAGGCGCATCCGGTTGCAATCCCCGCAGTACGGCTCGCTGACCGGCGAGATGAATCCGAGCACGCCCTTGCCGTGCTCGAGGCGGAAGTTGCGCGATTCGTCCGAAGCGTGCGAACTGGGGAGTTCGACCAGCGGGCCCAGCGCGCTTTCGATCCGCCGCCGCGACTCCGCGCTGGGCACGAACTGGCTCAGCGAAAGCTGCGCGCAAGGCCCCCCCCCCAGCGGCATCAGCTCGATGAACCGCACGTGCCACGATCGCTCCAGCGTCAGCTTCGCCAGCTCCACCACGTCCTGATCGTTGTAATCGCGCACCACGACAGCGTTGATCTTGATCGGCGAAAGCCCGGCCGCCTCCGCCGCATGAATGCCCGCGAGCATGTCGTCGAGATGGCTGAACCGCATCACGCGCTTGAGGCGCTCCGGATCGAGCGAGTCGATGTGGATGTTGATCCGGCTCAGCCCTGCGGCAACCAGCTCTCGCGCCATGCCCGGCAGGAGCAGCGCGTTGGTGGTCATGCCGATGTCGCGGATGCCCTGCACGCTCGAGATGCCCGAGATGATGTCGAGCAGGTCCGCGCGCAGCGTCGGCTCGCCGCCCGTCAGCCGGACCTTGCGAAACCCGACCGACGCCGCGGCCTTCACCACCGCGACGATCTCCGCACACGTCAGCAGCTCCGGACCGGGAATGAATGACAACCCGCGCAGCGGCATGCAATACACGCAGCGCAGGTTGCAACGGTCGATGACCGAGATGCGCAGGTAGTCGATTTCGCGTCCGAATGGATCCTTCGGCATAACCAGGCTCTCCGTCCTTTCCGAGGGACATGGTAGCCGACGTTGCCGAACCCGCGAAACGCGGTTTCGCATGGGTGGCACGGGTTCGCAGCAGCCGACCCGTGCGGCGCGCACGCGTATTCGAGTTGCACGTTCGCCACGGTCTGGAAGCGCTGCCTCACGGCGCGAGACCTTGCCACTTATCTCGCTCAGTGAGTTCCCACTGGTGGCGGCTTACGCCCACGCCGTCATCAGCAGATACGCCGTGCCCGCCGTCGCCAAGTGCAGCAGGAGCGGCGTCGCCAGCGTATCCGTGCGATAGGCCAAGTACGCGGAAGCAATCCCGCCAGGCAGCGAGAGCAACAGCTCCCGCGCGTCTTTCCCCCAGTGGACCAGCGCAAACAGCACGCCCGATGCCAGCACCGCCCACTCGCCATGATCGGGCACGCCGAGTCCGCGCATCACTCCGCGCCAGCCGGTCGCCCCGCGACGATCATCCGCCAAGCCCAGCCATCGCAACCCGCCGCGCCACCATTTCATGGGCGGGAGGGGCAGAGGTGGGATTGGCAAGCATGGTGACGACGCCCCGATACCGACGGCACACGGTGCAGGGGATGAACCCGTTCCACCCCCCCGCGCATCAGGCCACCGCGCATCCTCCATGCGTTCTTCAGGCCACCGCGCCCCCGGATACAGCACCGCCAGAATCACGCCGTGAAACAGAAAGTGCTCCCCCACCATCGTCACGGTGTAGAACGAGAGAAACCCGGCCGCGCCGCGCTTGAGCTGGGATTCGTAATACGGTCGAAACGTGGGACTTGCCGCCATCCAGACAATGAAGGGCAGCGCCACGAAGTAGGAGATGCTCAGAAGCCTGGCCCCGAAAATGTTGGGCATGCGCCAGCCCAGTTCCGCCGGTCGCCGCCTTCGCAGACACGCAAGGATCAGCCAGGGGGCGATCAGCATGGTCAGCGTGAAGTACGTTCCCTGCCTGACGAAATACGCCGACGGTGCGACGCCCGTTCGTTCTGCAAGCGTGTTCACGGCCTGCATCACCGCCTGCCGAGGCCAGCGCAGCGCCGCATCGACCCGCGCCTCGGACGTCTTCGGCATCGCGGTAAGCAGAAGAGCAACGTAGATCGCCAGCGCCGCGAACTTGCCTAGAAACGCCGGCGCGCGGAACCGCACGCACGTGGCAGCGCCGTTGCCGTTGCCGCTGCCGACGCCCTCCAGCGCTGCGCCCTGCATCACGGCTCGCCTTCGATCTTGATCGTCCGTGCCGTGGCCGATCGCGCCTTGACCAGCACAATCTCCAGCACGCCCTTCTTGCAGGTCGCCGTGATCTTGTCCGGCTCAACCTTGTGCGGGATCGGCAGCGTCCGCGTGAACGAGCCGTAGCGCCGCTCGCCGATGAGCTTCTTGCTTCCGCTGCCTTCCGGCGGGGCGGCCTCCGCCTTGGTGCCGCTGATCGTCAGCAGCCCCTCCGCGAACGAGACATCGACCGCGCCGAGGTCCACGCCGGGAACCTCCGCCGTCACCACCACGCGGTCCGCCTCGTCGCGCACGTCCGCGTAGGGGATCCAGTCGCTCTCGCTGAACGGGTTGACCCGCGCCCCGGCGGACCACAGCCGCTGGAACATGCGGTTCATCTCGTCCTGAATGTCGCTCATGTTCAGGTGGATCTCTTTGCCAAACGGGTTAAACGCCATGGCAGGCTCCTGGGATTGAGGATGTCTCGCGGCGCGGGTCGGCGCCGCTGGTTGCTCCACCAGATGCTACGCACCCCGCTCCAACCGGGCAAGACGCTCCGCAAGCTGCTCCACCGTGTGCTCCAGACGCTCCACGCGGGCGCCGATGGATTCTCGTTCAGCCGTGGGCATCGCCCTTGAGGCCGGCTCCGATTCCTTCAGCGCCGCCGCGTTCACCGGGCCGCACAAGAGATGCGCATACCGATCCTCGCGCCGTCCGGGCGATCTCGGGAGCATCACCACCCACGGAGACTGCGCCGCCGAAAGCTCGCCGAGGACGGCAAGTACCGCCGTCACATCCGGCAGCGATGTCATGCGTCCGGCGTGTCCGCGCAGCTCGCCCGGCGTCTGCGGACCGCGCAGGATCAGCTCCGCCATCACGGCCTGCTGGCGCCGGTCCCAGTGCAGCGTCTCCAACGCCTTGTGGACATAGCGGTTGGAGCGCGCGCCCGGCGACGGCGGCGCCTGATCGGCCAGTCCCTTGGAACGCAGCGTGCTCAGGGCGCGCATCACCACGCCCTCGTCAAACTCGGTGACGGGATCGCGATTGGTCTTCTGGTTGCACCCCATCGTCAGCGAGTTCACCGTCAACGGATACTGCTCCGGCGTCGTCATCGCCTTCTCGATCAGCACCGCCAGCAGCCGCGCCTGTTCGAACGTCAGTTCTTGCGTCAGGGGTTCTGATCCCGGCCTTTGCCATTCGCTATTCGTCATTCGCTATTCGCCATTCGCTATTCGCCACTCGCTATTCGCCATTCGCTATTCGCCATTCGCCATTCGCAATTCGCAATTCGCCATTGCGCGCCCGCTTCATTCCTCTCGCAGCGCTTCCGCCGTGTACCCCGGCGCGCCCGCCAGCCCGCTCGAATCGCCCGGCAACCGCGGGACCAGCGCCCTCAAACCCAGCGCCTCCCCGACCGCATCGCCGAGCGCGCGGAACACCGTCTCATACACATGGTGCAGGTTGCCCGCGCGAGTAATTTGGATCGACACCGACGCCCCGCTCCCATATGAGAATCCATCCACATATTGCCGAAGGTTCGTTCCGCTCGCCCAGCCTGCCATCTGCCCCTGCTCGTCGTACCATGCGTCCACGAAGCCGTTGATGTCCGCGCGCCGCGGCACCTCCCACGCCACCGACGCACGGCTCTCGAAGCTCACCGTCACGTGGCTCTCCGCGTCGTCCATGCACGCCTGCCCCGCAGCGCGCCCGGCCGCGCCGCGCGTCCGCACGAGCTCCTCCAATACTCCCGCTACCGCCCGCCCCGTCAGTTGCCCCATGTCCTCGCACAAGACGTGATCCAGCGCCCACGACCCGGGCCACTCCGTCCGCTCCAGCTCAAACGACATGCCGCACGCCTTGGCGAAGTGGTCGATGAAGTGGGACAGCAGCCGATTGGCAAGCGGCATCGACGCCGCTCGATCCACGCGCGGGCGCACGATCAACCCGAAACAGGTCTCCCCCGTGCGGCGTTCAACTCTCAAAGGTGTGAACAGTTGGCTTGCCATTTCGCCGCCTTTCGCATGTGGCTCATCGTCCCGCACGCCGGTCTGCCCGTCCAAGGGGAAGACGCCCGGGCCCGGACCTTCTGGAATCCGCTTCATTCTGCATTCTGCATTCTACATTCGCTATTGCACGCTCGCCCTCACTTGCGCTACGGGTTCTGATGGCCCCTTGGCGGTCGCACACAAGACCCCTCACTTGCGTGAGGGGTTCTGATTTCGCTATTCGCCATTCGCCATTCGCCATTCTGCATTCGGCATTCGGCATTCAGCATTCGCCATTCCCCCACCGCCTCATGATGCGCCGAAAACCCCTCATCCCGGCTCATCACGTCCACCACGCCGCGCAGCGCCTCGAACCCTTCCCGCGTCACAAATCCCACGCCGACGCGCTTCATGAAATCCTGCACGCCGACGCCCGAAGACACGCGCGCCCGACCGCCTGTCGGCAGGATCGCATTCAGCCCCATCGCATAATTGCCCAGGCTGATGATCGGCGCGTCGCCGAACAAAATCTCCCCCGCGTGTCGAATCCGGGGCCACACCGCCCACGGCTCGGCGACCATCACGGCGACGTGCTCCGCCGCGAATCGGTTCGCAAACTCGATCGACTCATCCAGGCTCCGCGTCAGGACGATCCCTCCGCGCCGCGCCAGCACCTCGTCCACGTATCGTCGCCGCTGTTCGGTGAGCTTCAAACGCGCCTCCCCCACCGCGCGACACACCGGCTCGACCAGCGCCTCGGCGTGCGTCACCAGCACCGCGCATGAGTTCTCCCCATGCTCCGCTTCGATCAACAGGTTCCACGCGGCGTTGCCCGGGTCGGCCGTCGCATCGCAGAGGATCAGCGACTCGCTGGGCCCGGCGGGCGGACCCGGGTCCAGTTTCAGCGACAGCATGCGCCGCGCGCAGGACACGTACACATTGCCCGGACCGACAATCTTGTCGCACGTGGGAATCGTGTCCGTGCCAAACGCGACCGCCGCGACCGCCTGCGCCCCGCCGACGCGATACACTTCGTCGATGCCGATCATCCGCGCCGCAATTAGCGTCGCATCGTCCACGCGACCCTCCGCGCCCGGCGGCGTACACAGGATGATCCGCGGAACGCCCGCCAGCTTCGCCGGCACGCCCAACATGCACGCCACGGAGGAAAACGAGCCGCGCCCCCTGGGCACATAGAGACAAACCGCGTCGATCGGCGTCCATCGCTCGCCGCACCACGCGCCCGGCGAGGTCTCCACCCAGCGCGTCTCGCGCGCAACCGCAACCTCGTGAAACCGGCGGATGTGCTCGATCGACGACTGCAACGCGCCGCGCATCTCGCCCGACAGCCGCCCGTCCGCTTCGTCAAACTCCGGCGCAGCCACGCGCAGACCTCGCGCCGTCAAATCCACCCCGTCAAACTGCCTTGCAAACTGAAGCAGCGCCGCGTCGCCCTCGCGCCGCACCGCCTCAATGATTTCGCCACAGGCCGCCGCAGCGCCTTCGATTTCCGCCTGCGAGCGGTTCAGCAGCGCGTCCAGCTCCGCGCTCGACATCTCCGCCAGACGCAGCACGCGCACCGCCCTCATACGATCACCCGTTGAATCGCCGTCTGCAGAATGTCCGTTGCTCCGGCCTGGCGCAGCTTGGGAATCAGCGCCGCGACCTGGTCCTTCGGAACTGCCGCTCGCACGGCGAACGAGTCGTCGCCATAGAGCGCCTGAATCGTCGGAGACTTCATCGCCGGCAGGATCCGCACGACCGCGTCGAGGCGATCCTTCGAGACGTTCATGTCCAGCAGCACGCGCTGCCGCGCGTCCAGCACGCTCTGAACCAGAACCCTCAGCTCTTCGATGATCGCCGCCCGCATCGGGTCGTCCATCACCCGGCGGTTCGCCACCAGCAGCGTCGTCGAGCGCATCACCTCGTCGAGAATCTCCAGCCCGTTCGCCGCCAGCGCCGCCCCCGTCGCCGTGTTGTCCACGATCAGGTCCGCATCCTCCGGCGGGAATACCTCCGTCGCGCCCCACGTCCGGACGTATTGCCACTCCACGCCCTTTGACGACATGTATCCGCGCGTCAGGTTCTCGTATTCCGACGCCGCCATGACGGGGCGGCCGCGATCCCGCCCGAACGGATTCGACCCGACCGGCGCCGCCGCCACGATGCGCACCGGCTGCATCCCGGTATCCAGAAGCGTCGCCACGTCCGCGCGCGTCTCGCGGATCCAGTCCAGCCCGCAGAAGCCGAGGTCGTGCGCCCCCAGTTCCACCAGCCGCGGAACGTTGGCAGCCTTGAGCAGCTTCACCTCGAACCGCGCATCGCTCACCGGAGGCCGGTACCCGGACGCCGGCATGGTGATCTTCACCCCCGCATCCGCCAGCAGGCTCACCACCGACTCATTCAGCCGCCCCGTCGGGACGACCAGCTTGACTTTCACCTCGTTCATGGCCTGATTCTCAAAGCTTGGTAGCCCATTGGCAACCGCTCATCCCTTCGACGCCCGGAGGGCGCGCGGGTGTCTTGCCGTAAAATCGGCGCATCCTTTGACAACATCCCACACCCCACGCTACCCGGCGGGCATCAAAGGTCGATAGAATGAGCCGAGGGAGAGTGGCATGCGAGTGCGAAACACAAGGACGACGAGGAGCGACTTCATGGTACGATGGAGCAAGGCGGCATTCCTGCTGCTGGTGGCAACGGGCGGCGCGGGCGCGGCGGAGATGCCCTGGGTGAAGGACTGGCCGGCGGCGCAGAAGTCCGCCGAAGCCTCCGGCAAGCTCATCATGGTGGACTTCTATACCGACTGGTGCGGCTGGTGCAAACGCCTCGACCGCGACACCTACGGCAACGAGAAGGTCATTAAGTTCGCCGCCGACATCGTCCCGCTCAAGGTCAACGCAGAGAAGGAAGGCGCTCCGCTCCAGCAGCAGTACCAGACGCTCGTCAGCGGATACCCGACCATCCTCTTCCTCGATCACACCGGCGCTGTGATCGGTCTGATCGACGGCTACCTTGCCGCGGAGCCGTTCATCGAGCAGGTGGGCAAGATCCGCGACACGCACCAGCGGTTCAAGCAGGCGCAGACGACGCTCAAGGAGAAACCCGACGACGGCGAAGCCAACGCCGTGCTCGCCTCCGTGCTCTCCATCGGCGGCAAGCGCGAGGAAGCCGAAGCGGCCATCCGCCGCGCCGAAGCCGCCAAGTTCACCGGCGATGCCCTCGGAAACGCCTACAACAGCGTCGCCCGCCTGTACGTCGCCGAGGAGAAGTACGATCTCGCGCTCCCCCTGTACATCAAGGCCGATGCCGTCGCAAAGGACGTCGAGGTCCGCGCCCTCGCCAAGATCTCCATCACCGCATGCCATCACAGCAAGGGGGATTTGGTCAGTGCCAAGAAAACGGCACAGGAGGTTCTCGATCTGAAGGGCGCACCGGAGCAGTACGTCAAAGTCGCCCGGCAGGTGCTGCAAATGCCGTAGCGTAGCGCCTCTGGTTGCTTGCATCCCTCGACTTTCAGAGCCGCGATCGTAAGGGCTTAGGTTTGCAGACATCCTTGCTTTGGCGGACGATAAGTTTTTTTCCTGCGGGTGTGTGGCGCGGGAGGGGAGGTGGCCATGGATGGCCCGTTTGCGGGAGACGATTGAAGCTTGGGCGGCGCGTCGGGCGGGGACGTTGCCTGAGAAGCTCAACGGGCGGTCGCCGCGGGTGGGCGCGGATCGCATGTTCAACAACCCGAAGGGGACTCATCGGCGGATTCTCCAGGCGCACCGCGCCGAGAGTCTGGTGCCGCTCGAGGGATTCCAAGGCCAGGCCCTGCTGCTGCACGACGCCACCGTGCGGGACGATTCGGGGTTGGACGTGGACGGACTGGGGTAGGTGGGCGACGGCCATGGCCGCGGGTTACACGCGCACCACGGTTTGAGGGTGATTCCGTCGACGCGCGAGGTCGTGGGATTGCCGAATCAGATTCTGCACCGTCGCGCCGAGGCGCCGGCGGGGGAGCGCCGGTCGCAACGGATGGAGCGGGCGGACCGCGAGAGCCGGCTTGGGAACGAGGCGGTGGCGGGGTGGCCGCGGATGCCCGAGGGCGCGCGGGTGATCGACGCGTCGGATCGCGGCTCCGACATCCGCGAGTCCATCGCCTCCGAGGTCGCGGCTCCGTCACGCGTGCGGAGACACTAGCCGCTTCAGGCCCGCGATAGACGATTTCCCGCCAGGACGATACGCTCCTGCGAATTTATGACCGACGGCTTATCTCTCATCCGCAACATCGGCATCGCCGCGCACATTGACGCGGGCAAGACGACCACGACCGAGCGCATCCTGTACTACACCGGCAAGCTCCATCGCATGGGCGACGTGGACGACGGCACGACCACGACCGACTTCGATTCGCAGGAGCAGGAGCGCGGCATCACCATCTACTCCGCCGCCGTCACCTGCCCGTGGCGCGGGCACACGATCAACCTGATCGACACGCCGGGGCACGTGGACTTCACGGCGGAGGTGGAGCGGTCGCTGCGGGTGCTCGACGGGGCGGTGGCGGTGTTCGACGCGAAGGAGGGGGTGGAGCCGCAGTCGGAAACGGTCTGGCGGCAGTGCGAACGCTACCACGTGCCGCGCATCTGCTTTCTCAACAAGATGGACAAGATCGGGGCGGACTTCGTGCGCTCCGTCGAATCCATCGTCGAGCGGCTGCACGGTCGCCCGGTCGTCCTGCAATTCCCCATCGGCGCCGGTCCCACGTTCGAGGGGCTGGTTGATCTCCTGACGATGAAGGCCGTGTACTACAAGCCGGAGGAGCTTGGCTCGAAGTTCACGGAGCGGGACGTGCCCGCGGACTTGCTGGACGAGGCGCAGCTTCGCCGGCACGAGCTGGAGGAAATCGCCGCGGACTTTGACGAGCGCGTGATGGAGCACTTCGTCGCCGGCGAGCCGATCAGCGCAGACGACCTGCGTCGCGCGTTGCGCAAGGCGACCATTGCCGGAAAGGTGCAGCCGCTGCTGTGCGGCAGCTCGCTGCGCTACATCGGCGTGCAGCGCATGTTGGACGCGGTCGTGGATTTTCTGCCCAGCCCGCTCGACCTGCCGCCGGTGGAGGCGCACGACGTCAAGAAGGCGGAGGTGATGCACAAACTCCCCGCGGATCCGAAAGGCCCGCTGGCCGCGTTGGTGTTCAAGATCGTGGCGGAAAAACCGGTGGATCTCTACTTCATGCGCGTGTACAGCGGCACGCTCAAGGCCAACTCGCGCCTGCTCAACCCCGCCACCGGCGAGAAGGAGAATATCAGCAAGATTTACCGCATGTTCGCCCGCCGGCGCGATCAGGTGGACGCGGCCACCGCGGGGGACATCGTCGCGGTCATCGGGCCGCGCCATGCCGTGACGGGCGCGACGCTCTGCGACTCGCACAAACCGGTGCTGCTGGAGCCGATACGCTTTCCCGAAACGGTCATCAGCATCTCCATCGAGCCGAAGTCGTCGAAGGACCGCGACAAGCTGGCCGAGTGTCTGCGCATGGTCGAGCGGCAGGACCCGACGATCCACGTTTCCATCAACGAAGAGACGGGGCAGACGCTGGTGTCCGGCATGGGCGAGCTGCACCTGGAGGTGCAGGTTGAGCGGCTGAAGCGCGACATGAAGCTGGAGGTCAACGTCGGCCAGCCGCGCGTGGCGTACCGCGAGACGATACAGCACGCCGGCGAAGGCGTCGGACGTTTCGAGCGCGAGCTGGCGGGGCACGTCCACTTTGGCGTCGTTCGCCTGAAGCTCGCGCCGTATCAAGCTCAAGACGGTCAGCCGCCCATGCTCATCCTCAACCAGATCGCGGATGCGGACTTCCCCGAGGAATGCCTGGCCGCGGTTCAGGAGGGCATCCGCGGCGCCGCGCTGGCGGGCGAGCTGGCGGGATACCCGGTGATCGACTGGAAAGCGACGATCCTCGGCGTGGAGCATCGCCCGTCCGAGAGCACGCCGCTGGCGTATGAAAACGCCGCGCGGCTGGCGTTCAACGAGGCCATGCGGAAGGCACAGCCCGTGCTGCTGGAGCCGATCATGAGCGTCGAGGTGGTGACGGAGGAGGCTTATTTCGGCTCGATCGTGGGCGACCTCAACGCGCGCCGCGCGGAGATCCGCGACACGCTGATGCGCGGCAGCAGCCGAGTCATCAAGGCGATGGTCCCGCTGCGCGAGATGTTCGGCTACGTGACCAAGCTGCGGAGCCTCTCCAGCGGCCGGGCGTCGGCGACGATGTCTCCGGCACGCTACGCCCCCGTCCCCGCGGCGGAGGCGAGGGCGCTGGTGGGATCGTGATCCGGCGCTCAGCCTGCGAGTCGCCGCGAAGACCCTGGGAGGCGCGGCGAAGAGCCTGCGAGGCGCCGCCGGCACCCTGTTTCCTTTCGCCGGAGCGCGCGGCAGGCGCCGCGAGAAGCGTCGCGCGGGCTGAAGCCTCGCGGCTCGGGCACGCGGCTCGGGAATGGGACATTGCGGCCTTCCTTAACGGCCGCGCGCGGCTTTCCTTGCCTTGGGTTTGGTCTTCGGCTTTGAACTTGAGGAGGAGTTCCGCGACGGTTTCACGGCGATCTTGGCGGCCTTGACGGCGTTCTTCGCGTCATCCGGGGAACCGACGCCGAGGTTGATGACGGCGCGGTTGCCGATGACGGCCGCCGTCGCGCCGCGCAGGTTGACGCCGGCGCCCGCCACCGCGCGGGTGATCGCGGCGCCCAGTCCCGGGCGGTCCGGGCCTTCGATGCGCACCGTGTGCATGTTGGCGGTGCGCGCCAGGCCCACGTCCATCGCGGCCTGCAGAACCTTCTTGCCCTTGATGGGCGAGAGGAACACGCGGCTGGTGTTCTCGTTGACCTTGCGGGCGACCATGAACTCGAGGTTCGCCCCCGCCGTCGTCAGCGCCTCAACCACGCGCGCCAACATGCCCGGCCGGTTGAGAATGTCCCCCGCCCACACTTCGATCTGCTTGATGGAATACGACATGGATGGACTCCAAAAAAACCCGCGAGCGCTGCGCCCGCCTGAATGGAAGCCCGCTGAAAGGAAACCGGGTGCCACAGTCTGGCGTACTCGCCAGGCCGTGGCATGGCCGGGAAACACGGCCACGCTGCGCGAGACCGTGCCGCCCGAAAACCGACGCCAGCTTACCTTCAACGAGGAGTCAGTCGAGGTGCAGTATAGCTGTTTACCGATCGGCGGGAATGCCCGATGCCGCACCCTTGGCACGAGTCGTTTTTCACCCGCGTGGGTCAAGCGCGTTCCAGCGAAAGGAGCACCTCGCGGTTGCCCCCGTGCCCGGACAGCGGGCTTTCAACACGCGTCAGCACGCTCCAGCCACCGGACTTGATCCGCCCGATGATCAGCGAAACGACGGATTCCACGTGATCGGGTGCGAGAACGCCGTCGACAAGGAGCGAGGGTTCCGCCTCGTAATGCGGCTTGACGAGCGTGATCACGCGGCCGCTCGGCTTGAGCATCCGCGCGACATTGGGCAGCACGTGCTCCTGCCGCGTCCAGCCGACGTCGACGGTGACCAAGTCCACCGGCTCCGGCAGGGTTGCGTGCATGGCGTTGGTGCGTTCCATCACCACCACGCGCGGATCGCGCCGCAGTTTCCACGCCAGCGTTCCATAGGACGTGTCGATGCTGTACACCTTGCCCGCTCCGTGCTGCAGCAGGCAGTCCACGAATCCACCTGCATGGCTGCCCAAGTCGGCGCACACGAGACCGCTCACATCCACGTTAAATGCGATCAATGCGGCTTCGAGCTTGAAGCCTGCGCGCGTGACGTAGGAGTTGGGAATCGGTTCAGTCAATGCGATGGCTCAGAATGGTGAATGCTGAATGGCGAATGCGGAATTCCGAATGTCAGAGGCTGAGTACAGAATGCCGAGTGCAGAATGCAACACTACAGAACATGCGCAGGTTGAAAGCCTGTGCCACAGCCACCGGTTGGAAACCGGTGCCACAGCCACCCGTCGGATGCCGGTGCCACAGCCACGGGTCGGATGCCGGCGCCACAGCCACCCGTCGGATGCCGGTGCCACACATGTTTCAGTCGCCGTCGCTGGAATCCTCCTTCACCCTCGAGCGATTGACATTCTGCATTCTGCATTCTGCATTCGCCATTCGCCATTCGGCATTCGCCATTCGCCATTCAGCATTTCCCCCCATTACTTCGCCGCCGCGTCCCGCCATGCCGGTCTTTCCGGCAGCCGCGCCAGCGCTTCCGCCGCGACGTAGATCAGCCGCGAAACCCGCTCGATCTCCTCGCGGTTGATCTTGTCGGCCGTGTCGGTGGGGCGGTGGTAGTCGGGGTGGTCCTCGACGCCGAAGTAGATGAACGGGATCTTCTCGGCGAAGAAAACGTAGTGGTCGCTCTGGTAGGTCCACTCCGGGTGATCGAACTTCATCTCAATCCCCACGCGCTTCGCCGCCAATTCCACAAGCTCGCCGAACGCGGCGCAAGTCTGGTTACCCGTGCCGTGGATCGTCGGCGTGTCGCAGCGGCCGATCATGTCGGCGCAGATCATGGCGACGATGCGCTCCTTGGGCACGGGCGGGTTCTGAATGAAATGCCGCGAGCCGACGAACCCGCGTTCCTCGCCGGTGAAAAAGCAGAAGAGGATCGAGCGGGCCGGCGCGGGCTGCGCCTTCTTGAAGACCTTGGCGACTTCGATCACACCCGCTACGCCGGACGCGTTGTCGTCCGCGCCGTGATAAACCTGCCCGTCATGCACGCCGAGGTGATCCAGGTGCGCGCCGATGACCAGCCACTCGTCCGCAAGCTTGGCGTCCGCGCCGGGCAGGGCGAAGACGACGTTGTGCGCGGTCAACGCGCCGGTCTGAAATTCCTGGATGGGCGAGGCCCAGCCGGCGGGCGGCTTCAGGCCCGCCTGCGTCAACTCCCTGGCGATGTACTCGGCGGTGAGCTTCTCCTCCGCCGAACCCATCGCCCGACCTTTCATGTCGGCGCTGGCGAGATACTCGACGTGCCGCATGAGCGCGTCACGGTGGATGCCCGCTTCGGGCAGGGCGGGTTTCGAGGAATCCTCCGCCGAGAGGCCCGTGGCGGGCAGCGACCCGCAGGCGCCACCCGGCAGAAGCGAACCCAGCACCCACCCGCAGCGTAGAATCCAGAAGAGCGTATTCATGAACGCATGATACCACCGAGCCTTTCGCGTGCTGCATGGATTCCCAACCACGACCCAAGCCGGGGCGACTGATACTGTTCTGGCTGGCATCGGCGTTCTTCTCGTTCATCCTTGGTGTTCCGGCAGTGACGCCGCCGGGCAATGTATGGACACTTGGTCATACGATCGGGCTGGCTATTCTGCTGCTCGGCGCCATGGTCTGTGCCCGATGGGAACGCTCCCGCTGGGTGTTCTTTGCATACGGTGGCTTCGGTGCGCTGCCCTTCCTGTTCATCCTTGTTCCGGACAGCCGGGACATGATGCGCATCGCGAGCAGCTCGGAGAGCCTTTGGGGCTACATCCACATGTGCTGGGCATTCGTGGTGTTCTGCTGCCTGGCGTGCCGTGGGCTGGCGACGCTGACGTGGAAAAGGATGGATGAGCGCCGCAAGGTCCGTGAGCAGTCGCCGCAGTGCATCCGCTGCGGGTACCTGCTGTACGGTTTGTCCGAAGATCGCTGCCCGGAGTGCGGCACGTTCTTCGACGGTCCGCCGCCGCCGGCGCCTGATGCCGGCGCCAGTCAGGTGTGACTGGATGACGATCTCGCAGAGTTGCCGCCGGGAGAGGTGAGCAGCGACCCTGAAAAAACGTTTCCGCTTCCCAGCGTCTTCATCTACGCCGCGCCCGTCTGCACCGCCTTCGGCTCCTGGTGCTTGGCGCGTTCGCGGAGGATGTCCAGGCGTTCGCGGACCTCGGTGGCCATGCGCGAGTTGGGGAACTCGCGGATGAGCTGCGCGCCGGCCTCCAGCGCGTCGTGCCAGCGATGCTCGGTGACGGCGAAGCGGAACTGCACGCCGAGCTGCATCAGCTTCTCCTTGAACACGGATCGCGCTGAATCCTGCAGCTCCTGCGCTTCATCCGGCGTCATGTACAAATCCAGGTCGCGCAGCACCTCGATGGCGCGGTCCACATCGTGGCGCTGCACGGCCTGCCGCCAGTCCGCCAGCAACCCGTTCTTCCGCTCCTCCCATAGCGCCTTCAGCCGCCCCGGAAGCGGCGTGACGCGCGGATCATCCGGCAGCAGTTTCAGCAGGCGATCCACCTCGCTGCGCGCAAGCTGCCACTCCGACTTGCGGCAGTGCTCGTCGATCAGCGCCATCGCCTCGTTGAGACGGCGAGTTATCGCCTCGGCCTTGGAGTCGTGGATCTCGTCGCGAATCTGCGCCGCTTCCTCGCGGTAGCCGAACCGTCGCTCCATCTCGTCCGCAAGATGATACGCGCCTTCCCAGTCCTCCCGCCGAACGGAGCCGCGGATCGTCTGGCGCAGCGAATCCAACTCGTGGTCGCGGTGGACCAGCGACTTGGCGAGGTCGGAAATCTCCGAGTTGGTCACCAGCACGTCGAGCCGGGCGAGCTGCTTGTGAATCGTCTCGTGCAGGTCGCGCAGCTCCCCGAGCTGACGCGCGTTGTTCGACTCGATTTTGATGAGGATGGAAATGACGGCCGTGGCGAAGAAGCCCAGCACGATTGCGGCGATGCCCCCGATGTACGGCCAGGGGTTGATCGTCGTCGGCGTCTCCACCAGCCCATAGCCGATCAGCCCGACGCCCGCGAGCACGGACGCCAGCGCGCAGATGCCGACGATGAAGTACCAGTGTCCAAACCTTCCCGGCAATGAGTTCATCGAGCACCTCCTGTCTCATCGCGGTACCGACCCGCGGCCGTGTGCCACTGCTCTGTGAGCAGTGGAAAGCCCTATCCATCGTCGTCACAAGACGCGCTGCTTGCGCCCTCCAGGAGGCACTGCTCACAGAGCAGTGGCACGCCCCACAGAACAGTGGCACGCCCCACAGAAGAGTGGCACGCCCCATCTATCGTCGGCACAACGCGCGCCGTTGCGTTGGCCTGTTTGCTTCACACGGGTGCACGTGATATCGGACGAACCGCGTTGCCTGCGGCCTCAGGTTCGACTCTTGCGCCTCCCGTGAGGGGACTTCGCAACGCATCTGCCCAGACTCAGATATCCACGATGACGCGCGCCTCCACGCCTCCCGCAACCTCCCGGATCGAAAGCTCATGGTACGTTACCGCCTTCACCTCGCGCAGGCACTCTGAAGCCGCTTCATCGAGGACGGCCCACTCCCCCGCCACGCGCAGCACCTGCCCATCAAATTGGACGGCCGCCGGCTGCGTCAGGATGCGTCGATTCCGCTCGAACTCCACGAGCAGCCTGGTGAGGTAATCCCGAAGCAGCGTCTCCGCGTCGCCTCCCTGAAACTCCAAGTTCGCCATTTCAGAGACGGGTCCGCCATGCAGATTCCCAATTGCGGCATAGAACGCCTCCGCGGCGGGTGGGATGAGTTGGGCTGGACTTGGCGCCCAGATCCGCAGCCCCATGTCGGCTGTGTGATCGAAAAGTTCGAATCCCGCCTCCACGCCTCCTTTATAAGACCCGCAAGGAGGGAGGAAAAGGGTCGTCGGGTAGAGCCTCCTGGGTCCGAACCGACAAGCCACGGGGCACAGAGGCGGCCTGCTGCCGACGCCGGCCTATTACTCCGGCCACTCCAGGCCGCTTGGGTGTCCCTGTGCTCTTGAGGAGTGCGGCGCTTGGAAGATTCGCGTCTGCGCCGATCCTGCGGGCTTTCCCGATTTTGGCATGGCCCTTGCAATCCTTGAGCCAAAGTCAATAGGATACTCTTAGTGCGAACGCAGCGGTTGTTTTGTGCGATTGCAAACTCGCGGGGAGCGAATGTCACTTGAGCTTTTGCAAATAAAGCAAGGGTGATTCTCCACATTCAGACAGAGGTTCGACTCATGGCTATCACTGAGATCATTCCGGGTTTGGAGGGTGTTCCGATTGCGGAGTCGGCCATCAGCCGCGTGGACGGTCAGCGGTCGCTGCTCGAGTACCGCGGGTTGAGCATTGAAACTCTGGCGGAGCACAGCACGTTTGAGGAGACGTGCTACATGCTGCTGTACGGCAAGCTGCCGACGCGCACCGAGCTGTCGGACTTTGCGGCGGATGGCACGCGGCATCGCCGCCTGAAGTACCGCATCGTCGATCTGCTCAAGTGCCTTCCGGAGCATGGCCATCCGATGGAAGCGCTGCAGGCGGCCGTCGCCGCGATCGGCATGTTCTATCCGGACCGGTACAACCCGAACGCGGCGCAGAAGCGCCTGTCATGCCTGCGCCTCATCGAGAAGGTTCCCGTCGTCGTCGCCAGCTTTCATCGTTTGCGCAACGGCGACGACAACGTGGTTCCGCGCCGCGACCTCAACATCGCCGGGAACTTCCTCTACATGCTCACGGGCAACGAGCCGGACCCGCAGGCCACCCGCATCCTCGACATCTGCATGATCCTCCACGCAGAGCACACGATGAACGCCTCGACGTTCGCCGGGCGGGTGGTGGCCTCGACGTTGGCGCATCCCTACTGCGTGGTCAGCTCCGCGCTGGGGGCGCTGTCGGGTCCGCTGCACGGCGGGGCGAACGAGCAGGTGCTGCAGATGCTGGAGAGAATCGGCTCCCCGGAGAACGCCCGCGCGGCGCTGGCGCGCATGGTGGAGACGAAAGAGAAGATCATGGGCTTCGGGCACCGCGTGTACAAGACGGTGGACCCGCGGGCCAAGATCCTCAAGAAATATGCGGAGGATCTCTGCCGGCGCAGCGGCAACAAGCTGTACGACATCGCCGCGAAGGTGGAGGAGGTTGCGTCGGAGGTTCTCTCGGACCGGGGCATCTGCCCCAACGTGGACTTCTACTCCGGGCTGGTGTACGCCGAGCTGGGCATCCCGCGAGACTGCTTCACCTCGGTGTTCGCCATGGCGCGGGTCGTCGGCTGGCTGGCGCACTGGCTGGAGCAGATCGAGAACAACCGCATCTTCCGACCCACGCAGCGCTACGTCGGCAAGGTGGGAGACGCCTACGTTCCGATCGCCGATCGGCGCTGAGCGGTCGGCCTCGACGCACGTTCGGGGCAAGACCAGACCGTGAGTATTGCGATTCCCGCGGTCCCGCACGGTAGAACCGGCGGTATTGCAGAGCCACATGCGGCCGGGCGGCACGGTCTGGCGTACGCGCCAGGTCGTGGGTAAGTCAGCGGACCTCGGCGGTGAAATGCCTGGGTTTCCCCGGAAAAGTCGGGCCATCGTCTTCATCGCGCGCCTGTGTGGAAACTGTGACTCCCCATAATCTCACAATCAAGCGACAGCCTGTTGGCACTCGGAAGGACGCGGCCGGGGCGGCGAGGTGAACGGGTTTTCGCGCGAGTGCCGCAACGCTGGCATCGGGAGTTTTCCCCACGAAAGGGCTGAGAATCCAGGCTTTTGACGGACCGAAAAAGATTTTTTGAGAAATCTTGGAAAAAAGTTTGTTACGGCGCGGGTCTGCATACGATATTAGAAGTGTCCGAAACAACCTCCTCCTTCCTCCTGGGAATTCGCCAGCGCGGCGTTGAAGCCGTGTTGGCGAATTCCCGTTTATGGACCGTCCGATGGCGGTCCCAAGGCCCGATTCCTTCAAGGCAAAGGTCAGCATCGCGCAGGTTGCGGGCGCGCGGAGCCCGCCGTGCCCGACCCCCCGAGTTTTTTTGAGATTGCCCTGCCCGCGCTGCGCGGCGGGCGTTGCGTGAATCTGACGTGGCCCCCGCACCCATCATCGAGAGCATTCGCGTTCGTTCATGCTCGGTGAGCAGAGCTTGGCGGCCGGCGGTGGAACTTCACACCCGACAGGGGCACGCCACCCTCGCGCTGGCGGAGGTCGAGGGCTCGCAGGAAAACTTTGGATTCCCGCCTTCGCGGGAATGACGAAGCTGGATTCCCGTCTTCGCGGGAATGGCGAGCGTTGCCTTTCACGACGGATGGATGGCCGGGGTCGTCGTTGACGGCGCCAGGGAGAGATGCTCCGTTCGCTGCCATCTACGCATGGCGCCTCGGGGATACCGCGGAGCTTCAAAGCCGCGAAGGTGGAGCAGCGGTCCTGCTTGCGAAGCCCGCACCCATTCTTGGCAGGCACCGTGGATTGTGCTTATGGACACTCATCCTGCAGATGGCAGACATTCACCCGATGGGCGCCCGGCGCGACGCCGGTGTAGGTGACGGTTGCCCGACCGTCGGGATCGGTCATGACCTCCATGGGGTTGTCGCCGTCCAGCGTGAACGTGACGATGCTGTTGCGATACGCCTGCTTCAACTCCGCGGTCACTTCCGTGCCGTCGTCGTTGCAGGTCACGCTCAGATCGGCGACCGGTTTGCAATCGCCGCTGGCCGGGTTGCGGGCGAGAAAGATGTTGCCGTTGGCGTGACCGAACGCAAAGGCCTTGCCGTCGGGCGCGAACTGGATGGAGTTGACCGTCCGCTCCCGATCAGACGTTCGCACGCGCGAGCCGTCTTCAAGGTTCCATAGAATGAGATCCGGATCGAGCCTGCCGCCCGTGACGAGGTACTGGCCATCCGGAGAGAACGAGAGGCAGTTGGTGCTGAAGTGTCCCCGGAGCGTCGCAAGCAACGCGCCATCGGCGACACCCCAGAGCTTCACCTCGCGCCCCGCGGTTCCGAGGACGAGGCTGTCGGGCGAGAACGCGATGGCCGTGATGGCGTTTCCATGCGACAGCGTCCGGAGGAGCACACCGTCCGACACGCGCCAAACCTTGGCGGACGCGCCGGTTACGGTCGCCAGCAACGCGCCGTCCGGTGAATACGTCAAGGACGTTACGCTTCCGGTGTTCCATGTTCCGACCAAGGATCCATCTGAAACCCGGTAAAAGTTGACGCCGTCGCCGCCGGGTGCCGCGAGGAGTTCCCCATCCGGAGAAATTGAAAACGAACCCGCGGCGGCGGGAATCGTGTAAATCGGGACGCGGTCCGGCAGGCGCCAGACTGTGATTCCGACGAAGGACCCCGCCGCGGCGAGCAAGGCGCCATCCGGCGAGAACTGCAGGACCCGGGCGTTGCCTCCCATTCGAAACCTCCCGAGCTGCGCCCCGTCCTCCATCCGAAGCAGGGCAAGATGCCGGCGCCTGATGCTTCCCGCCGCCACCAGCGTTCCGTCCGGCGAAATGTCCAGCGCGACAACCGGTTGGCCCAGAGCATCCGCCTTCCAGATCACCTCGCGATTGCCCTGCGCCCACGCGAGGGCTGACATGGCACAGCCGCATGCAGCGGCCATGATGATGAGCCTGGCAACCGGAATTCGACGCTCCTGACGATTCGTGCGAAACATGTGCGTCACTCCCCTCAAGACCACGAAATCTCGTCCACGCCGTTCTGGGGGCCAAGCCACAAGCGACCTCATAAGGCTGAAGCGAATGTCCGCTGCAACCGTGTCCACTCGGATTGCAAGCTGGCTGTCAATCGCCGGCGGGACGAAGGATCTGAAGAGGGAAAAGACCCACTGGAGTGCAGGGTTCATCTCCCCTCCCTGCGGCGCTGGCTGGCTTTCTCCTTACCGGCAAAGGATCAAGCCCGGATGCTGTCATTCTACCGTGTGGGCTTCGGGTGTTCAATAACTTCATTGTTGGTTGGGCGACCACAGCGTCTGGCACCGGATTTGGGCATTTCCGTTCGAGTCGCGCCCGATTTCGATTTCATCCTGGGAGGCTCGAACCATTGCCCGGGGTCGAGTGGACTCGATCGCCGAAGCTAAGTCAGTTGATCGCCGAAGCCGAGTCAGTCGATCGCCGAAGCCGAGTCGGCCCGATCTCCGAAGCCGATTCAGCTTGATCCCCGGAGCCGATTCAGCTTGATCCCCGGAGTGGCGTCAGCCCGATCCCCGCAGGGGATCAACGTGAGTAGCCGTGGGCGCAGCCCACGGAATCTGGCGCGTGGGGGACGCAACCCCGAATGAGGTTGTACGTCTGCTGCAATTCCGGTGCGCGCACGGGAGCTGATGGTGCGACCCCTCCGGGGTCGAACCGCCGTGGGCGCGTTTCCCGCAAGCTGCGCCCGGGGCTATTCACGTATTTGCCCTTTATCGCCGGGCGGTGCGAGCCTGCGACCACGTGGATTCCTGGCGGCGTGGACACGCCGACTCGCGAGGCGGTCGCCAAATGGACACCCGGC
The DNA here is from genome assembly GCA_020852275.1 of Phycisphaerales bacterium. Taxonomy (GTDB): domain Bacteria; phylum Planctomycetota; class Phycisphaerae; order UBA1845; family UBA1845; genus JABWBH01. Next base: position 112,989 of record JADZBE010000013.1, read on the forward strand.
GCCGCGACCGTCAAGGAACAAATTTCACGACCCGGGATCTCGCTCTCCGTCGCGCGGTAGCGCATCCGCATCCGGGAGATGTTGGGAACAGGCGTCCGCGCGATCGGCGCCGAACGGGTCGCTCCCGCACGGTCGCGGCTCTGATCAGATGCAACTCGTGCCAGGCACTGCACTACCGAGCCGCGGCGGCAAGCGCCTGGAGCTGCGACAGCGCGGTCTGGTTCCCCTGGAGTCTCGCCAGCGCGCTTTCGAGTCCGGCGAACTGACGCTCCAGCCGGGCCCGCTTGCCGTCGAGCAGCTTGGTCAGCGCGGCAATGCGGTCGTTCATCAGCTCTTTCTGCCCGTCGAGCAGCTCGGTCTTTCCGGGGATGATCCCGCTCTCTCCGGTGAGCGCGTCGAGCGTCTCTTCCATGGCGACGCCGATCCCGCCCTCCTCGTCGGTGAACAAGGCCTCGATCTGCTGCGGCGACTGCGCGTACGCCTCGCGGAACTTCTCCTCGTCGAACTCCAGCGTGTGATTGGAACCGATGGACAGACCCACCGAGCTGAGGCGGCCGAACTGATCGCCGCCCGGCTCGAACCGCGAGAAGAACAAGTTTGTCAGCCGCCCGCGCACGTTGTCCACCGTCGAGTCGCCGAACAGAATGCCCCTCGCCAGCGTCTCCGAGTTGAACCGCGTCGAGGCGGTCATCGAGCTTTGCGCGGCGTTGACGGCCTCGACAAACTGCTTGACGGCCTCAACGATCTTGTCCACGTCCTGCGCAACGGTGACGGTGATCGGCTCATCGGACACGTCCAGCAGATTGAGCGTGACGCCGGGCACGACGTTTTCCAGCGTGTTGGACGAGCTGCTGATGAGCACGCCCGCCGAGTGGTCATCGGAGCCGTAGGTGAGGATCGCGTCCTGCGCGCGGATGAGCGTCTCCAGACCCAGCTCCAGCCCGCCTGAATCCACGATGAGATCGCCCGCCCGCCCCGTCACTTTCGAGGACAGCGTCAGCGTGTATGGCAGCCCCCCCCCGCCGGTGTTGATGACAGCGGCGGTGACGTCCGCGCCGGCGGCGTTGATCTTGTCGCGGATGGCGCTGAGCGAATCTCCCGCGGCAATGTCGATGCGAGTCTCATACGTGCCGTTGATGTAGGCTTGGCCCGACTTCGCCGAGCCGAGCAGGTTCAAGTCCGCGGCCGTCGTGCCGCCCTCTTCGCGCACGGTGAGCTTGCCCGCGCCGGTGGAGGCGTCGTCTAGTTGGATGCCGTCGCCCGTGTCGTTGATCCGCGCCGTCACATCGACGCCGGCCTGCTTCGCCGCCGCGTTGATGCGGTCGATGACCTGGCCGACGTTTTGCGTCGCGTTCGACGAGAGCGTGACGCGGAAGCTCTTGCCGTCCGCGGCGGTGACGCTGAACTCGCCGAACTCCGTGCCGCGCCCTTGATTCAGACTGGCGAGCAGCGTTCCTTCGGCGATGTATCGCAGTTGCAGATTGCCGCCGTCCACGACGTTGCCCGATACGGTTCGGCCAGAATCACCCCCTACCACGATCCCGAGGTCGGCCGCCGTGGCGCCGATGTCGTCGCTGATGCGGATCTCGCCGCTCCCGCCGGACGTGTCCGTGACGCGAATGCCGTTGCCGGTGGGGCTGATGGACGCGCCCATCGCCATCGCTCCCAGGTCGCGGTTGATGATGTCCACCACGTCCTGCAGGGTCTTGGCCGAGGTGAAATCCACAGTCGCCGACTGCCCCGCGCGATTGGTGAACGTCGTCTGCCCGAGGGCCACGCCGTCGCCGCCGTTGAGGCTGGAGAGCATGACCGTGTCAAGTCCGCCGATCAGGTCGCGCGAAAGGAACGCCGCGCCGAAGTTCACCTCCGCATTCTCAATCCCCAGGTCGCGCGCCGCGGTGGAGATGGACCCGTCCTCGCGCGAGCCGGCCTTGACCGTGACAGACACATCCAAGCCGGAAGTTTCCAGGACGAGGCTCTTTCCTTCGATGCGCGCGGTGACGGCGCCGTCGTTGCCATCGGCGAGGTTGATCGCGCGGACCACGTCGCCCAGCGTGCGGATGCCGTACACGTCGCGCCCGGAGATCGTGCCCGTGTCCGACTCGCCGATGATGCCGAGGTCCGCCGCCGCGAACCCGGAGACGTCCTCGATCTTCAGCGTCGGCGGAGGGTCGCCCTTGCCAGTGGTGTCGTCCGCGATGACGAGATGCGACTGCACGATCTGCGCGCGGACGGGCAGGCCGGAGCTGTTGAGGCGATCCAACACGTCCTGGGTGGAGCGCGCGCCGGTCAGATCGACTTCCGCGCTGCGGCCGTCGCGCGTCGTAATGCGCACCGTGCCCAGTCGCACGCCGTGCCCGCCGTTCATCGCCCCCAGCTTGGTCTCGCCCTCAAGGAAATCCGCAAGCGACACTCCGAACGTCCCTTCCCCGCCGGCCATCTCGAAGATCAGGTCGTCGGTCAGCGAGCCGTTGGCAAGCCGCCCCATGCCGTTGCCGTCGTTGAGGAAGGAAAGCTGCGTCGCGTCGGACAGTTCAAGCAACGCCGAGCCGTCGAGCCTTGCCCCTGCGGCGCGACCGGCGATGCCGAGATCCTCCGCCGTGAATCCGCCGCGAACGCTTTCGATGGCGAGGTCGGAGGTCGTTTTTCCCGTGAGATCCTCGATCACGAGGCGGTCGCCCGAGGCGCCGTTCTCGTCCATCCCCGTGACGCGCGCGCGGACGCGAATGCCGTCGGCGGAGTTGATCGCCTCCACCACGTCTTCAAGCGTGAGCGCAAAGGACAGGTCCACGTCGGCCGTGGCGCCGCCGCGGTCCGTGATCTGGATTGATCCGCGGCGCACGCCCTGTCCTCCGTTGAGCACGCTCAAGTCCGTGCCCGCGTTGACGCGTCCCTTTCCCAACTCCATGGAGAGCGTGCCCGCGCCGACGGGCGTGCGGTCCGCGTCCGCGAAGCCGCGGCTGATCAGTTGCGCGCTGGTGACAAGCTGCCGAACCCGGAAGGTGAAGGTCCCAGGCGCAGCGCCTGCGCCGGCGGTGGCCGTCAGCGCGTCGGGGTTTGAGCTGGCTGAGGAGAACACGTCGAAGAAGGACGTGCTCTTGAATCTCGCGCTGGAGTTCTTGATGGCCAGCAGGCGGGCGCTGAGTTCCAGAAACGCCGTCTTGCGCGCGTCGAGCTGCCCGATGCGGGCGCGCAGCGCATCCACCGGGCGCGCCTCGATGGCCATGAGCTGCTCGATGAGCTGCGCCGTGTTGATGCCCGAGATAAGCCCGACGCCCGTGCTGATGCCGCTCATACCCGATGTCTCCCGAATGCGGCGCCGCCGCGCACAGCGCCGCAGGCGCGAGCGTCCACACGACGCGCTGAGCTCCACATGTCGCACGGTCGGCCGACCCGCGCGGCGCCGCGCACCGGACATCCGCATATCGTCCTATCGGCAGGAAATGCAGTCCGCTAAAGGCCGGTCGAGCCGCGGGCGGGTGGCAGGGGTCTGCAGCAGTGGACCCGTGGGCGCTCCGGGATCGCCGGAGTCGGCTGACCTCAACGTCCGGGCAAGGGCGCCGGACGTTCCCACTCCAATTCGAGGTCAAGAGGCCGCGGATCCCAGGGTCTACAGCGCGCGACGTGTTGCAGAATCAGCAGTCCGCGCCCAGAATACCCGGCGAGACGGGGGGCCGTAGCTCAGTTGGGAGAGCGCCTGGTTTGCAACCAGGAGGTTGCCGGTTCGATCCCGGTCGGCTCCAGTTTGGCTCGCGTGCGAGGACCCCTTCATGCTCCCGAGAACGTTTTTGGGGGCGGCGCGCTGCGCGGGGGGCGACGCCTCGGCCGCGAAGAGGCCGACTGGGCTGGGGAAATGCCGCCGCTGCAGCGATAAGACCGACGCCGCTACGCGGTGGCGAGCTAGCCAAGCTCATCGGAGAGGGAAGAAACGATCAGCAGCAGGCAGCCTTCCTTCGTGCTTTGCACGTCGTGGCGGCTCCCGGGGGTCATGCGCTGGTAGTCGCCCTTGTGGAACTCCACGTCGCCCGCCCACAGGTCGCCGTCGAGCACGAGGCACTCCTCCGGACCGTCGTGGATATGGCGGGGGTAGGCAGTGCCGGCAGCCATGCGGACGAGGGCGGTCATCTGATTGCGCTGCGGGTCAACGAAGAGACGGCGAACTTGAATCCCGGTGATGCCTGTCTCTTCCCACGCGCCCTCGTCGCGGCGGCGGATGAACCAGTCCGTCGAAGCTTCGTCGCCTTGCCAGCGCTTCCAGACTTGGGGATTCGGCTGGGCGTGGGCCGAAGCAGTTTCGCCGGGGGCGTGCGCGACCACCGCCTGGCGCCGCGCGGCAGTCCCATCGCCGGCTGGCAAAGCGGCCGCCTGATCGACTCGACTTTCGATGCGCGCGATGACCTTCTGCTTCAGCGCGGCGTCCACGGTCACGAGCGCCGTCGAGGTACACAGCTCATCGACCACCGCATCCAGTTGATGCAGCTCGACCCGGCAGCGCGGACAGCCATCGTGCACGTGGCGCTCGAAGGCGGCGGCCTCGTCGGCGGTCAGCGCGCCGGCGACGTACAACGTCGCCAGTTCCTGCGGGTCTCCAATCGAATGCTCATGGCTCATGGCGTCGGCTCCATGATCTGTCCGCTGAGAATGTCCTTCAGCTTCTGTATCCCGCGGCGAATCCGCGTCTTGACCGTCCCCAGGGGAAGCGACTCGCGCTGCGCAATCTGCTCGTGCGTCAGCCCACCGTAGAACGCCAGCCCGATCAGCGAGCTTTGCTCGCGCGGCAGGCTTTGCAGCGCCCGACCGGCGAACTGACTCCAGTCGGCCAGCTCCAGGTGCTCCGCGGCATCGCCGCCGTCGGGCACGTCGGATTCGAGCGTCGAAGTCGCGCGGCGTTTGCGGCGCCGCAGATGATCCATGGCCCGGCTTCGGGCGATCAGCAGCAACCACGCCAGCGGCTTGGCTCGCTGCGGATCATACCGGTCCGCCGTCGTCCACACCTGGTAGAAGACGTCCTGAAGCAAATCCTCTGCCTCTGATCGTGCGCGGACGAGCTTGATGAGGAAGCCAAGCACGCGCGGCGCATGACGATCGAAGAGGCGTGCAAACGCCTCCCGGTCGCCGCGCGCGACAAGCCCGACGAGTTCCCCATCCGCCAACGACATCGTATCCGCCCGACCCGATGCAACGCGAGAAACTCCCCGCGCCCGGAAGCACGCTCCCAGATTATCGGAATGAAAAGGCAGAAGCAATCGACCGTCTCCTGCAGGGGATACGTCGCAGCGTGGATCGCGGATTCAGGTGCAGTGAAAAAATATCGGCGAGCCCGTCCTTGCCGACAGGAGCATGGCCAACGGAGTACCGTAGGCCATGCCACCCGCCCGCAGGTGAGATTGCCGCGGGTGGGGCGGCTCTCCGAGCCGCCACGGTCCATCAGCTCTCTGAGCTGATGCGCACCCCAGCAACCTCTCGACGATCATGGCGCGGCGCATCGCACTCGGATAGCAACATAGCATGAAGGAGCAGAATCCTCATGACCGTTCCGCAGGTCGCACACCTGCTCCGCCCCTGGGTCGCGCATTCACCTTGATCCAGCATCGCCAGAAATTTCCTCTTCCCCCGAATCCGCCCGCGCCGCCTCGTCGTATCCCCTCGCGTACACCCTGATCGTTCAGGCGTGGCTTACCAGACACCTTGTTCTTAACGAGGAGGATTCACGATGAGTTTCTTGAGAGGAAGGTCCGCGCGCCTGGCCGCCGCGGTCCTGGTTGTGGGGATGCTGCTGGGCGTGGCGAAGGCTTCAAGCCATCGCGAGGCGCCGTACATCACGGAACACCCGAAGGTCGATGCGACGGACTTCTACATGTTCCGCGCGTATGAGCCGGGGCGCGAAGACTATGTCGTGCTCGTCGCCAACTACGTGCCGCTGCAGAACCCCTATGGCGGTCCGAACTACTTCCAGCTCGATCCCGAGGCCGTTTACGAAATCCACATCGACAACAACGGCGACGCGATCGAGGACATCACGTTCCAGTTCCAGTTCAACAACACGCTGCAGGACATTCAACTTCCCATCGGCACGGGCGACAACGCCGCGAACGTCTCCATTCCGCTCGTTCAGGCGGGACAGATCTTCGCCGGCAACACCTCGGCGCTGAACGTCGTGGAGTCGTACACCGTCACGATGGTGGAAGGCGACCGCCGCACGGGCAGCGCCTCGCCGGTCTGGAACTTCGACACCGGAGCGATGGACTTCGCCAAGCCGGTGGACAACATCGGCACCAAGACGCTGCCGGATTACGAAGCCTACGCGGCGCAGCACATGTACACGATCGGCATCCCCGGCTGCGCGCAGCAGGGGCGCATGTTCGTCGGTCAGCGCAAAGACTCGTTCGTCGTCAACCTCGGCGAAATCTTCGACCTCGTGAACGTGACCAATCCGCTGGGCCCGGTGGACGCGGAGCATGACGACCTTGACGACGCCAACGTGACGTCGCTGGTCCTCGAGCTCCCGATCTCCTGCGTCCGCACTGAGGCCGGCAGCACCATCGGCGCCTGGACGACCGCGAGCCTGCCGAAGAAGCGCAAGCTCAAGACCAACGCCACCTTCGAGCGCCCCTCCAGCGAGAGCGGCGAGTGGGTGCAGGTCTCGCGTCTGGGCATGCCTCTGGTCAATGAAATCGTGATCGGGCTGAAGGACAAGAATCGGTTCAACGCCTCCGAGCCGATGAACGACCTGGCGCAGTTCGCCACCTACGTCACCAACCCGACCTTCCCGGCCCTGCTCGAGATTCTCTTCTTCGACGCCGGCGTCCGCGCTCCGACCGCGATTCCGCGAGCGGACCTTGTAGCTGCGTTCGTCACGGGGATTGACGGTCTCAATGCCAACGGCGGCGTGGGCGAGATGGTGCGTCTGAACCTGGACATTCCGCCGACCGCGGCGGACGCGCAGAGCAACCTCGGCGTGCTGGGCGCGGACCTGGCCGGTTTCCCGAACGGTCGCCGTTTGGGCGACGACGTGGTGGACATCGAGCTGCGCGTGGCGATGGGGGTGCTGCTGCCGATCGAGCAGGCCCCGTCCGGTCAACTTCCGTTCACCGACGGTGCGTACGTCGATTCCAGCTACTTTGACGCGGTGTTCCCATACCTGAAGACGCCGCTGGCGGGTTCGCCGAACAACACGCCGTGATCGCGCCGAACCACACGCCGTGATCGCGCCGAACCACGCTGGAACGCAGAAGGAATGACCCTTGGCGGGTGGCACGGGTCCGCAGCAGCGGACCCGTGTGGCCTTGGCAGCGGTCTCAGCCGGCAGGGAGCTTGCGTGTGTCAGGAGGCAACTCATTCTGCAATTCCACTGAGGCGCCGTGATCGCGCTGAACAACGAGCCGAGATCTCAGGGATCACGGTTTGACAGGAGGGTGAGTGACCGCGACCGCTTCGGTTCGTCGCAAAGATCGTCGCCAACGATCCTCGCGGCGAGCCGGGCGGCTCGCGGTTTTTCTGTCAGGTGCCCGCGAGGACCTCGGCATCGCGCGGGTGCCTCGGCGTGCGGCTCGGTGGGTGGCACGGTCTGGCATACTCGCCAGGCCGTGGTTCGCTCCGGATGCATTTCGCGCCCGTCACCGCGCAAGCCAAACGTCCGCTTCTGCGAACCCGCGCCACCCAAGTTCGCGGACACTCCTTGAATGCGCCTGCGCTGCAGGAACGAACCGGAAGGCCATGCCCTCGTTGCACATCGAGGTGCAGCGCCTACCATGCGGTGCGGGGAGCCACGAGCATGAATCCGACACGAACGGCGGCACAGATCGCCGCAGCGATTGACCACACCTTGCTCGCCGCGCATGCGACGACCGCGGAGATTGACAAGCTCTGCGACGAGGCGCGGGAGTTTGCGTTCTGCGCCGTCTGCATCAACCCCGTCCACGTCGAGCGGGCGCGCCGCCGGCTGGAAGGCTCGAAGGTCGGCATCGCCACGGTCGTGGGGTTCCCGCTCGGGGCCAACCGACCGGACGTCAAGGCCGATGAGACGCGGCGGGCGGTGGATGACGGCGCGGACGAGATCGACATGGTGGTCGCATTGGGCCATCTGGTCGGCTCGGATGCGGCCTACGTGCGCAGGGACATCGAGGCCGTCTCAAGGGCGACGCACGAGGATGGTCGAGGACGCATCCTGAAGGTGATCCTCGAAACCAGTGCGTTGACGCCGGAGCAGATCATCGTTGGCTGCCGCTGCGCCGCGGAGGGCGAGGCGGATTTCGTCAAGACCTCCACGGGGTTTCATCCCAGCGGCGGCGCGACGCTGGAAGCTGTTCGCCTGCTGCACCGACACGCCAGCCCGTTGAAGGTTAAGGCTTCAGGTGGCATCCGCGACCTCGCCTCGTTGCAGGCCATGCTCGACGCCGGCGCTTCCCGCATTGGTACCTCTTCCGGCGTCAAGATCGTGCGGGAGGCGGCGGGAAACGGTCCGCGGAACGCGTGACGCGGGGCCGGAAACGCAGGGGCGCCGACTCCGCCCCGTGCCGACACCTCGTGTCCACGATTCAGCCGTCGCCTCGGAACTTTCGCCTCATCCCCTTGGACATCCCAGCACCGAACGTGCTGGGCGACTATCGGAATCCCCGATGAGGCACAAGTCGATCAGGCAGCGCTCGAGAACAAATCAAGCCTGTTCTGTCTTCGGAGACAGGATTTGCAGGATGAACAGGATGGACGCATTCCCGCGGCCAAAGGCCCGAAACATCACCATCCTGTTCATGGAGTTCGTCCTGTCCTTTTCGGAGTGTTCCTGTTGCTGCTCAGCGACGCACCATGCGGTTTCCGCCGCCGCGATCCGCTCGACCGCTGCGTTTGCCAACCCCCGGCGTGATCCTTACGATTCGTCTTTCTGCCGCGGTTTTGGCGTCGGCATCCCCGTCGCAACGGGGATGGCCAGGCTGGAATCTTTGCGGCCACGGAGGTTAGCGGCTTCAACGCCTCGGCGCTGGGGACCGATACACAGGAGAGGCGCGGGCGTTTGAGCGGGCGGGCAGCCGCAGTGCCGCGCCGGTTGCATTTCCACGCGGCGACGCCATGCGTTCGGACCTTGGGGCGGGGGATCGCCCAGGGAACTCGACGTCGCTTGGATCAGGAGCTTGCTTGCATGAGTTCATCGTCAGCCAACGGATCGTTTTGTTTCTCCTCCGAGTGCGTCTCCATGGGGCACCCGGACAAGGTGGCCGACCAGCTCTCCGACGCGGTTCTCGACAGCCTGCTGAAGCACGATCCGGACGCGCGCGTGGCGGTCGAGTCGTTGGTGACGACGGGTCTGGTCGTGCTCGCGGGCGAGGTGACGGTGCACAACGAGGCGGCGATGCGCGCGCTCGGCGAGGCGGAGGAAACCGCGCGGGAGACGATCCGCCAGATCGGCTACGACGACGCCACGTCGGGCTTCGACTACCGCAGTTGCGCCGTGGTGCGCACGTTGCACGCGCAGTCCGCGGACATCAGCCGCGGCGTCACCTCGGCGCACGACAAGGAAGAGGAGCAGGGCGCCGGCGACCAAGGGCTGATGTTCGGCTATGCCTGCGACGAGACCTCCAGCTTGATGCCGTTGCCGATCCATCTTTCGCGCCAGATCATCGCCAAGCTGACCGATCTGCGCGAGCAGGGTGTGATCGACTGGCTGCGGCCGGACGCCAAGAGCCAGGTCTCCGTGGAGTATCGCGGGGACAAGGCCGTCGGGCTGCCCACGATCGTCCTTTCGACGCAGCACACGGAGGCGGCGCTGGACAAGCCGTCCGATCCGCAGTCGCTCATGTCGGAAGCCGCGCGGCGAAAACTCATTGCGGAGGTAATCCGCCCAGTGGTGATGAGCGAATGCCCGGCGCTGTGGTCCGACCGCATCCGATTTCACATCAATCCCACGGGGCGGTTCATCATCGGCGGTCCGCACGGCGACAGCGGGCTGACCGGTCGCAAGATCATCGTGGATACCTACGGCGGCTGGGGGCGGCACGGGGGGGGGGCCTTCTCCGGCAAGGATCCCAGCAAGGTGGACCGCTCCGCCGCCTACATGGCGCGGCACATCGCCAAGAACGTCGTCGCCGCCGGGCTGGCGCGGCGCTGCGAGGTGCAGTTCGCCTACGCCATCGGCGTGGCCGAGCCGGTCAGCCTCTGGGTGGACACCTTCGGCACGAGTGACCTGTCCAACGAGCGGCTCGTGGAGATCATCCGCGACGTGTTCCGCCCGCTCACGCCAAAGGGGATTATCAGCTACCTGAAGCTCAAGAGACCCATCTACCTTTCCACCGCGCGCTACGGACACTTCGGCCGCCAGGGCGACGGGCGGACGTGGGAGGAGACGAATCGCGCGGCGGACTTGAAGAGCGCGGCCAAGTCGATGGCGGTTCGCGCTTGACGAAACCACTGCCCGGGCGGGGGAGAAGTGATTTTGCTCCTGCTTGGACAGGTTGGAAGCAATGTAGGCCGCTTCCTGAGAGAGGCGAGTGGTTCAAGCCTCGCGAACAGCTCGAATACCCGCTACCCGAGTACCCGAGTACCCGAGTACCCGAGCGAGCGAGAGAAAGCGAGCAGTCGTTCAAGACGCGCGGGCCACGGGCTGGTAGTAGCAGTCGCGCTGCTGCGGCTCCCAGCCGGCGTCGCGGATGAGGTGGCGGATGCGCTCCTCCGTCAGCTTGAACGTCGTGCCCGCGGCGGAGACGACGTTTTCCTCCATCATCACCGAACCCATGTCGTTGGCGCCGTAGTAGAGCGCGAGCTGGCCGATCTTTTCGCCCTGTGTCACCCAGCTTGATTGCACGTTGGGGATATTGTCGAGGTAGAGTCGCGCGAGAGCGTTCATGCGCAGGTACTCGGCCGCGTCGGCGAGGACGAGGTGCTCTCCGTCCGGGACGCGCTTGCGGTCCGGCGGCGGCGGCTTAACCCGGCCCAGCGGCGTGCCGCCGGGTTGAAACGTCCAGCAGATGAACGCGGTGAATCCGCCGGTTTCGTCCTGCAGATCGCGGATGCGCCGCAGGTGTTCGATGCGATCCTCGACCGACTCGACGTGCCCGAACATCATGGTGATGCTGGTGCGCATGCCCAGCAGGTGCGCCTCGCGCATGACGGCAAGGTACTGCTGCGTGTTTGTCTTGCCCTGCGCGATGCGCTCGCGCACCCGGTCCACAAGGATTTCGCCGCCGCCGCCGGGGATGGTGTCCAGTCCCGCCTCGCGCAGCTCAAGCAGCACGTCGCGCACGGGCAGGTTGAAGATCTCGTGAAACGCCCATATCTCCGGCGGACTGAACGCGTGGACGTGGATGCGCGGGAAGTTCTTCTTGATGAACCGCAGCAGCTCCAGATACCACGAAAACGGCAGGATCTCAGCCGGCACCAGACCGCCTTGCATCAGCACCTGCGTCCCGCCGATCGCCTCCAGCTCTACGATCTTCCGCGCGACTTCGTCCAGCGAGAGCACGTAGCCTTCGGGCAGGTCGGTGCGTCCGGTTTTCATGCCCGGCGGATCGGCCTTGAAGTTGCAGAAGATGCAGCGCGCCGTGCACCAGTTGGCGTAGTTGATGTTGCGATCGACGACGTAGGTGCGGAACGGCTCGGGGTGGAGGCGCTGCGTGACGGCGTGCGCGCGGCGCCCCAGCTCGTGGATCGGGCAGTCGAAGTACAGGTCGCGCGCCTCCGCGTCGCGGATGCGCGCTCCGGTTGCGTTCGGCGGCGGAAGGGCGACGGCGGTCATGCGAAGACAAGCTCCCGCTGCGGCTCGATGAGCCGGTGTTTCTTGGCCAGCTCCAGGAATCTCGCCATGCCTTCACGCGCCCGCGGCGTCAGCGTGAAGCGGAGGCGCTGCGTGAGGTATCGCTTCGCCACCGCCACCGGCCAGCCCATGTGCGGGCCGACCTGCTCGGCGATCTCCGCGGCGCGGCGCACGCCCTCGTCGCGCGCGGCGCTCAAGATCGCCGACAGCGGCGCGGCGTCAAAATCGCCGGGCGCCGCCCACACGGCGAACACGAACGGCAACCCGGTCAGCGTCTTCCATGCGGCGCCCAGGTCCGTCTCCGTGTCGAACACCGAGGGGCGTTGTGTCACGACCTTGTCACCGATGAGCAGCACGGCATGACTTTCCTGCGCGCCCGTCCCTTCCCACGGGGCAAGCTCCAGGTCCACGCCGTACATCTCGCGCCACAGCAGCCGCGCCAGCGCGACCGACGTGTGCGAATCGCCGTCCACGTGCAGGCGCGTGACGCGCTGCGGCGGGACGTTGGAGAACACGCGGACGGTCAGCGTCTCGCCGTCGCAGCCGATGCAGGCGTCGGAGAGGATGCGCCAGCTCCGCTGATACGTGAGCAAGTCAATGATCGGCACCAGCGCGGCGTCCACCTCGCCGCGCTCCAGCAGCCCCGCCAGCCGAGACGGAACATCCAGCCGCAGCTCCACGCGCGGGTCCGCCTCCAGCCCGCAGATCAGCGGGCGCGAGTTCAGAAACGACACTACGCCAAGCCGTTGTTTCCTGACTGCTGCCATTCGGTTCTCTTCAGCGGGCACGCTCCAGGGAGAGTCTCGCCACCTCCCCCTTTCGAAACGGTCCAGAGAGGGTGATTCCCCGGCGATCATCACCCACTTCGTAACTACGTCACGGGAGCGGAGTGGAGGATTGCACAACCCCGCTTCGACGATACGACCCAGTGCCGCCGCGTCGCAAGCCCACGTTCTTTTTTGAAAACACGCGAGGCAGCCGGCGGCTCGCCGACGCATCCTGAATCCAGTACTTCTGCGACGTTCCCCGTTGCGCCCTTGGGCTTCGCCCCATATTGACCGGGCTGTCCCGATTCGCGGGCCACTGTACTCGAAATCGCAGCCAAGGGCCAAAAACCTGGCATCGCCGGCCAACGCGACGACCTCGCCGTGGAAACCGAAGACCTTCACTCCTGACACCCACGCAGCCGGATCCCCATGTCCGCAGCGCCATCCTGCTGCTCGAAGCGAGCCTCCGTCCCCAGGATTTCCCGCTGCCCAACCGCAGAATCTGCCGATATGCTTCCGGGCACAACAAGAAGCGCGTTTACCCGGGACCGCATTCATGGACATCTATCTCGACGACGTGCGCGTGGAGCAGCAGCTCGACCCTTCTGCATCGCTGGAGGAGGCCTTGCGGGAGTTTCAGGCGGAGCATGTTCCGCGGGATCGCATTCTCGTCTCGCTCAAGTGCGACGGCGTGCTGCTGACGGACGACGAGCTGCGCGAAGCGCTGCAGCGCCCCGTCGGTTCGTGCCGCTGCATCGAAATCCTGACATCCACCTGCGGCGAGCTGACCTCGACCGCGCTGGGCGACGCGCGTCGCGCGCTGACTGAGATCGACGGGCGCCGCACGGCACTCGCCGAGATGTTCTCGACGGGAAGGACGACGGACGCCATGCAGGGTCTTGGCGAGATGCTCGGCGTCTGGCAGCAGGTGCATGAAGTCGTCGTCAAGTCGCTTGCGATGCTGGATCTGGATCCCGCGGACATCGTCATCGGCGATCAGTCGATGAGCGCCGCGCTTGAGACTCCGCGTCAGCATCTCGTCCAGGTGCGCGACGCGCTGCAGACGCAGGATTACGTGCAGCTTGCCGACGTCCTCGAGTACGAGTTCGGACAGGCCGTGCAGTCGTGGGACAGCCTGATCGAAGTGCTCCAGCAGCAGGCCTCCTCGTCCGCGATCTGACGACGCATGGGGGGGCGCCAGCCGCCATTCCACGCGCGGCGACATCCTACCGGTCAGCCGCTGCCTGCAGCGCCACCTCGACTCGGCTCACGCTAAGCGAGCCTGCGGCATCGGTCGTGGTGGTGGGTGAACCCAGCTCGACGCGGCCCGCGACCAGAATCTGATAGGAGAGGGTCGGCTCCAGCGTGAACTCGAAAGTCCGCTCGAAACGCCCGGCGCCTCGCGGAGCGGCTTGCCCCAGCTCGACTTCGGTCAGCGTCTGGCGCTTCACCACCCGACGCTGAGAATCAAGGATCACTATCTTGAGCGCCAGCTTTCCGGCAGGCGAGGGGTCGGCCATGGAGTTTGCGCTCAACTCATACGCGCTGTCGAGCTTGACCGCGGCCACGACGGAACTGGATGAGGAAGTCGCCGCGGCGGGGATGATCTGCCCCAACTCGAACTCCGCCGAACCTTCGCCCGTCTCGTGCAGAGTCACCTCCGCCCGCGCGGAACCGGTGCGGTCCACGATCGCTGTCGCCGACGCGCCGCCTTCCTCTGACGATTTGGCGTGGAAGAGATTGAACCCGCCTGAACCGGGAAAACTTGCAGGCAGGAGAAATTCCGTGGGAGAAGAAGCCTCGCTGGACTGCCGCGGAGGCGCAAGAAGCTCTTCCCCGAAACGACTCGAACTGCAAGCGCCCGAACAGACCAACACCAGCGCGCTCGTCCCAAGTCGCCCGCTCAGCGAAGTCCTCATGCGCTATTCGCTCCAGAAACCCATCGTGCCGTGCAATCGCAACCCCGGAGAACGCTCGCGGGCTTACTTCCCCAGCGCCACATCCATGGCGAAAATTTCCACGCGGCGGTTGGCCTGCCGGTTCGCGGCGTTGGTGTTGGAGACCTTGTTGCGGTGCTCGCCGCAGCCGCCGGCCACCATGCGCCCCGGATCGACCGACTTGCCGGCGAGGTAGCGAACGACCGCCAGCGAACGCTGGCAGCTCAATTCGTAGTTGTCCTTCCACCCGCTCTTCTGGATGGGTTGATCGTCCGTGTGCCCGACGACGAGAATGTCCTTCCCGCCGTAAGTTCCGTTCAGCGTCGTGGCGATCTTGTCCAGCGTCCGCTTGGCCTCGTCGCGGAGAATGGCCTTGCCGGATTGGAATAGAACGGTCTCGTCGATGGCGATCATCACGCCGCCCTTGACGGGCTGCCAACCCGGCTCGACGACCTTCGGCTCCTGCTCCGGCGCGGCGGCGAGGCGCCCTTGAAGTTCCTCATTGGCGCGGCGCAGCGCGGCAAGTTCCTGATCGCGCTGCGAGAGCGCGCCCTCGGCCTCCTGACGTCGGCGCTGAGCATCGGCAAGCTGCGACTGCAGACTGCCGCGCTCCTGCTCGAGCGTCTGAATCTGCGCGTTCGGATCCGGCCCGCAACCGGTCAGCAGGGGCACGGCGATGAATGCAACCACGACGGCATGTTGGATGAAACGCATGATTGATCTCCACGAAACGCAGGCCGGAACTCGATGCCACGAGCCGGCGCGACGCGCCACGGCGGCGGCTGCACCGGCGGTTGGAGGATACGGATGCAGGCGGCGCATCGCAAGCGTTTTTTCGGGATTTCCGTGGCATGCGTGGAACACGGCGACCCAGCAGAAACGTCGGACGATTGATCCAAGCCGAAGCGGCGCCTCCCGGGCGTCAGGGGTTCTCTCCGCGATTCGCGGGCCACTGAATCGTCGGCTCAGGCTCGACTTCCGTTCGTTCCAACAGAAAACTCACAGCGCCCGTCACATTGCCGATGAGCCGCGAGCTGACGATCGGCTGATAGAAGAGAACGACTATCAGGAACGCCAGCGACAGCCACGGTCCCAGCGGCACTGCCCGCGTTCGCTTGAACGGCAGCGCCGCCAGCCAGCCGATCATTGCCAGGAAGCACGCCAGGAAGAAGCCCAACACGACCACCGGCCAGCCCGCCACGCATCCCGCCGCGGCCATGATGTGGATGTCGCCCGTCCCGAAGGCCTCCTTGCCGAACAGCAGGGTAAACAGAATGCGTACCAGCCAGCCCACGGCGCCACCCACGACGAACCCGCACGCCGCCGTCGCCAGCCCCCTCAGCGGCTGCCAGGAGCCGCCGGAAGCACCGACCTCCGTCGCGCCGACCCAGTGCAGTCGAGCCTCCGCGGCGCCGCTCAAGCCGGGATGTTCGACAACGAGCCACCCCAGCAGCAAGGCGAAGGCGACGGCCGGCAAAAAAAAGGCGAGTTCCTGCAAGGCCACTACCCTGGCGCTTGCGCTCTCTTCCACGATTTCTTCGTACACCTGCTCGTCCGACGGTCTGGAGATCTGCCCCAGGGCGAGGACGAGGGCAAATAGACCCAGCGCCGCAAGTCCAAAGCGATACGCGCCCGCAGCGGGTAAAACCTCCGCCTTGTCCAGGCACGCCAGCACCCAGACGGCTGCGACGAGCAGAACCATCACGGCGATGGGCCGGCGGCTCGAAGGCTCGCGCCCTTCGTATGGGCTGGACATCGGGGGGGGGGCACTCGATGCCTCCTGCGGGTTAGAGCTCCTCGAAGCGTTCGCATCAGCCGCACCGCGCTCTGCGGCAGTTCGGGTGTCAAGCTCATCCTCGACATTCCAGGGCGACAGGCTCAGAAGCAGCCACGCCGCCGCGACGCCCGCAAGCGCCGCCAGGCTCGCCACGGCCATGACGGGACCGGGTCGAGGCCACGTGTCGAGGCTGGCCTTCGGGGTCCAGGCGATGTGCATGAGGAACCCGACGATGGCTGCGAGGTTGGTGAAGCGGATATCCACCCAGTAATGCTCCAGGTCGATCGCCGACATGACGAACAAGCCGAAGAAGAGCACGAGATGCGCCAGCAGCATCGGCCAGTCGGACGCGAGGCGCTCCGTGCCCCCGAGCACGGAGAGCTTAGAGCCGGCGCGATCCGGCGCGAGGAGGAATGCGTCCGCCAGCGCGACGAATACGATGGCCATCGCCAGCTCGACGACGGGATAGCGCACGGAGATGGGCAGCTTGCAGTTGCGGCACTTGCCGCCCAGCAGCAGGAAGCTGAGCACGGGGATGTTCTCATGCCAGCGGATGCGCGTTTCGCAGTGGGGGCAGGCGGACCACTTGGGCTCGCGCGGGGAGCGATCGAGCGGGAGGCGGTGAATCAGCACATTGGCGAAGCTGCCGAGACAAAGCCCCAGCGCCGTGAAGAAGAACAGCCACCAGAGCGTGGGCAAAATCAGAAGCAATGTTCAGGCGTCCTTGCAGAGTTCCACGGCAGCGCCGCAAGCAGCGGATTCGGACGGCGTCCGCGGGTCCACCGCCTCCGCCGGCGCGGCGTGCGGCTTCACAACGACCGCAGTTTTTCCACGAAATCGGAAATCACCCATTCCGGCGTCGAAGCGCCCGCCGTAACCCCGGCGACGCGCCGGCCCGAAATCATCTCCGGCTTGAACTGGTCCCAGGTTTCCAGGTGGTACGTCTGCCGCCCTTTTTCCTGACAGAGCTTGACCATCTCCCGAGTATTGGCGGACTTCAGCCCGCCGAGGACGAACATCACGTCCACCTCATCGCACAGCGCCAGCGCGGATTCCTGGCGGCGCGTCACCTCCAGACACAGCGTGTTGATGATCTTCACTTCCTTGTACGGGCGCAGCAGGATCTTGGCGATCATCTGCGCCACGTGCTCCGTCGAGTGCGTCGTCTGCGCCACCAGCCCCAGCCGCTCGCGGTACGGCAGCGACGCCTCCAGGTCGGACCCTTCGTCGATCACCGTGACCTGCGGCGCGTAGCCGATGACGCCCTTCACCTCCGGGTGGTTCGGGTCGCCGATCATGACGACGTGGTAGCCTTCTTCGTGCAGCGACTGAACGGCCTCCTGCGCCCTCTTCACCAGTACGCAGGTGGCGTCGATGATGTTCAGCCCGCGCCCGCGCGCCTGGTCGTACGTTTCCGGGCGGACGCCGTGGGAGCGGATCAGCACCGACTTGCCCGGCTCGATGGCGTCGAGCACGCCGGTCTGGTTCAGCCCCTCGCGCTCCAGCTTGGCCACCACCTGCGGATTGTGGATGACCGGTCCCAGCGCGATGACGTTGCCAGCGCCGTGCGTGCGCACGGCGTCCTCGGCGATCTCGACGGCGTCTTCCACGCCGAAGCAGAAGCCGCGCGATGTGGCGATTCGAACTTCCATGATGCTCGGGATTCCCGCCTTCGTATATCGGCCCGCCCGGTGGCATGGGCCAAGGGATCATAGCCCATCGGCAGCGCAAAGGTAGGCGCGATCGTCAGCAAGACAGGCCACAAGACCTCCGCCCCCGCCTTAGCAGGATCTCGCCGGGTTGCCTTCACCCGCGCAAGCGATCGGGTGGCACGGGTCCGCAGCGGCGCTCGGGTGGCACGAGTCCGCACAAGCGTTCGGGTGGCACGGGTCCGCGCAAGCGATCGGGTGGCACGGGTCCGCGCAAGCGATCGGGTGGCACGGGTCCGCAGCAGCGGACCCGTGGGCCGTGGCCATGAGCGCCCGCGCGCCCGAATCACGTGGCGCGGTCTGGAGTACTTTCCACACCGCCGGCCACGCCAGGGCACGCCGCGGGGTCTAACATCACTTGAATCTGCCCGTCAGTGTTGGGGCGGACTGCGACGAGGACCCCCATGAGCGGAGCTGAGCGAAGCGTGCGCGAACAGCATGATGTGACAGATCTCGTGGCCGCGCTTCTGACGCGGGCCGTGGCAAGCCGTGCGACGGACGTCCATTTCGAGCCGACGGATGACCGGCTGTGGGTCCGCGTGCGCGTCGATGGCCTGCTGATCGACTTCGAGGAGGTGCCGCTCGCGCTGGCGCCGAACATCGTCGCGCGGCTCAAGGTGTTGTCGTCCCTGCTCACCTACCGCACGGACATCCCGCAGGAAGGCAGCCTCCAATGGCCCGTGCTGCATCCGGCCGGCGGCGAGAAGGCAGCAGGCGGCGAGAAGGGTGCAGGCGGCGACAAAGAGGCCCGCGGCGAGAAGGGGGCCGGCGGCGCTGCGCCTTCCGCGGACCACGTCTGGGATCTGCGCGTAGCGACGTTTCCCACGATCCGCGGCGAACGCGCCGTCGTGCGCATCTTTCGCGAGCGGACGTCGCCGCAATCTCTCGTCGAACTGGGATTTACAGAAGTGCAGGACCGGCTTATGCGATCGGCCGTGGAGCAGCCCGCCGGCCTGATCGTCGTCTGTGGTCCCGCCGGCAGCGGCAAGACCACGACGCTGTACGCCCTGATGCACGACCTGCGCGAGCGGTTCCCCCAGCGCAGCCTCATCACGCTGGAGGACCCCGTCGAGCAGCGCATCGACCGCGTCACGCAGATTCAGATCAACCCGTACGGCGAGCTGAACTACGAGCGATGCCTGCGGTCGCTGCTGCGGCAGGATCCACAAGTCCTGCTCGTGGGCGAAATCCGCGACGGGCGCACGGCGGATATCGTGGTGCAGGCCGCGCTGACCGGGCACTTGATTCTCACGACGCTGCACGGCGAGGACCCGGCCACGGCGATCGTGCGCTTTCTGGAGATGGGCATTCCGGCGTATCAACTGGCGAGCACGCTGTCGCTGGTGTGCGCGCAGCGGCTGGTGCGGACGGTGTGCAGGTCCTGCGCGCCGGCTGCGCGGCGCGGCTGTCGAGATTGCTTGGGCACCGGCTATCGAGGTCGCACGGCGCTGGCGCAGGTCTGCCCGATCCACGAGGAGCTGCGCAGTTTGATTTTGCACAGCCCGTCGGCGTCCGCGCTGCGCGCGGCGCTGCACGGCCTTGGACTGAGTATGACAGCGCTCGGCAAGGCTGCCGTTCAACGCGGCACGACCACCGAGGACGAGCTGCGCCGCGTGCTTGGCGCGGAAGCCGCCGACTGAGACGGACGGGGTGTGGCGCTCGCGCTCCGCGTCGCTCCCTCGGCGAGAAGTTCATCCCGCCTCGTGCCTTGCCGGTTCGCAGCTTCGCGCCTGTCGAAAGCCGAGTCCATCCCGACCGCCGGCCCCGTCCTCTACTCAGCCTCAGCGATTCCGCCGGATCCGCCCGCGAGCAACCAACGCTCACCCGCTGTTCTGGACCCGCTGGGCCAGACTATCCCGGCTACTGCAAAGTTATCGGACGAATCATCCAAGCTACAATTCCATGTGGCACAATACCTTATGTTCGGTTGCAAAAAACCGTCATGGATGCTATCAATATGATATTTTACGGATATAATACCCGGCAGAAAGAGGGAGACCAAATCATGGAAACCAGAGAGTTCAGGGGCAGATCGGTGAGCGGGTGGCTCATGCTGGCGGTGTTGATCGCCGGCGGGTTGGGATTGGGCGCGTGGGGCTACACATGGATCAAAGGGGCGGCACAAACGCAGACGGCCAGCGCCATAAACGTGGCGGCGTGGTCGCTGGCAGAGCTGATCTGGGCCGTGCTGCTGCTGGGATTCTTCACCCTGCAACCGAACGTCGGCGCGGTGCTGATTCTGTTCGGGCGGTACATGGGCACGGTGCACGAGAGCGGCTTTCACTGGGCGAACCCGTTCCTGACCAAAGTGAAAGTCTCCGTCCGGGCGCGCAACCTCAACGGCGAGCGGCTCAAGGTCAACGACTCGCGCGGCAATCCCATCGAGATCGCCGCCATTGTCGTGTGGCGCGTGGAGGACACGGCCAAGGCGGTCTTCGACGTGGATCACTACGAGAACTACGTGACGATTCAGAGCGAAGCGGCGCTGCGCCATCTGGCGATGTCGTATCCCTACGACACGTTCGAGGGCGACACGCTGTCGCTGCGCGGGAGCGTGGACGAAGTCTCGGCGGCGCTGCAGAAGGAGGTGCAGGACCGCGTCGCGCCCAGCGGCGTCGTCGTTAAGGAGACGCGCATCAGCCACCTCGCCTACGCGCCGGAAATCGCCGGCGCGATGCTCCAGCGGCAGCAGGCCGAGGCGATCGTGGCGGCGCGGACGCGCATCGTCGACGGCGCCGTGGGCATGGTGGAGCTGGCGCTGGAGAAGCTTGAGGCCAAAAAGACGGTGACGCTCGACGAAGAGCGACGCGCGGCGATGGTCAGCAACCTGCTGGTCGTCCTCTGCGGGCACGAGTCGGCGCATCCGGTGGTCAACGCGGGAACGCTCTACACGGGGTAGCCGGTCATGGCCGAGCGCAAGAGCTTTCTGCTGCGGTTGCCGCCGGACCTGCTCGAAGAGCTGAACCGGTGGGCACGCGACGAGCTGCGCAGCCTCAACGCGCAGATCGAATATGTTCTGCGCGAGGCCGCGAGGTCCCGGCGGCGGACCCTTGAGGATTCGCCGCCGGGTTCTGCGGTCTCTCCGATACGCGGAGAGGAGGAGGATGTTTCCAGCAGCGACTCGCCGGACGGGCCTTGAGGCGTCGTCAGGCTCTCAGTTGCGTGTTGTCAAACGCTCAGCAGGGCGTCATCCCGGCACAGGATGGCGGGCGTCCTCGAATCATGCACGCACAGCCCGGCGAACTGGCGGTCGCCTTCGCTGACGCACTTGCCGACGCCTTCGCTGACGCGATCGTATTCCTCACGCAACACCGAGTAGTGCAGCTCGTCGTGGTACCGGCCGTCGCGCCAGAACGCCTGGCGCGAGCGGCCTTCCCATACAAATCCGATTTTCTCATAAACGTGTATGGCGCGGGCATTGGACGACATGACCGTAAGTTCCACGCGATTAAGGTTCAATTCCCTGAACGCATAGCGCAGCATGAGCCGCATCGTCTCCGTGCCCAGACCCTTATCCTTGATCTCCTCCGGGCCGAGCGTAATGCCCAAGATCGCGCAGCGAGCCGAGACGTCGATGCGATGCAAACCTACGACGCCGACGAGCTGGTGGCTTTCACAGAGAGCCACGCCGCAGATCACGTCCGCCGGCGACGTGTAGAGCTTTTCAATGAACTCTCTTTCGCGGAGTTCGTTGATCGGCAGATACCGATTCAAATACCGCCAGTTGCGCGGATCGTTGAACCACTGTCGCAACAGCGGCTCGTCCCCCGGCTCAATGGGCCGAAAGTAGACGCGGTTTCCCTTGTAATAGCAGACGTTCATCGGTGTATCCTGTTATTTCGCCGCACGCATCCTGAACGGCGCGCGTTACAAAGCCTCGCCCTTTACAGAGCCGCGCCCGTCAGAAAGCGATCCCTTCGCATGCGCCGCGGACCCACTCGCCCATGAGGGCGCGCACGCCCGGCGCATCCGCCGCTTTTGATCCGGCGACGATCACGCATTCCAACAAAAAACCCCGCGGATGTCCGTCCGCGGGGTGGTCCCAATGCAACTTGTCGGACGACCCTACGGACCGGCATCGCGCGGCGCAAAACAACCGCACGTCGGCGTCGTGCATTCGACGGCGACCGCGCCGGCATACGTATCCATGTTCTGGGTCGAAATCATCGAGTCAGGTCCATTCATTCGGCAGACCATTTCCTGCTGAATCGACATACTATATGCCTCGGCCGGGAGAGTGTCAATCCCGCGGTGGAAGATTATTTGTGGACTGCGGGCCATGCATTGGCGCGTCGGCAGTTGCGAAGGACGGCGGGGTGAGGCTGACGGATGGAGACCCTGGCTGAGTCCTGCCCGTTGCCCGGTTGCCCTCGACTAGAGCGAATGTTCGGGTCGCACGCCGCCCCCGTCGCGCGCGTCTCTTCATAACCTATATTTTCGTCGGAAGCATAAGCCGCACGGTCCGCGGAGTTTCCAACGCGGCCTGACCGCCGCTACACTGGCAACCATTCGGACGGCGATCGCCGCACGGTCGACGAAACCGGGCAGAGCCGCATACGACCTCGACCGCGAATCTGGAGTCACACATGAGCTTGACCGCGAACCTGCTGATTCTCGGCACGCGCAAGGGCACGATCCTCTTCGAGCGGCGCGGCGGCGACTGGAAGCCTTTCCGCGCGACGCACATGGGGATCGCGGTTTCCTACGCCACGCTCGACGCGCGAACGCGAACCCTCTGGGCGTGCCTCGATCACGGCCACTGGGGACAGAAGCTCCAGCGGTCGAAGGACATGGGGCAGATGTGGGAGGAGTTGACGCCGCCGGCGTATCCGGAGGGAAGTCTCCTGCGCGAGGGCGTGCCGGCGACGATGCGCTACCTCTGGGTCCTGCAGCCGGGACCGGACAGCGAGCCGGGCACCCTCTACATCGGCACGGAACCCGGCGGGCTGTTCGTCTCGCGCGACGGGGGCGAGTCGTTCATGCTCGTGGCAAGCTTGTGGAACCACCCCTCGCGCATGTCGTGGTTCGGAGGCGGGCGCGACCACGCCGGGATTCATTCCGTCGTCATCGACCCGCGCGACAGCCGCCACCTTTACGTCGGCGTCAGTTGCGCCGGCGTCTTCGAGACTACCGACGGCGGCGCGACGTGGAACCCGCGCAACAAGGGACTGAAAGCCACGTTTCTGCCCGACGCGGACGCGGAGATCGGGCACGATCCGCATCTGCTGGCGGCCTGTCCCGCCGCTCCCGATTGCATGTGGCAGCAGAATCACTGCGGCATCTTCAACACGACGGACGGCGGTAAGCAATGGACGGAAGTGACGCAGAAGGACGGACCGGCCAACTTCGGCTTCGCGGTGTCCGTGGACGCGCGCGATCCGAAGACAGCGTGGGTGGTGCCCGGCGTGAAGGATGAATGCCGGGTCGCGTATGAGCAGGCGCTGTGCGTGTGCCGCACGACCGACGGCGGGAAGAGCTGGGCGGCGCTGCGCAAGGGGCTGCCGCAGGAGCACTGCTACGACATTGTGCTGCGTCACGCGCTGGACCTGTCCGGCGACGCGCTGGCGTTCGGCTCAACGACGGGCAACGTCTTCGTGTCCGACGATCGCGGGGATTCCTGGCGCTGCCTGAGCCATCATCTGCCGCCGGTTTACTCCGTTCGATTTGCGACGCTATGAAAATCGTGATGCTGGCCGCGGGCGCCGCCGGAATGGTGTGCGGCAGTTGTCTGCGCGACAACCGGCTGGCGGCGGCGTTGATCGCGCAGGGGCGCAACGTCCTGCTGATGCCGCTGTACACGCCGCTGCGCACGGATGAAGCGGATGTCAGCGTCGGGGACGTGCAGCTCGGCGGCATCAGCGTGTACCTGCGGCACAAGCTGCCCTTCCTGCGCCACATGCCCGCGTGGTTCGCCCGCGCGCTCAGCGGTCACCGGCTGCTCTCGAGCGTCGCCCGTTTCGGTTCGGCCACGCGGGCGGAGGATCTGGGCGCGCTGACGGTCTCTGTGTTGAAGGGTAAGAACGGTCCGCAGCGGGCGGAGCTTCATCGACTCATCACGGCGCTGAAGCCGGAGCGACCGGAGATCCTCAACCTGCCAAACCTGATGCTGCTCGGCGCGGCCGGTCCGCTGCGCGAGGCGCTCGGCGCGCGGATCGTCTGCACGCTCGGCGGCGAGGACATCTTCCTGGACGCGCTGCCGGAGCCGCATCGAAGCGAGTCCTTCCGCCTGATTGCTCAGGCCGCGGAACATGTGGACGCCTTCATCGCGGTGACGCGGTACTACGCGGATCACGCCTCGCGCCATTTCGACCTGCCGGCGCGGCGCGTGCGAACGGTTCCGCTCGGCGTCAACGTCGAGCGCTTTCAACCGGCAGACGGGCCGCCGCCGCCGCCCATGACGATCGGCTATCTTGCGCGCATTTGCCCCGCGAAGGGGCTGCACCTGCTGGTCGATGCCTTCGTCGCCCTGCGGAGGGGCGGTACCCATGCACGACTGCGCGTTGCCGGTTACACCGCTTCGGCGGACGCGGGCTACCTGCGCGAGTCGCGCGATCGGATCCAAGCGGCGGGCCTGGGCGGGGATGTCGATTGGGTGGGGGAAGTCGATCTTCCGGGGAAGGTCGAGTTTCTGCGCTCGCTCCACGTTTTCTGCGTGCCGACGGTGTATCCCGAGTCGAAGGGGCTGTCGATCCTCGAGTCGATGGCGTGCAGCGTGCCGGTCGTCCAGCCGGCGCACGGCTCATTTCCGGAACTGGCGGGCGAGACCGGCGCGGGTCTGCTGTTTCCGCCGGGTGACCTGCACGCGCTGACGGACGCGCTGGCACAACTGCTCGGCGACCCGGAGCGGCGCAGGGGGTTGGGTGAAGAGGGTCGAGCAGCCGCGCGGGCGCGGTTCACCGCGGAGCGAATGGCCGCGGAAACGTGGCGCGTTTATGAGGAGGTTCTCGCGGGAGGCGAGGGCGCGCGGGGCTGACGTGCCGACTTGAGACCCTGCACAGGTTGGAAACCGGCGCCGCAGACCAGCAGTCGCACGTTGTCGTCAGTCCGCCGCGGAGTTCTTGCCAGGCGGCGCCGTGGATGCAGGACGGGGCGGGCGTGTCGGGGTGGAGTGCAGCGCTTCTTCCGCAGCCCGAGGCGCGGGGCTTGGGTCCGGAATCGCGGGACCGCTGACCTTCCGTACGACGACGCCGTCTCCGCTCGCCGTGCAGCGCCCGCCCGCGCTGCGTTCCTGGCGCACGCGGATGACGGCGTTGGCGCCTTTCATCGCCGCCACGGCCTTGAGGCCCTCCAGCGCCTCCTCCGGCTTGCGGAATCCGTCCACGTACACGGCCTCGATCTGCTCGATGATGTCGTAGCCCGTGATCTCCGCCGTGGAAGAGGTAGCGACGATGCGAGCGGCCTCGGCGTGTCGGCGCGCGGCAAGGTCGAGTGGCGAAGAGGCGTCCGCGGAGGCGTCCCCATACCGCTGCAGTTTCGGATGCAGCTTTGCCGGGCGGCGACGACGGATGAAACGCAGCCCCTTCCGCGTCAGCCAGAACGCCACAAGCACGCACACCAGCCCCAGCAGATACCAGAGCTTGTCGGAATCCAGCTCGGCCCAGAAGTCCTGCCCCGCTCCCTTGAGCGTTTCGACGGGCGGAACCTCCGGCAGACTTGGCGTCTGGATGGCCGTGCTTTCCTGCAACATGATTGGCTGCGGCTGAGTCCTGAACCTGTGGCCGGCGGCTCGATGCTCCGCGACGCGCGGCCCATGCCTCTGCGCTGACGGACCCGGAGGTTAGCAAGATTGTGCCGCGATCGTAAGGGTTGCACCCCCGTGCATCCGCAGCCTGTCATCGCTGCGATCGTGAGGCGGTAGAGGCTGCACGGCGGGAGCGGGACCGCATCCCGCAACCACGCCCGCTGTCTGGTCGTGGTGAAAGTCATCCCCTCATGGGGCACCGGCTTTGCAGCCGGTGTTTCGCCGCCGTATTGCAAGCGTTCGCACGCAGGAAAGTCGTTCCGGTTGACTTCCACGACGGCCTGCCATGACGGGTGGCGGGAGTCCGCCGATGTAAATCCGTGCGGCGGGTCAACGTGCGCATGGCGCACCGTCGCGTCGAGGCGACGAGTTTCGAAGCGAGTCCATAACCCGCGCGCATTGCAGGTGGGATCCGCCTCAGGCAGAAGCCCATGATGAATGACTCGTGGCATCCGCCTCTGCAGTTTCAACCGGCGACGTTCATCCCGCCCGTCGGCTTGCCCGCAACAGCGCGCCACTGCTCATGGAAGCACAAACGGCGCGGCCAGGAACAGCAGATCTCGCAGCGCCGAGTTGCTTCCATCTATGAGGAACGGCGTCAGTTGTTGCAGAAGCGGCTGCGCGCAACTGACCGGCAGGATGGCCGGAAGGACGGTGACGGTCCACAGCCCCAGCCGCCACATTCGGTGACGATTGAATTTCATGCTTTCCAGCCCTTGCCTTTACGTTAAGTGTTTCCGCAGCCTGCGGCGCGTGCCAATCCGATTGCGGAAGCTCCGCATCGAGGTCATCACGAATAGGTCTGCCGGCACGGCAGGCAACAAGTGGATCGACTAGAAACTGAAGATCAGGTCCACGGTGACCCGCTGATTGAAGAGGTCGTCGCCCGGATTAGAAATGGGGAACCCATACGCGGCTCCGAACTGCCAATTTGGAGTAAGCTTCCAACGGAAACCCAGATCGCCCCAGAAGACGCTGGTCCCGGCCACGTCATACGAACCAAGGTTTGTGTAGTCCAGCCCTCCGACGGCGAGGGGGTAGCGGTCGCCGTCCGAAAGATAGTGCAGGGCGTGGATTTCAAGCAGGGGGAAAAACCCCGGCAGCGTCTCGGGCGCGACCTCATAATCGAAGTGCAGATCCCAGCTCAGAATGAAGTTGCCGTCGTGCCGATCCACCGGGAGGCGGGCGTTCAGGGTGCCAATGAAGTGGAATCGATCCCACCCCTTGGCGAAGCTGACGAACGGACTTAACTCATGGTCGCCGCTGTCTCCGCCTTGCAAGACTTCCTGGTCGCCGTTGTGCCATTCCCAGCGCAGTCCGCCCGTTGCCACCCACTGCTGGGCTGGGTCAACCCAGAATGCGTATTTCAGGCCCACGGAGATGTCATTCCAACCCTCGGCCTCCGGGAGTATGCCTGCATCCAGCCAGGAGTAGCCGTCCTTTGTGGCGATGAACGCGAGCCGATCGGTCAGTGCCAGCCGCGCCTGCGCGGCAACAACGTGGACCTGACCGCCGCCAATCTGTGAATTAGAAGCAAAATCATGCCATAAGTACAGCAGGCGAAGATTGGTATCGATGAACGGGCTTTCAAAATACAGCGGATTGCCCATCGGTTCCGCGAACCCATCAAACCCTCCCAGACCCGTCAGGAATCCGCTCCACGGCGGCCTGTAGTCCGACGACAAATCGCTTGAGCTTAGCAGAAATGAGGAGCCTGACTGCGCGGACGCAGCGCTGGGCGGATTGCGGTCGGTCGGCTGAACCGAATTCGTTTCAGCGCCCCCCGCGCTCTGATTTGCGGCCACAGAATTCTCTGCCTGAATCCAAGCCATACAGAATATAAATATGTAGACCCATCCAGGCAAACCCGCGATCGGAAGAGATTTGTTGCGCTTAACCACTGCACGCGCTCCTCATACGTCTTTCTAAACCAAGTCCAGCCACCGCGTGGTGACCACGTCTCCGGATCGACCGCCCTACCACGTGTCGTTCCACCGCTGGACGTCTTGTTTCAAACGACTACTGGGAAAAACGCAGCACACATTCTGCGCGATTTCGCCTGAAACCCTGCGGGATTCAACGCACCGCGATCAACCTCGCGGATGGACGCCTCCAAGTACCCCACTATGTTGAGTCTGACGGTCCAGCTTGTTTCGTGCATCGGTGGCCGCCAAGTCGAGGGACTTTGCAGGAGCGACCTGCTTCGCTAGCATCGGCACGACGATTGCTAGGGCTTGAACGAAATTGATTTCGGAGTATGGATTGCAGCACGATGGCCAACGGTGAAGATCGACTCGCGGCGCTTCAGGGACAGATTCGCACCTTGCAGGACGAGGTGGATCAGCTCCAGGCGCGTCTCACGACTTCAGCCGCGCGCGGAAGCTGGGCGCCGCGAGGCTACTACACCGCCTATCACATTCTTGCGGGCATGGTGCTGGGCTTCATCGGCGCGGGAGCGAGCCTCCTGCTCAACATCGTCGGCGCCGCGATGCTCGACAAGCACCCGCTCCACCTGATTCAGGTTTACCTGACCTTCCCGCTCGGCGAGAAGGCGCTCGAACTGAACAGCGGCTTTGCCCTTGCGGCCGGCTGCTGCCTGTACATGGGCACGGGCATGATCGGCGGAGTCCCCTTCCACCTCATCCTCAGCCGCTTCCTGCCCGAGGCTGCGCCGGCGAAGCGTTTCGTCGTGGTCAGCGTGCTGAGCATCGGCGTCTGGGTTATTAATTTCTACGCGGTGCTCTCGTGGCTCCAGCCGCTGCTGATCGGCGGAAACTGGATCGTCGACCAGATCCCGATTTACGTTGCCGTGGCAACGCACCTGGTATTCGGCTGGACCATGTTGCTCGTGCAATCTTGGGGGCGATTCATTCCGCCGACGGTTGCGGCGCGGGAGGAGAGAGGGTGAAGACAGTCGCGCTGAGGCGAATGACGGGCAGGGGTTCAATCCTCATGCTGCTGGGTGCGCTGGCGGGCTGTTCCGCATCCGCGCCGGAAGTGGACACGTCCAAGCCGCGTGATGAGGGCATCCGCTTCTCGAACGTCCAGGTGCTCGTGACCGAAGGCGAAGCGGCCTACAAGCGCCACTGCCTCGGCTGTCACGGCGCGACGGGCGACGGGAAAGGCCCCGCGGCGCGCATGCTCTCGCCGAAGCCGCGGAACTTCCAGCTCGCG
Source organism: Phycisphaerales bacterium (assembly GCA_020852275.1). Taxonomy (GTDB): domain Bacteria; phylum Planctomycetota; class Phycisphaerae; order UBA1845; family UBA1845; genus JABWBH01. Next base: position 141,837 of record JADZBE010000013.1, read on the forward strand.
CACTTCAAGTTCAGCTCCACGCGCTCGGGTCAACTGCCGACCGACGCGGACCTTAAACGGACCATCCGCACAGGGCTGAGAGGTTCGGCCATGCCGGGCTTCGCGGCGCTGTCCGACCGCACGCAGGACGCGCTCGTCGCCTACATCAAGACGTTTGCCCCGGCCAAATGGAGCGAGAATCCGCCCGCGGCGCCGATTCCAATCGTTGAGGATCCTTATCGATCCCTGGTGGACAAGACGCCGGCGATTCAGCGCGGCGAGGTCGTCTATCACGGATACGTGACGTGCTGGAGCTGCCACCCGGCCTACGTCGCCGAGTCGCGGATCAACGAGCACCTGGTAGCCTGCGGGGGCGAGGCGCGAAGCGGGTTTCGAGCCAACCTCTCGGGCGTCGAGGCGAAACTGAATGTGGAAGGGCAGATGCTCTATCCGACCGATTTCAAGCGCGATTTCGTGCGCGCGGGCATGAGCGTCGAGGATCTGTATCGCACCATCTCCGCGGGGCTGACGGGCACCGCGATGCCTACGTGGGTGGACGTCATGCACGTGCCCGCCAAGACTGCGGGCGCTGCGCCGCTCGTTCAGCCGTCGGACCTGTGGGCCATGGCTTACTACGTGCAGGATCTGATCTCCCAGCGACCGCAGAAGCTCGCGGACGGCGCCTTCACCCCCCGCGATCGACCCCAGTGGATCAGCCTGACGGGCGAGCCGCCGCCGAAGCCGCCCGAGGCGCCGAGCGCCCCGGAGGAATTCATCGAGGAGCCGTGACGTAACCCGCTCGGGCGGGTTGTTCTACACGCATCGCTGAGCATTGCAGATATTATGACGTCCATAGCTGCACCCATCGTGTTTGACGCACCGAAGCTGCCGGCAGACCGGGAGTTGATCGAAACCCGGCTGGTCTGGTGGTATTTCGTCGCGGCGCTCGCTTACATGATCGTGGCGATGCTCGCGGGGGCGATGATCTCGCTTCAGTTTCTCCAGCATTATCCATTTCCGGGGATCGAGTTGTTGTCCCCAGGACGCTGGAGGTTTGTTCACACCAACGGTGTGGCCTATGGGTTCCTCGCCAACGGCTTTTTGGGCATGTTGCACTGGGCCGTTCCCCGGCTCACGCTGCGTCCCGTGCTCAGCCGCCCGCTTTCATACTTCATTTTCATCGCATGGCAGCTCATCGTCGTTGCCACGGTCGTCGGCGTCTTGACGGGGCAGGCGCAGGCCGTGGAGTGGGGCGAAACGCCCGTCTGGGTCGATCCCGTCGCGCTGCTGGGTCTGGTCCTCGTGGCAATCAACTTCCTGCACCCGATCCTGCAACTGCAAGGTCCGATGTATGTGACGTTGTGGTATTTTATTTCCGCCCTCGTGTGGACCGTGCTGGTGTACATGATGGGCAGCTTTCTCCCGCAGTATTTCGTGGGAGGGGCGGCCTCGGCGGCGATCATCGGACTGTTCATCCACGACCTGGTCGGATTGTTCGTCACGCCTCTGGGGTGGGGCATGGTCTATTATTTCGTGCCCATCATTCTCAAGAAACCCGTATGGAGTCACGGACTTTCGCTGGTCGGATTCTGGGGTCTGGCGTTCTTTTATCCGCTCACCGGCATTCACCACTTCCTTTACAGTCCAATCCCGATGTTCCTTCAGTATGGCGCCGTGATTTCGACCATTGCGGTTGAACTGGTGGTCACGACCGTCATCATTAACTTTTTCATGACAATCCGCGGCCGCGGCGATGCCCTGCGTACGAACCTTCCCATCCGCTGGTTCTATGCGGGAATGGTATTTTACTTCACGACTTGTCTGCAGTGTGCGTTTCACACCACGCTGACGTTCCAGCGCATTATTCACTTCACGGACTGGGTCGTCGGGCATTCGCACCTGGTGATGTTCGGCGTGTTTGGATTCTGGATGCTTGCGATGTTGACGCACCTGATCCCGCGTCTTGTGGGCGCCGGGGACTGGCATCGACATTCGTGGAACGCCTGGCATTTCTGGCTGACGTCGATCGGCATGTTGATCATGTTTTTCGACCTGATCATTGCCGGGCTGATTCAGGGCTATCAGTGGCGGGACCTGGCGCCCTGGGAGGACTCGCTTGTGGCGTCCGCGCCGTTCTGGCTCACGCGGACGATCGCCGGAACCATGATTATCGTGGGGCAGTTTTTCTTCGCCGCCAATGTCTATATGACCTGGGCTCGCAAGCCCGTCGCGGCGCCGTCGGAGGCGCCCATGCCCGTCGCGCCGGCGGCGGCGTGATCCCAGTCTGCCTACCGCGGAGTCGGCTTATTCATGTTTGAAACGAAATCGGGCGTCATGGTAATTGCGGGACTGGGTTTCTTCGCCTTGGCCTTTCTGGTCATGGGTCTGCTGCCCTGGCTGATCTATTGGGATCAACCGGAGCTGACGGTGGAGCAGATCGCCGAGCAGGGTTACGTCCACGACTTCGTGGACCTCAGCGAGCGGTTTCCGGAGCCGTTCAAACAATACTTCGGTTCTGTCTCGCGGACATCCTACGCCGAGGCGCTGAGACGCGGGCACAAAGTTTACGTGGCCGAGGGATGCTGGCATTGCCATTCCCAGCAGGTGCGCCCGGTCTCCCGCGAAAGCGAGCGATGGGGGCCCGTTTCCCACGCGTGGGAATACCAGAACGAACTCCAGAGACCGGTGCTGTTCGGCACGCGACGCGTCGGACCCGATCTGATTCGGGAGGGCGCGCGGCGAAGCAACGACTGGCACCTGGCGCATTTATATGATCCCGTCAGCGTGGTCCCCACTTCAGTGATGCCGACCTATCCCTGGTTCTTCGACGAGAAGGGTTATCCCAATCGCGACGGCATGTGTCTCGTCACATACCTCCAGTGGCTTGGAAGCTGGCTGCCGGAGTATCCTTATTATTATGGGGAAGGACCGCCCGCCAGGGACACGACGCCTCCCGCGGGACAGTCCGCGGCCGAAGCGCCCGCCGGCGGGATGAACGAGCGCCGGCTCGCCGGCACGGAAAACTGACATGGAGCATCCCAAGACAACCCGAGGACAGCGCATCACGCTGTGGTGCCTGATGATCGGCATCCTCGTCCCCGCGGGGCTGGGTTTCGCCACGAAAATCTATGAGTTCGCGCGCGCCGTCCTCAGCGAACGGGAGACGCAGTTTACCCTCGTCCCGCTCGCCAATTATTTTCTGGCCACGCTCGGTTTTCTGTGCCTGTTCGTCTGGGCGATCCGTCATGGCATGTTGCGCGACGTGGAGGCCCCCAAGTTTTCCCTGCTTGAACGCGAAGAGCAGCTTGAAGCCTGGGATCACCGTAAGGAGTCTCATTCATGAGTGCGCAAACCGACCAGGCCTCCGCAGCCGACGACCGGCGGTACCATTCCTACACGACACACCGCATCCCTTGGTATGTCCGTTTGATGTGGGTGGTGTTCTGGGTGGCGCTGGTATGGTACCTCGTGAAGTTCGCCATCCCCGCGGCCAAGACCTACTTCTGATGCCGCGGCGTGCTGCGGCGGTGGGTCCGGACCCGACCCGACCCGCCGGCGTTCATGATGCTGAACGTTGCGGGTATCCTGTCGGCGGCAGAATCCGAGTCGACACCGATGGATGCCAGCGCCGAAGCACAAACGACGGTCAGCCCCCGGCGTGACGCGTGCGCCTACTGCTCGCTGCCCTTGACGGGTTTTGGCCGCCCGCAAGTCGCGGCGTCGCAGGAACCGCTTTACTGCTGCTTCGGCTGCCGACTCGCGTCACGCGTCACGCGGCGCGACGCGGACGAAAGCGCCCCCACGGCGTTGCTCACCCGGCTCGGACTGGCCATCTTCCTGACGATGGCCGTCATGGTGTTCAACACGTATCTCTACGGGCAGGAGCTGGACGCAGCGTCAGCCTCCCAGCCGCCCTCCGCGGCCGGGCTGGCGGGCATCATGCGATACCTTTCCCTTCTGTTTGCCACGCCCGTGCTCCTTCTGCTGGGCTGGCCGATTGCAGCGCAGGCGGCGGCCCAGTGGCACCGCCGCCTGATCGGATCGGAATCGCTGATTCTCGTCGGCGTTACCGCCGCGTTCGTTCTTTCGTACGTTTCGACGCTGCGGGATGCGGGTCCCGTGTATTTCGAGACCGCGGCGGTCGTGCTCGTCCTTATGACGTTGGGTCGGTACTTCGAAGCCCATCACCGCGCGCAGGCCGCTCGAATGCTGCGACCCGCTGCCGCGCTGCTGCCCGCGGAGGTGACGGTCCTTTCAGCCGGGGCGCCCCAGCGGAAGCGCATCGACGATCTGGCAGAAGGCGATCTTCTGATCCTGCTGCCCGGCGAACGGCTGTCCGCGGACGGGCTGGTCGAACGAGGCGGCTCGCACCTGGACGCATCGTGGATCACGGGCGAAAGCAGCCCGGTGGCGGCGCGCCCCGGCGACGCCCTGCTGGCCGGATGTGCCAACCTGGAGGGCCGGCTCGAAGTCCGGCTGACCGCGGTCGCGGAAAAGTCCTTTCTGGGGCGCATCTTCGAACGCGTGGAACAGACCCGGCGCGCCGGCGGTCGGTACGAGAGGCTGGCCGACCGCGTCGCGCACGGGTTCGTGCCGCTCGCCCTGGTGCTCAGCGCCGGCGGCGCTTGGCTTGGCTTTCAATCCGGCGGCTCGGGCGAGGCGGTGATCCGGGCGCTGTCCGTGCTGCTGATCGCCTGTCCGTGCGCTCTGGGGATTGCCACGCCGCTGGCCACTTGGGCGGGTGTGGCAGCCGCGGCGGCGCGCGGCGCCGTGCTGCGCGACGTGGACGTGCTGGAAGCGCTCGCCCGGGTCCGCGCGGTGGCGTTCGACAAGACGGGCACGCTGACCGGCAACGACGCGCGCGTGCACGGCTACGTCTGCAGCGAGGGCGCCGACCCGATGGGCGTGCTTGCCTGCGCGACCGCACTGGCCGAGTCCTCCACGCACCCCTTCTCACGTGCCATCGCCGCCTGCGGACGCGATGAAGGCGCGGGCCGGCTCGACGCCCTTGCCTTGGAGAACATCCCGGGGCGCGGTGTGAAGGGAATCGTTGGCGGCGTCGAAGTTCGCATCGGCAGCGCCGAGTTCGTCTTCGGGGATTCCCCGCCGGCGGACCGGCGCGTGGCGCAGGAGCTGGGTCGGGCGCGCCGGGCCGGCTGCAGCCTCGTGGCGCTTCGGGCTGGCGACTGCCGCGAGGCCGTCTTCGTGTTCGACGAGGCGTTGCGCCCCTCCGCGGAAAGTGCGATCCGGGCGATCGAAAGGCTGCGCTGCACGCCGGTCATGCTGACGGGCGATCACCCCGCCAGAGCGCAGCGCGTCGCCTCGCTCCTGGGAATGGAAGCGCGCAGCGGGCTTCTCCCGGACGAGAAGCTCCTCGCCTTGTCCGAACTGCGATCCGCGCAGGGTCGAGTCGCTATGGTCGGCGACGGGCTGAATGACGCGCCCGCCCTGGCCTTCGCCGACGTGGGTGTGGCGATGGGCTGCGGAACGGACCTTACGCGCGGTTGTGCCTCTGTCTGCTTGACGTCCGACGACCCGGCACTCATCCCGGAGCTTATCGCCATCAGCCGGCGGACCATCCGCACGATCCGCCTGAACCTCGTTTGGGCCTTCGCGTACAACCTCGTCGGCATTGGACTCGCGATGGCCGGCTCGCTGCGCCCCGCGTTCGCCGCTGTTGCCATGATCGGCAGCAGCCTCTTTGTCGTCGGCAATTCCGTTCGAGTCGGAAAGCTCGGCAGCGACGGAACGCAGGCCGCGCCGCGCGAGACCGCTGCCATCGCCGAAGCGGGCGGTTCATCGGCGGTGCCGCGGCGTCCTCGTTCGTTTTCAGCTTCCGTCCGCACCGAGGGCGTGCCGTGATCGAACTACCGGCTGCATTGCTGGGCGGCTTTCTCGGTTCCGCGCACTGCGTCGGCATGTGCGGAGGCATCGCCCTGACGGTGGGCGGGCGCCCCGCGCACTTTCGACAGACGCTTGCGCGGCAGATGCTGTTCAGCGCCGGGCGGCTTTGCACGTATGCGTTCCTGGGCGCCATGGCCGGTTTCGCCGGAACGCGCGTCGCGCGCAGCGGGCTGCCGCTCCTGACGTTGCAGCGCGGGTTCGCCGTCGTGGCGGGCGGGCTGATGGTGCTGGTCGGCTTGTCACTGATGGGGCTGCGTCCGTGGCGCGTGCGCGCCAAGGAAGAGCGATCCTGCGGCGGGTCGGCGCTCTTTCGAGATGCGCTCCACGCGCCGGGGCGATCCGGTCCGTTCATCGCCGGGCTGGCGACGGGGTTCCTGCCGTGTGGTTTGGTGTACGCGTTTCTGACGAGCGCGCTGGCGAGCGCGGAGGTCGCGCGCGGGATGTTGCTGATGAGCGTTTTCGGTCTGGGCACGCTGCCCGCCATGCTCGCCACGGGCTGCGGCGCAGGGCTGCTCGGCTCCGGGCTGCGAGCGAGGTTTAACCGGCTGGCGGCCGTCGTGGTCGTGCTTACCGGCGTGGTGACGATCTGGCGCGGCTGGCCACGTGATGGCGGTGCGCCGTGTCACTCCCCTGTCACCCCGGCGACGCTCCAAGCGCCCGCGTAGCTTCGGTCGCTTTCCGTCGCGGCGTGCGATCCGCCGAGGCGTAACTCAGCGCGCACCGGCGCCGGCAGGCGACGTCGCGCTGAACGTCGCCAGCGCCCACATCGAGCACAGCAGCGTCAACAGGGCGATCAGCACGCAGACGCCGTAAAGCGTGCGCACGCCGTCCGGGAGAGCCTTCGCCGGATGCGATCGACGTGCCAGCCGCGCCATGATGAACCCGCAGACCCACGTCCAGTGCAGAATCACGTGCAGCAGAACGACGAGGACGAACCACCCGGTGAGCGCCAGGTGCAGCCGCAGCCATGTGAGGTAATCCAACCCCCACACGAACCAGCCCGCGCTCTCCGCCGGAACTGGAAACACGAACAGCAGCACGCCACCGGTGAACAGGAACGCCAGGAGGGACGCCAACAGCAAAACGTCCACCAGGAAATTCACGCCGGAGCGACTCATCATGCGTTCTCAGTTCGACGTTCACCGCCCGCAACCACTGGATCTGATCGACACGAAGGACCCTCTCAGCGCGGTAAGCCTCCTCGACGTGGAGAGCCTGCTCGACGTGGAGAGCCTCCTCGACGGCGGGTGTTCCCCAATGCGCGAGGACAGGTCCATCGTCGCCTACCGGAAGCCCGCGCACAGTCTCAGACACGCGCTGTGATGAGATACACGCGATTCACGCCCGAGTCACGCGAATGTCGTATCCCGAAAGGTCCACCCGCGCGTGCTCCATGCGACTCGGCTCGGGGACAAAGAACACCGGCGCCGCGCCCGGTCCCTCGTACGTCAGCTCATCATGCAGCACGCCAGCGGGAACCGTAAAGTAGCTGGTCCGCGGGTCGTTCGGCACCAGCTCCAGCGCAATGAAATCCTCCGCGGACAGCGACCCCGCCCCGGCTTTGCGCGCGAATTCATCCGCGCCGCACGCGGCCACCACGTACAGCAGCGGCTTGCACGCGGGATCAGCAAAGAAGAGCCAGCTCTCAATGTCGCTATGGGAAGCGAGATAGGTGAGGCGATGCCGATGGCACGCCACGACGAGCATCTGCCAGGCGCCGCTTCGCTCCTCCGCCAGCTCGACCCGCTCGACAACCTGCTCCCCCGGTGCCACGCCACGCGCCACCGCCGAAGGACTCAGCCGCCGCAGCAGACCTCTTTCCTCCATCTCCGCCATCACCTCCGCCGTAGCCCGAACCGCCCGCAACGTGATCGCCTTCATCCCGGCCTCCGCGAGTTGACTACCCCCAAGGCGGGGAAGGGTTCCACCCTTTACTCTCCTCCTGCCCAAGGCGGGGAAGGATTCCGCCCTTCTTTCTCCTCCTGCCCAGGGCGGGGAAGGATTCCGCCCTTCACTCTCCTCCTGCCCAGGGCGGGGAAGAGTTCCGCCCTTCACTCTCCTCCCTCCCGGCTTGGGGCGAAGGGAAGGGTATCTTCCGAGAGTTTTCAACCGTTTCCAAGTCGCTCGCGGGTCCGTGGCGCCGGTGGGTGGCCCCAAGAATCCAAGCAAGGCGCTCGCAACACTGCGCCACCGACGTCTCCGGCCGCGGCCGCGCGGAGTGGCTTGAGGGTCTGCTTGAGAGTCGGCTTGTGGGTCGTTTTGAGAGTCGTCTTGTGGGCCGGCTTGAGCGTCTACTTGAGAGTCGACTTGTGGGTCGTTTTGAGAGTCGACTTGTGGGTCGGCTTCAGCCGACCGGCTCTTGCCGCCAACTTCAGTTGGTGGGAAACCGGGCGGCCCTTCCTGTTTTTTCAGCCGGCTTCAGCCGGGCTTGTCGAGTATGGATTGACCGCCGCGCGTTGTTAAACTGGTGCCCGCTCCTCCAGCCGGAGGTAAATCGTGCCTTGGGTGTGGTGCTCGCGCTGGCGGCTTGTCGGTCCCGGGTGAATGGCGACGCTCGACATTCCCGCGAAGGCGGGAATCCAGCCGGTGGTTTGCCAGGAGAAGTATCCTGCGGATTTCCTGTGCGTTCTGGACGCCGCCCGCGCAGGGGTGACGATACGAGCGCCCAACGCCGCGTTCCGCGACAGCCTGCCGAGGATGCGGCTTTCCGCGCGGGGGGTGGTCAGCGTGCGCGGCCGCGGCGTGCGCATCGCAGTCGGGACCGATTTACTCGCGCCGCTCCCACTACGGCCAAGGCGTGACCTCGACCGGAAGGCGCCGCTGTCCGCCGCTTCTGCGGTGAACGCGCGGAGGAGGCGGGACCTGCGTCAAGATCGAGACGAATGCCGCGTCGCCCCAGTTGCGGAAAGGCAGCGCCAGATCCGCGAAGCGGTCGCCGTTGAAATCGCCCACGACCACAGCGGCGGGCTGGATTCCGGCATCGAAGGCAAGCGGCGCAGATAACGACCGCCCGCCCGCGCCGCGGATGACCACGGCTTGATCGCCGTCCTGAAACGCCACCACGACGTCCGGGTGAGCGTCGGCGTTGATGCGCGCGATCTTGAGGTCCATCAGGAATGAGCCGATCGTCACCATCGGCCCGGGCGTAAACGTACCGTCGCCGCGTCCCCACGAGACGACCATCCGGTTCATGTACAACTCGGCGCAGGCGATGTCCGCGTGCCCGTCAACGTCGAGATCGCCGACTGTCACCGACTGCGTCAGGTAGCCGCTGCCGGCCGCGCCGCCGATGGAAAACGTGCCGTCCCCGAGCCCCATGAACGTGGTGAGGCCGTAATAGTGGGCGAACACGAGGTCCGCATGCTCGTCGCCGTTGAAATACCCGACGGCGATGTCCGTGCCCATGTTGCCCGAACCGGGAACGCCGGCGCCGGCGGCAAACGTCCCATCTCCGTAGCCGAGGTAAATCAGCACGCCGCCGTACACGTTGTTGGCCACGGCGAGATCCACATGCGTGTCGTGATTAAAGTCATCGGCGGCCACCGCGATGGGAAAAACCCCGGTGGGCAGATCCGCGGCAGGTCTGAAATCGCCTTCGGCGTTTCCGCGGCCCAGCAGGATGTGCACGGTTGCGGCGTCGCGCCCGCCCGCGGTGACCGCAAGATCGGGAATGCTGTCGTGATTGAAGTCCGCGGTCGTCAGACCCCTTGGTCCCAGCGCGGTGGTGTACGCGCGGTTCTCCGCGAATCCGCCGCGACGATCGCCGAGCATGATGCTGACGACATCGTCGAACTTGCCGGGACCGGAACTGACGGCGAGATCAAGAAACTCATCGTTGTTGAAGTAGCCGGCGACGACATCCTTCGGCTCGGAACTCGAAACCTCGTACGGCACGGGTGGATTGAAACGGAGCGATCCGTCAGGCGGCGGCGAGGGCGCCGCATCCAGCCCCGCCACCGCAAGAGCCGCCATCGCCGCGATTTCGCCTGCCAAGATTAATCTCATTTCCAGCGATCCTCCCGCCTGATTCCAAGCGCATACTTACGCACCCACCCCGTCCCGATGCTCGCGTCCCCGCCACGCCCAGTGCGAACGCGCCGCCCTGCACGCGGATGGCGCGGTACTCCCTGGGCACGAGTTGTCCGATTCGACTGGCACGCATCGTTCCGCGACGGCAGGCTTGCGCCAGTCGCGCGGTGATTCCCGGCGGCGCGGTGGTCGTCCATACCTGGCCCCATGCTCCCCCTGCGCCTGCACAGCGGGATGGAAGAAAAGGAAGGGGCAGGAAAACACGGCCTGAATTGCCCGTGCGATACTGGGAGGTGCGTGTTGCGTTGTGGGCCGCGGGGGATTGCGACATTCGCCGCCTCGTGCGTGCCGTGCTCATGCGGTAAGAATCGCATTGCCGAACGGTGGCTGATGGAGGAACGAGTCTCGATAACCGGAAGCACGCTTCTCTGGATGCGCCTCGCCAAAGTTGGGGGCTGCGAACCAGCTCGCACAAGTGCGACCCTGCCCGCACTGCGAAATATCGCGAACGCCGGACCACCGCACTGTCGGGGCGCCTTCCCGCGTTTCACGCACCCTTCGATCGCCGGATGTCCGCGCCGACGGCTTGCAGTTTCTCCTCGATCTTTTCGTACCCGCGGTCGATGTGGTACACGCGCTGCACCTTCGTCGTGCCCTTGGCGATCAGCCCCCCGAGGACCAGCGCCGCAGAAGCGCGGAGGTCGGACGCCATGACCGGCGCGCCCACCAGACGCTTTACGCCCTCGATGATCACCGTCGGACCTTCCTTGCGGATCTGCGCGCCCATACGGTTGAGCTCCATGACGTGCAGAAAGCGGTCCGGGTAGATCTTCTCCGTGAGAATGCTGTTCCCGTCCGCCAGCGCCAGCAGCACCATGATCTGCGCCTGCAGGTCCGTCGGGAAGCCCGGATACGGCTGCGTGGTGATCTCCAGCGGCTCGATGCGCCGCGCGGCCGCGACGTTGATCCCGTCCGAGGTGCGGCGCACGTGGACGCCGATGCGCTTCAGAGCATCGGTGACCGCGACGAGGTGGTCGATGCGCGCGCCGAGCAGGTCCAGCTCGCCGTTGGTCAGCGCCGCGGCCACCATGAAGGTGCCGGCCTCGATGCGATCGGGGATGACGTGGTACTCCACGCCGTGCAGCGACTCGACGCCCTCGACGGTGATGCGCGGCGTGCCATGCCCGCTGATGCGCGCGCCGCAGGCGATCAGGAAGTTCGCCAGGTCCGCCACCTCCGGCTCACACGCGGCGCACTCGATCGTCGTCGTGCCCTCGCTGAGCACCGCGGCCATGAGGATGTTCTCCGTCGCGGTGACGGAAGAGCCGAACGGTCCGCCGAGGAAGATGTCGCCCCCGACGAGCTTCTTGGCTTTGAGCAGCACGTCGCCGTTGACGAGGTCGTAGTCGGCGCCGAGCGCCTGGCAGCCGTGGATGTGCAGGTCGATGGGACGCACGCCGATGGCGCAGCCGCCGGGCATCGACACGCGGGCGGTGCGCCGCTTGCCCAGCAGCGGACCCATCACGCATACGCTGGCGCGCATCTGGCTGACCAGCTCGTACTCCGCGTGACAGTTGCTCTCGTCCTCCACGCGAAGCCGCAGGATGTTCGGCTCGATCCGCTTGACGTTCACGCCCAGCCGCCCGAGCAGGTCGGCCATCAGCCGCACGTCCTGCAAATCCGGGACGTTGTGCAGGATCGTTTCCCCCTCGAGCAGCAGGCTGGCGGCCATGATGGGCAACGCCGCGTTCTTCGAGCCGCCGATCTGCACCTTGCCGCGAAGCCGATTGCCGCCGGTGATGTCGAAGACGTCCATGTCGGGTTCCCCATGAGGAATGGCGATTGCTCAATGCCAAATGCCGAATGCCGAATGCCGAATGCTGAATGCTGAATGCTGGAAGACGAAAGCCCGGTGTCGAAAATCGACTGTTAATTACGCCCGTTCGGCGAGAATTGCAACATTCTTTCGTGCCCGCTTACGCGGTCCCGTTGGGTGACGACATGCGCGAATCCGCCTTCGGCGAGGATTTTCGCCACGGGCGCCGACTGCCCGACGCCGACCTCGACGAACACCGCGCCGTCCGCCTTGAGCACGTCCCGTGCCTGGGCCGCGATGCGCCGGTAGAACGTCAGCCCGTCCGCGCCGTCGGTGAGCGCCACGCGCGGTTCAAAGCCGCGGATGCACTCCGGCAGCGACGCCACGCCTGCCTCGGCGATGTACGGCGGGTTGGAGACGAGGACGTCAAACTTCTCCGGCGGGACCGCTCCCGAAGGGAGATTCAGCCAGTCCGCCTCCACCAAGGTCAGCCGTGCCTCCACGCCGTGCCTCTGGCCGTTGCTCCGTGCGATCTCCAGCGCGGTGGCCGAAACATCGACCCCGGTCCCCAGCGCCTGCTCGCTTCGCTTCAGAACGCTGACGAGGATGCACCCGCTGCCCACGCCCAGCTCGAGAATGCGCGGCGCCTGCATCTCCCTCTGCCTGCAGTAATCCAGCACGCGCTCCACCAGCAGCTCGGTCTCAGGCCGGGGGATGAGGACCTCCGGCGTCACGCGAAACTTCAGCGAGAAGAACTCGCGCTCGCCGGTGAGGTAGGCGACCGGCTCCTGCGCCGCCGCGCGCTTGACGAGATCGCGGAAACGCGACCGTTCATCCTCGGATGGGATGCGGTCGAACCGCGCGTACAACTCGATCCGCCGACACGTGAGCACGTGGGCAAGGAGCACCTCGGCCGCCAGACGGGGATCATCCACGCCGGACCGCTCGAAGAAATCGCGCGTCCACGTCAGCAGGCGTTGCACGGTCCACGGCGCATCGGTTGTCGGCTGCGTCGCCACGGGTCCGAGTATATCCCGCGCCCCCGTCGCGCGGAAGCAATCGCCGCAGGGAACCCGGGCCATTCAATTCTCCCCGGGTGGCATGCTCTCGCCGTGCTCAGCGTGAGCATGTTGCCAAGTGCGCCGGGTGGCATGCTCTCGCTGTACTCAGCGTGAGCATGGTTCCAGGTGCGTAACCATGTGACGAAGAGAGGTGCCACCCTGGGCCTGTCTGCGGGGCCCTTCCATTCTCGGTCGCTGCGTTGGCGCAGCTAGCTTGCCGGTCGAAAACGAAGGGACGTGTTGATCGTCGAAGCCGGGAAAGGGAATAATTGCAAGGCCCTGCGCAGGGAAACCGGCGCCGCGCGTTCGACGCGATCTACGGACAGGTCGGCAGCGCTCGCCTCCTTTTGATGGATCAAGAGCGCCGTGATTCGCGGACTTCTTCACCTCGCGGGCTTACCGGGCGTCGAAAGCGCGCGACCGTCCGCGCACTTTTTGCCTCGCCGCGACGCGCATCTTATACCTGTTCTGGAAGCTGTCGTGTCCCCTATCGACGGGTCCCGCGTTCTTCCCCCAAAGAGAACGCGGGACTTTTTTTTTATCCAGCCGTGGCAGGTCGGGGCAGGACTCGAAACTCGAAACCGGGCATGGGGAGCTTCCCCCCCTGCGCAGGCCACCATCCTTTGTCCCTCCTGCGCAGGCGGTCCTCCTCGTCACCCCCGCGCAGGCGGGGGCCCAGATCTCGCCGCAAGACCGCTGGGTTCGCGCCCGCGCAGGCAACAGACTGGATTCCCGCCGGCGCGGGAATGACGAGGTTTGTGTTCTGCCTCGGCATTCCTGCGAAGTCTGTCTTTCAAGCCGCGCCCGCCATGAAGCGTGCTTCACCGCATCCCTGGCGGCGACCGACTGAAGCGGGTCACCCGCATCTCACGCCGCAGGGTTCGCTCCCTGACGGTCGCGGCTCGGACATGATCTCGCTTCAGCGAGTCACTGCATCAGCCATCCGTGCGTGGTGGCCGGCGACCGCTTACGCCCACGTCTTCCAGCCCTGCCGGTACTCCTTCGTCACGAAGGCGTTCGCTTCCGGCACGTTGGTGAATTTCATCGCCGCCGCGTCCCACTCCAGCCGCCGCCCCATCCGCAGCGCGATGTTGCCCAGCAGAATGGTCTCGGTCATCGGTCCCGCGTAGGAGAAGTTGGACTTCGGAAAGTCCACCGGTCGTTCGCCGCGGCAGGCCATCAGCCATTCCTCCATGTGCCCCGGCGAGCGCGGGAAGAGGCGCTTCGGCTTGCCGATCTCCTTCATCCGCTTTTCGGGGAACACGCGCGGGCTTTCGCCGTAGTCGCCAGATACCAGCAACGAGGCTTTGGTCCCGATGAACAGGTTTCCCGTCTCGGGCAGCGAACGACCGAACTCCAGATCGGCCGGCAGCGTGGGCTTCAGCCCGCCGTCGTACCAGTACGACGCGATCGGCGGGTGCCCCGCGCGACCGCGGAACTCCCACTTGATCATCGCGCTCGTCGGGAACGTTTCCCCGTTGAAAGGCGTCATCGCCGCCGGCTCCACGGCCGAGCAGGGTCCGGGGTTCAGCGCCCAGAACAAGCCGTCCATCGTGTGGCAGGCCATGTCGCCCAGCGCGCCGCATCCAAAGTCCCACCATCCGCGCCACTTGAAGCGGTGGTACGTGTCGGCCTTGTACGGGCGCTTCGGCGCCGGGCCGAGCCACACGTCCCAGTTGAGGTTCGCGGGCACGGCGTCTTCGCCCTCCGGTCGCGGCACGCCCTGAGGCCACCATCCGCCGGGGCGATTGGTCCACGTGTGTACGTCGGAGATGTGCCCGAGGCGGCCGCTCTGCACCCACTCGGCCACCAGGCGCCAACCCTCGCCGGCATGCCCCTGATTTCCCATCTGGGTGGCGACCTTGTAGCGCGTTGGCGCGTCGCCGAGCTGCCGCGCTTCCCACGGCGTGTGCGTCAACGGCTTCTGCGTGTACACGTGCTTGCCTAGCTGCAGCGCGATCATCGTTGCGGGGAAGTGATGATGGTCAGGCGTGCCGATCATCACCGCGTCGAAGTTCTTGTGCTCCTTGTCGAACATCTCCCGGTAGTCCTGATAGCCCTTGGCGCTGGAGTGCGCTTCCAGGGCTTTGGACCACTCGTTGGAATCCACGTCGCAGAAGCACGGGCAGACGACGCCCAGCGCCTTGGTCTGTTCGACATGCGCCCCGCCCATCCCGCCGGTGCCGATGAATGCGACCCGTACCTTCTGCTTGCCCGCGTCAAACACCGGCGCCTCGAGCGACTGCGCGTCCGACACTGCCTTTGGTCCCGTCGCGGCGCAGCCACCCAATCCCCCGACCGCCGCTGTCGTGCCCACCGCCGCGGCGGCCTTGAGGAATCCTCGCCGACTGGCGAGGTCCGGCAGAGTTACTGGACTGTCCGACATCTGCTTGGCGTTGATTTCACGCATGAATGGATCCTCCTGCGAACACAAACACCTCGATCAGGAAGCACGGCGCGGCCGCCAACCACAGGCCGATAAGCCGAGCCGCTTCTAGCTTAGCGAAGTGCGCCCTGGTCTCAAACTCCAGGTCAAGCCGCCGCGGTTTCACGCAGATCGCGGACGCCGCCGACGGCTTGCCTGGAGCGCCGCTCATGCGAAACGGACGGGCGGGATGAAAGATCAACGCATGCCAAGGCAGCAACCACTGGATGGCTCGTTCGCCCGATATCCCGGATCACGGGACCGAGAACCTCTCGTCATCGCCAATGGGGGATTCACCCGAACCGATACTAGAGATGGCGTTGGATTCCTCGCGAGGGTCCCCTCTTCTCGACGCGAGGGTACGGAGATCGACCGGGCCAATGGATGGGACGAGGAAGCCCCTGGCGTGTCCTTAAAATCAAAACTCACGCGCGTGCTGCTGCTGACGTTCCTGCTGGCGGCGGGAGGACACTACGTCATCCAGCGGTTCGTGATGATGCCGGGATTTCTGCGCCTCGAGGAAGAGGAGGCGCATGAGGACCTTCAGCGCTGCCGGTTCGCCATCGACCGCGAGCTGGCGCTGCTCGACGTGCTCTGCCAGGAGTGGGCTGCTCGACCGGCCGATCCGCTCGCCGTGGGCGCGGACGGGCAGCGCTTCATCGATGCCGCCCTCTCGCGACAGACGTTTCAGGCCGCCAGGCTCAATGCCGTGTTCTTCTTCAACCGGGAGGGGCAGGTGCTTCGCGGGGACGTGCGCGTGGATCACCTTCCCACGTCCGTATTCCTGCCCGAGTTCAGCCCCCAGCGACTCTCGCCGCGCCACCCGCTGCTCGCACACCTCGCACCGGGAAGCTCGATCAAGTGCCTCATGACCACGGCCATGGGCCCGATGCTGGTGGCCTCCAGACCGCTCGCGCCCGCGCCGGGGTCGGTCGTCTCGTCGGGCACGCTCGTTCTCGGCCGCTTCCTCGACCACCGCGCCATCCAGGCGCTCGCGGCGCAAACGCGCGTCAACCTGCGCCTCTGGGCGAGCGACGACCCCGGCCTTGACGAGGAAGGACGCACGGCGCTCGCGCGGTTCACGGATGGGAGCGATGCGGTCCTGATGCCGATGGACGACCTGACGCTCCGCGCCTACGCCGGCTACGCGGGTCTGGACGGCGCGCCGGCCGTGCTGATGCGCATCGACATGCCACGAACCCTGCTGGGCAGCGCCCGATCCGTAACGCGCTTTGCCTCGCTGACGCTGCTGGCGGCGGGGATGCTGCACATGTTGATCCTCGGGGGGCTGCTGAATCGCGGCGTGGTGGCGCCGCTGATGAGACTGTGCCGGAGCGTCGCCTCCATCTCCGGCGGTGAGGATCTCTCGCGCCGGCTGCGGATGCGGCGGCGCGATGAGATCGGTCTGCTGGCGTTCGAGTTCGATCATCTGATGCAACGGCTGGAGGGGATCCACGACCGGCTGCACCACGCCGCGATGCACGATGAGCTGACCGGGCTGCCGAACCGCGCCTGGGTCGTGGAGCGGCTTAAGGTGTGCATGGAGCGCACGCGACGCGATCCGACGTTTACCTTTGGACTGCTCTTCCTTGACGTGGACAAGTTCAAGGGCGTCAACGACACGCTGGGCCACGACGCCGGCGACGACCTGCTGCGCCAGATCGCCGAGCGCCTGCGCGAGTGCGTCCGCGCCACCGACGCCGTCGCTCGCTCGCCGCAGGGACCGGAGGACTGGCTCGCTTTCCCGCCGGAAATGCGCGTCGGGGCGGCCGCTCCCTGGGAGCACGACGACATCAAAGCGCCCCACGCCGCGTCCCACCGACATGCCGCCGGCAGTGGCGAAGGCGTCAACCTCCGAGAGGGCATCCGCGCCCACCAGACCGCGGACCCAGGCAACGGCGCCGAGGACCCGGAAGACGGCTCAGCGTGCGTCGCGCGGCTCGGCGGCGACGAGTTCCTCATCGTGCTGGAGGAACTGGGCAGCGAGGCGGATGCCCGCCAGGTCGCCCAGCGCGTGCGCGAATCGTTGGCCCGACCCTTTATGCTGGGATCCACGACGGTACGCTCAGGTGCCAGCGTCGGACTGGTCATCAACACGCCTTACACGACGGCGGACGAAATGCTCCGCGCCGCCGATGCGGCCATGTACCGGGCCAAGTCCTTGGCCAAGCCCCATGCGATTGGCCCCGCCGGAGCCGTGTCAAATGTGTAACCGCGGGTCCAGGCTCCATTTCAGAACCCGACGCGCAAGCGAGGGCGGGCCGAACCCGTAGCCCATGCAAGGCCAATCCTCGCGCATTGGCCATGCTGACCCTCCGCCCTTGCTTGAGCTACGGGTTCGGAGCGGGGGGGCAGCTCGCTTGCGGATTCATGCCCCCCATGTGCGTTGGCGCCACCCTCGGCCACCCGCCTCGCCCACGCTTGCCCCCGCCACCGAAGGTCACCCGCTCCGCTTGCAAGCCACCTCCGCGCTTGAAAGTTGTCGCCACGTGCAGCCCGAAACCCGTCCGAATTGAAACTTGTCGAGGTCCTATCTATGCTGGAATTGCCGGATGGAGGGGATGCGCCGGGTGGCCCAGCCACGCGGAGCGTCGGGGGTTTTCGTACCCCGGCGCGAGGGATGAAAGGGACGCTTCGTGAAGTTCGCCTCGGGGTTAATCAGTTCCGCAAGCGCGGCCGCCTGTGCGGAGGGGCTGCTCGACCGCGTCACGCCGCAGGTGCGCTCGGGCGACGCCGACCTCGCCCTGCTCTTCGCCAGCGCCCATTTCGAGGATGAACTGACCGCAGCCGTCGAGACCGTCCACTCGGCCTACCCGTCCGCCACGCTCATCGGCTGCACCGCGGAAAGCGTGATCGGCGGGGACAAGGAGCTGGAAGGGCGACCGGCCATGTCGCTGATCGTGGGGTCGATGCCCGGCGCAGAGGTCCGACCGTTCCGCCTGAACCGGCATCAGCACGCCTCGGCACGGAGCCGCGGAACGTGGGAAGCTTTGATCGGCGTCAGCCCGGAGAGCGAGCCGGTCTTCATCGCGCTGGCCGATCCGTTCAACTTCGACATCCTCGCGTTCGTCGAGGACCTCAACGACGCGTTTCCGGGATGCCCGCTCTTCGGCGGTGTGGCGAGCGCGGCCGAAAAGCCGGGGCAGAACATCCTCGTCCTCGACGGCGAGATTCACCGCGACGGTCTGGTCGGCGTGGCGCTGTGTGGAGATGTCGAGGTGGAGGCCGTCGTGTCGCAGGGCTGCCGCCCCATCGGCAAGCCTTTCATTGTCACCAAGTCGCAGAACCGCTTCATCAAGGAGCTGGGCGGCAAAGTCGCCTGGGAGCAGCTTCAGACGGTCATCAACGAGCTGACGGAGGACGAGGAGCATCTGGCGCAGCAGGCGCTCTTCGTCGGGCGCGCGATCAACGAGTACAAGTCCGACTTCCGCCGCGGCGACTTTCTCATCCAGACGCTGCTGGGCGTGGAGAAGAACACGGGGGCGCTGGCCATCGCGGGCATCCCCAAGATCGGCTCAACCGTGCAGTTCCACGTCCGCGACGCCGCCGCCGCCGATGAGGACCTGCGCCAGCTTCTCGCCGCCCGAACGCCCGGCTTGTCACCGCCCGCCGCCGCGCTGCTCTTCAGTTGCAACGGTCGCGGCTCGCGCATGTGGCCCGACGTGCCTCACCACGACGCAAGCATGCTCCACGAGCACATCGGCGAAACGCCCACGGCCGGCTTCTTCTGCTCCGGCGAGTTCGGACCTATCGGCGGACGCAACTTCGTGCACGGGTTTACCGCCAGCATCGCGCTGCTGCGACCGCGGGGGCGCGGCGCGAGCCCGACGCAATGACACTGCCGTGTCCCGGGCGCGACCCGGACTGACACGCGCAGGCGAGTCAAAACTCAGACACTACCGCCAAGTTGAGGCCGGCAGCAGAAAGCCGAACGCGGTTCTACCGTTCCGCGCTCCGGCTCCGTCGCGAGACGCCTCGATCCACCCTGCGACGATGCGCCCGGTAGCGCAGGGGCAGCCTCCAGCCGCACTCCGGACAGCGGCCTGAGACGTTGCCCGTCAGGTCATATTCACAGTCAGCGCAGCGGTTGAAGTCCGGTTTTTCGGCATGCTTGTCAACGAAGGCATGTCCGCAGGCCATGCACCGGCGCTTCAGGCCGATGAACACTGCCGGGCCAGACAGGATCAAAGTGAGCGCCAGAAGGATCACATTGCCCAGGATCGCCGCGAGGTTCCGTGGACCGAAGGCGAGCCTGTGTCCGCCGGCGGCGCGGCACTGCGGGCAGATGATGAGCCGCCAGGAGTTCATGTGGGACGGAAGCCCCGCGCGAGCAGGATGAACGGAATCGCAAACGCCAGCGCGATCGCGCCGCTCGCCGGTCCCGTCAGCACCGCAGCCAGCCAGGCATCCAGCAGCACGATGCCGAGAATGAACACGACGACGGCCTCCTGAGCACGGGCAGGCCGGCTGCCAACCGCACACAGCCCGAAACCGCATGTGAAAGTCCAGATGCCGGCTAGAGCCGCCGACAACCAGCTTGCCTGCGGACTGAACTCTACCCAGATCTGCAGATACGCGACCATCGATGCAACGACGACGGACAGCCCGACGATCCGCGTCCATTCAAAGCCTGCACGCGTTTCGCGCCGCGCGAAGACCGTGACGCCGGCAACGTACAGCCCCAAGCACGCCGCGGGCCAAAGCATCTCCACGCCGGCCTCGCGCGATCCCAGCGCCATGCCCAGCGCCATGTTGAGCGCGCGGCACAGCCCCATCAGCGCCGGCGCAAACCACCGCGCTTTCAGCGAGTTGTACGCGACCATGGCGCCGATCAGCCCCAGTGCCACGATGCCCGTTCGCGCTGAAACCGCCAGCGCCACCGCAGCCCCCGCCGTCAGCAGCAGGATCGACACGCGCAGCGCCGACGCGCGCGAGATGCGCTGCGACGGGATGGGGCGATCCGGTCGATCCGCCTCATCTCGCTCCGCGTCCATCACGTCGTTCAGCGCCACGCCGCCGGCGTACAGGTGCATGGACGCCAGGCACAACGCGCCCACCGCCAGCCATCGCCCCGCGGGCATCCCGTCGAGAATCGCCCCGCCCGCGCACGCCCCCGCGATCACGTCCGGTGGCGCGGTGAAAAGGTTTGGAAGTCGGACCAGCTCCAGAAACGTGCGCAGGCGGTGGCTCATGGGGGCTTATCCCATCAGCGGCCGCAGATGCGCCCGCGCCTCCGCGCCGGCGGCGTCCGGATCGTCGATGTAGGGGTACAGCTCCACCGTGATCCAGCCGTCGTAGCCGGTGCGTCGAATGGCCTGGAAAACAGGCGCAAAGTCGATGGCGCCGCGCCCGGGAACGAGGTGTTCATGCACGCGCGACGCGGCGATGTCCTCGACGTGGTAATGCCGCACATGCGCCGACAGCGCCCCCACCGCCTCCGCCAGCGGCTCGCCGACGCAGTACATGTGCCCGATGTCGAAGTTGACGCCGAATGCCGGAGACCGAACGCGCGCACACAGCTCCAGCGTCTGCGCGACGTTTTCGATCAACAGCCCCGGCTCCGGCTCGACGAGCAGCCGCACGCCCACGTCCTCCGCAACGCGCAGCGCCTCGCTCAAGCCGGCGACGAACACGTCCAGCGCCCCCGCCCAGGACATCCGCCCTTCGCGCGGGCCGTCTGAACACAACGGTCCGCCCGGCTCGGTGGTGATCGAAGTCGCGCCCAGCTTCGCGGCCATCCGCAGCGCCGCGATCGTATGCTCGACCCGAAGTCGGCGCAGACTCGCATCCGGCTCGATCCACGAAGGATGCCAGTAGGGATGCCTCGCGTCCCCCACGGCCTGCATCATGAAAGCGTTGACGTTGGCGATCGCCAGCCCGGCGTGATCCAGTGTGCGGCGCAGCGCGTCGATCTGAGCGTCCGTCGCCGCGGCGGGCCAGAGGTGCGGCGCATCCGCCATCAGCTCGATGCCGGCGTACCCCAGCGCGGCGATGCGCCGCGCCGCCTCATGGGCGTCGAAGCGGAGGTAAGCATTGGCGCTGTAGGCGAGTTTCAGCCCGGCATCCGTCGGCATGAACGCGATGATAGAAGCCGACGGGACCGGCGACCAGCGGGCGCGGCTCAGTTGGACATGCGGCTCGAACGCGCCAGCAGGCATGCCTGAACGAGAGTGCGCAGCCGCCCGCGGACCGTGCCGAGGTTGTGCGACTCGATCAACCCGGCCTCGATCGGCACCGCAAGTTCGCCGATCAGCCCGAACCCCAGGCTGGGTCCCTGCACCTTCAGCGTGCGCACGAGCCGCTCGACCGCCGCTACGTCCTCCCGGGTGGCCGCGTCCTGAATGTCACGCGCGATCACCGGCAGCGTCTTGATAAACGCGGGGATCAGGGGGCCGATGACGGGGTCCGCTTCGAGCGTGCTGAAGAGCGGCTCCTGCCGGACGTTGTGCAGCACTTTGGAAAGCTGGTTAAGGGTGGCGGGTTTGTGCAGGCACTCGTTGAACCCGATCCCCAGGCACTCGTCGCG
Source organism: Phycisphaerales bacterium (assembly GCA_020852275.1). Classification (GTDB taxonomy): domain Bacteria; phylum Planctomycetota; class Phycisphaerae; order UBA1845; family UBA1845; genus JABWBH01. Next base: position 163,577 of record JADZBE010000013.1, read on the forward strand.
GATGCTCGGGCGCGACATGGAGGTCATGGCCACCGCATATCCTGGGTAGCCCTTCTCGCGCAGCGTTTTGATGGCATCTTGACCGGCGATCTTGGGCAGTTCAAGGTCCAGCATGATGAGGTCGAACGCCGCGCTGAGCGCCTGGTCCATCGCCTCCTGCCCGTCGCGAACCACGGTCACGGTCGCATTGAGCTGCTGCAGGTGAGCGCGTACCACTTCGGCCATCACCGGATCCTCGTCCGCAAGGAGCACGCGGACCGAAGCCGCCTCCGGACAGAAGAGCGAGGCGTCCACCTCCTGCGAGAAAACCATTTCGATCTCGTAGGCATGATGGTTCATCATGTACGAGCAGGGTCCGATCGTGCCTGGCACGTCGTTCCATGAACCGTGGGGGCTGATGAGCTGCGCGACGCAACCGGTCCCGGCGTGAAGGAAAGAGCCGTGGAGGAAGGCCAGCCCCTTGGGGGCGAGCCAGCGGCTGAAGACGGAGTAGGTGACGATCGACCCGCCGGGGTGGGCGACCATGATGCGCAGCGAGGAAATGCGGTACTTGTAGCGGCTGGCGACGCGCGCGGCAGCATGCGCGGCATCCTGCCGGTCCATCTCGTCGAGAATCGAGATAATCTCCGCGTCCGTTCGCTTCAGCGTTCGGAGGACGCGCGTGTCGGCGCGCGCGGAATCCGCTTGTTTTTTCAGCGACCGATCGTCCACACTTGCGACCCCGCAAGGACTACTGCGTCGGCTTGGATACTCTCTCCCTAAGCATCGAATGCGGCGGGCGGAAGGTTGAGTTCCGGGTCGGCTATTCGACAAGCGGTCCCGTGATCGGACGCGCGGGTTGGGTGATCGGACGGAGGGTCCTCGCCCGGAACGAGGGGAGGCCGCCGTTCGCTCGAGGTACGGAAAACCGGGGACGGACGCCGGATGCTCGGCCGGTCCCGTCTGTCAAGGCGGCCCCTGCGGCGACGGCATCGGGATCGCCAGGTCCGGGCGGCGTTGCCGCCACTGGTTGGCCAGCTCAGTGCGGTCGGCAAGCGCCTGCGGATCCTCCGCTTCACCCGCGGCAAGCGCCCCCGCCAGCAGGCGCACCAGGAATGCGCTGTGCGCGGACTCGTCCACCGCGCCTTCAACCGGTCGCGCGGCGGCGAGCGCCAGCCGCGCCGCCGGCACGGGTGCGGCGCCGGCGAGCCGTTCGAGAGCCTGCTGAATAAGCGGTTCGCAGAAGGTGCACGTCACGCGCGACTTGCGCCACAGGGCAATCAGCGTGGGCCAGTGACGCTCCAGGGTCGGCGCTTCGCAGTGACTGAGCCGATCCGCAAGCGTCTTCCTCACGGATTCCAACAAGTCCGCCCGCAGCCGCTGCTCAACGCCGCGAGCCTGCCGATCCACGAACTCCTCCGCAATCGCCAGCAGGCGCGGCAGGTTCGCGCCGCCCAGCTCGTCCATGCCTGCGTACAGGCGCCCGATCCGCTCCAGCGCCTCCGGTGAAATATCCTCGAACCTGTGCGACGTGCGCTCCGTCAGGGCCGCCACCTGGCCTATCCGCCAGTGCTGCTCCACGAAGGAGAGCCAGGCGCTCGCCGGCGGCGCCTCTCCGTCGGGATCGCGCGCTGCGTCCACCAGCAGCGCATCCAGGCTCTCGCATAAATCCTTCAGCCGAACATCGGGCGCCGAGACAATCACCAACGAATGCGGCCGGCTGGTCGAGAATCGCAGCCCCGCCGAAAGCGACAGCTTCGCCCGCATCGGTCCAGGAAGCGACATCCACAGCACCTCGGCCGCCTGCGTTGCCGCCGTTTCCACGCGCAGGACCACCGGCGCGCCGCGCAGCAGCCGATGCACGACCCGGCGCTTCCAGCGCGCCCCCTCCGACTCCGGCAGACACGCCCCGTGCGCCGCCGTGCCAGCGCCGTCAAGAGGCAGCCGCACCGGCTCCATCGCCTCGCGCGGCTTCAGTTCCGGCGTCGTGAGCCCCAGTGCCACCGCCGCGCGAAGCAGCGCGAACGGATTGAATCCAAACCGCGCAAAATCCTCGCCTTCCACGACCAGGTTATACGTGTACACACGCTGACCGCCGCGCCCGGTGTGCTCCGCGCCCGCGGGACACGTGTGCGCCACGCATATCCGGCCGGTCGGCAACGGATAGCACGCCAACGCGACGGAGCCTTCGGAAGCGTCGCACAAAGCGTCGTGCGAGGGCGAGCATCGCGTGATGACCTGCCGCTCCTCCGGACGCAGCGACTTCGACGCCGCGACGATGCGATACCCTTCGCCCGTCGGCGTGCGGATGGAGGTGAAGATGGCCGGGTGCGCGACGATGTCCCCGCGCGAAGATTGCGCGGGCGCGGCAGCGCGAGGCGCGACTAGCGTTGGACTGGCGCTCATGAGATGCGACTCCCGGCCTGCGGCGATGACGCGTTACCCCAGCCGACCGAGCACCCACTCGAACGGTTCGAGAATTCCCCGCGGGGAGACGTGCAGCGGATAGGGGATGACGTTCCCATCCTCGTCGTTGGCGTAGCCCAGCGATCCCACCACGCTGGCGGCGAAGAATTGCGTGCTGGCGAAGCGGCTCTCGCAGAGGTTCCATGTGCGGTTGAGGTTGGTCTTGGCGAACGCGCGCGGATCGTCGAAGCACTCGGGGCAGTAATCGCCTTTGCACAGCACGATCGCCACCGGCGTGTCGATCAACTCTCCGCGCTTGCGCGAGAAGATGCCGTCCATGTACGACAGCAGCTTCATCGCGAAGAAGTCCGGCTGCGGCGACCCCGCGGCCGCCACGCCCGCGTCCACCAGCAGCAGCGACCCGGCGCTCTTTTCCAAGAGGCTGCGGATCACCGTGTACGTCTTGGGCGAAGACACTTCCGCCGCCAGCGCCTCGCCGGCCATGTCCGGCATCACCAGGTCGTAGATCATGTCGCCGCGCTTGTGGTGCGCGATCTGGTAATACGCCCAGTGCCACTGGTCCACTTCCATCGGCGTTTTCGGCGGAAACTGTCGTCCCCCCAGGCAACTGATGACGTTGTGCTGAAGGTTGACGGAGTACGCCCCCTTGGGCACGGCCTCGAAATCGCCCGCCCGCTTGCTGAGCATGTCCAGGAGCGTGCCGAGATAGACCGTCTTGCCGGTGTTGCTCTCGCCGATGACGCTGACAATGCACGGGTCGCGGTCCTGCGCGGCCGCTTCCATGATGAGCGCCATCGGGGCGTAGCAGCGCGAGCAGACCAGCGACTCGGGCTTGTTCTCGGCCTCGCAGATCAGGCAGGGCGTCGAGGCGACGCCGATGCCGGAGGTTGTGGTCAACATGATGCGGTCCTTGTCGTGAATCGCGTCGCGCAAATCGTGCCGGATTCGGCACGCCGGGAGTTCCGCTTGCGTCAGCTCTCGTTCATCCAGCGCGCCGCGGCCAGGTCGATCGCGCAGCGGAAACCGAGGTTGTGCGTTCTCGCCAGCGCGATCTGCCCCGTGCGGAACTGGCTGGCCGTCTGCGACTCGAAGTACGTGTCGAAGGCGCCGCCGCGCACGCCATACATGGGCATCTCCCCGACGATCGGATGCCCTTCGGGATCGTGAATCTCAAACGGCGAGGCGGTCCATTCCCACACGTTGCCCACCAGTTGCAGCACATGGTTCGGCGCCGCGCCGCTGGGGTACGCATCCACCGGCACGGTGCCCCCTACCCCGGACAACCAGATGTTGCACCGCTGCGTGTTCATCGCGTCCCCCCACGGGAAGCGCCGCAGCACGTCGGCCTCGCTCTTGATGTGCCAACTGCACGCCATCTGCCACTCGGCCTCATGGGGCAGGCGCTTGCCGATCCACCGTCCGTACGCCTGCGCCTCGTACCAGCAGACGCCGACGACGGGGTGCTTGGAGTATCGCCTGTCGTGGCGCGCCTCGCGCCAGTAGCGCGGCGCCGGCATCCCCGTCTGATCCTTCATTTCAATCAGGTGCGGCCAGATGTCTTCGGGCCACAGGTTGAGGTCGTCGTATCCGCCGGCATCGACGAAGTATTGGAACTGCTCCTGCGTCACGCAGCAGACGTCGAGCAGGAAAGGTTCGACAATCCGAGTCTCTTCCTTGGGTTCGCCCGCGGCGCTGAGAGCGAGGTTCAGCGTGATGTCACCCGCGGGCACGAGCGCCATCACAGCTTCCAGGGACTCACATGCCTGCGCGAGGCCGGCCGCGCCGCCGTCCTGCGCTCGCCAGCGATCCGCTTCCGCCCACACCGCCGCGCCGCGCCCCTGCGTCAGCAGGGCGCGCAGGGGATCGCCGTCCAGCGTCATCGGCGTCGACGGCTCGTACGTCTTCTGCGCCTGCGCCTCGATGGGGTTGGAGCGCGGTTGAATCGCCGGCTCCTTCGGCGGACCGTCCTTCTTGAACTTTGCGAAGAGTTTCAGACCCATGTGTGTTTGCCTTCTGCGTTCGTTCCGTCCTCGGGTCGTTGCATTCGTGATCCGCTCACGCGCCGATGGCCTTGCGCTTCGCGTCCCGTCGTAGTTTGCGGAACTGGTCGGCGATGCCTCCCTTCGGCGCTGCGTTTTCCGCGGGCGCCGGGGTCGCGGGCGGAGCCGGCGCCGGCGGCGGCACGCGGGGCGGCGGTGGAGTGAAAGCCGCCTGGCTCGTGGCGCCGAGGCGGCGCATCAGCTCCTCGCGCTGCGCCGAGACTTCCGTCAGATCATGCTGAAGCTGTGCCTGAAGCGCGTTGATCGTGTCCTGGGCCGCGGCGATCTCGGCGGCGCGCAGCTCGCTCTGCTTGCACTGCACGTTCATCGCGGATTCGCGCTGCGCCAGAGAAGCCGTCCGCGCCTCGATGTCGGAAACGGCCTGCTGGTACTCCGCCTCCGTCCGCCGCAGCCGGTCCTCTGCTTCCGCGATCGCCGCCTCGCGCTGTTGAACGTGCACCGCAAGCTGCTCCATCGCCTGCTCGCGCGACCCCAGATCCGACTCCAGCGCCTCCAGTTCCTGACGCTGAGATTCCAGAAGTTGTCGATCCGCCGCCGCCTGCGAGGCGTATCCGCGGCGCTCCTGCTCCATTTCGGAGGCGGAGCGCGCCACCGTGGACTGGAGGGATTCGACCGTGCGGCGCTCCTCCTCGAACTTCTGCTCCCGCTTGTCCAGACTCGACTCGCGCTGCTCCAGCGCCTTCAGCAACGCCTTCAGCTCGTCTTGCTTGCTCGAGAAGTTCGCCTCCTGCTCACGCATCCCGACGGACTGCTGGGCGGCCTGCGCGAGCTGCTCCGCCAGCTCCTGCTCCCGCTGCTTGATATCAGCGCGCAGGAGGGAAACCTGTTCTTCCCACTTGGCACGTTCAGCGATGAAGGCATCCCGCAGGCGCGCAATCTCGCCCGCCTCAGCCTTCAGCGACTCCGCCTGCGCGGCGCGGTCCCGCTCCAGCTCAAGCCGCTCTGCATCCAGCGCCTCCTGCCCGCTCTGAATCTCCTCGACGCAGGCGTGCATGCGCTCCTGCACGGCCACGACGGCGCCGAGGACGCCGCGCGCCAGCGACTGCACCGCGCCCAAGTCCGGCCGCGCGGGGGTCGTGCGTGGATCGATGCGTTCGGCCATAAGCGCGAAACGACGCCTCCTGGGTGGATGTCCTTTAAGGAACGCGGCAAGCCGTCGCCCACCGACTCTACCTTACGATCGTCGGCGAACCCGGCGCGAGGCGTGAGGCGCGCGACGCTCCCGCAAGGACCGCTGCCCCATAACGCGCTGGGCGCGGAGAGGCGATGGGCGAGCCCGAAGTGAACTGGATGAGCGGGAAGGCGACCGGTCCGCCGTTTTCGGACGCGCGGCGGCTGGATCGCCGCGAATCCACGCCGGTTACGACGTATCGGACCTTGAAGCACTTGCCCCGGCGCAAGTCCGGCCCCGCTGCCGATGCCGATACACAGAACAGTCTTTCGCTGCAGGCCGATGCGCGACGTGGCGATGCGGACGAACCCGAGATCGCCAGATCGCCGCGCCGCGCGCCCGACGCGCGATCCGCGGTCCTGCGCGGAGCGAACGCGATCACATGCGGTTGGCGCGCACACATGCGGATGGGATGAGTATGGCTTCGACCGAAACACTGGATCAACTGCTCCAATCCGTGGACGCCTCGGCGGAGCCGCTGGAGGCGGCGTTGGGTGAGTTGTTTACGCGCATGTCGGCGTGGGAGTCGTCCGTGGACGGCCTGGCAAGCCGCCAGGAATCCGCGCGCGCGCAACTGGAGACGCGCGAGCAGGAGCTGAAGCATCTCGCCGCTGAGCTGGCGGATCGCGAGCAGCGCCTCGCGGATGAGGCGGACCAGATTCGAATGGAGCGCGACGGCGTGGCTCAGCTCGCGCGCGACGTCGAGCAGGGACGCAAGGACGCCGAGCGCCGCCAGTCCGACCTCAACGAGCAGCTCGCCGAGCTGAGCCGCCAGCGCGAAGACCTCACCACCACACGCGACCGATTCGACCGCGATCGCGAAATCTCGCAGCGCGATGCGTCGCGCATCGCACACGAGCAGCGCCTCCTCAAGGAACAGCAGCAGTCCCTCGCTAACCGTGAAGCCTCCCTGCGGGAGCGCCTCGACGCCTTCGACACGGGTCAAGCTGAACTGGATGCCCGTGAGACGATCCTCCAGCAGAAGGCGCTCGAGATCGACGAGCGCGAGGTCGGGCTGCACGCGCGCGAGAAAGACATCGCCGCCAGGTTTGCCGCCCTCGAGCGTCAATCCGCCGCGATGGAACGCGAGAACAAGGCGCTCCAGAAGCGGCGCTGCGAATTGGAGACCGAGCTTGCGGAACTCGAGGGCGCGCGCCGCCGGATCGAGGAGCAGTCGCGCCAGGCCGATGCGGCGCTTGCGGAACGGAACGAGGCGATCGAAGCCCGGGATCGGGAGACGGAGAAGAAATCCCGCGCGCTGCAGACGCGCGAGAAGAAACTGGCTGAAAAGCAGGAGTCCGTGGAAGCCGCGCGGCGCGATCTGGAAGTGGCGAAGCGGCGCTTCGAGGACGAGGCCGCCGCAAAGGAGGAGGCCCTCGCGGAGCGGCTGCGCGAACTGACCGACCTGCGGGAAGGCTCGCAGGCGGACCAGGACCGCCTCAAGAGCCGCTTTGACGAGGTCGAACGGCTCCGCGGCGAGTTGAAGGAAAGGGACGCGGTCCTCCGCGCCGAACAGTCAAAGCTGGAGGAGCGCCGGCGCGATTTCGAGGCCAAGGTCCAGCGGCAGCAGGAACTCCTCGACCACGTCGGCACGGCGGAGAAGGACCTCCTCACCCGCGAACAAAGCCTGGCGAACGAGCACCAGCGCATCACCGAACTGAACGCCGAGTTGTCGCAGCGGCAGGCCGCGCTCGTGGCGGCGGAGACGCAACTGACGCTTACCCGCTGCGAACTTGAATCGCTCGACGAGGTGACGCGCGATGCATCCACTGCGGCCCAGGCTCGCGAGCAGGAGCTGGCCGCGCTGGCGACGGCGCTGGCGGACCGCGAAAAGCAGGTCGCCCGCGCGCAGCAGGAGCTGGCCACGCGCGAGCGCGCCGTGGCTCGCGAGCGCGCCGCGATCGACAAGGAAACGGACGATCTGAAGACGCGCCTTGAAGCGGATCGCGGCGACCTCGCCGAGAGGCTCGCCCAGATGGACCGGCGGCAGGCCGATCTTCAGCAGGTTCAAAGCCAGCTCGATGCCACGCAGCGGCGGCTTTCGGACATGGAGCGCACGATCGACTCGCGCACCAAGTCGCTGAAAGCCGACCGCGAGGCGTTCGAGCAGATGCGCGAGGCGTTTGATCAGACGCTGCAATCCGACCGGGCGCTGCTCTCCGGAAAGCACGCCGAGCTGGATGAGCAGATGCGCGTGGTGGACGATCGCGAGGCCAAGTGCGCCGCGCGGCAGGCGGAACTCGCGCGGATGGAAGCCGCGCTGCGCGAGAAGGACGCCGACGCCCAGCAGCGAGCTGCCCAACTGGCGCAGCAGGAGCGGACGCTGCGCGACGCGCAGGAACGCGCTCAGCGCGAACATGCCGACGTCGAGCAGCGCGCCGCGCAGCTCGACGAGCGCAGACAGGAGCTTGACCGGCTGGCGGAGGAAGTGGACCGCCTCCGGGCCGACTCCTCGGCCAAGGAGGAGTCCCTCAAGTCCGACGCGTCGTCCGTGGAGAAGGAGCGCCGCGAGCTTAAGAAGATGCTCAAGGAAGCCGGCGCCCGCGCGCGCGAGTTCGACGACAAGAAGCAGGCGCTCGAAGCCCGGCAGCGACAGCTCGCCGCCGTCGAGGCGCAGGCTCAGACCCGCCAGCGCGAGATCGACGATCTGCGAGAAGCCCTCGCCGCGCAGCAGGTCCGCGCCGCCGAAGAGGAAACCAAGGTTCAGCAGCAGTGGACGACGTTGGACGCGGCGCGCACCGAGTTCGAAGACCGGCGCAAGAACGTCGCCGTGGAATCCGAACGGCAGCGAAGCGAGTTCGACCACCTCCGCCAGCAGATTTTTGCCACGCGCGAGGAGCTTGAGAGCCAGCGCGCCGGTTTGAACGCCGCGACGCACCAGCTTCACGAGCAGACCGCGCTCCTCGAACAGCAGCAACGCGACCTGGCCGAGCGCGATCGGCGCCTCGGCGCCCAGAAGGAATCGCTTGACGCGTTCCGCGCCAAGCTGGAAGCGCGGCAGACCGCTCTCGACGGTGCGGGGCAGGATGTGGACGAGTCGCGCCGGCAGTCCGAGCAGCAGCTCCGCGCCCTGCGCGAGGACATGGAGAGCCGCCAGGCGAAACTCGATGAGGAACTCGCGGCGTCGCGCGGCGAGATCGACCAGCTCCAATCTCAGTTGCGGCAGGATCGCGCCGCCCTTCAGGACGAGCGCGACGCATGGGAGCGCGACCGCGCCGCCGCCGACCGCGCCGCGGCTGATCGCGCCGCTGCCGATCGTGCCGCCGGCGAATGCGCCGCCGCTCAATCAGCGGGTTTGGCCACGGGCGTGATGGAAGGCGCGTCCGGCCCGGACGCCCTCGCGGAGCAACGTTTCGCCTGCGCACGCGCGGTCGCTGAGTTCTGGAGCAACCACGCCATGCTCGCCGCGGCGTTGCCGGACGGGCACGGGGCAGGCGTGGACTCCGCCGTCGAAGCCCATCCGCACGACGTGGCGGCCGAGGCTTCCGCGATCGGCGCGCCGAGTGCGGAGAATGATCCGCTGGCGGCCTTTGAGCCCGACGAAGACCCGCCCCAGGAGGAGGCACTGCAGGGCTTTGACCAGTCCGCTGCGCTGCGCGCCGCCGCCGCCGCCGCGCGAGCGCAGATCGAAGCGACGCGCAACGGAGAAGAGCTGCCGCCGGCCTTGCCCGATGCAACGGCTTCGCCCGACGCGCCCACGGGCGGAAGTACGCCGGCGCTGGCAGCGGGCGAACAGAGTCCGACGCTGCACGATTCCGAAAGCGATGGACCGCATCGCGCCGCTGCACGGAAAGCGCCGGAGCCGGATGACCCGGCGCTGCTGGAAGGACTGGACGAAAACGCGCGCGAGCGGCTGAAAGCCCTGCGCCGCATCAACCCTCACAAGCCGCTCGCGGACCTCATCGCCATCGTCCGCCATCAGGAAAGCCGCTCATCCCGGGACACGGGCAAGAAGAAATCCTGGTGGAAGCGCTGACCGCAGCACGGGTAATCTGTGGTTTCGCGTTCGCGGCGTCAGCCCCATGCAGGCGAGGCCAGAGCACAACGCAAGATCACTGGACTCCCGCCTGCGCGGGAATGACGAAGCTGGATTCCCGCCTGCGCGGGGATGACGGAATTGATCCTTGCCTGAGCGGGAATGCCGATCCGGGCGCCCGCCCTCAGCCGGCTCAGCCCTCCGCCAGCTCGCGCATCATCTCTTCAGGAATGTCGAGATTCGAAGCCACGTTCTGCACGTCGTCATGCTCCTCGAGTTCTTCCAGCAGCTTCAACGCCTTCGCGGTGGTGTCGCGGTCGAGGCGAACGAGATTCGCCGCGATCATGCTCACGTCCGCGGATTGCACCGCGATGCCCGCCTTCTCGATCGCCGCCTTCACCGGCTCGAACGCGGCGGGCGTGCAGAGCACCTCGAAGCCGCCGTCCGAGGCAGTGACGTCGTCGGCGCCGGCGTCCAGCGCGATCTCCATCAGCCGGTCCTCGGTTGTCTTGCCCGGCTCGATGCTGATCACGCCTTTCTGTGAGAACATCCACGCCACGCAGTTGGGCGTGCCCAGGCTGCATCCGCGGCGATCGAATATCTTCTTGATCTCCGGCGCGGTGCGCGTGCGGTTGTCGGTCAGCGCGCGGCACAGGATCGCCACGCCGCCGGGACCGTAGCCTTCGTAGCTCATCTCCTCGTACGTCTCGCCTTCCAGCTCGCCCGTGCCCTTCTTGATGGCGCGGTCGATCGTGTCCTTGGGAACGTTCACCGCCTTGGCCTTGTCCACTGCCATGCGCAGCCGCAGGTTTTCGTCGATATTCCCGCCGCCGCCGCGCGCCGCCATGATGACGTCGCGGCAGGCCTTGCTCCACAATCGCCCGCGCTTGGCGTCCGACGCGGCTTTTTTATGCTTGATGTTGGCCCAGCGTGAATGTCCGGCCACAATGCCCTTCCTTCCTCGTTGCTCTAAAGCCGCCTCGCATCACGGCTTCGCCGGCGCGGCAGCGGCGCTCGGCGCGGCACTGGGCGCCACCGCGGGCTGCTCCCCTTTGCGGGCGGCCTCGATCTTCTTGCCCGTCTCCGCCGCCACGCGCTCCGCCCCCCGGTCCTTGGGATCGTCCGTAAGCTTCCTCTCCGCGTGGGCCTTCGCCTCCGTCCAGCGCGCCAGCGCCTCGTCGCGCCGGCCCGTCTGCCACGCGGCGTCGCCCAGATGATCGGGGATGACTTCATCCTCCCGCGCCTCGGCGTGGATCGATCGGCGAATCCACGTGTACGCTTCCTCGAACTCGCCTTTCTTGTACTTAGCCCAACCATAGCTGTCGAGATAGGCCGCGTTCCGCGGAGAACGGGCGAGCGCCAACCGCGTCATCCGCTCCGCCTCGTCCAGCCGCAGACCCTGATCGGCCAGCAGATAGCCCAAGTCGTTGTTGACGCCGACGTTGAAGGGATCGATGCGGTGACACGTCTCCAGCGCCTGCTGCGCCTCGGCCATGCGCCCCGCGAGCTGGTAAATGCTGTACGAAAGCAGGGTCAGTTCGAAGCGCGACTCGTCATCGGACGCGGCATCGAGCAACTGCTGCAGCCGCAGCAGCGCGGCATCGTACTGCTTGGCCAGCATCAGCTCCTGCACGATCCACACGTGCAGCATCTGAATGATCCGACCCAGCCCCTCCTCCGCGCGATCCGGGCGGATCCCGCGGCGCTCCACCTGCTCACGCACCGCCCGCGTCAGCGCCGTGATCCAATCTTCCAGGAAGCGGACGTTTTCATCGTGCCGCCCGGCCGCCCGTTGAAAGCGGAAGATGCGTTCGCGCAGGCGATCGGGATCCGCGCAGACGGCCAGCTCCTGCTTGAGCAGGTCGATCGCCTCGTCGTACCGCTCGGCGAGCGCGAGCTTCGTCGCCAGTTCGTCGAACACGCCTTCGTTTGACGGATCCTCCGCAACCGAATCCAACACAAGCTGCATCGCGCGGTCCGTCTGGTCCGCGGCGATCAACGCGTTCACCAGGATTTCCCTCGCAACCTTGTCGCCGGCGGCCTCGAACGCCTTGCGCGCCAGCGGCAGCGCGTCCGCCACGCGATCATCCTCCACGTACGCGAGGATCAGCCGCTGCGACCACGGCCCCGCCGGAGCGTCCGCCGCCGCCCAGCCGGACAGCTTCTGATACATTTCGTCAGGCCGCCGCATCAGCCGGAGAATCTCGATGATCTTCCCGCGATACGCGGCCCGCACGCTGTCAGACAGGTCGGGGCGCGATTCTTCCTTCTGCACCAAAGCGAGCGCGTCGTCGAACCGCTGCACGACCATCAGCGCCTGAAGCAGCTCGCCTCGCAGGGGATGGCGATTCGGGTACCGCGGCAGCATCGGCTCCAATCGCTTGGCCGCACTTTCGAAATCCAGCAGCGCCTCGTCCAGTCCGACCAGGCGCAGGAAATAATCCTCGGAGGCAGGTTCCAGCCGCAGCGCCTCCTCGTATCGCGCGCGGGCGTCGTCGAACCGCTGCGAAGCCGCGAGCAGGTCCCCCAGCGCCACGAGCGTTCGCGCGTCCGGACCATTGCGTTTCAGCGCTTCCTCGAGGATCGGGATCGCCGCCGCCGGATCCGCCTTCTGCCGCCGCTGAACTTCCACGAGGCATCGCGCCAGCGCCGAGGACGTCGGCGCGACCTTGTCCAGCTCCTGCAACTGCCGTGCGGCCTCTTCGATGCGGTCCGTTTCGAGATAGCGCACGATCAGGTCCTCGCGCGCTTCGGCCTTTTCCGGATGCGCGTCGATGACGGCGCGAAGCTGCTGCTCGAATTGCAGGTCGCGCCCCGTCCGCTGATACACGCGCGCCAGCGCCGACATCACCCGCTCGTTCGTGCGGTCCCGTTGCAGACCCGCCTTGTAGTGCAGTTCCGCGCCGCTGAGATCATCCAGCCCCTCGCACGCCTGCCCGAGAATCCACTCGCAGTGCACATCCTCAGCCGCGTCGGGCTGCTGGCGCGCGACGGCGCCGCGGGCGCGCTCCCACTGATAGCCGCGAAGATACGCCTCGCCCAGAAGCCGCCGCGCCTCCGGCCGCGCCGCGAGTTCCGCCCCGCCGCCCGTCAGCTCTTCGATCGTTCGATCGGTCCGGCCCGCGGCAAACGCAATCTCCGCCCGCAGGTACCGCAGGTTCGGTCCGGCGCCTTGGGCCCTGGCGCTCAGCATCGCGTCCGCCGCGCGCGGGTCAGCCGCCGCCCCGCGCAGAACCTCCACGATGCTCGCCGCCGCCGCGGCATCCTGCGTCAAACCGCCCTCGGCTACGCGAAGCACCACAGGCCACTGCGACGATTCGATCAGAAGCCGCAGCAGCGACAAGCGCACCTCCAGCGAGCCGGGCGACCGCGCAAGAAACCCGCGCAGGTCGTCGATGCAGTCGCCAGGCCGGTTCAGTCGGCGCGCGGCGTCGCGCAGCGCCAGCGCCAGCCGCTCGCTGTCCGGCTGCGCGGCAAGCCGAGCGCGCAAGTCGTCCAGCACGGCCGCGCCCCGCCCCTGCTTTTCGCGGAGTTCGACAAGCAGGTCCACCAGCGCCGGCTCGTCCGCGCCGACCGCGTGAAGCGCCTTCTCAGCGTCCTCCCAGCGTCGCGCCGCCAGCAGCAGCCGCACGCGGCGCACGCGCAGCGCGGGCGCGGTGTCGCCGCCGTCGATGCGCCGCGCAATCTGATCCGCGGCGTCCGAGCATCGCCCCAGCCGCTCCAGCACATTCGCGCGCAGAACCGGAAGCGAGGCGTCGGTCGTCGCCCCTCGCCCGGCAACCTCAGCCTCCTTCGGCGAAGCCTTCAGCCATTGCTCCAGTCGATCGAACTGCGCCAGCGAGGCCGACAGGTATCCCGCATGCGAAAGCGCGACGCCCAGGTCGTACAAGCCCGCGGCGAACGTGGCGTCCGCGGCGCTCTCGGCCAGCAGAACGCCGGTGCGCAGCGGAATCAGCGCGTCCTCCCATTGCCCGCCGTCCGCCGCAATCCTCCCCAGCAGCAGATGAAGCCGGGGATCGTCCGGATGAGCCGCCAGCGCCGACTGCGCCGAGGATCGCGCCCGCTCGACGCTCCCGGCGCGGAAGTGCAATTCCGCCAGCGCCGTCAGAATCCTCGGATGCCCGGGGTCGTAGCGCAGCCCTCGCTCCAGCTCGATGACCGCCTCCGTGAAACGCTGCTCGGAGGCGAGGGCTTCGGCGCGCTGGATCTGCTCCTCGCCGCGCGACGAAAGCGGCTTGACCTCGACGGGCGCAGGCCGCTCAACCCGCGGCTGAATTTCAGAGAGGGGCAGAAACGCGCGCGCGGCATTCTCGCCTTCGGCCAGGGGCGCAGCTCCCGCCGCGCCAACGGCGCCGCGCTCGCCCGGTCCCGACGCGCAGCCGCCCGTCCCGCCGGATGCGACCCCCAAGGCGACCAGGAGGACGAACGCCTTCCCCGAACTCGCGCGACCGAAGCGGGAGCCGCACGCGGCGAGGGCTGAATCTTCGACCGCTCCGCGCCGTCCGCGGCGCGCTGCCGTCCGGCTCGGACCGCTGATGATCGTTGACATGCGCATCACTTCCCTGCTTTGCGATTTGCGGACTTGGCGCGCGGCGCCGAAGCCTTGCGCGCCGCCGACGCCTTGCGCACCGCCGACGCCTTGCGCACCGCCGTCCCCTTCTGGACCGCCGACGACTTGCGGGCCGGCGTCGATGAGGCTTTGACCGCGGCAGCCCGCGGCGGCGCCGGCTTCAACCGGCCGTGCGAACCCTCGGAGTATGCGGCCATGACCTGGCAGAACCGCCGGGCGTCGCTGGCTTTGACGTGCCGCTCCAGAAACGCCTGCACCTCCTCGCGCGGGGCGTTGGGATCCACCCACTCTTCCTTGCGCATCAAGGCCAGCAGCCGGTCATGCACGGGAATCGCATGGGCGCCGAGGCTCCACAACATCACGTACGCCGTCGCGTAACCGTCCATGCCGGGCAGCGACTCCAGATACTTCTTCGAGTCCTTCACCTTGCCGGACAGGAGGCGGTCCAGACTCATGGCGTTCTCGCGGCGGTAGATCCCGTTGAGCGCCAAGTACAGGCGATTGCACGCGTCCAGCGGTTGATGCAGCGTGCCCCCCACCGCGCCGGCCAGCTCCTCGGGCGTGGACACGCGCAGCTCGTTCCAGTCGTGCACGCGGCGGAAGAGCTTCGTCAGCGCGTACTCCCCGGCGAGGGGTCCGTCGTGCCGCCCGAGCACCGCGACCGCAAGATGGCGCAGCGGATTCGGTGACCCGTCGCTCGGCGCGGCCGGCGCCTTGCGCGCCATTCGCAGATACGCGCCGCGCAGGCGGGTCGCATACTCGGTGCCGTGCTTCATCGGTCCGGTTCCTCGTCACCCGGCTTTCCCTCCTCCTCGGAAAGCCCCCCGATTTCCGCTTCGCGCTCAACAGCGGCGACGCCCGGCTCCTCGGCTTCGCCGCGCTCCTGACGGTTCAGGTCGATCAGCCGCAAGGTTTCCATGGCCGTGACAAACGCCGTGTCCAGATCGAAACTGATCCGGGGGCATTGCCGGATGTGCAGGAAGCCTGCGAGCAGCGTCTGCAAATGCCCGCTCGCGTGGCGCAGACCGGCCAGCGTCTTGCGCCCGGCGCTGGGCGGACCGTGCACGACGACGAACACCCGCGCGGCCATCAGATCCGGGCTGACCTCCACGCGCGTGATCGACGTCAGCGGCTCGATCCGCGGATCGCTCAGACGCGAGCGGATCGCTTCGCTGAGGAACGTCTGGATCGTACTGGCCAGTTTTTCCTTGCGGTACGGTTGCACGGTGGTCGGCGTTTCCTCTGCCTGCTCCTCCCTTCAGTTCGACGGCGCCGGGTCGCGGATGCTTCGCGTCCGCGCGACGCCGCGCGCTACTTGCCCTGCTTGGCGTCGGCCTGCGCGGCGCTGTTCCCCTCCTTCGTGCCCACGGTCGGGGCGGTGAACTGCCCGGTCCCCACGTCGATCTTGAACAGTCGAATCTTCTTTGCTCCGGATCCGTCATCGGTCTCATACGGGATGATGCCGACGCGCTTCAGCGCGTCCATCACGAACGTGCGGTCCACCACCGGCACGTTGTAATACTCCAGCTCCCCGCGCACGTGCTCGTCGTCGAAACGGTACTTTTCCTCCGATGGGAGGTACCGCGTGACGACCTCCTGAAGGCTGACCTGCGCCGGGACGAACAGCGCCTGCACGGAGGCCCATTCATCCTTCCGCGGCGTCACGGTGTACTGCCGCACGAGGTAGATCTGATCGCCCGACTTGGCGACAAACGCGGCGCTGGCGTGGTCCGGCAGAAAGTACGAGCTCACGAGCGCCTCGCCCGCTTCCTTTTCTTTCAAGTGCTCCAGCTTGCGGCGGAATTCGATGTACTCCGGGTAGTTCCTCAGGCTCTTGTCGTTCCACGGCAGCGCCACCTCGACGACCTGCGGTCCTTCCAGCCCGCAAACCGTCTCGCCCGACGCGAGCCGCTTGCGCTCCACAGCGCTGTCAATGCGCGCCTTCTCGCGATAGGCCTTGCCGTCCGCGACCCAGATCTCCGCCGTCGCCGGCACGGCCGAAACGTACAACCCGCCGGCTCCTTCCAGCCCCAGCCCCAGGTTCCCCCGCTGCGGCTTCGGCGCCGGCTGCTCGGCCACCTGCGGCGGCGGAGGCGGTGGGGGAGACAGCATGTTTTGGATCTGGGGGATAATGAAACTCCTTGAAACGACGACGATGACCGTGACCGCCACGGCGGCGTACGTCAGCTTCAGCACGGTGTCCATGGGACCGTTCTCGCCGCGCTTGCGCCGTCCGGTGAAGGGTCCGCCGCGCCGCGCCTTCCCCCGCGCGGGCGGCTCCACTTCGCCGCCGCCGACTTCCGTCAGCAGGAAGTCCAGGTCGTCGGCGCGGTCCGAGGGGACGCGCACCTCCTTGCCGCAGTAGGAGCACTTGACGTCGCGCCCCGCGTCCTCGTCACGGGCCCGCACCGTATGACCGCAGGGCGATTTGAACTCGATCATGGTCCGGCATCGCTTTCCTTCACTTGAGGGTCTGCGCCACGCGCACCAGCTCGAACGACTCGAGCAGGTCGCCGACGTGTACGTCGCTGAAGCCCTCCAGCATGACGCCGCACTCCTTGCCGGCGCGAACCTCCTTGACGTCGTCCTTGAAGTGCCGCAGCGAAGCCATGGGGCAGTTCTCGCGCACCACCACGCCGTCGCGCACCAGCTTGATCACGTGATTGCGGGCGATCGTGCCGCCGGTGACGTAGCAGCCGGCCACCAGTCCCACCTTGGAGATGCGGAACAGGTTTCGGACCTCGAGCGTGGCGCGGGATTCGTAATGCTCTTCCGGAGCGAGCAGCCCCTCCATCGCGCGGGTGATCTCCTCGCTGACCTCGTAGATGATCCGGTGCGTGCGGACGTCCACGCCCTTCTCGTCGATCAGGCGCTTCGCCCCCAGCGTCGGCTCCACGCGGAAGCCGATGATCACCGCGTCCGTCGCCGAGGCGAGCAGCACGTCGCTCTCCGTCACCGCGCCCACACCCGTGTGCCGGATCGAGAGCTTGACCTTGTCCGTCGGCAGCTCCGACAGCAGGTGCACCAGCGCGTCGATGCTGCCCTGCACGTCCGCGCGGATGATGACGTTCAGCTCCGGCACTTCCTCCGCGTCGCGCCGCGCGAAAATCTCCGCCAGCGAACGCGCCTTGCGGATCATCCCGCGGGACTCATGGACCCGCTGCTGACGCACGTCGTCCGCGATCTCCTTGGCGCGCGCGGCCGAGTCCAGACGGTAGAACTTGTCGCCCGCCTGCGGAACGCCGTCCAGACCCCAGACCTCCACCGGCATCCCCGGCCCCACGGACTTGAGCTTCTGCCCGAGGTCGTCCACCAGCGCGCGCACCTTGCCGCTCGCCGAAGCGGCCAGAAGAATGTCGCCCACCGCCAGCGTTCCCTCCTGCACCAGCACACGCACCACGGCGCCGACGCCCGGCTTGGTCTCGGCCTCAATGATCACGCCGGTGGCAGGCACGGTCGGATCCGCCTTGAGGTCCATCAGCTCCGAGAGCGTCATGATGGTCTCCAGCAGCTTGTCGATCCCTTCGCCCGTGGTGGCCGAGGTCTCGACCACTTCCGTCTCGCCACCCCACGCCACGGGCGACAGCTCGCGCTCCGCAAGCTGCCCGTAAATGCGCAGAAGGTTGTCGCGCCCCAGGTCGATCTTGTTCAGCGCGACCATGATGGGAACCTTCGCCGCCTTCGCATGGTTGAGCGCTTCCACCGTCTGCGGCATGACCCCGTCGTCCGCCGCCACCACCAGCACCACAATGTCCGTCAGGTTCGCGCCGCGCTCGCGCATCGCCGTGAACGCCGCGTGACCCGGCGTGTCGAGGAACGTCACCTGGACGTCGCCCTTCTCATAATGATAAGAGCCGATGTGCTGCGTGATGCCGCCGTCTTCCACCGCGGCCACGCGCGCCTTGCGAATACGGTCCAGCAGGCTCGTCTTGCCGTGATCGACGTGCCCCATGATCGTCACCACCGGCGGACGCGGCGCAAGGCTCGCGCGCGGACGATCCGCGAATTCCTCCTCGAGCAGATCGAGCGCCGTCTTGGCCGGAACGACCTCCACCTCGATGCCGAACTCCAGCCCCAGCAGTTGCGCCGTCTCCGGCAGCAGCGCCGTGTTGATGTTCGCCAGGATCTCGAGCTTCTGAATCAACGTCTTGGCAACCTGAATCTGATTGATGCCCGTGGCGGCACAGAAGTCGCGGACGGTCACCGGCTCGTGCAGCCGCGCGGTCATCTTCGGACCGCCCTGCACGGAGCGCCCTTCGTCCTCGCCGCGGCGGCGGTGGATCTTTCGACCCGTGGCGCCGCGCAGACGCTCCTTCCGCTCGGCCAGGTCCTGGTCGCGCCACTCCTGGAGCTTCTCGTTGATGCTGCTGTCGGTCTGCGTGGTTCGCCGCAGGTTCTGAGCCTTGATCCGAGCCGCTTCCTCGGCCTTGGTCTTCTTGCGCGCGCCCCCTCGAACTCCGGCGCGATTCAGATCGGTGGGTGGGCTGACCCCCTCGCGCGGACCCGGCGCCGGGCGGGAGCGCGGCTGGAACCGATCCGGCTCGGGCGCTTCGTATCGGACCACACGCGGACCCGTAATCTTCGCCGGCGCGGGCACGTGCTTGGGACCGGCGGGCGCGGCCGGGGCGGCAGGTTTCGGCGCTTCCTCCGGGGCTTTGGCGGCAAGCTGACCGGCGCCCGGTTCTTCCGCGGGCGCGGGTTGAGCCGGTGGCTTGGGTCGCGCGGTATCGGAATCCGCTTCGACGACGCCGTCGCGCTTCGCCGAGGGCATCGCGGGCTTCGCGTCCGCGGCTGGCGTCGCCTTCGCGGCCGGCTCGAGCGGGGGCGCCGGCGCGATCGGCGCCGGCTTCGCCTCCGGGAAATCGGCAGCGCCGGGTGCTTCGATGCGGACCGGTGTGACTTCGACGACCGGTTCAGCGGGAATGATGAGCGTCGTGGAAAGCGATTCGGGCTCGGCTGACGGCGGCTCCTCTGTCTCCACGGCGACGGCGGAGTCCCCCTCCCCCGCCTCGCCCTCGGCCTTGCGGCGACGGCGCCGGACGCGGACTTTGGTGAGGTCGATCTGCTCGGCGGTTTCCACCGCGTTGTGGATCGCCCCTTCGGAGAACCACTCGCGGATGGTGGCCTCCAATCCCGCGCTCAGCGTGGACATGTGGTTCTTCACCACGTCGCCCAGCCCTTCGGCGCGGCACTTCTCGAGGATCACCTTGCTGTTGACCCCCAGTTCGTTCGCCAGGATGTGTACCCGCATCTTCTCCGTCAAACCGATTCCCCCAAACAGGGCCTGTCAGCTCTCCCCCCCCGACGATGTCGCATTGCCGGCGCCGGCGTCCGCAAGGTCCGCCTCGGCGACAGCCTGAGCCGATTCCAAGTCCGCCTCGCCCTCCAATGCCTCCGAGGCGCCCAGCGCCGCCGCGGGCGATTCGATCGCCGCGTCGGCGACCGACGACTCCACCGCTGGCGCCGGCGCCGCGGCGGGAGTGATCTTCTTCGCGGCTTCCTCGGCTGCCGCGGAAATGCTCGCGGCCAGGTCGGCGGGCACTTCAAGCTCCTGCACCAGCGGGTCGGGCCCGACGCGCGCCAGGTCGTTCACCGAGATGATGCCCATCGCCAGGATCTTATCGAGCAGCACGTCGTCCACGCCCGTCACGTTGCGCAGCGTGCGCTCCATCTCGTCGATCGAGCGGTCGTATTCCGCGGGCGTGAGAATGTCGATGTCCCAGCCCGTCAGGCGCGAGGCGAGGCGGACGTTCTGCCCGCGCTTGCCGATCGCCAGCGACAACTGGTCGTCCGACACCACCACCACGGCGTGCCCCAGCTCGAAGCAGAGGAAAACTTCCTTGATTTCCGCGGGCTTCAGGGCGTTGGCGATCAGAATCTGCGACGACTCGTTCCAGCGCACGATGTCGATCTTCTCGCCGTTGATCTCCTCGACGATGTTCTTGATGCGGCTGCCGCGCACGCCCACGCACGCGCCCACCGCGTCCACCTTCGAGTCGATCGACGACACCGCCACCTTCGTGCGATACCCCGGCTCGCGCGCCAGCGCGCGAATCTCGATGATCCGCTCCGACACCTCCGGCACCTCCGCGTCGAACAGCCGCTTGATGAAGTCCGGGTGCGTCCGCGTCAGCACGATGCGAACCTGGCTGGCCGACTCGCGCACGTCGAGGATCATCGCCCGCACGCGGTCCGCCGGGTGGTGCGTTTCGCCGGGCAACTGCTCGCTGCGCGGAATGATCGCCTCGCCGCGACCGAGGTTGACGACCAGCGTCCCCCCCTCCATGCGCGTGGCCACCCCGGTCACCAGCGTCCCGACGCGCTTGGAAAACTCGTCAAAAATGGAGCTGCGCTCGTCTTCGCGCAGCTTCTGGATCATCACCTGCTTGGCCGTCTGCGCCGCGATGCGCCCCAGCTCCTGCATCGACACCGGCTTGCCGTCCACCGTCGCCGATATCCGCCCATTGGCGCGGTCAATCATCGCCACCACGTCCACCGCGTCGATGTACGTCCGGCGCGCGGCCGAGGCGATGGCCGCCTCGAGATCGACAAAGATGCTCTCCTTGTCGATGTTCTTGTCGCGGCTGATCGCGTCCACCATGTGCAGGAGGTCGGAATTCATGTTCGCCATCAACGATCCCGGTTGACCCGATGCAACAAAAAAAAGTGGGCGAGGTCCAGGCCAGCCCACTTGAACACGACCGTCTTACCATGCCCAAAGCGCAGGTTACATGGTGGCTTCCCCCCGTAGCGGGCGCTGAACCGCCCCCGGACCGACCGAAGCGCGAAGATCTCGCCGACCATCACGCACGGCAGTCTGCCCCACAATCCGCACTCTTGACGTTCATGATCAAGCCCACGATGCAGCGCCCCACGGGCACCGCACGGCTGCCTACCCAACCCTCCGGCGACATCCGCCGAAGTCCAATAACTTCCTTCCTCTTATCGGAAAGAAGCCGTCGAACGGAACACGATTATAAGCCGACCCCTACCCCTGTCAATTGACGTTTGCGCGGCACGGGGTGATCGCATGTACGGGGCTATCGCGCGGATCGCTACACCCGAGTCGCCGTCTCCGGACGTAGGCATGATGGTGTAACCTTTTGATGTTGAACAGGTTATCATCGACATGCCATCCCGGCGAAGCTGCTGCTGACCCAGACCCGCAGCGCTGGGCAACTCAAGAGGTCAACAGATTCTCAACCTCCTCTGCTTGCACCGGAAGCTCACAGCTGAGCACTTCCGGTCCTCCCTGTGAGGCCTCGCGCACGTGGACCGTCTGCTCCAAGCGAATGCCGCCGAACTCCGTTTCGAGTAGAGCGTTGACCCGATCGAACCGCACCACGTCTTTCAACGAATGGGTCAGTTCTTCCAACCGCCAGATCGCGGGCGTCAGGTAGATCCCCGGCTCGATCGTCACGCACATGCCCGGCGCGAGGTCGCGGTCCAGACGCAGAAACTTCGAGCCAAACTCAGCAGGCCGCACGCGCCCCGGCGCGTAGCCCGCAAGATCGCCGAAGTCCTCCATGTCGTGTACGTCCAGACCGATCAGGTGTCCCACGCCGTGCGGGAAGAAGAGCGTATGCGCGCGCCGCTCCATTAGCGCCGTCGCGTCGCCGACGAGCAACCCCGCCGCGACCAGACCTTCACACAGCACCTTGGCCGCGAGGAAGTGGACGTCGCGGTATCGCGCGCCCGGCACGCAGGCGGCAATCGCGGCGTCCATCGCGCGATGCACCGCGTTGTACAAGTCGCGCTGCAGCGAGGTGAATCGTCCGTCCACGGGAAACACGCGCGTCACGTCGCACGCATATCCGCCCGGCTCCTCCGATCCCGCGTCCGACAGCAGCAGCGATCCGTCGCGAAGTCGCCCCGGGTAACCGTTGCTGTGCAGCACCTCGCCGTGCACCGTGATGATCGGCGTGAACGACGGCTGTTGCTGATGCCGCACGAGCACTTCGAAGAACGCTGCCGCGGCCTGCGCCTCGGTTCCCCCGCGCCGACAGGCTTTCGCCACCGCGAGCTGCGCCTCGACGTTGACTTTCGCCGCCCGGCGCATCGCCGCCAACTCATGCGGGTCCTTGCACAAGCGCAGGTCGATAACCGCCAGCAGCTCGTCGGCGCTTGCCGCCGACAGGCCCAGTGCCGCTCCCCACTCGCGGGTTGGCAGATCGGGCGAGGCGATCATGCCTGCTTCCCGCCCCGCCAGCTTCGCCGCCAGCGAGGCACGGTCCAGCACCCGCGACTCGCCCAGCCCCGCAGCCGCCGCGAGGTCCGCATCCGTGGCGCCCGGACCCATCCACACTTCGTCATCGCTGGTCCAAGGCTGGCGAAACAGCGCGCACCCCCCGTCGCCATCGCTGCCCGGCTCGATGAGCAGCGCCGCATCCTCGACCGGCGCGCCGCCGAAGTACAGATACGAGCTTTGCGCCCGGAATACATGCGCGTTGGCCGGGTAGTTCCGCGCGGGCGCATGCCCGGAAAAGACAACCATTGGACGGCGGAGCCTCGATGCGAATCGCCGACGCCGCTCGCGATAGACGCTCGCCGGCGCGGTCATGGTGAACGCAGGCATGAACTGGCCTCCCTTGAGCTTCGTGTGGCTCAAGGACCAAGATACGTCAAGCCTCGCCGCCGCGACAGACAGGGGGGTACGCGCGCAGGGCCATCACGTCCAGGGATGGAACAGAACGCCCCATGAGACCGCCTCGGCGCCAATGGAGCCGCTACTTGGCCGGCGCGATCGCCGGCACACTCTGAGGCGCGTTCGGCGGCGGGTTAAACCGAACCGAGAGGTGGGCGCCGTACTGATCGGGCGGCGCGTCCCAGGTGTGGAAGGCGGCGAACTCGATCCGTTGCCCGATCAGCGCCAGTTGCCGCAGCATGGGAATCATTCGTTCGAGCGGATCGCCTGACGCACCCGGCTTGGAGGGAATCTCGATGTCCAGGAACTCGCCGCCCCGGTTGACCCGCAGCATCGGTCCCATGGCGCGGTGCGAGTTCACCAGCCGCCGCCGCAGATCCCCGCCCGTGTTCTCCAGCGTCAGCAACTGACCGTCCACGCCCAGGATCCAGTCCTCCACGGCGAGGCGATCGGCCGACGGCGCTTCGGCGGGAACGTCCGTGATCCGCGCGACGCCGCCCGGACCGTCGAACTCGACCGCCACCCCCAACCGGGGAAGCAGCGCTCGACCCGGAGGTCCAAGCCACGCCGACGCATCGAAGGGCGACTCGCGCCCGGCCTGGTGATCGGCGAGCCAGCGTGTCACCACGCTCGCGGCCAGCGCCGGTTGCGCCGTGGCGATGTCGCCGCTGCGCGACGGACGGTTCAGCAGATCGCGCAGACCCCGCTGACCCGCCTGCTCGGTTCGCGGAGTGCGATGCGACTCTATCACCGATCGCAGATGGTCTTCGCTGAGCGCCACCACGAGCCAGCCTTCGACGGGGGCGAAGGATGGACTCAGCGCGGACGCGCCGGCAGCCGTCGGCTCCGTGACGGCAGCGTTGGTGGCGCCCCTGTCCGTGGGCCACTCGAGAATCGTCAGCGGCGTGCCAAGCTGGTCGCCGAGACGTAACACCAGCCCCGGCGCCGCGCCTTCAACCGTCCCGGCGACTTGCCGTTGCGCACGCTCAACCGCGCCCACATTCGCCTCGTCAAGCACGCCCGCGGGCTTCGGCTCGGCAGCGCCGGCATTCGTTTCGTCAACCGGCTCCTCCACGGTCGTTTCGCCGATGCGGTGACGGGTTTCGAGCGCCACCGCCTCCGCGGCCGGCGGAATCAGCGTGGCGAGCGCCTGCGTCAGCGCTGACGCGGCGCCGCGCGCGTCTTCGCACTCGAGGAATACGGCGAGCTGTGGGACACTCGGCCGCGCGGGCAGCGCTCGACCCCACACGGCGACCGCCCTGCGCCCGACCTTGGCCTCCAGGTTCTCAATCACGGGGCGCAGCGGGAGCGTCTCATTTACCAGCGACAGCCAGCGCGACGCCCAGTGTCCCTCGCCGCGCGACCACGCGTTCAACCCTTCGCGCCAATCCGCGGTCGTCGCCCACGCCATCAGCGTCGTGCCCGGCAGCCGCTGGAGAACTTCCCGCGCGGGGCGGGACAACTCTTCGCCCGCGACGACGGACTTCGCCCGCGCGTGAAAATCCAGATCCACCTGACCGTCATGATCGTCGATCGCCAGCAGCGCGACGTCGAACCCGAGATTCCACTCCCGCGGCTCCCCCGCGCCAATGGGCTCCGCCGGCGGCCGGCGCAGCCCCACCAGCAGCAGCGGGCGCAATGGCAGCGCCGAACACAGCTTCTTGAACGAGGGATCGGAAGCCCATCCCGCGGGCTTCTTCTCCTGCATCAGCGCCGCCACGCGGGCGAACATCGGCGCAGCGGCATTCTTGTGGCAGATCGCCACGAGTCGGTCCCGCGCCGCGACCTTCAGCGCCGCCGTCTCAAATGTCAGCGTCTTGTCCTTCTTCTCGGCCGCGTTGCGCCGCGACGGAGGAAACCATTCGCCGAGCCAGCTTTCTTCCCCCAGACGGATCAAGAGCACCGCGCCCTCCAAGTCACGCCAGGAGGAGGCGCAATACGCGGCCTCGCAGCTCATCAGTTTTTCCAACTGCGCCGGCTGCGTGACGCCCGTCAGCGCCGCCACGGTCTTGCGGAAGTCCGCCATGTCTCCCACCGGCGCCGGACGCCCGACCAGCAGCGGCAGGATCGTCGCCGCCCGGGTACGCTGGAACGTGGCTTCCAGCTCGGAGAGCCGGCGAACCTCGAGATAGAAGTTGGCCTCGGGCGGGATCAGGGAAGCGAAGGCGGGCCTGACGGAGTTCGTGCCTTGCTGTGCGGGTCGCGCGACCGCCTTCGGCGGCAGCCAGCAGACCGTGGCCGCGGCGGCCGAAACCGCGAAAAGGGGGATTCCCCATGCGCCGCCGCGTGATCTGCTTCCCACCATCCGTCGTCAGCCTCTCGACTCGCGCCGCTCACTGCCCGCCTTGCTGCAGCGTAGACTCTCCGGAGACGAGGAACGGGCGGTTGCCGCTAAAGGCGCGGGTTCTCTGATTCATCAGCGGCGCCTCCCAGGTCGGCATCCGCCGAGGGTGGCGCGGGCGATCCGCCGGGCGCCGCTCCATCCTGCAGCTCGACGGGCGCTGGATACAAGGCGCCGTCCGCGGGCTGGAGCGACGGCGCGATCGCCAAGGGCGTCGCCGTGCTCGAACCAGGGCGCGTGAGCTGCTGATCGAGGGCGCGCAGCCATTGCTGCCAGGCGTCCTGAATGTCCTCCGGGCGGGGAACGTCGCCCACTTCGGCTTCCGCGGGCGCCGGCTCGCCGACAGCCATCTTGCCTTTGACGAGGTGCTTTCCGTCCGGGCTGTACGGACCGTACATCAGGAAGGCGATCGCGGCGGCCGCGGCCAACGGAGCGCCGAGGTAGAGCCGGCGACGATCTTTCAGCCACGAGCGTCGAGAGGGCGCGGCGGGCAGGCAGGCCATGAGCCGGTCGGTGAAGGCGTCGCAGAGCCCTTCCGGCTCCTGCTCGTCGGTCTTGACGACGTGCTCGACGACTTCCATGAGCGCGAGGCGCCGGCGGCAGTCTTCGCAGTCGAGGCGATGCGCGGCGAACTCGGTGGCTAACGTCGCCGCCAGCTCGCCGTCCATGTAGGCGTCAAAAAGGTTTCTAGCTTGATCGCAGTTCATGCCTTGCCCGCCCCACCCGCGTGCCACCGCTCTGTGAGCAGTGCATTGCGGTCGTGCCTTGCGCTCGTGCCACTGCTCTGTGAGCAGTGCCCAAGCACGTGTTCGTACCGCAACATCCGGGCGGGCAGCTCGCGGACGCGCCGCATGGCGCGATCCCTTCATCAGCCCGCCGCGATGCGCAACGGGCTTTCCGCGTACTCCCGACCGAACTGAGTTTCCAACGACTCCCGCAGCCGTGCCCGCGCGCGATGAAGATGACTCTTCACCGTCGCCACCGGCACCTGCATGATCTCGGCGATGTCCTGACAACTCTGCTCCTGGCGGTAGAACAGCAGCACGGCCGCACGCTGCGGCGCGCTCAACTCGTCCACCGCCCCCCACACCGCCGAGCGCACCGCCCGGCAGCGTTCGGACTCGACCAGCGCCTCCTCCGGCGGCTGCTCATGCCGGCACAACGCGGCAAAATCCAGGTCGCCGGTCATCGCCTTGCGCCGCCGCATCGAGTTGAGGCAAACGCGATACGCGATCGTAAACAGCCATGTGCTGAAGCGATACTGCGTGGAAAACGAATCCAGCGCCGAGAAGGCCCGCAGGAAAGCTTCCTGACAGGCGTCCTCCGCGTCGTGCGCGTTTCCCACGATCCGCACCACGAAGGAGAAGAGCCGGTCCTTGTGAAGGTCGATCAGTTCACGCAGCGCCGCGCGATCGCCGCGCCGCGCCTTGTCCACCAGCACCTTCTCAGCCGAACGACTCATCCCCTGCGGGGAATCGCACAGCGTTGTCATGACGACACCCTCATTCTATTATACCGGTCAGGCGCGGGAAGCGCTGCGTTTCGCCTTCGCGAACCTGAGCCGATGGAACCCGCTTCAGCACCGATCACACTAACTTCCGCTTAATACGTTTCCCGACAAAGGGTTATGTCAAAGCCCGCCTCATCCACCGAGTCCATTTGCCGCAACCGCAACGCGACGTTCCGCTACGAGGTCCTCGAAAAACTCGACTGTGGCATCATGCTTGTCGGCAGCGAAGTCAAGAGCCTCCGCGATCACCGCGCCTCGCTGGACGAGGCCTTCGCCCGCCTGCGCGACGGTGCGCTGTGGCTTTTCGGTTTCCACATCGCCCCGTATGAGCAGGCCGGTCCGCGAAACCACGAGCCGCTGCGTCCCCGAAAGCTCCTCTTGCATCGCACCGAGCTGGACAAGCTCAGCCCCAAGCTCCAGCAGAAAGGCCTAACGCTGATTCCGATCCAAGCTTTCTTCAACGAGCGCGGCATCTGCAAGATCCGACTGGGTCTCGCCAAGGGCAAGAAGACCCACGACAAGCGCCAGTCCCTTCGCGAGCGCGACGACAAGCGGAACATGCAGCGGGCCATGCGCCGCACCCGCTGAACGCCGAACCGGCCGGTCGTCACGTCCTCCGTTGCGGTTGCAAGGAAGGTCGATTCGCGCGCAACCGCGATCCGCCGATTACCTCGATATCGGTCCATGAGCGATGGGGCGCCCAGCGTTTCGCCGGACGCCCCATCGGTTTCCCATGTTGCACTGCGGTTGTGCCTCCGCATGGCGCCCGCAGCGCGGACTCACCCGGTAAAAAACCGGAAGCATCAACTCACGGCGAGGTCTGACCGGGAGTCTTCTTCGGCTCGCCAGGCTTCGCGGGATCGGCCGGCGGCGCGGAGGCCGTGGCCTTTGTGTCAGCCCCCGGCTTCGCACCCGTCGCCGGCGCTGCCTTCGCGTCACCCGTGGCGGGAGCGGACGCCGTCGTGCTGATGCCCAGAAGCTGATCGAGCTTCTTCTTCAGGTCGGTTTCGAGCGTGCCGCTGTTGCCCACGATGCAGTGCTCGACGTTGCCCGACGGGCCGAGGACAAAGAGCGACGGATAGCTGTTGACCTTGAACTCCTTGCCCGGCTTGTTCTCCATGTCGATCGCCAACTCGCCACCCATGTTGAGCGTCCTGACGAACTCCTTCACCTCGTCATCCGTGAACGCCTTGGCACGCTTCTGAGCGACGTTGATGAAACGCACGTTCTTGGCGCTGTACTCCTGTCGCACCTTCTCCAGCCGCGGCATTTGCAGCTT
Source organism: Phycisphaerales bacterium (assembly GCA_020852275.1). Lineage (GTDB taxonomy): Bacteria > Planctomycetota > Phycisphaerae > UBA1845 > UBA1845 > JABWBH01. The sequence goes on from JADZBE010000013.1 coordinate 191,534, forward strand.
GCAGAAGCCGCAGTCGGCCGCCCAGAAATTCAGCACCACCGGACCCTTCTCCGCTTTGAGCATCTCGGTGGACAGCGACTTGCCGTCCACGGTCGTCAAGGTGAACGACGGCGCCGGCTTGCCGACGAGTTTCTCCTGCGGACGCGGCTCGGGCTTCGGGGGCGCCTTGATCTGCACCTTCATCTCGGGCGTGTCCGCATCGTCGGTCTTGACGGTCAGGACGTACTCCTGCTTCTCGGGGATCTCGAAGCCTTCCGGCATGACCACCTGAATGGTGTACATCTTGCCGGCAACGTTGTCGCTGGACTTTTCGGAGAGCTGCGCCTTGATCGCGTCGTTGTCCACGCTGACGCCGGTGACGGTCACGGGCTTGTCGCCGTTGTTGGTGAACTTGATCGGGTACGTGCTGACCTTCGGATTGAAGATGATCGCCGACGGACGCACCGCCAGCCGCGGCGGAACCACCGCGGCGACGCCGATCTTGAGTTCCTTCTTCTCCTCGACGTTCGTCGTCAGAATGACGGACGAATTGTGCGTTCCCTCCTTGATGGGCGCGACGGTGGTCACGCGAAGCTCGAACACCTTGCCCTTCTCCTTCTCCGTCAGCTCGTACTTGAACGGCATGTTCTTGTCGGGCTCGGCGAGCGTCAGCTCCATCGGCTTCTCGCCGTTGTTCTTGATCGTGACCGTCTTCTCGATCGTGTCGGTGGCCTTGAGGCTCCCGTAGCTGATCGTGGCCGGCGTGACCTCGACGTACTGCTTGGCGAGGCCCGTCAGCGTCAGCGTCATCGTGCTGTTGTCCTGCTCGTTTGTCATCACCTTGATGGTCTTGGTGAACTTGTCGTGCAGCGCTTCGCTCTTGAGGCTGAACGGAAACTCGCCGGTTTCGCCCGGCTTGATCACCTTGGGATGCTCGCCTGCCGCGGTGCACCCGCAGGCCGGCTTGACCGAGCGAATTTCCAGCGGCTCCGTCCCCTCGTTCTTGATCTTGAAGGCGTGCTCCAGCTTCGGACCCACCCACACCTCGCCGAAATCGAAGGTCGTCGCGTCCACGACGGCCTTGACCTTGTCGCTGAGCGGACCGCTCTTAGCCGATGCGGGGTCGCCTCCCGCGCTCGCCGCCTTGCCCGTCTTGTCACCTGAGGTTGTCTTTTCTTTCGCGCCCTTGGGCTTCTTTTCCTTCACCTGGATCGGCGGCTGACCCTGTGCCGGAGCGTGATCGTGCCCGGCATGTTCATCCTGGGCCGGAGCCGCCTTGGCGTCGGCCGGTTTCGCGTCCGCCGGTGCGGCCTCCGGCTGCTTGGCCGGCTCCTTGTTTTCCTGCGCAAACGCCCAGCTCACGTTGAACGCGGCCAGTGCAACCAACGCCGCCCCAAGGGGAACAAACCTGCGGACAGCGACCGGAAGAGCGCTGCTCCAACCCAACAACCTCTGGACCATGACTCGTTTCCTTCCCATAAACTATTGAAACAAAATCGCTTACAGACTTTTCACTGAGTAAGCTTCCTGGGCGATGCACCCGCCGTGCCGATGGCCCGAACGACGCCCCCCTCCTCTTATCCGCAGATTCTTATGCCCGCCTTAACGCCCATCAAGGCGAAACACGGGCTTGTTGCGCCGCCGTTACGGGATGGCCCTTCCCGCGATGAGCCTCAGGTTCGCCAAACCGACATCCCCCCACGTGCCGGCTCCCCTCGCTCCGCCTCCTCCAAGCACTTGCATGAACTTGGGGACCCTGTAGGATGCTTGGCTCGCGCTCTGACGGGAGGCGTCGCGCGCGGCAGCCGAGGAGTTTGTCATGCATTACGAAAGGCGGCAGAGTCGAGTCAAGCGGGCGCGCACTCATGGATTCCGGGCGCGCATGAGAACCTCGAAGGGACGCAAGCTGATTAACCGCAAGCGCCGCCACGGCTTCCACCGCATCAATGTCGTCTGACCCCGCGGCGCCCCCACCGCGAAACGACGCAGGCGTTGCCCCTTTCCGCTTGACCTCAGCGTGGCCGGCCGAGCGGTCGCCTACGGGTCGTCGCCCGGGCTGAAGCCTCGCGGCTCGGAGATGAGGTGTTGCGGGTCCGCTTCGCCGATACCCACTTGCCGTCGCTTACGTGGTGCCACGATGGTCCCCCCTCCATGGCGGGCGACCCCGCCCCTTCGATTGCCTGCCAGCAACCCGACGCACGCCTGTAACCCGACGCACGCCCGCACCATCCAAGGAGGCGACGAGGGTCATCGGAATCCACGTTCCCGCCGGGTGGTTCGGCACACGTTGCCGGATGAAGCAGCCATGGGGCGCGTCGGTCCCGGGACGGCTGGCCGACCGCCAGGCAAAGCGGTAGTTTCGGCGTCATGATTGCTCACCCCACGAGTTCGTCTGGACCGGCGGCTGAGGCGCATGACGACGCCGAGCTTCTGGGGGAGCTGCGCGCCGGCGCGCCGGCGGCGTATGTCGCGCTGATGCGGAAGCACGGCGGGCGGATGCTGGCCGTCGCGCTGCGGTATCTGTCGCATGAAAATGAAGCGCAGGAGGCCGTGCAGGACGCCTTCGTGTCCGTGTTCCGCGCGGTGGGCGATTTCAAGGGCGACTCGCGCCTGGCCACGTGGCTGCACCGCATCACGGTGAACGCGGCGCTGGGCATCCTTCGCAAGAAGAAGCGGCTGGAGCGCGAGACCTCAATCGACGCCCTGTTGCCGAAGTTCCTGCCCGACGGGCACCGGGATTCGCCGGAGGGCGCCTGGGCGCAGGAGCGCGTGCAGGAGCTTGAGAAAGGGGAAACGCGCCGGATGGTGCGCGAGGCGATCGGCAAGCTTCCGGAGATTCACCGCACCGTGTTGATGATGCGCGACATCGACGAGTTCAGCACCGAAGAAACGGGGCGTCTGCTGGGCATCCAGCCCAACGCGGTCAAGGCCCGCCTGCATCGCGCGCGGCAGGCGCTGCGAACGCTGCTTGAGCCCCACTGCCGCGGAGTGTGCCCATGACGTGCCGAGAGTTCCTCGACTACATCGGAGCTTATCTGTCCGGCGAACTCAGTGAGGCGGAGTGCCGCGAACTGCGTGTTCACCTCGACGTCTGTAGTCAGTGCGTGGATTACCTCGACAGCTACCAACAGACCATCCGCCTCAGCAAGATCGCCTGCTGCGCCGACAGCGACCCCGTTCCCGGCGACGTGCCGGAAGACCTCGTCAAGGCGGTCCTGGCGGCCATGAAGCAGCGTCCCATCGAGCGTGCGTGATTCAGCGCAGGGAACTCGCGCACCGGCTTGATAGACCCTCGCAGAGTTCCGCACCGCGGTTTCGCCCGACCACGCCACGCACGGGGTGATTCCGGTTTGGGGTTCCCGGAAAGCAACGGTCCTCACGATGCAGCTCCCACATGTCTGCGTCCTCTTGTCCGGACAGGGCAGGGTTCCTACACTTATTCAGACGATAAACGTCTGGCAATATCGGATTCCGGTCGGCGTTGCTTCTCCTTGGCGGGCGCCGCGGAGGGCTTGCGGATGCGCAGAAGCCGTGTGGGTCTGAGAGGTCTTGGAATCTGGCTGCTGGTCGCGGCATCCCCGGCGGGAGCGGTCCCGCCCCAGTGGGTGGACCGCGCGCAGGACCGCGACGACTGGCAGAGGCTGTTCACGCTCGATCTGCTGGAGCACCTCCAGCTCAACAAGGCTCAGCTCGCCAAGCTCCTGCCCCTCTACGAGGAAGCCTGCCGGCTGCGCGTCGAGTTCTACGAACACCAGCGCGATGCAATTCAACTCGCGCTCGACGCCTACCCTCCGTACCGCGATGAGAAGAAGCTGGACCGCGGCATCACGCCGGCGGTGGAAGAACGGGCCGTCAAAGCCCATTCCCGCATCAAGGATCTGCAAATCGACTTCGACGGCGCGATGAGTGAGCTTCAGCAGCAGGTCGTTGAGACCGTCCTGACGCCGGCGCAGCGACGTTTCGCCGAGCAGTACGAACCCAGCCGCGCGCGGCTCATCGAGGAGGCCCGCGGCGACGCGCCTCACGGCAAAAACGGAGGAGATCAGCGTTCCGCCGCCTCCCGCAAGGGCGATGCCGGAGTGGGGCACCATGCTTTCCGCCAGCAGAACGGCCCCACCATGAAGGACGACCGGCAAGGTGAAGGCCGCCCCACGTCGCGCCAAGGGGCGCTGGAGAACCGGCTTGATTCGCTTCAGGAGGAGCTTAAAGAAATCGAGCAGTTCTCGCATCCGCGCGCCGGTACTCTCGGCAAGCTGGTGCTGTCGCCGCCCTGCGCGCAAGTGCTTTACCAAGGCGCGGGCCGGGCGATGCCGCAGATCGTGCAGCAGGCGATCCGCATCGAGCAGAGCGGAACGAAGGATTACCCCAAGCCGCGCATGGAGCAGGAGCTGCGCCGTGTGCTGGACCTGAAAAACGAAATCAACGACTGGAACCTGGTCAACGGGCTTCGGCTCTCGACCTCACAGATCGCCTACCTTGAACAGGCGGGGCTGGCGGCGGACGTGGCACGCGCTCAACAGCAGGCCAACCGCGCGCCGCAGCAGTGGCTCGATACGGAGCTTCGTCGGCTGGAAGTCGCGGCCCGCGCCGTGCTTCAGCCGGGCCAGCGGAAGGTCCTCGACGGGTTCTCCACCTGCTTCAAGGGCAAGCCGAACCTGCGCGATCCGGTGCGCATCGGACAGGCGAACAACGGGACGGCCTTGGAAGATTGGCTCGAACGGGCGCGCACGCTGGATGACGAGTCTCTCCAGAGGGCGATCGAGCATCGCGTGGACTCGGAGGAGAAGCGCCTGCTGGGTCCGATGACGGATCGCGAGCGCGACGGGCGAGTCCGCATGCTGCGCTCGGCGACGGTGCAGGCGCGGGGCATGGACGACGTGGACTTCGCCCTCAATCGCACGGATCTGGCGAAGTCCGCGGGCGTGGTCAGCCGTGCGTTCGAGATCAATAAAGAGATGGACAAGGTCCGCGCCGAGCTCGGCGAGCCGGGCAAGATCACGCGGCTGATGTTCACGGACGGTTTCCGCGCCGCGATTGCGGAGCGTGCCCGTCAGCTTCGCAATCCGCAACTCGCCCGCGGAGCGCCGGTGGCGGGCGAGATCAAGGCGGAGAACTGCGACCGTTCATGCGCCCTGCCGAAGTCCGAGTCGAAGTGAGAACCGGGCGCGCCGCGGGCTCCCGGCGGCGAGCCGTCAGATAGGATCAGTGCCCCGCCGCCGTGGAGATGAACGCACATGTGTAACTCGCAACCGCAACCGGATCGACGGGATTTCCTGGTTCAACTTGGCAGCGCCGGAGCGGCCGCGATGGCCGTGGCATCGCTGGCGCCTGCGTCGCGCGCCACGGGAGCTGCGGCAGATCCCGTGTCCGAGCGGGAAGTGGACTACTACGAATCGCTCCCGGGCGCCCGCATCCAGTGCCACGTCTGCCCGCTGGACTGCACGCTGGAAGACGGGCAGACCTGCTTTTGCCGCACGCGGACCAACGTGTCGGGCCGCCTCCGCACGCGCGCGTACAACAACCCCTGCGCGCTCCGCGTGGAGGCGATCGAGAAGACGCCGCTGAACCACTTCCGCCCGGGAAGCAAGTGCCTGACTCTCGGCGTGGGCGGCTGCAACGCGCGCTGCCTCTACTGCCAGAACTGGGAGCAGTCGCAGGCGCTGCCCGAGGAGGTCGCGCGCTTCGAACTGACGCCGCAGCGCGCCGTGCAGGCCGCCCTCGACCGCGACATCGACACCATCGCCTTCAACTACACGGAACCGGTGGCGTTCCTCGAGTACGCGCTGGACATCGCCAAGCTGGCGAAAACCCGCAAGCTCAACGTCGTCTGCGCAACAGCGGGTTTCATCAACCCCGATCCGCTGATCGAGTTCGCCAAGTATGTCGATGCGTTCGTCGTTACGATCAAGGGCTTCAACGAGACGTTCTATCATGACGTGCTGGGCATCCGCCTCGCGCCGGTGCTGCTGGCCGTCAAGACAATCCGTCAGCGCACCGCCTCGTGGCTGGAGATCGCGCACCTGATCGTTCCGGCTCACAACGACGACCTTAAGCAGACGCGGGAGCTGTGCGCATGGGTGTGCAGCGAGGTCGGTCCAACCACGCCGGTGCACCTGGCGCGCTTCGTCCCGGCGTACAAGCTGGACACGCTGCCGCAGACGCCCGTGCCCGTGCTCGAAGAAGCGCTCCGCGCCGCCAGGCAGACCGGTCTGAAGCACGCGTATCTCGCCAACGTCGCCCCGCACCCGGCCGCCAACACCTGCTGCCCGCGCTGCTCGCGCCCGCTGATCGAGCGCGGCGGTTTTGACGTGCTGAAACGCAGCGACGACCACGGCCAGTGCCCCGGCTGCCGGCTCACGCTGCCAGGCGTGTGGGACTGATCGGGCATCAAGTGCGGTGGGTTGAAAACGCCCGGTCGTTTCCCGGCTAAGCCGCGGCCGTGAAAGCCGCGACCGTCAGAGACGCGACCGTAAGGGAGCGAGTTCCTTCAGCCAACTTCTCGTTGAATCCAATCTAGTCCTAGAGCACGGGGGGCAGGGTCTACGGTACTCCCTGGACCATGCCCTTGCCTCACGCGCCGCGGCCAGGCGACCACGCCAGGCCATGCCACCCAGTTTCCCATCAGCATGCTTCCACGTAGTCTGCACCGCGACCTTGGGGGAACGGGTTTCTTTCCGCAGGTGATTTCCGAAGACCCGTTTCCTTACGGACCGTAGCGCCTGGGATTGGTGGAATGTCGTGGCGCTTGGGGTTAATAGTCCGTGGTCAAAGGGGCGGCTTGATGGGGCGTGGCTCGGTCGCGTGCGGCTCTGTCAGGTGTTTGCCGGGAGGCTGGAGAGCTTGAACATGATCGATGCAAGGCGTTGGAACAGGCAGTTGGCCGTCCGCGTTGGCTTGTCCGTTTTGACGGGCGCGGGGATTTGCCTCGCCGGCTGCCAGGGCGCCGCGTCGAAGGCGAAACCGCAGACCACCGCCGAGCGCCGCGCGAGCCGTCCGACGCCGACGATGCTGAGCGAATCCGACCCGACGGACACGGAGGCGCCGGTGAGCCGGCTCAAAGTCAACGGCGAGGTCGTCCTGGCCGAAGACGTGATCAAGCCGTACACGGGCGAGCTGGTCGAGCAGTCCAGAACGCTCTCTCCTGAAGCCTATCGGCGCGCCATTCAGGACACGACCGTGCGCGCCGCGCAGCAGAAGATTTCCGAAATGCTGCTTTATCAGGCGGCCTCGGCGCGGCTTTCGGAGGATGACGAAAAGGGGCTGGACAAGGTGGTGGACGAGGAGACGCGCCGCCGCGTGACGGAACTGGGCGGCGGTGTGCAGTGGCAGTACGAGCAACTTCTGCGGCAGCAGGGACTGACGCTCGAAGAGGAGCGAGCCAGGCTGCGGCGCCAAATCGTCATTCAGCGCCATCTGCACCTGCACGTGTACCCGAAGATTCAGTCGCCCACGCGGGACGAGCTGTGGGAACTGTTCAACCGGTCCAAGGCGGAATTGGAGAAACCCGAGCGACGGCGCATGTCGCTCATCGAGGTGGACGTGCTTAAGCGGCTTCCCGAGGGCGTGACTTCGCCGACGCGCGAGCAGCAGGCTGCGGCGCACGACGCAGCGATGGAGGTCGCGAGCGCCGCGAAGGCAGCGTTGGATCGCGGCAAGCCCTTTGCGGACGCAGCGCGCGAGTATTCGGAGGGGCTTCATGCGGATGCCGGCGGCGACTGGGGCTGGGTCAGCCGCGACGCCTTGAGGGAGCGATGGCAGAAGGCGGTGGCCGTGCTGTACGAACTGCCCGCCGCCGGCGTCAGCGACGTCGTGGAAACTCCGTCAGCGCTGTTCATCGTCGGTTGTATGGAGATTGAAGGTGCGTCGACGCCGGAATTCCAGACGATTCAACCGGAGCTGGTCGAGCGCTATCGCCGGGAGCGGTCGGACGAAATGCTCAACGCGCTGCTGAAGGAGCTTCATCAGAAGGCGCGGATCGAACCGGAGCGAATCGAGCGGTTCCTCACGGCGGTGGCCCAGGCGGCGCCGCCCTACGCCGGCGAGGAGGCTCGTCCCTGATCCATGGACGGCGCGTGCCTTGACGCGCCCCTTCGAGTCTTGCCGGCTTGCAGCCTGGGGCGAAATTCCGCCGAAACGGATTTCCAGCGCGTGAACCCGTCCAATACTGCGGCGCATCACCGGCGGACAAGCCGGCGCCCCCAGTGGGAATGACACTCGCCATGGCCGGCGGGCCTGACAAGATGAGTACGCCCCTGCTCCACACGAGTTCTGACTTGTGACCTGACCGGCGGCGGAGATAGCATCCCCGGGGATCCGGCTCAGCGGCGCGCTGGTGAGGCCGTCGAATCTCCGGTGAGCAACTCAACAGGAGCGAATCATGAACCTCGACATTGACGGATATCTGACATCCACCGAGTTCCTCGCGCAACTGGCCGCGTTCGTGGCCGCACTGGTGAATCTCTTCTTCCAATCCGCTTTCGGCGGCTTCCTGGGGACGGGCTGAAGCCGGGGGTGTGCCCGGCAATCCTGGCGAGGCGCCAGCAAGGACGGCGCCATCGAAGTTCCCGCTGTCGCCACGGGCGTAACCGGCAGCGCGGTCGGTCCGTGGTGAAGTTCAACGCTTGCCATTCCTGCGCAGGCAGGAATCCAGCGGTTTGGCCGCGCGTCCTGGACCCCCGCCTGCGCGGCGGTGCCGAGGGCACGGGGGTGACGAGAGCGAGGGGACAACGATGCACATGCCGGGTTACGCGCTCGCTCACGGTCTGGCGAACACACCTGAACAAGCCACCCCCGTACCGCTGCCGGCACGCGGTTGTCCTTCCCCGTCCCCAACACGCCCCTTGAAGCGACGAGCGTTATGCGATGGCGTAGTGCCTCGTTGAAATTACATCCTGTCCGAGCGGCGACCCCGAGGGATCGGTCCCGCTTCTGAGCGTCAGCATCCGCTTCCTTACGAACGCGGCTCTGAACGGGCGCGGCTCCGAAAGACAAACGATGCGATAATTCCGAGGCAACCTATAGCTTGTGCACGGTATTCGGCGTCCGATCCGACCTATGAGCCTTTTCGACGAACAGCACCGCCGCAACCGCGAGCGCGTCGCGCCGCTGCCGGCGCGCATGCGCCCGCGCACCCTCGATGAGTTCGTCGGGCAGCGCCATTTCATCGGCGAGGGCAAGCTCCTGCGCCGCACGCTGCAGGCCGACCGCCTCGCCAGCATGTTGTTCTACGGTCCGCCGGGGACGGGCAAGACCTCGCTCGCGCGCCTCATCGCCGAGCTGACGAAGGCGCACTTCGTCGAGGTCAACGCCGCGGCCATCGGAGTCAAGGAAATCCGCGACATCCTCGCGCAGGCGCGGCAGCGGCTGGAGATGGAGGGTCGGCGGACGGTGCTGTTCGTGGATGAGCTGCACCGCTTCAACAAGGCGCAGCAGGACGTGCTGCTCGGCGACGTGGAGGACGGCATCGTCATCCTCATCGGCGCCACCACGGAAAACCCGTTCTTCGCGGTGAACTCGCCGCTCGTGTCGCGCAGCCAGATTTTCCAGTTCGAACCGCTGTCGATCGACGACATCCAATCGCTCGTGCGACGGGCGGCGTCGGACGTCGAGTGCGGCCTGGGCAGGTGGCGCGTCACGCTGACCGAGGAGGCCGTTGCGCATCTGGCCGTGACCTGCGACGGCGACGCGCGCCGGGCGCTTGCGGCGCTGGAAATCGCCGTGCTTTCCCAGGGCGACGGCCAGCCGCGAGCCGAGGGGGTCACGGTGGATCTGCCCGTGGTGGAGGAGTCCATCCAGCGCAAGGCCATTCAGTACGACGCCGCGGGCGACGCGCATTACGACGCCATCAGCGCCATGATCAAGAGCATCCGCGGCAGCGACCCGGACGCGGCGGTGTACTGGATTGCCCGCATGTTGGAAGCCGGCGAAGACCCGCGATTCATCGCGCGGCGCATCGTCATCGCCGCGTCCGAGGACATTGGGAACGCCGATCCGATCGGGCTGGTGGTCGCACAGGCGGCCGCGGACGCCACGAACATGGTCGGCGTGCCGGAGTGTCAACTCATTCTCGCGCAGGCGGCGATCTACCTGGCGTGCGCGCCGAAGTCCAACGCCTCGGCCAATGCCATCTGGGAGGCGTCGAAAGATGTGCGCGAAGGGCGGACGATCCCCGTGCCGAAGCATCTCAAGGCCACGGGCTACGGCGGCGCGAAGCGGCTGGGCGCCGGGGAGGGCTACCTCTATCCCCACGATGCCGAGGCGGGTATAGTTAAGCAGGAGTATCTGGGCGTTGCCAAGACCTACTACGTGCCCACGCAGCGGGGAGCGGAAAAGCGCCTGGGGGAATACCTGGCTTGGGTCCGTCGATCGCTCGATGAGGCGGGCGCGGCGGGAAAGAAGCAAGAATCGACGAGTTTCGAGGGTGCAGAGCGCCAAGACCCACCTGCGACAAAGGCTCCGCGAGACCCTGGCGGGGCTGACCGCTGAGCATCGTGATTCGGCTTCGCGCCGAGCGTGCCAGCGGGTGTTTCAACTGCCCGAGTATGCGCGCGCCGACGTGGTGATGACGTTCGTGTCGCTGCCATCGGAGATCGACACGACGCCGCTGGTGCTGCGTTGCTGGCAGGACCACAAGCGCGTCGTCGTGCCGAAGGTGAGCTGGGAGCAGCGGCGGATGGTGCCGGTGGAAATTCAGTCGCTCACGGAGGACCTCGCCCCGTCCGAGTTCGGGCTGCGCGAACCGGTCAGCGGTACGCCCTTCCCGCTGTCGATGGTCGAGCTGGTGATCGTGCCGGGTCTGGGCTTCGACGAGTACGGCAACCGACTCGGCCGAGGGCGCGGGTTCTACGACCGCTTCCTGGGCAGCGCCGACTTCCGCGGCACGTCCTGCGGGCTGGCGTTCGAGGAGCAGGTCGCCACGAATGTACCGGTCGGTCCGACCGACAAGCCCGTGCACCTGCTCGTCACGGACCGCAAGACGCGGCGATTCAAGACGGCGGCCGGCGCGGCGGTGGGCGAGCAGCGAATCCAGTAACGCTTCGAGTTGGACTACCCAAACAGCCCAAGGCGAAACAACATCTGCAGGGGGGACCGACTTTCCGGCCAGTCATTTGTCGCGGCCCAGGTTTCCAATCGGTCCTGCCACGGAGATCTTGACGCGTTAACCTCGCTCTTCGAAGTTTCGGCCACACCCAAACGCCGCAGTGCCCACCGACCCAGTGGATGCAAACCGTGTTTCAGTCCTGCGAAAAGCAGAATCCCCGGCTTCATGCCACGCCGAAAACCCATCCCATGCACGAGAGTCGCCCCGCAGAACCGCCGATGTCATGGGCACTCAAAACTCGTAAGGGCACCGCAGGCGACAATCTCAATAACATGGGGCCCTGTCGACACCCGTCGCAGGACCGCTCGGCCCCACCCGTAACAATCGAGAGTGACGGGCGTGTCCGTACTCGGGTCGCCGTCGAGTCGAAGCGTGACCCAATGGTTCGGGTCCGCATGATAGACCTGAATAAGCGAGCGACGTCCCGTCCCTTGGCCTCGCTGCCGGCATTTGGCCTCGAGCTGCACTGCCGCACAGCCTGCGCCAATCCCCTTCCAGTGGACTGCGAAGCCCTCTCCGCCAACAAGCAGACTTTCCCCCTTCACATCTATTGATCGGCCGTAGCGGTCATGCCTATTCCCTGGATGGGGAGGGTCCAGTCGGGCCGCGCGCCGCCAACCATGAGATCCCTCATTGTAGGCGAACAGTGCTCCGGATCCCACGTTTTCTCCCTCGGCGGCTGGCTCAGCAACGAGCATGTGCTGCTCGGTGAGCAGCCAGGGTTTGAGATAACGACCGCCGGCACCCGACAGTTGCTTCGTCAGCTCCCAGCTATTATTCAGCAAGCGAAAAAGAAAGACGCCCTGGTTGTTCACGCCAACTGCGGCGGATTTCCCTGAGACGGACACCTCGCAATACATTCCGCCGTGATCAATCGCCTGCTTATGCAGCCACTTGCCGTTCTCTAGCTCATACACGTGTGCAAAATGCCACCCGTAAGCGGTAATCCAGAGGCAGTTCTCATCCATAGCCACATCAAATCCGAAGTACGCCCCTGCATACTCCGGTGGCGCCCTCAAGGTCTGTACAAACTCCCACTCTGAATTGCGAGCGGCGAACACGTGAACCGCACCCTCGCTCCCGTGTCCCTGTGAATCACTCGGAGCCCCGACAATGAGCCAGGATCCATTAACCTCAAGGCTTGTTCCAAAACCGTCGGCAGTTGGATTAGCGCCCCTCGACAAAGCGCGATAGCGCCAATCCCAACCCTTCTTGGTCCATGTGTAGACCTCGACTGCCCCTATCGGCTCCCCTTGTGCATCATGGCACGTTGAGCCTACGGCCAGCGTATCTCCGTCAACATCCAGCGGAGCACCGAAACAATCGTCTTCATTTGGATTGGGAAGCGTGAGGATCTGACGAACGCTGTTGTCCGCGAGGTTGAAGACAACAACAGATCCTTGATGCTCTGGGTCAAAGTAGCAGCTCCGGGCACTGACAAGAAAGGTATCCTCCGCAAAGGCGACTGATTCACCGAAATCGCCGGCGTAAGGAGTGTCCTCGGGAGGCAAAATCCGCGCACTCTCGCACGGTTCGCACTCATCCGGCAAGGAATTGCGGTTATGGTCGAACGATGTTTTTCCCTCGATATCGCATTCATCCGGAATAGCATTCCCGTTGCAATCACCGACTTTTCCGTCGGTCAGTTCGCAAAAATCAAGCACGGTATTGGCATTGCAATCCAGAAGCGATTCACATTCGTCGAGGCGCAGGTTTGCATTGCAGTCAAGGGCAGGGTTCGACGCAAGCTCGGACCAGTCCGGAATTCTATTCTCATTGCAGTCAATGACAATGGATCCCAGCGCTTCAAGAGTTGGCAGAAACTCCAGGCACGTCGGGAGAATCTCTTCCGGCGGCATGAAGAATGCAACCCCGATTTCGAAGGTCAAAGATGTGATCGAATGCTCGCCGTAGCAATAGTTTACGGCGCTGCCGGAAACGGGGTAGATTGTGTCATAGATGGAACCCCGTTTGTCGTACCTGGTTCCACGGTAGTCATTCAACACGTCGGCCAGATGATCACCCAATTCAACATAAGTCCAGTGGTCGGCGCAGTTGTCAGGCGTGTGCCCCCACGCCCACATAATCATCTTTCCATAACTGTGCAGGTCATTATGTACGGCGATGTTGCCGTGCTCCAACATCATGTCCCGCAGGTGCGCCGTCTCCGGTTGGGAGAACGGCTCTTCCCCGGCGCCGGGGCCGCCCCAGTCCCGGTTGAGATCGGCATGGTGCGCATTCTCACGGCGCCGTTGCACGTACCCGTCCGGATTGCTGATCGGCACCAGGAACCATTCAGCGCCGTCCACCAACGCGCGCACTTCGCCGTCTGACTCATAGTTCTCGAGAAGGTGGCGGGCGAGGTAGGCGAGCACGCATGGACCCATGATCTCACTGCCATGCTGCGCGGCGTGATAGAACACGCCGGGTTTCTCGGTTCCTTGCCCCGTGATCCGGATCATCCACTGCGGGCGGCCTTCCACCGACGGACCGAGATCCACGACCGTCGCCAGCTCTGGAAAGCGTGCGGCGAGTTCGTGCAGGAACGCGGCATGTTCCTCGTAGGTTGCATAATCGTCGAAGAAATCTCCCGTCGTCGTGCGGTTGAAGTAGTCGTCGTAGAGGCAGTCGAGGTCTTCAATCACCACGGCATACGCCAGCCCCAGCCGCTCGATCGCCGCCCGCCCGCCGCCCGAGACGCGCACCTCCAGCGACGGCGCTCCACGATCGTCGGTCCAGATTTCAAGCTCGGGATTGGCAATCTCGAGATCGAAGAGGGCCTCGCGATCCCGAGGGGACTCGACCCGCACCGAAAGAAGTTGTGCATCCTCGGGCGCGGGCGCCTGCGCAAACGCGACCCCCGGCATGGCCCCAAAGGCAGCCGTCAGCGACAGCCGCACGATCGATCGGATCGAGTGCTTCCCTTTCATGGTTAGTTCTCCTGAAAGTCGCCGCCACGCGGCATGCCTGGCCATTGAAGGCTGACCCCAGCCGCGCGAGCCTTCCGGTTAAACGGACAACGTATCATGGCAACTCATGCTTGAGGGGCGACCTGCCGCCAAGGTTGCCAGAATCGTACAGCCCACAATACTGTCCCGACAAGGAGTGATCTTTTACACATGAGCGGCAACGTATATCGCGCCGGTTGCATCGGGCTGGGGAACATCTTTCGGGATCGGCATCAGGTGGCGCTGGAGGCGCTGCCGGGGTGGGCGATCTCCAAGGTGTATGACGTGAGCGCTGAGGCGGTCGCACGCGCGAAGGAGCGAAGCCCAGGCGCGGCCGTTGCGCGATCGCCCGAGGAGATTCTGGACGATCCGGACATCGACGCCGTGGTCATCTGCACGCCGCCGCACGTGCGGCGCGATTTCGTCATCCGCGCCGCCGCGAACGGCAAGCATCTCATGCTCGAAAAGCCCATCGCGCGGAAGCTCGACGACGCACGGGCGATGGTCGCCGCGATCGAGAAGGCGGGCGTGGCCTGCTTCGTGCCGTTTACGCGCACTTTCTGGCCCGGCGAGCGGAAGTGCATCGAGTGGGCGCGGAGCGGTCGCCTGGGCAAGCCCGTCAGCTTCGTTCACAACTCGATCACGCCGCCGTATGCGTACAAGGAAGGCGAATACGCGTGGATGAACGACCGCGACGGCAGCGGCGGCCCCATGTTCGATTACTCGATCCACTTCCTCGACTTCGCTTTGAAGGTCTTCGAGACGCCGCCGACCGCCGTCTGGCGCCACTCGAAGCACTACTCCCCGCGGACGATCCGCTGCGAGGACGTGTGCACGATGATCGTCGAGTTCGGCGATCAGGGCGCGGCCACGTTCATCAAGGTCTCCGCCGTCCGCCCGGATGCCGGCTTCTGGCATGAGACCTGTCACATCACCTGCGAGCACGGGCAGATCACCATGCCCAACGGCTACAGCGCCGAATGGTGCATGGGAGGCGATGGCGAGAAGTTCGCAAGCGAGAGCAAACCGGAGATCTGGTCGAAGGAGCGATTCGGCGCGTTCACCGAGCTGGCCAACTGCATCCGCGCCGGTCGCGAATGTGGCGGTAGTGCCGGTCGCCCGTGCAGCAGCAACGAACGGGACGGGCTGCGCACCATCGAAGTGCTTGAAGCAGGCTTCCGCAGCGAATCCCTGGCCCGCCGCGTGCTGCTGACCGAGGTTTGAACCGCGCCGCGCCCGAACAGCGCCGCGACCGTAAGCAGTGCATCCCGGCGTGCCACTGCTCTGTGAGCAGTGTATCCCGGTGTGCACTGCTCTGTGAGCAGGGCATCCCACTGTGCCACTGTTCTGTGAGGAGGCGACTAGCTCGAACCCCAATCGCAACCGAACAGAGCCGCGACCGTAAGGGAGCGTTTCTTTCGAACCCCAATCGCGCCCGGTCATGCGCCCGACGCGATGCTCCTGAGGCACAACCATACCGCGCCGGGCTATCACCTCGAACGCGCCGTCCGAACCTCGTCCTGCCGCCCCACCTCACTCCCGCCTCGCTGCACTCCGGCACTTCCGCGCCGCAGGAACTCAAGGCACTTCGGCAGGTTGAACACGATCCGCAGCAGCGTGTCCAGGCTCCGCGACTGATACACCGCGCCGCACTCCCATCGCGACAGCGAATTCCCGCCGAGGCGCGGCAGCTCTGCCAGCTCCTGCTGCGTCAATCCTAGGCGTTCGGGCCCGGCGCGGATATCCTGCGGCGAGAGCAGCCCGAGCTGGCAGTAGGTCTCGATCGAGATGCGCGCGAGGGCGTCGTCCTCGAGGATGATGGTGTCGTGCGGGTGCTCTGGCCTGCACTTCGGGTTCGTGCAACGAATGACGGACAAGTCCGGAACGCGCACGACGTGCGACCGGCCGTCGTGCACGACTCTTTCCTCATGTTGCACGGTTGCGCGCCGGAGCGAACGCTCGCCGCATACGTCGCAGCGGTGAGATTCGAGGGGTTTCCTCACGGGCGATGGTCCTTCAATACGCGCGCCTTACGCTATGCACCTTCGCGGCGGGATCGTCGGGATACTCGGAGAGCAACTCCACCTGCATGGGCATCTCGACGAACCCGGCTTTCGGACCTCCTGCCCGCGCTGCACGCAGCCGTTCTGCCGTACTGTGCGAAGCAGTGTATCGCGGTCCAAATGCATCCGCGATCAGAAAGCCACTCACGACGACTACCGGCCGAAAACCACATCAATTCCGGTGAGAACTAGCGAAGCTTGTTTGCGGGGCAGCTTGCCCGCGCGGCGGGTGAGCGCCGAGCGATCCAGCGTCACGATCTGAGAAACGTTGGCCACGCTGTCCCTGGGCAATCCCGTCTGCCTGGCCCGCAGGAGTACATTTCCGGGGGCGTCGGCCCATACCAGGTTGCCGGTGAGCGACACACAGACGATGGTCGCAAGCTTGCCGTGGTTGAATGCGTCGCCCTGAACCACCACAACGGGGCGGCGAAAAGCCGGCTCCGATCCGGTCGGAGCGGGGAGCTCAGCCCACCAAACCTCGCCTTGCGAGATCACCACTCGGCCTTCTCCAGGATCGCGGCCGCGGCAGCCGCGGTGAAGGCGTCCTTCGGCTCATGAACACCCGGTTGTGCAGGAGCTCCAAGCTGCTGAACGAGCCGATCGCAGACTTGATCCAGCGCCTCCGTCACGCGGTCGGGCGAGTGGCGCGCGACAAACTCCGCCAAGGCGCGGCGATACACGTCGCTGCGCGTGGTCTGCAATCGCCTCGCGAGCCGTTCTGCTTCCCGATAAACGTCATCCGGGATGGAGACCGCCGTTTTCATACCAAGAGTATAACCGCAGGATGGGGAAAGTCAAAGCACCGTCAAGGTCTCTTGCAGGGCGGTACCCTGCGGGGCGTTCGCCTCCGTCCAGTCCACGCCGCGCGTTGCAGGACTCCTGCATCGCGGATCGCGGGCCCGCGCCGGAAGCAGCGGATCCCCCCCACTTCACGCAACAAATCCTCCGCGCCGCACGCGGCACATCTTCCGCATCTTGCGAGACCGTGCTCCGCCGGGCGGATGCATCAGAACGGCCCGTCGTCTCCGTCGGTTGCCGGGGTCGCTTCCAACCCATCCTCCTCATCCGCCGCATACCCCTGCCCCATGTCCGCCACCGTTGCCGCGCGGATCTGCTCCCACTCGTCGAGCGTGATCATCACCTCGCGCGCCTGCGAGCCTTTGTACGTGCCGACGATGCCCGCTTCACCCATGAGGTCGATCAGCCGCGAAGCGCGCGAGTAACCGACGTTCAGCCGTCGCTGCAGCAGGCTCACGCTGCCGCGCTTGGTTTCCAGCACGATCCGCACGGCCTCGTCGAAGAGCGGGTCCTTGTCCATCGCCCCGGCGTCCGGGCCTTTGTTCATGCGGATCAGCTCGGGATGAAACTGAGGCTGGCCCTTCTGCGCGAGGTCGTCGAGGACGGTGTGGATCTCCGCGTCCTCGAGGAACGTGCCCTGCGCGCGAAGCAGCTTGTGCGAACCGGGCGGCAGGTAAAGCATGTCGCCCTGGCCCATCAGCACCTCGCCGCCGTTCTGGTCCAGCACGATGCGCGAGTCCATGCGCGACGCTACGCGGAAGCAGATGCGGCACGGCAGGTTTGACTTGATCAGCCCCGTGACCACCTTCGCCTCCGGGCGCTGCGTGGCCACGACGATGTGGATGCCCACCGCGCGGGACTTCTGTGCGAGGCGCGACAGGTGATGCTCGACCTCCTTGGCGCTGGTCATCATCAGGTCGGCCAGCTCGTCGATCATGATGACGATGTACGGCAGGTGCGTGGGGATCTGCCTTCGCTCCTCGTCGTTGGAGGGCTGGAAGCGCTGGTAGATGTCCTCCGCCGAGAGCGCGTTGTACGCGGAGATGTTCCGCACGCCGGCCTCGGCGAGGAACTCATAGCGTTCATCCATCTTGGTGACGGCCCATTCAAGGATCTTCTCCGCTCGCTCCATGTCGGTAACGATGGGGCACATCAGGTGGGGCACTTCCTTGAACTGGCTCATTTCGACCATCTTCGGGTCCACGAGGATAAGCTTGACTTCGTCCGGCGGCTTGGTCATCAGCAGCGAGACGATGATCGAGTTCATGCACACGCTCTTGCCCGAGCCGGTGGTTCCCGCGATGAGCATGTGCGGGGCCTTCGTAAGGTCGGTGACGAGTGCCGCGCCGCTGGCATCCTTGCCGATGAACAGCGGCAGACCCATCTTGTGCGACTTCTCGCCGGACAGGAGCATCAATTCCTTGAGGCGGACTTTCTCCTTCTCGACGTTGGGCACCTCCACACCGACGGTGTTCTTGCCGGGGATCGGCGCGACGACGCGGATGGCCGGCGCCTTCAGCGCCCGGGCAATGTCGTTCGAGAGCGAGGCGATCTGCGACACCTTGATGCCCGGCGCGAGGCGCAGCTCGAACATCGTAATGACCGGGCCGGTGTCGATCTCGACGACGTGCGCGTCGAGCCGGAACTCCTCCAGCGTGCGCTCCAGGATCTTCGCCTTCTCGCGCACGACGGATTCCTGCAGCGAGGTGTAATTGTACTCCGCCTCGTGCAGCAGCGTGATCGACGGCAGCGTCCAGTCCGCCAGGCGCGTCGGGTACGGCTCTGCGGGGAAAAGCTGCGGCTCGGGGCGGGAGAAGTGAATGACCACCGGCGGCTTGGATTCCGCCGGGATTTCGGGCTTGGGCTTCGCGGCCGGCGGTGGAGAAGGGTGCGCTCGAGCATCGCAGACGGGCGCCGATCCGGCTGAAGTTGAAGACGGTGGTCCGGCAGGCGATGCACCCGCGGCGGATCGCGCATCGGGGGTCGAGACCGGCTCGCCCGCCTCTGGTTCCTTGCGCGCGGCTGCCGCACTCTTGGCGCGGATTCGATCCGCGCCATCCGGCGTTTCACCGTCCGACTTGGATGCGCGCTCGTCGCCCTCGGCACTCGCGGACGTGTCCGTCTCAGCGCCTTTCGAGGATGCGGTTTTCGCTGGGACGGGGATGGGAATGCGCAGCAGCGCCGGCGCGTCCTCCCCACCGACCTGCACGCGGCGCGCAACGCCCGGCGCGGCCGCCATGCGCGGCGTCACGGTGTTCACCGCGGTCCGCGCCGCCTGGATCGCGCCGGCCGTGGCCGCGCCCGCCTGCTTGATCAGCGCCGGCGCTTTCAGCACCCACCCTTCCGTGGCGAACACCAGCCCGACGCAGAAGCTCGACATCAGGATGATGAACGTGCCCAGCCGCGACAGATGCTGAATGAGGAATTCGCCGAGCGCAAAGCCGACGACGCCGCCGTGTCCGACGGGCAGCGGCGCGGCCTGCGGCGAGGCGATGATGTGGACGGAGGCGGCGGTGGAAAGCATGACCAGCGTCAGCCCGAAAAGGCGCTCGCCCCACGAGCCGACGCGCCCGCGCGTCAGCCGCGTGATCGACGTGAAGGTCAGGAAGAGCGCCAGGGGATACGCGCCGTCGCCGAGATAGTGGAACGCTTCGTACGCCAGCCACGCGCCGACGCGCCCGCAGGCGTTCGCCGCCGGAGCGTGGTGCGGATACTGATGCGGACTGGGCCAGTCACCCACGTCAAACGTCAGCAGCGCCGGCCAGAGCAGAACACAAAACACCAGCGCCGCGAACGCGGGCATCAAGCGCCGCGGACGATCCGAAGCATGAGGATCGGACATGGGTTCGGATTCCTTTCCGAAGTTCGCGCGGGCGGGTGGTCACCGGTTCCGAGCCGCGCCTCAATGGTCGATGGCGCGCCTTGGCGAAGGCGATCCCTTCAAGCGCCGACCGTTCCGCTCCCGCGCCGACGGAACACTATACCGCCGCGAAGGGTGATCGCCAGTGGCGGCGCGGGACGGGCTGCGCGGACCGTCTGCCCGAGGAGTCTGGCGGTTGCGAATCCCCCATGGAGCCCAGCCCGTCGACGAGGAAGCAGGACGCTCGCCAAATTCCCCCTCGAGCCAACGGAGAGGGGGGGATTCGAACCCCCGGTACAGTTGCCCGCACACTGGTTTTCGAAACCAGCCCTTTCAGCCACTCAGGCACCTCTCCAAGCTTTCCACGCACCGCATCGCCCGGTCTGAAACCGCGACGGCCTCGGCGCCGAGGACAAAACCAGGCAGGTCTGGAGCTTGTGTCTCCAGCCTGCCTGCCGCGAAGCACCCCCTAGGGGAGTCGAACCCCTGTCTTCAGGATGAGAACCTGATATCCTGGGCCACTAGACGAAGGGGGCCAATCCGATCGCTGTCCGTGCGGATTGGCACACCGGACGCGGCAAAGTTTAGGCCAGTTCATCCTCAGGTCAAGCTGTCAGGGCGCGATCGCGGCCTCCAGCCACCTCACGACCGCCAGCTTGACGGCGCTGTCGTACAACATGCCTCCGTCCGTGTGGTCGCCGCCGGTGCGGATGAGTTGCTTCGGTTCCGCAGCGGACGCGAACAGTTGTTCACCCATCGAGATGGGGATCAGCGTGTCCGCGCGGCCGTGGAGGAAGAGCTTCGGGCAGGAGAGTTCGCCCACCTTGGAGACGGAGTCGTACCGATGGCGCGCGAGCCATCGGACGGGAAGCAGGGGATAGTGCGCCTGCCCCACGTCCGGCAGGCTGGTGAACGTGGACTCCACGATCAGCGCGGCGGGCGGGTGCCTTCTGGCCAGCTCGATCGCCACGGCGCCGCCGAGGGAGCGCCCGTGATAGATGAGCCGGCGCGCCTTGGCATCCCGCTCCGAACTGCTACGTTCCGAGCCGTCCAGTTCCGAGCCGTCCAGTTCCGAACCGTCCAGTTCCGAACCGTTTCGTTCCGAGCCGTCTCGTTCCGAATTATCCCGCTGCGAGTTGTTCTGCCGGAAGCCCTCCCGTTGGGAGCGATCTCGCTGCGACACGGCATAGCGCCACGCGGCTTCCGCATCCTCATACACGCCGGTCTCGGTGGGCACGCCTTCGCTGTCGCCGAATCCGCGGTAGTCGACGGCCACCACGGCGTACTCGAGGCGATGCCACTCCTGAACATCGAGCAGGACGTCGCCGAGATTGCCGGCATTGCCGTGGAAGAAAAGCACCGTCCCTTTCGAGGATTCGCAGGGCACATGCCAACCCGCGATGCTGACACCGTCGCTCGCGGTCACCTGCAGAGCTTCAAACTCCATGCCCACGTCCTTCGGGGTGAATTCGACGTGCCGGCTCGGGAAATAGATCAGGTGTGATTGGAGAAAGTAGATCGCCACGCTGACCGCGAGGTACGTGCACGCCACGATGACCAGCAGTCGAAGCGCTTTGCGCCGCCACGTCGCGCGCGCGGAAGTCAGCGCGGGCTTGGAGGTAGGTGCCGGCTCAGGCGTGGGCAGGGGCTTGGAGGTCGGCTCGCCCTCCGCCAACGAAGGCGCGGCTGTGAGTTCAGAATCCAAGGACGTGCCGCCGGGTTTCGTCATGCGGTCCTCGATCCATCCTAGGCGGGGTCGAGGCGGAATTCACGCGGATGGGGGCGGAATCCCGCCGGATTCGGGACGCCTGCAGACTTCGTGGGCAGGGGGTTTTGCTTGGAGGAGTGCCAGGCGGATGCGCGGACTACTTTCGCGCGCCGGGCGGGGAACTACGGGCGGCGCTTGCGGCGGGGAGTCCGCGGTCCGTGGCCGCTGCCAAGCGTCTCGACGGCGGCCACATGGATGTAGGGGAAGTATGCCTGCCTGTCGGCGTTAGTGAAGGCGATGAAAACGCGCTTCTGCCCCAGCGCGACGCAGTTGGCGTCGCGCACGTCGAACGTGGTCCCGCTCGTCAGGTGAAAACGGAAAGCTTCAAACGGCTCGCGGTTCAGCAACTCACGAATCTCGTCAGCGATCATGGCTGAATGATAGCCCGCGCATCGTCAACCGTCCAACCCAGCGGAGGTCGGCGGCTCACTCCCGCGCGGCCTCGACTTCCTTCTTGTGCTGCTCGATGACCTGCTGCTGGACGTGGCCGGGGACCGGCTCGTAGTGGGATTCCTCGATGGTGAAGCTGCCCTGTCCGCCGGTGATGCTGGACAGGCGCGAGTTGTAGTCCATGACTTCGCCGAGCGGGATCTGCGCCTTGATCACGGCCAGTCCGCCGGGCAGCACATCCTGACCCACGGGACGCCCGCGGCGCGAAGCGATGTCGCCCTGGATGTCGCCCACCTTGTCCGTCGGAACGGTCACTTCGAGATTGACGATTGGTTCGAGCAGGATGGGCCTGGCTTTGGCGAAGCCGTCCTTAAACGCCTGGCGCCCGGCAATCTGGAAGGCGATGTCCTTGCTGTCCACCGGATGGGTCTTTCCGTCGATCAGCTCAACTTTCACGTCCACGACGGGATAACCGGCGATGACGCCCTCGGCCATCTGCGCGCGAACGCCCTTGTCCACGCTGGGGCGGTACTGCTGGTCGATGGCGCCGCCGAAGATTTTGTCCACGAATTCGTAGCCTTCGCCGCGCTGAGCGGGCAGCACGTTGATGATGATCTTGGCGTACTGACCCGAGCCGCCGGTCTGCTTCTTGTGCGTGTACTCGATGTTGTCGGCGCGGCCGGCGATGGTTTCGCGGTAGGGGATTCTGGGGGTCTTGGTGAGGACTTCGAGCTTGAAGTAGTGTTTAAGCTTGGTGAGGATCGCGCGGACGTGGGTGTCGTCGATCCCGCGGAGCACCATTTCGCCGGCGCCGGTGCGCTCCAGCCGCAGGCACGGATCCTCTTCGGTATAGCGGCGGATGGCCTGGGCGATCTTGTCTTCGTCGCCGCGCGATTTGGATTCCAAAGCGAGCGGGAACATGGGCGCGGGAATCGAAGGCAGATCGATCGAGCCGCCCTTGTTGGTGAAGACGGTGTCGCCCACGCGAAGATCGAGCTTGGCGAGGAAGAACAGGTCGCCGCTGACTCCGGCCTCCAGCTCCTTGTGCTCCGTGCCGAGCAGCCGCTGAATCTGTCCGGGCCGGAAGCCCTTGCGGTCATGCACGGTCTTGATGTTCATGTCGTGCGTGAGCCGCCCCTCCAGCGCGCGAACGCCGATGTACTTGATGCCGGTCTTCGGGTCGCTGGACACCTTGAATACCTGTCCGACGAAGTCCGCGGCCGTCGGGTCGATCGGGGTATCCTTCCCCTCCTCGTGCAGAGAGCGACGCTTGGCAACCAGCGGGCTGGGGAAGAAGTTCACGATCGCGTCGAGCAGTTCGGCAATGCCCACCTCCGCGCGGGAATTGACAAAGAAGATCGGAACGAACGTCTGCGCCGCCACCGCCCGCGGCGCCACCGCAATGACCTCCTCCTTGCTGACCTCGCCGCCGAGGTACTTCTCCATCAGCGCGTCGTCCGCGCCGACGATGGCCTCGAGCACCGCCGTGTGCGCTTCGCCCACGTCGGAAAACGCCGCGGACCCCTTCTCGTTCGCCAGGCAGTCGATGACGCCCTTGCCGCCGTCCGTGGGCAGCGTGAGCGTGACGCAGGCCGAGCCGAAGACCTCGCGCAGGTTGTCCACGAGTTCCTCAAGATTGACGTTGGGCGCGTCGATCTTGGTCACGACAATGGCGAGGCCCACGCCGTACTTCTTCGCCCGCTCGAACATCTTGCGCGTGTTCACCTCGATGCCCGAGGCGCCGGAGACGACGACCACGGCCGTGTCCGCCGCCGCCAGCGCGCCGATCGCCGGACCGCAGAAAGCGGTCGTGCCGGGCGTGTCCACGATGTTGACGTGATGCCCTTTGTGCGTGAGGTAGCAGACGGCGGAGTCGGTCGAGCCGCCCTTCTCCTTGGCCTCATCCGTCACGTCGAGGATGGAAGTCTTGTCCGCCGTCGAGCCGAGCCGGTTGGTGACACCGGCCTTGTGGAGCATGGCCTCGGCGAGCGAGGTCTTGCCCGATCCTCCGTGTCCGACGAGCACGACATTGCGATACTTCCCGACCTCGTAAACCGCCATGACCGCCTCCCAGGATTCTAAGCCGTTGCCACCGCTGCGCTTGCGGAAGCCGGCCGGCGAGCAAGTCCGCCGCCCCGCCCCCGCGAAGCGCTGAGAAACGTTATCATAAGGTAAAGTCTTCGGGCAAGCCAAGGGCGAATCGGGTTGAACGCGCAGGGCGGTCGGCGAGACCCTGCTTCCGCTCTTCCGGAGGACGGCGCGGTCCAGCGTGCTCGCCCATTGAGGGTGCCCGGGCGCTCTACCCGCGTACGCGCAGGAGGCGGGAATTCAGGTTCATCGTTCCTTCAAAGGCGGGAATCCGGAATCGTCATTCCCGCGCAGGCGGGAATCCAGCCGGTGGTTTCCGACGAGGCACGAACCCAGCGGTTGTGCGGTGCGAACCGGACCCTCGTCGGCGGTACGGGTTCAGAATCCGAATCGCAAGCGCAGGCGACGTAACAGATGGGTCGTCGAAATCGAATCACCGACCTCCATGGGGATACCGGGATTGGCAACGGCGCCGGTCCTGCGATTGCCTTGCCAAGATTGTCCGGCGCACTCGCCCCTGGCTTCCGTAGGACCCGCGGTTGACCAATCGGGCGAGTTCGTGACACTACGGATTCGACGGGCGGCGCGGCGTTGCGGGCGACAGCGCGGACTCCACCGCGGCGAGCCGGCAGCGCTGCGGGGTTCGCTGCAAGAGGGCCTGCGGCGCCGAGTCCGCGCAGGAGCACGGACCGGCGGACGGTTCTCGCGGGAAACGAACCGGAGGTGTGCCGCGGTTCGGTGATGCCCCGCACTGGCGTGCGGGGTTCTGAGGATTCGACTTGCAACGAAAGCGATTATGAGAATCGGCTTCAGCTCTCTGGTCTGTCCGAACTGGGATCTCAACACCATCGTGGCTCAGGCCGCGGCCCTGGGGTTTGAGGGCGTCGAGCTGCGCGGGCTTAACGGGGAGTATCATCTTCCCTCGGCGGCGGCCCTGGCGGGCAACGTGGACCATACGCGCAAGCTGTTCGAGGAGGCAAAGGTCGAGCTGGTGTGCCTGTCGCCTTCGGCGTCGCTGGACGCCAAGAAGAAAGACAAGATTGCGGACGCTCGCAAAGGGGTGATCGAGCATCTGGAGCTGGCCTCGCGGCTGGGATGCCGGTTCGTGAAGATCTTCGCCGGCGAGGTGCAGCGCTGGGACAATCGCGAGGCGGCGCTGTCGCGCATCGCCCGCGAGCTGCACGCTCTCGCGCCGACGGTCGTGAAGCACGGGGTCACGCTGCTGGTGGAGAACAGCGGCGATCTGACGCGCAGCGACGACCTCTGGTATCTCATTGATGCGGTCAGCCACCCGTCCATTCAAGGCTGCTGGAACCAGGTGAACGCGATGACGCGGAAAGAAGCGGCGACGGTGTCCATTCCGCGGCTCGGCGTCAAGATCGGAATGCTGCACGTCGGCGACGCGGACTATGACGCGGACGGGCTGCTGCAGAGCTATAAGCTTCCGGGGCAGGGGCAAACGCAGGTCGCGAGGCAGATCGAGCTGCTCAAGGGGCTGATCCACAACGGATACCTGATCTTCGAGCAACCCAAGGCGTGGATCCCCAGCCTCCCTGAGCCGGAAGTCGCGCTGCCGGCCGCGGCGACGTTTCTGAAGGCGCAGCTTGCGGCCAAGCAGGCGGTGCTTTCCGCGTACAAGGGCGACAAGAACCCGGCGAAGTTCGCCGCGCAGCGTCCAGCGGCGACGCTGCGTTCGTGATCGCCGCGGAAGGCGCCGACGGAATGGAAGGGCTTGCCGGCTGCTGGATCGTGCTTGCTGACGCCACCGGCCATTCCCTGTGGTGGTACGGTCTTCTCGCGCTGACGGCGCTCGTGGGGCTGGCGGGCGTGCGACGTCTGCCCCGGGGCGCGGGCTGGTCGCTGGTCGTTTTTTCCCTGAGCGTGCTTGCGGGCGCTTGGGTGGCCCGCGAGGGGACGTTTGCCGGCAGCCTGCTGATCCGCGGCGCCTGGGCGGGAGCGCTGCTGGCGTTGGGGTGGGCGACCGTCGGCTGGGTGCTAGGTCGAGCGATGCCCGCGCCACGGGAGTCAACGGCGGATCTGCAAAGTGTCATCAGCGTGGCAGCGATGACCTTCGGGGGCGGCGCTTCCGTGGCGATGGTCGTGCTGCTGGCGATGCGCCTGGCGCACGTGGCGGCGGACCTCCTGTACGTCGGCGGCGCGGCGCTGCAGACCGCGTATGACTTCCCGCCGTCCGGGGCGGTCATCCTCCTGATCCTGCTGTCCGCCGGCATCCTGCTGCAGCGGCGCTATCGCTCGCTGCCGGGGGGCGCGCTTCCGGTGGTGCTTTGGTGGCTGGCGGTGGGCGCTGCGGGGTGGCTGGTGCTGTCCGACCTGCCGATGCCGTTTCCGCGGGGCGCGTTGCGGCATGCGACCCTGCTGCCCGCGCTGTTCAACTGGAGCGATCTTGCCGCCGTGCTGATCGTGGCCGCCGTCGCGATGGAAGGCGCGTGCGACTCGAGACGTCGCCGTCGCTGGGCGCGCGTCCATCCGGAAGCGCTCGCCGCCCCGCGCCCCGCGCGGAGCGGGCTGCACCTGAGTTGCGCGCTGGTCGGGCTGATGAGCATCCTGGCGTCATCGATGCACCTGGCGCTGCTGCCCGTGGACGACGCGCCCTGGAAGATGCTGCGTTGGATCGCGATGGCGCTGCTGGATGGACTCTGCGGAGCGGCGCTGCTCGTGCTGGTCATGCGCCGCTGGAGCGCGGGCGTCGCGGAGGTAGGCTTGTGGCTGATCTCGATCGGCATCGCCGGCGCGGCCTCGGCGTTCATCCCCTCGTCGCCCGCCTCCGCGGTGGAGCAGTACCCGATGCTTTTCAATGCCGTCATGGCCGGATTCGTGGTTGCTTCGGCAGTGTGGATGTGGCTGGCGAAGGTGTGGGATCAGCAACTGCTGGACGGTGCGGCGTGGACCACGGCCGGGCGGCTCATCCCGGACGCGCGGCGGCTGTCCTTCCTGTGCGGTTGTCTGGCGCTTTTGGTGGGAGTCTTGATGGCGCTGTGGCCGCGATTTCCGGCTGTCGCGGCGGCGGATGATCGGCTGGGGCGGTTTGCGGCGGGCGTGGCGGTGAATCTTCTGGCGCTGGTGGTGTTCGCCCGAAGCGCCCGCTTCTCCCGGCGGACGCCTTTCCACGTGCTCGCCGCGCTGAGCGTGCTGAGCCTGCTGGGCTTCGCGGCGGTGCGCATGTTGCCTTTTGCCTCCTCGCGCGGGTAAGATTCGGGTGTAAGATTCGGGTGAACGCCGAAGCGTCCGTACGCTCCGGCATGAACTCGTGTCGCCGGCGATTTTGCGCCGCCCGGGAATCGGACCCTTACGGCACATGAATCAAGGCAGTCGCGTTACGCGCCTCCTGAAGATCGTCCAGCTCCTTCAGTCCGGACGGGACGTGGAGCCGGATCGACTTGCCACTACGTTGAAAGTCTCGAAGCGCACGGTGTTCAGGGATCTGAAGGTGCTCGACGAGGCCGGCGTGGGCTTCCGCTTCAGCCGCCGCACGCAGGCCTACGCGCCGCGGGAGGAGCCGCTGCTGCCGCCGACGCACTTGACGCCGGCGGAGGCGCTGGCGCTGCTGACGCTCATCCGGCAGGGTCTGGCGCAGCGGTCCACGCCGTCGCCGCGCGACGCGGCGTCGGCGGCGATGAAGCTGGAGAGCCTGCTGCCGCGGCGCCTGCAGGATTACTGCGGACCGATGCTGGCGAGAACAGAGTTCCTGCCTTCGCAGGAATCGCGGGCGGACACGGCGGCAGACCGGCTGCTGTACTTCCAGCGGGCGATCGCGCTGGGGCTGAAGGTCGAGGCCGAGTACCATTCCCTCTCGCCGCGCGAGGTCGTTACTTCGGTGCTGCATGCGTACCGGCTCTTCCACGCGCAGCGGGGCTGGTATCTGATCGCCTTTTCGGAGCACCATGGGCAGACGCGCATGTTCAAGCTCAACCGGTTCACGCGGCTGAAGTCCACGCAGGAAGAATACAAAGTGGATCCGGCGTTCAGCCTCGAGGCGTATCTCGGTTCCGCCTGGAGCCTGATCCGCGAGGATCAAACGCACCTCGTGCAGGTCCGGTTCGAGCCGATGGTGGCCGACAACGTGGCGGAGATCCGCTGGCATGCGGGGCAGCGCGTCAGGCGGCAGCCGGATGGAGGCATCATCTTCGAGGTGGACGTGGACGGACTGCGTGAAATCTCCTGGTGGATTCTGGGGTACGGCGACCAGGCGACGGTTCTGGAGCCGCCCGAGCTGCGCGAGATGATCGCGGAGCGCGTCCGCGGCATGGCGGAGCGCTACGGCATTTCGGTCGCGAGCGCGGCGGTGCGAGGCGCATAACCCCCCATGCGCGCCGTGGTCCAACGCGTTCGGTCCGCCAGTGTTGAAGTCGGCGGCAAGACGGTCGCATCCATCGGCCCGGGTCTGCACGTGTACCTCGGCGTGGACCGGACCGACACAGCGGACGACGTCGCGTTTCTCGCCGACAAGCTCAGCGGGCTGCGCGTTTTTCCCGATGAAGAAGGGCGCCTCAACCGCGACGTGCGCGACGTCGGCGGAAACGTGCTGGTGGTCAGCGCGTTCACTGTGAGTGCCGATGCGCGGAAGGGTCGGCGCCCCAGCTTCGACTTGGCCGCCCCGGCGGAAGCCGCGCGGCGGTGGTACGATGCGTTCTGCGACGCGCTGGCGGGAGCGGGGTTGAGCGTTCAGCGCGGCGTGTTTGGCGCGGACATGTGCGTGCGCACGGACAACGATGGACCCGTGTGCATCCTGCTCGATTCGAGGAAGGCGTTCTAAACGGCGCTTGCTACCCGCTTCGGCGAGCGGGCTGAGCGTCAACGCAGCATGCGGGCCGCTCCGGCCGGGCGGGTCCTGCGAAGAGCGCAAGCCGGCTGAAGCCCGGCTGTGGCGCGCTGCACGGAGCAGCCCACCGCCTCAAGGCGGTGACAAGAACCACCCGGCTGAAGCCGGCCCATGACAGCGTACAGTTTTGGAACACAACCGCGCGCCGGCCAGGGCGTGCATCGAACGAACATGAAATCAAGACGTGACGCATGGAGGCCCGCGATCGTCTCGACGGTCATGACCGCGACGGGCCTGTTCTTCCCGGCCACGGCTCAGTTGACGCCCGATCAGTGCGCGCTGATTTACAACGGGAAGAGCGAGGCCTCGCGGGAACTGGCGATGAATTACGCTGGCGCGCGCTCGATCCCGCGCGATCAGATGCTGGCGCTGGACGCGCCGCTGCGCGAGTCCGTCACCCGTGCGGATTACGACCGCCTCGCGGCGACGATCCGGGCGTTTCTCGCCGGAGAGGCCATGTCCCGGCGCGACATCCGCTGCCTCGTGACTTTCTACGACGTGCCGCTGAAAGTCGAAGCGGTCAAGCCCGACGAATCCGACGTGCGGCAGGCCGATGCGCTGGCGCTGAGACGGTCCGCACTGGAATCCGACTGGACCGGGAAACTCAAGGAGGCTTCGGCCGCGCTGCCGCCGCGCGTGCAGGCGCTGGTGGACCGCGATGTCGCCGCGGATCGAGATGATCCGGCGCTGCGGACCAACCGCCTCCTGCGGCGATGGTGGGAGCATGGCAAGACGCTGCCGGTCGAAGAGCAGCCGGACGAACGCCGTCGGCTCATGAAGTGGATCGGGGAGGTGCAAGGGCTGACGGCCATCCTCGCGGCAACGAACGGAGCGGACGCGTCCGACCTCCGGACGGATGGGCTTGAACGCACTCGGCAGGAAGCAGCGCGCGCCGAGGCTGAGATTGCGCGGGGCATGGCTTCGCTCCCCGGCGAGCCTGCGTTCGATCGCTGGATTGCGGCGTTGCAAACCTCGCGCGGACTGGCGGGCGCCGTCCAGCTCCTGACGCAGCGCATCGAGTCGTTGACGCCGACGGACAGCGAGGGCGCGTTCGACAGTGAGCTGGCGCTCGTGCTTCATGAAGACGTTTCGCTGACGCGGTGGACGGCGAATCCGGCGTGCATGTTCAACCCGGTGGCGCCGATCGCGCCGGCGGAGAGTCCGCGCATCCTGATGGTCGCGCGCATCGACGCCCCGACGCCCGCCCTCGCCCGCCGGCTCATCACCGACGCGCTCGCAGTGGAGAAGTCCGGGTTGACCGGCACGTTCTACATCGACGCGCGCGGGCTGAAGGACGGCGCGTATTGCGAGTACGACGATGACCTCCGCATGTTGGCGACTTGGACGCGGACGCACACGAAGCTCGCGGTGGCGCTGGATGATCGCCCGGAAGTGTTCGCCGAAGGCAGCGCGCCGGACGCGGCGCTCTACTGCGGGTGGTACAGCCTTGCGAAGTACGTGCCGGCGCTGAAGCCGCGGCCGGGAGCGGTCGGCTTCCACATCGCCAGCTTTGAACTGGCAAGTCTTCGCCGAGAGGACAAGCCGTACTGGTGCGCGGGTCTGCTGCGCGACGGCTTCGCGGCCACGCTGGGTCCGACGTCCGAGCCTTATCTGACGGCGTTCCCGCGCCCCACGGCGTTCTTCGCACTGCTGATGAGCGGCGAGCTGACGCTGGTGGAGTGCTACTGGCGGACAAATCCGATGCTGTCCTGGCGCATGGCGCTGATCGGCGATCCGCTGTACCGCCCGTTCGCACGCAATCCGCAGTACCCTCTGCGCACCGCCCTGGAGTCGCTTCAACCGAAAGGCGGACAAGCTGCGAGTCCTTGATTCGGCGCAGCAGCGCCCAGCCCGCGCGCCAGGGTCGCAAGCCATGCCTCCACAAGCACGCGAACTGCAGCCGCGCTCGTCAGGAAACGGGTTCCTCCGGTCCGTACCGCGCGTGTGAGAAATGGGTTCCCTGTCGGGTCGAGCGCAATCCGCTTCCTTTCCAACACATTGCATCCATCCGAACGACCGCTCTCGTAGCCCTTGAAACGGTTGGCAGGAAGAGGCGCGTGTCCCGAAGGGAGATTTGAAAGCAGCAGCCGGCAGCCGCGTGATTGCCCTTGAACCTCAGCTCGCGCGAGTTTTGACCACGACGGAGTCGGTCAACACCGCCTTGCGAGCGATTCTCCAAGCCGTGCCTCCGCCGGCTCCGGGGAGTTGACCCAGACGATTTGCGCGGCTCGACTTCGCGATCACAACTTGCCCGAAGGGGCTGGGTGCGCCGAAGATGCGGGGCGATGGAGTATGACGTCGTCATTATCGGCGCGGGCATGAGCGGGCTGGCTGCGGGGATCCGGCTGGCCTACTTCGGGAAGCGCGTGTGCATCTTCGAGCGGCACTACGCTTACGGCGGATTGAACTCGTACTACCGGCTGGGCGGGCGCGAGTTCGACGTGGGTCTTCACGCGCTGACGAATTTCGTCCCGCCGGGTCGCCGCAACGCTCCGCTCAACAAGCTCCTGCGCCAACTTCGCATCGACCGAGACGAATGGGATCTGCGCGAGCAGGTCGGCTCGGACATTTGCTTTCCCTCGCGGCGGCTGCGGTTTTCCAACGACCCGGCCCTGCTGGAGTCGCAGGTCGCGCAGCAATTCCCCGATCAGGCCGACCACTACCGCCGGCTGGTCGAGGTGGTGACCGCGCATGACGACGCCACGCTTTCGCCGGCGCCGATGTCGGGAAGAAGGGTGCTGGGAGCGCATCTGACCGACCCGCTGCTGATCGACATGCTCCTGTGCCCGCTGATGTTCTACGGATGCCCGACCGAGGACGACATGGACTTCACGCATCTCGTGACGCTGTTCAAGAGCCTTTTTCTCGAAGGTTTCGCGCGCCCAAGGGAGGGCGTGCGAAGGATCCTCAAGACGCTGGTGCGGCACTATCGGGCGTCGGGCGGGCAGATGCGCATGCGCTGCGGCGTGCGGAAGCTGCACGTCGAGAAGGAGTCCGGCGGGGACACAGGGCGGATCGCCGGCGTGGAACTGGACACGGGGGAGATCGCCACGGCGCCGATCGTGCTGTCCTGTGCCGGGTTCGCCGAAACGATGCGCCTGTGCGAGGCCCCCTTCCCATCGCGTCGAGACGCGGACCTTTCCAACGCAGGACTGTCGGGACGGTTGCCGCGCGGTCAGAGCCGCGCCCATCCGAGCAGCGCCGGTCAGAGCCGCGCCCGTAAGGCAGCGAAACTAGTTTCTGGTATCGCGTGCCCAACCGGTTTTGACTCCAAAGCGGGCCGGAATCTGTCCTTCACCGAGTCCATCTGCCTGCTCGATGTCAAGCCGATGGCACTGGGGTACGACCGGACGATCACGTTTTTCTCGACCCTCGACCGGTTCGAGTACCGCACGCCGCAGGGCCTGATCGATCCGCGCAGCGGCGTGATCTGCTGCCCGAACAACTACGCGGATCACGAGCACCTGCCGGAGGGCGTCCTGCGGTTCACGTCGCTGGCAAACTACGATCGATGGAAGGCGCTGGCCCCCCGCACGAACATGGGTCCGCAGCCCGATGCGTACGCGGCCGCCAAGGCGTCCACGCATCAGGAGGTGGTCGAGCACGCGATGCGCTACCTGCCGGACTTCCGCCGTCATGTGCGGTTCACCGACACCTTCACACCCTTGACGATCGAGCGGTTCACCGGCCACGACCGCGGGGCGGTGTACGGCGATCCCGTTAAGCACCGCGACGGCCGCACGCCCATCGCCAATCTCTTCATCTGCGGGACGGATCAGGGGTATCTCGGTATAATCGGGGCGTTGCTCAGCGGGATCACGGTGGCGAATCTACACGTGCTGGGGGCGGAGTAGGCGAAGTACGAAGAACGAAGTACGAAGAACGAAGAATGCAGTTTCCGAGGCTTCGGCAGACGCAACCGGGGGTCAGCCGGAGGAAACCCTTCCTGGGTTGAGGCAGGTATCTGGTGGTCCGCCTGAAACTTCGTGATGAGGCGCTGCTGATGCTTGAGGGTCGCGGGCAGGTGCTGGAGACGGCGCGCGAGGCCACAGCAGCGTTGCGCGCAGGCGGCGCGGACGGCGCGGTGATTGGCGGCGTTGCGGTCGTGCTGCACGGGTACGTGCGCACGACTTCGGATGTCGATCTCTTCGTCTCCGATCTTGATAGGGCTGCAACGGCATTGCGATCGGGCGGGTTCGCGTTTCGGCGGAAGGACCGTTCGTTCTCGCGCGCGGAGGTCCCGATCCATCTCGTCACCGACTCAACAACCCCGTCGCCATCGCGACCGTTCGAGACACGGGAAGGGATATGGACGGTCGCACTGGTGGATCTGATCAACATGAAACTGCGCAGCGGCACGGAGAGACTCACGCGAGCGATCGACTTGGCCGATGTGATCGGGCTTATTCGATGTCGCAAACTGACGGCAGAGTTTACAAAGAACCTGGACAAGGACCTCCGATCGACTTTTCGAAAGCTGGTGAGTGCGGTCGCGCGAGAAGCAGGACGCCGGAGTTGACTGGTTTGAGGGCGTCGCCGACCTTGCGTTGAAGTGCTGCGATTCCTGGGGTGCGTCGGGGGATTGGAGGTGTTTAGGGGATGCATCGCTTGCTGCGCCTGTACGCGGATACTTCGGTGTTCGGTGGGTTTTTCGATCCCGAGTTCCAGGATTCCAGCCGAAGACTCTTCACGGAGGTCAAGAGCGGGAGGTTCCGGGTCGTGCTCTCGCCGACGACCCTGAGGGAGTTGGCTTTCGCGCCTGAAAGAGTCCGCAACCTGTTGGCCGAACTCCCCGATCAAGCTGTGGAAGTGCTGGCCGTTTCTGAGCAGGCCGAGTCGCTTCGTGAGGCTTACCTGGAAGCCGGTGTGCTGAGCCTCGGATCGCAGGCTGATGCGGAGCACATCGCCTACGCTTCGGTGGCAGGCGTTGATTTGATTGTGAGTTGGAACTTCAAGCACATTGTGCACTTCGACAAGATTCGTGGATTCCACGCCGTGAACATGCTCAGAGGATACGCGCAGATTCCCATTCACAGCCCGCCGGAAATCATAGAGACATGAAACCTAAGGAATTCGATTGTGTGCGCATGAAGTATGATATCCAGGAACGGCTCGCCCGGGAGTTTGCCGGGCTGTCGCAGGAGGAACAGCGGCGCAGGACGGAGGCGATCATCGCCGGCGACCCCTTGCTGGCACGCTTCTGGGGCCGGGCTCACCCCATCGGCGAGGGTGAACTCACGAAGTAGAGTCAGGGCAACGGGGCGGGGAGCGGGGAGCCATGTCCAAGGATCGACTTCAGCACATTCACGACGCTTACGATGTCATCGGGCTGACTCGGTGTCGCAGGCTATCGAAGACCTTTGCAAGGGAGCTCAACAGTGAGCTGCGTGCCACCTTCAGGAAGCTCGTGAAGGCGATTGAAGCGGAGGACGAGGCTCGTTGATGTCGAGCCGGGCGTCGGCTGCGTCACTGGCACCCTCGACAGGGCACTCCAAAGGAATGACATCATGAATCGCGGAAAGGTTCTGTATGTCACTTCCGTCGCCATCGCGGCCACGGCCGGCTGCGGGGACTTGATCGAGGACGGTGGAACGCGAGTCGAGGAGCTTTTGTCAGTGCGGTGCATGATTCCCGACGATGACCCTACGCTTCAGGGGTACAGGGGATGGCTCGGGGATGGAGAGCGCTTCCATGATATCCCAACGGCTCAAGCGGTGATCCAGCAGGGGTGCGATGCCGGATCCTCGTTGATGGGAGTATGGAGTGTCGGCAATTGCTCCGGCGGGAAAGTCCGTTACATGGTGGAGGACAATGGCGGTCTGACATTCGCCACGCTCTACTATGACGCGGCCTGCGGGGAGTTTCTTGGGTATGAGTATTTCCGGGACGGCGGAACGTGCAATGGCTGGGTCGATGCGTGGCCCGATGTTGTGGTGTGTGACGACCCCCAGGATGAGTCCGAGGTCGGCTGTGCTCTGGATCTGTTCGATGGATCGTAAACGCAACTTCCCGACTGATTCGCGGCTGACAGCGACGTGAACATGTCCAAGAACCGCCTGAAAGACATTCGCGATTCCTACGACGTCATCGTCATCGGCTCAGGCCTGGCGGGGCTGACATGCGCCAATGTATTAGCGAAAGCGGGGCGCGGCGTGCTGCTGCTGGAGCAGCATTACAATTTCGGCGGCATGGCCACGTGGTTCCGCCGGCCCGGCGGACACATCTTCGACATTTCGCTGCACGGTTTTCCGATCGGTATGATCAAGAGCTGCCGGCGGTACTGGACCGCGGAGATCGCTTCCAACATCCGCCAGCTCAAGGGCATCCGATTTGACAATCCGCAATTTCAGTTGGAGACGACCTTCGACCGGGCGGATTTCACGCGCATTCTCACAACCCAATTCGGCGTGGCGCCGGAAACCGTTGAGCGGTTTTTTGACACGGCACGCGGCATGGACTTCTATGATGATCAGTCCATGACCACGCGGCAGCTCTTCGAGCAGTTCTTCCCCGGGCGCACGGACGTCTGGCGGCTGCTGATGGAGCCGATCAACTATGCCAACGGCTCCACGCTCGACGACCCGGCCATCAGCTATGGGATTGTGTTTTCCAATTTCATGAGCAAGGGCGTCTACATCTACCAGGGCGGGACGGACGACCTCATCTTCAAGATGAAGACCGAGCTGAAAGCCAATGGTGTGGATTTGCGGCAGCAGGTGCAGGTGGAGCGAATTCTGGTAGAGGGCGGGCGCGCGGCGGGCGTCGTGGCGGAGGGACGCACGATTCACGCCGCCACCGTTGTTTCCAATGCCAACCTGAAGACGACGGTGCTCAAGCTTGTAGGACCGGACCACGTGGATCCCGACTACTATGATGAAGCCCGGCGCGTGCGCCTGGCCAACAGCAGTTGCCAGGTCTATATGTCCGTCCGCAAGGGCGAGTCGATTCCTCATATCGGCGACCTCCTCTTCACCTCGACCTGGCCGGAGTTTGATTTCCAGGCCATGTGCTCCAAAAACATCACCAGCCGCACCTTCTCACTGTATTATCCCGACACGCGCCCGGCCGCGCCGCCGCGGTATGCCATTGTCTCCTCGACCAACGCCAACTGGCACGAATGGGCGGACCAGGACGAGGAAAGCTACAACCGCGACAAGCAGCGGCTCATCGACACCACGATCGACGCGCTCGAGAAGTACCTGCCGGACATCCGGGGCAAGATCGACCACGTCGAGGCCGCCACGCCGCGGACGTTCGCGCATTACACGCAGCACATGCTGGGCGCGACGTTCGGCACGAAGTTCGAGGGGCTGAAGGTCAGCATGGACTTGCCGAAACGCGTGCCGGGCCTCTTCCACACCGGGTCCGTCGGCATCATTATGTCCGGCTGGCTGGGAACGATCAATTACGGCGTGATCGTAGCCAACGAGGTGGACGGATTTCTCAACGCGCGAGACGCCGAGCGGCGGGTCATGGTATAATGTGAACACGGGGTCCAAGGCGGCGGGAAGCTTATCAGCATCCGTGTTCGAACGAGTCTGTTGTGGGAGCCGGCTCATGGTATATCAGGGAATCATCAGGAACGGCCGAGTGGAATTGGAACCGGGAGCGTCCATTCCAGATGGCACCTGCGTCGAGGTGCAACCTGTCGGCGCGTCGCGGGATCCGTTGGATGGGATCTGCGATGAAGCCGTAGATACAGGCATTACTGATCTGGCGGCGCAGCATGACCACTATCTTTACGGCGTTGCGAAACGGTCCGATTCATGAAGCCGCACGAAGTATTTGTGGATACTTCCGCACTGCTGGCTCTCGTGAACCGCTCAGACGCGCTTCACTCAGGCGCCAAGGCTGCCCATGACGACTTGCTTCGAGATGGCGTGACGTTCGTGAGCAGCGAATGGGTGCTCGCGGAGTTCTTGAACGGCTGTGCGCGTCAAGTGCTCAGGAGCGCGGCCATCCGTGTCGTCAACCGTATCCGCTCCTCGAATCGCGCCGTCGTGCTCTCGGCGTCGTACTCTACGTTTGACGCCGTGCTGGAGTTCCATTTTCGGCACCAGGACAAAGAGTGGTCTTTCGTGGATTGCTCGTCCATGATGGCTTGCCGCGAGCGGGGTCTTCAATCCGTGTTCGGGCACGATCGTCACTTTGCCCAATTCGGCCTGACACTCCTCTTGTGAAATTGTGGTGAGCAAGAAATGTCGAGAGATGGAATGGAACGACCGGTGTGGCTGGACATGCTTCCTCATCGCCCGCCATTCCTCTTTGTGGATGAGGTGATCGAGTTCGGCATGGACGCGATCCAGACCGTCTTCCGCGCCGATCCGGCGAGCGCCTGGTTTACGGGCCACTTCCCCGGCGCGCCAGTGATGCCCGGCGTTCTGCTCTGCGAATGCTGCCTCCAGGCAGGCGCCGTGCTGATGGGATATCGCAGCCGCGAAATCAGAACCCGCAGCGCCAGCGAGGGCATCCCGATCTCTCACGCCCATGAGACGCCGGGCGCGTCCAGGGACGCAGTCTTGGGGGCAACTCAAACCGCCGGCTCGACGGTTCCCGTCGTCACGCGCATCCTTGAAGCCAAGTTCAAGCGCGCCGTCCGCCCCGGCGACGTGCTGACCGTCGTGGCGTCGCTGGACGAGGAGATGGGCGGCGCGTTTTTCATGACCGGCAAGGTGACCGTTGGCGGCGAAACGGCGCTGCGCTGCAAATTCGCCGTGACGCAGGCGCACCTCACACAACTCCCGATTTCGGAGCGAAGTGCATCGTGAGTTTCCTCAACCTCACCGGCAGGACCTTTCTCGTCCTCGGCGTCGCCAACCGCAAGAGCGTGGCGTATCACGTAGCCCGCCGGCTGGAGGAGCAAGGGGCGACGGTCCTTTACAGCGTTCGCTCCGACGCGCGGCGCGACGGACTGCGGAAGCTGCTGCCGGACCGCGAAATATTCGTCTGTGACGTGCAGGAGCAAAAGCAGATCGACCGCCTCGCCGGGGAGATCGCGCATCGGCGCATCGCCCTCGACGGCTTCGTGCACTCCATCGCCTTCGCCAATTACGAGGGCTTCTCCGGCAAGTTCCACGAGGTCTCGCGCAAGGACTTCCTTCAGGCCGTGGATGTGACGTGCTACTCGCTGATTGCGCTGTCCAATGCACTGAAGCCCGTCCTCAGCAATGACGCCGGCGTGGTGACGATTTCCATCTCGACGACGCGCATGGCCGCCGAGCCTTACGGGTACATGGCTCCGGCGAAGGCGGCGCTGGACTCGGCGCTCTGCTTCCTGGCGAAGTCGTTCAGCCGCTTCTCGAATGTGCGGTTCAACGCCGTTCGCGCAGGGCTGCTGAAGACCAGCGCCTCCGCCGGCATCCCGGATTACCTCGATTACTACCTCTACGCGGAGCAGGGGACCCTGCGCAAGCGGGCCGTGCGCACGGAGGAGGTCGCCGATGCGGTCCTGTTCCTCCTTTCCGAGCGGTCCAGCGGCATCAACGCGCAGGGCATTGTGGTGGACGGGGGCATGGAGGTGAACTACTTCGACGAGTCGATCGTCAAGGCCACGGTGGCGAAGGCCTGGCCCGCGGGTGAAGGCCCTTCACGAAGCGAGCCGGGCAACCCGTAGCCAACATGGCGCGCTCAACGACGCACTCTACCGCCGCTACGTTGATGCGACAGGCGCAACGCCGCGGGCTGGAAGCCGGAGCGGAACGAGTTCGACATTCAGCGTGCCGGGCGCGTCGGCATGGAGCGCGGCCTCCCCGTCGTCATCCGCCGCGAATCCGGCGGAGACCGGCGCCACCCGGATCGGCACGGACTTGAACGCCGGCGTGCGCGACAGAGGGTCGGCCGCGCGGGGGACGAGCACGTTGGCTTCCGGGTAGTACATCGCCGCGTTGCCGGCGCGAATCGCAAACGGTCGCACGCGCACCCGCATCACCCCCACGCCGCTGCGCACGGCGACGATCTGGTCAGCCCGCAGCCCGCGCGCGGCGATGTCGGCTTCGTTCATCAGAATCACGTCGCGCCGCTCCATGCCTCGATACAGGTCGTCCTCGTCGTACACGACGGTGTTGAATTGCCCTTCGCTGCGCAGGGTGATGAGGCGCAGCTCGCCGTCGTCCAGCGCGGGGTCGGGCAGCGGCGTCACATGAAACTTCGCCTTGCCGCTGGAGGTGGCGAACTTCGGCGCGTGAAAGGTGCGCCCCGCCACCTGAAACTCCCGGCCGGTCTCGTCGATGCGGGCGATGTCCTCGTAGCCGGGAATGATCCGCCCGATGGCCTGACGGATGGTGCGGTGCTCGAGCATCGACGCCCAGTCCACCGGTCCGTCGTCGCCGAGTACGGCGCGGGCGACGGCGGCAATGACCTCCACCTCCCCGCGCGGGCCGTCGAGGCGCGCCGGCCCGCCTTCGCTGAGGCGGACGTAGTTGAACATGGACTCCTGCGTGGTGGGCTGCGATTCCTCGTCGCGCGCCTTGACCGGCAGGATCAGCGTCTCCTTCGCCCTTCCCCATGCGTGACCGGTGTTCAGCGTCGTATTGAGGTACACCACGCTGTCGAGCCTGCGGAACGCGGCGGTGGTCCACTGCGAGTCGGGATTGCTGCCGAAGAGGTTGCCGCCGAGGCACCATGCGTGCTTCAGGTCTCCGCGCTGCACGGCTTCGAGGCAGGCCAGCGTGTCCATGCCGGGCTTAAGCGGCGCCTTCACGCCGAAATGGCTTTCCAGCCGGGCCAGCACGGCGTCCTTGAGCTTCGGCGTGACGCCGACGGAGCCGATGCCTTGCACGTTGCTGTGCCCGCGAATGGGCAGCAGGCCCGCGTGCGGCCGGCCCACCATGCCGCGCAGCATCGCGAGGTTGGCGATCGCGCGCACGTTGTCCACGCCGTGCAGGTGGTGCGTGATGCCCATCGTCCATGCGAATACCGAGGCCTGCGAGCGGGCATACATCCGCGCGGCGCGGTCGATGGTGTCGAAATCGACGCCGCTGTCGCGCTCGATGTGCTCCCATGATGTGCGGCGCGCGTGCTCGATGACCGCATGGAAACCCTCGGCGCAGGTGGAAACGAAGCCGTCGTGGACCGCGCCGATTTCGTCGATGCGCTTGGCGATGCCGACCAGCAGCGCGACGTCCCCGCCCGCATGGGGCTGAATATACAGGTCGGTGATCTTCGAGCCGAACAGCAGGCTGCGCCAATCCGACGGCACGCTGAAGTTGATCAGCCCTGTCTCGATCAGCGGATTGATCACGATGACTTGCCCGCCGCGCCGGCGAAGCTCGACAAGCTGGCGCATCAGCCGCGGATGGTTCGATGCCGGATTGCCGCCGATCAGAAACAGCAGATCACAGTGGCGAAGATCCTCCAGCTCGATCGTGGCCGTGCCGCTGCCGAACGCGCTGGACAGCCCCACGCCGCTCGCCTGGTGGCAGTAATACGAGCAGTTGTTGACGTTATTGGTTCCGTACACGCGGGCGAAGAGTTGGAGCAGGAAGCCGGCTTCGTTGGAGGATCGACCGCTGAAGTAGAAAAAGTTCTCGTCGGGCGAGGAGCGCTTGAGGTTGGCGGCACAGCGCTCGACGGCGTCGTCCCAGCCGATGGCGCGATAACGGTCGTCCTGCGGCCCCGCATACACGGGGCAGGCCAGCCGCCCCATGTGCTCCAGCTCGCGCGGTGAGAGGGCGCGCAGCTCGTCGAAGGTGAAGCGATCGAAGAAGCGCGGCTCGATCTGCCCCTGCATGTCGGCGGCCATGGCCTGCATGGACTTCTTGCAGACTTCCGGGAAGCGCCCGGACTCATCGGTCATGCCGCCGAGTTGCCCGCCCATGCCGAGGGCGCAGGTCTTGCAGGCATTGCGCGTGCGCAGCGCCTGGTAGAGCTTGCGAAGTCCTCCGACGCGACGCGCCAGCCGCCACGCATAACGAATCGCCGGCCAGCCGCCGCCGGTGGTCACCTTGTTCATGCAGCCTCTCCAGCCCGTGTCCCGCGGATGTTACCGCGGTCAGGCGCTATACGGGATATCGGGCAACGGCGGGCCTTGCTTGGCTTCGAGTATCGCCGGCGGCGGATTCCCGTTTTTTTGACCGGCGAGCCAAGTCAGGGCGGGACGGCCTTTCTGGAATTTGGGCAGGCGTAAGCCCCGGTGGAACCGCAGAGCTGGCCACGATCGGAGCGAGAACTTCGCGGTCAAGGCGTCGGCGGCGGCGCGCCTCGGTTTCTCACATTCAGCTCCGTCGTCGTCCGACGGCGCAACTGCCCGCACGCCGCGTCGATGTCCAGGCCGCGGCTGCGGCGCATGTGCGTGTTCACGCCGGCCGCGCGAAGGGCGTCCATAAACCGCCCCGCGTCCTCCGGCGTCGGTCCCTTCCACGGCAGCCCTTGCACGGCGTTGTAACGGATGAGGTTCACGTTGCTGCGCATCCGCTTCGCCACGCGGATCAGCTCCCGCGCGTGCGCCTCCTGATCGTTCACCCCGCCCAGCAGGATGTACTCCAGCGTGACTTCCCGCCCGGTCTGCGCGAAGTAGGCGTTCGCCGACTCCACCAAGTCCTCGATCCCGATGACTTCCGCCCACGGAATGATGCGGCGCCGCAACTCGTCGTTCGGCGCGTGCAGCGAAATCGCCAGCGTGATCTGCAAGCCTTCCCCGGCCAGGCGGAGGATGTTCTTCGGGACGCCGACGGTGCTGACGGTGATCTTGCGCGCGCCGATGCCCATGCCCCACGGCGCGTTGATCGCCCGCACGGCCGCCACCGTCGCCTCGTAATTCGCCAGCGGCTCGCCCAGCCCCATGAAGACGATGTTCGACAGCCGCGCGTCCGGCTCGCACAACGCCCGGACGCGCATGGCCTGCTCAACGATCTCGCCGCTGGAAAGCTGCCGCTGCAACCCGCCGATGCCGCTGGCGCAGAAGACGCACTTCACCGGGCAGCCCACCTGCGTCGAGATGCAGGCGGTGCGGCGGTCCTCGTCGGGGATCAGGACGCACTCGCTGGTCGCCGCGTCGGGCCACTGCAGCAGCAGCTTGACCGTGCCGTCGCGTGATTCCTGCCGCGCGGCCACGGTGGACCGGTAGATCGGCAACTCCGCCGCCAGCTCCGCGCGCAGACGCTGCGGCAGGTTGGTCATCGCATCGTAGGACTCGGCGCCCTTTTGATAGACCCACTCGAAGAGCTGGGACGCGCGAAACGCGGGCTGTTTCAGCTCGGCGAGCCGAAGCTTGAGCGTCTCAGGGCACTGATCGAAGTACCCGAGGGGGGAGCTTTCAGCGAGCACCACGCCTTCGCGCCTGGTCATGTCAGAACCGAGGTGGTCCACGTTGTTGAGGCCCGAGCAGGGACGCATGAAAAGGTCCAAAGCCCGCGTGCGAGGTGCGGTCAGCCGCTCAGCTCGATGGGCACGCCATGCTGCTTGACATACGCCGCAAAGCTCCCGCGAGGAGCCGTCGCCAATGCCTCTGTCGAGAAGAGGTGGGTTTCAACGTCATAGCCGACTTCGCGCATGACCCGTGCCATCACCTGGGCTCGGCGCTCCATATCCCAGGTTGCCGCCTCATCCATGAAGACGGCGACATCGATGTCGCTCCACTTATCAGAATGCCCGCTGACGTGCGATCCGAACAAGAACGCGGCGCGCACGGCGCCCAGGCCCGAGAGCACTTGCACGACGGATTCCGCCCGGCGCACCATGTCAGCATGGAAAGCAACCACTGGGTGGTCTTGCCCGTCTCCTTCAGTACGCTCGTGGCTGAAGCTTCCGTCGCCGAGGACGACAACCGCTGAAGATCATCGGGGTAACGCGTCTGAATGTAAAAGCCCGTCAATCGCGACAAGAAAGTCAACCCGCATTCGTCGATGTCAATGCCGGCCTCTTCCGCCAACCTCGGCAAGTTGTGCAGCCGCGGCGGCATCTCGCCGGTCCGCTCCACAATCAAGGCCTTCAGCGCCTTTTCGACCGCCTGTTGACAGCAGAAGACTCCGTACAATTAGCGCCCCGAGCTGAGCATCGCGCCCGCGGTTTCCAGATCATAGCGCGCTTGTTCCGCCCATGGGCGGCTCGCTTCGTTCATGCTCCTCCGCTCCCGCGGTCATTGAACCCATTCCATGCCCCTGGAGCAAGAAACGTCGGGAAGACACCAGCTTGAATCGTTGCCCGGGCGCGGCATCGCGGCGACCGCGAGTCGCCGACATTATCGCCCCCCTTCCTTCTGACCAGGCAACTCCGCCTCAACCGCCCCGCTGCGCCGCTGCCCCCTGCGCGTCTGCCGAGGTCTGTCGCTGCCTGTCAGGGATCGCGCCTGCGCTGTCGAAAACTGTACCTCCCCGGCGATCCCCGCGCTCCACGAGCGAACTCCTCTATAATCGCGCTCGTCCGACGGGTGGAACGGGCGGGCGAAAGGTGTGTGGGGTTGATCGCCAGCGCTGCCAACGAGTTCCTGCGGCCGCATCGGCGGACCGTGGGTTTGCGGGATATCCCCCTGGCGTTCTTCGCGCCGGGAAAGCTCTTCGCGCGCGTCGAGGACGTCAACGCCTACCTCTGGCCGCTCGTGGTCCTGCTGTGCGGCGTCACCCTGCTCGGCTACGCGACCATCGAATCAGGCCTGATCGACCGCCAGGTTCAGGAGCTGATCGAAAAGCAGAAGGCTGAGTTCGAAAAGCTCCAGGTGGACGTGGTGGAGAAGCCGCAGCTCCGCAAGGCTCTGGAGGACCTCGACAAACAGGGCCAGTTTCTGCGACTGATGACCCGGCTTCAGGTTGTGGTGATGGCGCCGCTGGGCACGCTGGCGGCGATTCTGCTGCTCGGCGCCGTGTTCTATGGGCTGGTCGCACTGTGCGGGCGCAAGCCCGAGTGGAACACGCTGATGACCATCCTGACCTACGCCGGGTTCATCGACCTGCTCAAGGGCGCGGTCACGCTGGCGCTTATGCTGCGCTACCACACGCTCAACGTGGACCTCACGCTCGGCGCGATCACCCGTCCCATTCATCTGGGGAACGCCATGGCGGACATGGCCGTGGCGGCGCTGGGAGGGCTGCTGGCCGCGCTGGACCCGTTCGCGCTGTGGTTTTGGGTCGTCGTGATCGTCGGACTGAAAGTGACGGGTCAACTGAAGGGCTGGCTGCTGTGGACAAGCTGTCTGCTGATGATCTTCGTCGGCGCGGGGATGCGCGTGATGGGCGCGATGGCGATGCAGATGTCGGCCGGCGCCAAGTAGGAGGTCGCCCGGGGAACCAGGGAGGGCACAGGTTTCCAGCCTGTGCAGTGTGGCACCGGTTTCCAACCGGTGATCTGTAGCACAGGTTTCCAACCTGTGCAGGTTGAACGTGTGGCACCGGTTTCCAACCGGTGGGCTGTAGCAGAGGTTTCCAACCTGTGCAGGATGAATGTGTGGCACCGGTTTCCGACCGGTGATCCGGAGCACAGGTTTCCAACCTGTGCAGGTTGAACGTGTGGCACCGGTTTTCAACCGGTGGGCTGCAGCACAGGTTTCCAACCTGTGCAGGTTGAACGTGTGGCACCGGTTTCCAACCGGTGGGCTGCGGCACAGGTTTCCAACCTGTGCAGGTTGAACGTGTGGCACCGGTTTCCAACCGGTGGGCTGTAGCACAGGTTTCCAACCAGTGCGATTTGTGAGGCAACCGGCAGGCCAAGAGAAGGCGGAGATCGCGCAGCGTCCAAGACGGCGCTGAGCGGAGGCATTCATGCGAACATTGATCGGCATCGTGATTCTGGGCGCCATCGTCGGCGGACTGTATGCCCTGAACCGCTACACGCGCGACGAGTCGGGCAAGAGCATGTTGAACGTCGCCGGCGAAATGCCCGTCGAGGTGCAGTGCGCCAAGCCCGTGCAGCGCGACATCGTCAAGACCGTCC
Source organism: Phycisphaerales bacterium (assembly GCA_020852275.1). Classification (GTDB taxonomy): domain Bacteria; phylum Planctomycetota; class Phycisphaerae; order UBA1845; family UBA1845; genus JABWBH01. Next base: position 236,230 of record JADZBE010000013.1, read on the forward strand.
AGGCGCCGGGCGAGGTCGAGGCCTTCCTTGAGGTGGACATCAGCGCCGAAGTCGTGGCCAAGATCATCGAAATGCCTGTCGAGGAGGGCGACCTCGTCAAGAAAGGCGACCTGCTCAGCCGGCTCGACGACGCCGACTACCGCGCTCGCCTTCGCCAGGCACAGGCCAACGTGGAGAAGCTCAAGGCCGCCATCCTCCAGGGCGAGGCCGACCACGAGAAAGCCGACCGCGACCTCAAGCATCAGATCAGCCTGTCCGAATCCGACGCCACCTCGGCGCTGGAGCTGGCCGACTACCGCACGACCGCGGTGCGTGCGAAGGCGGCGCTGGAGATCCGCAAACAGGAGCTGATCGAAGCGGAGTCGCTGCTCGAGGCGGCCAAGGAGGACCTTGCCAAGACGGTCATCACCTCGCCCATTGACGGCCTGGTCGCGCAGCGTTTCGCCAAGGCGGGCGAGGTGGTCATCACCGGCACGATGAACAACCCCGGCACGCGCATCATGGTGATCAGCGACCTGTCCAAAATGCAGGTCCGCTGCCGCGTGGACGAGTCCGACGTGCCGAGCGTCAAACAGGGCCAGCCTGCCAAGATCTTTCTCCAATCCGACATGTACAAGGGCGTCTCGGGACAGGTGTATCGCGTCGCCTCCAAGGGCACGCGCGCCACGGGGCGCGACGTGGTCACGTTTGAGACGCTCATCCTCGTCGATTCGCCGGAGGAGCGCATCAAGCCCGGCATGAACGCCAACGTCGAGATCGAAGTGCAGCGCCGCGACGACGCCCTGACCATCCCCGTCCAGGCCGTCGTGCAGCGTAAGCGCAAGGACCTGCCCGCCAAGCTCCTTGAGGAGTTCGACGCCGAGTCCGCGAAAAACGCCGAGGTGACGACCTCTTCCGAAAAGCGCCGCCAGGCCGAGTACATGAAGGTCGTCTTCTGCAACGTGCGCGACCGCTCGCAGGCCAAGCTCGTGCGCACGGGCATCAGCGACGAGACCAGCGTGGAGATCACCTCCGGGCTTAAGGCGGAAGATGCCGTTGTCGTCGGCCCGTTTCGCAGCCTCGATCAGCTCAAGCACGACTCCCCGGTGAAGAAGGAGGAGGAGGACAAGAGCAAGACCGGCGCGAAGAAGGACGAGAAGGAAAAGAGCGCGTCGGGGCCTGATGCGAACGCCAACGCGAATGCCAACGGCAACGCCAACGACAACGGGGCGGATGCGGCGGTGGGCGCCGAGGAAAAGGTCGCGTCTTCAACGGATGGAGCGCCGTCGCCATGACCCCGCCGGCCACGACCGATCACGCCGCCGGCGCCGCGATGCCCGACTCGGCGATGCCCGAAGCCGCGATGCCCGAAGCCGCGGCGCGAGGTGCGCCCACTGATTCGGGTGCCGTTGGCGTAGGGCGGGCTATGCCCGCCGCTGCGGAAGGCTTGGGAGCGGTGCTGCCTGCTCCGGGAGAACTTGCTCCGCCTGCTCCCGCCGCGACGCACGCTGCGCCGGTCATCGAACTGCTCGACGTGCACAAGACCTACCGCGTCGGCACGGAGCTGATCCGCGCCCTGCGCGGCGTGACGCTTACCATCCGCGAGAACGAGTACGTCGCCATCATGGGCGCCTCCGGAAGCGGCAAGAGCACGATGCTCAACATCCTCGGCTGCCTCGACGTGCCCACGCGCGGCGAGTACCGCATCGGCGGCGTCGATGTCGCGCGGCTCTCCCAGAGCAAGCTCGCGGCCATCCGCAGCCTGCGCATCGGTTTCGTCTTTCAGTCTTTCGAACTGCTGCCGCGGACCACGGCGCTGAAGAACGTCGAGCTGCCGCTGGTGTACAGCCACGCGCGCAAGCGCCGACAGCGCGCCATCGAGGCCTTGCGCCGCGTCGGTCTGCTGGATCGCGCCCTGCATCACCCCAACCAGCTTTCCGGCGGTCAGAAGCAGCGCGTCGCCATCGCCCGCGCGCTCGCGCAGGAGCCGGACATCATCCTCGCCGACGAGCCGACCGGAAACCTCGATAGCCAGACGGGCGAGGAAATCATGGCCGTCTTCGACCAGCTCCATCGCGAGGGGCAGACCATCATTATTGTCACGCATGAGGATGATATCGCCAAGCATTGCAAACGGGTGATCCGGCTGAAAGACGGAATGGTGGACGTGGATACAACAAATCCGCACTCGCGCTGACGTGTGAACGGAATGTCGCAAGGAACCCAATGACCACAATACGGATTATCAGCATTATTGCTTGTGCATCGCTCGCCCGAGCGGGACAGGCCCGGCAGTTCGGCGTTCCGACGGAGTGGACCTGGCCGCAGTTTCGCGGAGCCGGCGCCTCCGGCGTCGCCGACGGCCATCGCACACCCGTCGCATGGGACGCCGCCGCGGGTCAGAACATCCGCTGGAAAACGCCGATCCCCGGACTGTCGCACGCTTCTCCCATCGTCTGGGGCGACCGCCTCTTTATCACCACCGCCGTTGCCACCGGCAAGGAGCCGGAGCTGAAGATCGGCCTGTATGGCGCCGGCGACTCGGCCGACGACATGGTGGAGCATGCGTTCAAGGTGTACGCGCTCGACAGGAATACCGGGAGCATGGTCTGGGAGCGGACGGCGCACACGGGCGTTCCCAAGGTCAAGCGCCATACGAAAGCCACGCACTGCAACTCCACGCCCGCCACGGACGGCCGCCACGTTGTCGCGCTGTTCGGCTCGGAAGGATTGTATTGCTACGACTTTGATGGCAAGCTTCTCTGGCAGAAGGACCTGGGCATCCTCGACGTCGGTCCATACAACGCGCTCGAACTGCAATGGGGTTTCGCCAGCTCGCCCATTATCCACGAGGGCAAAGTGATCGTGCAGGCCGACGTCAAGAAAGACCCGTTTCTTGCGGCGTTGGACGTGGAGAGCGGCAAGGAGCTGTGGCGCGTGGCGCGCGATGACGTGCCGGGCTGGGGCACGCCCACCGCCTACGGCCAAGGCGCCGAAGCGCGCGTGCTGGTCAACGGCTGCAAGCACATGGGCGGATATGACCTCGCCACCGGCAAGGAGACGTGGCGCCTGTCCGGCGGCGGCGGCATTCCCGTGCCCGCGCCCGTCGTTTCCGGCGACCTGATCTTCCTGACGAGCAACCATCAGCCCCTTAATCCAACAGATCCGCCGCAGCCCATCTTCGCCATCAAGACCCGTGCGTCCGGCGACATCAGCACGCCGCCCGGAGGAGGTCTGAATGCAAGCGTGGCCTGGCTCCTGACGCAGCGGGGCAGCTACATGCAGACGCCGCTCGTCTATCAGGGCATCCTGTATGTGGGCAAGGACAACGGAATTGTCGCCGCCTATGACGCCGCCACCGGCGAGCAGAAATGGCGTGAGCGCATTGCCGAAAGCTCGTCCGCCTTCACCGCCTCTCCCGTGGCTGCGGATGGCAAAGTCTATTACACGAGTGAATCCGGGGATGTCATAGTGCTCAAGAGCGGACCCGTATTCGAGAAGCTCGGCGCAGGAAAGCTCGGCGAATCATGTTTGTCCACGCCGGCCATCGCCCGGGGGACGCTCTACTTTCATACGCGCGCGAACATCGTGGCCGTGGCGGAATCGCAATAGGAACTGTCCTCCTGATATGAACGCAAACCTTGGCGTGTGTTTCATGATGCCAAAGCATCGTTGTAGTTATCCTCACCACAACCAGGTCTCCGGGGTGAGTTTCCGGCCGGGAAACCGCACTGCGACCCGTTGCGGCGGCGTACGGACTCCCATATTGACTGTTTGCCATTTGCCATTTGCCATTTAATTACCATGCTCAGCGCCATCGGCTCAATCGTGTTCTTCGTTCCCCGTCAGCTTTCCGCGCTGGCGCACAACGTCCTCACCGCTTTTGTGCAGATCTGGGCGAACAAGGTGCGTTCGCTGCTGACGGTGCTGGGCATCATCATCGCCGTCACCTCCATCATCGTGGTCGTTTCCTTCGTGCAGGGATTTGGCGAATACGTCACCAACTTCCTGCGCGGGCTGGGCACGAACCTTATGGTGGTTTACCCGGAGTCGCAGCGTGGACCGCGCGGCGAGCGCCTCCGACCGGCCGAGATGCACATTCAAGACGTCCAGGCCGTCACCGAATTGTGTTCGTCCGTGCAGCGAACGACCCCCATTGTCTGGACGCGTGCCGCCGTCGAGTACGGGCGCGAGCGCCTCGACGGCGTCGAACTCGTCGGCGCGGCCGAGCAGTTCCAGCCGATCCGCAACTTCTACTGCGACGTCGGGCGGTTCTTTGGCGCGATGGACGTGGAAAACGCCGCGCAGGTTTGCGTCATTGGGCGCGAGACCCTGCGCAAGCTCGAAGCCGACGAGGGCATCCTCAACGAGTTCATTCACCTTGACGGGCAGCGGTTCCGCGTCATCGGCATCCTTGAAACCAAGGGCAGCTTCATGGGCGAGAACCAGGACGACCAGATCCTCATGCCTTGGACCACCGGCGTGAAGATGTACCCCATGTTCCGCGACTATATGGCGTTTTACGTCGAAGCCGTCGAGGAGAAGAAGGTCGCCGAGGCCGAGGCGCAGATCGTCCGCGTCCTGCGTCAGCGGCATGACATTCAGCCGGGCGAGGCCAACGACTTCGGCATTTTCAAGCAGGACCAGATCCTCAAGGAGTTCGGCACCATCCGGCTCTACGCCACGAGCGTCCTGGCGGGCATCGTCAGCATTTCACTGCTGGTGGGCGGCATCGGCATCATGAACGTGATGCTCGTGTCGGTCACCGAGCGGACGCGCGAGATCGGGCTGCGCAAGAGCGTCGGCGCGCGGCGGCGCGACATCCTGCTCCAGTTCCTCACCGAGGCCGTCGTGCTCAGCACGCTCGGCGGCGCCATCGGCATTGGGCTGGGCTACGCCGTCGGCTACGTGGCTTCACTCCACCCCAGCATGGTTCCGGTGAAAGTGCCGCTGTGGTCGATCGCGCTGGCGCTGGGATTCTCAGCCGGGGTGGGCGTGTTTTTCGGCATCGTCCCCGCGTTCAAGGCCGCCATCCTGCACCCGATCGACGCCCTGCGGCACGAATAAGGCACGGCGACACTCCCGCGGCGGAAAGCGGCAGGGTGGCATGCTCTCGCCAGGGTGGCGTGCTCTCGCCAGGGTGGCATGCTCTCGCCGTACTCGGCGTGAGCATGTCGTCTCCCCTGGGCTACACCGCCTGGCCACCTGCTGCGCGTGAAGCCGTGCCAGACAGACGCAGGTGCTCCACTCCCGCCCGCGCCACGATGGGATCAAACTGCCGGCCTGCGCCGGCGCGCAGCTCGTCGATCACCCGGTCCACGCTGTACGCGTCTTTGTAGCTGCGGCGCGAGAGCATCGCGTCCATCGAGTCCGCCACGGCAAGGATCCGCGCGCCGAACGGGATGCGCTCCCCGGCCAGCCCGTCGGGGTAGCCCTGACCGTCAAAGCGTTCGTGGTGGTGCAGGATCAGCGGCAGCGCCGCGCGCAGACCGGGCAGATGCCCGAGGATATCCATCGCCGTCCGCGGATGCCGCTGCACCACGAGGAACTCCTCATCCGTCAGCGGTCCAGGCTTGGTCAGAATGGCGTCCGGCACGCCGATCTTGCCCACGTCGTGCAAAACCGCCGCCTGCTGCAGCACCATCCCCTGACGCGGCGAGAGCCGCAGCCGCCGGCCCAGCGCGTCCGCGTGCTGCGCCACCGTGGTCGAATGCCGGCTCGTGAACGGATCCTTCGCCTCCACGGCCGCCACCAGCGCCCGCGTGGACTGCTCCCCCATTTCGTGAAGCTGCGCGCGAATTCGCCCGAAGCTCGCGGCCGCCTGATCGAGCGGATCAAGCGACGTCCCCGGCACTGCGCCGCTCAACTGACGAATGGCGGACCACGCCGTGACCCGCTGCTCTTGATGCAGCTTACAGTGGCTCAGCGCCGCACGCGCGCGTTCGAGCACGGCGTGGGCCGACGAGGTCACCCGCGGATCGCACGTCACCAGCCCGACACGCAGCTCGACCGGGCGATGCACCGTCGCCTCCAGGACCGGACAGGCGCGCGCCGCAAGCAGAATCCGCTCCGCCAGTTCCACCGCCGCCGTTTCGCCCGTGCCCGGCCAGGACGACAGGAAGCGATCGCCTTCATATCGCACGACCAGCCCGATGTCCCGCGTCACCTCCGCGATCACATCCGCCACACAGCCGAGCACTTCATCCGCCGCGCGCGGTGAGAGCAGCTCGTTGAATTCATGGAACCGGTCCACGTCGAATAGCGCGACCGACAGTTCACGCGGGCGGTTAAAGCACGCCGCCCGCTCGATGGCGTAGTGCTCGAGGAAATGCCGCGGTCCCGGCAGAGGCCTGCGGAAGCGGAGTCGAAGGCGCCCGGCAGGCGCCGTCGTTCGGGCCGGCGGCGTCCTCCCGGCGGGCCGTGTGATGTGGATATCCCGGACGATCACGAATGCTCCTGCCAGCTCGAACCGCGAAGCCCCTGTCGGGGCCGCGAGGCTCTCCTCCGCGCGATGCTCGCCACGGGGCAAGCCGCGCGCCTCGGCGAGCGTTGACACCGCTGCGTTCCTGCATGGCTCTGCCCACCTATCGTCGGGGCCTACGATGTGCTTTGACCGCGTGATGCGGCCCGGCACCGGTAACGAATCGCGTCCGGAGAAGTCGTCTGAGTAAACGTCGATCGGCGAGCAGCGGTGGCAACGTCTGATCGGACGCGGGCGTGCAGGGCGGTGGGCAGGCTGAAATCGCCGGTGTTATTGAACCGGGATCAGCGGCGGATCACAGCGAACTTGCAGCGGTTTGCGGGCGTTGCTGAACGACACCACCGTGATGTCGAAGGGAGCGTGATTGCGCACGGCGTGCCCGCACCCGGGCGGGATCAGAAACAATGCCGGGTCATCCGCGGTGATCCACTCCGAGCACGGCGTCGCATTATCGGGTGACGTCCACACGAGTTGCGCCGGCCCGCCGCACACCTGCATCCATTCCGTTGAATCCGGATGCGCGTGGTTTCCGCGAACCGCGCCGGGCTTGACCGACACCACGTGCAGACTCGCCGGACCGCCTCCATCCACGCCGGCCGCAACCAGCGGGTTCATCCCCCATCCTCGAGCGTCGCGCCACGTCTGCTCTGGACACACCATGCGACGCACGCCGCCGGCTTGCAACGAACTCACGGTGATGCTGCTCATGTATTCCTTCGCGCCTGGCTCAAGCTCATATCCGAAGTCGCAGGACCAACGCCAGGAACTCGAAATCCGGAATCTGAAATCTGAAATCTGAAATCTCGAATCCGAAACCTGCGATCCGAAATCGCCCGTCAATCCACGCCTGCTCCCGTCCTCGCCCCTTCTCCCCCCTCGCGCTCGCCTACTCTTCAACCCAGCCTCGAATGGTCACATACACGCGGCGCACGGACTTGGCCGCCGAATCATACTCGACGGTGATGCACAGTCTGCGGTGAACGGAACGCCTGGCCGGAAGGACTGCACCCTGCTCGACAGGATGCCCGAAGTAGACGCCGTCCCCGTCTTTCGCAGCGCCGATCGGCGCCAACCCCACGGACCCGAACCACGATTTCGGCGGCGCCTCCTGCGGACCCGCCTCCGGCGCCCAGCGGGACAGTCGCGACATGTCCTCCGCCGTCACGGTTTCGGCCACGACCGGCGCCGCCTGACGCCACGCCGCCGCAAACGCCGCCCCGTCGCCCCCTGCCACCGACGCCGAGCCTTGTGCCGCACCTCCTGCCGCGCCCTGTGCAGCACCTTGCGCCGCGCCGGGTGCCGCGCCCCGCTCCGCACCCGCCTCGAAACTTATCGGCAGGGGCGACATCTCCGGCACAAAGACAATTTCAATCCCGCCGGCCGTCCGTTTGCGCCAGTTCAGCACGGACCGGCTTGTCGAAACCTCATCGCCGATGACGATGTCGCCGCAGGACAACTCCGTCATCCCGCATTCCTCCCGCCGCACGATGTCCACGCGGGCGCTGTCCTCGCAGGGGCACACCACCTTCAGCTCACAGCATCGCGCCTCGCCCCGCACATGCGCGATCAGCGCCATGCCCGCTTTCAATCCCTGATTGCCCCCGAGGCTCAGCTTCGCGAAACCGCCCTCCTCGAAGTTCACCACCGTCCCCGTCAGCGGTCGATCCAGCAGAAACGCCTTCCACTCCGGCGCAAGCTGGGGCATCCCGGTGACCGGCTTGTCCCAGTCCCCCGTTCGCAGCAGCGCGAACCCGGACGCTTCCCGCCGCGGTTCATCGCCGAAGTTGATCGCATTGCAGAACCGGATGAGCTTCCCTTCGGGAACAAGATAGCGCCGCGCGCCCCAATCGACGACGCGCCATTCGACCGGCATCTTCGGGAACGGCTCCGTCGCCTCATCGTAAACCGGCGCAAGATTGATGCGCCCGTCGTTTTCCGTCCATGTTCCCTGATAGGCCCGCCCCGCGCCGCCGCGCGATTCATAGGTGAAGCGTGACTCGGTCAGGCGCAGGGCAACGCGGTCGCCGTCGACGCCGCCCACGTATTCGCCGATGGGAGCTTCGCCGACCGCCAGGAAACAGGCGACACACCATGCGAGAGGTTGCATTGTTCCGATCTTCAGCCACGTCATGGCATGTGCCTCAGCGCTTCGGCGAACCATCCCGCTCCGCGCGCCCGAACGAGCCTGGTCTGCCTTGGCCTTCAAGCCCCTGCAACGCCTGATCTTACGCCGGCCGCGCATCCGCGGCGAATGGCGCCAAGCCAGCGCGACTTGTCGCATGCTCTGTTTCGACGCATAATGCGCCGCATGGCGGCTGACCGTGGCCTGCGGGCCGCACGGCGGATTTGAAAGGACACCAACCACACATGCCCGGCATCATCGAAGCGCTCCTGAAGCTTCAGGAGGTTCAGCTTGAAATCTTCGAGCTGAGGCAGGAGGAGGTCAGCCGCGAGAAGCGCATCGCGCTGCACCGCAAGGAGCTGGAGAAGATCGACGCCCGCGCTGCGCAGCTCGATGTTGCCCTGCGGGACGCGAAATCCGCGGCTGCCCTTGGCGAGCTCGAGGTGAAGACCCGCGAGCAGAACATCGCCAAGCACCGCGAAGCGCTCAAACAGACCAAGACGAACAAGGAATACAACGCCATCCTCACCTCCCTCAACACGGAAGAGGTGGACAAGGGCAAGTGCGAAAGCCGCGCGCTGGAACTCCTGGCGCAGTCCGATCAGCTCCGCACCCAGCGCGAAGAGGTCGAAAAGGAACGGCAGGCCGTTTTGGAGCGCATCCGCCTCGTAGACGAAGCGCTGGCGGCGTATCGGAAGAAGACCGCGCCGCAGCGCCAGGCGCTGGAAGCGCGCCGGCTCGCCGCCTGCGAGGGCATCCCCGCCCCTGCCCTGATCACCTTCGACCGCGTGGCCGAACGGCACGAAGGCGCGGCCATGGCGCAGGTCGTCAAGATCCACCCCAAGCGTGAGGAGTACTGCTGCGGCGGTTGCCACATCAAGGTCACGCTCGAAGTCATCAGCTCCCTGCGCAGCCGGGACGACCTGCAATTCTGCTCGGCCTGCGGGCGCATCTTCTACGCGGGTTGAGTCGCGATGGCGGCGGCAGCGATCTGCGGGCTTCAATTCGCACGGCTACTCGGACATGAAAGCGCCGCTCGCGCCGGCGACGTCCCGCGAACTCGCAGCGCACGGTTGGCCCTCCGCGCTGAGCCGGCCCTCCAGCTTGCCGAGTTCAGCAACCCGCCTGAAGGAAGCGCCGGTATGAATCGCCCATCTCGCGCGCCGCCCCCTGCGGATACGCGCCGGCGTTCCAGCGATATCCCAGGCCGTCGCCCGACCGGCGCGGAATCAAATGAAAGTGCACGTGCTGCACAACCTGACCCGCATCGCTCCCGTTGTTCTGCAACAGGTTGAACGCGGGCGCCGATGCAGTCTGCATCAGCGCGGCCCCGAGGCGCGGAACCACGGACGCAAGGGCCCCGATCACCGCGGGCGGCGCCTGCGTCACCAGGGCGTAATGATCCACCGGAATCACCAGCAGGTGACCCGGCGCCAGCGGATTCACATCGAGAAACGCGACGCAGAACTCGTCGCGGTAGACAATCTCCGCGGGAATCTCACCCTTGGCGATGCGACAGAAAATGCAGGTCGGATCGGTTGGCATGGCGGCAATCTCCAGGAGCCGGACGCCACCTTACCCGCGAGGCCAACACGGAGCAAAGCACCGAAGGCGGACGCCGCGCCGAGACGACTCCACAGCGCAGCAGCTTCGTGCAGGAACGGAACGGTCTGGCGCACGGGTCGGCATGGGAACCGCTGCGAATTCGCGGAAGTGCCGCTCAGCCCGTGGTGGAACGGAGTGCCCGTCATTCCCGCGAAGGCGGGAATCCAGCCGGCGGTTTCAGACGAGGCGCGAATCCGACACGTTTGCGGAGCGGACTGGACCCCCGCCTGCGCGGGGGTGACGCTCCTCATGCCCGGTTTCGGGCTGCACGCCGGACTGCTACGCCTTGGCCGCGCCCTTGACCACCTTGACCGCGGCGGCATAGCGGGCGTCCGTGCGGCGCTTGCGGGCGCTGCGCTTCGGCTTGGCGAGCGAGCCGGGACCGGTCTCATCCCCGACCAGTTGCAGGATCGCCAGCGGGCTGTGGTCGCCGACGCGGCGGTCCGCCAGCTTGATGACCCGCGTGTAGCCGCCGGGCCGATCCGCGAACTTCGGGGCAATCACCTCGATCAGCCGGTGCAGGACGGACTCGCCGGTAAACGCCAGCCGACCCTTGGGCTCGCCGGTGCGGTAGCGGCGACCGCTGGCGGACTGCAGGGTTGCAAGGCGGTGCGCGTCGCTCATGTTGGCGTAGTCACTGCGGTGGGCTTCCGGGACGATCGAGCGGTCGCTGAGGTGCTTGTGCAGTTGCCGGCGCGCCCGCAGGCTGGCGGGCGCATTCTGCTTCTTCCCCGCGGCGTGGGCACGCTTCGCCAGCGTGATCATCTTCTCCACGAAAGGCCGCAAGTCCTTGGCCTTGGGAAGCGTCGTGCGGATGCTGCCGTGCTCGACGAGGTTCTGCACCATGTTGCGGCGCAGCGCCGAACGGTGCTCCTTCGTGCGGTTGAATTTCCGATGTGCAACGCGATGTCTCATGGTCTCTCAACTCTCTCAGCAAACCGCCTCGCCGCACGCCCCGCCGCCCCGATCAGGGCGAACGCTCCACGCCCCGTCGATCGGCGCGCGGCAGGATAACGCCGCCCCGCTCCGTCACCGCTCCGTCACCGCTCCGTCACCGCTCCCGCGCTCGCGCCTCCGTCAGGACGTCACGCCCACGTCGCCGGCCACATGATGCTCTTCGCCCGATCCCGCGCCCTGCCCGCCCAGGTCCCGCATGGGCAGATGCGCCGTCGGCAGCCGACTCATCACCGGATTGCCCAGCGGCGGCGGCGGTGGCGCGGGAGTGTCGGTTGTACTCATACCCAGACTCAGGCCGAGGTCCAGCAGGCGCTTCTTCACTTCCGTCAAGGAGGTCTTGCCGAAGCTGCGCAGATTCAGCAGATCCGTTTCGGTCATCGACACCAACTGCCGGATCACCGTGATGCGCGCTGAATCCAGACAGTTGCTCGCCCGCGCCGAAAGCTCGAGCGTGGACAGCGGGCGATCCAGAATGCCCGCCAGTTCCGAACTGACCGGAGTGGACGCCACCGCCGGACGCTTCACGCTCGAAACCATGTCCGAGCCGGGAAGCTCGTACTGCACGAACGGGTTGAGGTGCTTGCGCAGGATTTTCGCGGCTTCCACCACGGCCTGCTCCGGCGAGGTCGTGCCGCGCGTCCACACCTCCAGAATGAGCCGATCGTAATTCGTGAGCTGGCCGACGCGGGTGTCCTCGGTGCGGTACCGCACGCGAAGCACGGGCGAGTAGATCGAATCCACCGCGATCGCCCCCAACTCGGCGTCCACGTTGCGATTGTCGTCCGCCGGCGCGTAGCCGCGCCCCATCCCGATCTTCATTTCCAGCTTGAACGACACGTGCGAGGTCAGCGTGCAAATGAGCTGGTCGGGATTGGTGATTTCGATGCCCGCGGAGCACTCAATGTCGCCGGCGCGAATCTCCCCCGCTTTCTCGCGGCTGACGTGGACGGTCGCCACGGCTTCCCCAAGGTCTGCTTTCACGACGATCCGCTTGACGTTCAGCACAATGTCGGTCACGTCCTCGAGCACGCCCTCGATGCTGGAGAACTCGTGCGACGCGCCCTGAATGCGGACCGAGCGCACCGCGGCGCCCTCGAGGCTGGACAGCAGCACCCGGCGCATGGAGTTGCCGATCGTCGTGCCGAAGCCCCGCTCGAACGGCTCAATGATGAATTTCCCGTACGTTTCGGTGCTCGCCGCGTCGTCCTTGGCCAGACGAGCCGGCAACTCGAAACCGCGCCACATGATGCGCATCGGGTCAACCTCCTGAAATCCCGGCGTCGCGCGACCCGCGCCGCCCTTCTAATCCACTGCCGCAAGGACGATTAACGACTGCAGAACTCGATGATGAGCTGATCCTCGACCGGAATCTGCACATCCTCGCGCGTTGGCAGCGACACCACCGTGCCCTCAAGGTTGTTGCGATCCAGTTGCAGCCACTCCTGCATCTGCGGCACGCCGTCGCCCAGCGTGCGATCCACCAGCTTGCGGCTGCGTTCCGCCGGCTTGACGCTGACCTTGTCGCCGGAACGCACCAAGTAGCTCGGCTTGTTCACGCGCCGACCGTTCACGTAAATGTGCCCGTGCGTGATCAGTTGACGGCTGGCCTTGTGCGACGCGGCAAACCCCAGCTTCCACACGACGTTGTCCAGCCGCCGCTCCAGCAGCGAGAGCAGCGTCTCGCCGGTGTTGGTCTTGCCCTTCTCCGCCATGGCGAAGTAGATGGCGAACTGTTTCTCGAACACGCCGTAGTAGCGCTTCACCTTCTGCTTCTCGCGCAGGCGCATTCCGTAGTTGCCCGCGGCGCGACGACGCCAGGCGTGCATGCCCGGCGGCTTGTTGCGCCACTGCTTCTCCATCGCACACTTGGCCGTCTCGCACCGCACGCCTTTGAGCATCAGCTTGATGCCCTCGCGCCGGCACAGTCGGCACACCGGTCCCAGATAACGTGACATCGTGTTTCCTGCGTGTCCTGAATCTTGCTCAACAATAGCCAGCGCCGCCGGCCGCTCCCGCCCGCTCCCGGCGCCTCATGTCGTCCGCATTCCAAGCGGCGGGGCCCCAGGCTCCAGCCCGCCGACTGCACCTCATCGTCACACCCGGCGCCGCTTCCTCGGGCGGCAGCCGTTGTGCGGCAGCGGCGTCACGTCCTCGATGGACTGAATCCGCAATCCGCCGCTTTGCAGCGCCGTGATCGCCGACTCGCGCCCGCCGCCCGGTCCCTTCACCCGGACTTCAACCTCGCTCATGCCGTACTTTCGGGCAGCTTGCGCGGCGCGCTCGGCCGCGCGCTGCGCGGCAAACGGCGTGCTCTTGCGCGTCCCCTTGAAGCCCACGGTGCCGGCCGACGACCAGCACAGAACCTCTCCGCTGACGTCCGTAATCGTCACCAGCGTGTTGTTGAACGACGCCTTCACGTGCGCGATCCCGCGGGACACGCTGCGTCGCACCTTCTTTTTGCCGCCTGCTCGTTTAGCCACGACCCAGCTCCTTCACGCCCTTCTTGCCCGCCACCGTCTTGCGCGGCCCCTTGCGCGTCCGCGCGTTGGTCCGCGTTCGCTGACCCCGAACCGGCAGACCCGCCCGATGCCGCCAGCCGCGATAGCAGCGGATGTCCCGCAGCCGCGCGATGTTGCTCTGAACCGACCGGCGTAGCTGGCCTTCCACCTGATGGTCGCGGTCGAGGATCGTCGCGATGCGCGACACGTCGTCCTCGGTCAGATCCTTCGCCTTCCGCGCCGGATCAATGCCGGCCTCCTTGAGCACCAGCCGGGCCGTGTAATGACCCACGCCAAAAATGTACTGAAGCGCGTATTCGATGCGCTTGTCCGACGGAATATCAACACCGGAAATACGCGGCACCGCCGTTCTCCTTTTCAGCCTTGACGCTGCTTGTGGCGCGGATTGGTGCAGATGACCCGCACCACTCCGCGGCGCTTGATGACCTTGCAGTTTTCGCAGATGCGTCGCACGCTCGCCCGCACTTTCATGACCGCTCCCCTTTACCGACAACCTCGAAGCCCGCTTCGCCGCTCCCGCGACATCGCGACCGCTTCCGCACCCGCTTGGCGGGGTGCAACCGCTCCACGCTACCAGCCGGAACCGTCCTCGCCGAGCGTCAGCACCTCGCAACCCGTTTCCGTCACCGCAACCGTGTGCTCGTAATGGGCCGCCGGCTTGCCGTCGCGCGTCCGCACCGTCCACTTGTCCTTGTCCGCGTAGCACACCTCGTGCGTGCCGAGGTTCACCATCGGCTCCACCGCGATCACCAGCCGCGGAACCAGCAGAAAGTCCATGTCCCTCCGCTTGCGGTCCCAGTAGTTGGGGACCTTCGGCTCCTCGTGCATTCCGCGCCCGATGCCGTGACCCACGAAGTCGCGCACCACGCCCATCTTGGCCGATTCAACCTTCGCCTGCAGTTGCCGCGCGATCTCGCTCCACCGCCGACCCGGCCGGATCTCCCGGATCGCCAGAAGCAGCGTCTCATGCGCCGTGCGCATCAGCCGCTGCACTTCTGGTTTGACCTCCCCCACCGCGATCGTCAGCGCCGCGTCGCCGCAATAGCCTTCAAGCTGCACGCCGCAGTCCAGACTGACGATGTCGCCCTCCCGCAACGGGATCCGGTTCGGAATCCCGTGCACCACGGCCTCGTTCACGCTCGTACACAGGGCCGCAGGAAAGGGGTACTTCGCCTCCTTGTTCACCACGCCCTTGAAAAGCGCCTTGGCGCCGGCCTCGGCGATCATCTTCTCCGCCAGATCGTTGAGGTCCGCCGTCGACACCCCGGGTCGCGTGACCTTGCGCGCTTCCGTCAGGACCTTGTTCACCAGCAGCCCCGCCCGGCGCATCATCCCGATTTCGCGTTCGCTCTTAAGGATGATGCCCTGACGTCCCATGTCCCTCGCCGGCTCGGGGATCTGCTCGGCACGCTCGTCCGGGATGCGCCCGCCCTGCGGGTGCCCGCCCGCCGCCCTGACCGTCGCCTGCGTCACGTATCACGCTCGCCGCGGATCGGTCCCGAGCCGCCCAAGAACCCCGGGTAGTTCCGCATGATCAAGTTCGCCTCGATGCGCTGCACCAGGTCGAGCGCCACGCTGACCACGATCAGCAAACCTGTCCCTCCCAGGAACGCCGACACCATGAAGGGCACCTTAAGCTGCTGCGCCACCAAGGTGGGGATCAGAGCAATCAACGCCAGGAAACCCGCGCCGACGTAGGTGATCCTCGCCATGACCCGATCCAGGTAGTCCGCGGTGCGCTTGCCCGGCCGGAGGCCGGGAATGAAGCTCCCGCCGTCGCGCAGGCTGTTGGCCATGTCCTTGGGTCGAAACTGCACGCTCGTCCAGAAGTACGCGAAAAAGTACACCAAAGCGACGTAGCTCACAATATACGGGAAGGACCCGCTTTGGAACCATTCCGTCAGGTACCGCAGCGTGCGGACCGTGGGAAACGCCGACGAAAGCCCGCTCAGCAGCATCTGCGGGAAAATCAGCAGCGTGCTGGCGAAAATGATCGGCATCACCCCGCCGTGGTTGACGCGCAGCGGCAGGTACTGGCGCTGACCTCCGAACACGCGGCGACCGCGCGTCTGTTTGGCCTGCTGAATCGGAATGCGGCGCTGACCCTGCGTAATCAGGATCGACGCGGCAATGACACCCACGAACGCCACCAAGAGGAACAGAATCTTCGCCGGGTCCATCTTCGTCGAATCACTGCTGCCGAACTGAGCCGTGGCGTTGTTCCAGATGTACCCCAGCGCCGTGGGCATCCGCGAAACAATGCCCGCCATGATGATCAGCGAGATGCCGTTGCCGATGCCGTACTCGTCAATCTGCTCACCCAGCCACATCATGAACAACGTGCCGCTGGTCAGCACGATCAGCGACATGGCGCAGTACGAAAACGTCATGCCGAAGAACCCGCCCTGCAGATCCGGGTAAATGTAGTTCTGCGCGGCCAGGTACCGCATCCAAACCAGCGCTTGGAACATGCACAGGCCCACGGTGGCGTAACGCTGGTATTCGTTGATCTTCCTCATGCCCGACTGTCCTTCCTTCGACAGCCGCTCCAGCGAGGGAATGACGGGCATCAGCAACTGAAAGATGATCGACGCCGAGATGTACGGCATGATGCCCAGACCGAAGATCGTGCTCTGCGACAGATTGCCGCCCGTGAAAAGCTGAAAGTAGTCCGCCAGCCCGCCGAGGTTGCCCATGCCCGACATGGCCTTCTGGTCCACGCCCGGGACGGGAATGACGAACCCCACGCGGTAGATCATGAGCAGACCGACGGTGAAGAGGATCTTGTTCCTCAACTCCGGGATCTTGAAAACATTGATGAACGCTCGGAGAATGTTCACGCCTTCACCCCTGCGGTCCGGTCGTGCAGTCCGCCGCATCGCAGCAGCACCCGCACCTCTTAATGGACCCGCCGACCGCCTCGATCTTCTGCTGCGCCGATTTGCTGAACTTCGCCGCCGTCACCGTCAACTTCTTCTTCAACTCGCCCGTGCCCAGAATCTTGATCGGGTGGCGCAGGTGCCGCACCAGGCCGCTTGCCAGCAGCGCGTCCGCGTCCACGCTCGCGCCGGCGGGGAACGCCGCCTCCAGCTCCGAGACGTTGACCACGGCGTACTCCACGCGGAACTTGAAATTGCTGAACCCGCGCTTCGGCAGGCGGCGATACGTCGGCATCGCCCCGCCTTCCGCCAGCCCCCGCATGGACCAGCCGGAGCGCGACCCCGCGCCCTTGTGCCCGCGACCCGACGTCTTGCCGCAGCCGCTGCCCGGGCCTCTGCCGATGCGCCGCTTGCGCTTGTGAGCGCCGGCGCGTTGTGTGACTTGTGTGATATTCATGCTTGACTACCCCGCGAGCTTCACGCCCCGCAGTTCCTCGATGTCCTCGCGGCTCATCAGCCGATTCAGCGCATCCAACGTCGCGCGGCACAGGTTTTTCGGGCTGGTCGAGCCGTAGCTCTTGGTCAGCACGTCCTTCACGCCCGCCAGCTCCAGCACCGCGCGGACGCTCGCCCCCGCGATCACGCCCGTTCCCGGACTGGCGGGAAGCAGGACGACCCGGCTGGCGCCGGACTGCCCGATCACCCGGTGCGGAATCGTCCCGTTGCCCGTGAGCTTCACGCGCATCATGCTGCGCCCGGCGAGCTTCTTGGCTTTCTCCACCGAGGACGGAACCTCGGTGCTCTTGCCATAACCAAGCCCAACGTGTCCCTGCCGGTCGCCGACGATCACCAGCGCGGCGAAGCTGAAACGCCGGCCGCCCTTGACCACCTTCGCGCAGCGGTACACGCGGACCACGCTGTCCTCCAGACCGCCCTCTTCACGATGAACCGGTGTTCTTTCCGCCATGATCTAGCCGCCCTTGTCCTGATCCGCTGCCGCCTCGCCGCCATCCGTAGGGCGGGCTATGCCCGCCTCGCCGCACTCCTGCATGACCCAAGGCGGGCGTAGCCCGCCCTACGCACGGGCGGGGCCAGTCTCCTCGCCCCGGACACGCATCTCCGCCGCCCCTAGAACGCCAGCCCGCCCTCTCTCGCCGCGTCCGCCAGCGCCTTGATGCGCCCGTGGTACTTGTACCCGTTGCGGTCCAGGCACACGGCCTTCACACCCTGCGCCAGGGCCGCCGCGGCGATCGCCTTGCCC
This sequence comes from Phycisphaerales bacterium, assembly GCA_020852275.1. Classification (GTDB taxonomy): domain Bacteria; phylum Planctomycetota; class Phycisphaerae; order UBA1845; family UBA1845; genus JABWBH01. Next base: position 254,033 of record JADZBE010000013.1, read on the forward strand.
ACTTCCTTCGCCGCCGCCACGTTGCCGCCCGACTTCACCTTGCCGCGCAGGTCCTTTGCGGCGGTGCTCGCCGAACACAACGTCACCCCCGCGTCATCGTTGATGACCTGCGCGTAGATGTGATTCAGGCTGCGAAACACCGTCAGCCGCGGACGCTGCGACGTGCCTTCCACCTTCTTGCGGATGCGCGTCTTGCGGCGATCCCGCTGCACGGCCTTGAGTTTTTGTAGATTCATCTCAGCACCCCGGTCCAATGAGACCGGATCCCCATCAGTTCATGCATCAACCGCCGCCGGTGACGGCCTTGCCCTGCTTGCGCTTCACCACTTCGTTGTCGTAGCGGATGCCCTTGCCCTTGTACGGCTCGGCCCGCCGCAGCGCCCGCACCTCGGCCGCGAACTCGCCCACCATCGCCCGGTCGCAGCCCTCGATCAGAATCTTCGCCGGTTCATTGTCGCCGCGGGCCGCGGGCGCCTCCACCGTGACCTTGATGCCGTCCGGAATGGGCTTCTCGTACTGCGCTCCCGACGTGGTCTTGCGACCCATGAAACCGATGTTCAGGCAGAGTTTCTTGCCTTCCAGCTTGCAGTTGTAACCGGTCCCGTAAATCAGCAACCGCTTGGAGAACCCGTCGGAGACGCCTCTCACCATGTTGGCGATCAGCGCGCGGGCCAGTCCGTGGTTCGCCCGGCTCTGCTTCTGGTCGTCGGCCCGCTTGACCGTGACGCTGCGCGAGGAAGCGTTCACCTCCGCCTGCGTGCCCGCGGGCAGGCTCAGCGAAAGCGACCCCTTCGCGCCCTTCACCGCCACCTGCGCGCCGCTCAGCGTCACCGTGACCGATGACGGATACGAAACGGGTTTGCTGCCCAACCTTGACATCTGCCTGTTCCTTGCCTTTCCCCGCCTAGGCGACGATGCAGACCACCTCGCCGCCGATGCTTCGTTCACGACAGGCGCGATCCGAAAGCACGCCCTGGTTCGTGGACACCACCGCGATCCCCAGCCCGTCCATCACGCGCGGCAGCTCCTCCGCCGAGGCGTACACGCGGCAACCCGGCTTCGACACGCGGTCGATCCGGTGGATCACGTCCTCGCCCCGCGCGCCGTACCGCAGGTCAATCCGCAGCAAACCCTGGCGGGCGTCGGGAATGAAGTCGAAGCCGTTGATGTAGCCTTCCTCGCGAAGCACCTGCGCAATGCCGCGCTTCACCCGCGACGCGGGAACGTTCACCTGCTTGCGCCGCACCCGGGCCGCGTTGCGAATCCGCGTCAACATGTCCGCGATTGGATCTGTCAGCATCCCGAACCCCTCGTCGAAAAAATCAGCCTCTCGCGCTCAACGGCGCCCCGCGTCCGCTACCAGCTCGACTTGCGCACGCCCGGAATCTCGCCCTTGTGCGCCAGCTTGCGGAAGCACAGGCGGCACAGCTTGAACTTGCGGTACACCGCCCGCGACCGCCCGCACAACTGGCAGCGCCGCACGCGCCGCGTCGAAAACTTCGGTTCCGCGTTCGCCTTGTTCATCCATGCTGTCGTTGCCATGTGCCTGTCTTATCCCTCCGCCTTCCGGAACGGCATCCCCATCAGCTCCAGCAGACGCTTGCCCGCCGCGTCGCTGCCCGCCGAGGTCACCATGGTGATGTTCATGCCCAGCGTATGCTCGACCTGGTCCAGGTTGATTTCTGAAAAAATCGTCTGCTCCGACAGACCCATCGAGTAGTTGCCGCGCCCGTCAAAGTTCGTCTTCAGTCCGCGGAAGTCGCGCAGACGCGGGATGCCGGCGTTGATCAGCCGGTCCATAAACTCGTACATCCGCTTCCCGCGCAACGTCACCATCGCGCCGACGTCCATCCCCTCGCGCAGCTTGAAGTTCGACACGCTCTTGCGCGCCTTGCGCACGATCGGCTTCTGACCCGTGATGCTCGCCAGGTCCTTCTGCGCCGACTCCATGATCTTTTTGTCCACCGCCGCCTTGCCGACGCCCATCGACACGACCACCTTCTTCAGGCGCGGGATGGCCATCGGGTTCTCGATGCCCAGATCCTCCGCCAGCTTCGGACGGACGTTCGTCTGATAATGTTCCAGTAACCTCGCCATGCCTGCGATCCTCTGTTGCTCCCGCCCGTGCGCCGCCCGGCCGCCTTTACTCGCCGCCCGCCTTGCGGAGCGTGTGCAGCAGGGTGCCTTTCCCCGTCGTCACGCGACGCTTCTCCACCACGCGGCCGTGATCGTCGTGCTTCGTCTCAAAGCGCACGCGGGTCGCCTTCCCCGCAGCCGGGTCAAACGGCAGCACCTTGGACAGTTTCAGCGGCGCCTCCTTCTGGAGCCGCCCGCCCTTCGGGTTGCGCTTCGAGGGTCTGACATGGCGGTACACCATGTTGACCCCCTCGATTACGACCTCTCCCGCCCGCACGTCCACGCGAAGGACCTTGCCCTTCGCGCCCTTGTGCGAGCCGGCGATCACCATCACCGTGTCATTCTTGCGAATATGGCACGCCATCAGACCACCTCTTCCGCCAGCGAGATGATTTTCATGAACTTCTCGCGGAGTTCGCGCCCCACCGCCCCGAAGATGCGGGTGCCCTTCGGTTCGTTCTTGTCGTCGAGCAGCACCACCGCGTTCGAATCGAACCGCACGTACCCGCCGTCGGGACGCCGCGTCGCTTTCACCGTCCGCACCACGACCGCCTTCGTCGTGCGCCGCTTCGACCGGTCTTTGCGCGTGTTGCCGCCCATGAAATCGCTGTTCGGCAGCGCCTTCTTCACCGTGACAAAGACGATGTCGCCCACGCCCGCCACCTGCAGCCGCGGCTTGCCGATGCGCGACGTCGAGCCTTTGTACACGCTGATCACCATCGCCTCTTTGGCGCCGGTGTTGTCCGCGACGTCCACTCGTGAGTATTGAATGATCATGGCCTTGCCGTCACCCCTGCGTCAGACCTTCGCCCCGACGACTTCCCCTGCCAGCGGATTGCGATCCAGCACTTTCACCAGCCGCCAGCACTTCGTCTTTGAATAAGGCCGGCAGAACGCGATCTGCACGCGGTCGCCCGGGTTCGCTTCGTTCTTCTCGTCGTGGGCATGAACCCGCCCGTGCTTGCGCATGTACTTGCCGTACTTCGGGTGGCGGTACGAGAACTCGTACTCCACCGTGATGGTCTTCAGGCACTTGTTCGACTTGACCACGCCGACCATCATCGCCCGCGGAGAGCGAGCCTGCTTTTCCGTTGCTGCCGTCGCCGACGTTGCCATGCAATTGCGTCCCCGACAAAAAAGGCCGGACCCTGCGTCCCGCCCGCTTACCCCACCGCCCTCACGCCGCGCTCCCGCATTACCGTCATCACACGAGCGATGTCCCGCTTCGTGTGTGTCAGGTTATGCGGATTCTCCAGCTTCTCCGTCACCGCCTGCGAACGAAGGTCGAACAGGTGCCGGCGAAGCCGGTCCAGCTCCGCCTGCAATTCCTCCGTCTTGGTTTCCCGCACCGCGGAAATCTTCATCTGACCTGCTCCCCCGATCCGACCCTGGCCCAACCCCGCCGTTACAGTCCGTGCCGCCGCCGAACCATCCGGCACCGCATCGGCATCTTGCTCGCCACGCGCACCATCGCGCTCTTGGCCACGTCCTCTTCGACCCCGCCGATCTCGAACAGCACCATGCCCTCTTTCACGCAAGCCACCCAGTCCTCGGGGTCGCCCTTGCCCTTGCCCATGCGCGTTTCCAGCGGCTTGGCCGAAACCGGCTTGGCCGGGAAAATACGGATGTACACGCGCCCTTCGCGGTGAAGGAAATGCGTGGCGGCCACGCGACCCGCCTCGATCTGCCGTCCGGTGATCCAGCCGGTGCCCATCGCCTGCAGCCCGTATTCACCGTAGGAAACCCGGTTGCCGCGCTGGGCGGGTCCGCGCAGTTTTCCGCGCTGCGACTTGCGCCACTTCACTCTTTTTGGCATCAACGCCATGCGTCGATCACTCCCGCTTAAGGGCCGATACCATCCCGCTTCCCGCGCTGCCGGCGCGGATCACGAACAGGCCCGCTATCCCCGCTTCCCGCGACCCATGTGCCGGCGTGCGCCCGGCTCCTGAACCAGCGCCGGCTCCTTGCCGTACCTGCCCAAGTAGAGCCACACCTTCACGCCGATCGTGCCGTACGTCGTCCGCGCGATCGCATATCCGTAGTCAATGTGCGCCTGCAGCGTGTGCAGCGGGATCGACCCGCGGATCATGTTCTCCACGCGCGCCATCTCCGCCCCGCCCAGCCGGCCGGAGCAGCGAATCTTGATCCCCTGGACGCCGGAGGCCATCGCTGTCTCCGCGCGCTGCTTGATCACCCGGCGGAAGCCGCCGCGCTTCTTGAGACCGTCGGCGATGCCCTCGGCCACGAGCTGCGCGTTGGTGTCCGGGAACTTGATCTCGACGATGCGAACCTCGACCTTGCGGTCGATCAGCTCCTCCAGCGCCTCCCGCAGCTTCTCGATCTCCGCGCCGCGCGGACCGATCACCAGGCCCGGACGCCCCGTGTGCAGCACCACCTTCACATCCGTTCGGGTCCGCTCCACTTCGACCTCGGCAATCGCGGCGTAGGGCGGATTGTGATTGAGCCGGCGATCCACGAACTCGCGGATCTTATGGTCCTCGATCAGGAACTCGCCGAACGCGGCCTTGGGCGCGTACCAGCGCGAACGCCAGTCCTCCGTCACCCCGACGCGAAACCCTCTTGGATGGATCTTCTGACCCACGTGAATCTCCCCGCGCCAGCGCCGCCGCGCCGACCTCGACTACTTCTCCGTCACCTGGATCACGATATGGCTCGTCCGCTTGGTGATCGGGTGCGCCCGACCGCGGTCCTTCGGCTGCCAACGCGGATAGGTCGGACCGCCGTCGATCCGCGCCTCCGCCACGACCAACCGGCGCATGTCCGCCTCCTGCTCGTCCGCGTTGGCCATCGCGGAGCGCAGCACGTTCTCGATCATCCGCGCCGAGCGCCGTCGGTTAAACTGCAGCAGCTCCAGCGCCTCCGCGCACCGCCGACCGCGGATGGTGTCAATCACCAGCCTCGCCTTTCGCGGGCTGACCCTCGCAAAGCGGTGCAGCGCCAGCCAGTTCTTTTGCTCGCTCATCTGCGATCTCCCCGCTACTTCGCCGCCGCGTCCGCCTTGCGGTGCCCAGAATGACCCTTGAACGTGCGCGTCGGGCTGAACTCGCCCAGCTTGTGACCCACCATCTCCTCGGTCACGAACACCTGGTGAAACATCTTGCCGTTGTGTACTTCAAACTTCAGCCCTACGAACTCCGGCACGATGGTGCACGCACGACGCCACGTGCGGATCGGCGCGTAGGAGCCGCCGTCCTTCGCACGCATGGCTTTTTCATACAGCCGCTCATCCACGAACGGCCCCTTTTTCTGCGATCGTGACATGCGAAAAAAACTCCCGGTTCTCTACCGTCCCTTTTCTCCCCGACTCCGCCGCCCCTTCTGGCGAACAGCCAGCAGCTAACAGCCAGCAGCTTCCTCAGGACGGTCTGGGCAACTGACCGTACCTCACGCTGCGCCGACGACGAAGGATTCGCTTGCTCGAAGGCTTGCGCGCCGCACGCGTGCGACCGCCCTTGGCGAGCTTGCCCCACTTGCTGCACGGGTGCCGGCCGCCGCCGCTGCGGCCTTCGCCGCCGCCCAGCGGGTGCGACACCGGGTTCTGAGCCGTGCCGCGAACATACGGCCGCCGCCCGCGATGCCGTGTCCGCCCGGCCTTGCCCCAGTTGATGTTCTGTCGTTCAACGTTGCCAAGCTGGCCGATGGTCGCCCGGCACTCCTCGCGCACCTGACGCATTTCGCCCGAGGGCAGCACGAGAATCGCCCAGCCTCCCTCACGCGAGAGGTATCGCGCCGAGCCGCCCGCCGCGCGAACCAGCTTCCCGCCCTGGCCGGCGTTCATCTCGATGTTGTGAACATCCATGCCCGTCGGCATGCTCTTCAGCGGCATGGCGTGCCCCAGAAGCGGTTCCACGGATTCGCCGCTCTGCACGCTCATCCCGGCCTTCATCCCGAAGGGCGCCAGGATGTAGCGATACTCCCCGTCCGCGTACTTCACGAGAGCGATGTGGCTGGAGCGGTTGGGATCGTACTCCACGCTCTCCACCGTCCCCACCACGCCGTCCTTGTCTCGCTTGAAGTCGATGCGCCGGTAGATGCGCCGCGCCCCGCCCCCGCGGTGCCGCGACGTGATCCAGCCGTGGTGGTTGCGCCCGCCGCGGCGCACGAGACGCTCGCACAACGACTTCAGCGGCGCCGACTGCGTGTTCGTCAGCTCCGCGAAATCGCTCACCGTCCCCGCTCGGCGACCCGGTGACGTCGGCTTGTATTGTTTCAAGGCCATCGGCCTGGGTCCTTCCCGCTAGAACAGGTTGATGTGGTCGTTGGCGTCGAGCACCACCACCGCCTTCTTCCAGTCGCTCGTCCGCCCTACCTTGAACCGCACGCGACGCGCCTTGCCGTGCACCATCGACGTCCGCACGAAAACCACGCTTACGTGATAAATCTTCTCGATGGCCTCGCGGATCAGCGGCTTGGTGGCGTGCGCATGCACCTCGAACGTGTAGGAGCCGCCGCGCGCCGGACGCGTGCGCGAAGCGTCGTGACCCTGTGTGGACTGGTGCGTGCCCTTCTCCGTCACCAGCGGTCGTTTGATTACATCATGCAGTTTCATGGCAACCCTCGCTCACCCGTCCGCGGCGCTCGTCCCGGCCGCACGCGCCGTTCCGCACTACGCCTTTTTCGCCACTCGCGCGAGCAGCGCCTCGAAGCCGGACCGTGTAAACACCAGCTTCTTCCGCCGCAGAATCTCGTAGGCGTTCAACTCCGTGACCGGACGCACTTCCGTCTTCGGAAGATTGCGCCCGGAAAGGTGGATGTTCTGATCGACGCCGCTGATCGCCAGGACGCAACTGCCCGCCGCGCCCAGTCGCGTCAGCGTCGCCGCCAGCGCCTTGGTCTTCGGCTTGTCCATCCGCAGGTCGTCCACGATCAGCACGCTTTCATGCTTGATTTTCGCCAGGATCGCGTTCTTCCACGCCAGCGTCCGCATCCCGCGCGGCAGTTCCTTGCTCCCGAACGGCGCCTGCTTGGGGAACGCCCGACCGCCGCCGCGCCGAATGCACGAGCGGATCGGCCCCATGCGCGCCCGGCCGGTGCCCTTCTGCCGGTAGAGCTTCCGCGTCGCGCCGGCGATCATCGACCGGCTCCGCGTGCGAGCCGCGAAATGCCGCTGATGGTCCAAGTACGCCACGACGGCCTGCTTGAGCAGCGTGGGACGGACGCGCGTCCCCAGCAGCGCGGGATCAATCTCCATCTCCCCCACGCGCTCCCCGCTCGTCTTGAATACTGGAACGGTCATCATAACGCTCATCCCCAGACTTCCGCGTCGCCCCGATGCCTGCCCTCTATACCCCTCTGCCGATCGCCTGTAGCCTGCTGCCTATCGCCTATCCCCGCTTCTTCGACTGCCGCACGATGACGAACCCGCCATCAGGACCGGGCACGCCGCCGCGGACCAGCAGCAGGTTGTCCTCCACGTCCACGCCGACCAGCCGCTGGTTCTGCAGCGTGCGACGCACGTCGCCGGTATGCCCGGCCATGCGTTTGCCCTTCTTGACCGCGCGACCGTGACCGCGCGGCGCGCCGCCGCCGATGCTGCCCGGCGAACGGTGCTTCCGCTCCGTTCCGTGCGAGGCGCCCATGCCGCCGAACCCGTACCGGCGCATCACGCCCATCGTTCCCTTGCCCTTGGTCACGCCCACCACGTCGCAGAACTTCACCGCGTCGCCGCCGAACATCTCCACCGTCAGCACGTCGCCCGGCTGCTGCGTCGGGGCCTCGTCGAGGCGGATTTCACGCACAAACCGCTTCGGTCCGGTCGCCGCCTTGCCCGCGTGACCAATCAAGGCCTTCGTCGAGCGGTGCGGCTTCACATCGCCGAACCCGACCTGCAGAGCGTTGTAGCCGTCCGTCTCCGCGTTCTTCACCTGGAGCACGACGCACGGACCCGCCTGGATCACCGTCACCGGGTGAACCACCCCATGCTCGTCCGTGATCCGGGTCATCCCCAGTTTGCGTCCGAAGATCGTCGGTCTCATGACACTCCACCATCCCCGCCCGGCCAAGCCGGTCGGCAATTCAACCCTCATCCGCCCGATGAAAGCTCAGGCGGCCTGCTTGTTAGAACGAGAATCGACCCGACTGAAAATGAAAAACGGCGCGACTCACGTTGAGTCTTGCGCCGCGTCAGGTCTTGATCCTGATGAAAACGCCCGGATTCACCGTCATGCGATTCAGGGCTTCAACCGTCCGGGGATTCGGATCGTGGATGTCGATGATCCGCTTGTGCGTGCGGATCTCAAACTGCTCCCGGGACTTCTTATCCACATGGGGACTTCGAAGAACCGTGTACTTCTCCACCCGCGTGGGCAGGGGAATCGGACCCCGAACCTTCGCGCTCGTCCGCTTCGCCTGGTCGACGATTTCTTTCGCCGACAGATCCAGCGACCGCGGATCGTACGCCTCCATTCGAATCCGGATTTTCAATCCCTTGCTCACCGACGAATGCCCTCAAAAAACCGGTCGTTTTCGCCTGTTCATTCACGCGCGGCTCGAATGCCGCAGATCGGTGAGCTTATGCGCCGCCCGATCCTTGTCAACACCCCTGCATTCCGAACTTTCCAACCGCACGTTCCCCGTTGCGATTTGCCCTGCGGCTTTGCAACACCCGATCCCCGGGCCCTCGCCATCGAACCCGGCGGCGGATCGAACCCGCAGGCAGGCCCTGTCAGGCAGAGCCATGACGGCCCCCTTGTTTACAGTCTCAGTGGACAAAATGACCCCATGCAACATTCATACCCCATCTTCACCCTTCATGGATTACGCCAAGCCACATCCCCGTCCCCGCCCGTCCTCACAACCAACCCGGCGCTCGAAAACTCAACCGTGACCGCTCCTACCTCCGCCGTGTTGAACCACTCGCGCCCCGACAACCATCCCCGCAGCGTTTCTCTTTGCCGAGCCGTTTGCGGTCCATCGGACTGAATCACCACGCGAGGGTTAACCGCCGCAATGAACTGGGGCGAATTGGTCCGCGTGCTTCCGTGGTGCGGAACGAGCAGCACCTCACTGGCCAGGCGATGCGCCTGCGTCTGTATGATCCCCGCCTGCGCCGCCGCTTCGATGTCGCCCGTCAGCAGGATGGAGCGCCCCCTGTACGTCAGCCGCAGCACGAGTGACAGGTCGTTGGCATCCATCCCGGCTGCGGCCTCGGCGCCGGGCCATACCTGCTCCATGCGAACGTCGCCCCCAGACCACGCGGGACCCGACGATTCCGTCTTTTCGATGACGCCTCCGCGCGAACACATCCAGTCGATCAGATGCCGCGCCGGCGAGCCGGGCGCAGACGGACCCTGAAAGAACGGCGTGACGTGCACCGTTCCCACCGGCAGAGTCTCGATCAGCCCCGGCAGACCCGAAAAGTGATCGAGGTTCGCGTGGCTGAGGAACACAGCGTCCACGCGGTTGATGCCCCGGCTGCGCAGAAACGGAACGACGGTCTGCCGCCCCACGTCAAACGGAGCGTCGCTTCCGCAGTCGTAGAGGAGCGTCCGGCCGCTGGGAAGCTCGATGACCACGGCCAATCCCGAACCCACGGACAGCGTCGTGACACGCAGGCTCTCCCGATGTTGTGATCGCTGAAGCCACGCGAATGAAAGGGAGCCGGTGATCAAAACCAAGAGACACAGCGCGGAAAGGCCCCACCTTGGCATCACCCTGGACCGCGCGGAATCGGGAAGTAACTGCGCGAACGCGCCCCACCGAGTGTGGCTGAGCGGTTCAGCTTTGAACGCCAGCGCAAACGCAATCAGCGAACCGTACCACAGGATCATCAGCGCGATCGGCGGCGCGGGCATCGACATGATCCATGGAAACCCGGATGGAAGTCTCGCCGCCACGCTCAGCGTCAACTCCTCCAGCAGCGACATCAGCCACTTGACGGGGACCGCCGCCGCCGGCGCGACGCCGGATAGGAGCAGCGCCAGGAAACCCAGGTTCACCAGCGCCGCCGCGGGCAGCCAGATCACCATCGTATTCAGAGGCCCCATCCACTGCACCTGGTTGAAGTGCCACGCCACCAGCGGCGCCGTCGCCACCCAGGCGCACAGCGAAACCAGCGCGGGCAGCAGCACCAGCCCCCGCAGCAGCCGGAAAGCGATCGTCGCCTTTTCCCCGTGCAGCGCGGTGGCCCGAGACCAGACATCCGAACCGGCCGGCGCGCCCGCGCGAGGCTGCCGCCGCTCGATTTGCGCCACGCGACGTCGCAGCTCGGCGGCCACGTAACCGTACTGCCAATCTTGAAACGCCTCGCGCGCGACGACTCCGCAGCGTCGAAGGGCAGGAACCAGAATCACGATCCCCCCCGCTGCCGCGAAGGAAAGCTGAAACCCCGCGGTAAACACCTGCATCGGGTCGACCCACGCGATAACCAGCGCCGCTGCCGCGAGTATGTTCACGGGGCGCGCCCGAAGATCGCCCAAACCGCCGATGCAGTACAACCCCGCGCCGATCACCGCGCGCACGCACGGCGCGCGGGGTTCCGTCACCGAGGCGTACACCAGCGTCGAGAGGAACATCAGCAGCGAGGCCTGGCCGCGTCGCAGCGCCAGCAACCGGGACAACCCCCACGCCCCGCCCATGATCGCCGCCAGATGCGACCCGCTTACCGCCATGATGTGCGTCAGGCCCAGATCGGCGAAGAGCCGGTCGATGCGCCGATCCAGCGTGGAGCGCTGCCCGAGAACCAGCGTCTCAATGAAGCCGCGATCGCCCTCCGCCGCCACGGGCCAGTCGTCCATCATCAGCCGCCGCCACCAGTCCCGAATGCCCGCCAGCATCTCCGTCACGGTGCCCGTCCGCCCGTCGCGCGCCACCCTTCGCACGTTCAGGGCGGACTCGCAGTTCAGTCCGGCACTGATCCCCTCCAGATGGAAGTACGCGGCGCCGTCGAACCCGCCAGGATTCCTCCGCGGCCAGAATCCATGCAACCTCCCGAACGCCTCGACGCGATCGCCCAGCCGCACCTCAAGCAGCGGTTCCTCCAGCGAAACGCGCAGTCTTCCCGACGCTTCAAGCCAGCCGGCATCGCCCGCGACCTCTTCGACTTCCATCAGAAAGACGCATCGCGGCGCGGGGCGCATCCATCTTGCGAACGCGAAGTCCTCGCTCTGTATCACTCGCGGCGAGTCGATCACGCGCCCGCGCACCCTCGCCAGCGAGAACGGCGCCTCGATGCACCGTGCAATGTCCGTTGACGGCGCGCGACGCCACAGCGCCTGATCCAGCAATGCCCCCGTCGCACACCCCGCCGCGAAAACCAGAGGCATCAGCACGACCCGGCGAATCGACGTCCGAGCGAGCGCCGCGCCGGCCGTGAGAAGCAGGAGGATCCAGCAATGCGCGGGAGATAGGGCGTATGCATGGTCCAACGCCAGACCGCTCAACACGCCGGCCGCGGGAAATGCCAGCGGGGCAGCGGACTCAGCCCATCGAAGGGCGGCAGGCGCATGCGCAAGATTTCTGCGCACCAAGCCTGAACCGAGTACGGGCGTCTCCATCCTCGCCATCATGCGAAACCGCGAACATGATGACAAGCACAAACCCGCCGCCGGCCACCAACCCGCCGCCAGCCACCAACCCGCCGCCGGCCACCAACCCGCCGCCGGCCATCAACCCGCCGTCATGCATGGGCGCATCCGCCCGCAGCGCCCCGACCGAGCCGCGCCAGCAGCGATGCGTCTCAGCGCTTCGCCGTTTCAGCTTTCAGCTTTCGACTTTCAGCTTTCTGCGTTTCCCCATTTCAGCTTTCTGCGTTTCGCCGTTTCAGCTTTCTGCGTTTCGACGTTTCAGCTTTCGCCGTTTCAGCTTTCCTACGGGCATTCCACCTCGCGGCAGAGCGACTCGCCGCAGCCTTCGATGCACACTTGCGTCCGTCCGCCGGAACACGCGCGCAGCGTCGCCGTGGCCGTGCCTTGACCTGCGGAGTCGATGCGGGCCTTGCGCACGGTCGGGCAGCGGGCGCCGGGTCCGCAGGTGTGCTCGGCGCAGCACGGGTCGGCATCGGGGTGGCCGTCCTCGTCCACCGGCGTGAACGTCACGCGCACCGTCGAACCGGCGGGCAGGGTCTCCGCGTTCACGCTGACGGTCGCGGTGATGAGGCAGTCCTCGCCGGACTCGCAGACGCCGTCGCCGTCGCCGCTGTGACCCTCGGCGTCGTCCTCGACCACCGTGGCCGCCAGGTCGAGCACCTCGCGGCAGACGTTCTCATACGCCCCAATATCCACGCGGCCGCCGAGGATGCGCGGGTTGCCGTCGAGGTCCACCGACTGCGTCACCGCGTCATTGTCCCCCGCATCCACGCACGGCGAGTCCCCCGCAATCCGCAAGTTCCCCCCCCCCGCGTCGATCCACTGCGGATCCGCATCAAAATTCCCCTCGCCGCCCCATCGACCCGTCCAGCCTTCGACGAGTGTGTTCGAAATGAAGGGCTCCGTCTCGAAAAAACTCAACTGTGCATCTTCGCCCTTTCGGCGTTGTCCGACGTTACCATAAAACTCGCTATTAATGATCGTAGATTCCCCCAATGCAGACAATCCCGCCGCCCACCAGCTAGTACGATTACCATAAAACACGCCACCGATCACAGTGAGTCCACCGTCCCACTGTCTCAAGCCTCCGCCCCATTCATTCGCCACATTCTTGACAAAGGAACAATCAAAAAACCTACCTTCTCCTGTTCCATAATACGCACCACCATCGCGCGCAGACACGTTCTTCGCAAAGCGGCACCCTACTGCTTCGGTGATCACGTCGACGGTCGCAAGAGCGCCGCCATACGTCTTCGCGCGGTTGCGCCGAAGTGTGGAATCATGCAGAACTAGAAGGCTGTTGGCATAACCAACGACCGCATGCTCTTTGTTGCCCTTAATATCGCAACGATCAAGTCGTCCGACGCCATTCTCAACCCAAATCGCACCACCTCCGAAAGCAACGTTCTTGACGAACCTGCAGTTCAAGCAAACAATTTCACAACGCAGGACGTGAACGCCGCCACCCTGACCAGGTACTCCAGAGCGATCATTTCGCGCCGCCGTAATAGTAAGTCCGTCGATTCTTGCGGGAATAGACAGGTCATATGCCTCTATGATACGATACGAATTGTCGATGCGCCGCGATGGATCTCCGATGTTGCCACTTAAAATGGTTTCATTAGCAATCCAGTCCCGCTGATCCAAACTATATTCGACACCCGAGAAGCCGCCATATAGGCTGATCCCATCCTTAAGTCTGAAGGCAACCTCTCGCAGGCCGGAATCCGATGCAACATACTCTCCCCGGGCGATCCAGATCTCATCCCCCGTTGAGGCCGCTTGCAGCGCGGGTTGCATGCTTGTAAATGCGTCCTTCCAACTTGTACCATTTCCAACACCTTTTGCGCTTAGGTCCACGAAGATGATCGATGAAAGGGCTTGCGAGTGAGCGCAAGAGAGAACCATTGCGAACACAATTATGCGCATTGGGAATCTCCTTCTATGAAACGAATAGATAGAGTAAAAACGTCGTGGATCACGGCGCCGACTGCGTTTCCAATGCGCCGCGGTCAATCTTATATGTGCGATTGTCCAGTTTTACTTTTCGCGTACGCTTCTTAGCATCCTTTGTTTGGCAAATGGAATCACAGTTTGCATCATATGACTGATCAATGCAGCTAGACAAGCAAAACGGGTTGAAGCAGCCATCTGGGCTCAGGTCATAATTATCAGTTCCAGCGCTGGCGAACAATGGATCAGCACCAGTATTTGTTTCGCCTCCAAGTCCATCGATGTTCTGAATGCACGTATACGTTGCAGTGGCCGTGCCGCTGGCGATCTTGATCTGGTCGGCCTCGGCGTCGGGGAGGCTGGCGGCGCTCGTCATGTTGCCCCAGAGGATGCAGTTCTTCAGTTGCAGCGTGCCGCCGGACTCGTGGTACAGCCCACCGCCGCCGTCGCTGGTTCCACACTGGTTGCGCGAAAGCGTGCAGTTGATCAGCGCGACGCTCCCCACCGTGACCAGCGCGCCGCCGTTCGTGGTCGAGTCGTCCTTGTCGGCCTCGTTCTGGTAGAAGAGGCAGTTGATGAACTGCATGCCGTTGGGAATGGTCTGCACATACACCGCGCCCGCGTCGTCCTTGGACTCATTATTATTGAAGTTGCACCGCCGCGCGGCCACGCCGAGGTTGGGGTTGCCGCCGATGTTCACCACCAGCGCCCCGCCCTTCCCGCCACCGCCGCCGTCGTCGGCCTCGTTGTTGGTGAACGTGCAATCATCCAAGATCGGCACGCCGACGGCGTACATTCCGCCGCCGAGTTTGGCCTTGTTGGAATCAAACGTGCACGTCTGAAACGTCGCGTTGCTCTTCATCAGCAGTCCTCCACCCTTGTCCTTGTCGTCGCTGCTTCCGTCCGCGCGCCCATTGGTCACCTTGAACCCGTCGAAGTGCGGCGCCGACCGCATCCCCGCCGCGACCGTCACCACGTGGTACACGCGCTGAATCGTCGCGCTTCCAACAAGTCCCGACATTGTCGTGACGTACGTCGCGGGATTGCGCTGCGTCGTATTGTTGCGATCGTTGTCGCCCTGCGTGCCGCGCCATCCGCCGTAGAGCCTCAGTCCGTCGGGCAGCACGAACGAGCTGTCCCGGTCGCCCGCGCCGCAGCTGGTGCAGTTGTCCGGCTTGTACGTCCCGTCCGCAACCCACACTTCGCAGACGTCCAGGTTCGCGGCCGCCGTCAGCGCGGTCTGCAAGTCCGTATAGGCGTTGTCCCAGTCCTCGCCGGTGTTATCGCCGCTTGTCTTGGTGACGTCCACGTGCACAATGCCGAAATTATGCGCCTCATAGGGCCCCAAGTCGATGGTCCCATTGGCTTCATATTCACCGTCGTCGCATACCGTGCTTTGAATGCGGGTCCGTCCGGCCAGATCATACGACCCCGCGCCGGCGGCGTTGTCGCCGATGTCGAACAAGGGTGAATTCTTGAACAGGCGCAGATCATCATCGAGTGTGCCGTAATCCGTGTCCGTGCCGGTGGGATTGCGGAAATAGGGATCGCCGCCAGTAAGGTTTGTAGTGCTCCCGCAGTTTCCCCCCGCACACTCATCGTCATGGCATCCCAACTCAATGAGGGTGTGCCGAACGTCCATCGTCACCTCTTGGTACGCGTCGTCTTCATCGGCCACCGCAATCTGGTTTTCGTCTTCGAAGGAAGAGATCAACTGGGTCGTGGTCGCCTCGTTGTCCCAGATAATGGAATTGACCACGGTGATCGTCAAGGGGTGCGAACCGGTTTCTCCAGTTGCGGTCGCCGCTTCGCAAAAGATCGCTCCGCCACCTGCTTAACAGTCAGGGTCGATGACGTCCACGCCGTCGTCAACGGCTCTATTGTGCGTGAACGCGCAATTGATGAACGTCGCATCCGTTTCGGGCGTCCAAGCGCCGGCATATAAATACACGGCCCCGCCCCTGCCTTCGCTGGTGTTGCCGACAAACTCACAGTTCCGCAGCTCGATCGTGCTCTCGGCACACGCCAAGGCGCCGCCGTGGCCGTCCGCGTGATTGCCGAGGAAGCGGCAGCGATCAA
>JADZBE010000014.1 GCA_020852275.1 Phycisphaerales bacterium
AGGGGTCGAGGAAATTCCGGTCGCGGCTTCGTCGCAACGAAGGTCTCCTCCGCCCCTCGCGGGGCGGCCTGGCTTGCGACCTGACATCCACGGGTTCCGGTCGCCGAGGCGACCTCCACCCGTGGCTACATTCCTGCGCCCCTGTCGGGGCGGCGATGCGTCCACCAGAAGTGTCCCGCACCCCCCAGACGGCGGTGCTCCCAGCATCGCTTTTCCTCGGCGCGGCTTCATTCTAAGATAGCGCCTGGTCGTCAGGCGGAGCAGCTTCACGGCGAAACGGGGTTTCAGGGCGGAGCCGTTTCAAGGCATGGCCGTCTCACGGCAGGGCGCCGTTTCAAGGCGGAGCGGAGTTTCGAACCGGAGCGGCTTCACGGCGGAACGGGGTTTCAAGACGGGACCGTTTCAAGGCCGAGCCGTCTCACGGCCGAGCTGTTTCAAGGCCGAGCCGTCTCGCGGCAGAGCTGTTTCAAGGCCGAGCCGGCTTACGGCAGGGCGCGGTTTCAAGGCGGAACATGGAGACTGACTCATGACACGTTGCTCTTACGGGCTGGCGGCGGTGTTGACGGCGGTTTCGACGTTGGCATGGGCGGAGGATCCCATCAAGATTGGCCACCTCGCCAGCCTCACCGGCGCGGAGGCAAACTTCGGGCAGAGCGCCGACCACGGAATCGCCATCGCCGTGGACGAGCGCAACGCCGCGGGCGGCGTGCTCGGGCGCAAGGTGCAGGTCGTCACCGTGGACGACCAGTCCAAGAACCAGGAAGTCAACAACTGCATGATGAAGCTCATCCAGCAGGACAAGGTCTGCGCCATCGTCGGCGAGATCGCCAGCGGCAACACCATCGCCGCCGCGCCGGCCGCGATGCGCTTCAAGATTCCGCTGGTCACGCCCGGCTCCACCAACCCGGAGGTCACCCGGAAAGGCGACTACATCTTCCGCATCTGCTTCACGGATGATTTCCAGGGCAAGGCCATCGCCGGCTTCACCGCCAAGACGCTGCAGGCCAAGAACGCCGCGGTCATTACGGACCAGGCGGCGGCGTACAGCATCAACCTGTCCAAGACGTTCAAGGAGGAGTTCGAGAAGTTCGGCGGCAAGGTGGCGATCGAGGTCAGCTACAAGAAGACCGACAGCGACTACAACGCGCAAGTGAACCAGGCGCTGCAGTCCAAGCCGGACGTGCTCGTGCTCACCGGCTACTACACGAATGTCGGGAACATCGTGAAAGTCGCGCGGGCGGCCGGGTTCACCGGACCGTGCGTCGGCGGGGACGGCTGGGACTCGGACACGCTGTATCAGATCGGCGGCAAGGCGCTGGACAACTGCTACTTCACCAACCACTACTCGCCGGAGGACAAGGACCCGCGCATTCAGGAGTTCATCGCCAAGTACAAGAGCCGCTTCGGCACGATCCCGGACGCGATGGCCGTGCTGGGCTACGACGCGGCGCTCGTCACGATGGACGCGATCCAGCGTGCCGGCGCGCCGGAGGGGACGAAGATCCGCGAGGCTCTGGCGACGACCAAGGACTTCAAGGGCATCTCCGGCTCGATCACCATCGACAAGGACCGCAATGCGCAAAAGGGCATCGTCGTCGTGGGGATCAAGGACGCCAAGCAATATCTGAAGGAAGTGTGGAAGGAGTAGGCGGGGGATGCGAGCCGCGGGTTCGAAATCCGCGCGGGTGGGGGACGCAAGGAGCGAGACGCGGCGACGATTCGACGGGAGTGACTGAGTGCTCGACTGGCTGGTTCCTCAGACGATCGGCGGGCTGACGCTGGGGGGCGTGTATGCGCTGATCGCGCTGGGTTACTCGCTGGTGTATGGGGTGCTGCGCCTGATCAACTTCGCCCACGGCGACGTGTACATGGTCGGCGCGGTGGTCGGCTTCTGGGCGGCGCGCGGGCTGGGTTGGGACGGGACGGCGGACGACCGCGTCAGCCCTCTGGCGATGCTCCTGATGCTCTGGATTTCGATGGCGGCCTGCATGGCGCTGGGCTACGTCATCGAGCGCTTCGGATACCGCCCGCTGCGTCGTGCGCCGCGGCTCAATTCGCTGATCACCGCGATCGGCGTCTCCTTCCTTCTGGAAAACGTGTTTCAGCTTCAGGGCGTGTTCGGCGCCAGCCCGCGCACCTTTCCGGAAACCACGCTGCCCAGCGCCGCGATCTCGCTGGGCGGCTTTAAGGTCCGCTACGAGCAGATCATCATCCTCTTCGGCTCCATCCTGTTCCTGCTCATCTGCCGGCACGTCATTCTCAAGACGCGCGTCGGGCTGGGCATCCGCGCCACCAGCTTCCATCACGACTACGCCCGGCTCATGGGGGTCAACGTCGATCGCATCACGTCGATGACCTTCATGCTCGGCTCGGCGCTGGCCGCGGGCGCGGGCGTCGCCGTCGGCATGTATCAGCATCAGATCGACCCGCTCATGGGCGTGAACGCGGGGCTGAAAGCGTTCACCGCGGCGGTGTTCGGCGGCATTGGCAGTCTCAGCGGCGCCGTGCTCGGCGGGTTCATCATGGGCCTTTCGGAGACCTATATTGGCGGCAGCTCGCTGAGCGACTTCCGGGACGCCTTCGCATTCGGGCTGCTCATCCTGATTCTGCTGGTCCGCCCGGGCGGACTGCTTGGCTCCAGGGCAGCGGAAAAGGTTTGAGCGCCGCATGAAGCAACGAGCCACCAATCTCGCCATCCTGCTGGCCGCGTTCGGCGTTCCCCTCCTGGGGCAGGCGATGGCGGACCGCGGCGAGTGGAGCTTCTACACCCAAGGCATCCTCTACAAGATCGCCCTCAACATCACCTTGGCGGTGGGTCTGAGCCTCATTATCGGTTTCGCCGGGCAGTTCTCGCTCGGACAGGCCGGGTTCATGTCGCTCGGCGCGTTCTTCTCGGCGCAATTCACGGGCCGGTACGTGATGTCGTGGGTTTCGGGGATGGACCCGGCGTGGCTGGACAGCGGAGAATTCACGGCGGTGCTGCTGCGCACCGGGCTGCTCGTGGCGTCGATGTCCGCGGGCATGCTCGTGGCGGTCGTCGCGGCCATCATCATCGGGCTGCCGACGCTTCGTCTGCGCGGCGACTACCTGGCGATCGCCACGCTCGGCTTCGGTGAGATCACGTACAACCTGCTGCTTATTTATCTCCAGCAGTACAAGTTCGATACTGCGTGCTACATCCCGTCGGAATTGGCCTTCATGTCGAGGACGGTCAACATCGCCTCCTCGTGGACGGTGGCACTGCTGGCGATCCTGGTGGCGCGGAACCTGGTCAGCTCGACGTGCGGGCGCGCGCTGCCCGCCATTCGTGAGGATGAGATCGCCGCGGGCGCCGTCGGCATCCGCACGACGCGTTACAAGCTGCTGGCGTTCGTCGTCGGGTCCATGCTGGCGTCCTGGGCGGGCACGCTGGAGGCGCACCAGACCGCCACCGTCAATCCGGGCAGTTACCGCTTCGACCGGTCCATCGAGATGATCGTGCCCGTGGTGCTCGGCGGATCGGGCAGTTTGACCGGCTCGGTGCTCGCGGCCGGCATCTTCACCTACCTTCTCGAAAAACTGCGCGACCTGCCCAGCGGCATGCAGCAGTATCGCACGATCGTCTACGCGGCCGTGCTGGTGCTCATCATGGTCCTCCGTCCGCAGGGGCTACTGGGGCGATGGGAGCTGGGCGACCTGCTCCGTCGGCTGCGCGGGAATGGGCCTTCGGCGGGAAAATCGAGGGCGATTCCGCAGTCCCCGGCGAAGGACGATGGCCGCGCGGCCGCGTCGCCGAGCCACGCGATCGTCGCCGCCGGATCACGGGCGCGCGGCGCGGGCGACCTGCTGGCGTGCGAAGAACTGACGATCCGCTTCGGCGGGCTGACGGCCGTGTCGTGCTTCAACATGCGGCTGGGGGATGGTGAAATCGTCGGCTTGATCGGTCCCAACGGCGCTGGCAAGACGACGTGCTTCAACATGATCACCGGCGTGTATCAGCCCACGTCGGGGAAGATCGCCTTGGGCGGGATGTCGGTGCTGGGGTGCAACACGGCGCGCATCAATCATCGCGGCATCGCCCGCACCTTCCAGAACATCCGCCTCTTCGCGGAGCTCAGCGTGCTCGACAACGTTCGCGTGGCCATGCACGCGCACCTGCGGACCGGAATCCCCGCAGCGGTGCTGCGCACGGCGAAGTTCTATCGCGAGGAGGGCGAGGTCCTGGCCGCGTCGATGCGCCTGCTGGACATCTTCGGTCTGCGCTCCGTCGTCGAGGAAGACGCGGGCAGCCTGCCGTATGGCGCTCAGCGCCGGCTGGAGATCGCCCGCGCGCTGGCGACGCGGCCACGGCTCCTGTGCCTCGATGAGCCGGCGGCGGGGATGAACCCGGTGGAAAAGCAGGATCTGATGAACCTGATCCGCCGACTGCGGACGGAGTTCGATGTGACGATCCTGCTCATCGAGCACGACATGAAAGTGGTCATGGGCGTGTGCGAGCGGATCCTCGTGCTCGATCACGGCGAGACGATCGCGACCGGAAAACCCGAAGAAATCCGCGACAACCCGAAGGTCATCGAGGCCTACCTCGGCGAGCCGATGAAGGTCTGAGCACGCGCGACACAGCCCCCAACCGAGCCGCGCCCCTTCGCCCGAGACCCGCCGTTCGCTGTCGCTGCCATCGTTGTCAGGGGCGCGGCTCGGGCATGCGTTCCTCAAGGACCGGACGGCGGTGGAAGAACAGGAATCGTTCGAGCGCTGCTTCGCCGTGACATTGCGTGCACAGATTCGGCGCGATGAACGGACGCAGCATCGGCTGCATCGACCTGCGGAGAACAGACGGAACATCGTTCGCCGCGACATCCTGCGGGCCCTCGCCGCTATTCAAGCCGGAAACATCCTCTGCGTGGAATCGGCCGTGCGTCGCGTGGCACGTCGTGCAGGAGATGCTGCCCGCGGCGCCGGGCATTCCCGCGTCATCCGTAAGGGGCATGAAGCCCGGCGCGCCGGAGGGAACGGCGCTGGTGATTGTCAGCGCGGGATGGTCGGATCGACCCGGCGCTGCGGCCGGACCGTCTTCGCGGTGGCACTCGATGCACCAAGCGGGGCCGGGCGGCGCTGCCATGAGACTCGCTGCGGACTGACCCAGCTTCAACTCAGTCCCCGCGCCCTCGACGGCATGAACCGCGTGGCACGGTCCGCAGGTCTGACGAGGCGGTAGCGCGGCAGAGAGCGCCGTCGCGGAGTGCAGGCTTGCGGGGACGGTATTCGCGGCGTCGTGGCAGCGGGCGCACAACGTCGCGGGGTCGGCGTCGTCGCTGTGTCGAAGCATCGCGTGGTCTGGATCACCGCCGGCGTGGGGATCGTGACAGGTTCCGCAGGAGACGCGACCCGGCGCGCAGCGTCGCCCGCGTTCATCAAACAGCGGAAGCGCGGCATCCGCCGGCCGCGTCGGCGACGCCGGGACCAGCGTGAGCGGATGAAGCAGCTCGCGCGCGGGCGACGCGGGGAGGCGCCCTGCGGTCTGATGGCATTCGAGGCACAACCCCTCCGCGGTCGTCGGCGTGGAATCGGCGGCCCGCCACAGCGCGAGCCGAGGCTGACCATGCACGCCGTGACAGAACCCGCAGCGCCCGGTGCGATCAGCCCCGGCGCCCTGGCCGTTGCGCCAATTGGGATTGTCGAGGAAGTCGTGCGGACCGCCGGTCATGGCCGTCTTCTCGGCATGACACGCGGCGCAGAGATCATCCGGGGAGGCCCGGAGAAAGTCGGCGTGCCGGTCGGCGTGCGGGTCATGACAATGCGTGCAGCGCAAACCCCTGTCGTCGCGTGAGGCGGACGCGGACCGGCCTGACAAGGCCAGGAGCGGCGCGAGACGATCCGCGTCAACGTCCGTGGGGTGCGCGAACGGAAGCCCGCGCCGAAACGGCGAGCATCCGTCCGGCTGGTGACAGGTGATGCAGCGTTCCGCGCCCATCGTGCGCGCGGCGGCGGCCTGTGGGGTCGCTGCCAGGGCATCCTCGACGGACCCGCGCGCGTCGGCGTGAACGGCATGACAGGCGCTGCACGGACCGGATTCCTCCGCCGTCCGGCCGAACGCGTTTCGTTCCTCAGGCGCCGTCAGGCGCAGGTCATGCGCCGTGCCCATCACCGACTGCTGCCCCGCGTGACAGGTCCGGCACAAGGCCCCGTCGCAGGAGGAAGTCACCAGCAGCGCGTCCGGCGCGGGAGCGGTGTGCATCTTGTGGCACGCAAGACAACCGCTGGTCCGCGCCCATGTGTCGCGCACGCCCAGCTCGCGCAGGGCGTCGCGCTGAAGCGGATCCAGCGGCGCGGAGGTCGGATGCAGCGACGCGCCCCGTGCGACTTTCGCGCCGATCTCGCCCCCGGCACCCGCCCCGGCTTCCATGCTCAGTCCCCCCGCCAAGCCTTGCCCCTTCGTTTCGTGGCACTGCAGGCACAGCGTGTCAGCCGGACCGTCCACGGCGAGCAGCGCGTCACGCGAAGAGCCGTGCGGCGTGTGGCAGTCGAGGCACGCCGCGCCTCTTGCGGCATCCAACTCGGCCCGCTCGCGCGCCGCACGCGCCGGCTCGCGTGCAGAAACCGTCCGCTCGCGCGATGGACCCGACGTCTGCGGCGCTGCGGTCCCCGGCTCCGCGGGTGCCGCCGGGCTGATCTCGATCGGGTGCATCCCGCTCGCGCCGGCCGCGCCGATGTCCGAATGGCAGCGCATGCACAACTCCGACGGGCTGCTCTGCACGCGCAGGAAGACGGCCTCCTTGAGCATGTTGCCCGATCCGCCGCGTGTGTGCGCGCTGTGACACGTGCGGCAGACGACCTGGCCCGCCACCAGAGGAAGATCGGCTGGGACATTCATGCCCGCCGGCGGCGTTACGCCGGATCCGTGCCCGTGATCCTGCCAGACGCGGCGGCGCGAGTCGGTCACCGAGCCGTCGTGACAGGAGAGGCAGTTGTCCTCGCGGCTGACGAGCGGATGCTCTGGCGGGTTCTCAGGCAGCGTGATCAGTTCCGTCGAACGCCCTTCTGAGAGCGACGGCGTCCACTCGATGTGACACACCACGCACGCCTGCGGCTGGCGCTCGACGGCGGCGCGGGGCGTCGCGCGGCGCGACGGGGCCTTGACGTTCTCGCTGATTTCCACCTTGACCACGCGCCCGGCGCGGACTTCGACGACGTATGCATGGCCCGTCGCGTCCAACGCCAACCCGGAGGGCGAGTCGAATTTCATCGGCCCGCCCTCAGGCTCCCGGAGCACGTCGATAAACTCCCCCTCTTTCGTGAAGACGGAAACGACGCCCAGCCGGCCATCCGCCGCCCAGACGCGCTGCGCGGAATCCCAGGCCACACCCTTGGGCCGGAAGAGCTGCCCCGGCTCGACGCCAAAGCTGCCCGCCGCGCCGTTGCACGTGCCGTCTTCCTGCCACAAACCCACGCGACCGTTGATCACGTCGGACACGCACAAGTTTCCTCGTCCGTCGGCTGCGATCAGAAAAGGGTGATCGAACTGCCAGCGCGCGGGGCCCGCGGATCCGATCACCGCCGCCGCGCCGCTGGTCAGATCGACGCGCAGGAGATGATGCTGCTGATTGTCCACGACGAAGGCGAACTGCTCGTCCGTCGAGAGCGCGAGGTCGGTGACGTCCTCTCCTCCTTCGGTGGAAGCTGGAACGGGCAGCATTCTCGCCCAGCGTCCGTCCGCCTCGCAGGCGACGAGGCGGCGATGGTCCGTGTCCGCGATCCAGAGTCGGCCCGAGCGATCGAACGTCACACCGACGGGGCGGCCGAGGCTGTCGTCGCCGTCTGAAGTCACGAGCGCGGAGATTGCGCCGTCCGGAGAGAAGATGACGACGCGGTCGTTGACGCCGTCGGCCACGGCGACGCGCCCATCCGAGGCGACGGCGACATCGGAAGGCAGGCGCATCAGGGCGTCGTCGGGCGCGGAAAACGTCTGCACGATGCGGCCGGTGAAGCGGTTGAATGCGTCTTCCCGGTTCGGTTCAACCGCATTCAGCGTCGGCGCGGGCACGGACGCGGCACGAGCCGCCGCCGCATGGACCGGCACGGCGCCGGGCGGCGCGGATTGCGCAAGCGCCAAGCCGGCGAGGAAGGCAGACCCGAAGGTCGCCACCCGCCGCCTCGTGGGAGGTGGGCTCATGGCGCGGGAGGCTCCTGCGTGCCGGGTGAACGGCCCGGCGTATGCGTGTCGCCCGCTTCGCCCGGGGGATTGTCACCGGCTTCGTCCGGCGGCGGAGACGCGCCCGCTGCATCGTCCTGCGGGCGCATGAACCTCGGCAGATAGAAGGGGCTGCCCTCGGAAATGTGCTGGATCATCCGCACGACGATCGAGCCGGTCAGGTCGGCGGTGCGTTTCTCCGAGTACCCCAGTGATTTGAAGTCAACCAGACCCGACGGCGCGTGGCAGTCGCTGCACTGCAGCGTTTGGGGTCTGCGCAGGGGATGAATCTCCGCCAGCAGCGCCGCCCTGGCGGCCTCATCGAGCCTGTCCCGTTCCGCGACAAATCGCCGCACCTGTGATTCCACACCGGGGTGGGCCAGCACCGGCGACCTGGACGCGCCGTCCACCAGCGCCAGCTTGGCGCCGTACTCGCCGCGGAAGAAATGCGGAACGACTTCCAGCGCCGTGTGGATCATGCCCGTGTACTCGTCGCTGCCCGACGTCGTGCCCGCAAGATGGTCGGCCAGCGTGCTGAGAATCTTCCCATTCTGCGCCGCCGCGTCGGCCTCGCGCAGCAGATCAATCAGCCGCAGGCGGTCGGTTTCCGCGTCGCGGGCCGTGTGCTTCGGGGCGGTCATGTCCAGCAGCAGCGCATGCGCCGCCAGCACGCTCGGCGCGCCCCGTGCCGCCCCGGTGGCGGGATCATACCACATGACGTCCAGCGGGCGACTCTCGCTTTGGAGGTGGCAGACGCCGCAGTGAATGCTGGTGGCGTGCATGTTCAGGAACGCCCGCGTCTCCTTTCGGCCGGCGTGGGGCAGGGCGGGGTGGCAGCCGCTGGTGGTGCAGTTGTTGGCGCGGTCCGGCTGGATCCAGGTGTCGAGGCGATGGTAGTGCGCCAGCGGCGCGCGGGCGTGCTCGACCGTCTCCAGACCCGCCCAGGCGCGGCGATCGGTCTCCAGCGTCGTCGTATCCAGCCGGCGGGGCCATTGCGTCACCTGTGCCGGCGGCGGCGCCGACACCATCAGCGAGACGGCAAGGTAGCGAAACGCCCGGTATGACGTGTAACCGATGAGGGCGATCAGGGCGACGGCGTAACAGCGCAGCGTGAGCCATCGCGCCGTGCGCCCCGCCCAGGCAAGTAATCGCGCCGCGCGGCCACGTGTTGCACCGCCGCTTGTCGTTGGAGTCGTTGTCATGCGCCGCCTCCCGCGTGATGCGTGGCAAGTCCGAGGTCGCGGGCGGCGTCCTCCACGAACTCCGCGTGCCCTTCGACCAGTTCGCCGATCGGCGTCGTTCCGGTCAGCGTGGCGGGCGACAGCGGGAAGACGTGCGGCGAGAGCATGACGTTGTACGTGTGCAGGATGCCGACGTGAATGAGCGCGAGGAAGGCCTCGTACGTGTGCGCGATGCCCGCCAGGTTGAGAATTCTCCCGGACAGCACGTGCGACGCCAGTTGCTCGCCCCACAGCAGCACGCCGGTGACGCCGAGGATCATCGTGCCCCAGAAGACGCCGATGTACTCGAACTTCTCCTTCAGCGCGAAGCGCCCGAACTTGGGCCGGTCGGGACGCAGAAAGCAGAGATATTGCAGCAGGTGCAGCGTCTTGCGCGCGTCGTCGAGGGTCATCCACATCGGCAGGGCGATGAACGTCCGCAGGAATCCGCGCGGCGTCACGCCCGATGAAGCGGATCGAGAACGGACCCACACGAGCGCAAGGGTGTAGCCCATGTGTCCGAGGAAGCCGACGACCAGCAGGATGCCGCAGACGTGGTGAATCAGCCGCGCGGCGCCGAGTCCGCCGAAGCCCGCGATCAGCCACGCCGCCCACGGCTCCGCGGCGAACTTCATCGGAAAGCCGGTCAACACCAGCAGCACGAACAACGCCGCGAGCGTCCAATGCTGGATCCGCTGCGACACGCTGAAGCGGACCAGCCGCCTGCGACCTTTCGAGCCGTCCATGAGCTGGACCGCCAGCTCGCGCACCTGCTCGTCGCGCGGCGACTCGCGCCCCACCGCCAGTTGCAACAGCTCCAGAAGCGACAACACCATCGACGGACCGAACGTCATCACCGTCAGAATGATGAACGCGGCCGCGAGAAGGTACTCCAGCGATCCGTGCGCCGTCGGCAGGTCGAGGTGCACGCCCATGTCGCCGATGCTCGGGGACGCGCCCGGGTGACATTCAACGGTGCCGCAAGTGGAAGCGATGCGGCTTTCGTTCGCCGGCGACTGCGGCGCCGTATGCGGCACGATCGCATGGACGCTTCCGCCGCGCGTCGCATGACAGGACAGGCAGGACGCCGTCGATTCGTCGCCGAGGAGGGCGGCTTTGCCGTGGAAGGTGCGCATGTAGCTGGCGACGGTGTCGGTCAGGCCGAGCGTTTCCAAGACCTTGGCGTCGCTGTGGCAGACGGAGCAGACCTGCGCGACTTCAAGCGTCGGGCGCGCCGGCTGAAGCCGCGCGGAGACGTGGCGCAGGGCGTAGGCGATGTTCACGTCGAGGGGCTGCTCGTGGCAGGCGCGGCAGCGGTGCATGGCCTGGTCGCCGAACAGGGCGAGCTGTGGAAGAGTCTTGCCCGCGTCGCGAAAGACCGGCTCGTCGTGGCAGTAGAGGCAGGCGGATTGGTCCTTCTCCAGAAGCGCGCCGCTGGTGAACGTCAGCGCCGTGAGGTCCTCCGGGCGGTGGACGCTGCCAGCGAGCGCGTCGCCGATCCCCGCGTGCGTGAAGCGCTGCACGCTGCCGCCGGGGTTGGCGAGATGGCAGGCGCGCGTGCAATCCACCCGCGCCACGGGGCCGTGTGGCACGACGCCCACGCCGTCCCCCACGTGACAATCCGTGCAGGCCAGGCGCCCGTGCGGACCGGCCAGCGAATGCGAATAATCGGGATCGACGAAGAAAACGTGCAGGCGATCCAGCTCGCGATCGTAGCGCGACAGGCCTCGAAACTGGTGACAGAGCAGGCAGTTCTCCGGATCGGGCGATTGCGCGCTGACCGTGGGCGCGATGCCGATCAACACCGCGCCGAGCAGCAGCGCCGCCCTCCGCAAGCTTGCGCGGCGTGAGCCTGCTGCCTCCGCACCGCATGCGCAACACCGGCCGGCCGGTGCCCGCGTATCACCAACTATCCCGCGTTCCCATGCCACGTCCATTCCCCCGAAGTCCGAGCCGCCGTGCGCGGCGCGGGCCGGACGTTGCCATCACATCGACCCCGTGCGCCCGCCGTCGATCGTCAGGTTGATCCCGGTCACGTAGCTCGCCTCGGCGGACGCGAGGAACGCCACGCCCGCCGCGATCTCACGCGGGGAGCCGAACCTGGCCATGGGCGTCCGAGCTTTCATGCCCGCCATGATTTGCTCCGTGGAGGTGCCCTCGTGCCTGGCGCGGGCATCGATCAGCCAACCCAGACGCGCCGTCTCCGTGTACCCCGGCAGCACGTTGTTGACCGTGATTCCCAGCGGCGCGACTTCCATCGCCCACGTCTTCGCCCAGTTGGCCACGGCGTTGCGGATCGTGTTGGACACGCCGAGTCCGGCGATCGGCTCCTTCACCGAGGTGGAGATGATGTTGATGATGCGCCCGTAGCCGCGCTCCTTCATGCCCGGCAGCAGCGCCTGCGCGAGAAGCTGGTTGCAGAGAACGTGCCGGGTGAAGGCGTCCAGAAACGCCTGCGGCTGCGCCTGGGTGATCGGTCCGTGCGGAGGTCCGCCCGTGTTGTTGACGAGAATCTCGATCGGCCCGTGCGCCGCGACATGCGCGACGACACGATCGCGCACCGAGGTCGGCTCATCAAAGTTCGCAACGACGCAGGCGTGCCGCTGGTCGCGCGGGCGCGCCAGTTCCGCCATCACGCGCCGCAGGGCACTCTCATCGCGCGCCGCCAGCACCACCGTCGCGCCCTGCTCGGCCAGCACCTCCGCGCACGCCCGGCCGATGCCCTGTGTGCTCCCGCAGACCAGCGCTGTCTTGTCGTGGAGATCAATCATGGCAGTGGGATAACGCAGCGTTCCGGCATCGGCAAGCTCGTAGCGACCTCAAACTCGCATGGGTCAACCGACAAGACTGCGATCTTCAACCGAGCCGCGCGCACCCGGAAGCGGTTCCGAACGCACAACCGAGCTGCGCCCGTTCAGAGCCGCGCCCTTAAGGAAGCGAATTCTGACGCCCGGAAGCGGAAACGATCCCTTACGGTCGCGGCTCGGACAAGATGCAAATCCCAACGAGGCACTAGATCCGACCGCTTCCTGATGAACGCGGCGCAGTAAGACCCCACCTTCACGGTCGCGGAACCGACCCCCCACTTTCGACTCGTGCCCCTCCCTGCTTGCAAGCTGCGTGCCACCACAGGTCGATCCCGCCATGGCCGTCGTGACATTTCAACTTCTTCCCCGGCAACCTGGCCGCGCGATCAACCCAGGTGAAGCTCAATCGGCGGCGGATCCGACAGCATGGCCAGCGTACGCTCGTCCACGCCGGCGCCCCAGCCGAAGCCCGTCACCGCGGGGGGCTTCCCCGCGTAGCCGAACTTCAGCGAACGCCGCGTGACGTCCTTCGTCAGCAGCCGCGTCCCGAAGCACCCCTCGGCCCACTCGACGTGAGGACAGACCTCCAAGAAACGAAGCCCCGCGCCGGAGAGGATGCTCGTCTCGCCCACCATGCAGCCGAGTTGAATCCGGGCGCCGCCGCGCCACGCCAGCGACGCCAGCCGCAGCGACGCCAGCATCCCTCCGCACTTGCTGAGCCGGATGTTGAACACGTCGGCCACGCCCAGCTCCATCAGCCGCTGCGCGTCCTGCTGCGTGACCAGCGACTCGTCATGAATCAGCGGCCATCCGATCTCGCCGCGCAGCGCCGGCAAATCCGCCTCGCCTCCGCGCGGCAGCGGCTGCTCGATGCCGGCCAGCGCGAGGACGTTGGCTCCCGTAGAGCCGCGCCCGCTTTCAGAGCCGCGCCCGTCAGGAAGCGCATTCTTCACCTCGCCCGCGGTCGCGAAATCCTTCCAGCGCACCAACCGCTCCCGCGCCTGCGTCGGCGTCCACGCTCCGTTGGCGTCGAGCCGCAACGTCGCGCGCCCTCGCGCGATCGCTCGACCGATCTTTCGCAGCACCGCCCGCAGCCTCTCCTCATCCCCGTCGTCGCCAACCTTGAGCTTGAAGTCGCGCAGCCCGCCGAGGCGCATGAGCCGCAGTTGCCGCAGCGTCCGCCCCAAATCGCCGGAAGCAAGCACGCCGCTGAAGCGCGGATGTGCGGCGCGGGAAGATGAACCGGATGCGGCGCGCTTGCCGGCGCGACCGGAGGCGCCCGCCGGTCCTGCGAACGTCAGTCCCATCCAGCCCGCCACTTCAGCCATGCTCCGGCGAAAGTGCCGCAGCGACGCATCGAGCAGCGCCAGCTCCACCCCCGCCCGCGCGGAAGGGAAGCCGGCGCCTGCGCTCAAGTCGCTCGGGCTCGTTTCACCCAGTAGCGCCGCCCCAACCCGCTCCGCGGAGTCCCTCCCCCACGGCAACGCCTCCAGCGCCTCCAGCGCCGCGCTGAGCGAATCCGCATGAAAGGCCATCACCGCGTCGAGGAGCGGACCCTGCATCGCGCGCAGCGCCGACTCGCGGTCCTCGCCTGTCACGTAAGGGCGCGGCAGCGTCTCGCCATACCCCACGCCTCCGCCGGCCAGCTCGACTTTCACCACGATCGGATCGGCGAAGGACCGCGTCGCCCGCGCGTGCTCCACCGCGCCGCGCAGCGGAATCCGCAGCGGATACAGCGTCATCCGTCGAACAATGGCCGGCGCGGGCAAGTGACTCCTCACTGCGTTTCGAGAATGGAAGCCTCATCGTTGTGCCGCGAACCTCTTCCGCAGCCTTGCGGAGTATTCCCAGCCTTTGCTTCCGGGTCCAGTCGGCAGGGGTCGATGCGGATCCTTGATCCGCGCTCCGGGATAGTCCAAGCCGCCGGCCTGCGGTAAGCTCAAGCGGACGCGAATACACAAGGACAGGGCACGATCACACGAGGAGGTTTCGCCATGCCGCGTCCCGTTACGCTGTTCACCGGTCAGTGGGCCGATCTGCCGTTTGAGGTCATGTGCGAAAAAGCCGCCGCCTTCGGCTACGACGGCATCGAGCTGGCCTGCTGGGGCGATCACTTCGACGTCGCTTCCGCCAAGGACAGCGACGACTACTGCAAGAAGCACTGGGCGACCCTCACGCGGCACAAGCTCGGCTGCTACGCCGTCAGCTCGCACCTCGTCGGGCAGGCCATCTGCGACCGCATCGACGAGCGGCACAAGGGCATTTTGCCGCCGCACGTCTGGGGCGACGGCAATCCGGAAGGCGTCAGGACGCGCGCCGCGGCGGAGATGATGGACACCGCCCGCGCCGCCAGGCGGTTCTTCAACCTGGCGCCGCAGTCCGTGCGCCAAGGACTGAAGCGCGTGGTCGTCAACGGTTTCACGGGCAGCAGCATCTGGCCGCTCGTGTACTCCTTCCCGCCGAACCTGCCGAAGCAGATTGACGACGGTTACGCCGACTTCGCCCGGCGCTGGCGACCGATTCTCGACGCCTTCGACCAGTGCGATGTGCATTTCGCGCTGGAGGTACATCCGACGGAGATCGCTTTCGACCTCGTGTCCGCCGAGCGGGCGCTGCAGGCCGTGGGGAATCACCCGCGCTTCGGATTCAACTACGACCCCTCGCACTTCGGCTATCAGGGCGTGGATTACGTCGCGTTCATCCGCCGCTTCGGCCCGCGCCTCTTCCACATGCACGTGAAAGATGTCTGGTGGTCGCCGACGCCCACGCCGATTGGCGTCTTCGGCGGGCACGCGGACTTCGGGCACGCGGACCGATACTGGGACTTCCGCTCGCCGGGGCGCGGGCGCATCGACTTCGAGGCCATCATCCGCGCGCTCAACGCGGTCGGGTATGACGGTCCGCTCTCCGTGGAGTGGGAGGATGGCGCGATGGACCGCGAGCACGGCGCGCGCGAGGCCTGCGCGTTCGTGCGCCGGCTGCAGTTCGCCCCGTCGGCGGCAGCGTTCGACGCGGCGTTTGCGCGCGAGTAGGTTCCGCCGGAAGTTCGGCGCGCCAGGTGCGTCCCTCCCAAACGTCAGAGCAGTCACGAAGGCGCAGCGGATGCCGGCCTGACGCACGTTTTCAGACCGTTTCCAATTCGAGGACGTACTTCTCCTCAACGACATTCACGCCCCACATGCGTCCGGGTCTCTCTTCGGCTTTCGCAAAGCCAAAGGTGCGGTAAAGCTGAGCCGCGGCGGTCAGGGCGCTGACCGTCCAGAGGTGGATCGCCGGGTAGCCGCTGAGGCGGGCGAATTCGACGGCCTCCGTCAGCAGCCGCCGCCCCAGGCCCGCGCCGCGCGCCGACGGGTGAACGAGAAACCACCGCAGTTGCGCAACCTCATCCGCCGCTTCCTCGCGCGTCACCGCGGGACGACGGCGGAGGCTGTCCGCAGCACCGGGCTTCACGGCGGCTCGCTCAGCGCCATGTGCACGCGGAGGCGCGGAATGCCCCAGTCCCATGTGATCGCGGACGCCGCCTGAACCCGCGCCCACAATGGCAATGCACCCCACAGGCTCCTCCCCGCGCTCGGCGACCCACAGCCGATCGCGCGGCGAAGCCCGCTTGACAAACTCCGCCATCGGCCCGGCCACGTAGGCCTCGAAGCTCGGATCGAAGCCGTATTCGCTCGCGTAGAGCGTGCCATGAAGTCGGACGACCGAGCCAAGGTCGCCGGGGCGCAGGTCATGGCGGACGGTGATGGGTGACGTCATCAGGGGGTTCCCTTGCAGGTTGTCAATCGCCTCAGAAGGATCGCATGATCCGCCGGCAGAGCCGCGCCCGTCAGGAAGCGGTTCTTGGGCTTGCCAGGCATGACCGCTCCTTGACGGTCACGGCTCGGATACGTGGCGGCAGCAACGGGACATTACCTGTGCGATTCTGAAACGCTCGTGCGTCTGCCCGCAGGCTCGAAGTCATTCGTCAGACGTGCTACTTCATCGAATCATACCCGATCAGATCATACAACTCCTGCCGCGTCTGCATCCGATCGACGAGATCGCGCTGAGTGCGGTCCTGCTTCAGCACGCGCAGCGCGCCTTCCATCGCCTTCATCGCAAGGCGCTGGAGCGTCACCGGGAAGATCACCAGCCGGTAGCCGATGGCCGCGAATTCCTCGACCGTCAGCATCGGCGTCTTGCCGAACTCCGTCATGTTGGCGAGCAGGACCGACGGCACGTCCCGGGCGAAGCGGGCGAACTCCTCCTTCGACTGCAGCGCCTCGGGAAAGATGCCGTCCGCGCCGGCCTTGAGATACAGGTGCGCGCGGCGCACGGCGTCGTCGTACCCCGTCACGCCGCGGGCGTCGGTGCGCGCGAGGAGGAAGAAATCCGGCGACGACTTCGCGGCGGCCGCGGCGGCGAGCTTCTCGCACATTTCGTTTTCCGGCACGAGCTTCTTGCCGTCCAGGTGCCCGCAGCGCTTGGGAAACTCCTGATCCTCCAGGTGAATCGCGCTGACGCCGACGCTTTCCAGCTCGCGCACGGTTCGCGCCGCGTTGTCCGGCCCGCCGTAGCCTGTGTCCGCGTCCATGAGAATCGGGATGGACGTGACCGACGCGATCCGCGCCGCGTGCTCGCGCGCCTCCGTCAGCGTCATCAGCCCCACATCCGGCACGCCCCCCACGCTGTTGGCCAGCACCGCGCCGGACAGGTACATGGCCTCGAAGCCCTCGCGCTCGATCAGCCGCGCGGAGAGGGCGTTGATCGCGCCGGGCAGGCAGAGCCCGGATCGCTCGATGAGCTTTCGGAGTTGTGCTGACCGTTGGGCCGAACCTGACATCTGCCTCTCCTTGGACATGCAGGCCGCCTGACCTGCTGCGACCGCCGGTCTCCTAGCGCCACGGTCACCTTCGCTGGTTCACCGCGACATTCCTGAGGCGCCAGTCGTCCCGACAGGCATACGTTGCACCGGCGCATCAAGGTCGCCATTCATGCTTCGCACACTGTTAGATTCCATCACGGCGTCCCGTACACGCGCAGCCGCGCCCACACCGGGTAATGGTCCGACAGGTTCCGGTCGCAGTGGCCTTCGTCGCACATCTGGTTCCCCGCCAACGGAATCAACACCGCGTAGTCGAGCGGGTCGATGCGGACACGGCCGTTGCGGCTGTCGCCGATGAGGATGTAATCCAGCCGCCCGCTGGGACCGTCCCCGTTGTCCGGGTAGAAGTAGCGCGTCAGCGTGTTGTTGTCCTGGTCCCAGGTGTAGGTGTAATCCTGCACATCGGGGTCGTGCGCCACGTCGCGCAGGTTTGCGCCGGTGAGCATCAGGTCGGTGAACGTCGTGCTGTATTCGTCGATCTTGCGGTCCTCGCCGTACACATTGTAGTCGCCGATGGCCACCACCGGGCGCGAGGGGTGGTCCGCCTGGTACTCGCGGATGCGCTTGGCGAGCTGCTTCATCTGCTTGCGCCGCGCGACGATGGCGCTGTCGTAGTAGTCCGACTGCATGTGCGTGTTGAACACGCCGATCGCCAGCCCGTCCTTGAGGATCGTCGCTTCCAGCCAGCCCTTGGCGGCGAAGAACTCGAAGCCCGCGCCGTTGTGATACTCGCGCTGGCGGGCGTCGAGCATTTCGAAGCGGCTGCGCATCGCCAGACCCGAATGCTCGAGATTCCCCTTGTACTTGAAGCCGGTGAACGAGCAGCACATCGAGTCGTCATAGTGGAATCGCAGGTACGGACGCCAGATGTCGTCGTCGTCCCACACCTCCTCATACGCGATCCAGTCGAGATCGCCCATCCACGTGCGGCTGATCCAGTCCGCCCGCGGCTGGTCCGCCCAACTGTCCACGAACGAGTCGCCCGCCAGGTGCGTGTTATACGCAACCAGCTCGAACGTCGTCTCCGCGGCCGGGCCGGGACCGTTGTCGCCAGCGTCGATCGCCAGCGCCATCGCCGCGCGATCGTCAGCGCCGGGATCATCCCCTTCGCCGAGGACGATCTTGTCGCACCCCGCCGAAGCGAGCAGCGCCCCGCCGCACCACGCCCACGCACGCCCCATGATCCCGCGTTTCATGCCCGGCCTCCGACCACGTTCCCCCTGGATCCTGCACTCGATGCGCAGAGTCGGTCATCCTACCGCACCGCGAAGCCCGCTCCAAAGGGTGCTCCAGATTTGCATGGCACAAAAGAAAAGCCGCCGGGACGCTTGTTGAGCGTGACCCGGCGGCTGGATGTCATGGGCGCAGCAGGCTCCGTCTTACGGCGCCGTGCACGTCTTGGTCACGCAGATCAGCGGGCAATCCTCCAGGCAGGCCGTGTGGTCGCCGGCGGAGATGCCGCTCCACTTGACCACCACCTTGCCGCGCGCGTTGACCGTGCCGGTGCGCACGTCCGTTCCGTCAAGCACCACGACGATGGTCGTACCGATAGGCAGCGTCGTCTTCACCGTCGCCTTCAACTGGAACGCGCCGCCGCGCTCCTTGCACTTGCCCACCAGGCTGGTGATCTTTGCGCAGTTGATCGTGCACACGTCGCCGTCCGAGCAGGATACGCCGAACTCCCGCGGTCTGCCGCCCTGCGCGAAGCACTGCGCCTCGGCGAGATCCAGGCAGGAGCCGTCGTCGAAGCAGCACGCCGGCACGGGCAGCTCGCACACCGCGTCCTCGCAGGCGACGCCCTTGTTGCGGGGAATGCCCGGCGCGTCGAGGCAGTCGAACGGCGGCAGGAACGTGCACGATCCGTTCTGCAGACAGCATGCCACCGGGTCGATGCAGTTCACCGTGTCGCACGTCGTCCCCTGACCCAGCGGAACGCCGCCGTTGGCCAGGCACTCGCTGCGCGGCAGCTCCGAGCAGCTTTCATTGAAGAAGCAGCACGCTTCCAGACCCTCCGCGCACTCGACGATGGCGCAGCCCGATCCGTCGCCCATCGGCGTTCCGCCCTGCTCCCCGCAGGCGAACGCGCTGGTCTCGATGCAGGCGCGACCGTCGTCGAAGCAGCAGGCCTGCGGCGGGCAGTTTGCCTCGCTGCACTGCTGGTCCGGCGAGAACGAGCCTTCCAGGTGCGTGCAGGTGAAGTCGCTGGTGTAGAAGCAGCGCCCGTCCGCCAGGCAGCACGCGCCGTATTGCGCTTCCTCGCTGCACGGGGCCGGGAAGTCGCTGCACAGCTTGCCATAGCCGTAGAACTTGTGCTCCGGAAGCTGCTCGCAATCCTCCGGCGAGAGCATGTCGCAGCGGTCAAAGCCGTCCAGCGTCCAGCAGCACACGCCGGTGCAGTGCGGGTCGAGCGTTTCGCAGGCCGTCCCCTCGCCGCGCCACGTGCCGCGCAGGCTCTGGCACAGCGTGCGCGAGACGTCCTCGACGCATCCTTCCTTCACGCAGCAGGCGCCGTTGCCGCAGTCCGGGAAGATCGTCGCGCACTCCGTGTCCTCGCCGCGGAAGAAGCCGCCCAGCGCGGCGCAGTGCTCCGGCGTCGATCCGTCCAGGCACGTGCCGTCCGTGAAGCAGCACGCCCCCTGCACGCAGCTCGTGTCGCAGGTCGTGAAGTGTCCCATGTACGTTCCGCCCGCGTCCTCGCAGGCGAATTTGTTCAACCCGTCCTGGCAGCCCACGTCGAAGCAGCACGCCCCGTCCGGCAGCGGGCAACCCTGCTCCCAGTATTCCAGCGCGTCCTCGCAGGTCACGCCCGGCGCGGTGAACTGACCCGCGCACAGCTCCTCAAACTCCGACGTACACTCCCACTCCCCGCCCGTTTCCACGCAGCACACGCCCTGCTGCTTGATGCACAGCTTCAGCGAGTACGCGCCGGAGCTGGCCGGCGAAACTTCCAGATCATCCGGCAGCGGCGGCGCCAGCGAACCCCCCGTCAGCCCCAGCGTGTTGCCCACGGAGAACGGACGCGGATACGTCCGGTTGTCGCGCCCGTACGCCACCGTGCGCCCCGTGCCCCACGCGCACGCGACGAAATATCGCTTCCCCGCCAGCAGCGGCACCGGCTGCGGCATCTGATGCTCGTCCACGAACACGCCGCTGCAGTAGAACGTCGGCGTGCCGGCCCCGGCGACGCGGACGATCACTTCCTTCACCTTGGCGTAGATCCCCGGCTCGGCGTCTTTCTCTTCAAACACGTTGAAATAGACGTCGAAGGACTCGTTGGTCGGGATGTTGAGTTGCATGCAGAACTCGGTGAGTTGCGCCGGCTCAAGAACTTCATAGACGTTTCCGCGGTATCGCGGCGCGCCCGAGAACACGGTGATGTACTCGCCGGTCTGCTCGCAACCCTCGCCGCCGGCGAGACCGGGTCCATCGCCTTCGTCGCAAGAGTCCACCGTGATGAAAGGCAGCCCCGCGTCCGGATCCCCGGAGACTGAGGGCGGACTGCTGCCCGCCGAAGAAGACGACGCCATCGCCGCAGCCGCGGGCACGGCCGCGCCGCGCGCCGCACAAGGCAGCAGCACCGCGCACGCCGTCAGCCATCCCACGATCGTCCGCCCCGTGCGAATCCGCGATGCCCCGTGCGTCCGCGCCCCCAGCGCCGACGCGAGCTTCTTTCCTCTCAAGCTGTCCATAGTCCCTCCGATGCGCGAAGATCCCCGCGATGCGCGAGGGTCCCCTGATGCGCGATGATCCCCGCGATCCGCATGGCGGCATCCGCGAGGCGGCTTGCTTTCCCCGATCCCCTCAGCGTCCGGGTTGCCCGACACCCCCAAAGGCAACTCGCGCGACACGTTCCGCCTTCGATTCTACTCTCTGCCCCCGCCAAAAGCGAAACCCGCCGCCCTTATCAGAGCCTTGCGGGTTCCGAGTTCAAGATGCTATCCGACGGCAGGAATTGCCGCACCAAGTCCGCGCACCCCGTCCGCGCGCCGCCGAGAGATCACCCTTCGCGGCCTGGCGCAGCGCCCACCGACGGAACCTCGGCCGCCACTCTATCCTTGCATCGCAGCATCCGAAGCCGCGTCCGAACCCTGCCCGCCGACCCCACCGACGTGTCCAGCAACTGCACCTCCCCAAGCGGTTATCGGCGCCGCAACTACCCGAGTCCCCGAGTCCCCGAGTGCCCGATCCCCGTCAGTCCGAATACGCGTCCGAGTACGAGCCGACCACGCGCTGACCCACCGACGCCGGCTTCGACTTGCCCAGCAGCGACGGGAAACGGTCCAGCGTTTCCTCGAAACGGATCGCACGCTTGTCGAGTTCGCCCAGCCGCGCGGCCTCCGCCGGGTCGATGTAACCGCCGCCGTCGAAGTCCGCATTGCCGCGGATCGTCCCATACAGCGTGAACACGTGCGATCGCGTCGTCGTCCAGTCGCTCATCGCCGCCAGCAGCGCCACGGCCTCGCCGTAGTTCTCCTGAACGAACGTGTAGCCATTCACGGGGAGCTGCCGCCCGTTGACGCCGAGGTCGAAGCGGAACCCCGTGTACGCCGAGCCGAGCCGCGGCGACGCGGCGACGTTGCGCACGTTGGCGAGTTCGCCGACCGTCATCAGACCGGTGCCCCGGCGGTGCTGCGGACCTTCGGCCGGGCCCTGCCCCGTCCAAGTGCGACCGCCCGCGTGGGCGCCGGGGGCGCCGTAGTTGCCCGACGTTTCCAGGGAATCGTCAACGCCGTCGCCGTCGATGTCGGTCCATTCCTGCGCCGCCGTCGCCTCGCGATAGCCGGCGATCGCCTTAGCCAGCCGGTAGCCGACGGGATACGTCGTGTAGGCGTCTAGCTGCATGTCGTTGCGAAGCTCCCCGTCGGTCAGCAGCGCGTAACGCAGCGCGTTGTGGACCGCCGGCTTGAGCACCCAGCGCACCTCGTTGCGGCCGTCGCCGTCGGAATCCACCCCCGAGTCGTACGGATCGAAGAGGTACGGCAGCGGCATGGCCGACATCTGCGACACCGGCAGCCCCGACATGACCGACCACGGCGCGGAGTTGAGGTTGATGCGTCCGTTGACGCGGAAGCCGCCTTCGTCCACCACGGGCTTTTCATACTCCGGATCGACCACCGTCTCCAGCGGCAGCGCGGTGAAGTAATCGAACACCGTCTGCCCCCACGGAAGTTGCTTCAGCCCGCCGGGCTGCTCCTCGTTGGAGCCGGCCGGATCCGCATGATGCGGCGCCAGTGTGATGGGATTGCCCTGCAAGTCGACGCCTTCCACGCCGTTGTCGAACACCGGCAGCCGCCCGTTGTCGATCTGCCCCTTCTCGCCCGCGAGCATCCGCGTGAACGCGCCGTCGCGCAGGTTCGCATAACGCATCATGTACAGCATCGAAGCCGTCGTCGGATACGCCGCTTCGAGACTGCCCGTGTCGGCAAACTCGACCTCCACGTCGCGGATGGCCGTGAGGTTCGCCATCCCGACCGCGACCGAGTCGTCGTCCGTGTTCTTGCCGTTCTCGAAGCCCAGCGAGTGCTGGCATTTGCCCGCCCCGTCGAACGCATTGAAGTCGCCGTCCGGCGCTTCCCCGATGGACGCCATCCAGCGGTGCTTGGCGCCGGGGCGCTCCGTGGGATCCAGCGCCCAGTAGTACGGGTCAATCTGATCGTCCGACGCGCGCCGCATCCGGCGCTCCATTGTGTACGCATGGGGCTCCCAGTCCTCGGTGCAGTCGGGAATCGTCACCTTGGTCGCGATGTTCGCGCCGTTGACCTCGAACGCGTCCACCGCGTGGAACGCGCCGTCGTATCCGGCGTTGAACCGCACGAGATAAATCGTGTCGCCGTTCTCGAACTCCAGCCACTGATCGGAGAAGTCTTTGGTCTCATAGTGCGCATACGGCGGACGCTGACATTTCTCGGTGTTCCAGAGGATCGAGCCGTTGGGTCCGCCCTGCTCATCACCCCACGCAACGCCGAAGTACCCGTCGGGCCGCGCCTCCACTGGAACGCCGGCCATCGTCTGCGGATTCGGGAGGAATGCCGGTCCGCCGCTGTCGAAGCGGTAGAGCTTGCCGTTCTCGAAGCTTTGGCCGCTGACGACGTACAGTCCGTACCGGCTCAGATCGAACACTGCGTCCCTGTACGGAGAAAACAACTCCACGGCGTAGGCCTTGGCGCAGGGATCGGTGCCGCCATTCCGCTCGACAAACACGGCCGTGACTTCCGTGATATACGGCTGGCGCTCCAGGCCGTGCGCGGATTCTGGAATGCCCAAGCCGCCGCCTTGCGCGTCCACCGCTTCGATCACCTGTCCGAATTGCGCCGAGCCGGGGTTGCTGACGCGCAGTGGCACGGACGTCGAGGGATCGTCGTACAGCAGGTCCTCATAGCCCGGGCGCGTGCGACCGTCCGTGTCCTTCACCAGGTGCGCCGCGTCCCAGCCCTGGTCGGCGAAGTCGATCAGGTTCGCGGTCATCGACGCGGCCAGATACGCCACGAGGTCGAACCGGTCCGCCGTGCCGCCGCCGTCATAGTCAAAGTCATCGAGGTCGCGTCCGCCGAAGGCTGGCGACGGGACTCCGGTGAACTCGCCGTCGTCGAAGAACGGCGGGAGCGGATCCTCCATCGCGTAGTTCAGCAGCATGCGCGTGAACGTCGCCTGAATCTGCGCGACCGCCGCGCCCGCCTTGGCCGCGTCCGCCGGGTCCACCGCGCCGCCGACGGCAAGCTGCTGCTGGAGGTAGTCGATGGCATTCACGCCGGTGGGAACGTCCGGTTTCGCGAACGCGCCCAGCAACTCCTTCTCGACCCACGGCAGGGACATCAGCAGCCGCCCGCCGAGGTTCGCTTCCATCGCCCCGTCGCCGTCGAAGTCCGGGCAGCTCGACACGTCCGCGACGCCGTTGCCGTCCACGTCCACGCACGGGTACTGGTAATACGCCAGGAAGGGCAGCGAGCTGCGCACCTTCGGATCGGCGCTGGACTCGTTCTGAATGTACCGCCGGCGCATCACGTCGGTCAGGTCGCGCCCGCCTTGTCCCTGAACATAGCGCGAGAAGAGGTCGTCGTGGCTGACGGTCGTCACCCAGCGCCGGCGGTCGTAGAACATGCCGTTGCCCACGCCGGTGGAGGTCTGCCGCGTGCTGAGCACGTTGTGCAGCCACACGTCGCCGCCCTGGTCGTACGGCTCGTCAAACGTCATCGACCACCAGTGATGCTGCCCCTGCGCCAGCAGCGGCAAGGGAAGCAGCAGCTTGTCGCCCAGCTCGCCCGGGTCCGTGCCGTAGTCGATGTCGGGAATGAACGGGTTGCCCGTCAACTTCGTCGGCGGCAGCACGCGCGAGGGAACCAGCCCGCCGCGGCGCCGCAGCGGCGGCTCCTCCACCGCGGACGAGTATTCACGCGACAGCATCCCGGCGCGATCCACCGTCGGCCTGACCTTGTAGTCGTCGGCGAGCAGCGTGTTGATCAGCAGCGGATGCGCGCTGCTCAGGTTCACCATCGCGCCGTGATCGACGACGGTCATGCCCACGCCCGGCTCGCCCGCGGCGTTGATCGGATCGTTCACCAGGCGCTTCAGTTCGCGCACCTGCTCGTCGGCGATGCCCAGCGAACTGAGCCGGAACTGCCGCGCGTCGTTGATCCCGTCCCCGTCGGAGTCCACCCAGTCCACCATGCCGTCCGGCGTCCAGACGTCGTTGCCGCGGTAGTTGTAGTCGCCCCACAACTGGACCGGGTTTCCGTTGGCGTCCTCCCAGTCCCAGATCCAGTCGGAGTTGTCGATCACGCCGTCGTTGGAATCCACGAACTTCGGCGCGGTCAGCGGAATGCGCACGTCCACCTTGCCGGGCCAGAACTGCTCATTCGTGGGCAGCGCCGCGGGAGCCTGGAACGGCTCGCGCGATACAAAAGCCTCCATGTCCGAAGCCAGCACCGAACCGCGACCGCCCTGCCAGAGGGCGTTGACGTCGGCCGCCGTGGCTTCCGGCTGGCCGAGGAGCGAATGCACGCCCAGCACCTCGCCGTAGGTCGGCTGAATCACCTCGCCATTGCCGCGCAGCAGACCATCCGTCTGCTTCGAAGCGTAAGCCACCCCCCCGTCGCCGATCACGTCGCTGATGAGCGCCTCGCCCACCCGGCTCACAACGGAGCCGATGGCCGTGTCGCGGTCCACGCGCTCCT
This sequence comes from Phycisphaerales bacterium, assembly GCA_020852275.1. Classification (GTDB taxonomy): domain Bacteria; phylum Planctomycetota; class Phycisphaerae; order UBA1845; family UBA1845; genus JABWBH01. The sequence goes on from JADZBE010000014.1 coordinate 25,233, forward strand.
GCTGAATCTGCAGGCTCTGCGCCTCGAAGCGCATGCTCTTGAGGAACACGACGCCGACGACGAACAGAATCCCCAGCAGCGCCACGACCACCACCAGCGCCACGCCCTCGCGCCGCCAGGCCCGCGTGCCCCGTGCCCGGGTTGACTTCATCATGTTGTCCTCATGTCGCATCGTGCTTCGTGCCTCGTTCAACGTGCTTCGTGCTTCGTGCTTCGTGCTTCGTGAATCGTGAATCGTCCCAGTCCGCTTCGCTTTCAGCTTTCGACGTTTCGACTTTCAGCTTTCAGCGTTCGGCGTTTCAGCTTTCGACGTTTCAGCTTTCGACGTTTCAGCTTTCGACTTTCACTCTATTGCCCCACCGGGATCACCATCACGTGCCGCACGGGCCTGTCCAGCCGACCCAGGTCGTCCATCACGTCCACCGTGATCCGCAGCGCCGTCGGGAAGAACGGGTCCGGCCCGACGGTCAGCGCCGGGTCATCCCAGTCAGGCGTCGAGCACGTCCCGGACACGGTGCGCGGGAACCAGTACATCCCCATCGCCGACGGCGCGTCCGGACCGTACACCCCGACCGGGTCGAACCGGCACGGCGCCATCTGCGTGTCCGTGCTCACCAGCACGTCGTGCATCTCCATGAACGCCTGCCGCCGCTGCCGGTCCTTCTTCTCGTCGTAGTATTTCTCTTCGTCTTCAAGTGTCTTGAGAAGGTTGACGTCCTTTTCCATCTGCGTGTCGAACCAGACGACGTGGTCGCCCGTGCCCAGCACGCCGTCCGGATAACCATAGGGAGCCATCAGCGACCGGTCGTCGAACGTCCACTCCACCTTGAACGAGCAGCAGTGCGACAGCAGGTATCCCGCAAGTCCGCCCTGCTCGGCGAGCGCCGCGGGGAGCGTCCCGTCCAGCGTGCTGCGCCCTTGCGACGGCTTGACCAGCCAGTCGAACAGGTGGTCCCACGTCTGTCGCGGGCCGTCGTACTGCGGACCGTCCAGACCGGAATCCGGATCCGTCAAAGGCCAGGGAATCGCGTCCCGGAGGACGACGCCGTCGTAGTCGAAATTGTACAGCACGTCCGCATAGCCGTTGAGCACGGCGTAGTGGTCCGGGTCGTCCGGCTCGTTCTCCATCGCGTCGATCGGATCGACCAGCCTAAGCCCCTGCCCTTCGTCATACTTGCGCCAGCGGATCGAGTAATCGTTGTCGATCGGGTCGCGGTAATTCTTGTCGTCCCGCGGCGGAGCGGCGCTGGGCATCAGCAGCAAAGCCCGGCGCGACATGTGCCAGTCGCGTGCGGGAACCTCGGTGGCGGTCGCGTCGTCGTCGGTGGCGCTGGGAAACGCGTCCTTGTCCGGGTTCCATTGCTCCTGCTTGTAGCCCCTCTTCTTCGAGGCGTCGGGCTTGTACTCGCACGCATTGACGTGCCCGTACACGACGAACTGCGAATTGGACGAGGCGCCCGGGTACGTGGCGCTTGTGCCCCAGCGCGAGGTGAAGAACGCCAGCATGTCCGCGCGCGGCGGAACGAGATTCCCCGCGGCATCCTCCCGCTCGGGATCGGGAAGGTGCGGGTAGCCGTCCAGCGGATCCTTCCCGCCCGTGCCCGCGTTGTCCGCGTCGCGCCCCTGCGGCGTCCAGTACGCCTTCACCGGTCGGCCCACGGCGACGAGAATCGAGTTTCGCGGAGAGACGTAGCGAAGGTCCTCGCGCAGCGACTGCTCCAGCGCCCGGACGCGCTGGTTCACCGTCGCCAGCGCCGTGGCCTGCCCGGTGGACTTCACCGTGATGGTGAACACCTGCCCCGCCAGGAGCATCATGAGCGCCAAGATCGCCACGGCGACGACCAGCTCCGAGAGGGTGAACCCCGGGCGCGTGCGACCCCGATGGGTAACGGCAGGATGGATACGTCGCCGTTTCATGTGCAATCGCCTTTTATTAAGCGAAAGTGTATTCTTGACCCGGTTTTCCCCGATTCCCCATGCCGCTGCACGGCCCGCCGGCTGGGAAGCCGGGTGTATTATTGTCAGACACAAGTGTCGGTCCAGCCCCAAGTTCCGCTATTTCGCCGGATTTGAGGGTCGGATGGGGCCCGGTGGCGAATCCTCGCCAGCGGGAGCCGCTGCCCGTCATTCCCGCGCCGGCGGGAATCCAACGTTCTGGCGATGCGCCCTGGACCCCCGGCTGCGCGGGGGTGACGATTTCCATGCCTGAGTTCGGGTCCCGAGGCACACTGCTCACAGAGCAGTGGCACACTGCTCGCCGAGCGGGGGCGCGACTGACATTGCTCGCAGAGCGGCGTGACGTCTGACACTGCTCACAGAGCAGTGGCACACCGGAGACTGCTCGCAGAGCGGGGGCATGCAGGACACTGCTCACAGAGCAGTGGCACGTGTGGCGCTGCTCGCCGAGCAGTGGGAGGCCGAATAGGATCGGCCTGCGTTCGGAGACGTTGACGCCTTCACGGAGCGACACGCGGTCATGAGCAAGCGCCTGACGGTTGGACTGACGTACGATTTGCGCGACGACTACTTGGCGATGGGCTACTCGCAGGAGGAGACGGCCGAGTTCGATCGGCCTGATACGATCAACGCCCTCGACGGCGCGCTGCGTGAGCTGGGTTACAAAACCACCCGCATCGGGCACATACGCGAACTGGCGCGGCGGCTGGTGACCGGGGAACGGTGGGACATCGTCTTCAACGTGGCCGAGGGGCTGCGCGGCGTGGCGCGTGAGGCGCAGGTCCCCGCGCTGCTCGATGCTTACGACATCCCTTACACGTTCTCCGATCCGCTGGTGCTGGCGCTGACGCTGGACAAGGCGCTGACCAAGCGCGTGCTTCGCGACCTCGGCGTGCCGACCAGCGACTTCGCCGTCGTGACGTGCGAGGAGGACGTGAACCGGGTGCATCTGCCGTATCCGCTGTTCGCCAAGCCGATCGCCGAGGGCACGGCCAAGGGCATCGACGTGCGATCAAAGATCGACGGGCGAGATCAGCTTCGCGCCAAGTGCGGCGACCTGCTGCGGACGTTCAAGCAGCCCGTGCTCGTCGAGCCGTTCCTCTCCGGACGCGAGTTCACCGTCGGCCTCACGGGCACGGGCGCGGAAGCCGTCGCGGTCGGGACGCTCGAGGTCGTGCTCAAGGAAGGCGCGGAGCCGTTCGGGCACACGTATCACAACAAGGAGCACTGCGAGACGGTCATCGGCTACCCGCTGGCGGACGCCGTGTCCGCGCGAGAGGCGGAGCGCATCGCCCTCGAGGCCTGGCGCGGGCTGAACTGCCGCGACGGCGGGCGGGTTGATCTGCGGTGCACCGCCGAGGGGCGCATGAACGTGCTCGAACTCAACCCGCTGGCGGGGTTGCACCCGTCGCACTCGGACCTGCCCATCCTCTGCACGGCCGTGGGACTGCCGTACATCGACCTGATCCGCAGGATCATGGATTCGGCGCTACGCCGGCTTTATTAAACGGCGCCTACGGTCGATAATGCGCAGGCATGACTCGAACCCGTCGATCAACCTTGCGCGGCCGCTGCGGGCGAAGGATTTTCGCGCTCGCGGCTGTCGTGAACTTGTCGGTGTGCGCCATGATGGGGCTTTGGTCATGCCTGGTGGCCGGCGGATGCGCGGCGGGCGGATGGCTCAACGGATCGGCCTCGCTGGGCGGGGACACGGTCGGCGAGCGCGGAACGGTCCGCGTGCTGTTCATCAACAACACGCCGCACCGCGCGATCTTCACCGCCGGCGTGTACGACCCGTCGGACCAGGACACGAATCCCGAGTTCGTGCAGTTCAGCGCCAACACGTCAGGATCGGTGCTCGAAGGGAATGCAAGCAGCGCGATCATCGAGCTGCCCTGCGCCCGCGCGATCAGCGTCGGCACGCGGGGGCTGCTCGATCTGGTGGAAGCGAACAACGACGCCGCTGATCTCGAGGCGGCGGCGCTGATCGAAGGCGTCGGATTCTCCTCGGCGGCGCTCGGCGAAGACGGGGACGACGAAGCGGACCAAGGTTTGGCTTCGGCAAAGGCGTTCTTCATCGGGTCGGACTTTCCGTGCGACGCGCTGCTCATCGTGCGGTTCGAATTCAACGACCTCGGCCCGGAGCCGTTCCTCATCGACTTCTCGTACATCCCTTCAGAAAACACGCGGTAGCGCCACAGGCCGGAATTCCGCAGCGTACGCGTTGGGATCGCGAAACTCTGCTTCGCACCCTGCCGACCCCCAGGAACGTCTCCAATCGCCTCGCCAAGTACCTCCCGTACTGGGCTTAGCCATGTGACGGGTATGTGACTGGCTCCATGGCCTTACCTCCGGTCTCCACCTCTACGACCGATAATTCCTTTCCCCTTCCCTTTTCCTTGCCTTTTCCTTGTTTTTTCCTTGCGGCCTCGCCCCTACCCCTCATGTGACTCGCTCCCATGCACCCTCGCGGAACGACGGGCTTGCCATCAGCGGCGGGCTACCCAAGCTCGATGGGCTATCCGGCAATCTCACCGTCGTTCAGCCGTACCTCCGGGTCGATCAAGATGCACGCCTCCCGGGTTGAAACGCCGCACGTCACGGGGAGGGTTCCGAAATACTCGCCGTCCGTCTCGACCGGGGCGGCATCCGCCGACGTGATGCGGATCGTCCGGCCGGAGGCGTACACAATGCCCTCTCGGTCGAGGTGGCGGCGCCAGAGGATGTCGGCCGCGTGTTGGAGCAGCTTGGTGCGCGATCGACACGGGAACGCGCACACGTCGAGCCGCCCGTCGCAGAACGACGCCCGTCCGAGGATGCGCATCCCCATCGAGTATCGCGGCAGGTTGCCGACGAACGCGAAGCCCGGCGCCTCGAACACCGCCCGCCCGTCCACCTCAACGAGAAGCTGCGGAAAGCGGTGATGCACGAACGCATCCCACAACGGTCCAGCATAACTGACGTGGCTGATGTGTCCCTGGCGGCGCTCCACAAGACGCCGCACGACCTCCGCGTCGAACCCCACGCCCGCGACGATCAGAAACCGCCGCCCGTTGGCCAGTCCCACGTCGAGGTCCGTCGCCGTGCCGCGCAGCAGCGTGCGCACCACGCCGTCCGGATCCGACGCGCAGCGGAACTCCTTGGCGAGGATGTTCTCCGTCCCTGTCGCCAGCACCGCCAGCGGCGTCCGCCGCCCGGCCAGCCCGTTGATCACGTCGCAGAGCGTTCCATCGCCGCCGGCCACAAGGATCGCGTCCGCGTCCACCGCGCCCGCCGCCAGCTCGGCCGCGTGCCCGGCGCGCTGCGTCTTCACCCAGTGAAAAGCGACGCCGCGCGCTTCCAGCCGCAGGCGAACCTCCTCCAGCCGCTCATCCGCGTGACGGCGACCGGAGACCGGGTTGGAGATGCAGACGATGTTCATAACTCCCGATGGCGGCCCCATGCCTGAATAAGGGGTCGGCATCCTCGCGGCAGGCCCGCTGGTTTGGCAAGCACCCCACCCGCATTTCGGCCCTTATCGCAGGAGGAACGGCACGATAGACGCAAACATGGCCGCCAGGATGGCGATGAGCTGCGCGGAAATGGCCACGCCGAGCGCGTGACGCATCCCGATGTAATGAGCCAGCCCCTGGCGGATGGACCACGTCGTGCTGAGCATGTACCACCACAGGCAGAGGGTCATGAACAGGACGGCAGCATTCTGCGTCCACGCCGGGTAGATCCAGCCGGATTCAATGTTGACGCAGCACGAGAAGCTCATGGCCGTGACAAGCAGCCACGGCGTGCAACCGTAGGCCCAGATCCGCACAAGGTGGTGGAGCTTCAGCCCCAATCTGCGCATGGACTGCGTGAACAAGAGGAGGGACAGGCCCAAAGCGCACATCCAAGTGACCAGCGGCAGGACAAGCTCCCCTTCCCCGTAGGCGCCGATTCTCATGCCGGTCAGCGTGTTGAAGACCGTGTCCAAAAGCGGCGCGGTCGGCGAGAACACCCACCACTCGTAGATTGCATCCACGAGCTGACTGATCAGGAAGCCGGAGATCCACGCGAGCCAGACGCCGACCAGGTTCAGCAGAACATACCCGAGCAGCGGCATCACCCGCGGCGCATGGTGCAGTCGAACCGTCCGCCACAGCCTTCTCGGGCGCAGCGTCATCCGCCACGTGCGGTACGACGATCTCACGAACCGGCTCTTCCACCAGTATTCAAGCAGCGGCAGCTTGCGCCGTTGCCGCTCCAGCAGGGCCTCCTCCCAGGTAAACGGCGAACTGCACTCCGGGCAGCGGTCCACCGTCAGGCCGAACAGCCGGTATCCGCACGTCGAGCTTATCAACTCGTCAACGGGGACAAGGTCCGCCCAGTCGAACGTCAGCGCGCATTTCGGGCACGTCACGTCCGATTGCCCGTGAAGGTCCGTGCCGCAGCGCGGGCAGCCGACGGGGAACCGGACGAGGCTCCAGTCCGGAGGCGGCGCGTGCGTCGCTGCTGCTGAATCCGTGCTCATGAATGCCGTTCCGTTGAATCGGTGCTCATGGGCGCACCAGCTCTCCCGACGCGCGGGTCGCGGCTTTCACCATCATCCTGCGCAGCACGGCCGTCAGTGTCCCCGGCTCCATGTACTTCGGCGGCAGGCGCAGGTGGACAGTCTGTGCGTCGGGCATGCGCACCGTGCCCGGCGCGCCCTCGAACACGGCCTGCGCCGCGGACATTTTTCCGATCGTGAACACCACGTCCGGTCGGCGCAGGATGATCGAGCGGATGCCGAAGGCGGCGGCGCGGACGCGGAGTTCGACGAGTTCCATGAGCTGCGTGACCTCCTTGGGCGGCGAGCCGAAGGCGTCCGCCAGGTCGCGCTCGAGCTGCTGAAGGTCCGGCAGCGTCGGGCAGGACGCGATGCGCCGATACGCCTCGATCCGCGCCCGCTCGGAGCCGATGTACGACTCGGGAATGTGCGCCACCACCTCCAGCTCCAGGTGCACCGGCGGCGGCAGGGGATCCGGCTCGTTCTTCATCCGGCGCACCGTCTGCTCCAGCATCTTGCAGTACAAGTCGTACCCGACGGCGGCGATGTGTCCGCTCTGCTCGGCGCCGAGGAGGTTGCCCGCGCCACGGATTTCCAGGTCGCGCATGGCGATGCGAAAGCCCGCGCCGAGGTCGCTGAACTCCTCGATCGCCTTCAGCCGCTTGACCGCCTTGGGCCTTGCCGGCTTGTCCTGCGGCAGCAGCAGATAGCAGTACCCGCGATGCTTCGACCGCCCCACGCGCCCGCGAAGCTGGTGCAGGTCCGCCAGCCCGAACCGGTCCGCGTGGTTGATGAAGATCGTGTTTGCCGAAGGAATGTCGATGCCGCTCTCGATGATCGTCGTGCACACCAGCACGTCGGCCTCGCGGTGCGCGAAGCGGAACATCACGTCCTCCAGCTCGTGCTCGTGCATCTGCCCATGCCCGTAAAGCACGCGCGCGTCGGGCACGATGGCGCGCACATGATCGGCCATGGCGTGGATCGAGCGGACGTAGTTGTGCACGAAAAAGACCTGTCCTTCGCGGTTCAGCTCGCGCAGCACCGCCTCGCGCACGAGGCCGTCGGAGAACGGCACCACCTGCGTGGCGATGCTGCGGCGGTCCATCGGCGGCGTCTGAAGCGTGCTGATGTCGCGCAGCCCGGTCATGGCCATGTGCAGCGTGCGCGGGATGGGCGTGGCGGACAGCGTGACCACGTCCACCGTCTCGCGAAGCTGCTTGAGGCGCTCCTTGTGCTCGACGCCGAAGCGCTGCTCCTCGTCGATGACCACCATGCCCAGGTCGGCAAAGCCCACGTCCTTGCTGAGCAGGCGATGCGTGCCGATGACCACGTCCACGTGCCCTTTGCGCGCCGCCTCGATGAGCTTCTTCTGCTCGCCGCCGGTGCGGAAGCGCGAGAGGCACCCGACCACGAACGGATAGTCGGCGAAGCGCTCGCGGAACGTCTCGTAGTGCTGTTCGGCAAGGATCGTCGTGGGAACCAGAACCGCGACCTGCCGCCCGTGCTCGACGACCTTGAACGCGGCGCGCATCGCCAGCTCGGTCTTTCCATAACCCACGTCGCCGCAGACGAGGCGGTCCATCGGTCGCGGGCGGCAGAGGTCATCCTTCAGCTCACGCGCGACGACGATCTGGTCCTCCGTTTCCTCGTAGGGGAAGGCGTTCTCGAACTCGCGCTGCCAAGGCGTGTCCGCGGGATAGGCCGTGCCTTCCGCCGCGGTGCGCATCGCCTGAAGGCGGAGCAGCGAATCGGCCATGTCCTCGACGGCGGCGGCGACGCGCTCCTTGGTCTTCTTCCAGCGCTTGCCGCCCAGCGTCGAGAGAACGGGCTTGTGTCCGCCGGCGCCGATATATTTCTGAACCAAGTCCACCTGCGACGTGGGAACGAAGAGCTTGGCCCCCTCGGCGAACTCGAGCACGAGAAACTCTTCGAGCTTGGCCGACTCGCCCTTGCGCATCGTTTCCATGCCGGTGAACAGCGCGATCCCGTGCGTGGCGTGCACGACGTATTCGCCGGACTTCAGCTCGACCCAGGATTCGATCGCCCGGCCCGTGTGGACGCGGCGCAGGCGGCGGCGGTGCTGGTAACGGTGGAAGATTTCGTGGTGCGGCAGGACCATCGTCTGCGCGCGCGTCCATTCGAAGCCGCGGTGCATCCGGCCCAGGTGCAACTCGATCGCGCAGGCACGCTCGCTCGCACTGGACGACTTGCTCGCAGCTCCCGCCTCGCCCGAACCCGACGACTCGCCCCTGTGCCCGGCGAGCAGCTCGCGCAGGCGATCCCGCTCGCCGTCGTTTTCACAGATCACGTGGATGCGCCGCGTCTGCGCGAGCCGCAGCAGCTCGGCCACGGCGTCCTCCGACTTGCCCTCAAACCGCGTCACGGACCGCACGCCGAAATCGACCGTCGTCTCGCCGCGCACGGCCGCGCTGCCGAAACGCGAAAGATGCACCTGCCGCAGGCGCTGCGTGGCCGCGAACACGTCTTCGACCGGAAACACGCCGGGCACGGCGCGGCCTTCTTCAAGCCGTCGCAGGTAGGTTTGCGCCAGTTCCCCGATCTCCGACGGGTTATCGAGTACGACGACGGCATCATCCGGAAGATATGAGATCAGGTCGGCAACCCCGAGATCAGGCGCTGCGGCGGCCTTCATGGCCGTGAGCGTGAGCATCCTCAGCGCTTCGCCGGAGCGTTGCGTGCCGACGTCGAACCGGCGGATGGCTTCGACGCGGTCGCCGAGAAACTGCACGCGCATCGGTTGCGGCTCGCCCGGCGGGAAGACGTCGAAAATGTCGCCGCGCTGTGCCGCATCCCCGGGCGACTCGACCAACTCCAGCCGCTCGTAGCCGTGCTCGACACACCACGCGAGGAGGTCGAGCGGATCGGCCTCGTCGCCGACGGTCAGCACGCGCGCCGACGCGCGCAGGGCGCTGCGCGGGGGCGTCGGCTGCATCAGCGCCTGGATCGGCGCGACGATCAGCGACAGCCTTGCCGGCGATCCGGTGGGTCCGGCGTCCGGTTCTCGTCTGCGCCCCGCGGCTCGGTCGCCTCCCGCGTTTCGTTCGCGCACCGCGTCTGGCTCACCCCCCACGGCGTCGATCAACGTCAGCACGCGAAGGCGCTCGGCCTCGATCTCCGCTCCTCCCGCGCCCTCGCCGGGGCGCGCCTCCCAAGCGGGGAACAACATGCACCGCGATCCCGCGAACAACTCCGCGTCGTCGAGCGCGTGGTCGGCTTCTTCAAGGTGGGCCGTAACGTAGAGGATGATCCGCGTGGAGTGCCGCGCGAGCAGCGCCGCCGTCATGGGCGCAGAGGATCCCCACAGCCCGCCGACGTGGACCACCCCCCCGGAGAGGTCGTCGATCCGCCGGGCCAGCGCCAGATGCTCCGAATCGTCAGTGACGCCTCGAATCGAAAGGGTCACGCGGGTTTCATAAGCGATGCGCGATCGGCAGGCAAACGTGCAGCGCGGAACTTCGGCGCGCCGGCAGGGCAACCGCATTCCAAGGCCAGCCGGGCGCGCGGCGACTTGCTTGCTCAGCGTTATTCCGAGGCGAAGAGATCGGTCAAGGCGTCCGACAAGTGCGGAAAGCGAAACTGAAAGCCGCGATCCTTCAGGCGTTGCGAAACCAGGTAGCGCCCGTAGAGGGCCAGCTCCGGATCCGTGCGCAGCAGCAGCGGCGCGCCGAGACGGACCATCCACGCGAACGCGGGCAGCCCGATGCGCACGCCCAGGGTCTTGCGCAACTCGCGCATGAAGGCTCGCTGCGGAAGCGGGTTCGGCGCCGTGGCGATGTACGCGCCTTCCATCGTCGCGTCCGTCAGGGCGCATTCGAACAGGCGATTCATGTCGGCTTCGTGGATCCAGCTCATGCCCTGCGCGCCGCAGCCCACGGTTCCGCCCAGCCCGAGTTGCGCCAGCATCCGAAGCCGCGCCAGCGCGCCGCCGCCGGCGCCTCGATCGCGCCCGATCACGAAGCTCGGCCGGAGCACGACCCACCGCTGCGCGGGAAGCACGCTCGAGTGGAATGCCTCTTCCCACGCGCGGCCGATGGTCGGCGCGAACCCGACGCCGAAGGGAGAATCCTCGGTGCAGATGACCTCCGGAGGGTCGCCGTAAATATGAGCGGTGCTCATCTGCACCCACACGGGCGGGGGCGAGGCGACGTGCCGCAGCGCTGTTCCCAGGACGCGCGTCGCTTCCACGCGCGATCGGAGGATTTCATCCTGATGGTCCGGAGTCTTGACGCAGTCCACGGTGCGACCGACGAGATTGACAAGCCCCGCCGCGCCGTCGAGTTCACGACTCCAATCGCCGAGGGTGCGGGCATCCCACGGCACGTGCCGCCACGGACCGGAGACTTTCGGCGCGCTGCGGGAAAGCAGAACCACTTTCGCGCCGCCGGCGGAGAGGTGCGTCGCCAGCGACAGCCCCAGGAAGCCGCTGCCTCCGGCGATGACCACTGGACTGAACGGCGCCGGGTCTTTCATCCGCACAGTATATCTCCGGTTTGGGCGCGGAGGCTACCGCGCCTCCTGCGTGAGCACGGCGATGTACGGCAGGTTGCGGTAGTGGTTGTCGTAGTCCATCCCGTAGCCGACGACGAATTCGTCTTCAATGTCGAAGCCGACGAACTCCACCACGACGTCGCGCGGGGCCTTGTTCGGCTTGCGCAGCAGCGTGGCGGCCTTGATGCTGCGCGGTCCGCGTCGCGCAAGTTCCGACCGCACGAGGCGGATGGTCTTCCCCGTATCGAGAATGTCATCCACGATCAGCACGTCCTGCCCGCGCAGATCCGCGGCGATGTCCCGCGTGAGCCGCGCCTCGACGGACTCGGTGGCCTTGCCGGGGTACGAAGAGACCGTGATCAGTTCAAGCCGCATCTTCACCGGCATGTGCCGGATCAGGTCGGCCAGAAAGATGATCGCCCCGTTGAGGATGGTGACGAGGGTCAGGTGCCCGTCGAGCGCGGGGTACGACGCGACAATCTCGCCGGCCAATTCGCGGATGCGCCGGTCGAGCTGTTCGCGCGAAATGAGGATGCGAGCGATGTCCTTCTCCATGGGCACATTGTAACGACAGCGGCGTTGCGGGCGATTGCAGGCCCATCGCTTTTTCTGGGCCGCGCTTTTCCATGCCGCACCTTGCACAGCCGCGCCTTTCAGAGCCGCGACCGTGAGGGAGCGAGTGCCGCCGCATCGGTTGCGGGTGAACTCTCTCAAGAACGTGCCCGCCCGGGATGCGGCGAGACTCGCTTGCTGACGCGCGCGGCTCTGTCAGCGCCGCGACCGTGAGGGAGGGAGTGTTCCCGTCCCCATCCAAGACCAGCCGCCTTCAGGAGTCGTCGGGGGCAGATGCCAGCAAATTGGTGGAGAACGCGCGCAAACGCAGCACACCGGGGATGGCGCCCTTGCGGTCGGATCGCCCCACGGAGCTTATTAGTTGCGTCCACGTGCGGGCGAGGGCGAGCGACGGCAGTTGGAAGCGGACGGCGCGGGCGTTTGCATTGAGCAATAGCAACAGGGTCCGGGCGTGGGAGGATGAAGATATATGTTCGTGTCGCAACATGCCGAGGGCGCGGAGCGCCGGGTCGTGCCAGTCAGCGGGCGTCAATTCCCGGCCATCGGGCCGCAGCCATGTCACGTCCTTGATGCCGCACTCACAATGGCATTGACCTGTGAGAAATGAAGCGCCTCGAAGGAGCGGGTAATTGCGGCGCAGCGCGAAGAGTTGACGCGCATAGGCGAGCAGGCTCGGCGCTTCTGCGTTCCAGCCGGACTCTGCACTGCTCCCTTCTTGTGAGGAAACTGCTTCGGAATCGCTTTGGCATTGCGACCCTCCCGCAGACTCTGTTGCACAACCGAGCCGCGACCGTGAGGGAGCGAGGGTCTCGCTCCGAACCGGCGGGTTCTGAAACAGCGTCTCAGCCCCTTCCCGGGGGGGAGGGGGATGAATGCCTGCTGTCACACATGGCCAGTGCAGCCAGGAGGTTTGATTGTCCTGGCAGTAGGCGTTGTTGTTGCCTTGCTGGGATTGTCCCAGTTCGTCGCCGGCGCGGAGCATGGGAACGCCCTGAGCAAGAGCGACGGTGGCGAGCATGTTGCGCCGGGCGCGATCCCGCAGGCGGATGATGCGCCGGTCGCGGGTCGGACCTTCCACGCCCCAATTGCAACTGGCATTGTCCTGCTGGCCGTCGCGGCCTTCCTCGCCATTGTTGTGGTTGCGGCGATTCTCATAAGTGGTCAGATCCTGCACTGTAAAACCGTCGTGGCAGGCGACATAGTTCATTCCGGAAAGCGCCGAGCCCTTCGCGGCGAAGACGTCGCTGCTTCCGGTCAGTGCATAGGCCATCCCCGCGGCCTGCCCCGCGTCGCCGCGCCAGAATCGGCGGACCGTGTCGCGGAAGCGATCGTTCCATTCGGGCCATCCGCGCGGGAATCGGCCCAGCGCATAGCCGTCGGCCTGCGCGTCCCACGGCTCGGCAATCAGCTTCACGCCGGAGAGCACCGAGTCTGCCGCCATTTCGGCGATCAGCGGATGATCCGGATCGAAGCCGTGTTCGCCCCTTGCCAGCGCGGAGGCGAGGTCCAGCCGGAAGCCGTCCACGTGCATTCGCTCCACCCAGTATCGCAGCGCATCGAGCACGAGCCGCCGCGTCGCGGAGTGATTCGTGTTGAGCGTGTTGCCGCAGCCGGTGACGTTGATGCAGCGCCCTTCCGCGTCGAGCCGGTAGGAAGTCGCGTGGTCCAGCCCTCGCAGGCAAAGCGTCGGTCCGGTCTCGTCGCCCTCGACGGTGTGGTTGAAGACCACGTCGAGAATCACCTCGATCCCGCGGGCGTGGAACGCCTGCACCATCTGCTTGAACTCGACGACCTGCTGCCCGCGGTCGCTGGAGGCAAACCGCGCGTCCGGCGCGAAGAAGCCGATCGGGTCGTAGCCCCAGTAGTTGGTCAGCCCTTTCTCGATCAGCCAGCGCCGCGTCAAGGCGTGCTGCACGGGAAGCAGCTCGACGGCCGTGACGCCCAGGGCGCAGAGGTGATCGAGGATGGGCGGGGCGCACAGGCCCAGGTATCGGCCGCGATCCCGCGGCGGCACGTCGGGATGGAGCATCGTCGTGCCTTTGACGTGGCACTCGTACAGGAGCGTATCGGACCAGGGCGTGCGCGGCGCGCGGTCGTCGCACCAGTTGAAGGCGTCGTCCACCAGGACGCTGCGCGGCACGAAGAGAGAGCTGTCGCGGTCATCGCGCGTGGTCGGCTCGGCGTTCGGCAGTCGCCGCGCGTCGCACACCGCGTCGTCCCAGCGGATGCAACCCGCCACGGCGCGGGCGCGAGGATCGAGCAGGAGCTTGGCGGGATTGAATCGCAGCCCGCGGCGCGGGTCCCAGGGGCCGTGCGCGCGGAGACCGTAGAGCTGCCCCGCCGAAAGCCCCGGCGCATGCGCGATCCACTCCCCGTCGGCGCGGCGCACCAAGGGGATTCTCCGGGTCTCATGCACGCCGTTCTGATCGAACAGGCAGAGGTCGATGCGCTCCGCGGTCTCGGAGAAGACGCGGAATTCATGCGCGCTGAGTGGACCTTCGGCGGATGCGGCGTCTGTCTGGTGGCTCATGGAAAACCGTCGGCGAACCGGTCCGTCTCATTTCATCTGCTGCGGCTGGGCAGCGATTTCCTGGATGAGAGCTTACAACCCGGAAGGGTGAATGCACAGGTTGGGATTCTGTGCTCCTTGCACCGATTGGGAAACCGGTGCCACATTCACCGGTTGGAAGCCGGTGCCACACTTCACCGGTTGCAAACCGGTTCCATACTTCACCGGTTGGAAACCGCCGCCACACTCAGACCCTTCCGCGCAGGGAACAAGAAAGCCCCTCATGATCGCCTTGGATCATGAGGGGCATCGTGGTCCACAGGTGCCTTTCGAAGGATAAGGCCGCGAGAAAAACTCCCTCGCCCTCATCCCGCCCGACGCGCTCCGCCTACTTGCCTCCCGTCGGACGCATGAACGACACGCCTCCTCCACCGCCGCCGCCGAACTCGTTCAGCTCCGGCGCGAGCATCCGCTCGATGCGCGACTTGCAGGCCGTCAGGTGCGCCTGCGAGGCGAAGTCCGCCTTGTTCGCCGACAGGATCTTGTCGATGTCCGCGGCCGTGCGCTTCAGCGAGTACTGCACCATCGCGTGCAGGTCCGGCGAGATGGCCGAGCCGGGCTGCGAACGGACAAGCGGCTCGACGACGCCGAGATACTCGCGCTGCAGCGACCGGCGCACGCTGGAGAGGAACGGGTTGCCATCGTTCCACGTCCCGTCGGTGAGGCGCTTGAGGTTCGTCGCGTCCGACCAGCAGGCCTTCTCCAGACGCTGGATGTACTCGGCGGCGGTGAACTTGTCGCTGCCGTTGGCTTTCAGCTCCGCGTCGTGGATGCGGCGCAGCGTGTTCGGGAACCAGCGGTCGAAGAGATTGGACCACTGGAGCGAGGCGATGGTGGCGTGCACCGGGAAGTCCACGGTCATCGTCGCGTCCATGCCGTCGTGCCACCACCGCGGCGGCGCGAGGTGATTGAGCACCTTTTCGTCGAACGTGAAGAACTTGTCCGACAGCACCGTCTCCTCCAGGAAGGTCATCGCGCGGCGCTGCGTCTCCGCATCGATCATGGTGAACGGCGTCGGCGCCGCTCCGTCGCCGCGGTGCGAGCGGGAGAAGTACTGCCCGCCGATGTACCGCCCGACGAAGTCCAGCACCCGCGCCCGCTGGAACACCAGCGTCATGTACGTCTGCGTCAGGTGATACCAGCTCTCGCCGTCCTTCACCGCCCAGGTGAGCACGTCGGCCATGCGCTTGTCCATCAGCGTCGTCTGCTCCTTGGCCCAGTCGATGGGGTTCTTGGTGCAGTCGAAGCGGTTGACGCGCGGGTCGGCGCCGAGCATCGAGGCATCCTCGTCGGTGGCGTACGCCAGCTCCGGCTCCGCGGCGCGCGAGGCGATCTGCTTGAGCATCTCCTCCTCGCCCGACGGCGCGCCGGCAAACGACGCCGCGCCGCCCGAACCGCCCGCCGCAGAGGCCGCCATGCCCGCAGCGCCCGCGTCCATCATGACGCTCGCATCACCTGACTCGATCGCCTTCCTCGCCTCGGGAGGAAGCTGCGCCAGCACTTCGGCCGGGATGTTCCTGGCATCGGTCGAGCCTGCAGCGGGCGCCGCAGTCTCGCCGGCCTTCTCGGCCTTCTTGCCGCGCTTGCCCTCGGGCTTGTCCTTCGGCTCCTCGCCGGCGCCGGTCGCGGCCCCGTCTTTCGCGCCCTCCGCGTCCTTGCCCTTGAAGTTGGCGTCGAACGGGCGGTAGCCGTACTCGATCGCCCAGTAGTCATACGGGCCGATCGTCGGCGTGATGAAGCGGTGGTCCTTCGTAAGATCCGCGAAGAACAGCGCGGGGTTGTAGTCCATCACCGAGCCGGTGGTGGCCTCGTTCTTCTTCGCGCGCGCCTTGATTTCCTCGAGCGTCCAGACCGAGCTGGCGATGAAGTTGTGCCGCAGCCCCAGCGTGTGCCCGACCTCGTGCATGACGACTTCCTTGATGACCTCGTAGAGGAACTCGTCCTTGCGCTCGCGCGGAGCGGTGGCGAGCAGCGCGCCGGCGTAGGCCATCTGCTGCTTCATGCCTTCGACGTAGTCGCAGACGGCGCATCCGTTGGCGCGGGCGCGCTTCTGCAGCATCGCGTGCGCGTCGAGCTTCGGCTCGTCGCGGAAGCTGAGCGTTTCCCAGTCGCGTGTCGGACGCCGCCACTGCGGATACGCCGCCAGGAACCGCTCCAGCACCGGGTCGGACAGCTTGCTCGTCACCAGCGCGTCGGGCGTCAGCGTGCCCATCTCCGTCTCGAAGAAGCGGACCATCGAGTCGTCGAACACGATGTCGGCGTCGTAAATCTGCCCGGTGAACGGGTTGGCGCGGTGCGGACCCATCGCAAAGCCGCCCCCGGTCACAATCCAGCGGAAGAAGCTGTAGCGCATGTCCTCCGGGTCGAGGTTGCGCCACTCGTTGTCGTCGGTCTGCTGACGGACCTCGACGGCGTTCAGGAAACCGCACTTCTCGTAGGCCTTGTTCCATTCGAGGATGCCGTCGCGCACGGCGCGGCGGAACTGCACGGGCACGGTCTTCTCGATGTAGTAGATGATCGGCTGCTTCGGCTCGCACAGCGCCAAGCTGGGGTCGCGCTTCACAAGCTGCCAGCGGTCCACGTAGCGATTGAACAGGTCGCGCGATTCGACGGACTTGGACCAGTCCTGATTCGCGGTGAGGAAATAGCCCACGCGGTCGTCGGCGATGCGCGGCTGATAGTCGGACTTGGGCAGCTTCCAGAAGCTGTAATGCACGCCCGTTTTCCCGTAGGAGCCGGGCGGCGAACCTTGCGACGTCGCCAGGTCCACGCCGATTTCGACGTTCAGCTCGAACGTCTTCTTCTTGGTCCAGCGGCTCAGACCAGGGTTGATCCCGCCGGCGCCCGTGCCGCCGAAAAACGAGTCAAACCCCTGCGACATCCAGCCGATGTCCGCGAAGTCGCTCTTGAGCAACGCGCCGAAGTCGATCACCGGATCGCCGCCGGGCGCCTTGGTCAGGATCGGCACGGCCACGCGGATGCGGTCGGGGTACGTTCGCTTGACGGCGTCGTCCACTTCCTCGTTCTCATTGCGGACATAGCGCGTCTCCGGCTCGACCAGCAGAAGCTGCTTGCCGAAAATCTCCCACTTCACCACGCTCTGCGCCAGCGGGAAGCCGGTGAAAAAGCCGCCGGCCGTCACGCTCGTGGAGATCATGAACTGCTCGCCGAGGAAGCTCGATGGGATCTGGCAGAGGAGTTTTTCAGGGTCTTTGTCCTTGGCATCATCGCCGTAGGACCACAGCGTCAGCAGCCCCTTCTGCGCGACCATGTCCTTGGTGACGTCCTTGAAATCGGGGAACTCCTCGTCGCCGCCGCCGGGCTTGCCCGGGCCTTTCATCATCATGCCCGAGACGACCTGGCTGAGGTCCAGCGCCTCCTCCTTGTTGCCCGCATCCTTCGGCGCGTCTTTCGGCGGATCGCCGAGCACCGGCTGAAGGGCGAGTACGGCGACCCCCAGCGCCAACCACAGTTGCCTTCTCATAGATGAAACTCCTTTCAACAAGACTTGTTCCAAGTTTTCAGGCGGTCGATGTGCGATGCCTGACACGATGGTGAAACTGAATGAGAAACGAAAAAACTCCTTGTTCCGCGGTGCGCCTTGTGGGACGCGCCGCGGGATGCCGTGCCGTTTACTCGCGGCGGCGCCGTGCGGATCGGATTGTACACCGTGCGGTTCGGTCTGGCGTATCGAACTCGTCGAAAGGCAGTCTTTCTTTTTGCATCACAGAGCCGCGACCGTCAGGGAGCGAACCATCTGCATGAGAGAGCCGCGACCGTCAGGGAGCGAACCGCCGTCGCCCTGTGCCGGAACCGGTTCTGGAGACATCCGGATGCATCCACCCGTACGCGGGTCGCCTGCGAACGCTCGCGGCTCTCAAAAGCACGCGCCCGCGCGTCCCAAATGAGACACGACGCGCCGAAACGCCGGGGATCACAAGCATGGCGGCGCGACCTTCGACCTCACCCCCGCGATTCCTGCCGCACAATGGCTACCATCCTAGTCGATTCAGGTTGCTCTTGCCGAGCCGGACGCGGTCAAAAGCTGTATTGGGCCGAGCGCGACCGTATTCTGAAGCACGCGCGAGCTGCGGGGGGCGTGGCACGGTCTTGCGCATTCGCCTGACCGTGGCGGTTCGGGATCCCGACGCCTTGGCTCGCTCCACGGGTCCGCTGCTGCGGACCCGTGCCACCCGGCGCGGGGCCGTGCGACCCGCCTCTGATCCAGCCGACCGGGTGTCTAGGCGTCCGCGGGCTTGGGGGGTAGCATTCCGCCCGATGCGGCGGCTGGTCATCATGAATCAGAAGGGCGGCGTGGGGAAAACCACGACGACGGCCAACCTCGGCGGCGCGCTGGCGCGCATGGGGTGGCGCGTGCTGATGGTCGATCTCGACCCACAGGCGCACCTGTCCATCCACTTCGGCTTCGATCCCGAGCAGGAGGCGCCCACCATTTACGACGTGCTGACCGGCGACGCCAAGGCCGGCGACGTGCTGTTCCGCAGCGCGGAAGGCGTGACCCTCATTCCCTCGTGCGTGGACCTTGCCGCAGCGGAAGTGGAGCTGGTCGGCCACGCGGATCGTCACGCGATCCTCGTCCGCGCCATCGACGCTCTGGACGAGCCGTTCGACGCCGTGCTCATCGACTGCCCGCCGTCGCTGGGACTCTTGACGCTGAACGGGCTGACGGCGGCCTATGAAGTGCTGATCCCGCTTCAACCGCACTTCCTGGCGCTTCAGGGGTTGATGAAGCTGGGGCAGACGGTGGCGCTGGTGCGCGAGCGGCTCAACCCGATGCTGCGCATCGCGGGCGTCGTCATCTGCATGCAGGACACGGGCACGCTGCTCAGCGCCGAGGTGATCCACGGGCTGGAGCAGATCCTCGAAGCTCAGCGGCGGGCGGGCAACGCCTGGTCCGACGCCCGCATCTTCCACACGCGTATCCGCCGCAACATCAAGCTCGCTGAATGCCCGAGCCACCAGGTCTCCATCTTCGAGTACGCCGCCAAGAGCAACGGCGCGCTGGATTACGCGGCGCTGGCGCACGAGATGTTCGCCGCGGTGGAAGTCAAGGAACTTGTCGCGGCGGACGTGGCGGCCACGATTCCCATGCCCGCGCCTCGGACCGAACCGGTTCCCGCCGTGGAGGTGCCCATGTCCCGTCAGGCCGCAGGCGCATAGGCGGGCACAGCGATGCTTCGACTCCGTTTCAGCTTCCGTTCCGCTTCCACGCTGCGAGTGCTTTGGCTGGCCTACTGGGTCGGGATGGCCGCGGCGATGCACACGCCCGTGCCCGGGCGGCTGCACCTGCCGGTTGCCGGCGGCGACAAGATTCTCCATTGCCTGATGTACTTCCTGCTGACGATGCTCGGGGCGCGGGTCATGATGCTCGGCAGCGGGCTGACGAACCGGCGGTTGGCGATGTGGGGCGCGGTTTACCTGGCGTATGCGGCGCTGGACGAATTCCTGCAACCTCTCACCGGCCGCACCGCCTCGGTGAACGACTGGCTCGCCGACGCCACAGGGATCGTGCTGGCAAGTTCGATCCTCAGCACGCAGACGGCGCGGTCGGACGACCTTGAGGGGAACTGACGGAACGCGGGGTTCGAAGACCCCGTGGGACCGCGGCGATTTCGGATTTCGGATTTCGGATTCCTGTTCCAGATTTCCATTTCAAATTTCAGATTTCAGATTGCTGTTCCAGGTTTCGGTTTCAAATTTCAGATTTCAAATCTGAGATTCTGAATTTCACATCCTTGGACAACGCACCATCCTCCACGCACCATCCTCCACGCACCACGGTCTACGAAACACCGTCAACGCCAGCCCTCCACGCACCGCCGTCCACGCACGCATGGGAACAGACTCGGATACGCGCGCCCGCGCAACAGCTCATTCAGCCCGACCTCGCAGATCCGCTCCAAGGGCGGATTGCCAATCTCGGGAAGTTCTCCCGCCGCATAACATCCGCGCCCATTGCCCGTCTGAATCTGTCGCGGCCAGACAACCTGTTGCAACGGCGGGCGACCATGAATCACTACGACTACTCGGCGACGTGTTCGACCGGAGCGGCCATGCGGGGGACGATCGAGTCCGCGGATGAACCGGCGGCGCTCGATCTGCTTCGCGGGATGGGTTTACAGGACGTGGCGGTCACGCGCGCGCGGACGCCTGCCCTGCGCAGACCTCTCGGCGCGGACGACTTCATCTTCTTCAACGAGCAGCTCGCGGCGCTCGCCTCCAGCGGAATCGCGCTGGAGCAGGGGCTGCGGCACCTGGCCAAAGACATCGACTCGCCTCGATTGCGGCACACGATCGACGACGTCGCGGCCCAACTGGAGCGCGGCGCGCCGCTCGATGAAGCCGTCGCCCGCGAGGCGGGCAACCTTCCGCCGCTCTACGGTCGCGTCATCCGCGCGGGACTGGCCGGCGGGCATCTCTCCTCGACGCTGCTGAACCTCTCGAACCACCTGCGTTTCCTGACGCACACGCGCCGCCTGATCGTGCAGGCGCTGGCGTATCCGGGGATGGTCTGCCTGCTGGCGGGCGGGATCCTCTGCGCGATCCTGATCTGGGTCGTGCCGAGTTTCGAGGACATTTACCTTGACTTCGACGTCCAACTGCCGCGCATGACGTCGCTGTTGATTCTCATGTCGCACTACCTGCCGGAAATTCTTGTCGTGCTCGGCGTGGCCGCGGCGGCGGTGGTACTCTTCTATTTGTTCACGCTCGCGACGGCCGGCGGACGAGCGCTTCGGGAAAGGGTGGTCGTGGGCCTGCCGCTGCTGGGTCGGCTGGTCTTGGACTCGATGCGCGCGCGGTTCCTGCGCGGACTGGCTCACGGGGTCCAGGCGGGACTGCCGCTGCCCGAGGCGCTGCGCCTCTCCGCCGAGGCGATGGGCAGCTCGGCCGGACTGTCCGAGGCAGAGGCGGTGGCGCGAGTGGTGGAATCCGGCGGGACGGTGATGGACGCGACGCGCAAGACGAAGTTCGTCCCGCCGATTCTCGGTTACGTCCTGCAAGTTTGCGCGACGCCGGCCGACGCGGAACAGGCGCTTATCCAACTCGCCGAAGGGTACTCCTCCCGCGCGGAACATGCCCAGCTCGTCATGCGCACGTGGCTGCCCCCCGCGGCCATCTTCGTAGTGGGAGCGTTCATCGCGCTGAGCATTCTCGGCGTGTTTCTACCTTTGGTAAGTCTTGTGGAATCCGTCTCCGGTTGATCGGGACGGGCGAGGCGAATCATGGCCGACGTCTTTGCCGTCATCATTCTTGTTCTCATCCTGCTGGCGATCCTCTGGCTCGTCCTGCGCCTGCTCTCCGCCGTGATCGGCACGTTGGGCTGGGCGGCCGGAGGCGAGGCCGGCGGGATGCTCGTCAAGGGTTTCCACTCGAAGGGCGGACGATACCGGCGCACGGCGGACCTCGAGCGCGTGATCGGCATTCTGTCCCTGGCGGCTCGTCAGAACCTGCCCCTCGCGGAAACACTGCTGGCGGCGCTGCCGGGCGAGTCCCGGCGCGTGGCGAACATGCTGGACCAGGTCGCCGACCGGCTGGCGATGGGGCGCAGCCTTTCGGAGGCCATGCGCTGGGGCATCAGCAACTGCCCGGAGCTTTTCGTGCAACTGATCCGCGACGCCGAGCGCACGGGCGCGCTCGCCGATGCGCTGCGCGACATCGAGCGGTGCCTCGCCGATCGCCTCTTCGACGGCCCCCAGCGGACGCCGCCGGCGCTGGTGTTCGCGGCGCTGACGCTGCTTTCAGGCGTCTGCATTGTCGGCGGCGTGATGTTCTGGATCATTCCGAAATTCAAGGAAATCTTCGACGACTTTGACGTCCCCTTGCCTTCGGCGACCCGGACGTTGATTTCCGCCGCATACGGGGCCTTCGTGGCCAGCCCGATCCTGCTCGGGGTCGTCGGCGCGATGCTGCTTGTAGCGGTGACCGGTCTGGGTCGCCGCCGCGGAGGCCGGCCTCGGTTTTTCGCCCGGCTCATCGGCGCGGTGCGCAGCATGATCCCCGGCGTTCGAACCGTGGACTACGGGTTGGGCATGGCAGCCGTGACTCGGCGCATCGCGCTGCACGTGCGCGCCGGACTTCCGCTGCACCAGCTTGGCCCGCTGGAAACCGCGCTGCGACCGACCAACGCGCTGGGCGCGAGGGTCGCTCGATTCATGGACGACGTGCGCCGCGGAGACGCGCCGCACGAGGCCGCGGCACGCGCCCGGCTGGGTGAAGTGTTCGTCTCCGCCTGGCGCATGATCGAGCGCGGCGAAGAGCCGCAGGCGGTGCTCGATCACGCGTCGCGCTATTACCAGGCCCTCGGCGAGCGCTGGATGGACACCCTCGGCGTGGTGCTCGCGCCGCTCGCCACGGTGGTCGTGGCCGCCGGTGTGGGCCTTGTCGCCTACTCCTTGTTCATCCCGCTCGTTCACCTCATCAACGGCGTCATGGAAGGCATGGTGTGGACATGAGAGTTGCACAAACACGCCGGCGGCCGGCGTTCCTGCTCGTCGAACTCATCGTCGGCACGGCCATCCTCGGCCTGCTCATGCTGGCCGTGAGCCGGCTCGTGTCGGATTACCAGAGCGCGGTGCGATCGCAGCTCCTTCGCGCAAGGCTTAACAATGTGGCGCAGGCGAGGTTGGAAGAGATCCGGGCAGGGGTGATTCCACTGGAGAACGCCGTTCGCTCGGAGGACGACGACACGAGTGTAGAGATCGTCGTTCGTGACGCGGAAGGCGACTGGGCGCCGCTGAAGTTCGTCGAAGTGACCGCCTCCGCCCCGCTGCGGCATGATCGAGTGCTTCGCGCGGCCGTGCGCGCCTACGTCGCATCGCCGCAGGCCACGCGGGAGGCGCAGCCATGAGAGTGCGATTCCAGCGAACCCCCGGGGCGGGCATCCGATCGCACGATCGCCGGGGAATCGTGCTGGTGGAGATGCTCGTCGTGGTCTTCCTCGTTTCGATCGGTGCGGGCCTGGCCGCGATGGTGTTCGAGTCCCTGCTGGACGCGCAGTCGGTGACCGCGCGTTTCTCCAACCGGCTGGCCGTGCTGCACAGCTTCGAGACGGCCCTGCGGCGCGACGTCCGCCGCGCGGAGCGCATCGAGTTTCCGGCGGTCGCCGGTGAGCCTGCGGATGTCGATCGATTGCAACAGCTTGTGCTCCTCTGCGGAGACGCGCGCGTCGTGTATGCACTGCGCGACTCGCGCGTCACCCGCTCTGCCGTCGGACCGGTTCCTTCGAGCCTCGCCTGGGACGAGACGCTCGGGGCGGTGAGCCTGCAACCGGTGCAGGATTCGAGAGGCCAGACCGTGGGCATCAAGGCGCGGGTCACCTGGGCAAGGCAGAATCGCGAGGATCCTCATGTGAAGCTGACGTTCGAGGTCGTCGCGCTGTGCGCGGGCGAGTCTTCACCGGAGGAACCCGGCGAGACCGCGGCCGCGGTTTCGGGCAAGCCCACGTCCGATGAGGCTCGCCACGGCGCGGACGAGAAGGCCGGCGAGGAGTCAACTGAGGAGCCAGGTGGGCAGTCAGGTAAGGAGCCGGGCGATGAGTAAGCCAAGCCATCCGCGCGTGTGGGTTTCGCAGCGCGGCACCCACTCGGTGCAGACCTGCCCGCCGCACTCTCGTCGACGGCACGCCCGTGCGTTAAGGCTTCGCTCGAAAGCCCGAGGCTCGCGCCGCGCGGTCGTGCTCGTGTTCGTGCTTGCGGCGCTGGTGCTGGCCGCGGCGCTGATGGCCGTGATTGCGGCGGGCCTGCGACAGCAGGGGGCGTACGCGGGACTCGACGCCGACCAGCGGCTGCTGCGCAACATCGCGGACAGCGCGCGAGCGTGGGCGGATGTGCATCCGGAGGTTTGGACTGCGAGCACGCCCACCACGCTGGACCCGCGGTCGCTTGCGCCGGGCGAGGGCGAGGGCGAGGGCGCCATCGAGCTTACGCCCGTCTCAACGAATTCCGCCGCGCGCCGGCTGCGCGTTCACATCACGCTGCACCACGGCCGGCGCGTGCTCGAACGCACGTGGGAATACCCGGCGAAACGGTGAGCCGACGGCGGGCCACGCGCGCCGCGGAGCGAAGCGTGCCCCTCAGTATCAGATTCACTCCAGTGATGAATCTTCGCCGGCGTTTTCTTTCGGGGTCGCCTCGCCGGGGGGCGCGCTCCCCTCGCGGAATGGACGGGTTTCTTCATCCCCTTTCGGAGTACGAGTGCAGAACGTCCCGGAACGTCCGCACGACCCTTGCGCTACCCAGCAGAGGCCGATGAAGACTCGCTTGCCGCGTGGTCCATATCCCGGCGCGCAGCTCATTCGGCTGCGCGCAATCCGAGACGTCGCGTTCACCGGCGCGTCGGACTTTGGGAATCAGGCGGTCGCGCCTTTCAGGGCAGTCCGGATTTCGCTGAGGAGCTGGTCCACCTTGAACGGCTTGAAGAGCACGGCGTTCAGCCCTTCGTGGTTGGCGCGAACGATGGCGTGGTTCGGATCGTAGCCGAACCCGGTCATCAGGATCACCGGCGTGTGCGCGTTGGCCGCCCGCGCCGCCGCGAAAATTTCGTAGCCGTTCTTGCCCGGAAGGCGGATGTCCGAGAGCACAAGGTCGAACGCCTTGCCGGAGATGTGGTCCACGGCGGCCTGCCCGTCGCACGCCACGGTGACCTCACACCCGTATCCCGCCAGCACGTCGCGGACGGTCTCGCGGATGATGTCCTCGTCGTCGGCGATGAGCACGCGCTTTTCGCGCAGCACCGGGTCGAAGCGGGCCACGCGCCGGTTGCGCGGCAGGATCACGCCCGGCTGGGGCGAAGTGATGCGCGAAAACGCATCGCGGATGCCGACCACCGTCTCCGAGATCGCGCCCAGCCGCGTGCGCAGGTCGTCCAGGCCGATGTAATCTTCCTTCAGCGTCTCGATGCCCGTCAGCACGTCGTTGACCGGACCGAGCACTTCCGCCTTCACGTCCTGACGCAACTGGCCGGTCGTCGTGTGGCGCTCGGTGACGAGCAGCTCCAGCGTGTGCAGGGCGATGGCGATGTACCGCCCGAGGATTTCGGCGAACTGGCGGTCTTCCTCGGTGAAGGCGGCCAGCCGGTCGCTCTCGACGTTGAACACGCCGACAAGCTGGTCGGTCAGCGTCAGCGGCACGGTCAGCGATGACTTCGCATCGCCCAGACCTTGAATGTAGTACGGGTCCTTGGCGACGTCGGGGCACAGGTAGCTCTGCCCGGTGGCGGCGACGTAGCCGCTGATGCCGTTGCCCTCCGCGCCGGCGTAAATGTCGATGCCGCGCACCTCCGACGGCATGCCCGACGCCAGCGCCAGCTCGAGCTTGTTGTTCTTCCGGTCGAGCACGAACACCGCGATGTGGTCGAATTGCAGCAGTTCGTGCGCGTAGCGCATGACCTTCTGCTCGAGCAGCGCGAGCCGCTCCGCCACGTTGAGGCGCGTGAGCTGCTCGGCGTCGATGCGCACCAATTGCCGCCCGGCATTGTCGATGGCGTTTATCCTGGCCTGAAGGCGACGGGCGTAGGTGGCATTCGTTACATATGCGCTGAAACCCGTCAGCGCACCCGCGTCGTCGAACAGCGGGGAAATCGTCGCCTCGTGCATTTCGCCGGCGTCGGTCATCAGGTCGAATCGGCGGGGAGCGATAAGCGGGCGGCCGGGTGAAGTCGAGCAGGGGGTCGGGGCGTTGCGGGCGTCGGCAGAATCGGTCGGGCAGGCAAGCGTGTCAGGTTTCGAGGGGGCAAGCTGATCGAGCATCTGGAGGCATTCGCGATGCACCGCCGGTTCAAGCTCCGCCGTCGGCGTCGATCCCGGCGCGCTGCGCCCGATGATCCTCGCCTGCGCGTCCAGCGTCAGCAGCAACGACGCCGGCGCCTCGCCCACCGGCGAGACCTGCGGCGGGCGTTTCATGCCCATCAGGAATCGCAGCAGGTTGCCGTCGCTGACGACGACATCGTACTGCCGATCCTTCAGCGCCTGCGCGGCCTCGGACCAGTTGGTCACCCGCGCACACGCGCCGCGGGCTTCGAGGCGTTCGGCGAGTTCGTCGATGCCCTCGCACCGCCCCAGCAGCAGGAGGTTCAACTGCGTCGTCATGATGTCGTTCATCTTCCCGTGCCCCGACCCCGCGCCTTCCCCCAAAGCACACCTCACGAGATTATAGTCCATCGACCGCGCGTTTCTCGTTTCCCCACCGGTGTGAGGTATAGACCCGAAAGAACCCATCAGGATAGCATCCAGGCCCCTGCGACTTCAAGTCCATGATCGGGTTCCTGCGGCGGCAGGCAGGGCAACCACATTCTGCGGCTGTCGAAGCGGGGACCGTCCATGTTACTCCAGCCGAAGCCGATAACCCACGCCGACCTCCGTCAGCAGATACCGTGGCTGGGAAGGCTCTTTCTCCAACTTCTGTCGAAGTTGCCGTACAAACATGCGCAGATAAGTCGATTCCTCCGCGTAACCCGGTCCCCAGACTTCGCGCAGCAGTTGACGCTGCGTCATGACCATCCCTGCGTGCCGGGCCAGCGTCGTGAGCAGTTTGTACTCCAGCGGTGTCAGGTGCACTTCCTGCCCGCACCGCGTCACGACGCGACGAGGCAGGTCGATCACGATGTCCCCGGCGACAATCGTCGCATCAGCCGATGGCTGGGCTTGGCGCGCGGCGTGACGCATCGCAACGCGAACCCGCGCAATGAGTTCGCCGACACCAAAGGGCTTCGAGACGTAATCATCCGCGCCGGCGTCGAGGGCCGCGATCTTGTCCTTCTCCTGCCCACGTGCGGAGAGGATGATGATCGGCACGGCGGACCACTCGCGGACACGCCGCACGACCTCGATGCCGTCGATATCCGGCAGGCCGAGATCGAGAATGATGACCTCCGGCCGGTTCTGTGACGCTTCGAGGATGCCTCGCTGGCCGGTCTCTGCTTCCACGAGTCGCCATCCGGCGGCATCGATGGACGGCCGAAGAAAGCGCCGGATCGGCAGTTCATCTTCCACAAGCAGGACGCAGGCCGGCGTGACGCTCACATCATGGTCTCCAAAGTGCTCGTGGGCGAAGTTTGATCTGCTGCGGCCGAGTCACTGGCGCCGCTGAACCCTGGTGGCGTTTCCGGAGTAACGGGCAGGGTGAACCAGAATCGGGCGCCTCCCCCCAGCCTGTTCTCAGCACCCATCTGACCGCCATGCAACCTCACAACGGCTTCGCATATCGCGAGTCCCAATCCCGAGCCCGAGCGGTCGCCGGAAGGTCGATGCCGCACGAACCGGCGGAAGATGTCTTTTTCGGTGCCTGGTTGCAGCCCCGGCCCTTCGTCCATCACTTCGACGAGAATACCGTTCGTAGCGGAAGAAGCTCGAACCGTAACGGTGGAATCCGACGGTGTGTAGCGGGCTGCATTCTCCAGCAGGTTGCCCAGCACTTCTTCGATGAGCGGTCCGTCCACCTGGAGCAGCGGGAGATCTCCGGGAATGTCCGTCGTCACAGGACGCGGGTGCAGCGCCGAGCTGAGCCGAGTCAAGGCCGCGCCGACCAGTTCGTCCAGCGGATACCAGTCCTTCTGAAGCCGGAACCCGGCCGCCTCCAGCCGCGTCATGTCCAGCAACTTGCCGACGAGTTGGTTGAGTCGGCCCGCTTCCTCAGCGATGGACTGGGCCAACTCGCGCCGCGCCGTCCCCGTCAGTTGCGCTGGGTCATCGACGAGGGTGCTGGCGGCTCCCGCGATCGCGGCCAACGGCGTGCGAAGGTCATGGGACACACAGCTCAACAACGAACTGCGTACGTGTTCAGTCTCCGCTTCGCGTCGGGCTACCTCCGCCTCCGACGCGAACGCTGCGCGCTCCATCGCAATCGCAAGCTGCGTCGCGAACGTTTCCAGCATGTGCCTTTGATCCGGCTCCAACGGGGACTCAGGGCGGCGCGGGCGCATGGCGAGCACCCCCAGCGGTTTTCCGGAGGCGATCAGGGGCAAGTAGATCGCTTGCGACGCTGGCAGCGTCTCCGTGCTCCAGCCGGCCCACTGCCTGTGCTCAAAGACCCACTGCGCCGCGGTTCGCTCGTTCGTGAGTTCCGCGGCGAACTCGCCAGACTGGGCGACGGCCGCGAGATGCCCCAGCGAATCCGGGATGAGAATGACGGTATCTCCCTGGAACACATCGGCGACGTGCTTGGCGGCGACGCGGGCGAGCGAATCGGCACTGGCCGCGGCCGCAAGCTGGCGACTCATGAAGTACAAGGCGAACGTACGGTGATAGCGCGTGCGCATGCCTTGGGCTTGCCGGCGCACGCGTTGAGCCAACCCGCTTACGACCAGGGCTGTGACCAGGAGGGCAATGAACGTGATGAAGAGCGTCGGATCATGGATCACGAACGTGTAATACGGCTCCGTGAACAGAAAATTGAACAAGAAGGCTGCGAGCACGGAGCCCAAGACGGAAGGACCGACAGTGTACCGCGTGGCCACGAACACCACGCCTGCCAGGAAGATCATCGTGAGGTTCACGGTAGGCACGTAGGGTCCGGCGATCGCGGCCAGAATGGTGCAAACGGCAATTACGCCGGTTGCGGCTGCGTACGCCTTCCAATCCACTTGGCGGCGGTCCGTGGAGGCACGGGCGGCCACGACGTCCTCCGGCTCGCCCTTGACGACGTGCACATCGATTTCGCCGCTGCGGCGGATCAGTTCATCGACGATGGAGCCACGCAGCCATTCGCGCCAACGCGGCAGCGTCGGCTTCCCGACGACGATCTTGGTGACGTTGTGGCGGACCGCGTATGCCAGGATTTCATCGACCACCCGATCGCCGGAGAGGACAGTCGGCTCCGCGCCCAGGCGCTCGGCGAGCTTCAGGTTGCGCCTGACCTGGGCCGTGGCAATTTCCGATTGTCCAGGCGTCTCAATACTGACTGCAAGCCATTCGGCCTGGACCGCGGCCGCCATGCGGCGCGCAATCCGGATAACACGCGCTGATAGCGGACTCGGTCCGACGCAGACGAGGATGCGCTCGGACGTGGCCCACGGCCGCGTCTCGCCCCGCCCCGCACGTTCGACGCGAACCTGCTCGCCGACTCGGGCCGCCGTTTCCCGCAACGCCAACTCGCGCAAGGCGACGAGGTTCTCGCGACGGAAAAACTGTTGGACAGCCCGCTGCACTTGGTCGGCGACGTACACCTTCCCTTCTCGCAGCCGCTCGAGCAGGTCATCCGGCGGAATGTCCACCAGTTCGATCTCATCGGCGCGCTCGATCATCGAATCCGGGACCGTCTCATTGACCGAAACGCCGGTGATTTGGGCGACCACGTCGTTGAGCGATTCGATATGTTGGACGTTGACCGTTGTGTAAACGTCGATGCCTGCGTCGAGGATTTCGAGCACGTCCTGGTAGCGCTTGGCGTGGCGGAGGCTCTCCGCGTTCGTGTGGGCGAGTTCGTCGACCAGAACCAAGCCGGGCCTGCGAGCCAGCACAGCATCGAGATCAAGCTCACGCAGCCGTACGCCGCGGTAGTCAACCCACAGTGGTGGCAGTTCCTCCAGACCCACCTTGAGGGCGTCGGTCTCTGTCCGCTTGTGCGTTTCAATGTAGCCCGCCAGAACATCCGTCCCGGACTGTCGCCGCTCCCGCGCCTCCTGGAGCATGGCGTAGGTCTTACCCACCCCGGCGCACATGCCGAAGAAGACCTTGAGCCGACCATGGCGCGGCTGCGGTTCCTCGGCTTGCGCCCGGGTAAGCAAGGCATCGGGATCGGGCCGTGATTCGGTCACGCGCATATCCTACCTTTTTACGCTTGAAGCGCGAATCGAAAGGGGATCGTTCATGCGGTGCAGGATTGCGTGATGTCCCTAGCCGCTACCTCGAAGGGAGAGCAGGTGCCCGCACTGCGGGCAGAACCGTATCGCGCGCTCCGAGCTCATGCACCTCGATGTACCTGCCAATGACGGAACGGCGTGGGACCGGCGGCGTCCAGCATCAAAGAGCAGCGCCAGGAGCACCGCAAGACAAACGGCGGCGCAGAAGAGGGTCGTGCCCCATCCCAAACCCTGCGGAACCGCCGCGTGAAGCGACGTGGAAGGGGGTACGACCCCGAGGATACCCGCGAGCACAAACACGGAGAATCGCCGCCTATCCCTGGAGCTGGCTCATCGGAATCTGTAACAGCCCCGTGATCAGGAAAACCAGGACTTCGAACAGCAGGTCAATAAAGAACATAAACATCTCCTCAACTAGAAACGCCAACAGAACCCAATGCCCGTAAAGAAATCGGGCGCCTCCTCGTTCAGTCCAAACCCGGCCCGCACGTCGATCTGGAAGTTGTCCTCGATCAGGATCACCGGACCGAAGTTGATGTTGTGCTGGCAATCGCTTCCGCGCGTGCTCGGGTACAAACCGTAATACTCCACGAAGCCGCCGAGGTTCGACGTGAACTGATAGTATGTGGCCAGCGACGCGCCGGATTGAAAGAAACGCCCGTCGCCGTCACTGATCCACGTGGCCAACCCCACCCCGTACACGGTCCATTTGTCGGTCAGGGCGTAGTTCCACGCCAGCCGCACCTCGGGATCGACGTCGCCGGTGGATTTGCTGTCGGACCCGACGGGGATTGAGATCGCCGGAATGATCGAGAGATTCGGCATCAGGCCCTGTTGCTTCAACAGCGGCGATTTGAAACCGACGCTCATGTCCGTTGCCCCGTCATCGTGGTCCTCGCGCGTGATGTGCCGGCCGGCCCACGGGCTGACGTCCTCGAAGTGCGAAGCGGTCAGAGACATTCCCGTCCATTTGACCCGCAGCTCAAAGTTCTCCAGGAGGCCCGTGCGCAGCGAGAACTCGCCGATGGTGTGGTTGGCGAGGCGCGTCGAGCGCTCGTGGTCGTAGGTGAACGTGTAGCCGAACTCCAGATGCGAGTACCCGCGGGGCACGAGCGAATAACTGTCGGAGAAGCCCGGACGATCGCTGCTCATCGGCCCGACCTGCGTGGGCCGGTTGAAGATCCAGAACCCCTCGGGCTGCTGGGTGGCTGTCTCTTCGCCCGCCGGTCCCTCCCTCTTCGGCTGCTCTTGGGAGTATCCAAGATCAAACGCGCTCGCCGGAGCTGGTTTCGCCGCGGGCTGAGTCGTAGCGCTCTCCTGCGCCGCCGCGCCGCGCGTGAAGGCGATTCCGATCAGCGCGAGAGCGCAAGAGCCACGAAATGACCGCATGGCATCACCGTCCTTGTTGAAAAAGCACGCCCGGAGGGGCGGCGCGTGGTTGGCGCGCCGCCCACGGGCCTCGTCGATCCGCCGCGCTACTTCTGCGCGGGCTTCTGCGGGTTGCCCGGCGTGCCAACCGATGGCGCCCCCTTGGCCGGCGTCGTATTGGGCGCCGAGGGCTTGGGTTGCTGTGGTGGCTTGGGCGTCTGGCCGGGTTTGGCCGGCTGACCCGCATTCGATTGCGTGTGCACTTGCGTCACTCCATGCCCGTTCAGGTTTCGGGCGGACCCGGACCGGCGTCAGCGCCAACGAGGCGTTGTCCCCGGACCGAACATAGTTAAATCAGTCATGGCGTACCTGCTCATGCCAACCCCAATGCAACGAGTACGAGATCGATCACCTTGATCCCGATGAACGGCGCGATCAGGCCGCCGACGCCGTACAACAGCAGGTTCCGTGTGAGCAGCGTGGTCGCCTTCGCCGGCTTGTACCGGACGCCGCGCAGCGCCAGTGGAATCAGGGCGATGATGATCAGGGCGTTGAAGATCACGGCCGACAGGATCGCGCTGCCCGGCGTGGCCAGACGCATGATGTTCAGCTTGCTCAACGCCGGGTAGGTGCTCACGAACGCAGCGGGAATGATGGCAAAGTACTTCGATACGTCGTTGGCGATGCTGAAGGTCGTCAGCGCGCCGCGCGTGATCAGAAGCTGCTTGCCGATTTCGACGACTTCGATCAGCTTGGTCGGGTTGCTGTCGAGATCGACCATGTTGCCGGCTTCCTTGGCTGCCTGCGTGCCGGTGTTCATCGCGACCGCCACGTCCGCCTGCGCGAGCGCGGGGGCGTCGTTGGTGCCGTCGCCACACATGGCGACCAGGCGTCCGCCGGCCTGATTCTCGCGGATGAGCTTGAGCTTGGCCTCCGGCGTGGCCTCGGCGAGGTAATCGTCCACTCCCGCCTCGGCGGCGATCGACGCCGCGGTGAGCGGATTGTCGCCGGTGATCATGATGGTCTTGATGCCCATGCGCCGAAGCTGGGCGAAGCGCTCGCGGATGCCGCCCTTCACGATGTCCTTCAGATGTATCACTCCCAGCACACGCGCCGTCTCATTCTGGGCAGAAGCGACCACGAGTGGGGTTCCACCTTGCTTGGCGATGTTGTCCACCGCTGCACGCACGCGAGGCGGGAAGACGCCGCGTTTACTCTCCACGAATCGCTGCACCGCATCCGCGGCGCCCTTGCGGATGACCGTGCCATTCAAGTCCACGCCACTCATCCGGCTTTGAGCGGTGAACGGCACAAAATGTGCATGTAGCGTCTCCACGTCGCGGGCGCGGAGGCCATACTTTTCTTTGGCGAGGACCACAATGCTTCGGCCTTCGGGCGTTTCGTCCGCCAACGAGGCGAGCTGCGCCGCATCCGCGAGTTCCTCGATTCGGACTCCCTCCGCCGGCACAAACTCCGTGGCCTGCCGATTGCCGAGCGTGATCGTTCCGGTCTTGTCGAGCAGCAGCGTGTCCACGTCGCCTGCCGCCTCCACCGCCCGGCCGGACATGGCGATAACGTTGGCCTGTATCATGCGGTCCATACCGGCGATGCCGATGGCCGAGAGCAGGCCGCCGATGGTCGTGGGAATCAGGCATACCAGCAGCGCCACGAGCACCGTGATCGTGACCGGCGTCCCCTGGCCCGCGGCGTTGACGCTGTAGATCGAGAACGGCAGCAGCGTGATGCAGACGAGCAAGAAGATGAGGGTCAGGGTTGCCAGCAGAATGTCGAGCGCGATCTCGTTGGGCGTTTTCTGGCGCTTCGCGCCCTCCACCATCGAGATCATGCGATCCAGGAACCCCTCGCCGGGGTTGGACGTGACGCGGATCACGAGCCAGTCGGATATCACGCGCGTGCCGCCGGTGACCGCCGACCGGTCGCCCCCGCTCTCGCGTACCACCGGCGCGCTCTCGCCCGTGACCGCGGACTCATCGACGGACGCAACGCCCTCGATCACTTCGCCGTCAGCCGGAATGAACTCACCGGCCTTCACCCGCACGATATCGTCCTTGCGAAGCAACGTGGAGGCGACTGTTTCGGATGTGTCGATGCGTTCCTGCTCGGTTGCCTGCAACGGCTGGCGAAGTCGGCGTGCGAGTGTCTCCTTCTTCGTGCGGCGCAGGGCTTCGGCTTGGGCCTTGCCACGCCCTTCGGCCATCGCCTCGGCGAAGTTCGCAAAGAGCACGGTGAACCACAGCCAAGCGGCTATGGCGCCGGTGAAGGCTGCGGATGCCTCGCCCTTTCCGAAGAGTGCCTGCAGAAAAAGAAGCGAGGTAAGCACGCTGCCGACTTCGACCACGAACATCACCGGGTTTCGGAGTTGGTGACGCGGGTCGAGCTTGACGAAGCTGGCACGGACCGCCTTCCGGACAATCTCGCGCTCGAAGAGTGGGCGCGTCTTGGCCGCGCCCCGAGCACTTTCGAGCGTGGCCCGCTCACCGGGACGCGACGGCGCCTTGATGCTGGCGCCAAGCTGCGTCTGTGGTGTCGAGACCGACGTCGGATTGCCCCTCACATCGGGCCTATCTATTGTCTGCTTGTTCATTTGGTTAATACCGCAAACTCCGCGTCATCCCAATGCAGGCTAGGGTCCGGTCTCTGCATCGAGGGCCAGGTTCAATTCCAGCACGTTGACCAGCCGGTCCGGCGTGAGCGGACCGCCCGGCGAGAACGCGTGATTTCGGATCAGCGATTCGACTTTTGAGGGAGCCACTCCGCGCGCGCCGGCCACGCGCACCGCCTGGTACAGCGCCGCATGTTCGGTAATGTGGGGATCCAGTCCGCCGCCCGAGGCCGCGGCCAAATCGGCGGGGAGCGCCTTGTCCGGTGTCGCGCCGTACTGCTCCACCGTCTTGGCGGCGCGATCGGTCAAGTCGGAACTCGTCGGCGACTTGTTGCTCCCGGCGGCGCCCGAGGCGTTATAGTCCGGCGCCGACGGTCGAGGCCAGAAGTACCCGGGCTTCTCGAACTTCTGAGCAA
The DNA here is from genome assembly GCA_020852275.1 of Phycisphaerales bacterium. GTDB lineage: Bacteria > Planctomycetota > Phycisphaerae > UBA1845 > UBA1845 > JABWBH01. The sequence continues at coordinate 59,585 of JADZBE010000014.1, forward strand.
TAAGCCGGCTGCCCACGATGGTTCCGTCGCCCCGCGTGATCAATGAGCCGTTCGCGGTAACCGGGGTGCAGACCTGGGCCACCCCGAGGATCACCGCTGTATACACGCCGGCGCAAATCAGCAGGCTCACCCCCGCGATGCGCAAACTGGCCAACAAAGTCTGCATATGGGTTTCCAATACACAACTAGGGCATGAACTGAAGGTGCTCGACGATGGGCCCCAGCGCGCCCGCCGGGAAAAACGTAAGTGCCCCAATGATCGCGATGACCGCCGTCAGCATGACCGCAAACGTGCCGCCCTCGACGCCCAACGTGCCGGCCGACTGTGCCGTCGGTCGCTTGGAGGCCAGCGACCCGGCGATGGCCAGCGGGAGGAGGATCGGGATGAACCGTGCCAGGAGCATCACGATGCCGGTGGCGATGTTCCACGGCGGGGTGTTGTCACCCAGCCCTTCGAAGCCGGAGCCGTTGTTTGCAGTGGACGAGCTGAACTCGTAAAGCATTTCGCTGAAGCCGTGGGCGCCGCCGTTGTTGAGCGTTTTCGTCCCCCAGGGCGTCACCGCGAACAGGGCGGAGGCGCCGAGGATGAAAAACGCGTGCGCCAGCATGGCGACGGCCGCGAGCTTGACCTCGCGCGCCTCCACGCGGCGGTTGAGATACTCCGGCGTCCGTCCGACCATCATCCCCGCCAGAAACACGGCCAGAATGACGTAGACGAACATGTTGATCATGCCCACGCCGACGCCGCCGAAGTCCTCGTTCAGCCACATCCCGATCAGCGGCATCAGCCCCGTCATCGGATTCAGGCTGTCGTGCATGCAGTTGACGGAGCCGTTGCTGGTGGACGTGGTCACGACCGCCCACAGGGGCCCCGCCGCTGTGCCGAAGCGCAGCTCCTTGCCTTCCAGGTTCCCGGTGCTCTGTTCGATGGGCAATGCGGTGAAGGCTTGCGTCGGGGCCGACTCGAACCAGGCCGCGCATGCGATCCGCATCGACATCAGGGCAAGCATCACGCCGAACACGACCGCAGCATGACGGAGGCGACCCACGATCCGTCCGAACATCCACACGCACGCCATCGGGATCAGGATGATGGAAATCGTGGACAGCACGTTTGTCCAGAACGTCGGGTTCTCGAACGGATGCGCGCTGTTGGGACCGAAGAACCCGCCGCCGTTCGTGCCGAGTTGCTTGATCGCCAGGAACGCCGCCACCGGACCCCGGGCGATGGTCTGCGTCGCGCCTTCCAGAGTCGTGGCTTGCGCCGCGCCTTGCAGCGTCATGGGCATCCCGCCCAACACCACCAGGGTCGCGACCAGCACCGCGGCCGGCAGCATGATCAGAAAGGTCGCGCGCTGCACGTCGAGGAAGAAATTGCCGGGCGCCCGGCCGACCAGCCCTCGTGCCATCGCCGCCAGCGCGGCCAGTCCAACCGCCGGGGTCACGAATTGGAGCCACATCAGCGCGCAGAGCTGCGACAGATAGCTCATCGTCGATTCGCCCGAGTAATGCTGCAAGTTGGTGTTCGTCGTGAATGAGGCCGCCGTGTTGAAGATCAGGCTGCCTTCGATGGCCTTCATGCCGTCCGGATTGAGCGGCAGGTACTGCTGCAACGCCATGACACCGAAGCTCACGGCGAAGATGATCACGTTGAACGCGAGCAGCGTGACCATGTAGCGCTTCCAGCCCTGCTGCTCTCGGCCCAGCCTGCCGGTCACGCGCTCAAAAAGCCGGTCCAGGGCACGGCGCCGCGCCCCGACGACCGCGGGGGGATCCATCGCCCATTTCATGTACCGGCCTAGCGGCCATGACAGCGCGGCCGAGCCGCCGACGATGAAAACAATGAAAATGACTGCACTCATGGATGTACCCCGGTTACTTGCGGGGCTCCGTGCGAGCTACGACTTGCGTCAAACCCGCCAGCGCCGCGAAGCACGCCAGACCGAGCATCAGGTAGAGCAGGACCATCATTGGAACGACTCCGGCTTGAGCATCGCGACGAACAGGTAGATGAAAAGCAGCAGCGCCACGATTCCACAAACGAGGTACCAAACGGTCACGAGAAGTTGCTCCCTTCATGAAATCACGCACGACGCTCAACTCTAGGTCACGTACGACTCTCAACAGGCGAGCGGCGTTTGGCGACAACGATGCGCGACCACTCTGCCCGGCGCGCTGTTTGTCAAACACGCGTCTCGGCTGTCATTGAAAGCGTACAACGTCGCATCTCAGGATGCTGTATCATTCACTGCGAGCGCCGTAAGAGACGTGTAAGGCACGGGCGTCCATCGTCGGCACGTCCGGCGGCGGTCGGATGCCGCGATTCCTGGGGGCAGCCTGAGCGACCGCGCAGTCAGAGCTTGGAGCGGGTCAACCCACCCACGAAGGCCAAACCCCTGCAGCTCTTGGGGCTGGGTTTGTTCGCCGCCGCCGCTTCCAAAGTGCGGAGTTTTCGATAGAATGGACTATGCGATATGACGTTAAGTAGAGTATGGGCGAACACTAGCTCTACTTGAGCAAGGACGCGTAGATTCGTAAGTCACTGTTAATGATATACTTACAACGTTTTGCGGGCGTAATTCAGTGGTAGAATGCCAGCTTCCCAAGCTGGACGTCGTCGGTTCGAATCCGATCGCCCGCTTTCTTCATAAAGTCTTCCAGCTTCAGAACTTGCGGCTCGTTATCGACCGGCCCTAGAGCCGGCTCAGGGGCGATTTGCGTCACTTTTTGCGTCAGTTTTTCCGAGATCGGAGTACGCGCTGCCTCAGCCAGGTCCGCTTCGTTCACCCGCAAGTAGTGTTGCCGAGCAACGTCATCGGAGTGCCCCATCCACTCGACCACCACGTGGAACGGAAAGCCCGCGTTGATCCAGTCGCTCTCGCGGTTCTTGCGGAGCGTGTGGCACCATTTGGCGTACTTGGGCGTGCCGGCTCGTTTGCGGATGAAGCCGAAGTCGCGCCAGACGTTGCGGGCGGTTACGCCGGTGACGACCAGCAGCTCACCCTCGGGAGCGCTGGCCCGGGCGGCGCGAAGGATCGGCAGCAGCTCCGGAGCGATTGGAACGATGCGGCGTCGCTTCGTCTTGCCGGCCCAAACAGAGAGGCGGTTTTTCTCCCACTCCACGTCGCGCCACCGGAGCGATAGGGCTTCACCCTGCCGCAACCCGGCTAGCCTGCAAAGCCCGAGCAACGCACGCCACCCTTGATTGGAGCAGGCGTCAATGAGCTTGCTGAACTCATCGAGTGTGACGTAGTGCCAGTCTTTCTCGACCGGCGGAAGCCCGCCCGTCATGCGGTCGAAGGGGTTGTACAGGATGAGATCATCGTCCACCGCTCGATTGAACATGGTCCGAGCAATGCGAACGTTCAGATCAACTGTTCGCGGACTTGGTGGGCCGTGTTTCCGCTCGTTGACGCGAGCGAGCTTGCCGCTCGCGAGCGTGGACTTGAACTCGCGGGCGTCGTAGCGGGTAATCAGGTCCAGTCGGCGTTCCGCGCCGAAGAACCCGTTGAGGTACTTGGCCGTTTGCTCGTGAAGCTCAATGGACCCTGGCGCCAATTCGCCCTTACGCGACTCGATGTACGTGTCGAGGAACTGCTTGAGCGTCGGAAGCTGCCCTGGGCTTCGCAAGCCGGGTCTCTGCTGAAGCTCCAACTCCTTGGCAAGGCGAAGTTTCTCCGCCTGCCGATGCGACAATTCGTCCGTGCGCCCGATGCTTTGGCTATAGCGTTTGCCATCCAAGCCGAACCAGCGGAGTTGGTAATAGCGATAGCGCTTGCCGTTTGCGGCCCGGACGTTCTGGGTCGTGAGTGTGACAACCGGGGTCATTGTTTGACCGATCTTATCGCGGGTTCTCGTTCGTCACTCGGTCCAGGAAGCGGTCAAGCTCCACGCGGCGGTAGAAGACGCTCTTGGAGACCTGCGTTCCTCGCAGCAAACCTGCCGCCCGGTAACGGGTAAGCGTTTGATGAGGGTTCTTCAAACCGGCAATCGTATCCAAGCGAAGGTACCGAATGGCCTCGGCCTCGGTCAGCAAGTCGGGGCATGGCGTCGGTGGGACGCCGTTTGGCCCGGTTGCCGTTGGTAGCGGTTGTTCGCCGTCCCCGGGGACGTCTTGCAATACTTGCAACCGTTCAGCGTTCATCGTCACTGCTCCTTTCCATACTCGGCGTTGGATTCCGAAACCGCACCTTCGCGGCTCATTGACTCGCGGACTTCGCACCTGAATCGTCGGTCGCTCTCAGGACGAGGTGCTCGAATATCTTGTTCGCCACCAAGGCCAGCTTGGGCAAGTCATCCGGGCGCAGGTAGCCTGTGCTCTTCCACTCGCCGCTCCGTTCGTCGCGGTAGCGCTTCTCGATTCGAACCGAGTGCTGCACGACGGGACGTCCATCGAGCGTTGAGGTCTTGCCCCAAACAGCGCCGTTGATGGCCCCCGCTCGATACTCGAAGATCGGTTGCTCTGCATTCTTGGTAGTCATCGCCGATTACTCCGTGTTATGTACGCTGACTTGCGTACATACGCGACAAAAAAACAAGCGGCATCACGCATGCCGGTGAAACCTGAACTCCTGTTGCCGGGCATCGACACCCTCCAAGAACCGCTCGACGAAGGCGCGCGGCAAGACGGGACGACGCGTGCTGATCCTTGGCTGAATGCTGCGAAACCGGATGACCGCGGCGGTCGCGGAAACCTCAAACCGCTTCGTGAAGGCCGGCAAGACGTCCGTTCGCCACAGTTGCTCCGATTCCGGCGACTCGAACATGAGGTCGGCTGCGAGTTTCGCCGGGTCCAGCCCGAGCTCCCGACAGATCGCCAGAAACTCGACTTCTACCAGGGGCAGCGGCATAAGGAACGATGCGGCAAACTGGTTCGCTTCGCGCTCGTACTGGTTCCTCTCTTCGTAGCTGTAATCGAACATGTCACGGAATTCCTCCGCGACCTTGGCGTGTAAGACCATGTGACCCAGCTCGTGGGCGCAAGTGAATCGGCAACGGGCTTCGTTCGACAGCGACTTGGGGTCGATCATGATCTCGTTGGCGCGAACGTATGCCGCACCGAGAACGTCTTTGCCCAAGTGCGACAAATCAGTGAAGCCGAAGCGGATTCCGAGAGGGCCTTCGATCCAGTTCTCGACCGGCACGGGGAGCGGAATCGAATCCAGCTTCTGCCGCTTGCGACATCGTTCCAGGCACCGCCATGCGCGCTGGTCAATCTCGCGTAGCCCGCGACGCGGCTCGAAGATCCGGTATTGGAACGGCATGGCCACGCTTCACTTCCCCTTGGTGGAGTCCTTCTTGCCCGTCATGTGACGGGCTTGCTCGATGAGAGCATCCCATTGGGTCCGCGTCAGTTTCCGCGCCGATCGCAGCAACTCCGGAACCTTCTCAGCCGTGACCGGGTCCTGGCTGGCGACTTCGGAGACGATTGCGTCGGGCCGATTCCATCCCGCGCGAAGTTCGGCCACGGTGATGCCGTAGGCAACGCTGATCCGCAGCAGGAGGTCCTCGGAAGGGGTTCGGCGGCCAAGCTCCAGGTCCGTAAGGTGTGCGGGGGCGATGTCGAGTACCCTGGCCATCTCGCGCAGGCTCTTGTCCAGAACCTCGACGCGGCGCTGGCGAAGGGTTTCGCCGATTGGCTTCGGAGTAGGTTGACCGGATCGGGCCATATGCTCCCCATGCAGTGTACGCTGATATGCTAACAACCGTCGGGACGAAGTCAAGCCCCTGGGTACGGAATTCTTTGGGAAGGGTCAATCGGTCCGGAAAGCGGCGAACGGCGGGGCCGGCGGGGCCGGAGGCCGCTGGTACCGGTATCGGCGCAGGGCGGCCACGGCATGGACCAGGTAGGCGGCCGTACCCCCGACGTATGCGTCGTAGGCGATGGCGAGCTGGGGGTCCACGAGCACTCGTGAGTGGAACAGCACGATGCACGCGGCCAGCGCGGTCAGACAGGATGCGCCGACGGCGAACATGGCGGCGGTTCCGGTGCGTCCGGCGGTTGATGCCTTGCGGTTGGGATGCTGCGACTGGAAAACCAGCAACTCCTCGCCTGCGATGCGGTTGACCAGCCGTTCGATCTCGTCGATCCGGCGGAGGTGGTCCTCTTTCGAGCGTGCGTGTCCCAGCGTGGTCGCCACAATCCACGCCAGGCAGGATGGGATGCCTGCCAGGAATAGGAGCTGGGTTTCCGGCGGAAGCGCGGGCACGCTGCCGAGGACGATCCCGAGCATCCCTCCCGCAGCGGGGACCCGCTGGTCTATCGCCCGCAGCCGAAAAAGCAGGAGCTGGTACAGGGCCCGGTACTCCTCGATGAGCACCGCGATCCGCTCAGGCTCGGTGAGCTTGACCCTCGGCCCGGCTTGAAATTGCTGTGACATGCCCCTTGACGCCCTCTCGAAGTACCGTACAAGTACCAAACTTATTTGCCGGACCGCGCCCGGCGAGTCAAGCCGAAAGGAGGTGCGGGATGTTGCGTAAGGTTTCCCCGAAAATCGGTGCAGCTTCGTTGGCGGGCATGAAAGGGCGCGACGCGCTTCGAGTCCTCTTCGACCTCGGCCTTCGTTGCGTCAGTGAAATCGACTTGCCCGAAGACGGAGTCTGCGGCACTGCTCGTTCGCTGACGCTGGCGTTCCCAAATGCGGACGGTATCGCGGTTCACGACCTGGTCGAGATCGCCGAAAGGGACCACCCGCTCGTGCTCAAGGCCCCGTTCGAGCAGACGGAAAGCATCGCAGGCGGGGTCTGGTCGGCGAGTGAACTTGTCGATACCAGTCGCGATGATGGACTGGTGAAGCTGCGATTCAACCGGGGTACGCTCGACCTGCCGATGCACGTGCATGAGTTCTCCGACCGGTTCATCCTCGTGCTTGAGGGTGAGGGGTTCTTCCACGTGTCGAGCGAGACGCTTGGCGGTTTCTCCGGGCGGGACGTGCGGTGCATTCCCGTCACGGCCGGCGAAGCGCTCGCGTTCACGCGTGGACTGCTGCACACGTTCAGTTCGCCGGCGATGCCGTTGCTCCTGCTGTCCTACCATGCGCCCCTCGTGGAGCTTGACGATCCAGGACAATACACGTTGCCGAAGATGATCTGGACGCCACGAAACATGCATGGGTACCATCGGGAATCACGTGGTGTCAGCGTGCCCGATGTACGGTAGGCTCGCGCCGCGAGCTTCGGCTCGTGGTCGTCAGTAACGGATATCATGTTGCGCGACGCCATTCAGACCGGGCGGCATCACCCGTTCAACTCGGCCTTACCAACCGAGCCAAGGGCACGGCCTAACCAACCGTGATGATGCCGACCCGTAGAGCCGGATGCGTCGAGAGGCGCTTGTCCGGCTCGACGGAGGCTCGCGGAAGTAAAACTCGACGCGGCGCAAACTGCGTCGAGCGAATCTCCGCGTTCTATCCGATGCGTTGTCCCGGAAACGGGGCGACGGAGAAAAGCCCCGCATTCATCGGCTGTTGGCCGGTGGGTGCGGGGCCGTCGCAATCAAAGGTGGTGCGTCCGCCGCACGGCGGACAAATCCCCCCACGGGGTTCGGACCACAGTCCCGATTCATCGGGACAACTCGGGTGCAAGTCTCGACAGGTTCGTTCAACGTCGGCCGGCGTGGGGAGCTTCCGCGCCCGAAAGGGCCGGAACCGGGCTGTGACCAGCTCGGCGATCGGGTGAGCGGCGCAAGCCGCCTTGATAAGCCCGACGGTGAAAAGCTCAACCATGAAAGGCCCGCAAGGGCTTGCCGGTCATTGCCAGCCAAAGACGGAGCCGAATCGCGAATGGTTCAGGTCGGTGGGTAAGCGGGCGCTTCTTGTTTCGACCCGCAGAAATCGTCACCGTTTCGGTGGCGAAAACTCCGCATCGGCGGGAGCCGGTGCGGACGACCTGGATGCGACGGGTAACACCGTCTAGCGACGTGATTGGCTGGTGGAAGATTGCGACTAATCCGGGAAGGGCTTGAGCAGCCGGGTTGGTTCCCGGTGCCTGGTCTGGTCGGCCAGGTGCTTCAAACGCTCATGCCTGGGAGTGTGCCTTCAGTAGAAGTGGCCGGGAGGCCGGCGATGCGGCTGCAAGGCAGTGGCCGCTCGTTCGCGCCGGGGCTGGTAACCTCGGCATGTGCGACGACGAAAGAGGCGACGGGTTCATACCCGGTCTGAATGGCGTACTTGGTGAGGCGCGATGCGCCTCGCGAGTCTCTTGGATGGAGCCGACGTGGCTGCACGCGGCTGGTCTTGGCGGACCGGCGGCTTGTGGCACACGGAATGACGATGACAGGCCACGTGTGCCTTGCGCACGGGCGGTTGTCGTTGAGGTTCCTGTTTGGGGCAGTTCCATTATTGGGGGCGGTCAACTTGGAAACAAGGAAGACCGCCCTTCGGGCGGGCGGCGGTGTGCCGGTGGCGGTCGCAAGGATGCGACCGACGGCGCGGTGGCCGCAACAGGTAAGGGCGGTCGGAGACGAATGCATCGGGCGATAGCGGGACGACTGTAAGGTCGTGAGATATTGCATTTTCCCGCGAGTCCGAGCTGCGTCCTGCCCGCCGTGGGCCGCCCAGCAAAGCGCACGGTTTCGATGCGGAAACGCATAACGGCTTCGGGGATTGTGCCGTGAACAATCCCCATCTTCTTGGCAGTAACAGGCGTTGGGCGGGCGATGCAGTATCGGTGCGTGGCGACTTCGGTGGACGGCTTTGTTCAACAGGTGGCGGTCGCGTATTTGGCGCGGGGCTACTGGTTCTATGTGGCTGGCCGAATTCCACCGACCAAGGATCCCGAGCATGTCGATCAGAAACTGGTCGCCCGCTATGGCATCGCGGTTTCGCAAAAGGAACGCTGCCGTCGGAAGCGGGTCGGCCTGGCCAACATGCAATACATCCGTCACGAGCGGTTTTTCCTGCTCATGGCGACGCACGGCCAACACGCTTTCTTTGAAGATGAGGCCGAGCAGGTGCGGGATGCGCGGCGGGTTGCGATTCGCTACGCGGGGTATTCGATGTCCCATCGGAACGGACGGGCCTCGGTGCGAATCGCGCCGGACGAGTACACGCGGCTCAAGGCGTACTTTCTGGAACTCGCCTGCCATCGGCCTGTGGACGCGCTCTCCGCCGAATTTACACGGATCTGCTTTCAGCCCTACGCCCCGGTTCGGGTCCAATTGTTGAACGCCTGGCGGGCGGTCAACCGACTGCGGAAGGCAGCGGGGTATGAAGGCGTGCCACTCGAAGCCGTGCCGTGGCAACGGCGGATCGTAGCGCCCTTCGGCGCGAGTTAGATCGAAGCAACTTACGCGGCGCAACCTCGTTCGGTAGAAGAGATCGCCGTCAGTTCCTTTTTCGCATAAAGCGTGCTGTCTTGCTCGAAACACACCCAGGATGCATTGAGCATCCCGACAAGACTCTTCGTTCTAGCGAAGTCAGTCGCAGACGCCTCCTCTTCTGTGATTACCCGCGCAGCCGCTTCCACTAACATGTCATCGAGCATTCGCTGTAGCGGGGCGAATAATTCATCGGACCAGGTTCCGACGTAATCTTCGGCCACATGAAGTAGATTCGCCGTCTCATGCCACTCTCGATCTAGTTGGTCGGCCACACCATCAAATCCCATGCCCTTCGCTCGGTGAATCAGCGAACGCACTCGGAGCCATCCGACGGGGTGTTCCCTTTGAATCAAGCGGTCACGCGGCACATAAAACGCGTGCGCCCCTTGTAGTCGAAAATAGTTCACGAACGACCGCAAGAACGCGGGACCCCCAATGCGAAGACCAACGGCATCGCAAAAAAACTCCTGGCACCAAGAATAGAACGCGAGCACGAGTTGAGCCTGAAACGTATCTTGCTGAACAGCACTCGGACCTTGTCGCCGCGTCGTGGGGGCGAACACATTCGCAACCACCTCCTGGAAATCGTGAACGAGGTCATCCATTTCCGGACGATGGACGGCATACAGAAGGTGCCCGAATTCGTGGAACAAGAGCGGCAGGTACAAGAGCGTTCTTCGGCGCGAGCACGGCAGGAAGAAAAGCGACGGGTACCTGAGGTCGGGGTAGATCGCGAATTGACCATCGGATAACGCAAAGGCGCGGCGTGCCGTCTTCGGATGTTCATCATGAAGCCAGCGCAAGACGATAAGGGCCAGGCGATCGTCGCTTCGGCTGCGAAGGAGGCACCCGGCGTAGTGAGCATTAATGACTTCGAGTTCGGTCATGACGCGCTGCGTCTGACGGAGAACGTTTTCAAACGTATCGGGATGATCGTAGGAGAGATCCTTAAGATTGCGTCGCACTTGCCGCCGGAGCTCTTCGCATACAGCCTCGATCTCACTTCGATACGCAGTGAGTTCACCGGGAATCCGCGCGGCCCCGAGAAGTTGCTGAAGAACTCCAATCTGGTGGTTGAGGTCCTCGTTCGATAGAGTCAATTCCGTGCGCATCAGATCTCTTCCAGGATGGCGGACACGTCGGCACGCTGATGCCCTTCAACTATGCGCCTCAACTCATCCAAGCTTTCAAGGAGGTCTCGCTGCGTTCGTTTGTCCCGTGCGCCCAAGAGGCTTATCGCCGCATCGGCGCCTACGCGCATCAAAGATGAATGAAAGCTTCCTCGGTCGCGTCGTGCGAAGCGATACGCGTCGAGTAACTCCTTGAAGCGTGGGTCGATGCCCATGATCTTGCCGTCGTCTGCGGCCGCCGCCGCTTCCCCCAGGCGCCGCAAGAAACGTGATAGCTCTTCACGCGCTCGTTGTGCGAGCTCTTTCCGTTCCGGGTCATCGATTCCGGCAAGCTCAAACTTCGTGGCGATGGCGAGATCATCGATCGCCGCGAGGACTCGCTGGTCGGTGAGAAAACTCTGAATGTCGAGCCAGTGCTGTTTCATCTCATTCGCCTTTCCGATTATCGCAGACCGCGCACCTCCATTGCCATGCGACGGGTAAGCTCCACGTCGGCATCGCGCATGGGCTGCGCATCGCGATAGGCTTTCTTCGGACTGAGCCAATTATGTTGAGCTAGTGCGAATACGCCGCTCGCGGCCCGGCGTATGCGCCCCGGTTCGCGTGTGACGAGAAGTAACGGATCGGCGGTTCCGAAACGCCCTAACGTTCCGGCTCCCGTTAGCGCGGTGATCGCTCTGTATTCGTCCATGATAACCGCTCGCCCTTCGAGCACATTCTCCGCCTCTCGCCCGGCGAGAAGCCACATGCGCAGGTCTTTGACTGTGCGCTTGTGATAGTCCACAACATCGATCAACGCCCCCTGCGCAAGGACATCGGCCTTTTTCCACAAGTCTAGGCCGCTATCTATCGCACGGGGTTCGTCGCCGCATTCGTGTCCGTCCCGAAGAACAAGCAGCGATTTGAGTGGGGACAATCGGTGCCCATGAAGCGCCTCCGGAATTGCAGCAATCTTTTCCGCCAACTGGAAGCGCTCGATGGTCTCGCGTCGTGTGTCCGGTTTTGTCCAGCAATCGAGATACCTCCACAGACCATCGCGCCCCGGATGGGCGACGGGATCGCGGCAGATTAGAAATGAGAGAGCGCAGTAGCGGCGATCCTCGGAGACATCGATAGCCAAGCATGCGTCATAAGGCCACTGGTCAACCCGGAAGGGGATGACGCCCATCTGGTCGAGCAGGTCCAACACGGTGTGAAAAATCATGTCGCGCCAATTCTGTTCCGCTTGAGCTCTTCGCTGCGGGTCGCGCTCAGAGCGAATGCGTTCCCACGCGCGCTGCACGGTGTTACGGACGGCGCGTTTGAGTGTCCAGTCGCGGAGTTCGTCAGATAGGAGATAGTATCCTGCACCACCGAGCTCGCGATCGTCGAACACGATGAGGCAAGTTCCCGCAACACGCGGCTTGAGAAGTCGGGCGATGTCTTTTGCGGTCTCTGCGCTCTCCAAGCGTAAGGTGAAGTTCTTCTTGGTCAGTTGCTCTAAGTCCTTACGGATACCCTCAACGTATGCGTCTTGAGTTTCGAGCGACCAGCCTCTCCCTGTCCGCGGAAGGACCACGGTGATATCGCGCGCGGCAGCCGGATTGAAGCGATACACGCCGTATTCCCTCAAATACTGCTCTCGGTCACGAAAATAGCGTTGATAAGCCTTGCGCCCATTTTCCGCCGGAGCTTCGAGTCGTTTGCCGGTGCCGAAGAGAAGAGCCGGCGGCGTCAATTGAACGGTCTCGCTTTCGCCTGGCTGCCATAGGCCGGGCGAAACGCTGAACCCCGCATTCTTGACCGTTTCGATCGTTCTCGGTGAGCACTTGGCATAAGAGAACGCTCGGCGCGCCTCGGGCACCATTGCAAGGCAGCGCATGGACTTAGGGAGCGAGGCAGGTTCGACTCGAAGACGCAAACGGAGCAGCTTTGCGGCCACAAGGACTGGACGCTCACCCCATTCAAAGCTAACGGTAACCACCGGATCATCACGCCGAATCTGGAGTGACGGGTTTGCTCGCTGGTAATACTCGAGGAGAGAGCCGAAACGCACGCCGCGAACGATGATCACGCTAGTCGAACCACACGTCATTCGATCGGCAAAGTCATGAAAGTAGCATTTCGATCTTCGAGCCCGCCCTGTGTCGTAGATTAGCGTCCCGCGACGTCCAAGGGCTCGGCCGCGTAGGCCCTCGAAGCGCTCCTTGGATCGCTCATCGCTCAGGAACTGTGCGACCGTCGGCTTCGTGCAGAGGAGATGCCCCGCGTCGTATGCGATCCCCAGGCGCCCGTCATTGAGTTCGCAAGTTGCTAGCGATAGGCGCGGGAGGAGCATTACGTCACCATCGCTCGCGACTGGTTCGTCGGTATACCAGTGGCGAGTCGTTTCTGAGAGCCACCAATACTCGCCGCTCTGCTCTAGGGCGACGATTAGGAGCTTTTGGAGCAGTCCCGACGCCGCGTGCAGCTCCCGCGGCTTATGAAGGTCAAGCGCTCCGTCGAAGTCGCTCAACGCCAAACGCGCATGCCAACCATCTCCCGAGAGCTCACGGCAGATTCTCTCGACCGTGATAGGTGCTACGATCTCCTTTGCGTCCCACGGTGACGGAATACTCGCGATGCCATCTGAGCGAAGCCGGCTGCAGATCTTCTGGCGAAGATCCGGACAACGGTCGTTTGACTCGACCCAGATGCGTCGAACCGCGAGCTTTCCGTTGGGCGTGGCGGCGACTCGGAGATTCGTCTCGACTACACTGGTGCTTTGAGGGCAACGCACATTCCTTGAAATCGACACTGACGACATATCTTCTCCCTTTGACAGGGCGGAAAAGCTTCGAAGAATCCGTTCACGCCGTACTCGTGAAGCTCCTCCATTCGCTCAATATCTTGATGCAGTCGAGCACGGCAGCGGTCAATCAGACGCTCACTCATGACAAAAGGCCGCTCGATAATTCCGTCACCCAAGAAGACTCGCTGGGCGGACACGGTCTCCGGAGAAACCTTGAACCGCTCAACGGCCCACCAGCCGTAGATCGCAAGCTGCAAGCAATCCTCGTCGCCAACGCTACCGCCCATCTTCCAATCGACTATGCGGATTCCGCTCGCGTTCTTGCTCCAGCCGTCAATGCGACCGCCAATCGAGAATCCGCTCATCTTCGGAAGTCCGCCGATGGGAACCTCCGGGGCGGATTCGTCGCCGGCGAGTAGGTCTCGGACCAGCTCTACGACCGCCGGGTGCTCGAAGTAGTTTGTAACCGCCACGCTAAGCTTTGTCCTAGCCGTGGAGAGAATCTCTCCTGCATTCGGCAACCCGTAGTAGTGCTCAAGAAGGCGCGGCGTCTTCGAGTCGCGGTCATTTCGGGCACTAGCATTAACGAAAAAGTCGTAACGTTCGACGGCGGCGCGCTTGAACCGCTCTGCTTCCCAATCGGATCCCTTCCAGTGCTGCGCGATCAGGTTGTGCAGTATTTGGCCAGCAACCTGGGACGATGACGACAAGGTCTTGCATGACGCCGCGGACTTGGAGTCGCAAACCTCAAGCGTGCGATGGACAAGCGCGACTGGCTCCTGGAACAGGAGCGGTTCCCGGGGAGCTTCGGGTGGAGCGTAACCCGGCGCGTAATACTGGTAGAAATACTGAAGTGAGCAGCGATCCAACGTTGACCGTTTCGTGCTGGAGTAGACCTTCTTCATTACGACCGCCTCGTGCGACCCTGGTTCGACTCACGGAGGCTTTTCAACGTGCCGCGCATTTGCTCCCACTCAGGCTCAGTCAGTTTAAGTGCGGACGCCTCCTGGACAAATCGGACCGCCGCGGGATTGGCCGAAAGCGCCGAGCCAATGTCATCGGGAAGCTTCTGGGCAGCTGCTAACAGCTCCTCGGGTGGACTCTTGATACTCAAGGCAATTCGAAGAATCGTCTCCGCCGCAGGTGCTGGAAGCCGGCCGTTTTCGAGCTTGCTGATGTACGAAAAATCCACGCCGGCCATCTCGGCCAAGCGCCTTTGGCTGATGCCGGAAGCGCGGCGTCTCTCACGGAGAGCGTTGCCAAATGCTGTGCTCATGTTGATAGAATACTCAACGTTGAGTGGTTTGTCAACTCAACGGCAAAGAAAAATTTGTAGGACGCATCAGAGCGTTGCAGCGCAATGATTTACAGCAGATTATCGGACCTCACGATGGCCATTACGAGTCAAAGCTGGAAGCGTTTGCGTTGTGACGCGCAGCGCGCCCAACGCGTGGAGGTTGGCGTTGGCAGGGTCGTCGAGGGTCCAAAGGGGCTTGTGGCCGGTGATGTGGTCGCGGCAGAGGCGGTCGAGCGAGCCGCCGGGGGCGGCGTGGGGGATGAATACGGCGTCGGCGAGCGAAACGACGAAACGGTTCCGCTCCTCGGCCGTCGCGGTGGTCGCACGGCGGACGGTCTTCTCGAAGGGGGACGTGATCAGCATCCGGCCGGCGGCGACGGCGGCTTTCCATGCGGCGGGTACGCGCATCCCCTCGGCGTTGCGGGCCGGGCAGACGATGACCGGCCGCTCGCCGCGTAGCAGGATTTCGAGGCACTCCTGCTCGGTCGGCGACTGGAAGCCGCTGACGACGGTCCACGGCGTCTCTCGAAGCGCCCGGACCACGTCGAGCGTCTGGACGATGATTGAGCCTGGGCACGCGCGCGAGCAGAGCAGCGCGAGTTTGCGGCTTAAAAGAAGCCCAGCCTCGCCGATGGCATCACGTCTTGCGGCCACGTCTTCCCCTTCCTCTACCTGGGGCCGGTGCTGGTGGTTCCACAGTCGTCGCGGATTCAAGCAGTTTCAGCAAGGCACGGCCGAAGCGATGCGGATAAACGAGCGCGAACATTATCGCGAACTCGCGGTGCGTCTGGAGCGTTTCGGGAAGCTTGGACTCCGTGTTCTCGTTTGCGCGTTCGACAAGCTCGCTCCACGGCTGCGGCCGCTTCACGTAGCGCTGAATGAGCTGACCGTCTGGCGTCCGCCACAAGTAGAAGTCCGTAGGCGTCGCGTACTCCGTTTCGCTCAGGTGGATGTGCGTCACTCCATTCCAAAGCAGCTTTAGCGTCTGTTTTCGCAGGCGGCGGACAAGGAACTCGATCAGTGCATCGAGGCTATAGGAGCTGCCGAGCGGTGAGTCGCGGCGCGTCGGATCGGGCGCAACACGACAGATCGCTGCGACGCAACGCACTACGCTGTGATAGGGACCGGGCAATCCACTCTGGGATCTTGGGCCATTGAGTTTGTTAATTGCGTCGATTAGTCCACTGGCTACGCCCTCAGCATGGGCTGCTTGCCCGCATTGCTCCAGCCAAAGAGCGAAACAAACGAAGAACGGAACGGCAGATTCGCCCCATAGAAGCATGTCACGCTCATGCTTACCGATAAACTCGTTCAGTTTGGCCGTTCGGTCCCACGCCGCATCAGACGGTCGGTAGATCAACGCGCGAGCCGATGCCGTGCCGATGAGCAGCGTGACCCGGGCTCGGTAAGGTGGACCGCCATCCATTCTCCAGTCCCCCTCGATAAGCGGGCGGTCGGTAAGTGTCTCGTCAAAGAGGTTTGAAAGAGCAAGGCGTGCGGCACCCACAGCGAGGTCGAAGGATGATCCCCACGACTTCCTCGGAAGGCGCCTGACCTCAGCCAGTCGCGCAATAGCGGCAGCGATAAGCACCCAGCCCTCGAAGAGTGCGAAGTGATTCTCTGCCCTCTGGTAAGCGCTGAGGGCATACGCGGCCAGGATTACGGCACTCGCGATAGCACGGACGATGTCCGTCGGTTTTGTTAGTTGTGCCGGGTTAAGTTGCGCTTGGAGAAACCGTGCGAAGCGCGCCTTCGGAAGCATGTCGCGGCCGTTAGCGAGAAAGAGGCGTAGAAACGCGTCAAAATCCTTCGGCTCACGGGGGAGAAACTGGCCGTGGACGCTCACAAAACGAGCGACGAGGTCGGTACCAACAACGACCCGGAGCACTTTCAAGCGGCGCCGTTGGTTGCTGCGGTTTAGATTCGTGACCTGGGCGACGACCGGCTCAGTGAGCCGCCCGTTCGTGACGAGGTGCGGAATCGCAAACCCGGAGTCTACGGCCGGATGCTCGACGATGTTCTCGACGAGCGCGTCCACTTCTGGCTTGATCTCGCGGCGCCATCGCCCGATGTCGATGTCCCCGCCCTTGAGCTGGTAGGCGCTGAGCTTACCCTTTGAATCGATCGAAATGATGTCTTTGCCCTGCTCGGTCGGCGAATGCCGGTTCAAGTGAATGATACGGTGGCCCTCGGCCATTAGGAGCTGGCAGAAGGGCACCTCGTAGCCGCGTTCGTTTGCGTTACTCAGCCAGTTTTCGATCAGCCTCTCGATCACGCCACTCCATCCGCTTTCGTTCCATCAGTTCCTTCCATCGTCGTTGAAAGTCTGCCGATTTCTCTGCCTCGGCCAGCCTCGGGGCCGCGGCCGCGTACAAGGCTGGATCCGAAACCAGAGTCGGGAGGATCGGCCGGCCTTGTTCATCGAAGTCGATGTCCACTTTCTCCAATCCTTCGACGAGCATCATTGGGTCGAAAGGCTTGCCGCCAGCGTCGAGGGTAGTGCCGGCCTTCTCGATGAAGTAGTCTGCCTTTGCGAAAAAGTGCCCCATTTCTTGCTTCGCCAGTTCGGCGGCCATCTCCTTCGCCTTCTTGAGATAGCCGACATTGTCCAAGGTGGGGAACTCATCGCGGTGAACCTTCAGAGCTGTGGATGCCTTGTTCTCGTACGATACCTGTTCCTGAAACCCTTCGACCGTCTCGTACTGAACCTTCCGGCCCTCATGCTGCTGAACCGTCCGAACCTGCCTGAGCAAAGGGGTCAACTTCTCCGTCTCTCGTCGAACCATCCTGACGAATGCCATCGCTCGGCGCTGCTTGACTCGAACAAAATCAGGGAGCATCGGGGGTCGGCTCCGAGTCGGTATCTTGACAGGTGTTGCCGTTGGGTTCGATTCCTTGCCAGGCGTCGGCAACGGGTTGCCACGTGAATTGAGGATCGTCCGGTTCGCACCACTTCTGCCAGAAGCCGGGGTCGCCGGCGTCGGGCCGATGGTCCTTGGGCAGGTCACGCATTTCAACGAGCACGGGCACGGGCGTCGCCCAGCCGAGCAAAATGGCGTGTCGCGTCGGAAGCGTCGGAAGCTCGCTCAGCAATCCGCCAAGGTTGTCCGGCACAAGCCGCTGCACCAATTCCTGGTCTCGGTCGTTGACAATTCGGTGGAGGAGAAACGTGTTGCATTGTGCAAGGACGGTTGGTGACAGCTCCGACGGACGTTGGGACGACACGAGTAGGCCCAGTCCGAACTTGCGGCCTTCGCGTGCGATCCGCTCGAATGTTCGGCGACACATGTGTTCCGGGCTGGAGAGGCTCTCCTCCTCACTGCGCGCCCGATGCACGAACGTGTGCGCCTCTTCCAGCACGAGCACGGTTGGCAACGCCTGCTTCGTTATTCGCCGATGACGTTGCAGTGCTTCAAACGTAGCGCGAGCAAGAACGGCGATTACGACGTGAAGCACATCGCTAGGAACCAGCGACAGGTCGATGACCGAAACCTGCCCAGCCGCGCCATCTGCGAGTAGGTCCTTGAGCCAGCCAGCAAGAGTCACTGCCCCGGCAGGATTCACTACGCTTCGAAGCAGCGGGTCACTCAGCATCGTGCGGAGACGGATGCAGAGGTACGGAACGAACTGGGCACCGGCGCCGCCTTCCTGGCCAGCGACTGCTTCCAGATAGTCCGGCAGGTGGTCGGCATCAAAGGGGAGGGGCCGGTCTGCGTTCTCGCCCTTCGATTCGTCTTGCTGCGGCAAGAAACCGGAAATCTTGTCGAGTTTCCCAATGAGTTCCACGAGGTCAGCGTCTGCGAAGTCGTTGAAGTATCGAACGCCCTTCGACAATGAACTTCGCTTGCCGTAAATCGCCGTTACCGACGCCTTGAGGTCGGTCAGCGCATCGGTGACCCCTTGCTCCAAACCGGACGCCTGGATCAGAGCTTGTAGGTCAACCTCCATTACCTCCAGTCGCTTGCCACAACCGATCTTCTCGGCAAACTGCATCGTGGAAGCTCCGGCGGCCTGCCATTGTGCAAATGCGAGTCGATGCCCAACCACAAACCGCCGGACTTGTCGAGTTGCCGGGACCATGAGAGCTGCGCCTGCGCGCAATCCTCGAAGGGCTTGAATCAGCAACGGTCGCTGGGCTCCTGGCTGTGCGCGGGAGAAGGATGTCCACTCCTCCGTGTTCCAGAGCCACGCGGGCACGACAAGGGCTTCGGAAACCCCCGCTTCAGGCTCAACGCGGAACAGCCGGGTTGGGCATGCGGCGTCCGCGAACGTGCGCGAGTATTCGCCGTTCGGGTCCAGTACGATGAATCTCGCGTTGGGCAGTTTCGGGCGTCCCTGGAGTTCCCGCTCCACAGCAGCGGCTTCGAGCGACCAGCGAATCACGCCCGCAACGCTGCACGATTTTCCACTTCCCGTGTTCCCGAGAACCGCCAAGTGCCGGCCGAACAGCTTGTCTGGGTCAACGGCGATTCGTGCGTTTCCGGCGAGCGGGGCCGTGCCAATTTGTACGCGGGCATCAACTCCGCGTCCTTCGACGATGTGCCGCAGTTCCTCCCGAGTCGGTAGCAACACCGCGTCGCCGACGGTGGGAAACAGGCGCACACCGCGTTCGACCTCCCACGTGGCGTCGTCGGTGTCGATGCGACGAAGCGTCGCGACCGGAAGCACCTTCATCTTCCGGACAGGGTAGGGAAGATCGACGAGTCCGAAGTCTTTCAGCCCAAGCCGCTTCGGATACGGCGCGTTCTCAATCCCGAGCCAAGCGATTAGACAGACGATCGAGCCGACCTCGTTTGGCACGAGAACGTAGCCGTTGATCCGCGGAAACGGGGCTGGGTATCCCGCATTGAGTGCCGTTGATGCCGGAGCATCGGTGTCGAGCATGACGGTGAACTCATTCGGGGCGACGCAAGCGATCGTTCCGACGGTGCGGTGTCCGGCATGTTCAACGGGCGTCGTCATGCCAGTTCTCCGGCGCTCTCCCCAGCCTCGGCGTCGTCGGATTGAGTGGGATGAGTGGGCGGTGGGGCTTGCGGCTCGCCCCTGCGCTGTAGAAGCCCAGTTTTTCGAGCGCGGGCCGAATCGAGCGCCGGTTTGGGTAGGTAATGCCGAACCAGAGTCGAAAGGTCGCCGAAGTGAGAGCCGAGCAAGATGGTGAGCTGAGCATCGCTGCCGACTCGGGCACGGAAGCGGCTCACCCGGCCGCCGGGATCATCGTACGAAATAATCACGAGGTGCGTCGAGGGAATTGTGAGCGCGTCGCGGATGATTCGGTTGATGTGGTCGTCGCCGAATCCATAGCCGAACGTGACGAGCACGGTGTTGGGCCGACACACCGCCGCCGCAAAGTCACGAAACAGCTCCGCATACGGATAGCTGAGCGTCTCGATGTCCTTGGCCGGGTTAGGGTACACGAGCACGCTGAACGGGCTGTTAGGCGGCTCCACATTCCCAGGACTCGCCGGTTGCCCGGAAGCTGCGTTCACCAAAGTCTGTACTGTGGGAATCTCGGTGTGGTTCGCCTTGGCCCCAAACGGCAACATGCAGCGTCGGATGATTGAGCCGTCTGCGCGCCAATCGAGCGAGCCGTGCAGCTTGGTGAGCCGGATTACTCCCTCCAGGTAGCGTGGCTCGCCGCGTATCCCGGGCGGGTTGTAGTGCATGTCGATGTTCAGCCGTGACGCCCGGAACACCGGTTCGACCATCCCTACGAACCGGTCGATGATTCGGATTCCGGCCCGGTCACAGCCGTACTCAATGAAGCGGTCGTAATTGGTCGTAAACAATTGCAGTCTGTCGCGCGTACCGGCGCGGGAAGCGAAGCTGAGCAGGAAAGACGCTATCAGGTCGGCGGCCGCACCGTCGGCCTCGGCTCGCATCCTTGCGACGAAGTCCTCTTCACCCTTGAGCACCGACTTGAGCAGCGCAACAATCTGGCGTTCAATTTCAGTCAGAAGCGCTCCGGCACGATCATCCACCGCGATACGCAGGCCTTCGTACAACGCGATCGCGGCTCGCAGGCGGTCTTCTATGTTCGGCTCGTCGCCTCTTCCCGCATCCTTGGCCGACGCTTGGGCCTCGGTCTCAATCGCGGTGCTCAATGCGCCGGAGAATGGAGCCGACGACATAGTCGCTGATGCGATGTTTGCTACGTGACCCAGTGCGATAGGAAGACCGGTTCCGACCAGGAGTGCAAGGTGTTCGGCTTGAAAGAGCGAACAAAGCCACGGCTCGATGGCTCGTCGGGCTTTGAGCACGCTCTCAGCATCCATGGCGGGCGCATCGCCCGATTCGTAGAACGGCGTCGCGTCGTCGAGCTTCGCATAGTGCTTCGAGAGTCGCGAGTGTTGGTGCGGGGGTTCGTCATTCGTCGGCATTGTCGTCGCTCCCGCCCATGCGGTATTTGATGTCGTAGTTGATGATGAAGTCGAGTTCCTCAGCAGTCAGGCCGTAGGGCTCGGCGAAGGCGCAGTCCATCGCGTCGATTTCTTCCTTAGCAGACCGCGGCACGAATCGCTCGAAACGTACGGTTCCACCGACACGATAGGTTGCTTCGGCCACACTAGCAGACTCCTCCAACCTCGCGATCAACGCATTCGCCAGCGTGGAGGCATTCTTAAATCCGCCGGAGACAGCGTTTGCGAGTGGAATGCTCTCCAGGTCAGAAGGATTGAAGTCGCGACAATTCGTGCGAAGTTGGTAGAACCAATAATGAAGGCTGCTCCACAATAGGCAGAATACAGCGTCACGAAGGGCCGCGGACCGAAAGCAGACGTAGCTCTCGCGTGTCGAGCTGCCCTCCTCGTTGCCGCGCCAAAAACGAGGTGGCCGCATCGTGAACGTAAACCAGTGGCCAACTCCCGTGATCTTGTAGAAAATGCGGTGAGGCGTATCGGACGACGAGAGGAGGTCTCGGACGGTTGCTGTCAGGGTCTGAAGACGCTTCAGGACGGAGAGCTCAACCGCAGACCGAATCTTCGGCACGTAGGCCCGGCACGCGTCGAGCGGCGCCGGCCAGTAGGCGATGGTCTGAAAGAGTTGAGCACGCTCGGCTTCAGACCATTTGTGATATCGCGTCGTCAAGACAACTGGCAGCGCAGTTGCGGGATTGAGCCTCGCCAGCAGAATCGCAAGCCGGCAGTGATGCATCCCATCGAAGAGCTTGCTCGGTCTGTCGTCGTAAGACGAGATAGCCAGATAGTCGTTCTCCGCGCAGAGCCTTTGGCGGAGCACCAACATTCGTTGCGTCGAGATCACGGGCGCCTGAACGATGAAGCCAAAGCGACCAGTCACGCAAAGCAGTTGCAGGCTACGCTCGGAGCACATCGCATACAGGTTTCCAGCGGATTCCGTAGCAAAGCCCCGGATTTGGTACGTTTGCCTCACCTTACTGTATTCGACGTACGGCGGGTTCCCGATGATCACGTCGAAACCGCCCTCACGCATGATGCCGAAGAACTCGACAAGCCAGTGGAACGGCTGGTGGCTGGCCCTCCAGGCTGCGAAGCCGTTCGCCTTGTCGAGCTTCACGCCGTATTCGCCGGCGAGATAGCGATCCAGTTCGGCGTCGAGCTTGTTGAGCCGTTTACGAAGTTCGGCCTTGTCCCTCGGCGTGACCGTTCCGCCGTGGCGGACCTGAATCTCGCGGAACCGCTTGTATGCCCCGTCGGCGATCAGCGCGTCCTCCTCAATTCTCTTGATTTCTTTGTCGCCGAAGCCGAACTGGCCCTCCTGGCTGCGCCGAACTTCGTCAAGCGAGACGTAGCCCACGAGCGTGTTGCCGGCCCGGATGTTGAAGTCGATGTCGGGCAGCGGTTCGATCTGCTCGACGCGCTCGACCTGGGCGACGAGCTTGAGAAACAGGCGGAGCTTACAGATCTCGACTGCCTCCTCCATGATGTCCACGCCGAAGAGGTTGTTGATGATGGTGCTCTTGAGTACGAAGTAGCGCTCGTTGGGGTGCTCGTGGATCTCGGCGAGCACGGTCTTGAAGTCGGCGTATTTCTCCGGGCGGTGCTTCTCGCCGGAGTGCTCCAATTCGTCCACAAACCGCCGCATGCGCTCCAGACAGTCGGAATAGAGCGTTTCAAGAATGCGCAGCGCGGCGAAGAGAAAGGCACCTGAGCCGCAGGTCGGGTCGAGCACGCTGAGGCCGCGCTCGTACTTCTCGTTTGACTGGCGGGGGATGTGGCCTGCGATCACGCGGTAGAACGCCCGGAGCAGCTCAGTGCCCTCGCAGTTGACGATGGCATCGCGAGCGAACTGCCAGATATCGAGATTGAGCGTTACGAGGTCGTTGATTTTGTGGACCTCACCGCGACGCAGCTTTTCGCGGATTTCGAGACATCGCTGCCGGCGGGCGACGTGCTCGCGCCAAGTCTCGGTCGGCAATGCGAACGGCTGCGGCGCCGGCTTGTTCCAGCCGCCACGCTTCGACACGTCTGCAATGCCGGCCTCGATTTCGGGCGGGAGCGGGATGACGTCGCCCTTATCGGTGACCACGCCGTAGCGGATCGCGGAGTAGATGTATCGGTCGGGGTCGTCGCGAAGCATTCGCCAGAGGGCCGAATCGGGTTTGAAGGCGATGGCGCACTTCTTCTCGGCAGCGTCAAACAGGAACGGGATGATGGTGTTCTTGCTGATGTATTCGGTGATGTCCTCTTTCGTGTAGTAGGCGCCCATCTGCTTTTGGTTGATGTACTTTTCAAAGATGTAGCCGACCACGTCGGGATTGACCTCGCGGTCGTCGCGGAGCGGACGCTCGTCGAGGTGCCAGCGATAGGCGTCGAAGAACTCGAAGAGCTTCTCAAACGCGGCGTCCGGGATGTCGATCTCCGGGTACTTCTCCTCCAGGTCGTGAACCTCGAAAAAGCCGCCGTTGAGGAACGGCACCTTGCCGAGCAGTTTGTCGAGTTCGGTCTTGCGATCTTTCTGCGCCTGGCCGAGCCCCTCGTGGAACAGGCGAAGCAGGAAGTAGCGGTAGAACGAATAGAACTTGTCCTTGCCGTGCTGCTGGCGCATCCGGTTGAGCCGGTTTCGCAGATAGTCGGCGTCGCCGTCGAGAAAGCCCTTCTTCTGGATGAAATAGACGAACATCAGGCGGTTGAGCATCAGCGACGTGTACCACTGGAGGTCCGGCTCGTGCTTGATGCCCTTGATGAACTTCATGAAGCCGGCGTGCTCGGTCTTAAAGCGGTCGTAGAAGCGCCTGGTGATCTTGTCCACGTCGAGGGCGGACTTCACCTTGCCGGTCACGTCAACGATGGTGAGCTTTTCTTCTTCGGCCAAACCGATGGCGAGCGCTTCGAGCTTCTGGATCAGCAAGTCGCCGGACTGGTTGGCGTGGAAGCGATAGTCGCGGCTGGCGGCGGGCTTGTCTGGCTCGCGGCGGACCCACTCCCAAAGCTGCTCCTTCCGGTCGGCGCCGACGTAGATGACAAGATGCTCGCGGGCGGATTTCGTGAGCTGGCGGTCGAGCTTCAGGCGCGTGGGGCGATCGGGAATCGTGGGGCAGGTGAAGACCTGAAAGCCGCGTTTCTCGGCGATCGCGCCGAGCGAGTAGGTCGTGCCGTCGAGTGGAATATCGAGCTTCGCCGAGTAGTTGTCCCACCCGAGCTGCTCGCGAAAGAGCGTCTTGAAGTCGCACTCTTTCAGCAAACGGCGAACAATAGAAACATCAATCTTCATCGGGCCTGTTCCCCTGGGTCAGTCGGGCTTACGAAGGCCCAGCGAGCAAATAATCTGGGGCTCGTCGGATTCCTGTTCCTCGGTGATGCGACTGAGCCGACCCTCGTCACGTAGCATCAAAACCAGCTCGGCAAGGGCGTGATCGTCGATGCCGCTCTTGAGTTGGCGGTTCAACGTGTCAATTGCCGCCTGGAGTAGCGGGTATTTGTAAATCTCTTCGACGGCACGCCGGAGTTGGTCGCCGAATTCCGATCGGCCCCACAACTCATCCTTGATGTCCTCGGCGTATCGTTTGAGCCGTTCGTAGGCACGGAACCTGGCGCCGGACGGACGGCCAAGCTGGCCGCCGACTGACTTCTCCTCCTCAACGATTAACTTGACGCCGTTGGCGACCAAGTCGTGGTGGTTCGCATGTCGATCAAGCGCAGGCGTAGCGGGCGAGCACTCGGCCGACTTCAGGATCGCGAGCTGTGATTCGGTGACGCTGTTGCCATCCTTGTTGATCCAGGCGAGCGCGTCATTACCGTCCGCCGTGCGAAGGAAGACCAGCGCCCCCTCTGGTTGGATTGGCGTGGGCTGGTGCGGCTTCGTGGAGTAGACCACGTTGGGCAGTCCCGGAATCGCGGTTTCGAGTTTGGGATCGGCGTCGATGGCGTTCTTCCATATCTGATAGGCATACGACGCAAGATCAACCTCGGTGTCATCGTCGCCGTCGAGAATCCCCGCCTTCTCGTGATAGAGGTTGAAAAGCGGCATGTCGTTGCGGTCATCATCGAAAAAGGCCTCGTCGGTCCCGACGACCTCGGCGTTCTCGTGCAGGCGCTGCCGCACGCGCCCGCGCAGGTTGATGATGCGTTCTACGCCGTCGGCGGGAAGGAACGAGTAGCACAGAATCTTGTCGGAGTTCTGGCCGATGCGGTCCACACGGCCCGCTCGCTGTATTAAGCGGATGATGGCCCACGGCAGATCGTAATTCACGACGATCCAACCGTCCTGTAGATTCTGGCCTTCGCTCAAGACGTCGGTAGCGATGACAACGCGAAGCTCTTCTGCCGGAGGAATTCTATCTCGCTTCTCGTTGCTGACCGGACTGAATCGCCACGCGATGGCCGACGGGTTCGATGACTGGCCGGTGACGCCGAGGCACGCCTTGATTTTCGCAGCTTTCAGCCGGTTTTCCAGGTAGTCCACGGTGTCGGCGAATTGCGTGAAGATCAGGACTTTGTCGTTCGGATGCTTGGCCCCGACCAACTCGACGAGGGCTTTCAATTTCTGGTCACGCGACCAGTCCCATTCGCCGCAATCATTTAGCACCTTCATCAGCAGGTCGGCGTCGTGCCGCAGGTCCTTCGCAAGGCTCTCGTCGAAGAGGTCGGCGCGAAGCCATTTGAATCGCCGCTTGTAGGTGGCGGCGTACGCCTGATAGATCTCGCCGGCCCGCTCTTTGAATTGAACGTCGGTCCGCAACCCGCTCGTTTGAATCCCCGGGTCTAAATTGTCGGTGTCGGTATTGGATTCCGTGTCGAACAGGTCCGTATCAGCGTCGTTCACGTTGCTGTCGAGCAAACCCATGTCCTGGGTGCCGATCGGCAGCGGTAAATCGTTTTCGATTGCATGCAAGAAAATGAAGTTACGCAAAATGTGACGCTCGACGGACAGGACAAAGGCATAGCCGCTGCTTTCAAGGCGTTTGAACAAGTTCGTGCGGCAAAAACCTTTCAATCGGCTCCCGGCGCGCGACAGGTCGCCGAGCACGCGGGCTTCTTCGTTCGATGGCGGCTTGCCGCCGGTAGGCGCCGGATAGTTGCCCAACCCGTATCGGGGCAGCGTTAGGCCGTTCACCGTATCGACCACTTTGGGCGCAAAAAGGGCCGCGTATTGGTCGTTAGGGTCGCGCTCATCGACTCTGAACTTCGCGGTCTTCGGCACGCGGTCCGGGAAGTAGGAGCGCCGACCATCCTCGAATTCAAGGTACTTGCGGCCGTTCGTCGGATCATCCTTGGCGTAATTCTCCTTGATGAAGCTCCGCGTGCGGCGCACGAGATACAAGCGCATCAAGTCGCGCCAGTCGTCGGCGTAGGGCGTTTTCTCAAAAGCCTTCAGTGATCGCACCGGACACTGATGCTGTCGAATGAACTCGACTTCGCCGATTTCTCGGAGTAGCCGCTCGGGCCGAATCCCGATGTCCTTCTCTTCCGGAACAAAGAGCCGTAGCTGATTCGACAGGTCAAGAAACGTCTTGTTGTACGGAGTCGCCGACAACATGATCACCTGACTGTCGTTCGACTGGATGTACTCCAAAAGTGCCCGGTACCGCTTGCCCTCGCGGTTACGCAGGTTGTGACTCTCGTCGATGAGCACGAGTCGGTAACGCCGCAGATCAGCCAACTCGTTCTGGGCTTGCGTGATTGAGAGTACTTTCCCTCGCATCCGATATTGCGCCCGGTAGTCCTCCCACATGGGGACCAGGTTCCTCGGGCACACAATCAGCGTTTCGATACCGTGGTCGTCCTCGAAGATCCGAGCGAGCGCAGTCGCCATGAGCGTTTTGCCCAAGCCGACCACGTCGCCGATGATGACACCGCCGCGCTTGTTGAGGTGATGAGCGGCTATCTTGACGGCGGCTTTTTGAAACTCGAACAGCTTGTTCCCGAAGTCCTTCGGGATGCGGAACTCTGAAAGACCGGCCCGGGCCTCCTGCGACAGGTGGTACGCCATCTTGATATAGATTTGGTACGGCGGAACGGGTTCAACACCGGCCCAGCTCTGGTCGATGATGTCCGCCAGCTCGTCGGAGATGTCGAGACAGAACTTGTCCTGCCAACGTTCCTCGAACCAGTTAATCAGCTTATTGCAAGCGTCTTGGTCCACCACATCGACGTTGAGTTCGCCTTGCTTAGACAGGCCGGCAAACGTCAGATTGCTGCTGCCCAGATAGCCGACGGTTGGCGTGATAGGGTCGGGGCGGAACAGGAGGTACAACTTCGCATGAAGCGGGTGGCGCAAAAAGAGCTTTACGATCACCTTCTTGGCTCGAATCTGTGCGGCGAGCCGACGAAGCCCGGTTTCGTCGTCGTTCGTAGGGACGCCAACGGTGAGCTGCTGCCGAAATTCCTCGGCGAGCTTCCGCTTCAATCGGATGGCGGTCTGGTTGTCGATGCCAACATCGGCCTTGACCAGGCTCAGGGCATCGCGAAGCTCATCCTGGGGAAGGCGGTGCATCCCGACGAGCAACCGACAGCACCGGCCCTCACCGCCAGCCCACCGCTCTACGTATGAGTCAAGCTGCTTCCAGCCTCGCAGGTTGAAGTACCCCACGCAAAAATCCGCACGGTCCGACAACCCGAGCGTGTCCCGTAGGGCTGGGAGAAGCGATTGGTCGATGTTGTCGAAGATTCTTGGCAATGAACGAGCCTCGCACCAGCAGGCTAAACGGACGCCCTAAAACGTGGCATTCTAAGCGGTTACGCCGGGGCGTACTAGAAGAGTCTCGCCCGGTCGGCGGATTGGTCGGCACTCTACGCATCGGTTCCCTGGACCGCCGCGCCGGCATGCAACGGCGAGCAGGGAGTGTGGCCCGACTGTCAGACGCCCGTTCCGGGGACGACCGCGATGCGCTCGTTGAACAGACCCACCGCCTCGCGGCGCTCCTCCGGCGTCAGCCCGGCGGCGTCGAGCAGGCGGTTCCAGTTGTTCCGCAGGTCGGTCAGGCTTTGGAGGCCGTCGAAGCCGGCGCTGCCGGCCTTGCGGACGTACACGAGGTCTTCGGTCTCGCTGACGGTGACCTCCGCGATGGCCGGGTTGGTCCACGACTCACCCAGCACGTAGCCCACGATGGCCGCCATGAACGGCGACATCTCGGTGAACCGGTCGGGATGGAGCTTCTGGGCCAGCGTGTTCATGGTGACGCCTCGATTCGGCGACGCCATTATGGCGCGCCGTCAGTAGCTCGCAAAGAACGCGGCCGATTTCTCGGGGTTGTAGCCGCGGCGGTCGTAGAGCTTCGTCGTGGACGGGTCGCGGTGGCCGACGGCCCGCTGAACCTGCTCCAAGCTGGCGCCGTTTTCGAGGGCGGTCGTGATGAACGTGGCCCGCATGGAGTGGGCCGAGTAGCCGCGGGTCAGGCCGATTTGGGCGGCGTACTTGCGTAGCACGCGGTCGATGGCGTCCGGGGCCATGTGCCGCCGGGGCGTCTGCGAGCGGCCGTTGTGCCGGAGCGGGCGAAATAGCGGGCCATCGAAATCGACGGCGTGCCCGGCGGCGGCGAGGTATTCACGGATGCGTTGGGCCGTCTGCGGATGGATGGCGAGTGCGTCCTTCCTGGCACCCTTGCGAACGACGCGAAGCGAGTCGAAGCCGCGGTTCTGGTGGAGGTCGCCGACGCGGAGCCGGGCGATCTCGGCCCGGCGGATCCCGGCTTGAAGTCCGACTGAAAGGACCGCCCGATCTCGGAGTCCGTGCACGGTGTGGGCGGGCGGGATGTCGAGCAGCTTCCGGGCCTGGGCCTTTGAGAACGCGAGCGTGAATCCTTCATCGCGGTTGATGGCCGGACGGCGGACGGACGCAACAGGGTTGCGGTCGGCCTGGCCATGCTCGACAAGGTGCTTGAACAGCGACGACAATGCCGCCAGCCGCCGCCGCACGGTCGATGCTTCGGCACCCTCGGTCTCGCGCAGGAAGCGCTCCCAGGCGATGACGGCCCGGTGGTCAACGTGGTGAAGCTGGTCCGGTGCGGCGATGCCGCAGAATCGCATGAAACGCTGGACGTCTGCCCGGTAGGCCCGGCGGGTCCGCGGCGACTTCTGCTTGGCCAGCCAGACGGCCTCCTCCGGGACGGCCGCAAGGGATTCGAGGGTCGTTGTGGCGGGTGTCCCCGCCAAGCGTTTTGCGAGCGAATTGGTGGTCGAATCGGCGGTCTTTCGGGGCATGCTCCTCTACGTGATAATCCAGTTTATCATGTGGCAAGGATGCGCCATCTAATTTCGCGCGGCAAGAGTAATTCGATAACTCGGCCCATCCGGTAACGAACCGCGCCTCGGTTGACGCCATCGAGGACGAACTGCATAGTGAGCACACGTCGCCGATGCAAGGGCTTTTTGAACGCGACCTTGCGACCAACACGTATGGACCTCAACACTTGAAGAGTCCGGCCGTTTCCGCCCCGCTATTCCTTCCGCAGAAAATAGATGCCACGATGCTTGGTATCATTGGGATCACCCACAGATCTAGCATCCAGCACAATGAACCCTTGACTCTTAAGATGTTGCTTCAGATCGTCAAATCGGTAACGTCTGACGTATATAAGGGGATGGTGACCTGCCTTGCAACGAAACATGAACTCCGGCGTATCGCGTATGTTGCTCGTATGGCTCGCACAAAACTCGACGTGGTCTTGTATGGCTTGTTCCACGTCACGTTGATTCAGATTAAGTCTACGCGCGACACCACTTGCCAGAAACCCTTTTACTGTCGGTCTCTGCCTTGACGGGACTCTATATGGGTCTTTGCCAATTTCGTACTTCGGGCGCGCTATCGACACATCCAGAATTGCAACATCCTTCGCTTGCATGCACTCGCGGAGTCCGCACAGAAACCCGTCTTCACCCTTCTCCAGATTCCCAAACGTACCCCCGAGCATCAGGTACAGTCGTTTGCCACGCGCGCCCGAATTGACCATTTGAGTAATCGGGCCCATCTCCTCTTCAAAGTCAGCGGAAATGCAGAAAGGCACTTGAAGGCCTGCACGAGAGCCGTCGAGCAAGTCCGCAGCCGTCAATGCCAGATGAAGGTTGATGTCGATCGGAATGTACTGTTGAAGCTCCTGGCCGATGTATCCCGACAAGACTTTCTGGTCCAGCAATCCCACGCCAGGTCCAAAGGACACTGCGGCTCCAAATTTGTGAAGCTCGTGCTCTATCGCGAGTTCGCTGATCGCGTGCGCCACAGCCTGTGTGCTCTTGCTGCCGGAATACTCTGGGTCTCTTTCGAGCGCCCCCCACGCGTCTGCGCCGGCTTTGTCAAGGTACATTGCTCGGGCATTCCAACCCGCCGGAATACTGACGTTCAAGATCAGCCGTCTGCTAGCGTGAAGGTGGACTCGGCTGGACAGATCCGAATGATGCGCTGTACTTGCCTGCTTTCTCAGCGAGGCAACCAGCTTGGGGATTTCATCATGAGCGCTGCACCACTGGATCCCGTTTAGGTCGCTGGGAACCTTCACTCCCGATTCCACAAGATACTGTGTGCGTAAAGGACCGAGTTTGCTGACAAATATCCCATACTCAAGGATCACATTATCTCGTGGGGCCTTCTGAGTCAGCTTAGCACCCGAATCATCGATGATGGTGACGTCGTCATCTTCTCCAAACACGAACGCAGCCCCGTCGCATTCGTTGCTTAATTCGATGAGACGCGCTAGCGTGTTGGCCCCGCCCGGGAACGCATCCGGATCGTTCCACCACCGCATAACTACGAAGCCTTGCGATTCCAGAGCAGTGGCGACTTCTTCTGCTCGTGCTTTGCTCTCAGAAGCGCATCCAACAAATATCCTCACTGGCGCATCCCTTTCGCAAGTAGCACGAGCACAACATGCAGGCCAAGAAACGCAATCGGTTCAACTGGAGGCGTGTAACCGGTGACCTTGCAGCCGATAATCGCAGCGGCGGTGAGGAGGGAAGTGCAGACCAAGGCAAGGTCGCGAACCCGCAGCAATCGACCTAGGGCTACCGGAATGAATACCGATACGTACAGCAAAAGCGCAGCCAGCACGAGCCCCAGAATCTGTTGAAACAACAGGGCAATCAGCAGCGATACGCAAAGCACAACAGAAGTCGACAGTGCCAGCGCCTTCGTGTCAGACAGTATACCTTTGGCTCGTGTCGGACCGAGCACATCGTTGCTCGCCGAAACAATTGTGTTAAATGCCATCGAATCCAATGTTGAGACAATCGCGGCAAGCACCGCGATTGTCCCGATGACGCTCCAATCGCCGAAGTTGGTGTGGAAGAAGAGTGGCAACGTTGTCTCAGACACGGAGATCGTGTGGCCAGACTTCCGCATATACACACCGACACCGATGGAGATCAAGAGAAAGAGGACATACTGGCCAGCGCCAAGCATCAGACCAGCGCGAGCGTGAAAGAGAGATTCGGCGGCCTTAATGCGGATATTCACGTCATGTGAGACAGGCACGAAAAGCATTGGCAGCATTAGGTAGATTAGCAGATTGAATGGGGCCGTTGCCGAATCGGCTGCGGCGGTTGTAGGCGTCGGCGCGGAGTGGGTTGTGAAAACCCAGAGGCATGGTGCGGCATACAGCGCGAGCATGATAATGAGTTGGAGAACATCCGTGTTCGTGACAGCCTGAAAGCCACGCAGGTAGGTGTACGCGAACACTACGAGTGTAGGCACCAGAATCACCGCAGCAACGGGAACGCCGGGGAAATACGGGCCGAGAAGTCGCCCTAAGGCAACGAATTGAGATGCGGTGAGCATTTGGTAGACGATCAGGCCGGTGATCCCAAGCAACGCACGCAGTGGTGGAGACGAACCGCCAAGGACATCGCTGAGTGTAATGCCCTTGCCATTGCGGACTCGTCTGGCGAGTGACGAAGCAATGGCCAAGGAAATGAACACAACAAGAGGATCGATTGCAACGGACCAACCAAACTGGTAGCCGAGCGACGCCATATTTAGCGTTGCAGCGCCACCAACGAAGGCCATGCTGATGCCTGCACCGAGCCGAAACAGTTTGAACCTTCGGTCGCCAACCACGAAATCAGAGACGGATTCGGTCGCTCTCAGCGCGCCCCGCTTTGCCAGGAGTGCGACCGCAGGCAGGGACGCCAGAACGAGCACGATTATGAGTTGGTCAATGAGCATTATCTGATCCGATGTTTCTTGTCGTTGTTTATCTGCCAGCTCACGCCGAGCCGATTTTGCGACTGATCAAGAATGCCGGGGGCCACGGCGGGAATGTATCTCGTTTAACGCTTTCGCCGGCGGGGCGGGGCCGCGCGGCCGGACAAGTGCGCGTGCCTCTTGGTCTCGCCCCTCCGGCAGGACCAGCGGATCGTATCGCGCGTGTCATCGGTCGACGGTCCAAGTGCGTAGGTTCCCGTCAGGCACCCGGCTCATAGCATCGGGTCAGCAAAGTTGGCGTTACTCTCGAAGTGGCCGGGTGGATGCTCGGCCTTCGCGGCAACGCTCAGTGTTTTGAACCTGTCCTGCGGCCCTCGTCGCCACGTGGCGACGAGTTCCGAGCCGCAGCCATCTGCTCGTGAATCCAGGAATGCGCCTCGTTCAGCGCCTTGGCCAGCGGAAGCAGGTCCGCGGGGCCGAACGAGTACGCGTTCTTCCAGGTCTCGCCGTCCCGGTAGGAGCGGCTGACCGTCACGTTGTGCATCGTACCTTTCGCGGTCTGGTTGAGCCAGATCGCGGCTTTGACGTTGCGGTACCGGACCTCGTGGACCGGCCTGTTTCCCGACTTGGCCATAACGCACCTCCAAACCGTTCGCGACGGCCGGAGCGAACCACCCGGTAAGGGCGTTATGGCGGGTCCGGCCCGAAGCGTGCCGTCGTTGGTTGCGGCGAGCAGTGGGCGCTGCGCTGCTCGCCGGCGACATTGCGGGCGTGCCGTGGGCGGTTGCGGGCAGCGGTGGGTGACTTGGACGCGGGGACGTGGTAGGCAAACCCGCATGAACCCGGCCGCTATCCTCATGTTCATCGTCTTGGTCGTGGCGTACCCCGATGCGCTCAAGTGGGCGCTGGCTGCGTATCTGCTGATGGTCTGGCGGAACTGGCGACTCGGGCCGTGAATCGAGCCGTTCGCTCGCAGTCACGCGGTCGGCGTCGCCGGCCGACAGCCGATCCAACGTGGTCGGCTGTCTGCTCACGATCGGCGGGATTGCCGACAGCGTGCGACGTGCAGCGTGCTGCATTCGGTCCAAGGCTGCGGGAATCGCGGCGCGGGGCCGGTCGTACGCGGAGTCAACCTTCTGCAAATCATGGAAGAAACTTGGGCACTCAACCCCGAATCGTCGGGATTGAGTGCCCTTCGGTGCCACCTTCAAGCCGCCCGCACCCGTTTGCGGTTGCGGCGCGACTTGTCGCGGTGCAGCGGCTTCTTGCGAACCTCCTTTCGCCGCGTTGGCTCCGGGGTGACACCTCCGGAATCGTCAGCTTCGACGTCCGGCTCGAACGGCGGGTCGGCAACCTGCTCCGGCGGAGACGGTGCAACCGCGTTCGCGTCGGCAATGTCATCCTCCGGCGGAAGGCCCCAGCTCTTGGGCTGAGGCAGCGCCTTGACGGCCTCGGTTTCGATCTCAACGTGGTTGATGCCGAGAATCTCGCACATGCGGTTGGCCTCGAATGCCTGAAAGCCGACACGATTGCTGTCGTGCATGGCGAGCCGCCGAATCCAGATCTGCACCACGTCGTGAAGCGCCGCCGCGATGCGCTCGTCGGCGGCAACTCCTCGCAGGCGGTCGTAGCGGTCCCACGGGTCTTCGTGGTACATGCGATCCGCACGGCCCGATGTTCCAAACGAGAGCAACAGCGAGACGATCTCCAGCTTGTTTGCGTCGGCGCCCTTGCCCGCGGCCTTCTCGGCCAGCGCACGGGACACGTCCTCGACGGTCAGGTTGCGAAGATGCGTCTCAACCTGCTTCACGACGAACGCCTGGCGGCGCTTCTGGTGGCGAGCGCGACGCTCGTCGAGCGTCATGGGCTTGTGCTCCGCCTTCGGCATGTTCTTGCCGCGGCCGTTCTTGTGGCCCGGGACCTGCGGGTCGCCGGAGTCGATGTACACCAGCTTGCCGGCCTTGGGTCCATCGACCTGCATGGCGGGCACGGCGTTGGGGTTGCTCGCCTTCACGAATCGCGGCGCATACACGCGGTGAACGCGGTCGCCAAAGGCCTCGTGCATCGCCTGGCTGCCGGAATTGCCGCCGATCTGGACAAGTGCCAGATTCGGATGGCCAGCCCGAAGCTCGACCTCGCAGCGCTGCACGTGGGCGATCTGCTTACGCTCGAAACACGTCGGGTCAAGGCAGCGGTCGTCCTTGGCGGGCTTGCCGTTGACGGGCACTTCCTCGGCGTCGAACAACAGCGGGTGTGCCCCGGATCGCTTCGGACAGTTGGAGCACGCCCCGGCCTTCGGGTCGAGCATCTCATCAACAAACGACCACGGCATGGCGGCCAGCGTGTGCAGCCCGCCGTCGATGATGCGGCGCAGGTCCTCCACGCTGGGGAACCCGCGGCCGAACACGGCGTAGAAGTCGTCCTGGGCCAGGCCGTCCTGCGTCTCCTCGGGCAGCCGGGCGATCAGCTCCAGGTGTGCCGGTGACAAGCGGCTCGCCGGCGACTCCGGCGCCAACACCGCCTTACGCCACGCTTCCGTCAGCCGCGTCAGCGATGCACGCCGGGCGACGAATTGAGCGTTTTTGCCTAGGCGGGCGGCGATGGCTTCGGCGTCGAAGCCATGCTCGAACGCTTTCTGAATCACCGCGGCCTCCTCCAACGGATGGAGGTTCTCGCGTTGGAGGTTCTCGGTGATCGTGACGGCGAGCGCCGTCTCGTCGTCGAGCTTGCCGACGATGGCCGGGATGGTCTCCAGCCCAGCCAGCTTGGCCGCCCGCCAGCGGCGGCATCCAGCCCGAATCTCCCATGTGTCGGGCTGCTCGGGGTGCGGACGAACCAGAATCGGTTGCAGCACGCCGTTGCGTTTGATGCTGCGGGCCAGCGACTTCAGCGAGTTGTTGCTCACCGGCCGCCGCCCGTTGTCCGTGGTCGGCACGAGCTGGTCGAGCGGAATCATCTGAATGCGGCGCGCCAACACGGCGCGGCCTTCCTTCTCTGCGACAGGCATTTTAGGTCTCCTTGTCTGATGGAAATGCACGCGACACCGGGCCACGCAGCCGGGTGATTTCGCGAAAGCGATGGGCGCAGGGGTGGCGTCAAAACCTGATTGCGTACGACACGGCAGCGCCTGGCGGATCCGCCTGTGGCGGGTGCGCGGGACGCTGCGATATCCGGCTTCTACCGCTGCCGAACTGAGAAAGAGGTGCGGGGGTCAGCCTGCCACAGATTCGCGGAAAAGGGAAGCCGCGGCTACCGATGCCGGATTTGGTGGGTGCGTAGTGGCGGAAATCGGTCAGCGAGCCGTTGGGCGGACTCGGTGCCGCGATGGGCTGCGCAGCCGGAAGGCGGCGGTCACATTGATGATACCTTCCCAGAAGCGGGCGGAATCAATGTCACCGACCAGGTCAACCTCGAAGCGCATGGCTTCGAGCATGTCCATGACGAACGCCACGTTGTCACAACAGGCCGTCTGATACGGGTCATGCCCGGAATCGGTCTCATCGGTGAGGGGCAATTGGTCCATGCGGCGACTATGCCACAGCCTGTACCGAAGCGCAAGTGCCCCGCTAGATAGACTCCGGCATTTGAAGCACCCGCGTCAAGGGCACGTCCGCAGGCTGAACATCGCGCAGCGTCACCTTGCAAGGGGGAGTTGGCAGCGTTGAACGGAGGGATTGCATGGCGGCATGACTATAGCGAAACTGATACGTTACTTACTTGGGTGGTTTTGCGCGGGCAAGGCGATCGCGAGCGGCTTCCCCATCCAAATCGAGTTGCTGCAACCCAGCAAGCGCCTCCGCGCGTATCTTCGCGCTTTCGGCCTCGTGCTTCTCCGCCGCGCGATAGAGGTCGCCAATTCTACGCTGCCGCGAAGGGGAAAGTAGCGGAATCTTCTGTGCGCGAAGGAGCGACCATTCTACTCGGTGCCTTCCGACACCCGAGGATCCGGACATCCACTCGGCAATGACAGCGGCCGAGCGGAGAACCGACCACAGATAAACGGGGTCAGCGTCGACGCCTTCCTTGAGCCGTAGGACGGTAAACTCGTTGGAAACAAGGAGGTCCTCCATCCCGTCAGGGATCACGCATATCGCCCGATAGACCGCGCTGATGTTGCTTACAACTATATCCCCGACTTTCGCGCGCCCAACCTTCGGATATGAGATTTCCTTGCCAAGCGCCTGCTCACCGCACTCGGCCCGACCCTCGTAGCTGATTCGCAGGAACGTGTACGTCTTGTCCGGGTCGAGCCTGATCTGATCTTCGACTGGATCAACTAGGTTTTCCAATACGTCGGTCGATGCTCCCGCCGCCTCCCACTTAGGCTCAAGCTCCGCGGCGCTCCAGGGTCGTAGGAACTTCGCGTCAAGGCGTCCGGTGAGGCGCGAAGCTGGCACGAGCCAAGCCCCCTTCTTTCCAGCCATGTAGGCGCTGAACGCGGCCTCGATCTCATCCATCTCTTTGAGTGCATCGGCGCGAGCCTTCTCGGCCACGCTTGCTCGTGTGCGCTGGACGACGTCATCCAGTCCAATGTAGCGACTCTCGTAGACGAACACGGCGGGCTGGGTTTCCTGAAGATCCCCTTGCCGCTTCTCGAGATAGAGGATCGAAGTTTTCGCCCGCGCTCCGGAGCGCTGGAACGCGTCGCCGTGAAGGCTCACTATCCCTCGAATGATGAAATGCTCCCGAATCCAGTCTCTCACATACGAAAAGTTCTTGCCACCGAGTACGCCATCGTCGATGACGGTCAGCAAGCGACCGGCGGGCTTCAGAAGATCCCAGTAGCGCTCGATGAACATCACGGATGACCGAAGGGATGGGCGCTGCTTGCCAGCGAAAACCCGGAGGTCGAAGGTATCGAGCACCGCCTTTTCCTCCGGGACCAAAGCTGAATAGTCCATTGAGAACGGCGGGTTTGTGAGAGCCGCGTCGAACAAGAGGCCGTCCGCAAGCACCTTGGCGAGTTCTTTCACCTCACCCTTGATTTCTGGTGAATCCTGTGCGGCGGGTTCCGGTGGATGGCGAAGGGCGTCGGTCATGTAAACGCGGCTGCCCCCATCGCCGTGCAAATACATGTTGATTCGGGCGATGCGGGCGATCATCGGATCGCGCCCGGCGTCGATCCCGTAAATCGCTTCGTTCGCCACTTCCTCAAGGAGTGCCGTGCGCTCCTTGGTTGTCAGAGACTTGTTGTCCCACACCTGCCGGCGCATCTCCGTGAGCGCCTCAATCAAAAATCCTCCCGTTCCGCAACAGGCATCCAGCACACGTTCGATACCCTTTGGCCCGCGAGCCGCTCGGAGATGCGCAAGGCGCGTGATCATCTTCACGACCGAGCGAGGCGTGAAGTACTGGCCGAGCGCCTGCCCCCGCATTGTCGCGGCAAGGAACGCCTCGAACATACGGCCGTTCAGGTCTTCGTCGATGCCGAAGAGGTAATAGTCCTGCAATTCCTCCACGACTCGCTTCGCTGTCCCGGGCGAGAGTTTGAGGCGCTCGTTCGGCTCGAAAATGCGCTTGCGTCTGCGCTGCGTGATCTCCTGTTCAAGGGACTCAACGAGCTGCCGGAAGAGGAGCGCGTCGACCGGATTGGGGTCGTTGGACTCTTGGTCATCGATCCAGCGCGTGGAGAATCGCACTTGCGAAGCAGGAAGGGGTTCCGCCTTGCCGATTAGCTCCAGCATCGCGGGATTGTCCCGCAGCCGGCGATCTTCCCAAAGCTTCACAAACAACAGCTTGGCGAACTCCACGAAAGCCGCCTGAGGGCTCATCTTCTCCGACTTCCAGATGATTCGGTGGCATCGCAAAAAAGCCTTCTTGACGATGTCCATATGTGGGCGAACAAGCAGGTGCCCACCCTCGGCGGGCTCGCCCGCCGCCCACCCGGTCCTCGCCGCGTCCGCCCCGAGCAGACGGCGCAACGTCTCGAACTTCGCGTTGCCGTCCACGAAGTCGCCGAAGCGCAACGATAGGATCGCTTCCTCCTGATCCCACTGGTACACCCGGGTCAGGAGGCCATTGGTGAGCATGTAGTACCGGCAGGGCCTATCGCGATATTTGCGGTTTATTTGGAGCGCGTAGCCCGCACACTGGTAGGTGAAGTCCTCGACGCGCTCTTCGGTACCCTTGGCGTCGATGAGCCATCGCGGCTTCTTCGCGACGACGAGCAGAAAATCCGGCTTGTACGGCTCCTTCTGCCTGCCCCTCGGAATTCTTAGCTCTTGGATAGCGCGCTTAGTCTTGATCTCGGCGTCGCTGTATCCGAACTCGGCAAGCAGGCGCAGGACGAAGAACGATTCAACGCTCGCTTCGTTGGCAAGGTCTGATGATCGACAGAACTTATTCGACGCCGACGCGGGTTTTGGCATGAGCAGGCGTCTCGCAGTGGTCGTGCGCCACGAACTTCAAATCGGCTGGGTCGGTCGGCGGCGGCTGGCCTACCGGCAGAACCTTGACCCAGATTTCCGCGCCCAGCACGCCCGCCAGTTTGGACTTCCGCGTCGGCATGGCGAGATTTTCCCGACCGGTCCTGCGGGTGTCAAGTCGCAGGAATGACTTGATTGGAGGCGAGGCGAGCGTGTTTCCGGTGTCTGGCGCCGCCAACCTGGAAAAAGAGGCCCGGTGGTGCAAGGGCCTCGAAAAACCGTTCGTTCAACTTGGAATCACGCCGCCAGGGCCAGCAGTGCACTGGCCCGCTCGTCGGCCTCAGTGCGGTCGCCGGCGTGCTTGATCCGGCCCGCCAAGCGGGTGAGCGCATCGACGACACAGAAGATGGTGAACCGGCCACGTTGGGCGGCAATCTCCACGGCCTCCTTCGCGGCGGCGCGGGGGATGCCCTGCTTGGCCAGCACCTTGAGCACGTCGTCGGCGCTGCGACCCAGCGTGGTCTCCATCGCCTTGCGAATGGTGGCCACGAAGCCGTCGCGGCGCTGGTCGCGCTTCTCGACCAGCCGTCCGATGATCTCGCGAATCTGCCCGAAGCATTCATGCACGTTGGCCGTGTGCTTGCGGGTGAACTCGACGATCTCTACCGCGTCCCACACGATGTGGTTGGCGCAGACCGCCTGGAACCAGAACGTCTGCACGCCGACCGAGCGGCGGCCGACCTCGCTGTTCCACAGGAAGAAGCCGGGAGCGAAGGCCTCGCAGTCGATCTCCGTCCAGCCGGCCGGGTCGATCAGAAACACGAACATGTCCTGCTCGCCGCAGTACAGCCCGGTGCCGCCGATGGTGGCGGTCTGCGGCGGCTGAAAATCCGTCGCGAACTCGCGGACCATCGACAGCAGGTCGCAGTTGTACAGCCGCGTGTAGGCTGCGCCGTGGATCGCGCGGACGGTGTCGTCCATCGTCAGCGCCTGGAGCGGCTTGCCGTCGGACGGCAAGGTCTCGAAGAAAATCTGGCTGGCGGTGGCCGCGGAGACGCGGTTGAGCGTGTCCTTGTTCACGTTTGCCAGCCGGCAGAGCTGCGAGAAGCTCCAGTCGTTCATATTGAAGTTGCCGTCCTGGCCGAGCGAGACCCGGCAGCGGCTGCCGGCCGGCTCGACCTTGATGGCCTGCGGCGGGTGCCAGCGGTCCACCGATCGCTCCTTCTCCTCCTGGCAGTGACGCCAGAGATCCTGGAGCGTGTCAAAGCGCTCGTCCACGCCGCGTGAGTACAGCTCGTCATGAGCACGGGTGAGATTCTGCATCGTATGTTCCTTTCAAAAAACAGGGTTGACCTGAGACAGGCCAGCATTTGCACCACCGGTCTCTCACCCGCCGGGACGCGGAGTCCGGGCGGGCGAGAACGGTGCGGGGCGCGTCTTCCCGAGCGATGCTGAGAACGAACAAGCGGCACGTGGCCGGGCGGGATGGGCTGGCGGGGATGCTCAAAACGAAGGGTGCGAATCAGCGGGGCGAGTGACGAGAGGGTGGCTCATGCTGCCGAGCCGGAAGGCCCGGGGACCAACCTCTCGCGTGCGTCAGGACTTGTCCTGCGAGCGTTCGCAGATCCACGTGTGGGCCAGGTCGGCGACCTTGGCGGCGAGCAACAGGTCGTCGCGTCCGAACGTGTCGGACTGCTCCCAGTTGTCGCCGTCCTTGTAGAGCCGGCGGAGCTGAACGTTGTGCCGCACGCCGCCCTCCACCTCGTTGGCCCAGATCACGGCCTTGATGCGGCCCAGCCGCACCTCGTGAACGGGTTTGTCCTTTTCCTTGGGCATGGTGATGTCTCCTTTGCCTTCGGTGTCAGAATCCACTTGATACACACTCATAACGCTCCTCGTCGATTACTCGCTCCGCTCGCACCGTGCGTCGCGTGACGTGGTGGTCACGCTTGGCGCGTCGCGGCGAAGCCTCTGTTCATCCTGGCTGTCACCTCCTCTCTGCAACCTGCACAGCATGCCACTCCCTCCGGCTCGGCGCGCAAGGGCGGCGGCGTGACGAAGGAAACGGAACTCAGCGTTACCGGGGATGCAGGACCGCGAATCGCGGTCGTTGGGAAAGAACAGCTTGCGGCGCGACCGTAGCACGATTCGGGCGCTCGGGTCAAGCATGGCTGCCCGCCCGCTTGCGCCTGCCGATGCCCGCCGCGCCTACGTTCATCTCAGGCACTACGGCTTGCCTCCGCACGATACGAATCGCCTGCCTCTCCGCAGCCGGCTTCCATCCGCGATCGCAGGGACACCTGGGCGGCATCCGCCAGCCCCCGCTGCCGCTCCTGCACCGGGTCTGCCGTATAAAGCCGTCGTCGTCGGGTCCTCGCCCCGTCGAGGCCGCCAGGCCCTTGGGACCCGACGAGGACGGCTACGGCAGACCCAGTGCTGCGCCACCCTGCCACCAGTCCGCCCCCACCCTGCCGGTAATGCCTGAGTCCGAGGGTTCCTCGATTCCGCGGCCTGGCTTCTCACGCGGAGCAAGGCGCCTGACCTGCATCTTGAACCCGGGGTCTGGCAAGGGATTGTGGCATCAGGCTGCCCGGCGGCGATTCCAGTAGGCGGTCCACTGGCCGCTCTCACGCAGGGCCACCAGATTCATCATCCCTTCCGCGTGCGCTACGTCCCACTTCATC
>JADZBE010000015.1 GCA_020852275.1 Phycisphaerales bacterium
AGCCGATCATCGACTCCGAGTCGTACTTCGGCGACTACGACGGCGACGGCGACGTGGACGCGACCGACGACGCGGCTCTCGGCAGCGGCCAGACGTGCTGGGGTTCCAATCCCTCCGGCGCCTGCCGCGTCTTCGACTTCAACAGTGACGGCACGCTCGACTCGGCGGATGAAACCGTGATGACCGCGCTGGTCTCCGCGCCAACCACCAACCACATCCACCACGCCCGCCGCACCTCGCCCGTGGGCAACATGTTCCTGCACCAAGGGCTCGTCTACGACGCGGAAATCGGGGCGTATCAGAATCGGGCGCGGGAGTATGATGCTTCGCTCGAACGATTCTTGCAGCGAGATCCGCTTGAAGCCCCGGAGGGCCTGACCACTTATTCGTATGTCGGTGCGAGTCCTCCGGTATTTCTTGACCCGCAAGGGTTGACTACCGTTCCTATAGACTTCATGTTATGCGCCGCCCTGACGATGGAGTGTATGCGTGAGTGCGGTGCGATGTGGGGAAACAGCCATCCGGACAACTTGAAAGACTGCAATGCACGATGTGCGGCGACTTATTGCGCGCACTCCCCAACCGGGCCTCCGCCATTTCCCGGAGGCGGTCCGTTTGGACCCTCATGGCCTCCAGGGGTCGGAAACTGCTGGCGCTTCGCCTGCAATGATCCACGCAAGCCCGGGGAAGACCCGAAAGCTAATCCGCCGGGCGTGCCACCCCACGGAAAGATTACTTGCGCCCAGATCGAAGCAGGTCTTGCAAGCAAAGGAATCAAGCGCAAACCGGCTGGAGGATGCCCCGATGGATCAGACGAAGTCTCCGTCTGGATCGACGACAGCGGTAGTGGGGACTACCATTTCTACCGAAGGATCCCCGAAAGCGGCAGGTGATGCGACAAACCGGGCGCGTTTCCTGTACACGGCTCCGATAGGCCGCCGCATGGTGAACCGCCATACACGACACCTTGCGGTAGCTTCTGCATTCCTCGAGGAACGGATGTCGATTGATTAGGCCGACAAGGAGTTCTTTTTTAGCATGCTGCGCCGACAAAGACGATCTCGATCTCACTCTTGGCAAGCAGGCGCCGCCTTGCTTGCAGGGAGCGCCTGCTGGTGTGGAGCGGCGAGTTGCACGCCGAATCAGTCCAAGTTGTGCTGCAGTTGCCGTCGAGACAGTCACATGATGACGTCTCGGACTCCGGATGAGTCGCCAGCGGTGAAATCCGTGGAGAGATGGACATTTGAATTCAAGCCGGGGCAGTCCTATCCTGTTGACCTTGTAGCCCTGAAGTCCTGCAAGGGAGAGTTTATTGCGTTTTTAGTCTTGTCGCATGCGCCTGACTCCATGAGTCGAGCTTATACCACTCTCTTGGTGCTCGACGCTGCCAGCTACTATACAACATTCGAAGGCCTGGTTGACGACTTGGCTACGCTCGCTCCCAAGACGCCCGTGTTCGGATTGAGCTTCGCCGGCATGGAAAGAAGCTACAGTAACGAGTATGATCTCATCGCTCCCATAGAAAATCACCAAATTGAGGACATCAATA
This sequence comes from Phycisphaerales bacterium, assembly GCA_020852275.1. Taxonomy (GTDB): domain Bacteria; phylum Planctomycetota; class Phycisphaerae; order UBA1845; family UBA1845; genus JABWBH01. Next base: position 1,550 of record JADZBE010000015.1, read on the forward strand.
ATCAGCTGAGTGCTCGAGGCTTCGATGTCAGGGTCACGCGCGAGGATGGCAATACTCGCTTCGACCCATTTGGTTTTGAAACGAGAGACAATGAGGATAATTGAAAAAACAATGTAGGCGCTGAACTTCTCACCCCCAGAGCGGCTCTTCAGCTATCGGCGCCACGACCAATTCCGACATCGACTCCGGCACGGTCGCCCTGTGGTCCGAGCGCAGCGGCAAGTTCGAGGCCGTCAAGGCGGGCGTGGATTCCACGCCCGATGGCGATCTCGACGATGCGGCCGACACGCGGGTCCTCGACGACGCCTTCACCGGCACATCGAAGTCCTTCGCCTATGACTACACGGGCAACCTCGTCGAGGACGACCGGCATCGCTACACGTATGACGCCTGGAACAGGCTGGTGAAGGCCGAGCGCGTCGCCACGGACGCCAACGGCACGGACGCGACCACGCTGCGCACGGCCGAGTTCGACGCCTTGGGCCGGCGGATTGAGAAGGTGGTCAGCAACAGCGGCGACCTCGACGGGACGTTCCGCTATGGGTACAATGGGCAGCAGTTGATCGAGACGCGCGACGGCTCGGGGAATGTGCTGCTGCAGGCGTATTACGGCACGCAGTACATCGACGAGCTGGTGGCGCTCAAGCTCGAGCACGGATATTGCACCGTGTCCCAGGACGCCAACTACAACGTGACCACGCTGACGGACCTGGCCGGAAGGGTGCTGGAGCGCGTGTTCTACACCGAGTACGGCCAGCCGATCATCGAGAGCGAGTCGTACTTCGGCGACGGCGACGGCGACGGCGACGTGGACGCGACCGACGACGCGGCTCTCGGCAGCGGCCAGACGTGCTGTGGGTAGTCCCGGACCATGCGAATCTGCTTGACGGGCAGGAGCGTCAGAATCCTCCTTTCTGCTGCGGCGAATACACCCGGTACGACACCGCGACCTCGACATCGTACCCTGCCGGGCTGCCGGCGGTCAGACCGAGAAGAGAGACGTGCAGCGCCGCATCGTCCTGGGAGAGTGCCGAGATGAAGGATGCCAGTTGCCGTAAGGTCAGGTCATCGAAATAGAGCAGGGTTGACTGCTGCTGGTAGTTCGTTCCCTGAACACGAGTCAGCGGTTGCGGGATGCTGTCTTGCCAACGTTGGCGGGCAATCGTCGCAGTGGCCAAGGCATGTTCCACCGTGGCCAAAAGTTCCTCATTCGGTCTTTGTTGGCCGAGCGCCGACTGCGGGGCCCGGCGCAATTCGAGGATGCGCGAAGCGTCCAGCTTCATGTGGCTCAGCTGCGCCTTCATCGAAGAACCGCGCCTCGCGAACGCCTGAACACGGCGGGCGTACAAGCACGTGGTCAGCAGAAGCAGCGCCGCGAGGAGACCCATGAGCAGCGTTTGAGCACGGGATGTTCTTCCCAGGGGCTTCTTAAGGTCGTGCTGCCCTGATACCGTCGAATCTTGACGGGCGGATCCGCGGACTTCAGACGGTCGTCGATTGGACTCAGCCTCAATCATGGTTCTGTCTCCGCGCCAACACGGAAAACTCGACGCCGCCTTCGCTTAGCCGCGTGGTTCTGGGAGGTCGAGATTCGATGCCCGGGACACGGGAAAGCGCCTCGGCGATTCTCTCCGCGTCCCGGTGTTCCGCGGTGGTGCCCCGAAGCGCCATCTGGTTCTCATCCAGCCGGATCTGGTCAAGGAAGATGCGCACGTCCGGAGGCAATTCGGCCACGAAGCCGCGAAACGCGTCCAGCGGTTCCTGCGCGGGGGAGTCGGGCACTTGTTCACTGCTTCGGGTCAGCCCTTCGAGGCGCTTGCGCTCCGAAGCCAAGCGCAATGCAGCACCCGGCGGAAGGGCTTCGACCGGGTACACCTGACGATAGACTTGCAACTGCGCATGCTCCAGGCTTGCGGCCTGATCACTCAAGGAAGCAGCCTTCTGATGCAACCCCGCCAGCACCGCAACAAGGAGCAGGATGGCGCTAGTTAATGCCAGCTGAGCGCGCTTCTCGACGTGCGACCATCGCCCGCGAGACGCCAGAGCGCCGACGCGAAGGTCGGTCTCTTCCAGGTTGCAAACGGCATGGGCGATGCGCCTAAGCGCAGCGTCGCTCTCGACCAGTTCGCGGTCGGATTCTGGCAGCGGTCCCGTCTCTCGCAGATCCAGCAGCTCCCACGATCCCTGATTCTCCGAAGGCCAGCGGGGATCAGATGTGCGCGGTGGATGTTCGTCGCTGGAGCCGAAGAGCAACGGAAGCGGCCACTCGTCATCGAGTGTAAAGCCGCGCGTCCAGCGTCGGTCGAGAATCGCCGCCTTGCCTTCTCCTTCTTTCGCTTGCAAGCCAACGACCACGGCATCGACGAAAATGTGCTCCACGCTCACACCCTGGCGTTCCATCGCCGACAAAAGCGCCCGCATCGGCTCGGTGGCCACGGCCAGCCCCAGCGCCCGCTTGCCGCGACGGGCGAACGTGCAGGTCAACTCTTCGAGCGGAACGGGAAGGAACGGCTCGAGTTCGAAGGCGAGCGCTTCATCGGAAGTGCGCTGGCCGGCCTGCAGCACATGGGTGAACGCCCAATTCAGCGGAATCACAAGCGTCGCCGGCGATTCCGTCGCATCGAGCGCGGTTAACGCTTCACGAATGGCGACGGCGAGCGCTTCGAGGTTGTCCAAAGCGAAGAGCGAGTCTGCAAGGGTGAACGCGCGTCTCGCAAGCCGCGGCGGCTGCGCGTCCAGGTGAACCGCCGTCAGGGCCGTATCGGACAGGATGACGATGACTTGCGGGTTCACGGTTCGACCCCTCTGGGCTTGGGCATCTCGATCCAGAAGCGTTCATGGCCACGTTCGAGTTGCACGCGCCCCGGCTCGATGGCCACGAGGCGGTAGCCGTCGAGTGAATCGTCCACGACGAGCAGCTCGGCTTTCCCTGCCTGCCCGATGAGGTGGGCGTAGGACGCATCGCTGTGGACGAACGTCGCCAACACGGACGGAGCCGACCTCGCCCGTGCGGGCGCCGGCTTCGCCTCTTCGACGACCGGAACCGGCGGCTGTTTCAAGTCCCGCTCCCACAGCGGGGCATACCACGCCAGGTCGTGTGCGTCTGGGACCGCGGGCATTGCGACTGCGGCATTCGCGGGCACAGACGCATCCACACTCAACGGTGGGACGCGCGACACCCGCCAGAAGAGGTAGGGTGTCACGGCCAAGCAGGCCACGGCCGTGCCCGTAAGCAGTCGCGACAGGTGTCGCAGCTTTCGCGCGGTCACCACGTCTGGGCCCTCCGGTGCAGAACGGTGAGGTCGTCGCCGCCATGGACGACGAGGTACCAGCGCCGTTGGTCGCCACCGATCGCAGTCTCGATGTCGAGCGCGTACCGTTGGGCGTCGAACACCACCCTTTGACGGACCTTATCACGCAGATCGGAGTCCACCTCGGCGAGTGCCGCTTCCAGAAAGTCCTTCCTTCGGTCCGCCGGACGGTGCTTCAGAAGTTCGCGTCCCAAGCCGGGCTTCAGGTCGTCAAGAACGACGTCCAAGACCATGTCGTCTACTCGGCGTACCGCGATGCGCCCGTCCCCCCACAGGGTCAGCACGTCCGACCACGCCAGGGATGTGACCGCATCGGGTGGCGTGAACACCGGGGTTTTTCCGGAAAGAACCTGCCCGAAGGTGCGATAGGGCTGCCTGCCGGTCTTCAGCGGGACCGGGTCGATCACCGAAGGGTCCAATCCCAACCGCGCCGCCAGCAGGGTCAGCTTGCGCTTGAGCGCGTGAACTTCGCTGAACACGTTCGGGTTCAGCTTCGCGGCGTCATCGCAGATGCGGACGCGAAGCCCCACGGAGCCGAGGTCCAGCTCGCGGTCGGCAAAGGCCTGGCGGTCGAGTTCCCGGACGACCGATTCGACGGCCTCGGGATTGAACCACTCCCGCATGACCAGGAGCAGGCTGTCGAGGGCGAGTTCGTGCTGAAGCGTCTGCCGGCGCCGTGACTCGATCAGCGCCTGCGTGGCCGTTGCGGTCGTCAGGCGGCTGACCACGGCGATGAGCAACACCACGACGAGGAGCGTCATAAGGAGGGCAACGCCGCGCCGTCGATACCTGGAGGAATGGCCTCCGCAACGCTTCATGCGCCCTCCACGCAGACGGGCAGAATCACGCTCATCGCTTTGCCGTCCACCCACTGAACTTCAATGCGGATCAGCCGGGGCGTGCCTTGCTTGTCAGGCGTTGGCGCCCACCGGCCCTCGTGCCAGACTGTGACCTGCCATGAGCCTATTCCCTCGGCGAGGGTCTCCTTGATGGGCGGCTTCTGCGGCCGCGTCAGGTCCACGCATTGACGGACCAACCGACTCGAAGATTCGGGGTTGTCACGCGACAGCCGATACGTGACTCGCGCCGGGTGCGGGGACGTCCATGACTCCTCGTCCTCCATCACGACGGCCGTCGCTAACTCCAACTGCTGCGGAACACCGACGGTCAGCCTCAGACATGGCTCCTCATCCAGAACGAGCAGGCTCGTCAGGTCATCCCGGAGCACGTCCTCAAGCATACTTTCACGATCCATCGCCGCTGCGATCGCGGCAGCGTGCTGCTCGCATCGCAGGCCGCTGATGGCCATCTGGGCGCCCACGGAAAGCACCACCGCCGTCAGGGTCAGGGCGACGAGGACTTCGAGCAGGGTGAACGCTCTCGGCATCCTTTCCGCCGTCTGCGCCGTGCGTCTGTCATGGCTTCGCGTCACGCTTCTTTTCCAACGGTGCTTCGAGCCACACATACTCTGCCCACATCTGCTCGTCACCGCCTTCATTGCGGCCGTACACTCGGAATCGAATCTCGAGAAGCTCCCGCGAACTTGATAACGTCGAAGGCACAGCCTCGCGCGTCCACCGGAACCTTGAATCCTCGAACGCACCCTCGTTCTCCAGTGGCGCTGCAGGGTTCACTTTCCATCGTAGGATCAACGCTTCGGCAAGGGCATGCGCCTCTGCGCTGTGCTTCGTCGCCGCCAGCTGCTGCACGCTGCGAGACTGCGCCAGCAGCAACGCCGTCATCGTCCCGGCGATGAGCGCCAAGGCCGCCAGCACTTCGACCAACGACAGTCCTCTACGGCGCGGCATGGCCGGACACCTCGACCAGCAAATCGTCGTACGACGCCGCACGAGGGATTTCGGATACGCGATACACGCACGGCGGCTGAATACATGGAAAAGCACACACGGCGTAACATTCGCCGGACTGAAGAAGCCAGGCACATCGTCTGTAGCGGCCGTGGCTGTCGATGCGGATCGTGAACCTGCCGCCGTCGACATCGCGGCGTTCCGAATCGAACCACACGTGCGTTAGATCGACTTGGGACGTCAGCATGAACGCCTGCGGCTCGGCCACGGGCAGGCATCCGGCGCGCCCCAGCCGCACCGCTCTCCTGGCCGCGTCAATTTCGAGGACTTGGGCCGCTCCCGACGTGCACGCCTCGATTTGAGCCAGGCGAACGTACGCGCCGATTTGCGCGGCGACGCCGCGCACTTTCCCCGCGGCGGTGAGGCTATCGAGCCTCAACGTCATCCAACCGACCGCCAGCGCCATCAGCGAGGTCACGACCAGAAGCTCCAGCAGGGTGAAGGCACGACTCCCGCAAGAGTGAAGGGCGCATAGCGAATAACTGTTGATTGGGCTACGAGGAACGGTCATGGCTTCTGCTCATCCCAGCTGGTAATCTCCCGATCCGCGCCTATGCCGCCTTCCTGCCCATCAGCACCGAAGCTAAGGACGTCGAATGCTCCGTGGATTCCGGGGTAGAGGTAGACGTAGGGCTTGCCCCAAGGGTCGAGGAGGTCCCCTTGCAAGATGCCCTGCGGGTGCTGCGGAGTGACCTTCTTCAACGCCTCCAGGCCTTCGTCGTTGTCCGGGTAGCGGTCGTGGTCAAGGTAGAACAAGTTCAGCGCCTCGACGATGCGCGCGATTTCTGATTGCGCCGCGGTCTGCTTGCCTTTGACGAGGTAGTCATTAACGGAGATGGTGACGATGGTGGCCAGGATGCCGAGGATGACCACGACGACCATGAGTTCGACGAGGGTAAAGGCGCTGGGGCGCGAATGCGGAATGCTGAATGCGGAATGCTGAATGAAGCGTACATTCCACCGCGATACCCGCACCACGCTTCGTGAGGACTGGCGTGCCAGTTTCTGGGTCTTCCACTCTGCATTCCGCATTCCGCATTCCGCCTTCATCATTGGATCACCCTCGTTGCCTCCAGAATCGGCATCAGACACGCAAACACGATGAAACCGACCACGCCCGCCAGCAGGATGATGAGCAGCGGTTCCAATGCCGCGGTGAATTTCTGCAACGCGAGTTTGACTTCGCTTTCGTAGCTGTCCTTCAGTTGTGCGAGCATCGCCGGCAGTTCGCCCGTGTCCTGACCGACGGCCAGTAGATGCACGACGACGGGCGGAAAGACCGCCGAGTTCTCCACCGAAGAGGCGATCGCGCCGCCGCTTTCCACGCTGCGTTCAAGCGCTTCGAGTTCTTTCTGCAAGACACGATGGGACGTCATGGGGCGCACCGTGCGCACCGCGTCCACGAAAGGAATGCCGGTTCTTAGGAGCAGGCACATTTGCTGCGCAAAGCGGGCGACCACGGTCTTGCCGATCAGAGTCCCGGCAACCGGCAGACGAAGCTGCCAAGCGTGGATAAGCAATCGCCCTTTCGGACTGCGATAGACAAGCGTGCCGCAGGCCGCGAATGCGGCGACCATAACCACAAGCAGCACGCTGTGCTGGGTTAGCGTGTCGGAGAAGGCCTTCAAAAACTGCGTCGAGGCCGGCAAGGGCTTGCCCGAGGCCTGCAAGACCGTAAGAAGCTGGGGAATGACGCGGCTCATCAGGAAGATCACCACGGCTGTGGCCAGCACGACAAGGATGAGCGGATAGGTTAAGGCGCCAGTGACCTGGCCGCGGAGCTTCTCGCTCGATTCCAGATGTTGTGCCAAGTCGGCCAAGGCTTCTTCCAAACATCCGGAGCGTTCGCCCACGTGAGCGGCGCTGACGAAGACCGCGTCGAACCATTTGGGGTGCTCGCCGAGAGCCTCCGCCAAGTTCTGCCCGCCCGTCACGCGATCGCGGACCTGCTTGAGCACGGTGGTCAAGGCACTGCGGCGTTTTCGCGTCAGAACATCCAAGGCTTCCACAACGGGTACGCCGGAACGCAGCAACAAGGACAGGTAGCGCGCACTCTCTGCCACCTGCTCCCGTCGCCGACGCGAACTCAAGGTCAGCAAACGGGAACGCTCCCGCGCTTTCGCAGGCACGAACTCCAGGATTCTCAAGCCCTGGTCGCGCAGGCTCTGCCGGCCTTCCGCGGGAGTCTCCGCCAGCAGGGTCCCTGAGAGGACCTGCTGTGTGGGGTTCAACGCGGTGTATTGGAAGACGGACATGAATGCTCTTGCGAATGCTGAATGCGTAATGATGAATGCTGAATGGAGGGAACCCTATCGACTCTCGTTCATTCCGCATTCAACCTTCTTCATTCTTTTGTGACTCTCAACACCTCCTCCACGGTTGTAAGCCCCGCGAGGAGCTTGCGCACTGCGTCCTCGCGCAGTGTGGTCATGCCCCCTTTCCGAGCGGCCTGCTTCAGCGCGCTGGATTTCGGGTGGGCGGTCACGAGTGCGTGGACCGCTTCGTCCACCGTCAGCATTTCGAACACGCCGATGCGGTCGCGGTAGCCGGTTTCATGGCAGGCGGTGCAGCCTCCGGCATCGAACACGGCGCCTGCGATTCGCTCCCCGCCCGCCAGCACCGCCGCGTCCTCCGCCGTAAGCGGACGCTCGACTCGACACTCCGGGCAGACGCAGCGGATGAGTCGCTGCGCGACCACGCCGAGCAGGCTGCCCGCCACCAGATAGGGCTCGACGCCCAAGTCGATGAGCCGCGTCACGGCGCCGGCGGCGTCGTTGGTGTGCAACGTGGAAAACACCAAGTGCCCGGTCAGCGAGCTTTGAATGGCCATCCGCGCGGTGGCCTCATCGCGGATCTCGCCGACCATGATCACGTCAGGATCCTGGCGCAAGACCGTGCGCAAACCGGTGGCGAAGGTCATGCCTTTCTTGTCGGAGACCTGGGTTTGACTGATGCCGGGGAGTTGATACTCGATGGGGTCTTCCAGGGTGACGATGTTGAGTTCCTTGGCGTTGAGTTCCTGGAGGGCCGCGTAGAGGGTCGTGGACTTGCCGCTTCCGGTCGGTCCCGTCACCAGGAGGATGCCGTGCGTCTGGCGGATCAGCCTGCGAAAAACCGACAGGTCGCGGTCCGACATCCCCAGTTCGGTCAAGCGGTAGAGCCGTGCCGACTTGTCGAGCAATCGCAACACCACGCGCTCGCCATAGCACGTGGGCAGCGTGCTGATGCGCAGGTCGATGGTTTTGTCGCCGACCTTCACCGTCGTGCGGCCGTCCTGGGGCAGGCGTTTTTCCGCGATGTTCATCCGGCCCATGACTTTGATGCGCGAGACGATCTCCTCCAGCAGCGAGGGAGGCGGCTCCACGAAGTCGTACAGCACGCCGTCGATGCGCAGACGCACTTGCACACGATGTTCCCACGGCTGGACGTGGACGTCGCTGGCGCGGCGCTGCACGGCTTCCAACAATACGAGGTTGACCAGCTTGGTGACTTGTGAGGAGGCCGCGTGGTCGAGCAGATCGCCGTCGGCAAGCACGACGTCGCCGACGGACGCCGCCGCACCCTCGTGCAGCGCGTCGATGACGTGCTCCACGCCAGTTGCCTGCAAGCCGTAGGCTTCGTTCAACACGCGCAGAATATCCGCCTCGGGAGCGAAGAACGGCGCGCACGGCACGCCTAAGAGCACCGCGATCTTGTCCGCGGCGTGCGCCGCCTCGGGAGACTTCAACGCCAGGGGCATGGGGCCGTTGTCTTCTTTCAGGCCCAGCACCCCAAACCGCCGCGCGTAGGCGATGGGAACTCGCGCGACGAAACGCGCGCTGACGTTGTCGCAGCGAACAACCGTGCCATCGTGACTTGATGTTACCGCCCCAGTCATTCTTGGTGCCTTCGTGCCTCCGTGCCTTCCTCATCGCATCCACAGCGGCTTGCTGGGCGGCGCATCGTCCGGCAGCACCTCCGCGTCCTGAAGATGCTTGAGCGAGATGAACTTCAAGGCCTCGAACTCGTCGTCGCGCAGAATGACCGGCCGCAGGAACGCGAACACCCGCGTCTGCGTCTTCCGCTGGGCGTTGTTCTGAAACAACAGGCCCAGAATCGGGATCCGGCCCACGAAGGGGATTTCGCTGGTCGTGTCGCTCTTGTTCGTCACCTCCAGACCGCCGGTGACCACGGCGTAGCCGTCCGGCACTTCCACGGTGGAGGAAAACGAGTTGGTGGATCGGGGCGGGGGAATCGCGGCATTCGCCGCCGCGCCGCTGAAGCTGCTGAACGCCAGTTCATACTCCAGGGTGATCAGGTCGCCTTCCTGAATGTGCGGCGTCACCGACAGCGTGGTGCCCGCGGACTCGAAGCCCGCAAACGACGTCGTGGCCACGGTGTCCGAGGCGTTGACGCTGGTGAACGGCGCTTCATCCACGTTCCGCAAGAGGCCGCGCGCGTTGTCGCTCACCAGAATCTTCGGCGTGCTCACCACCCGCGCCAGGCCGTGCGTGGCTAACGTCCGCAGCAGGACCGGGATGTTCTCCGGCGATATCAGCACGCCGCTGCCCCCCAAGCCGGGCAACAGCATCCGCTGCCCCGTGGCGGCGTCGATGTCCGACAGGCCGAAGCTGGTGAACACGAGGTAGTCCCAGGCGCCTTTCAGATCGTCGCTTTCCAATTCAAACCCCAGGTCGAGCGTGTCGCTGAGCGCCACCGCCACCAGCGTCATCTCGATGAGCACCTGCGGACGTCTGCGGTCGAGCTCCTGGATCAGAGACTCCAATTGGGCATGGAACTCCGGCGTACCCAAGGCCAGAATCGCGTTGGTGGCCTCGTCTTCCACGAGCAGGTAATCCGGTCCTTGGACCCTTGCCGCCTGTCGGGCCATCGCGGCTTCGACTTCCGGCGGTACGGGCGGCACGGGAGGTTTTTCCTGCGAAGGAAGAGTGACGCTGGACGGCTTCGCCGCGGCGCCCGCGGCGGAAGTTTTTGCATCCGGTGGCGGCTGGGATTCCATGGCGAGCTGCGCCCCTTGCCCGAGGAGTTGACTCAGCGTCGCGAGGAGATCCGTGGCCTTGCGGTTCTGAGGCCGATAGATGCGCAGCGGCCGCTGCGCCTGCGGCAGCGGGTGATCCTCCTGCGCCAGCACTTTGTCGATGAGGAGGTGCGTGTCGGGATCGGCGGTGATGAACAGCCGGTTGCTCGGCGCGTCCGCGTCCAGGTGCACCGCAGCCGGCGCCGTCGACGTGGCGTAGAGCCGTTTTTCGATGAGCGCCTTGGCCCGCTCGACGCTCAGATACGTCAGCGCATAGACGCGCTGCGTGCGCAACGCCTCCGCGGGACGCAGACGGTCGATGAGCTGTTTTGCCTCTTCCAACTGGCGTTCCGTGCCGATGACCACGATGGCGCGCGCGAGCAGGTCCCCGCGCAGCACGGGCGGCGTCTCCGAAGGCGAGGCTTTCTTGTAGACTTCCGTCAGCACCGCGGAAACCTGTCCGGCCAGCGAACCGGCGTCCACGCCACCCACGTCCACGGTGGCCGTCTCCACGTCCGGCCTGGCGGACTCCAGCGCCTCCAGCAGCGACGCCAGGATCGCCAGGCGCGACTCGTAGTCCGTGACGATGAGCAACCCGCGTTCGGGAATCGCCATCATCTCGCTCTTCGCCGAGGACGTGAACTTCGCAAGGTTTTGCGCCAGGGTCTCGGCCTTGGAGGCCGGCACGCGAAGCACCTGCGTCACCATGCGCAGGGAGCTGGGATCGGGCGGCTGCTCCTGCGGCAGCAGAACGGAGACGCTGCGGCTGGATTGCTCGGAACGCACGATGCGATAGACGTTGGGCGAGGTTTCCACCAGCGCCAGGTCATGCACGCGCAGCAGGCCGGCGAGCATCGCCAGCAGCTTGTCCTTCGGGATTTCGACCGGCGAAGGCCGCAGCTCGACCGTCTGGCCTTTGAGCTCGTCGCTGTAAATGAAGCGCACCCCGAGCGCCTTGCCGACGTAGTCGACAAGAACTTTCAACTCTCCGCCCTCGGGGAAGTTGACGACGACGGTGTCGGTCGCGTGGGCAGGGCGTTCCTGAACCAGGGCGCCCATCGCGTCAACCGCCCCTAGCGCACAGACCGCACCTGCCCATGTGAACACGAATCGCGCGTTCATCGCCGTCCCTTGATGTCCCGGAATCCGAGGACCCCCTGCTCGGGAGCTCGCAGCGCCACCCCCCGGCGCCTCAACCCTGCGCTTTCAGCTGGCTCAGTCCTCCGGCAGGACTGTTTGAAACGCCGCGGCCACGTGGGCGGACGCGGTGGCGCAGTTCTGCGCATACGCCGCCACCACGGTGTTCTGCTCGGCGGTCAGGGTGTTTTCAACGTCGCCGTTCCAGCCCGAGACCGCATCGCTGCGGGCCTGATCCGTTTCGGCCTCGGCCAAGGCGTGGTTGAAGCGCTGCTTCGCAGCGCTGAGGTCCTGCCGCTGTTGGGTCGAGAGGGAAAGCATCCGCAGAGGCATGGGGCCGTTCCAGCCGCCCTCAATGGCCGTCCAGGTCGCTCGCTGACTTTCCG
>JADZBE010000016.1 GCA_020852275.1 Phycisphaerales bacterium
GGATGAAGTGGGACGTAGCGCACGCGGAAGGGATGATGAATCTGGTGGCCCTGCGTGAGAGCGGCCAGTGGACCGCCTACTGGAATCGCCGCCGGGCAGCCTGATGCCACAATCCCTTGCCAGACCCATCTGCCTGGGGATTTTGGGAAACCCCTTGCAGTCAGAGTGAACCTCGGTTTAGAATCGAGTTGCTCGACACCCAACGGCGTTTCGGCCCGTCGGTGAGGGCGGCAACCAAGCTCTCTCTCCCTCCCAGGTCCGGGTTGAGTATTCGACTCGGGCCTGGGATTCTTTATGGCCGCCAAGCGAGACCTCCGTCGAGTCTTCGCCTTCGATGGCGGCCCTTGTTTCCGCCAACCGAGGCAGCGCAGCCCCGCGGTGGGCGTCGGTTATTCCTGAACCGCGTGAGATTCCGCACCGTGCGCGATCTTCAGCAAGCCCAGTCCTCGAAATGAATTGCGCTCGCGCCCGCTCTCAAGCCGCCATGAAGCCGAGCCGATACCCGGGCTAACAGGTTCGTGCCAAGGGGGTGTCTTGCAATGTCGTGCCCGAACCGTGGAGATCGATATGTCCGCGCAGACGACGCACCTGACCGGAGTGGAGCGCACCTTCGGCGAAGACGAGATCATCGTCAGCAAGACCGACACCAAGGGGCGCGTCACGTACGCCAACGAGGTGTTCCTTCGGGTCGCGCAATACACCGAGGACGAAATCCTCGGCAGGCCGCACAATATCATCCGCCATCCGGACATGCCCCGCTGCGTCTTCAAGGTGCTTTGGGACACGATCCAGGAGGGCAAGGAAATCTTCGCCTACGTCATCAACCGGTCCAAGACCGGAGACCACTACTGGGTCTTCGCCCACGTGACGCCCACGTTCGAGGCGCAGGGGCAGATCACCTCCTACCACTCCAGCCGTCGCCGTCCCCAGCCGCGGGCCGTTGAAAAGGTCAAGGGCGTGTATCAGGTGCTGCTCAACGAGGAGCGCAAGCACGCCAACCCCAAAGACGCGATCGCGGCCTCGCTGCCGAAGCTGCTGGGCTTCCTCAAGGACCAGCGCACCACATACGAAGAGTTCGTCTTTTCTCTTTGACGTGCTCGGGAAGTTGCCCGCAGGCCGCGACGCCATGACGCGCCTCTGCGCCCCCCGCCTGCAATCCTGGATATGAAGCCATGAGTGAACTTCTGCTGGATACGGCTCCCACGAGCTTGGGGTTTTCCCAGTCACCGCCAGGAAACATCCATGTCGGTCCGTCGATGACGGGGCGATCGGACCGCGACGCGGCCCACGTCAGCGAGTGGATCGCCGAAGCCTCCCGCGTCTGCCGCGCGGCCGCGAAAGGCGATCTTGAATCGCGCATCCTGCGCATCGACGCGGAAGGCGATCTGGCGGACCTGCTGCACGGCATCAATCACCTTCTGGACATGACGGACGCCTTCGTCCGCGAGGCGACCGCGTCGCTGGAGTACGCCAGCCAGGGACGCTTTTTCCGGCGCGTCCTGCTGACCGGCATGTTGGGCACGTTCCGCCGCGCGGCCAAGTCCATCAACGACGCGACCGAGAGCATGGGCGCGCAGGCGCAGCGCCTCAAGGAAGCCGAAGCGAAGCGGTCGCAGCTCGAAACCGAGTTCCAAAGCACGCTGCAGGTCGTCTCCGGGCTGGAAGACGCCTCCAAGCAGATCGGCGACGTGGTCCGCGTCATCAGCCAGGTCGCCCATCGCACCAATCTGCTGGCGCTCAATGCCATGATCGAGGCCGCCCGCGTGGGCGAGGCGGGCCGAGGCTTCACCGTCGTCGCCAACGAAGTCAAGAGCCTCGCACAGCAGACGGCCGGCGCCACCTCGAACATTGAGAAGCAAGTCGCGTCCATTCAGTCGGTCACGCGCGACGCCGTGCAGGCGATTGACCGCATCTGGCAATCCGTTCGCAGCACGAACTCCACATCCTCGCAGTGAGACCCTGACCGCAATGCGAGGGCGAAGGCGGGTGTCACGGGAATCCAGGCACAGCCAGCCGCAGCGCCTGTCCGTGCTGCGTGTGTCGCGGGTCGCCGCCGCCGCTGCGGCACCGGAAGACGCTCCCTCGCTGGCGCTACAGGTTCGGAACCCGAATCGCAAGCGAGGGCGAAAGGCATGCCCGCTATTTCGGACAAACCGGTGAACGCGAAGCGCCAACTCCCGAGGGTGCCGCCGGAAACGCCGGCGGCCCCAGCCTTGCGCGCGCCTCACCCGAAACTCCGGGCACGGTTGCAAGGGCGTCGCTTTGCCGGCCCCCGTCGCCGGCCCGCTGACCCCAGCCCCATCCCGGCACGGCGCCGCTCGCTTACGGATCGATCGTGCGGCGACGAGGCAGGCGATCCTCGCAGGGCGTCGCATCGACGTTCCCCAGCCATGCGTCCCACGCGCCGTGGTGGCTGACGTCCACGCCTTCCGCCGCGGCTTCTCGCTGGAGATAGGTCTGAAGCTCGATCAGGAAGTCGGTGTCCATCAACTCCGTGTGCTCGCCGAGGTGCGCATGGAGAACGCGGTACACCGTCTTGAGGTCCGACAACAGATGCGCGCCGACCACCGCCTCACTCCGGCTCTCGAAACTCATGGACGCTCCTCCGGCCCGAACCAGAAAACCCGCCGCCTGCTGAGGACGACGCACGCAGCATAATGCGTCGGGGCGGAGTTCACGAGCGTCGGTCCGGTCCAACCCCGTTTCGGCCCCGCGGCTGCCCTGCATCCCACTCCAGCCGGCTCGAACGGCGACCTTCAACTCGCTATACTGTCATGCAGGGGCACATAAGCGGGGGGCTTATGTGATCGCTTCGCCGTGGTCAAGCAAAAGGGGGATGCACCATGAGGCTCACGTGGAGGAACGTTCGTCGCGCGGTCGTGGTGGTTACGCTCGTTTCGGGTTTCGGCTTTGAGGCGGCGCGGGCGCAGGAGACGCAGGGCGATGCGGCCGCGCAGGAGGGGCCTCCGTTTGATCCGCGGGTCAAGCCTCACGAAGAGGCGGACATGGGGCCGTCGGACGAGGTGGACCCGATCGAAGTCTCGCCGGCCGTGCAGTTTGAATATGGCAACGGGCGGTACACGACCGTTCAGGTCAACGTCAATTCCCAAGGGGACAACATCGTCGGCGACGCGGCCAATGAGCCGTCCATCGCCATCGACCCGACGAACCCGAATCGCATCGTCATCGGCTGGCGCCAGTTCGACACGATCAACAGCAACTTCCGTGAAGCCGGCCGCGGCTACTCGACCGACGGCGGGCAGACGTGGACCTTCCCGGGCGTGCTGACCAACGGCACGTTCCGCAGCGACCCGGTGCTCGGCGCGGACAACGCGGGCACGATCTTTTACTACAGTCTCAAGAGCAACTTCCTGTGCGACATGTTCCGCTCGACCGACGGCGGTGTGACGTTCGGCTCGGCCATCGCGGCGCAGGGCGGCGACAAGGCGTGGATGACGATCGACACGCGCGGGCAGATGGGCGACGGGCACATCTACATCAGTTGGAGCACGGCCGCGGGCTGCTGCGGCGAGCGTATCTTCACGCGCTCTACGAACGGAGGCACCTCGTATCTGAACCCGATCACGCTGCCAAACTCCCCGGTGTGGGGCACGCTCGCGGTGGCGGCCAACGGCGACCTCTATGTGTGCGGCAGCGATGGATTCTCCACGTTCATGGTGGACCGCTCCACCAACGCGGACGATCCTGGTCAGAATCCCAGCTTCTCATCCGTGAACGGCGGCGTGAACATGGGCGGGACCGTCCTCTTCGCCGGAGGTCCCAACCCGGACGGACTCGGCGGACAACTCTGGATCGGCATCGACAATTCCGGCGGACCGCGGAACGGCAATCTCTACATGCTCTCTTCGCTGGATCCGGCCGGCTCGGACCCGGCCAACGTCCTGTTCGTCCGCAGCACCAACGGCGGCACCAACTGGAGCAGCCCGGTGAAGGTCAACGACGACAGCAGCACGACCGCGTGGCAGTGGTTCGGAACGATGTCCGTCGCCCCGAGCGGGCGCATCGACGCCGTGTGGAACGACACCCGCAACACCGGCAACACGTTCCGCTGCCAGACCTTCTACTCCTACTCGACCGACGGCGGCGCGACCTGGGCGCCGAATGAAGCCACCGGACCGATCTGGGATTCGAGCGTCGGCTGGCCTCAGCAGAACAAGATCGGCGACTACTACCACATGATCTCCGACGCATTGGGCGGGCACCTCGCCTATGCGACGACGTTCAACGGAGAGGAAGACGTCTACTACATGCGCATTGCCGTGGACTGCAATGCCAACGGCATTCATGACGGCGACGACATCGCCTCCGGGACGAGCCAGGACGCCAACCACAACCGCATCCCCGACGAGTGCGAGGGTGTCGATTGCAACCGGATCAGCAGCTTCGAGGTCTCCTGCGGCAACGGTCGCCTCAAGGCCAAGGTGAAGTCCACACTGACGGCGGGCACGGTGCTGAACGTGGACAACAACGGCGACCGCAAGACGTTGACGATTAACGACCGAGGGAAGGGCAAGGCCAAGTGGACCGGACAAGCCGGAAGCCACACGGTGTTCATCGTGGAGTGCACGCAGTTCACGCAGACGGTGACGTGCAATTGAGTTCAATTGCGAATGGCGAATGGCGAATGCGGAATGCAGTCCGAACAATGTGACGGGAGTGAAGGTTTGAGTGCAATGGCTAGCAGCCAACAGCTTATAGCCAGCAGCTAGCAGCCAGCAGATGGCAGCCGGCAGCTTCATTCTGGAAACGTTTTTCGCCGTGTCTTTGAGAATCCCACATGGACGTCAGATTTCCGATTGATCTGCGCAGCGACACCGTCACCCGACCCACGCCCGGCATGCGCAAGACGATGGCCGAGGCGGAGGTCGGCGACGACGTGTTCGGCGACGACCCGACCGTCAACCGGCTCCAGGAGCGCATCGCGCATATGACCGGCAAGGAGGCGGCGCTCTTCGTGCCCTCCGGCTCGATGGGCAATCAGGCGTCCATCCGTGCTCATACGGAACCGGGCGACGAGATCATCGGGCACGAGCACTCCCACTTCTACTTTTATGAGGGAGGCGCGCCGTGCGCGCTGTCCGGCTGTTCGCTGCGGCTGCTGCGCGGCGAAGGCGGAATGTTCACGGCCGACGACGTGCGCGGCGCGCTGCGTCCCGGCAATTCCCATTTCCCGCAGTCGCGCCTCGTGGTGATCGAGAACACGCACAACAAGGGCGGCGGCACGATCTGGTCGCTGGACGCCATCCGCCGGATTCACGAGGTGGCGCGCGAGGCGAAGCTGCGCATGCACCTCGACGGCGCGCGGCTCTGGAACGCCGGCGTCGCAACGGGCATCAAAATCGAAGACTGGGCACGCCCGTTCGACACGGTTTCCATGTGCTTTTCCAAGGGACTCGGCGCGCCGGTCGGTTCGATCGTCGCGGGAAGCGCGGAGATCATCCGCCGCGTCCACCGCTTCCGAAAAATGTTCGGCGGCGGCATGAGGCAGGCGGGCATCCTCGCGGCCGCGGCGCTCTACGCGCTGGATCACCACGTCGAGCGCCTCGCCGACGATCACCACAACGCGCGTCGATTGGCACAGATCATCAGCGCGCTGCCGGGCATCCAGGTCGATCCCCGCAGGGTGCAGACCAACATCGTGTTCTTCGACGTGGACGCGGCCATGTCCACGGCCGCGACGTTGTGCGAGGCGCTCAAGGCGCGGGGCGTCTGGGTGCTGCCCGTAGGCCCGCAGACGGTCCGCGCCGTGACGCACCTCGACGTGTCCGCCGAGCAGATCGACGCGGCGGGGCAAGTGATGAGCGAAGTCCTGCACGGCAGGCTCGCGGTGGCATGAACGGGCCGCCCGCAGCTCTATGGCATCGGCGACGCACGGCTGGAGCGGTTGATACGTCGCAAGGCGCGGCGGCAGCTGCGATGCTCGAAAGCGGCGTGGAAGCTGGCGATCGGGCTGGGCGCTTGCATCGTGGCCGCAAGTTGTCTGACCTCGCCCCTGGTTAGCATTGTCTTCCAGGGGAGGATGTAATGGGTGCGGGGCTTGTTTTCCGGGGCACTCGCCTGCCTCGTGTCGGTTCTTTTCACCAGGAAGTCGGCGGCGCTGGAATGCGCGGAGATTAGCCGCGTCCTCGCTCGACTGGGTCGTTGCACGTCCTGCGGGTACAGCCTGCGCAAGTTGACGTCGGACCGCTGCCCGGAATGCGGCATGCCGAAGCCGCCGGCCGCACGCCCGTGAATCGGCGCGCGGCTCCGTATCCGGCCGGCTTCGACCGTCTCAATGCAAAAGGAAACGGCCGACACGAGGCCGGCCGTTTGGCTGAGGGCAGACGTAAGTTTGTGGGTTTCGCCGCCCTGCCCGGTGGGGCGGTCGCCTCATTGGTCGGCGGAAGCGCGAAGGCGCGGGTGTCGATGTCGGGGATCTACGCGCCGGCCATTGCGGGTGCTGCCCCCGCGCTGCAGGCGGCGTTGCATGCGCATCCGGCCACCTGCTGGTGCCCCTCGATCATCACCATCGAAACGAAGTGCAGTGCCCGCTTCCAGTCCGACGTAAGCTGGTCGTTCCAGATCGGACCGGCCATGCTGGCCATGACCTCTACCAGCGTGTCGCGGACGACCGGGTAGTGCTCTGGCTGCGCCCCGTAAGCGACATGCCGTCGTCCCATGTCGATCAGCGGCTGGCGGAGCATCTCAGGGCTTCGCAGGTTTTTCATCACCAAGATGATGGAGCTGAGAAGCTTCTGCTTTTGATCGCGCAAAGCGGACGGGAAAAGTGCACGAAGCTGGGGGTTTCTGGCAAAGAGAAGGGCGTAGAATCGATCCACCAGCTCCTCACCCCGATGGGCCAGTGCGTTAAAGCTCTTTTCGAGCCGGTCGATGACGGCGCTATCCATATGTTCCCCTCCGACAGTGGATCGTGAACTCTTCCGGCGACCCGGATGGAGCCTACGATTCGTCCCACCGAGGCAAGCCACCCCTGTGCTGGAAGGGCGGTTTTCGGTCACGCGATGGGCAGCTTCAAGGCGGGGCGGCGGCGATCTGCGAGGACCGAAGGAGCAGTTTCTGCATGAAAATGTCGTGAGAAACTCGCGAAGTCGCCGATAAAACGGTAGACCGGCGCGGGCTGCATTGGCGTGGGGTCCGCCGCCGGGTCAAGGGGCCGTTCTCGCTTGTCTGCGGTCAGTCGAGCATGTTGCCCCTGTCCAAGCTTCGGACCACGGAACGATTCCACGGTCGCTACGGGCGAACCCTGCGAGGCGATTCGGTTTCTGGCGCTGCGCCCCGCGACGTTCGGAGTCTTGTTGCGGATCATGCACCGAAGGCGCGAGAACGGCGAAAGCCCTGCGGCTGCCAAGCGGCGCGCCGGTTGAAGGAGGCCAACACGTGAGGAATGCATCGCGTACCGAGTGGGTCATGATCTTCGTCGCCGCGATCGGCGGATGCGCGGCGCTGACGGCATCCGGTCAGGCGCCGCCGGCCACGACGCCACCGGCTCAACCGCCTCCTGAACAAGCCGCCAAGGCGGAGACGCCGCCGGCAACGGAAGCGCCAACACCCGCGGAAGCCGCCAAGCCGGCAGAAGCGGACAAAGCCGCGCCCAAGAAGCCCAAGTACCTGAACCTTCGGTACGACGAGGACTTTTCCTACCTCGACGGACCGGCAGGCTCCTACACGCCGGACTTCTTCGATCCGATCAAGAACATCCACCTCGGCGACAACATGCGCCTGAGCATCGGCGGCGAGTTCCGCTTCCGCCTCGAGGCCGAGACGAACAAGAACTTCGACCGGGCGGTCATCACGCAGGACACATTTCAGTTGTATCGCTACCTGCTGCACTTCGACCTGAAGTACGAGGACTGGGGACGGGTGTTCGCGCAGTTCATCGTGGCACATGAGGAGGACCGCAACTTGCCGGACCGTCCGGTTGACGAGAACCGCAACGACATTCATCAATTGTTCTTCGACGTCAAGCCGTTCGGCGGCGGCTCGAACATGACGGTGCGCGTCGGGCGGCAGGAGCTTTCCTACGGCAAAGAGCGGCTGATTTCCCCGCTGGAATGGGCCAACGTCCGCCGTCGCTTCGATGCCGTGAAGGTCTTCTGGAAAGGCGAACAGTGGGACACGGACGTGTTCTACGCCAAGCCGGCGTTCGCCAACGGCGCGCGGATGGACCACTACGAAGAGGATTACGATCTCTACGGCCTGTACGTGACCTATAAGGGCATCCCCAGGCACGGAGTGGACTTCTACTTCTTCGGCGTGGATGACACGCGCGCGCGGGTCACGCCGCGCGGTCCCATCCGCCTCAATCCCAACGGCAAGGGCGGCGATGTCACGCGCCTGACGCTGGGCAGCCGGTTCTGGGGCAAGACGGGCAACTGGGATTACGAAGCGGAGCTGTCCGGGCAGTGGGGCAACTGGGCGGGGGACACGATCCAGGCCTGGAGCTGGCTCGTGGACACGGGCTACACGCTGGCGGAGTGTCCGTGGAAGCCGCGCATCGCCGCCGGGTTCGACTGGGCCAGCGGCGACGAGCACCCGCGCGACGGCAAGGTCGGGACGTTTGATCAACTGTTCCCGCTGGGGCACGCCTACTTCGGTTACATCGACCTGATCGGCCGGCAGAACGTGAACGCCGTCAACGTCAACCTGACCGCCTCGCCGATTCCCGACAAGGTAAAGACCGGCATCTGGTACCACACGTTCTGGCTCAACGCCGAGCGCGACGCCATGTACGACGCCGGCGGCGCGGTCGTTCGCCGCGACCCGACGGGGCACAGCGGTTCAGAAATCGGGCATGAAGTGGACATGACCGTCAACTGGCAGATCGACACGCACTCGTCCATGCTCTTTGGCTGGTCGCATTTCTGGGACAGCACGTTCATTATCCGCACGCGTCCCAGCGAGGACGCCGACCTCTTCTATGTGCAGTACGCGTTCAAGTTCTGAACGGGAGATTCCTGGGCCTTTTTTGGAGGAGCCTTATGCGTAGCCTGATGCGTTCGAAAAAGTTTGTGGCCATGAGTCTGGCGACCGGTTCCCTGCTGGCGGCGCTGGGTCCCTGCACGAGCAACGACCTGCAGACCCAGCTCGCGGGTGGCATGAGGGCCACCATCAACGGCATGTTGAACATCGCGGTGACGCAGTTCACCAACGACCTGTGGGGCGTGAACCGCTAGCGGTCGGGCCTTGGGGACGCGGCACGGAAAATCTGCGCGCGAAGCCGTGCGGAGTGTGCAATCTCCGCGGCGCATGCCAGAAGACCTGGTGCCGCGGCGCTCGTCCGGCTTCTCCTTCCGCGAGACCATCCTTCAACCGCCGCTGGGGTGAGACGAACGTCGCCTCCTTCAGCGGCGGTTCTTCTTGCGCCGCCGGCGTGACCGGGATAGGATGGTCGCGCGGGGCGGGTGGCCCGATCTCCGCGGCACGGGTGAGCCGGACGATCATGGCCTATCAATCCTCCAGCCAGCAGTGCGCCGCGGCGCGGGTGGGTTTCACGCGCGGCCACAAGATCATCGTCGCGTTGATGTTGGCTGCAACGCTGGTTGCCTTGGCGAACCGGGATTCGCTTCGAGCCTGGCGGTGGCGACATGGCCTCATCCAGGCGGATTCAGAAGCTGAACGCCGGCGGTGCGCTCTTCACCTGGCGGCACTGGGGTCAGCGGGGCTGCCGTCACTCGAGGCCCTGCTCGTTGAGGGTGGGGATCCGGTCAAGGTCGAAGTGATCGCGGCGCTGGGGAAGGTCGCAAATCCTCGAGCGGTTGACGCGCTGGTTCGAGCCGCCGGCGATACCAACCCGGCCTTGCGCGCCTGCGCCGTTCGAGCGATGGGGGAGCAGCCGGCCGCGCTGGCGGCAGATGCGCTGACCACGATCCTGCAATCCGGCGACGAGCGGCTTGGCCGGATCGCGGTCTCGGCGATGGCGCGGCTCAACACGGATTCCATGTGGCAGCGGCTCGGCGAGGCACTCCGCACGCATCCCTCTCCGGGCGTGCGCGTTCAGATTATCGAGGAAATCGCGGCTTCGCGTCGAGTTGAGTGCGTGCCGAGTCTCGTGGAAGCACTGGCGGACGCGGCGGTGTTCCACGGGCAAACGCTGATGGAGGAGCACCAGGCGGCGATCTTTCCGCAGCTTGTGCCGCGCATCGAGTCCGAGCTGCACGGCGCTTCCGGGTGGTCGCTCGAATTGCCCGCGCGGCATGTCGTGGGCGAGGACGCCGCCGCCGCGCTGCGCGCTATCACCGGGCGCGACTTCGAATACCGCTTTGATGACGAGGAGTCCGTGCAGGCGGCGATCGAGTCATGGCGTTCGTGGCTGGCGGGGACCGAACCTCCCTGATGGGCGCGTTGCGTCCCCCAAAGGCCGGGGCTGCGGGTCGGCGTTTGACAGGTCAGCCCGTTCGCGCGTGCAATGCTCGTATGGAGCGGGCGCACCTTCCAATGTCCAATTCGCAAGCGACCGTCGAGGGGGCGTGTCCGCACGTCCCGCAAGAGCTTCAGTTCGCCTCGCAAGAGCTTCGGCTCGCCTCGGAAGTGCTTCCGCTCGCCTCGCAAGAGCTTCCGCTTCTTGCCCGCAGTCAGAAGCCTCCCATCCGCCGCGGCGTGATTGGCATCCTGCACGACGCGGACCGATACCTGCTCATTCAGCGGGCGCCGGGCGTGGCGCTGGGCGGAGCCTGGTGCTTTCCCGGCGGGCACATCGAGCCGAACGAGAACGCGCGTCGCGCCGTCGTCCGCGAACTGCACGAGGAGCTTGGCATCCACGTCCGTCCGTTTCATCGCCTTGGCGCGGTGGCGGGCAGAACGGACGTGATGCTGGCGATCTGGCTGGTCGAACACGTCGCGGGGGAGTTCCATGCGCGCGAGAGCGAAATCGCCGCCATGGCCTGGCTTACGGCAAACGAAATCAGGACGCACCCCCGAGGATTGCCGAGCAACCTGCCCGTCGTGGACCGGCTGGAAGCATGGCGATGCAACGGTCAGGGCTGAGCCTGCATCTGCTAGGAGAGTACGGAATCCATCACGCTTGGCGAGCGGCCCGGTTTCGCACGCCCGAGGCCGCGTTTCTCGCTCGGTTCACGGCTGGCAACTACGCTAGACCGTCTCCCTCGTTCTCCCGCCACGAGCTTCGATTTGTTTCTGATGCAGTCTGTCGCGCGACCCATGACGGCGAGGATCCCGGGACTTTCCGATGCGCCAACCCTGACGAGTTGAACTCGCTCAGTCCTCAGGCGCGAAGCTGGACTTGACCTTGCGGGGCGGGCGGGCGGCCTTCGACCCAGTCGAGCATGCCCGGTTCGACCAGCCCCTCCCGGAAGGCGTAGATCATGAGCTGCCCGCGGTTGTGGATGTCCAGCTTTTGCATCGCGGACGTGATGTGGTTGTCCACCGTCTTGCGCTCGATGCCCATCGCCCGCGCGATTTCCTTGTAACTGAGCCCGCTGCCGACAAGGCGCACGGCCTCGACCTGCCGCTGCGTGAGTTGCGACAGGCGCGAGTTCTTCTGCGGCTGTGCCACCTTCACCGTCCCCGCGGCGAGCCGCTCGCGCACCGACGGCGAGAACGCGGTCCGCCCCTGGGCCGCCTCCGACACCACGGCCATCAACGCCTCCAGCCCGTCGGCGCGGACAGCGTAGCCGCTGTGCTCGTCCTTGAGAATCTCCTCAAGGTACGTGTCGATCGGATGCAGGCTCAGGTGGACAAACCGTATGGCGGGGCGCGTGACCGCCAGCCTTGAACGGGCGGAAAGCCCGCCCAGCGGCGGCAGCGAGGCGCTTAGCACCACGAGGTGCACTTCGGCGCGCAGCGCGATGTCCAGCAGATCCGAGGTTTGCGCGGCTCGCGCGACGGGAATGAACGAAGGGCGTTGTCCAAGGCAGGAAATCAGCGCATCGGCCAAGAGCACGTCCTGGTCGGCAACGAGAATACGGGCGGGTTGATTCACCTCGTGCGATCTCCCCTCCAGGTTCGCGCGCGAACCGGCCCATTCGCCTTAGCGCCGCGCGAACCCTGCCTGATCGACCGAGACGCTTCGCCTGCGCAAGGTGCGATCGGTAATGGTGAAGTGGACTCTAACGCCTGCAACCTGCGCTTCAAGAGGAAAACGCCTTATGTCTCGATCTTTTGATCGGTTGAAACACTCGGTATTCATGTACGCCGCCGGCCGACTTGGCGGCCCAGCGCGACCCACCCGCGCGGAAGCGATCCCGCCTGCGGCGCGGCGCTTCACGCTGAAACTAGCCGAGAGGCATCGAGCAGAACGGTGCAGATGCGCTCGGCGGCCTGGCCGTCCCAGAGATGGGGCATGCGCGGAGGCGAGTTGTTGCGGTCGCGGATTTGTGAGCAGGCGGCGAGGATGCCCTCGCGCGTCGGCTCGACGAGGCGGTTGGTGCCTTCCGTCAGGGTGATGGGGCGCTCCGTGTTCCGCCGCAGGGTCAAGCACGGCACGCCGAGGAGGGTCGTTTCCTCCTGCACGCCGCCGGAGTCGGTGAGCACGGCGAACGCGTGCGCCGTCAGCTTGAGAAAGTCCAAGTAGCCCTGCGGCTCGATCAGGCGGAAGTTGGCCAGCCGGTCGATCTGCTCGGCGTACCCGAACGATTCGAGGTTTTTTCGCGTTCGCGGGTGGACGGGGAAGACGACGCATCGTTCCCTCGCCAGGTGAATCAGGGCGTCCATGATCGGCGCCAGCGTCTCGCGCGAGTCCACGTTGCTCGGGCGATGCAGGGTCACGAGGTAGTACGCGCCGGCGGCGAGTCGGAGGTCTTCGAGGATCCGCGATTCCTCCGCGCGGCGGCGGTTGCTCAACAGCGTGTCGATCATCACGTTGCCAACCAGATGGATGCGCGAGGCCTCCATGCCCTCGGCGCGGAGGTTCTCCACGCCCGACGGCTCGGTGACGAGCAGCAGATCGCTGACCGCGTCCGTGACGAGTCGGTTGATCTCCTCCGGCATGGTGCGGTCGAAGCTGCGCAGACCCGCCTCGACGTGCGCGACGCGGATGCCGAGCTTCACGGCCACCAGCGCGCAGGCCAGGGTGCTGTTGACGTCGCCGACGACGACGACCCAGTCCGGCTTCTCGCGGAGGCACAGCGGCTCGAAGCGTTTCATGACCTCGGCCGTCTGCGCGGCATGGGAGCCGGAGCCGACTTCGAGATCCACGTCGGGGCGCGGGATGCCCAGGTCGCGGAAGAACAGGCGGCTCATGCGCTCGTCGTAGTGCTGACCGGTGTGAACGAGAGTCGTGTGAATCCGTCCGGAGGCCTGGAACGCGCGCATGAGCGGCGCGATCTTCATGAAGTTGGGTCGCGCGCCGCAGACGCAGATCACCTTGATCACGTGCCGGTTCCCTCCAGCGGTCTGCCGTCGGGATGCCCGTCCATCCGCGGCGCCGCGTCAAGGAAGTTATCGACCGTCGGCGCTTCCACCTCAACAGGGTGCGCCACCAGGACGTGGCGGGACTCGAGTCCAAGCGTGGGCGCCGTCACCCCCGCGCAGGCGGGGGTCCAGGGCGCACGGCAAGCCACCGTCTGGATTCCCGCCTGCGCGGGAATGACGTGGCGACCCCATGCGCCAAGGACTTATGACAGTCGGATCCCTTCCCGCTTGCGGGAGCGAGTATGGGTGGCGAATGGGTCGCACCGGGTGATCGGCGCGGCGCGCGGATTCTCCGATCCCGGCTCCTCACATCCATGAAAAGGCGCATCGAGTCAGCATTCCGGGCCGGCGGTCAACACGCGCTGCGCGGTCGAGCCGTGCCGGAAGTGGTTCGTGCCATGAGAAGGAAAGCGAAGACGCCTACACCGCCGCAAGCTCCATGTGGGGTGAAACGTCCACGATGTCCCAGACCCTGTCGAACATGCGCCACCTGCAATCCTGGATGGACCAGAACTCGTCGATGTGATCGACGACCGCCTGCGGGTCGAACGGCGCGCAGGAGTACAGGCAGAACGACAGCCGGTTGGGATTCTCCGATCCCGGTTCCCAGTAGTGGAACGCCGCGTGGGAGGTGGAGATGACTACGACGCCGGTGACGCCCTCGTTTCCCGGATCGTCGCAGTACACGGCACTGGCGGGGACCAGCGTCGTCATGTGGATCTTCGGCACGAGCGCGTCCAGCCATTGACGGCATGCGTCGGCCGAGGCGGGAACATGGTCCACGACCCCATTAAAGATCAGGTGCTGATGAAAGTTGGGCATTCATGTGGCCTCCTAACGTCTTGTGACTCTTAACCCCAAAAACGCCGATGCCCCGTTCGCTCGCGCGAATGGGCGCAGGAGTATAACATCCGAGTTCGTGAAGTCTCGACCAAAATTCAAGATTTTGGAAAAAATTTTCTCAGGTCGGAAAGGCGCGAGCGCCGCACCGCCGCACGCCGGCGCATCTCACAGCGCCGCGGAGCACCCTCCGCATCGGGCGCCGCGCGTCGAAAAAGGCTGTAAACACAGGGAAATCCGGCGCTACGCGAACACGGTGTAGCGCTCGAACGGCGCCGCGAAGCCCGCGAACTTCTGCGCCGCCGGGGCGAACCTCGGCTCGTCCCACTCGTCCCCATAATGGTACAGCCGCACCCGGCGCGTGATCGCCTCCGGCAGCGCGGCCAGCTCGTCGAGCAGCGCATGCACCGGCTGCGGGCCCGGCTCGAGCTGCACCTCGTGGAAGCTCGCGCGCGCCGTCGAAAGCAGCGGCGCGAGGATCGACGCCTCGAACCGTGTATCGCCCGAAAAAACAGCCGTTTCGCCGCTGTGCCTGTCCGTCAGCAGCAGCCCGTAGGAAGGCCAATCGTACTTCCTCTGGATGCGGATGTGATCCGTGGGGATGGGGCGCAGCTCGTACCGGTCCATCAGGCGGAAGGGCTGCCCCGGACCGCGACCGACGGACAGCGGGCGCACGGTGAAGAAGTCGGACAGCTCCAGCGTCCGGCCTTCCATCGCTCCCAGTCCGCCCTTGAGCGTGTGGTCCCACAGCGCCGGCAGGAGAGGATCCGGCACGAGCAGCTCGGGACCGGGACACGCCCGCCCCGGTCCACCGCTCTTGGCCGCCGCCGCGCCCGGCCCGCCGCGCTGCGCCAGCGCCGACCACGCCAGCTCTTCGACGCCTCCGACGTGGTCGGCATGCAGGTGCGTCAGGAAGAGCCGGCGGATCGCCAGATAGTTGTTTCGACCGGCGCGATCGAGGTACTCGAATCCCGCCTGCACCTTGAGTTGGTGCAGCGCCGTAGGTCCGGTGCCGCCGAAGTCGATGAGCAGGTTGTCATCCGGGAAGGGCTGCTCCTGTGGAGCGCGCGACCAGGCCTCGACCAGCGCGTTGGACTGGAGGTTCCGCCGTGCGAAGGCGGAGCCGACTCCCAGAAACGTCAGCGTCAACATCATGGAGTTCCTCCGCCGTCACGCCACCCACCCACTGTGGGTCGCCCGTCCCCGGGTCGTCCGTCGCTCCGCGGCGGGAGTGCTGCCGGACCTTTCGAATCTCGCTGCGAACGGCGTGCGCGCCCCGACTCAACCTTGCCATGTGCTGAAGTCGGAAGGCGAGCATCCCATCTGGCGTACTGCTTCCGCTGTAGTGAACGGGTTGGGGCGCGCTACGACGATCGCCCCGCTTCCGTGGTCGTGTCTCAGTTTGGACGCCCGGGCGCGTGCTTTTGAGAGCCGCGCGCGTCAGCAAGCGAACTCGCCGATCGCTGCTTGCGGAATCGATCCCGAATCTGCGCCGCTCGGTTCGCTCCCTCGCGGTCGCGGCTCGGTCATGCAGACGGATACAGTGCCTCCTCCGTCGCCCGGTTGGCCGCAAGCGGTCTGCGCCTTTACGATGAGGCATTCTTCGCGCGGTCGCCGGAGGCGTCAAACGACGGGTGAGCTACGACCTTCTTGACAAAGTGGTGTTCATCACGGGCGCGTCCAGCGGCATCGGCGCAGCCTGCGCGGAGGCGTTCGCGACCGCTGGAGCGCGTGTGGTCGCGGCTGCGAGGCGGATCGATCTTCTCAACGAACTCGCCCGGCGCCTCGGGGACGACCGCGTGATGCCCGTGGCGCTCGATGTGACGGACGCCGCGCAGCGGGAAGCCGGTGTGCGCGCGGCGGAGGAGCGTTTCGGCCCGGTGGACGTGCTGATCAACAACGCCGGGTGGGCGAGCTTTGGGGCGGTAGCGGACATGCCGCTTGCGAATGTTCGGGCGATGCTGGAGCTGAACGTGCTGGCGCCGGTGGCGCTGTGCAAACTGGTGCTGCCGCGGATGCTCGAGCGGCGCGGCGGTCAGATCATCAACATCGCCTCCGTCGTGGGCTACCAGCCGATCCCGCGGATGACGGCTTATAGCGCAACGAAGGCGTTCGTGCTGAACTTTTCCGCGGGTCTGCGCATGGAACTGCACGGAGCCGGCGTGGACGTCATCAGCGTCGCGCCGGGGTCGACGCGCACGCCGTTCTTCGAGAACGCCGCCAGCGTCAACGTCCGCGCCGTGCGGCTTGCCAGGACCCAATACTCGCCGCAGCGCGTCGCCCGCGCCGTGGTGAAGGCGTCGCGCCGCCGTCGGCGCGAAGTCGTCCTCTCGGCGGAGGGCAACACCATCGCCCTCATCCGCCGCGCTTCCCATCGGCTGGCCGACGCCATCATGG
The DNA here is from genome assembly GCA_020852275.1 of Phycisphaerales bacterium. GTDB lineage: Bacteria > Planctomycetota > Phycisphaerae > UBA1845 > UBA1845 > JABWBH01. The sequence continues at coordinate 16,627 of JADZBE010000016.1, forward strand.
TCCGCTTCGCCCGCTTCGCCATGCCGCCGGGCGGGCCGGGGGACCGGTCGCCGGGCGGGATCAAGAATCGTTCGCCGGTGGAGGATCGCGGAACCTAGTTCGGGGCTTGTGAATCGCCGCGCGTTGCTTCGTAAATGCCGCCTTCGCTACCGGCACTGCGGCAACGTCGCGTCTTCGCCGGTGAACGATCGCATGAAGGACTGCACGTCCTGCAGGTCGATCCGGCTCTGGATCGGGGGGAGTTGGTCGTCGATGATCTGGCTCCCTCCGTCCCGCGATACGATGATCCGGCGCTCGGGCGCGCGCCCGCGCAGGTCCAGCCTCCATAGCTCTGAGCCATCCTGAGCTGAGATCGCCATGACCCGGCCGGCGGTCGTCGAGAACAGGATGCTGCCGTCCCCGTCCAGGATGGGCCGCAGTTCGGCGCCCCCGAGCGGCTCGCTGAAGCGCCAACGCTCCGTGCCGTCTGGTGCAACGGCTATGACCGCCGGGTCGGAGGCGCTGAATCGACCGGTAAAGTACGCGGTGCCGTCCAGGGCGATCGCGGGGGAATATCGGCTCGCGACGAAGGCTGGATCGTCGATCGTCAGCATCCAGCGATCCCTCCCATCCGGGTGCGTGGCGAGAAACGAACGCGGCTGCACGCTGCGCAGAATCGTCCCGTCTTCCGCGACCGCGGGAGCGCCCGAAACGCCCGCGACCGGCGCCTGGATCCGCCGCGAGAATCGGGACAACATCGCGCGGTTGCCGCACGGGATGAAGGTCGGCTGGGTCGGCAGGATCGAAAGGGACGCGGCGAGTGGCCATGAGCATCTCTCAATGCGGAGGATGCCCGCAGCGACCATCGCTTCGCGACCGGGTGCGTCGTGTGGCAGGTCGGACCCGCGCGGCCCCCTGCTTGTTACCTGCGCGGGGCGTTAACAGAATGGTTGTGTATGTCCGCCATCACAATCGCGGATCGACGGGTTCGCTTTCCAAGGCGAGCACGCCGAAGGCACATTCATGCGTGCGCCGCAGTGGCTCGCCGCGAACAAAGCGTTCGAGCGCCTCGATGCCCAGCGCGAACTCGCGGAGGGCGAGGGCCCGCTTGCGGTTCAGGCTGCGCGTCCGGAGTCGCTCGAGGTGCTCGGGCAGCGTGTACTCGGGGCCGTAGATGATGCGCAGATATTCCCGCCCGCGGCACTTGATCGCCGGCTGCACGAGGCCGCGCCGGCCACGAGCGATGAAATCGTACGGCTTGACGACCATGCCCTCGCCGCCACGCGCGGTCAGCTCCATCCACCACGCGATGCCCTCGCGCTGGGCGGCATCGTCGGTCAGGTCGACGATCTTGTACGGCGTTGCGCGCAAGACCCCCGGATCAGCGGCACAGGCTTTCGCCAGCGTGTCCATGTGCCAGGCGTGGTCATGATCCATATGGACGCGCCCTTCCGTCGCGAGCATGTGGAAGGGGGCGGGCGCGGATCGGGCGTAGGTGCACCGACCAGCCCCTTGCCGCCGGTCATGTAGTGCGGATGGACGTTCGACCCGGACCAGCGGAAACGGATCGGCATCGGGATGCAGCACAGCCCTTCGTCGCCGCCGCGGAAACGCGGGTTGTGATGAAACACGTCGCTGCGGTCGTCGGTCTCGGCACAGGTGTCGAACTCACCGCCGCAACAGTCGCCGCCGAACCACGACAGAATCCAGCGGCACATGTTGATCAGCTCGGGCTGAGACGCCATCGCCGCCGTCGAACTGGTAGAAGTCGGCGCCGTGCCGCACGTTGACGCCGCCGTGGGTAGCGTGGGCGTCCCCGCCCGCGAACCGCATCTCCGGCAGGCCGTTGATGTATGGGTTGAAGTGCGTGAAGCGTCACCTGACGCCGGGATGGGTAGTACGGCGTGCGGGGAGCATCGGCATCTTGGCGGTGACTAAAGCGACGAACCGACGGAGCCACGAAGCGGCGGCGCTTCTCGGGACAACGCATCCACGCGCCCTCTTACCCTGCCTGCCGGATCCAGTCGCGAATGTTCATTCCGATTCGCTCGATGTCCTCTTTTGCCAAGGTTCCCCCATGCATTACGATGTTGCGCGACTTCTCAAGCGCGTTCAGGGCAGCCTTCGCCCACTCCATGTTGCCAAGAAGAGCATCAAAGACCTCCCAGTTCGTGACGATGATCGAAGAAAGGTCGCTGAAGTCGCAGTAATTGACCTCCGTCGCGCCCCGCGCGCCGTGCCACCTGAACTTGGAGTCCTCGTCCATTCTCGACTTGGCCATCTTGCGAATTCGCTCCGGGACCTTGTCCCACCACGACTCACCGTGTTTCTCGGCCATTGCCTTGGTCACCGTGATTCGAACGGCGTTCTCGAAGGCGTGGAGCGCGGCGTATACGACGGACATTCGCTGCGCCTCAACCAGCAGGTCGGAATCCAAGTAGTCAAAGGAGAGCGATCTTTGCACCGCGCGTGCATCCTCTGAGCCGAAGTGGCTTCGTCGACGGCGCCCGGCCTTGTCGAGCGCCTCCTCGGTTAGCACGCCCCGATACACGAACGAGTAAAGGTCAGCATCTTTCATGCGAGATGGTCCCGGAGACTCTTGAAGATGGCGTCGTAGACTGCCTGATCACGAGTGTCGGGAAGAACGATATTGATGTGGTACTGGAGACCTGATACGCGAATTTGGCCGAGGGCCGCGGGGGTCTCCTCGTGCTTGTCTTGGCTCGCCTGCTGGTCCGGCTTTTTCTCGTTCGAAGCGACGCCTTCGGCGCGCTTGGCAGGTCGCGGTGCCGAAAAATCTGCGTAGTCGCAAAGAGCACGAAATGTATTTGCGATTTTCCCGATTACCAGATCCGTCTTCTTGCCCGCGTACAGGGTTCGAAGCTTGTTCTTGACGTCCGGCAGGGATAGCTCGTGGGCCTGCACGTTGATCGCGAATAGATCGGAGAAGGACTCGCGTATACCGTCGGCGAGGACTTGCTTGGCCCGTGTTCGATCCAAGAATTCAAAGTAGCGCGGTTGCGGCGCGCCGTCGCGATTCAGGAAACCCAAGTCCTTCAGTATGCCAATAAAAAGCCGATCATTGGTCGACTTGAAGCCCAGATTCTCAAGGAACTTCACGGAGAAGCGCTCCGGCGGCTGCGCGCCGAGAAGAGCGTCGAAGTACGCAGGAATCGCGTTCGCCTTGAAGGTGTAGCTGTCGGGCAATGCCACCTTTGACTCTCCTCATCGCTCGTCACGCCGAGTTCAGGCGAGCACGATTCTACGCGCTCTCGTCACTCGCCATGCCCCTCAGGCCCCAATCGTCGCGCTCACAGTCGCGCTCCACGGTCCGACTTCCCCGCGCGAGTTGATCCAGCGCAGCATGTAGTGCGCGATCTTGTTGCCCTGCGCGCCGTCGTAGTCGCGCGTGTACGGGGCGCGCGTATCGACGGCGAGGAACGTCAGTTCGCCGGGATCGACCGGCGGCGGACCATCGACTTTCACCCAAAGCTCAGCGCCGATCACGCCGGCGGGCTTGGCCCGCCGCGTGGGCGTGGTCTCGTCCGTAAAGTCGATGGTGTGCTGCAAGCGCTGCGAAGCGTCCACCGTCGCGACCGGGCGCGTCGTCGGCGGGCCGACCGGCGACGGCTCCTTGTCGGGCACCGTGATCCCGAGCGCGGCGCGCTCGGTATCATCGACGCTGGGCGATGCCTGCAAGCGCCGCACGAGCGGCCGCACCGCGGCTTCGACGCCGGTTCGCGCGATGTCCTTGCCCTCGCGGGCCGAAACCGCGGCGGCCGCGGCGGCGATGTGCGCCGGATACTTGCTGTTCCACGTCGTTTGCGCCGTCGTGACCGGGGTCATGTCGCCCGCGACCAGCCCCAGCCCGGCCAGGTTCGCGTTCGCGTACGTCACGAAGTTGGCCAGCCAGCCGTTGAATTCGGCGTCGCCGCGCGGGATGTAATCGTTCGCCATGGGTGCTCCTGATGTTCGGCCGCGGCGACCTCCGCCGCCCTTGTGAGCCTTCTGAGCCGGAACCGGCGTCGGATCGGGCATTCCGGGAACCTCCACGACACCGCCGTAGACCGGCCCGTCATTGCCGGGCCATTATCCGGCCGATTCGGGCAGATATCCAGCCCCGCCGGGGCTTCCACACTGCTGTCGGGGGCTTCCCCGGATAATCCGGGGACCGGCACGGGCGGCGTGGCGGTTGGCACGACCCGACCGTGGATTGGCCGGGACGGTGCGGGGACGGCCCCGGATGAGCCGGAAACCGCCGCAACGAACTTCGCGCTTGGCGCAGCGCAGCCCAGCGCTCAAAATCGACCACCGATGAACAAGCCCGCATACGCTGATGAGCAGCCGCTGTTCGGCGCGCCGACGATCGCCGCCGAATTCTCGCCCGAAGCCGAGGTCGTCGTCGCACCGGGCGACTGCCTTGAAACGCTCCGCACGCTGCCGCGTGGCAGCATGCAGCTTATCATCACTTCCCCGCCCTACAACATCGGCAAGGATTACGAGAAGGCGACCGAGCTTGACCGGTATCTTCGGGCACTCGCGCCGATTGTCGATGAGCTTGTCCGCGTGCTGAAAACCGGCGGCTCGCTCTGCTGGCAGGTGGGCAACTACGTCGAGGACTCGGAAGTATTCCCGCTCGACATCTTCTACTACCCGTTCTTCAAGAAGCACGGCCTTCGCCTGCGCAATCGAATCGTCTGGCACTTCGCCCACGGCCTGCACGCCAGCAAGCGTTTTTCGGGCCGCTATGAAGTGCTGCTGTGGTTCACCAAGGGCGATTCGTACACGTTCAATCTCGACGACATCCGCGTGCCGTCGAACGACAGGACTCGCGCGGCGGCGTAGTGCGGCATTGATGGGTCGATCGACGAATGGCGAACCTGCACAAAGCGCAGCTACTCCAAACGCTTCGCGAGCGATTCGGCGAATTGCGTCGCCTTTCCGGGAGCCAGTCGCTGTTTGTCGTCGGCGAGGATGCTGCGATCATATATTTCCGCTATTCGAAGGTTCACGAACGGGGACGCACATTCTTTGGACTGCGCGACGTAGACTTGAAGCAGTTGGAAGGGCGCAACTCGTTTCTTTGCCTGCTGGTCGACGACGGCAGTCCGCCGATTTTTGTTCCGTTTGCTGATTTCGAGGAAGTGTTCCATTCGGCAGAGCCGGCATCAGATGGCCAGTACAAGGTCCAGTTGATTTCCCAGGAAGATTCGCGCCAGCTTTACATCGCGCGCAAGGGGCGCTTTAACGTTGAAGGATACGTCGGGATGGGAGCGCTGGAGCTGAGCATCGACAGCGACCGGCTCCGCGCGCCGTGCGCGCTGACCCACTCTCAGGTGCAGACGCTGCTTGGCGGAGTTGGTCGCCTCAAGGGATACGAAGTTTGGATACCCGACCATGACGTCGCAACGCTGGACTGGACCATGACGCCTCGCTACAACGTCGCACACCGGATACCGCCGGGATTCGATGACGTGGCTTCGATCCTGTGTGAGGTGGACGTCGTATGGAGTTCGGCCTCGACGAGCCGCATTGAGGGTCTGTTTGAGGTAGAACACTCAACTCCAATCTACTCCGGGCTATTGCGCTTCAACGACCTCTTGCTGACCAATCCAGCGCTGTCGCGGTTCCATATCGTGTCGAACGACGTGAGACGAGCTGTGTTTTCGCGGCAGGCGTCCCGCCCGACGTTCAGGAGGAGCGGGCTGTCAGAATTGGTGAGCTTCCTGGAGTATGTCAACGTGCTCGACTGGCACTCTCGCCTACTGAAGGGAGTAACAGATGGCCACGCAGCATGACATGATCGGCCCGGTCTATGTCGTCGTCGATGTAATGTCCGGAACTGCGGCGGGCGCGGCCTGTTTTTCGACCGAAGCTGACGCCATCGCATACGCCGGAGCCCTGCGGCGCGAGGCCGACCCGAACGACGACGATGTGCAAGTATTCGCGCGAGTCATCGACTCCGAGCGCCCGACAGGCTGAGCCGCTCAGCAGTTCTGAATGCGAGCAAGCACAAGGTCAAGGTCAGCAAGGAAAAAACCATGCCGGGGCGCATGCTTTTCGATCCGCGCTCCATCAATCGGGCCTTCAAGACCGAGTTCCTTCAGCGCGGCTGGGCACCTGTCCGCGTGCCTTGCGAGTATTCAAGCTCCTACTACGTACCGGAGTACGCGGTTCGGCCTGACAATCGAGGCGCGTTCCGCGAGATGGACTTCGTGAAGTCGAGCCTCGGCGTCGAAGTGCAATTCGGCAAGTACGCGTTCATGGTCTACAACGTCTGCGCGAAGATGACCATCTTCAAGAATCTGAAGCACATCGACTGCGGGGTCGAGATTGTCCCCGTGAAGGCGTTCGCCAACGAAATGTCCACGGGGGTCTCGTACTTCGAGCAGTTCCTCTGGGACTTGGAGGCGCGCGGCGTCTCGAACATCGACATTCCAGTGCTCATCATCGGGATTGATGCATAGCGCACACACCCAGAGGTGTGAATCCTTCGTGTTGATCCCGGTGATGTCGCCGACGGTCAGGTCGGTGACGTTCGGACTGGCAGCGAAGCGATAGCCGATCTCCCAATCGCCGCTACCGCGTTTCGTGCCGGCCGCGCCGAGGAAAAGGCATTCGCCGGCGGCGAAGCCCTTGAAGGCCGAGTTGTTCACACGCCCGGTCAGCGCGAACAGCGTCAGCTTGTACGCCAGCGTGACGACCGCGTCGGGCAGGTAGTGCGTCTCGGCGAAGTGGTACACCGGCACGGTGATGTCCACGCCTTCGACGCTGTCGGCGGTGACACCGATCGCGCCCTTGAAGTTCGGCGCGGTCTGGCCGGGCGGCGCGTAGCGGGCAACATTCGCCAGGCTCTGCGTGATGTGCTGCGCGCCGCCGCCGGTGTCGAAGGAGAAGACGCTCTCGTTGGTCTGCGGGACCGTGCCGTAGCGGACGACGCCCTCCCACAGCAGGTCGCCGACCGGCTGCACGCTGACCTTATCGCGCGGCAGGAACAGCAGGCCCGAACCCCACGGGTCGTACAGCGTGGGCGAGCCGGTGACGAGCGCGGCGCGAGCTTGGACGTCGGCGCTCCAGCCGCAGGCGCTCCGCGGCGATCTTGAGCGAGCGCAGCGAGACATCCATGCCCACGATGCGCTCGAACTGCGGCCGGCCGGAGGCTGACGCTCCCTGGTCGTCCAGCAGCAGGCGCAGCAGCTTGCCCTCGCCGCAGCCGACGTCAACCACCGACTGGGCCTGGCAGCCCCGCAAGGCGGCGAGGACCGTCGCGAGCCGCAGGGTGTTGAGCGTCGGGCCGCGCTCGGGCCGGTCGGCCGAGTCGATTTCAGCATCGGCCCGCATCGAGTCGTCTGAGAAGGCCGCACCCGCATCGGTGGGCGCGCAGGCGTCTGAAATGCTCGTTCCCGCATCGTCCGGCAAGACGGCGCGTGAAAGGCCCGCTCCTGCGGCGGCTCGCGCCGTTGCATCCGATGGTGATGCGTCCCGCGCCATCGCATCCGGCCCGACGGCGTCACCCGCTGCGTCATCGCGCGGCTCAATTTGCACTTGCGCAACTGCCGCAATCTGCACCTGCGCCGCTGCCGCAATCTGCACCTGCGCCTCAAGCGTCTCTTCCTCCAGTTCACGCTGCACGTGCTCGGCGTCGGGGTCGGGTTGATCCTCCTCAGCGAGCCGGGCCAGCGCCTCGCGCGCCAAACTCCATTGATGCTTGAGGTAGCGGCGGGTGATTGCCTCGCGCTCGGGATGGGCTGCAAGCCAACCCTCGCCCCTGCGCAGCAGCTTGTCCACTTCGTCGTCGCCGACCCAGTAGTGCTTGTCGTTGTCGAGTACCGGGATCAGCACGTACAGGTGCGTCAGCAGGTCGCGGAGCCGGCTCTTTCCGCGCAGCGTCACCGTGAAGTAGCTGCTGTCGCCCCAGTCCGTGAACTTCGCGTCGAGCGCATGGCGTTCAGCCGAGACTTCGTACCCCAGCGGCTCGAACAAGCGCCGCAAGAACACCTCACCCCCACGACACGGCAGCACGGCGAGGTGTGCTTCCAGCGGAAAGACCTCGTTCACGAGTTCTGGCCGGTCGTTGCAACGCCCACCGAGCGCCGAACCGTACACTTGCGCGATCGCGACGCTCATGAAGCTGCTGCCGACGTACGGCCGATCGTTCACGTATTGCTGAAGTGAGAAGCCTTCGCCCGCCGGTCCGCCGCGGCGGCGCACCAGCCCGATCGGATCGACATCGAGCAACAACGCCGCGGTGCAGCGCCGCTCGGTCGCCTCCGGGTAGAAGACGTGCGCACGCCCGAATGCCAGCTCTAACATCTGCACCTTGGCCGGGTGCTTGTGCAGCAGCCAGCCGAGGTCGGTGGCGGGTGGGCGGGTTGTGGTTAGTGTCAACAGCACGTTGAAATCTCGATGCCTCGTGGCCCGCCATCGGCGGCGAGGCCGCGTGCAGGACGTAGCTTACGCACCGAAACCGAGCATCCAAACCCCGTCCGCCGACGCGGCCTCCCGAAGGCACCGCGGTGCAAGCAGCGCAGGGGGAACGAGTCGCAAGAATCGCAGCGGCGATCTTTGGCCGGCGCGCAAACCGGCGGGGCGATCGCACCTGCGCAGCGCGGCTGTCAGCCCGCGCAGTTGTTTCGCTTGTGTTTCTCGCGCAGGCCTCGTGCCCGATAGTCGGACGAGTTGGCCGCCGTCGACAGCCGCCGACGGTCGCCACCCGCCGTCGACTGCGGTCGCCCACGTGCAGTGGGTCGCCAAGGCAGGCTGAAGATGCGGAATCGTTGAATTCTCAATAGCGGATCGTTTGAGGCTCGCCGTATCGAGGCTCTCGACGCTGCGGGCCGGCCCTTGGATAATGGGAGGAGAAGGCCATGTACGGTTGCGATTGGGCAAGGTCGGTTGTGCGAGCGATCGGCGCGCGCGGTCGCGTGTTGTCAGCGGCGCTGGGCGCGCTGAGTTTTATGCTCGCCGGGTCCGCCATGGGTCGGCAGGAGCCTTGTCCCGATTCGCGCTGCGGGCCTGATTTCGCACAGGGTGAGTGCCCCGAAGAGAGCGAACCGCCCATCCGTACCGTCTGGCCCTTGCATTTCGACGTGTCCTGTGGGTTCGGTCCGCCGGAGTTTCCGCCGCGGAGCACGGATCCGCTCACGAGTTCTCTGCCGCTTCTTCCTCCCCGGACGGATGGGTTCCAAGGGCCCAGCCCATTTCCTCAGCGGCCGCTTCATGGGGGGGTCGTGGACCTGGTGAGTGGGCTGCCGTTGATCCAGGCGACGGATTTCGAGCTTCCGTTCGGCGGCGCGGTCTTCCGTCACATCCGAACGTGGTCGGCGGATTTTTATCCGCACCCGTCGGACGCGCAAGCCGCCACTCCGGCGGTCACGCGGTGGGATTGGCAAGGGCAAGGTTGGATGATGAGTGAGCAGCCCTTCCGGCCAGGTCCGTCAGCGTGGTCACGTTGTAGTTGGCGTCCTGAGACACGACGCAATATCCGTGCTCGAGCTTCAGCGCCACGATTTCGTCCACGTACTGCGTGCCGCGAGGAGCCCGCTTCCTCACGGGCGCGGCTCTGTTCGAGCGTTGTCCGAGCCGTCGCGCATCTCGATCAACTGCTGGCCATTATACCCGTACCGGTACGTCCCGTCCAAGTCCCCGGAATTGGAGACGACCTTCTCGATCCGCCGGCCCAAGGCGTCGTACTCGGCCGTGTGCAGCGTGGTCGTATCCGTGCCGCTGACCGCGTCAAGGGCGATCCGCTGGACGAGGATCAGGCGGTTCCATGCGTCGTACGTGTAGTAATGCCGGTCGTCTTGGACGAGGTTGCCGGCGTAGTCGTAGGCAAACGTGGCCGCGTTCAAGCTCAGAATAGTAACAGCTACATGCGGACCGCGTCTTGATGCAGAGCCTGGAGCGCAATCGGTGGACAACGTCGTAATTGGATTGTGCTTTCTTCAAATTAGCCACCGCCGCTCGGTGCGCGCCTTACAAAAGACACATCCTCCCAACAAGAGTCCTTGGGGATTTCTATTGACAAATAGCCCTTCTGACCATTCCAGTCTTCGGCAATCAGGACGCCGCCACATGGGCATGCAAACGCTTTCGCCTCGTCGGTACCTGGTTCAAGCACTTGCTCTATTATCCCGGTGTTGTTGTTGTTTCCGGTAAGAACGACATCGCCAACGTGCACCTCCTCTCCAGATGTGTACCTGAACATAGGATTGGTTTCCTTGCATGCCATACATATCCTTATTCTCATGCTACGCTTGCATAAACCCGCGCAATCCAAGATTGTCCCATTGTAAGCTAATAATGATGACGCCGCATCAACAAAGAGGATTCCTCATGCTTCGACTGCACTTCCTGCTTGATTTTCTTTGTGGAACCACTTCGCTCTAGGGCGCAACCCCGCCTCCACCAGGTCTTCCTGTCATGGGTACCTCACCGGGCCGTGGAGAAGGTCCACCTGTCGGATGCTTGTCCGTCTCGTGCCAGAAGCACACGCACCCCGCAGAAGGTGGACTTTGGTGTACCTCAAAGTGGTGGGTGTGCGGCGTGGGGATTCCGGCGTGTGCCGGGCCGCTCCAATCAATGCGATACCCTTTGGTACCCACGGGAGGCTGACACGGCAAGCACTTTGGAGGAGGCGGCGGAGGGGGTGGGTCGCCGAACGGGCGGCGTCCCCACTTGGCCATCTCAGCTTCGCAAGCGGCTTCCTCCGCGCTCCCACATGCCGAAGCTCCAGGGCCGAGAAACCAAAAGCAGGCGCCTATAACTCCCGCCGTCCCGGACTCAAAGCAACTGAGGCACCGGGCAAGGAATCCTGGTGCAGGGATAGGCTCTGGCACCACCGGAGGAGGCGCTACCACTGGCGGCGCGGGTGGAGGCGGCATGGGGATGGGGGGGCGGTCGAACGGTTCCCGCGTTGCCGATAGCCCGTTCCAGTCGACGAAGACGAATGGCGATCTACGAACAACAAAGTAGGCATGAAGACCATCCGTGTACCCATCCGGCGCGCGCTGAGCAAATAGGGAGAGAGCAGGAGAGTACTCCCGCGCCCGGTTCTGATACGCCCCAATCTCCGCGTCGTAGACCAGGCCCTGATGCAGGAAGAGGTTCCCCGCGGGCGAGGTGCGGCGGGCGTGGTGGATGCGGTTGGTGGTCGGGGCGGAGACCAGCGCGGTCATGATCGTCTCGTCGGCGGCGTCGAGCGTGCCGTCCTGGTTGAAGTCGAAGACGCGGCAGGCGCCGGTGGGGGTGCCCCAGCACGTCTGGCCGCTGCCGAGAGCCGCGTCGTCGGTCGCGTCCACGTCGCCGTCGCCGTCGTAGTCGCCGAAGTACGACTCGCTCTCGATGATCGGCTGGCCGTACTCGGTGTAGAACACGCGCTCCAGCACCCTTCCGGCCAGGTCCGTCAGCGTGGTCACGTTGTAATTGGCGTCCTGGGACACGGTGCAATATCCGTGCTCGAGCTTGAGCGCGACCGGCTCGTCAATATATTGCGTGCCGTAATACGCCTGCATCAACACATTCCCCGAGCCGTCGCGCGTCTCGATCAACTGCTGGCCATTATACCAATAGCGGAGCGTCCCGTCGAGGTCGCCGCTGTTGGTGACGACTTTCTCGATCCGCCGGCCCAGAGCGTCGTATTCGGCCGTGTGCAGCGTGGTCGTATCCGTGCCGCTGACCGCGTCAGGGGCGATGCGCTGGACGAGGATCAGGCGGTTCCATGCGTCGTACTCGTAGTAATGCCGGTCGTCTTGGGCGAGGTTGCCGGCGTAGTCGTAGGCAAACGTCTTCGACGTGCCGGTGAACGTGTCGTGGATGACCAGCGTGTCGGCCGCATCGTCGAGATCGCCGTCGGGCGCGGAATCCACGCCCGCCTTGACGGCCTCGAACTTGCCGCTCCGCTCGGACCACAGGGCGACCGTGCCATGGGTGAGGTCGGAATTGGTCGTGGCGCCGATGGCTGAAGAGCCGCTCTGGGGGTGAGAAGTTCAGCGCCTACATTGGTTTTTCAATTATCCTCATTGCTTCTCGTTTCAAAACCAAATGGGTCGAAGCGCGTATTGCCATCTTCGCGCGTGACCCTGACATCGGAGCCTCGAGCAATCAGCTGATTATTGATGTCCTCAATTTGGTGATTTTCTATGGGAGCGATGAGACCGTACTCGTTACTGTAGCTTCTTTCCATGCCGGCAAAGCTCAATCCGAACACGGGCGTCTTGGGAGCGAGCGTAGCCAAGTCGTCAACCAGGCCTTCGTATGTTGTATAGTAGCTGGCAGCGTCGAGCACCAAGAGAGTGGTATAAGCTCGACTCATGGAGTCAGGCGCATGCGACAAGACCAAAAACGCAATGAACTCTCCCTTGCAGGACTTCAGGGCTACAAGGTCGACAGGATAGGACTGCCCCGGCTTGAATTCAAATGTCCATTTCTCCGCGGATTTTACCGCTGGCGACTCATCCGGAGCGCGAGACGTCATCATGTGACTGTATCGGCGGCAACCGCAGCACAACTTGGACTGATTCGGCGTGCAACTCGCCGCTCCACACCAGCAGATGCTCCCTGCGAGCAGGGCGGCGCCTGCTTGCCAGGAGCGAGATCGAGATCGTCTTTGTCGGCGCAGCATGCTAGAAAAGAACTCCTTGTCGGCCTAATCAATCGACATCCGTTCCTCGAGGAATGCAGAAGCTACCGCAAGGTGTCGTGTATGGCGGTTCACCACGCGGCGGCCTGTCGGAACCGTGTACAGGAAACGCGCCGGGTTTGTCGCACCACCTGCCGCTTTCGGGGATCTTTCGGTAGAAATGGTAGTCCCCACTACCGGTGTCGTCGATCCAGACGGAGATTTCGTCTGATCTATCGGGGCATCCTCCAGCCGATTTGCGCTTGATTCCTTTGCTTGCAAGACCTGCTTCGATCTGGGCGCAAGTAATCTTTCCGTGGGGTGGCACGCCCGGCGGATTAGCATTCGGGTCTTCCCCGGGCTTGCGTGGATCATTGCAGGCGAAGCGCCAGCAGTTTCCGCTGTTGGGCCCGCTCCCCCATGGAGGTCCAAATGGACCGCCGCCTGGGAAAGGAGGAGCGACAGATGGCGCGCTGCAAGCTGGATAGGTCGCGTCACATCGTGCCCTGCACGCTGCCAAGTTGTCTTGATTCTTTTGACCCCACATTGCGGAGCACTCTCGGTAGCAAACGGTCTTGAGGGTGAAGCATATTGCCATATTTATGCCAGGGATCGCAGTGAGCCCTTGGGGATCAAGGAATACGAGAGGACTTGCGCCGACATACCAATAGCTGCTTCCGCCATCCTGGGATATAAGCGGATCCCGCTGCATGAATCGCTGATGTGCTGGTGCATACTGCCGCGCCCGGTTCTGATACGCCCCGATCTCCGCATCGTAGACGAGTCCCTGGTGCAGGAAGACGTTGCCTGCGGGTGAGGTGCGGCGGGCGTGGTGGATGCGGTGGGTTGTGGGCGCGGCCACCAGCGCGGTCATCACGGTCTTATCCGCCGAGTCGAGCGTGCCGTCGCTGTTGAAGTCGAACACGCGGCAGGCGCCGGAAGGATTGGAACCCCAGCACGTCTGGCCGCTGCCGAGAGCCGCGTCGTCGGTCGCGTCCACGTCTCCGTCGCCGTCGTAGTCGCCAAAGTAGGATTCCGATTCGATGATCGGCTGGCCGTACTCGGTGTAGAACACGCGCTCCAGCACCCGGCCCGCGAGGTCCGTGAGCGTGGTCACATTGTAGTTGGCGTCCTGCGACACGGTGCAATATCCGTGCTCGAGTTTGAGCGCCACCGGCTCGTCGATGTACTGCGTGCCGTAATACGCCTGCAGCAGCACATTCCCAGAGCCGTCGCGCGTCTCGATCAACTGCTGGCCATTATGCCCGTACCGGTACGTCCCGTCCAAGTCCCCGGAATTGGAGACGACTCTCTCGATCCGCCGGCCCAGGGCGTCGTATTCGGCGGTGTGCAGCGTGGTCGTATCCGTGCCGTTGGCGTCGGTGGCGACGCGCTCGGCCTTCACCAGCCGGTTCCAGGCGTCATACGTGTAGCGATGCCGATCATCCTCGACGAGGTTGCCGGCGTAGTCATATGCGAAGGACTTCGACGTACCGGTGAAGGCGTCATAGAGGACCAGCGTGTCGGCCGCATCGTCGAGATCGCCGTCGGCCGTGGAATCCACACCCGCCTTGACGGCCTCGAACTTGCCGCTCCGCTCGGACCACAGGCCGACCGTGCCGGAGGAGAGGTCCGAATCCAACACGTTTTGCAGGCCGGTGACATCGGTGTTCTCGACGCGGACGCTGTAGGAAGAGCCGCTGCACCGGACGTACGTGGTGTAGGGGGCGCTGCCGGAGTATGACCCCGAGGCCACGGTGGATTGCTTGCCGTCCAGCATCTTGATGAGGTTCACGTCGCCATTATCGCGGAGCTCGACGCCCATGAAGTTGTCGGGGTCAGTGTAGCGCACCAGCAGCGCGACCCGATTGCCGGTCAGGATGGTGAGATCGGCCTGGGCGGCGTAGTCGTCGGCGCCATACCACGTGGACACCCCCTCGCCGCCGCGGGTCTGACCGGTGACGGCGAGAGCACCGTTCTGCCGCATGGCCGCCGCCGCGAAGCCCCGACCTGTTATTTCAGCGATCGCAGCCGAGAAACCCGGCCATGGGCGCCCAAGCCCTGACCCGCAAGAACGTGGTCGCGGAATGATTCTGAGATTCCGGCGCTTTCGATCGAAGGCTGCTTTGGCTAACCTTTGTTCAACGAAGTCGCACGGGGAGGGCCGGCGGACAGTCGCGGGGTCCGAGCATTTCGATCATGCGATCTCGGTATGTGCCGCCACGGCCTGCAGGCCCGGCGCATAGCCCGCCTGTGCCGGCGGCGAGGAACCGTTCGCTTATTGGGAACATGCACGGCGGATCATGTGGGATTCCGTTGAAAGTTTTGGTTTTGACGCGCAGCGCGTGCGCCTGGATCGTTTACGCGCTGGGAGCCACGAGGAGTTCGAGCGCACGGTGCGACGCCTGTGGCGCGATGCGATGATCGTGGTGCTAGGCGCCGGCATCCCCAAGCATGACGCCGACGCAGTGGTCAATAACGTGTTCGTCGCATTGTACGAGACGATCCGGCGGGGCAAGGGACCGGTGAACGAGGCGATACCGGATTGGCGGCGATACGTTCGCCGCTGTGCGCATCATGCGGCCGTGGACTACTGGAGGCAGACGCGGCGAGTCGGTCGAGTGGCTTCCCTGGAGGATCTTTTTGACGAATCCCCGTGGGAGGATCGGATTGCCGGCGGAGCGCACGAGCCTGCCGCAACAAGCCGCATCGAGCGACTGGAAGAGGACGCGGCGCATCGCCTGACCGACACCGCCAACTACGGCACGTACAACGCCGACGGCTGGAAGGACAACTCCAGCGCGCCGAGCTACGGCGCCTCCGCGCCGTCACGCAGCGATACCGTCCTGGTTA
>JADZBE010000017.1 GCA_020852275.1 Phycisphaerales bacterium
CTCCGTCCTATTGTATGCCATCACGCTGGCACTGAGCGTCAGCGTCGTGTTGTGGCTCGGCACGGCGGGAGGCTGGATGGGGGCGACGAACCTGACCACGTGGGTGTTGCTGCTGAGCGAGCTGCGGACGCTCATCACCAGCCCGGGCTTCGGACTCTTCATGCTGTCCTACGTCGCCTGGGCGTGCGCGTCGCTGGGGGCGCTGATGATCATTGCGGACTCGATGTTCCGTCACAACGTGCGCGCCGTCCACGCCCTGCGGGTCTGGACTTATGCCGTCGCCACCTATCCCGCGCTCGGCGCCGTGCTGCTCGCCGCGGGCGTGGCGCTGCATTCGCAACGGCCTTCCCGGCTTCAGACGATTCCCGAGTTGTTCTTCTTCGCGGCGGCGGCGCTGGTGGTCGTGGCCCTGACCGCGCGGTCCATCCGCATCGGCTACACGGATTACCTCCGCATCCCGCACGCCCGCGCCATCGCCTGGCTCACGCAGTTCATCGCTGTGCTGTCCATGATGCTCGCGCAATTCCTGCTCCTGGGGGACGACGTGCGTCGCATGTACGGGCGCGCCATCATGTGGCTGGGCTGGTAGCGTGCGAAGCTTCCCCCCCGTCCGGGAAGGGATCGGGGCAAGGCTGAACTGCGCGGCAGGGCCGAATCCCGCAGCGTACATCGTGCTCCCGCCGCATCGAGTCCGCCGGATTGCGCCGGACGGTTCGAAAGGCGCCGGACGGCGCCGACCGCCAAGACCGGCCTCGGGTTCGCTCGACAGGCGGCGCGCAGGCATAATGTCCCGCATGATCAGCCCGTCGCAGGGCGCCGCGCTGGTGCGGCTGGCCCGAGCTACGATCGAGGAACGCCTCAGCGCGGCATCGCCCCATCCGCCCGCCGGGTCCTGTGATCCGTTTTCCGCGTCCAGCGATCCGCGTGCGACGCCGATCGAGGGTCGATTCGGCGGAGCGTTCATCACGTTGCGCCGCGGCGAGCGGCTGCGCGGGTGCGTCGGGCAGATCGTCGAAACCTCGGACCTGACGGCCTGCGTCAAGCGTGCCGCCGCGGCGGTCCTGCACGATGACCGGTTTTCGTCGCATCCCGTCACTGCGGCGGAGCTGCCAACCCTTCGCATCGAAGTCTCCGTGCTCTCCCCGCCCACTCCCATGCGCACGTCGCAGGACATCACGCCGGGCGTACACGGCGTCATCATCCACCGCGGCGGGCAGTCCGGATGCTTCCTGCCGAAGGTGGCGACGATGCAACGCTGGGACGCGGAGACGTTCCTCTCACAGTGCTGCGTGCAGAAGGCCGGCCTGCCGGCGGGCGCGTGGCGCGAGCCGCAGACGCGCGTTCTGCTTTTCACGGTTGAGGAGTTCCACGAATGCGAGGAGGACCGTGAACGCGTTGAGTGAGAGCTTCCGGCTGAGAGGCGCCGACTGCAAGCTGCGGACTGCTATCCGCGGGGTGCAAGCTGCCGGGTGCAAGCTGCGAACTGCGGGTCAGCGAGGTCGAGGCGCATGGTGGAGTGGACGCTCGACGCGGGGTATCGCTCGCCGGCGCCACGATCGCGGCACTGCGCCCGGCAGGATTCGAACCTGCGACCCCCGGTTTAGGAAACCGGTGCTCTATCCAACTGAGCTACGAGCGCGATCCCCGGCAATTCCCGCCCGATCAGCTTATGAGCCGGCCGTGCGGGAGTCAAAGAACGAGCCGCCGAAGCCTCATGACACCGCCGGATGAGAGCGCCGCGTCGCACGGGTCCGCGGCAGCGTGGGGCTGAAACTCGGCTTCCCGATGGGCGGCTCATGCGAGCACGAGTTGATCGAAACGAGCGCGGGCCTCAGCCCAGCACGGCTTCGCGGTCGGCTCGAAGACGTGCACCCGCGTCGAGGCTCGGACGATTTCGCGGAGATCCGCGAGGGTCGCCAGCCGTCCATCCCCCCATGCCTGGAGGAGCGCGTTGCCCAGCGCCGTGGCCTCGACCGGTCCTGCGTGGACGGGCCGGCTGCTGATGTCGGCAATCAGTTGACACAACAGCGCGTTCGCCGCGCCGCCGCCGACGACGTGGACCACGCGGATCGCCCGCCCCGTCAGCCGCTGCAGCCGCGCGAGCCCCCAGCCGATTTTCAGCGCCACGCTCTCCAGCGCACAGCGCACCATCGCGCCGGCGCTTTCCGGCTGCGGCTGACCGGTTTCCCTGCAGAATTCGCGGATTCTGGCGGGCATGTCGCCGAAGGACGCGAACCGGGGGTCGTCGGGATCCACGTGGCAGAACGCCTCCGGCGCCGCTTCAGCGAGGCGCGTCAGTTCGTCGAACGTGTGCGCCGCCGTTCCTCCCGCGGCGTTCCATGCGCGCTGACACTCCTGCACGAGCCAAAGCCCCGTTACGTTCCGCAGCAGGCGGATCGTGCCGTCCGCGCCCAGTTCATGCGTCACGCCTGCGTCGAGCGCTTCCTTCGAGCATGGTGCTGTGCGCGTCTCGACGCCGACCAGCGACCATGTCCCGGCGCTGACGTAAGCCCAGTCGTCGCCCGCGGCGGGAATGGCCGCCACCGCGCACGCCGTGTCATGCCCCGCCGGGCAGAAGACGGCGGCGCCGGCGCATCCGGTCTCCTCGACGAGTTCACTTCGCAGCTCGCCGATGCGCGACGCGCAGTCGCGCACCTCCGGGAACATCTCCGGGCGCAGCCCCATGCCTTCGATCACGTCGTTCGCCCACGTGCGCGTGCGGGGATCGAGCATTTGCGACGTGCTGGCGATGCTGACGTCCGTGCGCCGTGCGCCCGTCAGCCAGTAGTTGAGCAGGTCGGGCATGAACAGCAGCATGGCCGCCCGCTCAAGCCGTCCGCCGCCCGCCGACTGCTCGGCCTGCAGTTGATACAGGGTGTTGAGGGGCATGAACTGGATGCCTGTTCGCGCGTAGATGTGCTGGCGCGGAACCCGCTGGAACGCAAGCTCCATCATGCCGGATGTCCGACCGTCGCGGTAGTGATAGGGCAGGCCGACCAGATCGCCGCTCGCATCGAGCAGCCCGTAGTCGACGCCCCACGTGTCCACGCCGATGCCGCTCAGCCGGTGATCGACAGCGGCCTTGCCGATGCCGAGTTTGATCTGCTCCAGGAGCGACGCGACGTTCCAATGCAAGTGGTCGAGGATGCGGACCGGCCCGTTGGGGAAGCGATGCACCTCGCGCAGCTCGACGCGCTGCCCGTCAAACGCGGCGAGCACGGCGCGGCCGGAAGAGGCGCCGAGGTCGCAGGCCAGGTAGTTCGCTGTCGCGCGCGTCGTCATGAGCAGCCGCGATGGTAGCCGTCCGCGGCGCGCGGGTCACGCGCCAGGACAAGCCGGAAGGAGCTGCATGCGCGCACGCGTGCCCAATGGAGGCACCCCGAAGGGAAACGGGGTGACACGTCCTGGCGGGCTCGCCTGGCCGTGGCGAGCGGCGCAGGACCATGGCCAACGGAGTACCGTTGACCATGCCATCCGCTCTCCGGAACCCGTTCGCGTTCAGCGAAGAGTTACCGAGCAAGAGGACGCCGCGAGGCAGGCAGCGCGAGCGCGTGCAACCGGTTGGCGCTCGCCGGGCAGCGGGATAGGCTGAGGGTGGTGGCTTGCGCTGAGACCTTCCCCGGCCGCTTTCTGGGGGGCAAGGAAGGTCGATGCCGCTCGCCCCTTGAATCCGTCGGCTTGCATCTGGAGAGGCATCATGCTGGAAGTTCGACCGTTTCGCGCCTGGCGTTACGACTTCGCTCGGCACCCTGACATCTCGGCGCTGATTGCGCCGCCTTACGACGTGCTCGACCAGGCGGACAAGGACGCGCTGCTGGGCAAGTCCGACCGCAACATCGTCGCCGTGGACCTGCCGCACGTTCCGCCGAAGTCGGCCGGTCCTGCCACGGCGTACACGGCGGCGGCGGAGCGGCTGAAGGCGTGGCAGCGCGAGGGAATTCTGCAGCGCGAGGCGCAGCCGGCCATCTATCTGTATCACCAGAACTTCGCGCACGAAGGGCGAAGCTACACGCGCAAGATGTTCATCGCGGTGCTGCGGCTCGTGCCGTTCTCCGAGGGCCGTGTCCTGCCGCACGAGGAGACCTTTGGCGGTCCAAAGGAGGACCGCCTGGCGCTGATGAAGGCGACGGCGTGCAATCTCTCGCCGATCTTCGGGCTGTACTCGGACCCGCGGGGCGAGGTCGATTCAGGCTTTGCTGAGATGGCCCGACGCTCGCCGGACGCGCGGGGATCGCTGGACGGCGTAGAGAACCGCTTGTGGATCATCACCGACGCCGGCGTCGTTGGTGCCGTCACGGGCGCGATGACCCAGCGCAAGGTCTTCATCGCCGACGGGCACCACCGCTACGGCACGGCGATGATGTATCGCGACGCGGTGATCCGCGAGAAGGGAGCGCTGGACCGCGAGCATCCCGCGAACTTCATCATGTTCGTGCTCGCGTCGATGGACGATCCCGGCTGCCTGATTCTTCCGTACAACCGCGTGCTGGCGAAGATCAACGCGGCCGCACTGCTGGCGGCGTGGGGCGGGCGCGTTGAGCCGTGCGACGAAAAGACCGCGGACGTGAGGTTATTCGAGGGTTCCAGCGGCAAGACGACGTGTGTTCGCTTTGCGCAGCGGGCGCTGCTGGACCGGCTGGCCGCGGATCACGGTCCGGCGTGGCGGAAGCTGGACGTGGCGTACCTTCACCGCGTGCTGATCGACGACGCGCTGCACGCCCAGCGCGGGAAGGACGACCCGAAGGTGCATTACGTCAAGTCGGTCGAGGCGGCGAAGGAGACCGCCCGCGCCGAGCAGGGCACAGCACTGCTGCTCAATGCCACGCCGATGGCACACCTCAAGGCGGTCAGCGAGGCCGGCGAGCTGATGCCGCAGAAGAGCACGTACTTCCACCCCAAGCTGGCGACGGGGATGACGATCAATCCGCTTGAATGAGAGGCGCATGAGGACGTTGAACCGCTCCTGGAACCGTTCCGCACGGCGCTTGGGCCTCGGCGTTGTGTTGAGCAGCGCGCTGGCGTGCGGCTGCGGTGTGGGCACGCGCGATCTGCCGGAGCTGACGACGGAGCAGACGCTGCAGCGCGAGGCGTATGACGACCGCGACTGGGCGCTGGCGCTGGCGGAAAACGTCGTGGACGGGCGCGTAAACTACGCGCACCTTGCGGCGCACCCGGAGCCGCTGTGGCGGTATCTGACGTTGATCGAGCACGTCGGACCGCAGACGAAACCGGACCAGTTCCCCTCGCGCGGGCACGCGCTGGCGTATTATGTCAACGCCTACAATGCGTGCGCGATGCGCGCCGTGCTCCAGGAGCATGTGCCGGATTCCATGTACCGCACCGATGTCGCGCCGTTCGAGCAGCGCTACACGTTCCTCGTGGATGGGCGACGGCGCACGCCGGGGGAGCTGCGAGAGCTGGCGCAAAAGGCCGCCGGCATTGACGTGCGCGTGGAGTTCTGCTTCTGCGAGCCGGCGCTGGGAGGCGTGCCCGTGACCGGCGAGCCGCTCCGCTTCGACGGGTTGGAGCAGCAGCTTGAGCGCATCGCTCGCGCAGCGCTGAACGGCGATCAGATGCTTCACGTCGATCAGGCCGGCGATCGGCTGATGGTGGCCCTGTGGATGTTTGACGAGCGGGACCGTTTTGTCGAATGGTACCGGCGGCGGATGAATGCGCCCCAGGGCACGTTCGCCAACGCGCTCCATGCGCTCGGCGACGAGAGGTGCCGCCAAAAGCTCGCCACGGCCGTCGGCTACCGGCTTGCCCCCATTCCGTTTGATCGACGGCTGAATCGGCTTGAAACCGCCTCGCCGTGACCGGCTCGACCCCTGCGTAGCCGGCGGGCGCCCATGTCGGCTGCCTCGACTCCCTGTCGGTCGGCAGCGGTTGAAGTCGTCTCGTTGAGACTCAAGTCGGGTGGGCTGCGTCGATGCCAGTTTGCATGGGTTTCGCAGCCGCGAACCCGTGGGTCTTGCGAGCGTGCTCGGGTCGCTCACTCCCGGCGAACTGAGATGTGCGCCGGATACAGCCATGTGCACAGGCTGGAAACCGCCGCCGCCGGCTCAGAGCAAGTCGTGGAAGTCGAGCCGATCCGTAGTCGTATCCAGCAGCGCGATGCTCGGCGGCGAAGCCCGATGAAGCGCGCCGGGGTTGATGATGCGGCAGGTTCCCCGGCGCTCGTCGCGTCTCGTGTGCGTGTGGCCGTGGCAGACGTAGTCGAACAGCGGGGCGGCGCCGAGGCGCTCAAAGGCCGGCTCATGCCCGTGCATGACGGCGAAGCGTTTGCCGTCCAGCTCGAACGTCAGCGGCGATTCGCGCGGCAACGTCAGCCCTAGCGAGCGGATCAGCGCACGTAACGCCGGCGTCGGGTCGTCGCTGTTGCCCCAGACGAACCAAACCTCGCGCCCGGCAAGCGCCTCGAACACCGGCTCATCGCCGACGTCGCCGCAGTGGATGAGCGACTGCGCGCCGTGCGCGTCAAACCAGGCCAGCGCGCGCGCCACGCGGGTGACGTTGCCGTGGCTGTCTGACAAGATCCCGACAAGCATCACTTCTTTCCCTGTACTCCAACGTCAGCGCAAGCGCTGGCGAGCCGTGTGGTCGCGTCGCACCTCATGCGATTTTCACAGCCGCATCCCGGCGCGACAACGGGTATTCCCCTGAGAAGCTCGCAAATCGGGTATGAAACGGTCCACACGCTGCCGGGTTCAGCGACCCGGGGCAGACTTCACGTCGTCCGCGCTATCATCGGTTGAGGCGGGCCGGCGTCTGGAACGACGGTCGCGGTTTGCCCGCGACCGATATTCAGAGTAGAATAGACTGTCGGCGGCGCGTAGGCCGTCCATCCCCTTGCGGGAGCTTGCAGGTCATGAATGATTGGCTCGATGCCGAACAGCGCGTCGAACGGGCGCAGCAGCTCACCGAGGCGCACCGCTGGGAGGACGCTTTGGCGGAGCTGGACGCCGCCATCGAGATCAATCCCAACAACGCCCCCTGGCACGCGCACCGCGGGTTTCTGCTTCAGCAGATGGACCGCAGCGAGGACGCCGCCGATGCCTTCCAGCAAAGCCTCGACCTGGAGCCGGCCGAGAAAGAAGTGCTCCTCGCCCTGGGCACCACGCAGATGGGGCTGGAGCGGTTTCCGCAGGCGCTGAAGACCTTCGAGCAACTCGCCACGGTGGACCGCGACTGCGAAGAGGCCTACTGCCACCGCATCGCCATCTACGCCGAGCTTGGGCGGCACGAGCAGGCCGAGGAGATGTTCTACCTCGCGCAGCAGCTCGGCGACCAGTGCCCGAACTGCTACTTTCACATCGGCTGTTCGCTGGCGATCCGAGGCAAGTACGATCATGCGGTGCGCTGCTGGACGCGCGTGCTGCAGATCGAGCCGGACTACCCGGGCGTGCACACGCGGATCGCGCGCGCTTACCGGGCACAGTCGCGGCATGACGCGGCACGAGAGGAATACCTCGAAGAAATCCGCTCGGATCCGGGCGATACGGACCTGCTGATCGAGTTCGCGGAAGCCGAGTACGAAGCCGGCCACGTGGACGAAGCCGTCGCCAAACTCAATCAGGTGCTGGAGCTGGACCCGGAGGAAACCAAGGCCTACGTGCTGCTGGGCGGCATCTACTTCGAGACGGAGCGCTACAGCCAGGCCGTCCGCTGCTTCCACCGCGCCATGAGCCTGGACGACAAGTTCCCCGGCTTGCACGGGCACATCGGTCGCACGCTGTACCAGCTCGGCAAGCACAAGTCCGCGGCCAAGCATTTGCGCATGGCGCTGAAGGCGCAGCCCAAGGACAAGTCCATCCTGGCTTGCCTGGCGAGTTGTCACTTCTCGCTCGAGCAGTTCGAGCAGGCCGCGACGACTTACCAGCGGCTGCTTGCCATCGACAACAACCTCGTGCCCGTACACCTGAATCTGGCGATCTGCCAGTACCGGCTCGGACGCCACGAGGCCGGGCTGGGGCATTGCCTCCAGGCGATCGACTTGGACAAGTCCGCCGCCGCCGCTCGCCGCTTCGCGGCGCTGGGCTACATGCAGCTTGGCCGCTGGCGCGAGGCGCGAAAAATGCTCCGCTCTGCGATCAGCGCAGATCCTGCGGACGCCACCTTGCGCAGGCTCGCCCGGCGCATGTGGTTGTACCGCATTCGCTCCTTGCTGAGCCGCGCCGCACATCGGTTAACAAAGTAAGGGTTTACATAGTAAAGCCTCATGGCCTTCTGACCTGCTCAGATTCCACAGCCCCGGCATTGGGCGAGTCGTTCAGGGGTCTTCGGGCGTTCGGCCTCGTCCGCCTGCTTTCGCATCCCGGACATCTGTGTTCATGTACCATTAGCGGGGGATTGGGGCTTGGCGCTATGCGGCGGGGCCGCCCGCCTCGGGTTGCGGACTGTCTGTGAGGCTGCGAAGCTCCGCTGCTTCGACGGATCGAACATCGAAAGTCGTAGAAGGAATGAGTTCAACTGCCATGTTGCATCGAATGTCGCATCGTGTTTGGCGCGGGGTCTGGGTTGCGGTCGTGATGACGGCAGCGGCGGGATGGGCGCAGGCCCAGTCCGGTTCAAGCGCGCCGCCGGCGCCGAAGCCAGCCGCCCCCGCGAAAACCCCCGAAGACGTCATGATGGGACTGGACCGGATTCTGGACCAGATCGCCAAGAATTTGACGCTGCGCTACAACCTCAATGAGCGGCAGGCGGACTTCACACGGGACATGCTGCACACGCGCGTCAAGAAGTTCTTGGAGGACCATCACAAGGAAGCGTGGCCCGCGCTGCGCGAGCTGATGCACTACCAGATGAACGCGGAGACGCCGCCGGCCGACGCCGCCAAACGCCTCGCCGAAGCGGCCATCCCGCTCTACGACGAAGCGAAAAAGGCCATCCGTGAAGGCAACGAAGCCTGGCGGCAGCAGCTCAGCGATGAGCAGCGCAAGATGCACGACTTCGACCTCAAGGAAATGGAAAAGCAGTTCACGGAGGTCGAAGGCAACCTGAACCACTGGAAAGAAGGCCAGCCCGGCAGCGGCAGCCTTTTCCCGGCTCCTCCAAAGGGCAAGGATCCCAATCAACCGGGCACACCGCCGAAGCCGCCGGTGGACAAGGTCGGACCGGCCGTCGAGGGGATGCCCAAGGATGCGTTTACTGCCTACGTGGATGAGTTCATCAAGACCTGCCAGCTTGACGCCGGCCAGACGACCACCGCGAAGGACATCCTTCGTGAGACGCTCGTCAAGGTCGAGAACTACAACCAGCAGCACAAGGCCGAATTCGCGAAGCTGGCGGAGGATCTCCGCAAGGCCATGATCGAAGGCGACACGAAGAAGCAGGAGACGCTGGATAAGGCTCAAAAGACGTTGGATGAGCCGATCCAGGGTTTCTTCGACGAGCTGGTGGCCCGGCTGGTCGGCACGCTTCGCGCGGAGCAGAAGGAGATCTTCAACCGCACGATGGCCTCGCATAAGCCCGTCGCGCCGGCCAAGAAATCTGAGCAGACCCAGCCCCAGAAGCCTGATGCCGCCCCGGCACAACCCGCCTCGAAAGCCGATCCCGCCAACCCCGACGCGCCCAAACCGGCGCCTCCGGCCGCGGAACCGGAGAAAACCGACACGCCTCCGCCGGTTTCCGAGAGCAACGCCAAGACGGGTGAAGAGAAGAAGGGCGACGGCAAGTCGGGCAAGAAGAAGAAGGACAAGTAGCGACTGCCGCCGCTCCCCTCCACGCACAAATCGGCGCATACAGACGGGCTGCCGCTTGCCTGACAGCAGTGGGGGGACTCGAAACTGGGCAAGGGGTCCGTCACCCCCGCGCAGACGGGGGTCGGGTGTGCCCAAGATGAGCGTTTGGATTCGTGCCCCTTGGCAAGCTCCCGGCTGGATTCCCGCGTGCGCAGGAATGACGAAGCTGGATTCCCGCCTGCGCGAGAATGACGAGGCTGGATTCCCGCCTGCCGGGAATGACGAGCGGCGCCATTCACCGCGGACTGCTAGGGGGTGGCCGCAATGCGCGGCCCGATCTCGACGAGGCATTGCTTGAACCTCGCCGCCACCCACTGCCCAACCATGACCACGAGTTGCACTCCCCACAGGTGCACGACGGGTCGGATCGGTGCGGCGAAGCGCCTGTCGAACCCCGGCGCGAAGGCGCACGGCAGAACCTGCAACAGCACGAGCGCGACCGTGATGACCCACATCCTGCGACGCGCGCCGGCGAGGGGCGTGATCGCTCCCAGCAGGCACAGCCAGACCCAGTTCTCGAAAACGGTGTCGCCCGGCAGCGGAGCGCACAGGTCGAAGCGCAGGACGAACCGGTCGTACGCGTCGGCCAGCGCGGTGCGCAGTGGGCTGATCCACGATGCCTGCGTGCGCGGGTCCGGCATCCACTCACCGCCGGCTTCTCTCAGCCGCCGTCGCACGTCCTGCGCGAACGCCGCCGTCGAAGGCCAGTCTTCCGGGTCGCCGGCCATGCTGAGCCGCAGACATTCGTCTTCCGCGCGGAAGCGGTGGATTTCATCCGGCACGAGCAGGACGTAGGCGGCCTGTCGCGGCGTGTCGGCGAGAATCTCCCACGCATGAAGGCGGAAGATCGGGGCGACCGCCGCGCCGAGTTGATTCGACGCTTCCGCCAGCGTGCATCCGTGGACGCGCTGGAGGCAGATCACGGCGTGCTCTTCCATGCGCGCGTCAAACGGAGGCGGATTCGGATCCGTCGCGTTGACCTTGGCCACGCACGCGCGAATGTCCTCCATGGCCGCGTTCACCGGCGTTGTCCAGCCGCCGCGCGTGACGACGCGGTGATACAGCGTGCGACCGGCGAAGTTGCCCGCGCCGGCGGCGCCATGCTCGATGACCGTAATCAGCGACCAGCCGCCCGTCAGCAGCGCAAACGGACCCGCGGCCGCCAGGAGCGCACCGCAGCGCGCGAACCATCGGCTGCGAAAGGACAGCGCCGCGGCGGTTGCCTTGCGCTGCTTGCAGAAGAACAAGGCCGCCGCGGGCAGCAGCGCCAGAGGCAAGGCCGCCGGGCGTATCAGCGCCGCGCATCCCAGCCCCGCGGAACCCAGCGAGGTCCATTGGAGGCCGCCCGTTTCGACGAATCTGCAGAGGCAGTAGAGCGAGGCAAGAAGGGCGAAGGTGTACGGCGCTTCGGTCAGCACCGTGCCCGCATAGCCGGTCAGCGCCCAAGAGCAGCCGGTCAGCAGCCCGCACGCGCATGCGACCGAGCGCGTGTGCGAGAGCCGCCACGCCAGCGCGGTCATGATCACCGCGCAGCCGACGACGATGCCGTGTTGCGCCAGCAGCACGATCGTCGAAGCGCCGGCGCCTCCCACCGCCGCCGCGACCGCCAGCAGCAACGGATAACCCGGCGTTCGCGCGATGAACCAGGGGTGTTCAAACCCGCCGCCCTTGCTGAGGTGTTCCCCCAGCGCCAGGTACGCCACGCTGTCCGGCTGCACCCACAGCCCGACGTCAAGCATGGCTGTGAGCTGCCACACAATCGACGGCAGGACGACCACGAGCGCGGTGATCCACCAGGGCAGGAGGCGGTGCGCGCCGGAGTCGAGATCGGGCTTTGGAAGGTTTTGCCGCATGTGGTCGATCGGGTACGCGAGCGAGCCTCATGCGTTATCGGAAGGCAGCAACGGGTGGTGCACGAGAGGCGCAAGATCGGCTCGCCCGGTTCGGACCGGGGGAGGCGCGCCGGGCGGTTACCCCTTCTTGGGCGGTTTCTTTTTCTGGGCTTGCTTGTCCGGGGACTTGGCTGGTTTTGCCGCCTTCTTGGGTGCGGGTGCAGCCGCGACCTTTTTCGCCGGCTTCGGCGTCGACTTCGCCGCCTTGTCAGGCTTCGTTTCCTTAACGGGTTTGGTTTCCTTGACCGCCTTGGTTTCCTTGCTTGATTTGATTTCCTTTTCCGCCTTCGATTCCGGCTTGCTCTTGGGGGCGTCCTTCGCGGGTGGCTCTTTGATTTCGGGACGGTGGCCGTGGGGTCCGTGGATCTCGGGCGGCTTCGGCGGCGGAGGCGCAATCGGGTGGATCTGGAGGTCCTTGTAGTAGCCCTCCGACGTAAGCCGTTCGAATTGGGCGTCGACCTCGTCGCGCTCGACGGCCTTGAACAGCGTGAGCATGATGCCGTCCGACTTGCCAACCAGCTTCCACGCGAAGGGAATGACCTCCTTCACGCCGATGGACTTGCGACCCGGCGCCTTGGGCGGCCCCTCCGCCGCGGCCTCAGGAACCTCCGCTTCCAGCTCGGACTCGACCTCGGCTTCAGGTTCCAAGGCTTCCGGCTCGATGATCTCCGCGACTTCAAGCTCGGCGGCAGGTTCGACCGGCTCTTCCAGGTCCAATTCTTCCTCGCCGCCCTTCTGCTTTTTCTTCTTCGTCACGCTCACGCCGGGCTATCTACCAGAAAGCGCGAAGCGTGACAACGGGCCTGCGTCCGCCGAGGATGCGGGGCGCGGGCGTGCGGCGGCGGACGGAACCCTCGCTCGGGACGGTGTCCGGTCTTCGCGCCGCCCGGCCAGGCGCGGAGGCGGAACGATCCTTCGGGTCGACCGAATCGGCAACCCGCGGGTCGCCGGTAGACTGGGGGGCTTGCGGAGGGGATTCGACGCCATGACGCTTGATGATTTCCAGTCGCTGATCGAACGCATGTACAGCCACAAGGACCGCGCGCGTGGCTCGCCGATTACCTTCATGTGGCTGTGCGAGGAGTTCGGCGAGCTTGCCACCGCCCTGCGCGAAGGCACGCAGGAGGAGAAGTGCGGTGAGTTCGCCGACGTGCTGGCCTGGCTGGCGACACTCGCCAACATCAACGACGTCAACCTGACCCAGGCGCTGAAGGCCAAGTACGGAACGGGCTGCCCCGGCTGCGGCAAGTGGGTCTGCGTCTGCGACTCCAAGAAATGAGAACTACGCCGCCTGCGGACGCGAGTGAATGGGAAGGTGAAGCCCCGCGGCTTTCCTTCACGTCTTCACACGGTCCAGCAACACTACGGCCGTGGGCCCAAAGAGGATGATCGGCAGCCACGCGGGCAGCGCGGAGTTGGACTGCGGGAGGATGCTCTGACTTGTAAATGTGGCGACGAAACACAAGCCCGTGACGGCCATGCACCACGTGGCGTCGCGCGCGATGTTGATGGGCGAACGATCGAGGAAGAAGGGGAGTCCCAGCAGGAGCATCACGAGGTTGATGATCGGCGTGGCGATACGCACGTGGCGAGACTGCTGGACCTGGGCGAGGTTCGGTGGATGTGAATCCTCCAGGTCTTTGAGTTGTGAAAGACTGAGGTATTTGATCCACTGCTCCGACTGGCGCAATTGGATCGCCGCGGGGTCCAGACTGGTGTCGATGTGTGTCTTGACGTCTGTCAGTTTCCTGGTCTGAGTTCCGATTTTCACGGCGGAGTCGCGCCAGCGCGTCAGTTCCTTACCGCGCGACAGGGCCCACTGCCCGCCGTGGGGATGCCCGGGAACGCTTTCCCAGCGGGCGGAGTCGGCCTCGACGATCTTCCACAAGGAGCCTTCCGCGTCGCGCGTGACCGTGACCGGTCGGCGCAGTTCGCCGGTTGCGGGCTGGAATTCCGCGGCGGAAACGAGCGCCCCCGACTGATCGCGCATCAGCGCCACGGCGTATCCCCGCCCCGTGCCGACTTCATCATGACGTCGCGCGAGCCGATGCGCGACCTGGGGGATCAGCCATTCCGTGTCCACGATGAGCAGGCCCGTCGTGACCACTCCAAAGAGAATGATCGGGGCCGCCACGCGATACAATGAAACGCCGGACGCCAATACGGCCGTCAGTTCATTAAAATGCCGCATCCATACCAGCGTCAGCACACAGGCGAAGAGCGCGATCACGCCGGAAAGCTGGGAAAAATACAGGAGCAGGTTGGGCGCATAATAATCCACGATATGGCTCAGCAGCGCCAGGGTCCCAGGCCGCAGCTCCGTGAACTCGTCCAGGTTGACGAACAAGTCCATGATGACGTACAGCCCGATCATGACCGCCAGGGCCACGACGTAGTTGAATATCAACGACTTCAGGATGTAGCGGTCAAGAATGGAAAGCATAGGTCAATGGCGAATGGCAAATGATGAATGCAAAATGCAGAATGCAGAATGATGAATGCTCAGGGATAAAGGACGGGTTACTCGTATCCATCTCGCTTCCTGCTCAGCGCCGCACTTTCCTCAGAAGGAGCCAGCCGTCCAGGGCGGCCACCAGCGCGAGTCCGCCCCACATGATGCCCAAGCCGATCAGACCCGTGCCGGCTTTTTCCGTCAACTGCTTCCCCATCAGAATCGTCACGAGCACCAGCGCGCCGGGAATCATGCTGATGCCGACCGAGACCAGAAGCTGCGACTGGCTGAAGAGGATGCCCAGCGCCGCCGCCAGCAGACCGAGGGCGAACACGCTGGCGGTGAATGAGAACCGCTGGTGCAGCACGCCGGTGATCTTGCGCACCGTGCCGTCGATCTCGTCGAGCAGTTCCAGCCGCTTTTCCCGGATGCGAACATCCCCGCTTACGGAAAGCTGCGATGAGAGCAGCGCCGCGTCGTCGAGTTTCGCCACCGCCGAAACGACCTCGGCGGGAATCTCCGCCGGCTTGAGGCGCAGCGATTCCCGCGGTCGGACCGCCTGCGGAGGCTGCCCGAAGTCCGGCGCCAGCACGTTTTCGTACAGGTCGATGAGCACCTGGCAGGCCGCGAGCGAATCTGCGGGTGCGATCTCGATCGTCGCGCGCTCCGCGGAGAACGTGCGGCTCTCCCGGCCCTGACGCTCGACGACGACCAGTCCCGCCGCCAGCAGCGAGCCGTCCGGTTGAACCTGAACGGCGCCGGGTTTGGATGCTTCGTCCCGGCGCAGCTCGTAGGTTCCGCCCGGCACCTTAAGGGTCACGGTTCCACCGTGCTCCAGTCCCTTCACAAGGTGCGAATACGCCATCGCACGACCCACATTCAGCCTGAAGCTCTCGAACGCTTCTCGAACGTCCACCCATTCGGCCGGCTTGTTGCGAAAGTAGTACAGATCCGGGAGGTTGAGAAACTTGATCCGCTGCGGGAGCGCGAACGGGACCTCCGCGGTGGGCAGCTCGAACTGATGCACCTCCATGAAGTCGTCGTTCTTGCGATCGTAGTAGCGCACGTTGTTCATCATGCCGGAAAGTCGTGGACGCCCCGCGGACCGGTCAATCAGGAAATCCACCGGCGACGCAGTCCCCACGCGCACCACCTCGTCGTCGCCCATCTCCATGAACACGACGCCCGTAAGTGTGATATGACTGTTCTTGCCCTCCGTGCGAATCTCTGACGCCTCCGTGTAGAGGCGGTAGCGGCTCAGTCCCGGTAGCGCCTGCCCGGGGTTGTTGAGGCGCTGCCGGATGATCGTTTCCAGATCGGCGGCCACGATCTCATCCAGATTTCGCACGAGATTGGGAATCAGGAAGTTCAGGCATCCGAAAGTAATGACCGCCGAGACCAAGCTCAGGAGCACCGTGGGCCAGAGAAGACTGAGGATGTTGATGCCGCTGCTTCGACAGGCGGTCAGTTCGTTGTCTGCCGCCAGCCTGCCGTAGGTTGCAGCGGCACTGTACATTGTTGCGACTGGAAGGGTCAGTGTCGCGGCCACCGGGAGGACGAGCGTCATGAGCTTAAGCAGTTCCTGCAGCGTGACCTCATCCAGCCGGATCATGTTCAGGACCCCGCCGCCCATGCTGAGGACGGCGGTCAGCCCGAGCAACGTGAGGGCGAACGTCTTGCCCATTTCGCGGAAAATGTAAAGCTGAAGCGTTCGGAGCATCCGGTGTCCGTTCTTCCGGCGATCTCGGCTTGACCCACCACACCCCCGCGCCAACGGGGTGAAAATGGGGCATTCTTGGCTTGCCCATCGTTCACTGCAGGCCGGAATCGCAAGGGGATGCTACGGGAAGCCTACCGCGCCGACAACCGGGAGCCGGGGGGTCGGGTAGCCCGGGTCCACAGCAGCGGACCTGCGGCTCGCGCGATGGTACCCCGAAGGCTCACTCTTCACGGCTTGGCGAAAACGCAACGCCGTCCGATCCACGTCCGCCCGCACAAGGCGATCCCCCGATCTCCGCCTGAGCATCGCACGAAGCCGGGCCGCCGTCCCCCTCCCCGCCGCCAGCGATGGGCGGATTGAGCCGATAACTGTGGCGGGGTTCGTCCCCGTTCTCAACTAGGGACACCGGCCGGGAGGCATGGGTTGGGTTACGAGCGCAAGATCGTCTGCGTCGCGGAGCTGCTGCGGCAGGTGGCCGAGGCGCGCGCCGCCGCGCGGACGGTGGTGCAGTGTCACGGGTGCTTCGACATCGTTCACCCGGGGCACGTGCGCTATCTGGAGTTCGCCCGCCGGCAGGGCGACCTGTTGATCGTTTCGCTGACCGGCGATGCACAGGTCGGCAAGGGGGAGGACCGCCCGTACATCCCCGCGGATCTTCGCGCGGAGAACATCGCCGCGCTCGAGTTCGTGGATCTGGTCGTCATCCACCCGGAGGCGACGGCCGAATCCCTGCTGGCGCAAGTTCGCCCCGACATCTACGTCAAGGGCGCGGAGTACGAGCATTCGCGCGACGCACGATTTCTGGCGGAGCGGCGCATCGTCGAGACGTGCGGCGGGCGCATCATCTTTTCCAGCGGCGACGTGGTCTTCAGCTCAACGCGCCTCATCAGCCGGATGCACGCGCGCCCGGCCGGCGAGGACTCGCGACTGGAGCTGACGTGTTCGCGTTACGGCATCGACCAGTCGGCGCTGCTGGAGCTGAGCGAGCGGTTCCGCGGGCTGCGCGTGATGGTCATCGGCGACGTGATCCTCGATCGCTACGTGCACTGCGACACGGTGGGCGTTGCCAGCGAATCGCCGGTGATGTCGCTGGCGCAGCTTGGCGAACAGACGTTCGTCGGCGGCGCGGGAATCATTGCGCGACACGTGGCGGCGCTGGGAGCAAACGTGCTGCTGGTGTCCCGCGCGGGCCGCGACGCGGCGTCCGAGGAGGTCCGACGGACGCTGGAGGGCGAGGGGGTCCGTTCGCACCTTGTGGATTCGCCGGCGCCCCTGCCGCAAAAGACCCGGTTTCTTGCGGAAGACGCCAAGCTCTTCAAGCTCGATCAGATCCACCATCAGCCGCTGGACTCGCGCGCGGAGGACGACGTCTGCGCCGTGATCGAAGGCGCGGCGCCGGGCCTGGACGCGGTCATCCTCTGCGACTTCGGATGCGGGTTGATCACCGGTGGACTGCTGTCGCGCTCGCTGCCCGTGCTTCGGCGGCACGCGCGGATCCTGGCCGCCGACGTCAGCGGAAAGCGCGCCAACCTGTTGCATTTCCGTCATGCCGACCTCCTGTGTCCCACGGAGCGCGAGGTTCGCTGCGCGCTGAACGATCATGAATCCGGACTGTCGAACGCGGCCTGGCAGCTTCTGCACCAGACGCAGGCGCGTCATGCGATCATCACACTGGGCAAGCGCGGGCTGGTGACGTTCGAGCGCCCGGGCAGGACGCCGCAGTCGCCGAACTGGGGGGGGCGGCTCATCAGCGAGACGATGCCGAGCTTCGCGCCGTACGCGGTGGACTGCCTCGGCGCGGGCGACGCGATGCTGGCGACCGCGACGCTGGCGCTGGCGGGGGGGGGGAATCTCCTGCAGGCGGCGTATCTCGGCAACGCGGCGGCGGCCATGGAAGTTCTGCTGCCGGGCAATATTCCGATCGAGCATCGTTCGCTCGCCTCGTGGGTCCGCGACCGGCATGAGCTGGCCGTGGTGCGCCGGCAGCGCGCAAGAGAGGAGCTCCCGGAGCCGTCCAGCGCGGCGACGCCCTCGCTTGCGACTCTGAAGGCGTAGACCTCCAGAGAGAATCCGGCCTGCAAAGCCGCGACCGTCTCTCAGAGCCGCGACCGTAAGGGAGCGGTCCCCATTCGTGTGGCGCCCGTGGGAAAACTCAGCGTTGCAAGGCCCCTCGCTTGCGTGAGGGGTTCTGATGCCGCGTCCGGATCGGCGCGGGTCAGCCTCCTGAAAGTGCTTGAAAGAAAAAGATCTCTCCGCGCTCGTGCACGGGATCGGAAAGCGTCGCGCGGTCGGCAAGCAGTTGCCCTTCGATGAAGATGTTGACGTGCTTGCGCAAGGCGCCTGCGTCGTCCACGATGTACCCGGCAAGGCCCGGGTAACGGCGATTCAGCTCGGCGAGCACGTCGCGCGCGGTGGCGCCGCCGACGTGCTCGCCGTCATGCGGCAGCGTCGGGAAGTAGCGGTAAAGATGCGGCGTGAAGCGTGCGACGGCCATGGTTTTCAACATCCCGGGCCCGGCACGTGGAGACGGCTGGCGCGCGCCGCGCGACCTCAGCCCTTGTGCTCGCCGCGGTCCGGCTGATTGCGGAAGCCGGTGATCTGCGGCATGTCGCCGGGTTTTTCGCTGGGATGCACGGCGAAGACCTCGACGCGGACGATTTCCTCGAACGGCACGGTGACGATGAACGCGCCGACCTTGTACTGCTCCTCGACCGGCTCGCACTCGAAGGTCAGGTGCGACTTGGACTCAACCTCCGCCAGCTCGCGCATCTCGTAGCTGAAGCCGTCACGCAGGTAGATCAGCGTGCGCACCTCCAGCTCGCCGAAGAAGTTCTGAAACGCCTCGTCCTGTTCCGCGGTGGTGCGGTCGAGTTGCTTGAATCGCTTCAGCGCGCAGCGCGCCTTGGCCTCGTCGCACTGCTGGTGGAACGCGACGCTGTGGAACCAGTCGTAGTTGAACATGCGGTTTGCGAATCCGTCAAGAGATCGGTTGAAGCCCGCGCCGAGGGCGCACCATAGATGCGGGCAGAGCCTCCGTCAATCGCGCCGCGCCTCGATGACGCCGGCGCTGCCCGGTGGCGGTTCGCCGAGGATGCGATAGGCTGACAAGGTCAATCCGTCGAGCGAACGTTCGCCCATGCGCTCCACGACGAAGGTGGTGCCCCAGGCGCCGCGTGCGATCGAGCGACCCTGGGCATCCGTCGCGACGCGCGTGCGAACCGTGCCGGACGTGAGATAGAACGCCGGTCGAAGCCCGCGCTGCGCGGCGTATCGCAGCCCGGGCGGCGTGTCCGGAAGCGCCGCGTAGGCGCGATCGGGGCAGTACAACGCATAGTCGCGGATCTGCATGAAATGGGCGGCGTCCGCGTTCTGTGCCCAGTAGTCGCACAAGACGACTTCGCCGGGCCTGCGCGTTGCCTCGCACAGCGCGGTCAGTTCATCGATCGCGCGGCAGCGGTCCGCCTGACCGCGCGCGCCGCGCTCGCAGGCTACGACGGGCCAGGCACAGATCGCCACCAGCAGCGCCGTCGGCATGACGGATCTGAAGCGGAATCGCGGAAGAGCGGCGGCGAGCTGCGGGGGTTCCTTCGGGACCCCAAGGCGCTGCAGCGCGCCCACGGCAAGCGGAATCGCGACCACCAGCGCCGGACCGTAATGATGCGGCGAAGGATGCACCGAGCCGCGCAGCACCGCCAATCCGAACATGAGCAGGAAGGCGCCCGTGAAGCCAATCGTCTCGATCGGCCGCTCGCGGCGACCCGTCCAGATGCCCGCCGCGATCAGCGCGAGGGTCGGTGCGCACGCCAGAAGCGGCGTCTGCGACCACTGCCGCCAGAAACTGCCCGCCAGCGCCGCCAAGCTCAGCGAACCACGGTTCTCTGCGCCGCTGATCGTCCACCACAACGACCGCGCCATGGGCGTCAACTCATCCACGAAGAACGCGTTGGCGAAAAATGCGCCGGCAAGTCCTGCAAGCAGAGCGGCGGGGATCAACGGATGCAGCACGAACGCCGCCAGCCGCCCGGTTCGCCGATGCGCGTGAGGCGCCGCGGTGACGCCAAACCGGAGAATCACCGCAGTGACGCCGAACCAGAGAACCACGGCGAGGACTCCCCCGAGGATGCGCGCATCGATGCCGTGCGCCGGCCGGTGGGCGTTCATCCAAAGCACGAGCGCCAGATAAACCGCGGCGGGTCCGACCAGCGCCCGGAGTCTGCACGAGGGCATGAACGCGCGAAGCTCCTCCCATCCGCACGGCGCTTTCGACCCGCACCACCACGCCAGCGAAAGCCCCACGAGCGGCAGCAGGGCGATCGAGTGCACCTTCACCGTGACCGCCGCACCGAGCAGAAGGCAGGCGAGCAGCAAGTAACCTGGCGAGCGCCTCCGCGCCGACTGTGCCAGCAGCATGACACTCAGTAGATTAAGCACGTCCAGCGGCGCCTCGGGTCGGAACGTGGTCGCATGGGACAAGCTTCCCGGGCAGGCCGCGAAGAGCACCGCGCCGGCAACGCCCGCGCGGATCGAGCTGAACATCCGGCGGCCGACCTCGAACGTGGTGAGCATCGCGCCCAGGAAAAACAGAATCGCCCACGCGCGCACGATCCACAAGATCGGCGTCATGTCCTGCAGCAGGGCGTCGCAATACGCTTCAAGCGTCAGCCCCGAGGTGATCGACCGGAAGGCGTGATCCAGCGCCAGGCTCGCCGCCAGCAGCGCCTGCAGCGGAAGCCCGGGATGATCCAGCTTCTCCGTCGGCTGCCCCAGCAGCAGGTTTACGGCAGAGGCGACGTAGTTGGCATCGCAGTCCGCGGAGAGCCACCACGGCGAAAGCGGCCGGGTCAGCAGGAGCGCCAGCGCGGCGAGAACCAGCGCGCCGCGGGCGAGCGTGAAACTTGCGAAGGGCAGGGTTCGCGCGCGGGATTCAATATCCGCGCCGGGGATGGCGCCGCCCGCGGCGTTGGGATCAAGCGAGGACCAAGGTGCAGCGGATGCGGTTGACATGCCGTAGGCGACGCCGGCGCAGAATCGGCTTGGTCCTTCCACTGCACTTCACACGGTCGACGCGGACGCTTAGTCCTTATCGGACAAATGACGGCTCCATCGGACTTGCCGCAGGCTTCCCGGCTGCGGCGGCTATCAGGGCAGAACCGATCCCGAAACCGTGGGGTCCGATCGTAGCCGAATGTCAACGAGCGCGAATTCTCTGGGAATTCGGGACTTCGCGCGGGCTGAAGCCCGCGGCTCGGCGAGTTCTGGGATAGGTTCGGGCTTGTCGCTGCTCGACGAGACTGGCTTCCCGCCTTCGCGGGAATGACGCGCTGGTGGGCAATGACGCGATGGGCTGCAAGGTCTTGTTGCGCTACAACGAACCGCCGAACTGCGCCGTCAGCGTGGCGAAGTCCGCCGCGTCCACGTCGCCGTCGCCGTCGAAGTCCGCGGGCTTGGCGTTTGAGGTTCGGCAGCCCGGCGGCCTGTCGGTCACGTCCGGTCCGCCCATGCAGCCGACGAAGATCTGATGATCGATCAGGTCCACGTCGCCATCCTCGTCAAGGTCGGCGATGGCGCGGGCCTCGTAGGCGCCCATGTCCACCATGCGCGTACCGTACTGCGGGTCCGGGTTGCCCGTGTTTGGCGAGGCCGGGTCGTTTACGAAACGCGGCTTGCCGTCCAAGTCAAAAGGAACTCGCTCGCGGACGTCGCCGTCGTCATCCAGGTCGTGCCAATCCAGAGGAGTGGCCTGAGTGTTCGCGGCGTCGATGCAGGGCGAACCGTTAAGCAGGCGCAGGTCGTCATCGACCGTACCCGCGACGCCGTCGCCGCCGTCCGCGTCCGCGAATGTCGGCGGATCGTCGATGTTGGCGTTCGTCTTGCCGCCAAATGGGATCGCTTCGTCGCCGGCATCCTCGTCTTCAATGCAACTGAACGTGACGGATGCCTCAACTCCGCCGGCCATGTGGATGGCGTCCGCCTCGGTGGCGCCGTCGTGCCGGTTGCCCCAGAAGATGCTGTTGGCGAATCCGGCCGTCCCGCCGCCGCCGAGGAGCAGCACGCCGCCGGCCTCTTGAGAAGCCGTGTTGCCCGCGAAGGTGCAGCCGGTAAACGAGGGTGTTGCCGCGGATTGGAAGAACAGCGTCACGGCACCGCCGTACTCCGAGCGGTTGCCGCTGAAGAGGCAGTTGGCGACGGGCAGTTCTCCAATCGTGCCGATGGAGAGGGCGCCGCCGCGGGATCCCGAGGCATTTCCGAAGAACGAGCATCCGGTCATGCGCACGGGCAGATGGGTGAGGATCGAAACGGCGCCGCCCTCCGCGACGATCGCGCGGTTCGCGGAGAAGGCGCACGAGACCAGGTCGCATTCGATCGCGGGCTGACCAAAGATCGCGCCACCGTAATGCTCCGCGACGTTGCGCTCAAACGTGCACTCTCGCGCCGTCAGGGCGTCGTGCTGAAGGTCCACGCCGCCGCCGAACAACGCCGTGTTTTCAACCAGGCGGCACGTTTGCAGCACAAGGCGGCCCGCTGCAACTGCGATCGCCCCGCCCGACGCGGCGGCATTCGCCTCGAACGTGCAGGACCGCGCCAGTGAGGACGGGCTCCGCGTGTACAGTCCGCCGCCGGCGTCATGGGGAAACGGCCCGTTCGCGTTGCCGTGGCGGATGGTCACCCCGTCGAGCACGTACGATGCAGCCGCGGGTTCAGCGGTGATGACGTGGTAAGCGTTGTCGCCGGCGTTTCCGAGTACGCCGATGTCCCCGCTCAGCGTGGTTTCGAAGCGATTGAAGTCGCGCGCATCGGGATGGACCTCGCCGAACCCCGCGTAACCGCCCGCGAGCGTCAGCTCCACGGCGATCAGCAGCGTGGCCGATCGGGAGTTCGATCCTCCCGGCACGGCACGGCTCTGGTCCGGACGATAAGTGCCCCGTGCGATGCGGATTTCGTCGCCGACCGCTGCGGCGGCGAGCGCGTCCGTCGGGAAGTGGAAAGCGGTGTCCCACGTCTGCCCCGGGCCGTCCTGAGGAGATCGCGGATCGACGTGCAGGATGCTCGCAGCGCCGACCGGCGCCAGAACGGTTGCGAGAACCATCGCCAGGCTGCAAGGTAGGACGCACGGCCAGACCGATCGCACGGCGCGAAAGGCGGATTCGCAATGACAGGAATCGTGTTGCAGGGCAGTCCTCCTCTGTGATTTCGGAACGGGTGTGAATTCGGAACCGGCACTTCCCCCGTCGTTGAAGCACCATGTCAGGAGGAACGCGAGGAATTGCACGGACTGAGCTGACCGTGGTGGAACCCGAAACCGGGCGGGGAGGACGCAGGGTCCTTCAATCCACCACAATCGGGTCTGACAAGGTCCAGCGCTTCGAGTGGGTGCGCGGCGGGGCGGCGATGCGTGGCGGCGGTGCGCGGCGGCGATGTGGGTCGTGTTTTTCCAGCGCAGCAGGTTGAGGCTGACGTTGCGCAGGGCATGCAGATTGCTGAGACCGGCTGCGGCGCGTGCGCGGCCAACAGATGCACGCCCAGCACTTCAGTCCTTGCACGTCGCGCAGCGTCTTGCCGCCGAGCGACATGGACCGGCAACCTGCCGTCCCACGACCGGCCGTCCAACGCCGATTCGCCCGCTCGAAGGCCTTGAGATCCAAGACCGCGAACAAATAGTGCAGGGTCGCGCGATGCGGCGGCCTGTTCCGCCTCAAGCCGAGCTCCTCCGCAAACGCCAGGCCGCGATCCCGACCGAACTGGGCGAGGGCGCACAAACTCCGCGCTCCGGGGGGGCAGGGCCACGGTCGCCAACGTCTGAATCACCGGCAACGGATGCCGCCGCCCCTGAGCCACTCGGGAATCGGGACTTGCTGAAACGCCTCCCGCTACCAACCCGTCCGTGCCATCTTCAGGCCCTCGATGATCTGTACCTGTTGATCGGCGCGCCTGACGAGAAGATTGAATGCCCCTGCGCCATCGACGTCGCGTTGCCCAACTTTCGCGCACCGGCGCTCGCCCGTTTGACAAGTCTCCCGGGCAGTCCATAATCCCCGCATGATCTACGAAGACGCCATCCGAGCGCTGCCCGACCTCTCCGCCCGCATCATTGCGCTGCGGGACTCTCTTTGACTGGCCCAACAAGCAGGAACAACTCAACGCCATTCAGGGCAAGATGTCCGTGCAGGGCTTCTGGGACAACGGCGAGGCCGCGCGCGAGACCGTCGCCGAGCTGAAGCGCCTCAGGGGAGTGCTCGATCCGATGGAGGCGGCCGCGGCGAAGCTCGAAGACCTCAAGGCCATCGCCGAGCTGCTGCGCGAGTCGGACGATGAGGATGTGCGCGTCGAGCTGCTCAAGGGCGTGGCGGACCTGACGAAGGCGATGGACGGCATCGAGCTGCTCAACCTCCTGTCGGGCGAGAATGACATCCGCAACTGCTACTTCAACATCCAGGCGGGCACCGGCGGGGCGGACGCCTGCGACTGGGCGCAAATGCTGCTGCGCATGTACTTGCGGTACTTCGAGCGCAACCGCTACGAGGTGGAGGAGTTGTCCATGCGCGAGGGCGAGGAGGCGGGCATCCAGTCGTGCAGCCTGCTCGTCAAAGCCCCGTATGCTTACGGGCGGCTTTCGTGTGAAACGGGCGTGCACCGGCTGGTGCGAATCTCCCCCTTCTCCGCGCAGGGCAAGCGCGAGACCAGCTTCGCCTCCGTGGACGTTCAGCCGGAGATCGACGACATTGAGGTCGAGGTGGACTGGGACAAGGACGTGCGCGAGGATACCTACCGCGCCGGCGGCAAGGGCGGGCAGCACGTCAACAAGACGGCCTCGGCCGTGCGGCTGACCCACCTGGCCACGGGGCTGGTGGCGCAGTGCCAGAGCGAGCGCTCGCAGCATAAGAACCGGGCAAGCGCTCAGAAGATGCTGATGGCGCGGCTGTACCAGTTGGAGCAGTCCAAGCGCGACGCGGAGCTGTCGAAAATCTACGGCGAGAAGGGCCAGATCAGTTGGGGCAACGCCATCCGTAGCTACTTTCTGCACCCGGAGCAGCGCGTCAAGGACACGCGCACCGGCGTAATGGTGGGCGACTCGCAGAGTGTCCTCGACGGCGAGATAGATGAGTTCATCGACGCCTACCTGCGCAAGCGCGCCGCCGCGCGGACGGCATAGGGTCACCGCGCGGATCGCGTAGCGCCGCCAAGGTGACAGCGGCGCCGATTGCATTCGCGGTATCTCGGTGCGCGGAAGCGACGTGCCTTGGGGTCGTTCGTCGCTCCGCGACGAACGTGCGCCACGCAGTGGCGAACGACCCGATCGGCGCCGTGCGAGTTTCGCCATGAACCGGCGGCTCATCATCGACGGCAACAACCTCCTGCACCTGATGCACGCCTACTCGATGGGGCGCCCGGTCGGGCGGCTGCACCTGGCGGGCATGATCGACCGCTACGCTCAGTCCACCAACCGGCAGGCGACGCTGGTCTTCGACGGTCCCCGGCCTCGGGGCGGCATCGCCAAGCAGTTCGACGCCCTGCAAAACGAAATCCTCTTCAGCGGACCCGTGACGGCGGACGACATCATCCTGCAGATCGTCGAGCGACTGCCGGATCCGTCCGGGGCGACCGTCATCTCCAGTGATCACGCGGTTCGCGACGGCGCCCGCCGGCGCAGGGTGGAGGTCGTCGGTTCGGAGGAGTTCGGCGGCGTGTTGCTCGCGGCGGCGTCCCCGCCTCGTTCATCGCCGACGAAGCCTATCCCGGCGCCCAAGCCGGTGTCTGAGGAGGAGAAGCCGCAGGCGTCGGACAAGGAGGAGGTGGATCGGTGGCTGCGCGAGATGTGGGAAGGGGCGGATGACCTGCCGCCGGACTGGCAACTGGGCTGACGCTGAATCCCTCAGCCGCTCCCCACTGTAAAAAGACTGCGCTTCTTTCCGACAAGAGGATTGCGGGGGCGGCGTCTGATTTGTACAAGGGGAGTTGCGAGGGAGAGCCTCCCGACGAACCGTGTGCGGGGCGGAAGATCGAGGGTGCGGCGGCTGCCGGTCGATCGGGTCCGCCGGGAAGCGCGGCTCGGCAGGAGCCTCGTCCTCGCGAAGCTTCAGCAAGCACGTTGCCATGATTTCAGCGGGGGTCGCACCGGTCGTGCTTGGCCACGGTTCGCGGTTTCCGAATCGTTCAGGATGCGGGATGAGGCCAGAAACGGTCATTTGGATTTGGGCGGTTGCGCGCGGCGCGAGCTGCGCGTGCATCCCGTGCATCGGGGCAGCCGCACAGGCCTCTCAGCAGGCGCCGCCATCGGCGGTGGCCGCGGAGGCCCAGACGCCGCCGCGCGCTTCGCAGATCGACGAGTTCAAGCGGAGCATTCTCGATCCCACCGCGGAACCTGCCGCGCGACGGACCGTCTCCAATCTGCTGATACGCGTGGGAACCCCCGAGGCGTTTCGCGGAGCCTCGGAAATCCTCGATGCCGGCGCGCAGCCCGCCGCGCAGAAATCGCTGTGTGAAGCGATCCTCCAGACCGCCTCGGAATCGCCCGAGCTTTTCGATCTTCCTGAGGCGGAGCTTCTCGTCGATCGCCTTTCCGTGTTGATCGGTCAGGACGACGGCGAGTTGCGCGCCCGGGCCGTGGCGGCGCTGTCCGCGCTCCCGCGCCGGCACGTCGTCGGAAAGATGCTCGCCGTCGCGGCGGACGCGGCCGTCCCGGAAAGCCGGCGCTTGGCCGCCATCGACGCGCTCGCCCGCCACGTGCATCTGCGCCTGGTCACCGGTCTGTTCATCCGGTTGCTCGACGACGCCTCCGCGAACATCTCCCAGCGATCGCTGTTGGCGCTGGCGCCCGTTTCGCGGACGCCCCTGGGCGCGCGGACGGAAGACTGGAAGGCCTGGTGGCGGACGCAGGAGAGCCTCAGCGAGCAGGAATGGCTTGAAAGCCGGGTCGATTTGCTGAGCGCGCGCGAGCGCGCCCTCGACGCGCAGCGGATCGACCTGCAGTCCGCGCTCGACCGGCAGGGCGCGGCGCTGAACACGCGCATCGCCGACCTGCAGAGCGACCTGCTGCTGGCGCTGCCGGAGCAGGACCGCGAGGCGAAGCTGGTGACCTGGCTGTCCGACCCCATGCCGGCGATCTGTGGCGGAGCGATGCAGCTTGTGCTTCGTCGGATCAGCGACGCCAGCGGCGCGCCGCCGGAATCCGTTCGCGCCGCGGTGGTCAAGAACGTCGAGCACCTCGCCCCCGAAGTGCGCCGCCGCGCGTTGCAGGTGATCGGCGCGATCAAGGATCCGGCCGACGCGGCGCTGGTGCACGACCGCCTCGGACGCGAGACGGATCCGATGGTTCGTCAGACCGCGCTCACCGTGCTGGGTCAGCTCAAGAGCACCGGCTCGCTGGCGATGCTCCTGGCGGAGATCGGCAATCCCCAGGCGCCGGCGGAATGCGTCGCGGCCGCGGCGCGGGCGGTGGCGGAGATTGCCCTGAGCCGACCGGAGATGAAGCCGGCGGATTGGGATCCAGCGGCGGCGGCGTTGAAGGACCGCCTTGGGAAGCTCGGCGAAAGCGGCAACGGGCTGCGCGCCGCCGTTGTCGAGGCCATGGCGGCGCTGGCGCATCCAGCGCTGGAAGGGGATCTGCTGGCGGAGGTAGATCGGGCCGAGCCGGCCGTCCAGCGAGCGGCCATTCGCGGTCTGGTCAGGCTGCGAAACGTCACGAAGCTGGCGAGGATTCGTGCGCTGACGGGGGCGGCCGA
Organism: Phycisphaerales bacterium; assembly: GCA_020852275.1. Lineage (GTDB taxonomy): Bacteria > Planctomycetota > Phycisphaerae > UBA1845 > UBA1845 > JABWBH01. The sequence continues at coordinate 27,525 of JADZBE010000017.1, forward strand.
CGCGCCGGTGCGGCAGACGGCGTGTGAGGCGCTGGGTCAGATCGGCGGCGAGGACGCGGACATCGAGACGCTCCTGCAGCGCGTCAAGCCGGGCGCGGAATCGCAGGCGCCGGTGCGCGACACAGCGTGGATCGCGATGAAATCGCTTCTGTCAAGGCACACCGTCGAGCAGCAGTGGGCGTGGCTGGACCGGCTTTCCGACGCGCCCGCGCTTCAGGTCGAGTACCTCACGGAGCTGACTTCCGATCACGCGCCTTCGCGGCTGGATGCGGCGCAACTGCTGATCGCGCGCGAGCGGCTGGGCGCGGCGCTGGTCGCTGGCGGGCGCTGGAACGACGCGGTCGATCCGCTGCAGAAGGTGTTCGAGCAGCTCGCCACGCAAAAGGATGCGCGGGCGCTGGAGGCCGGCTTGAAAGTGGTGGATGCGATGCTCCGCGCGGACGATCCGTCCGGCTTGGCCGTGTGGGTTCCGCGGATCGCCTCGCTGGGACCGGACGCGCAGACGCAAGTCGCCGCGCGGATCGAAGCGTATCTCAACAGCGATGAGGTTCGAGCCAAGTCCGAGCGCCGCGCGGCCGTGGCGCGCCACATCGAGAACATCCCCAAGGACGGACTGGGCGAAGGGTGGAAGCGGCTGATGGACGCGCTGAAGGAGCCGGCGAAGCCGACGCCCGGTCAGTTGTCCTCCACAGGCCCGTGATCGCCGCATCCTGAGTTTCAGATCGACTCCGATTAGGAATCCTCGCGGACGCTTGGGTTTTGGGGTCGCCTTGCAGAGTCGATGGATGCTCTCGAACCCCGGACGGGCGCCCGAGAAACGCCCAGCACTCTCGGTGCTGCTTGCCCTGCGGTCGTGAACCTGGGGTTCCGCAGAGCTTGGGATCGCGCGCCGCTCACGACGCCAGCGCGAGCCCCACTTCCAGCCCCCAGCTCGTCGTGCCGGGGTTGGTCCACTCGACCTTGACCGAGTCCCCCTGCTGGAAAGTCCACGGCGACGGCTCCGTCAGCGCGTCCATGCGCTGGTTGACGTCCGTGCCCACGCCCACGCCCGTGATCGTTTGCAGCAGCGTGTTGTACGCCGAGCCGCTTGCGCTGCTGACGCTGATCTTCATCGCCGCCGTGCCCAGGCCGCTGGAGAAGTGACAGCGCACGTACACCAGCCGGAACTTGCGGTCGAGCTTGAAGGTGTGGCTGATCGAGCCGTTGCCCGTGGCCTGCTTCGCCACGACCGCGCGGAGCGCCTGCGCCTCCTGCTCGGCCAGTTCCTCGACCTGCCGGTCCATCTGTGCCTGCGCCGCCGCAATCAACGTCGTCATGTCCGGTGCCATGCGTTCTCCCCCTGCTCATGTCGGTTCCGCCCGCGACGGTTCTCCATTTCGAGGGCTTCACAGGTCGAAGCCCGATTTCAGAACCCGAAGCGCCAGCGAGGGCGGCTCTAAGCGGACGATCACGGGCTTCGTGTTCGTGGATCGAGACGATTCAGCGGTGAGCGGCGTGGCCTCGTCGCCCTCCCATCACGCCGCCGCCGCGTCCACCTCGTCCACGATCGCGTCCGCCAGCGTGTCGCCCTCGGGGATCTGCAGGCGAAACGGGACGCCGATCAGCGCGGGCCGCCCGGTGTTCAGGTTCGGAAACGTCACCAGCGAGTCTCCGAGAAACAGCACGCGCTTCAGCGTGCGATTGCGTTTCTCTCCGCTCGCCCGGTAGCGGATGAGGAGGTCGATCTCCTCGGCCATTTCGAGCAGCGTTTCCGCGACGCTGCCGTGCCAGGCGTACACGACGCCGGTTGCGCGGTGCAGCCCGCGCTCGTACTCGCCCAGCGGGCAGTTCGTCCCGTCGCCGCCGTCGCAGCGCACCGGCTCGACCCCGGGCCGGTACACCACGCTGTGCGCCCCCTCGATCGCCGTCTCGGTGAACGGCGTTGCGCGCTACGTCGCGCCGCTTGACGTGGGATCTCTTCGGGGAACGGACTACGCTCCAATCGTCGCCGTCGCGGTCTGGCTCCAGGGGCCGGGCTGACCTTTGGTGTTGATCCAGCGGAGCATGTAGTGCGCGGGCTGGCCGCCGTGGTCGAGTTCATACACGGCGAGGTAGGGACTGCGCGTGTCGGTGGCGAGGAAGGCGAGTTCGGAAACGTCCTTCGGCGGCGGGCCGCCGGTTTTCGTCCAGATTTCGACGGCGGACGCGCCGCGCGGCTTGCGCCTGCTGGTCGGCGTGGTCTCATCGGCGAAGTGGAGGGTGTGCTGGAGGCGCTGGCGGGTATCGATCTGGACCACCGGGCGGGTGGCGGGCACGGGCACGGGCGTGGGGCTGCGGTCGAGGACGGTGAGGCGCAGGGCGGCGCGTTCCGCGTCCTCCACGTCGGGTGAGGCCTGCAGGCGCTGCGCCAGCGCGCGGATCTGCGTTTCCAGCCCCGCGCGCGCCGCGTCCTTGTTCTGCGTCGCGGCCCGCGCCGCGGCCTGCGCGGCGACGTGTGCCGCGTATTGCGCGTCCCACACCGCCGCCAGCGAGTTGGGCACGATCAGGTCCCCGAGCGTCAGGCCCAGTTGCGGGCGGTGACCGGTGGCGTACGCCAGGAAGTTCTTCTGCCAGGCGTCGAAGTCGGAATCAGATGCGGGAAGGTAGGATGGCATTTTGTTATCGGCGATTGTCTGCAGGGCCCGGCCCTTCACCAGTTGCTGCCGCCGTCCCATCCTCCTGCCGAGTGGGCCTCAGCAGAATTGATCCGAGGTCGCTGCTCCTCGGCCCGAGCCAAAGAATCGGCACGGTTTCATCGATCCGTTGGAACATTTCATTGATCCTACACGACGACGGGACTAATCCCCTGCCATCTCTTTGGCGTTGTGCCAACCTTCCTTATACGCCGCGATGCATGCCAGCTCGTAATCGGTGTATGACGGACCAAGCAACTCCAAGAGGAGGGGCTTGGTGGGTGGATCGTATTCCGGATAGTCTTCTTGTCCCTTGTTGTGGTAATACTCTTCGGCTTCGCTCAACGTCATGCGACTGCTCCCTTTCACAGCGAAAACAACATGGATCGAACGGGTTTCCTTCCCGCAGTGCCGACAGAATCTCCCCGGCCTAATCCGCATTCCGTGGGCTTCACAGACGCGGATCATACTGGCTGAAACTCGTGAGACATGTACACAGCGCATCGCGTTGCTTCCCCGGGTACGGCCCCGCAGTGGCGACAGACCACAGGGACCGTCGTGGAGATGAACTCGTGCGAACGATAGACCAAACACTGCGAAGGCTCGCCAGCGAGCGCGCCGCAGTGTCGGCAATATACTAAACTGCTTGACTCGCTGTATCTAAACGAAGTTTGCATATACAGGTTCTCCGCTCCGAGAGTCAAGTGGGCGCGTCAGGTCTGTGACGCCCCGCTCGTCGCCGTCACCGTCTCGCTCCACGGGGCGGTCTCGCCGCGGGTGTTGACCCAGCGCAGCATGTAGTGCGCCGGCTTGGCCCCGTCGCTGCCGCGATAGCCCCGCGGTCATCAGACGGCGTTCGCTCGACAGCATGAGTGACGAAAGAGGCCAACCGCAAACCCATGTGACTGTTTTGTGGCGGTCATGGGGAATCTGAGTATGGCCTGCGTGACCAGGGACCGCACGACGAGAGACGGCGGAGGCCTCGACAGACGCCGCTCAGGAACCCATACTTAATGATTGACTGCCGCATGAACGTCGAGCAACTGATCTCGTACCTGCAACGATCCCCGAGCCTGGGCGATATCCTGCGTTTATAGACGTCGAGAAGTGCTAACGATAACCCGGCGAGCGCCGCGGGCTTGCTCCTGCTGGACTCGCCCAAGTCGGATCGGATTGAGCTAGTGTTTCCGGACATCTGTCATTGCCTGTTGGAGCATCGTCGTAGCGCGCTGCGCGTCGCTAGGCCTGCCGACTTGGAACACATTGTTTGCGGTGCCGGACGATACAACGACGGTGCCGACCTTGGAGAACAGGCACCCGCTGGACGCCGTTTTAACCGACGAGATATGCTCCAGCGGAATAGCGACGGTGGCCACCTGCTTCCTGCTGACACATCCACCGGGCAACTCTACGGCACCGATCACCCGGGAGTCTGTAATCGTGATGAACGACTTCGTCCGGCTGAGGCAACCCTTGCCGCTCCCGTAGAAATATACGCGTTCTTCTGAAAGCAGCATGCTTGCGATCTGGCTTGGGACTTGCGAACGAATGTCCTCCATAGGTCCAATTCCTTTCGTTTGGTGTTAGCGAATGGGGAAACCGACTAATTCTATCCCGCCCTGCGACAGCTTACGCCCCGATCGTCGCCGTGGCCGTTTCGCTCCACGGGCCGGGCTGGCCCTTGGTGTTGATCCAGCGCAGCATGTAGTGCGCTGGCTTGCCGCCGTCCGCGCCGTCGAACGTGGCCAGATACGGCGTGCGCGTGTCGGTGGCCAGGAACGAGAGCTGCGTGGCGTCCACCGGCGGCGGGCCGTCGATCTTGACCCAGATTTCCGCGGCGCTGACCCCGGCGGGTTTGCGCGTGCTGGTGGGCGTGGTCTCGTCGGCGAAGCTGAGGGTGTGCTGCAGGCGCTGCGACGTGTCCACCTTGACCACCGGGCGCGTGGTGGGCACGGGCACGGGCGAGGGCGTGCGGTCGGGCACGGTGATGCCCAGCGCTGCGCGCTCTGCGTCGTCCACGGCGGAACCGGCCTGCAACCGCTTCACCAGCGGACGGATCACGCCTTCGAGGTTGCCGCGCGCCGCGTCCTTGGCGTTGCGCGCCGCCACCGCCGCCGCCGACGCCGTGACGTGCGCCGGAAACGCCGTGTCCCACGTCGTCTTGGCCGTGGTGATCGGCGTCATGTCGCCCGCCACGAGGCCCAGCGCCGCGAGGTTGGCGTTGGCATAGGTGACGAAGTTGGCGACCCAGGCGTCGAAATCGCCGTCGGGCTGCGGGATGTAGTCAGGCATCGGTGGCTCCTTGAATAGAACAGGGCAGGCGGGGTCCGGGGGTACGCTTCCGGCCCGGGAAAACGCCGTCTGCGAAGAGGCATCCTACGCGAAGGCGGCGCGAGAGGCAAGCGGGGAGCGGGGAGCGGGTGCGCGGGGACTCGGGGACTCGGGTATCGGGTAGTCGGGTTTCGGGTATCGGGTAGTCGGGCTTCGGGTATCGGGTAGTCGGGCTTCGGGTATCGGGTAGTCGGGTTTCGGGTAGCGCGTCGGGCGCAGCGATCTGCGATCGCGCCTCTCAACCGGCGATCCGCGACGATGACCCAGTCCGAGGGGATCTGATCCCGGCGCTGGAGCATGAGGGACGAAAAGAACTGGAACAGACCCGGGGGGGTTGATTCTCGCGGCCATGGACTGCTAAAATGCAGCCAGCGCCCTGGCTTGTACGCTCTGGGTGATCTGTTGTGAATACGGTTAAGGACTTCGGCGCCTCGATCCCGAGGGGCACGGCGCTTAACGGCGTCGGCGGGCGAGGCGCCCCTTTTTTGCGCCTGCCGCGTGCAACCGCCGCGACGCAATGACGCATCCCCTGCGACCCCCAAACCCGCACCTCTTAATCTGCGCCCTCTGCGCAATCTGCGGATCATCCTCCGCCGGGAACTTCGGCGCGGCCCGGACGAGAAAGATCATCCGCAGAGACACGCAAAGAGCGCCGAGGACGAAGTTGAACGGGAGGGGCCGCCGGTCCCTCCCCCTCCCGGGAGCCTTCGCCTCGACGCGCGCGCACCGGATCGGCAGCGCCGGCACGGGATTAAAGTGGAGGTTTCAAAGGTCGCCGAAGGGCGTTTTTGGGGCCAAGAAGGGGCCTGCGGGCCGGGAATCGAGCGCGATTCCCGGGAATGAGCCGTCCATTCCAAGGAATGGACCGTCCATTCCGGGGAATGAGCCGTCCATTCCAAGGAAGGAATCGTCCATTCCGAGGAATGAGTCATCCCCGCCTTGGAATGCACCATCCCCGCCTTGGAATGGGTCATCCCCGCCTTGGAATGGGTCAGCGCCGCCAAGGAATCACGCGCCGTGCCTTGGCGGGGACGCTCCATTCCTTGGAGGGAACGCTCCATTCCTTGGAGGAAACGCTCCATTCCTTGCAGCGGGCGCATGGCCGCTTGGAGCGGACGCTGCGCTGCCCCGCGTGGATTGCTGACCCCGCGCCGGCAACATCCACCGAACACGCCTTGAAGCTCCGCGCGGCGGCGGGTAGGCTTCGCGGGCCATGACCAAACGACCAAGAACCTCCGCGAAGCGGGCCTTCGAGGACCGCCACGCCAGTTGGCAGGCGTACATCGACACCATGCGCCCGCGCTGCGTGGAATTGGCTCGGGTGCTCAAAGCAAACTCCGAAGCACAACTTTGTTGGAATTACCGTCCAAGGGGTGTAATATCGCTGTTGTCATGACAGGTCGAAAGCCCGCGCCTTATCTCGCCTCGAAGCTGGGTGCCGCGTATCTCGGCGATAGTCTCGGCGTGCTCCCCGCCTTGCTGAAGCCGCATTCGGTGGACCTCATTATGACCAGCCCCCCCTTTGGGCTGGTCCGGAAGAAGGACTACGGCAACCACGACGCGGACAAGTACGTCGACTGGTTCAAAGCGTTCGGGGAGCTCTTCCGCAAGCTGCTCAAACCACAAGGTTCGCTCGTCATCGACATCGGCGGGGCGTGGATTCCGGGCCAGCCGACCCGAAGCCTTTACCACTATGAACTTCTCATCATGCTCTGTCGCGAGTGCGGCTTCCATCTTGCGCAGGACTTCTTCTGGTGGAACCCGGCCAAGCTGCCCACGCCCGCCGAGTGGGTGAACATCCGCCGCATCCGTGTGAAAGACGCGATCAACTGCGTGTGGTGGCTCTCGCCAACGCCCTGGCCAAAGGCCAGCAATCGCCGGGTGCTCGCGCCCTACAGCGACGCCATGCGGGGATTACTCAAGAATGGCTACAAGGCCAAACTCCGGCCCAGCGGGCACGATATAAGCGACAAGTTCTCAACCAACAACGGCGCCGCGATCCCGCCCAACCTCATCGCGATCCCGCATACCGAGAGCAACTCTTACTACCTGCGGTACTGCAAAGAGCACGGTTTAGAGCCACACCCGGCGAGGTTCCCCGCCGAGCTGCCCGAGTACTTCATCAGAATGCTGACCGATCCGGGCGACCTCGTCGTTGACCCGTTCGGCGGTAGCTGCGTTACCGGCGAGGTGTCTGAACGGCTGGAGCGCCGCTGGATATGTTCGGAGCTGGTGGAGGAGTACTTGAAGGGTGCTCGGGCTCGATTCCAACGGCGAGGGAATACGGCGGGTATTCCGTCTAAGCGCACTGAACACGAGAGCTTCTACAAGGCGTTCCATCCGGGCATCAACTGGAACGGCACACGCGAACCGAAGCTGCCCGCCGACGGCGGGCGGAAGCGCAACCCGAAAGCCGTGAAGCCGGAGAACCCCGCTACTCTGTGGACTGTGGCCTGAAGACTCAAGCCTATGCCAGCAATTCGTCCGCATGAGATCGTAAGTGTCCTTCTCGATGCCTTCCAGCAATCCGGGGCGACAGCGGTTTTCACTCCGCGGCGCGCGCAACATCCGCGCGTCTTTGTCGTTACCGACCCGGCGGGGCCGATGGTGGTGTGCGTATACATCTGGACGCTGACGCACGGCGGTCGGCCGAGCCTTCCGGATGAGTACCGCATCCAGATGACCTCGGTCGAGTCGCCCCTGACGCCCAACCCCGAAGGCGCAACGGCACTGCTCGGGTACGAGCCCAATCTGAGGATGTTCGCGGGTTTCGACCTATCGCGGCACAAGCGATTCACCACCGGATCTCCGTCCGTACAGATCGACATCAAGGTTGTACTCGCAGCGCTGCAAGCGGGACTGGCATTCGACCGCAAGGACAACGACGAAATCGCGGTGGGCGTACGTCCCGATCAGTTATTGGCGTATATCAACAACGCCGCAATGCTGCACACCCTGGGACCGGACGGCAAGACGTTCAAGCTGCTAACTCGGGCGACCGCGCCTGAGCCCGTTCCAGCCGCCGATCTCTCGAGACTGAGCGTGCAGCGCAGGCGGATCGTCGAGACCATGAGCCGTCTTTCGCGCTCAGCGAACTTCCGCGATCAGGTGTTGACGGCTTATGATCATCGTTGCGCCGTCACACGGATGCAGCTGAGGCTCGTCGAAGCCGCGCACATCCTGCCCGTAGTCGCCGAGATGAGTCCGGATCACGTAACCAACGGGCTTGCCCTGTCGTCCACCTATCACCGGGCATTCGACTCGGGCTTGATCTACTTGAACGAAGGATACGAGATGTGCATAAGCGCCCCGCGCCGAAAGCTGATCGTTGACTTGGGGCTCGATGGTGGCTTGGCAGACTTCGAGAAATCGCTTGGCAAGATTCACCTTCCGCCCGACAAGGCGCAGTGGCCCAACCTTGAACTTGTCCAAAGGGCCAACAAATTACGCATGGTTGGGTGAATTGCGGCTTCAGCGGGATGCGTTCGAGAACTGGGCGGTCATCGCGCTCGGCGGCATTCCGAAAAAGGCGCAGGTCGGCGACATGGGCATCGACGGCCGCATCTTCCCCGTCGCCGCCGCCCCGAAGAAACGCGGCGCAGCTTCGGGCGAACTGGAGTTCATGGACCACTGGTACCCGATCCAGGTCAAGCAAAAAGACAAGGTCGGCCGCCCCGACATCGATGCGTTCGAAGCGATGATGATGCGCGAGGAGCGCGACACCGGCTTCTTCGTCGCGTTCGATTACTCCTCCGACGCCCAGCAGGAAATCGGCGCGTTCTTCAAGCGCACGGGCAAGATCATCCGCGCGCTGACGGTCGCGGACATTCTCGACGAGCAGAAATTGGCGATGAAACTGGCGTAGGAAAGACATGCGATGCCAAACCCCAAGCAAGAACGCTTTCTAATGCGCGAGTACAAGAGCTACCTTATGCGAGAAACCGGCCTCCGTGCCTCATTCAGGACTAACCCTCATGATCCGCCCGATTTTTGGCTCACTACCGGGGGGCGCAAATACGCTGTGGAAATGACCAACATAGTTCATGAGGACGACCGTCGTATCTCCGAAGCTCAGTGGTACTTGGTGCGTGAAGCGGAGCGTGAAGCGCTTCGTAACGGAGCACTTTCGGGACGGTACGTCGTCACCTTTCGCAGCCCCTGGACGGAGCGAGAGCAGAAAGACAAGCCGAAGCCGGGACAGTGCGCCAAGTTTCGCCGCCTGTGGGCGACGCGCGAGCAGAAAGTCAAGTTCAAGCAAAGCATTATCGATTTCGTGACCCGGACGGCAATCGTGGCGAAATCGTCGCCGCAGGAAATCGTAATTGCCGGGAGATCGCTCGGCGATATTCAGAAATACGCCGGAAGCGGAGCGGAAATCCATCCATGCGGAGGTGGCCTCGACGAACTCGGCGGGTCCGTCGACGATGTGCGCGAACAGTTGTCTCCACTTGTCGAGTGCGCGATCAGGGACAAGGCCAAGAAAATGGCGTCTCATCGGCCAGCGGTTCTCGTTCTGTACGACAACTTCCTGTTAGCAGAAGCGTCGGCTTTCACCGCCTGTGTACGCGCCGTGCCCGAAGCCAGCCTCTTCGAGGACATCTATGTGGTCCAAGAGAAGGGTCGCGGCTTCCGGGTGCCGGTTGAGAAACGGCTGCGACGAAAATGAGCCTGTCTGCGATGGTTGGCAGCCACGTTCTGACTCGCGCAAACGCGTGCGGCTTTTCCGCCTGCGATGCATGCCGCTAGCGTACCCGCATCGTACCCCTTCCGGCCTCCCTCTTCGAGAGACTCTCTGCGCAATCTGCGTCCTCTGCGGATAGTCTTTCTGGGTCATGTGTCGAGTGACGGAGGGAGCGATGTTGGAAGACCGAGCGGCGCGCTCGTCCACGTCGGCCGCGCTGAGAATCTGCCAGTCCAGTCCGGTCAGCGCCAGCCGCCGCGTGTTGGCCACCGAGTAAAGGTGCGCGTCCTTCTCCTCCATCTGCTCAAAGAGGTGCATCGCGGAGCTGAGCGAGCCTTCATCCGCCTCGCGTAGAATCCCGGCCAGTCTCGACGGCGTCAGCCCGACAGACGGATACTCGCGGACGGAGTCCTCCTTCCGCGGCATGATCACCTGCCCGACCGGAGGCCGCACGTCGCCGCGCCCCAGCGCCTTGCCCACCAGTCTCGTCATCCAGCTCATCACACGCCCCCCGTCGCCTGAGGTTCGTCGCCTCGACTGCAGCGGGATAACAAGGCGCGCGCGCAGCCGCGCACGCGCGGGCGCCATTCAGGCCGCTTGCTGCGCATGGAATTCCGAGCCTTCCTGCTGATGATTCCGGCGGGTATTCGCGGTAGAATGGAAGCACAACAATCGCCGAAGCAGGCGATTTTTCGGTCGTTTGAAGGGCACAGGTGAAGTTTCGCGATGAGGCGGCACGGTCCGGCGTACTCGGTGGGCCGGGGCAGGTAAAGTGGGAAGCAAGTCCGTGGACTGCATCAGTCCGCCGCTGCGGACCCGTGGCGCGCCGCACGCGCGCCAGGCTCAGAACGCGGCGGCGCTTTGGAAGGGGAGGGAATCATCGTGGCGCGTACCTGGTTGTTTGCGCGGTTGGAACGGGCGCTGAGGCTGGCGTGTTCGGCGGATACCCGCGAATCGCAGCCCGTAGCCGAGCTGGTCGGGTTGTCGCGCGAGGCGCGGCTTACGCGGCGGCGCTTTCTTCAGGCGGCCGGCGGGGCCGCTGCCGTTGCCGCCGCAACTCGTGTGCCCGCTTGGGCGCAGCCGCTGCCGCCGCGCCAAGGCGACAAGCCGCGCATCGCCATCGTCGGCGCCGGCATCGCCGGACTCAACGCCGCCCATCGCCTGCGCCGCGGCGGCTTCGACGCCACGCTCTACGAGGCGGCCGATCGCATCGGCGGACGCATGTTCACCGCGCAAAACGTGATGGGAGAAGGCCTCGCCACGGAGCTGGGCGGCGAGTTCATCGACTCGATCCACAAGGACATGCTCGCCCTCGTCGATCAGTTCGGCCTGGCGCTGATCGACGACCAGGCCGAAAGCGAGCAGGGGCTCATCGCCGACGGCTTTTACTTCAACGGGCATTTCTTCAGCGAGGAGGACGTCGTCGAGGCCTTCCGCCCGGTGGCGCACCGCATCAAGCGCGACCTGCGCGAGGCAGGCTTTATCAACTTCCGCGACAACTCCCCCGCGGGCCGGCGCCTCGATCGCACGTCCATCCGCGAGTACCTCGAAGAAATCGGCGCGGACGGCTTCCTGCGCGAACTCCTCGACGTGGCCTACCTCACCGAATACGGACTCGAGACGGACGAGCAGTCGTCGCTGAACCTTGTCTATCTGATCGGCACGGACACGTCGGCGGGTTTTGACATCTTCGGCGCCAGCGACGAGCGCTATCGCGTGCTGGGTGGCAATCAACAGATCGTCGATCGCCTTGCGGACTCCGTCGCCGATCAGGTCCGCCTCGGGCATCGGCTCGTCGCCATCCGCGAGCATGGCCGCACGCCGCGCCTGTCGTTCGAGACAAGGGGCGGTCCCGTGGATGTCGAGGCCGACTATGTGCTGCTGACCCTGCCGTTCACGCTGCTGCGCGAGGTGGAGATTCGCGCCGAGCTGCCTGCGTGGAAGCGCCGCGCGATCGACGAGCTGGGCTACGGCACGAACGCCAAGCTGCTCATCGGTTTCCGCAACCGGCTCTGGCGCGATCTGGGCTACCAGGGCGGACTCTTCAGCGACGAGAACTACCAGACCACGTGGGACAACAGCGCCGGCCAGGCGCCGGTCGAGGGAGGCCTGACCGTTTACACCGGCGGGCGTCGCGGGATCGAGATCGGCGAAGGCACAGTCGATGAGCAGGTCGAAGGCGTCATGCCCGCCCTTGACGAAGCGTTCCCGGGCGCGTCGGCAGCGCGCAACGGCCGCGCCGCCCGCATGCACTGGCCCACGCACCCGTTCACCAAGGCGAGCTACGCCTGCTGGAAAGTCGGGCAGGTTTCCACGATCGCCGGCGCGGAGATCGAACCCGTGGGCCGCCTGCACTTCGCCGGCGAGCACTGCAGCTACAACTTCCAGGGGTACATGAACGGCGCCGCGGAAACGGGAAGAAAAGCAGCGCGGGCGATCCTGGAGCGCGTGCGAGGATAGGCAGCGAGCCGCGCGGCTTCAGCCCGCGCGAACTGCAACGAGCCGCGTGGCTTCCGCCGGCGCGAACCATAGCGAGCCACGTGGCTTTAGCCCGCGCGAACCCCACGCCATGGCGAACGCTCCTGTCTTGGTTACCGGCACAAGGAGCGGTCGCACCATCGAAAACACAGCAAGCACAAAACCGGACGATGCCGCCGTCGCTGTCACTGCACCGGGAACAAGATCACGTCCCGAATGCTCCGCGATTTCGTCAGCAGCATCACAAGCTGGTCGATGCCCACAACCAGACCTCCCGCCGGGGGGCATGCCGTTTTCGAGCGCGGTGACGAAGTCCTCGTCCATCACGCCCATCGTCTCATCACCCTCGCCCGCGACCTGGCGGTGGAAGTTCTCCTCCTGCACCCGCGGGTCGTTCAGCTCGGTGTAGGCGTTGCCCAGCTCCATCCCCGCGACAAACACCTCGAATCGAAGGGCGATCGAGGGGTCATCCGGATTTCGGCGATTCAGCGGAGCAGGCCATCGGCTTTCAGATCCGAGAGCAATTCCTTCGCTTGGCCGAATTTTGCCATGAGATGCCCCTTCAATCGAAATAACTCGACATCAAGTTGCTCGTCTCTTAGGCCTTCCCGTTCGAGAAACACCTGGGTAGCAGCAACCTCAAGTACGTCGCGATCGAACCGCTTGAGCCTAGGAGCAATCTCGGTCAGCGGAGGTTTGCCCGGAGGGACCGTGACATCGTAGTGTTCTCGGATCAACGCAGCGGGTTCCTCTCGCGCGTGATACGTGTACTGCACTACCAGCTCTCCCGTGGTTGGATTCGTGCCCAATTCCTTGCGATCCTCCTCGATGATCCCTCCGATCTTAAGAGTATCTGTAGCCCAAGCTACCAAACGTGAGTACGGGCCGAGTTGACGGATCGCAAAGTCCCGAAATGGAAGATCGTAACCCATCTCTCGAAGGAGGTAGACGATCTTCTGCATCTTGACACGTCCGTCGATGCCTCCGCATGCGTCAATGACCCTCGCCAGCTTGAGTTCATCGAAGTCCCTCATCCTTCATCCTCCTTCCCTGAGTTCCCTGCAGAGCAATCCCACCCGCCTTTCAGAAGCTCCTCTACGAGCTTGGACTCGCGTTCGTCATAATAGAGTCGATAAACCGAAGTCTCGATTTTTGAGATTGCATCGATAACTTTCGACTCTGATTCAGCCGGATGTGGCTTTCCTTGCTTGTCAAGAAAGAAGATCACCTTGTCTTCTTCTTCCTCGCCGGCCTCCCCGCTGTGCTTGCTCTGCCGATAGAGCGCGTTGCGATACGCAAGGTCTGAAAACGTGTCGCGTGAACAGGAGAAAAACAGGTCGGTCCCTTTGAGCTTGGTAATGAACTCAAGCGCCTTATCCTGATTCCCCCTTTCGTGTAGTTCAATACATTTGTACGGTTGTTTACGGTGGACAAGCATTAGACACATCCGAGCAAGGCGCGCCGCATTTTCGCCGCCGCCTGAACTGAGTTTGGACCAATCCATGAACGTACACCAGAGGCGAAAATCGTCGAGTGACATATACGAATCGGTGTCCACTTGTCGTCCCGCAAGCATCTCTCGAAGTGCTTCGGGGCAAGCCCCGGGGACTTTCCCTGGATCGCCGTCCGCGATCGCGGCGGCAAGCGCGAGGATATTCGTGAGAAGCGCCTCGTAAGCGCGAGTCGTTCGGTGGACGTACACCTGAAGGTAGATGAACTCTCGGGCTTGGATGAACTCCTCCACAACGTGAATCGCTTTGCGGCTGTCGAGACACAGGCGCCACACGCCATCCGCCTGTCCCTTGACGGAGACCTTACCGATGCGTAGGGAATGCAGCATCCAGTCCAGGTCAAACTCACCGTACCGAGGTCCGCACGCCTTGCTGTCGCGCAGTAGGTAGTCCATTCGATCCGCATCAAGTTGACTGCTTACGAAGTCCTTGCTCAGGAGATTCCCGCGATCCTCCTTGTTAAGTATCTGCACGACCTTGTCGGCCTCAACATCGTACTTGCAGAGAACACCCGCCAATCGCTCCCTGATAATCCGGCGGGACCACCCTTCGTGGTCCCTGGGATACTCATCCTGCGCGGCGGTGGGCGGCTTGATCGCCCGCTCGAAGACGTGTGAGAACGGTCCATGTCCGAGGTCGTGCAACAGTGCAGCAGCCAGTATGGTCCTTCGAAGTGGCCTTAAATCGCGGTATTCGTCGCTGTCCTCGCCGTGATGCTTCGCCAGAGCGTCGAGCATCCGCCTTGCAATATGGCACACTCCGAGGCTGTGGGCCCACCTGCTGTGCTCGGCGCCAGGATAAACCAGGAAACCCAAGCCAAGCTGCCGGATTCGGCGAAGCCGCTGGAATTCGGGCCGATCGATTAGCGCGAGGATCATCCGCCCCTCATCGTCGTCTGGAAGCTCGATGAGGTTGTGGACCGGGTCTCGAATAACCTTCGGCAGCGACGACATCCTAACTACATCCTAACCATTCTTCTCGTGCCGTCAACCCCCAAGCTGGACGGCTCCCGGCCCTTCAGACCGCGAGCAATTCGAGGCCTTGATGGTGCTGGAGGGGTTAGGATACCCCCCCCTTCCGCTGCAACGGAAACAGAATCACATCCCGGATGCTCCGCGAATTCGTCAGCAGCATCACCATACGGTCGATGCCCACGCCCAGACCTCCCGCCGGGGGCATGCCGTATTCGAGCGCCGTCACGAAGTCCTCGTCCATGACTGCCATCGTTTCGTCACCTTCGCCCGCCACCTGCCGCCGGAAGTTCTCTTCCTGCACGCGCGGGTCGTTCAGCTCGGTGTAGGCGTTGCCCAGCTCCATGCCGGCGACAAAGGCCTCGAAGCGCAGGGCGATCGACGGATCCTCCGGGTGACGCCGCGTCAGCGGGCAGATCGACGCGGGGTAGTCGTACACGAACGTCGGCTGGATCAGGTGCGGCTGCACCAGCACGTCGAACAGCTCATTGACCAGCACGTCGTGGTCGATGAGCGAGCCCTCGGCCGCGGGGTCCGGCTTCACATGCACGTGCCCGTCGCCGATCGACTTGGTGAGCTTCTGATAGATTCCCTCCGACTTCGCGCGTTCGAGCACGCCGGGCTTGTCTTTGATGTCCAGGCCGGCGTGTTCACGAAACAGGTCGGCATACTTCGCGCGCCGCCAGGGCGGAGCGAAGTTGAGCATGTGCTCGCCGAAGGGACGCTGGAATGCACTTCCTGTCCCACCGAATCCACTTAGTTCGGTTGGCGATTTCCCAAAGGGAACCGCTCCCTCACGGTCGCGGCTCTGCTCGATCCCCGCTTCACGATCCACGATTGGCGATTCCCGATTCCCGATCACCTCAATCGCGGCCGCCACCATCCCCTCCGTCCGCTCCATCATCACGTGATAATCCGCGTACGCCTCGTACAGCTCGATCATGCTGAACTCGGGGTTGTGCCGCGGGCTGATGCCTTCGTTGCGGAAGTTGCGCGAGATCTCGAACACCCGCTCCATTCCGCCCACCAGCAGCCGCTTCAGATACAGCTCCGGGCTGATGCGCAGGAACAGGTCCATGTCCAGCGTGTTGTGGTGCGTCACGAACGGTCTCGCGGCCGCTCCGCCGTAGATCGGCTGAAGCACGGGCGTATCCACTTCGAGATACCCCAGATCGACCAGGTACTCGCGGATGGCGTGGATGATCGCGCTGCGCCGGCGGAAGACCTCGTACACCTCCTCGCGGTTGGAGAAGAGGTCCACGTAGCGGTGCCGGTAGCGAAGCTCGACGTCGGTCAGGCCGTGCCACTTTTCCGGCGGCGGGCGCAGAGCCTTGGCGAGCACGGTGAGCCTCGTCAGCCACAGCGTCAGCTCGCCGGTCTTCGTACGTCCGATGATGCCTTCGCCGCCGATGATGTCGCCGAGGTCGAGCTGCTTGAAGACGGTCCACTGCGCATCGCCGAGGTCGCCCTTCGACAGGCCGAACTGCATCGTGCCCGTGCGGTCCTGCACGGTGAGGAACGCGAGCTTGCCGATGTCGCGCAGCAGCGTGATGCGCCCGGCCATCCGCGCCGTGAAGTCCGCCAGCTTCTGCCCAACGGGGATGTCAACGACATCCGCCCGCGCCCGCACATCGACCGTGGGTTCAACATCCGGGAACCGCCCGCCGTACGGGTCCACCCCCGCCGCGCGCAGCGCCTCCCGCTTCCTCTCCCGCTCCTGCATGAAACGATCGGTCTCGGCCATCATCCAGCTCCCGGCGGTCGGGATGCATCGCCGTTCCCGCCTGTCGCGATGCATCGCCGCTCCCGCCTCTCGGGACGAATCGTAGCGGAGCGGGGTAGCAGAGCCAATGTTCGCACCCGCGTGCCACTGCTCTGTGAGCAGTGCTTTTCGATCCGCGTGCCACTGCTCTGTGAGCAGTGCCTCTCCGCGGCGGGCTGGACCTGAAGTCGCCCGGCATCGGCGATGCGTCTTCTAGCGAGGGCGGAGCGCTGCACCGTGGCGGGGCATTCTGCCCCCCGGGGCACGAATGCCCAACGTGTTGCAACCTAATAACCGGCAAGACGCTTCGCACCAGAGACAGGTGGAGGCTCAGTGTGTCAGGACGTGCGCCTGCACCGGCTCGTCCCATGCCTTCCG
Organism: Phycisphaerales bacterium; assembly: GCA_020852275.1. Lineage (GTDB taxonomy): Bacteria > Planctomycetota > Phycisphaerae > UBA1845 > UBA1845 > JABWBH01. The sequence goes on from JADZBE010000017.1 coordinate 44,288, forward strand.
CGCCGTGCGAATCCTGCTTTCCACGCACGCATGTTACGCGAAGTTCAGCGCACTGCGGAAAAGCACCGCTCGCAGAGCAGTGGCACACCCAGGCACTGCCCGCAAGGTTGGGGCACGTTTTGGCACGGCTTGCAGGGCAGGAGTACACACGCGATGATGAGCGGGGTGGCTCCTTGCGAAAGGGGTCAAGTCGGCCAGCGGTGGCCCACCCCTGCGGTGCGTAGCTCAGAGAGAATGACCGCACCCACAGACACGCGGGTGCGCTCCCCTCTCGCCATCGGGGCTGGTCCGGGTATAATTCAAGTCGCATGCCCTCATCCGAGGACCTGCTCGCGGGAACCCGTCGGTGATTGAACAACTGACCATCGAGAACTTCGCGTGCTTCAAGCATGTGGACGTGCCGCTCAAACCGCTTACGGTCCTGATCGGTCCGAATAACACGGGCAAGTCGTGTTTTCTTCGCGCGATCAAGCGGTTGCTTACGTCGAGCACTAGTAACCTGGCGCTGGCCGATCGCTGGGGCTCTAGTTTGGCTGTCGAGGTCATATTAAACGGACGCATCGATGGTAAGCGTGTCGTTCTCGACTCGCGCGGACCGTTGTTCGAACGCCCCGTGCCTGCCGGTGAGTTCGGTCAAGCAATCAAGTTCAGCCTACCCATCAATGGGATTCCGGCACAATCACAAGGGGTGCCGGATTCTGCCACGGCCGCACCGCCGGTCGGAGGAGATGGAAGCAACATCCCGACGATCTTCGATTATTACCTTCGCAGAGATAAAAGGCGTCTCGCCGCTTGTATTGAGGAAATGAAGCGGCGGGTTGATGGCTTGGTGGACATCCACATCGGTACACCGACTCCATCAGACCGCCGGATTGAGTTTCGCCTTGAGAACGACTTGTTTCTGCCGACGAACCAGATTTCCGTTGGAGTCCAATACCTGCTCTTCTTCGTCGCCCTGGCCCACCATCCGAATACGCCGAGATTCATCTTGATCGAGGAGCCGGAAAACGGTTTGCACCCCAAGCGGCTCAAGGATGTCGTAGGCTTACTGCGTTCGTTGACAAAAGGTGAATTCGGCGCGCCGCCATCACAAGTGATTCTCACGACGCACTCGCCTTACCTTCTCGATTTCATCAACCTCGACGAGGACGAGGTGCTCGTCTTCTCCCGTAACGACGACGGCAGCCGCACCGTCCAACCGGTCGACCGTGAGCGCCTCAAGCACTTCACGAAGGAGTTCCTCCTCGGCGAGATCTGGTACAACGAATCCGAGGAAGGCCTGATCAAGCAGTCCCCATGATCCGCATTCAAATCCTCGGCGAAGGCTCCCGAGACGAAGCCGCAGCGCCTCCCCTAGTGGAGAACCTGCTGGGTCGCAGGATCAGCGCCGCGTTCACAGCGTGGTCGTCACCTTCGATTCAGCGGTTTCATCAGAAAGGTCTCTCCAAACTCGGTCGGAGGCTCCTGTACGTCCTCGCCAGAGCTTCGGCCGACGGGGTGCAAGGAGTCGTGGCGATCATCGATGGCGACCAGCTTGAGGGAGAGCGGCTGGCTGCATTAAAGGCCGGGCGCCGGCGGCATCGTGAGAAATACCCACCGATCCCCACAGCCTTGGGCTGCGCGATCCCACATTTCGAGGCATGGTTGATCGACGACCCCGTGGCGGTTCGCGAAGTCCTGCGACTCCCTGCGGATTGCGAAGTTTCATCGCCGACGCGGACGTCGTCGCCCAAGCTGGTGCTGCACGCGCTCTTCACCGGCAGTCCTCGGGCGAGTGAAGACTTAGAGCTGGCAGTGCTCCCGGAGATCGCGCGCAGGTTTCAATTGGAACGATGCAACCAGCGGAATCACACGGGGCTTGCGGATTTCGCTAAGGATCTCCGCGCGGCGTTCCGTGAGGTGATCGGCGATTCGTCCGCTTGGCAGCCGCTGACTTGAGACAATGCAGACCTGCCACACCCATGAGGCCTTCGAGCATGGCAGGTCTGGCACGCGCAATCATAGCCGGAGCTACACAGACCACGCCTCGGCGGGCGCTCACCGCACCAAACTCAATCTCCCCACCATGCCGCCGGAGCTGTCGGCCGCGTCGTCGGTTTCGATGTTCTCGGAGGAGAAGATCACCGGCTGAACCACGAGCCGCTTGTCGTCCGGCGAGCCGGTGAGGTCGATGGCCATCACGCGGGCGAACCGCAAGCCCACAATGCGATACGTCGCGTTCGAGCCGTTGTCCGTCACCTGGTCGTAGAGGAAGAACCCGATCACGTCGCCGATGCGCGCCTCAACGGAGTCCTCGCAGCCGGCTTTCATGCCCGGGCTTCCGGTGATCTCATACGTGACCGGATTGCCGTCGTCGTCGTAGAACTCAAGCTCATCCGTGCCGATCTCGTCGATCAACTCATCCGAGGTGATGCCGTGGAGGATCTGGTTCTCGATCGCCGGCAATCCCTGGTTGTCCGTGCCGACGTTGAGAATGCCGAAGTTGCCGGATCCGCCGCCGGAACCGCCGCCGGACCCGCCGCCGGATCCGCCGCCGCCTTTGCCCTTGCCCTTGCCGGAGCCGCCGCTGCCGCCGTCGTCCCCACCGCTGAGCTTGTACGGAAAGAGCTTCACCTCTTTCACCTCGTCGGCGCCCTCGGTCACGTTCTCAGTCTCCCCGTCGTAACCAAACTCGTCGTCCCCGCCGTAGAGCTGCGTGTTGTACTCGTCAATGTGCATGGTGAACGGCAAGAGATAGCCGCCCTTGTCATCCTCCTGGTACGAACGGAAGCGATCATCGAACGCGGCCGTGGCGGAGGCGCTGCTCTCGCCTTCGTTCAAGCCGAACACCTGTGCGAAGGAGTAGGGCACCGCCCCGTTGAGTCCGCCGTTCGTTCGGCGCAACGTAACCTGGACCGCGTTGAATTCACTCGCCGCAACGCCCGTGTCGAGCGGCTCGTCCGGCGCGTCGAAGTTGAAACGCCCAAGGACGACGTCGCCCGCTTCGACCTGCGTCGGGGATTGAAGCGTGTTGTTCTTTTCGCTGAAGCTGATGCTGCGCTCTTCAACCATCTCGTGAACGTACGCCACCTGCTGCAAGTCCGGAACGCCTTGCGTCCCGCCTTGGATGGCCTCGAGCATGGTCTTGCTGACGTATGCGGACGCTCCCGCCAGCGCGCCGGAGTCGCTGGCGCGCTGCAACTCCGTGCGGGCGCGGTAGAGGTTGCCGACGTCCACGGTGAGCGCCGCCGCGCCCATGAGCACGACGAGCAAGACGATGACCTGAACAATGACGACGCCGCGGCGTCGTGGGCCGCGACGGATGGACATTCTGCGCGCAAGGCGGATCATGGATCTTCTCCCGATGGCGCGGGGCGGACCCCGGGCCGATCTGGACCCTGAACCGTCTCACAGCGTAGCGCCGCATCGCGACAAGGTCCCATCCTCAAGGGATGGGCGCAGAAGCTGCAAGGCGAACCCTCGGCGACCCCACGCGGAGCCGCCGCTATGTAGGCAAAGGGTAAGATTCGCCGATCCACCGGGCCGCAGGAGGTGCCGTCCGCATATCCACCTTCGACGCGCAACCGCGATACGGCGTTCGAAAAGCGGCTTCCGCTCCCGCGGCGCGAAACTGGTGAAGTCCCCGAACGCGGCGGCTTATCGGCGCTCGATCGCGTTCACCTGCCGGACCGTTACGGACAGGGCCTCGGCTGGGCCGAACTGTTGCAGCGCGCTGCCCTGGTTCACCGCGATCTCCAGAAACCCCGAGCTGCCGATCAGTGCCAGCGGCCTCCCCGGCGCCGTCTCCGCGTAGGCGGACCGCAGCGGACCGATCGGGATTTCGTTGATGCGAACCTCCAGTGCCTGCGGTCGGTGCAGGAGCGAGCCCAGATCCTTCTGGCTGATGTTGGTGACGAGGTTGCCAAAGCGGTCCACGTACACCACGCGACCGGCCACGCACGTCTTATCCGTCACGAGCTGCAGGTCCGCCGGCAGCAGCTCCAGCCGATCGGTCGCGCGCCCGAAGCGCGGCGGCTTCACCCCGCTCGCCAGATGCGCCGCCACCGGCGCGAAGATGTCGCGGCCGTGAAACGTGGTGGATATTTGCGCGAGGAAATACCGCCGGTCTTCCACGACGATGAGTTCCTCGATCGCCGCGTCGCGGTGTACAAACGTGATGACGCCGTTGTCCGGAACGAGAAAGAACTGTTCACTGGCCCGCGCCAGCAGGATGCGCCGATCCGTTCCCACGCCGGGATCCACGACGACCACGTGGATCGTCTCCGGCGGGAACCACGCGCGCAGACTGCGCAGCACATGCGCCGCATGAAAGACGTTGAACGGAGGGATCTCGTGCGTCACGTCGATCACCCGCGCGAGCGGAGCGATCGACGCGATGACGCCCTTCATCTGCGCCACATAGGCGTCCCGAAGCCCGAAGTCGGTGGTCAGCGTGATCAGCGCCATGCGGAAAGGATAAGTGCGCTTCGCCCCCATGACCAAGCAGGGCCGCAAAAGGCAAAGCCGGCTCGAAGCCTCCCTCAGACTGATCGCGCTATTTGTGTTACCGGACTGCGCCGGTGAGAAATCGCGTTCCACCCACGCCAATCGCTGCGTCCGCTGTCCTGCATGCGGCGCATGCCCGCGCGGATATCCGCCGCTCGACGGATCAGCGTTCCGGGCCGCCGGTTCTCGACGCTGCCGAGGGCGCGTCCGTCAATCCCAACGCTGAGCGACGCTGCCGCAACGCGCGAGCGAGCAGCACGATGACCAGCACCACCGCCAGCGACGCCAGCGGGAGCATCGTCTCGCCTCGGGATGGCGCGCGCGGGAGCAGCACGCCGTTGATCGTCGCCGTACTCCCGTCGGAGAAACCGACTTCAACCGCCCCGCGTCCGGGCGCGGCGCCCGAGGCCGCGATCCGCATGGAAAACTCCCCCGTCGCTCCCGGCGCAATGCCGCGCTTCGCATCCGGCGCAGAGGCGGAGCACACGCCCGGATGATCCGGCACGCCGACGTTGACAAGGTACGTGCAGTCGGTCGCCCAGCCCGGCGGCGCGGTGAACAGGTCGGCATGGTAGTGAGGGATGCTGATCCGCACGACGGTCGCATCGCCCGGGTTAACGACGCGCCACGTGTAGTTCTGGCTCGTGGAGTCCATCGAGCCTTCGACGCGCACGGCGTCCGCCGCGCCGTTCGCCTGAGCCCACGCGAGCGCCGGGAGTGGAAGCAAAAACGCCACTGCCGGCAACATGAGAATCGTGCATTGTGCCCGCTTGATCACCATTTCAATTTCACGGATCGTATCCGATATGCCTCGAACGCGCCAGCCCCGCGGGATCACCGGGTGGGTATGGCCCAGCGCAACTGCCTTCTACGCCAAGCCGGGCGCGCGGGTGGCACGGGTCCGCAGCAGCGGACCCGTGGGGCGCGCGAACGTGGGTGCGTGGCTCGATGACCGACGGCGGGCGGGTGCGGCAAACGCCGCCACGCATATCCGCAGTCAGAATGCGGTTGCCCTGGGGAATGGCGCCTTGATCAACCGCTTCGAGCGTTGCACGGGATGACCACATCCCGGAGTGGCGTTTTGCACTGCGCGGTGAATGGAGGGATGATTTGAGACGCAGAGGCAGTGGCCGCCCACGAGCGGCTCGTGCCGGATGCCGCGTTCATGCTCGCGGACGTGCTCGGGGTCGCGCTCGCCGTCGAGCGTGAAAGCGGCGGGCGCGTTCGCATGAACGGCGGGGGCGCGGAGCATGGGGGTTCATGCAGGAACTGCTGTCCATCCTGATCGGACTGTCCGGCGCGGCGGCGGCGATCTACGCGGTCAACCCCCGGTGGTTTGGCGTCCCGCTTGAGGGCGCCGGCGGCGGCGAGCGGCCGTGGCGCCGCTTGGGCGCGGGCATCTGTGCCGTGACCTCGCTGATGTTCCTTCTCGGCGCCGCCTTGATGAAGCCGCGGGAATCGCCGCGGGCGTATCTGGCTTTCTGGGCCGTGCTGCTGGGATTGGTCATGTGGCTGATCGTGCTTGCATTCAAGGATGCGCGGCATACGCTGAAGCGATACTTGGACGAGCGGCGGGGGCAGCGACGAAACGGTCCTGATCAACCCGCGAATGGACCCGACGGAGTGGACGGAGATTGAGTCCGTGTGTGCGACCAAACCATCCAGCTACTCATCCCCCGCCCTGCACGCCGGCGCAGCTCGGAAAAGCCGCGCAGGGTCACGCCCAGCGATTCCCCTTCGTGTGCTTCAATGCCTGCTCCTGCTGTTCCTGTGCCTCGCCGGCGCCTGCTCGCCCACCCAGGGCAACGACCTGACCAAAATGCAAAAAGCGCGCATCACCATTAAGGGAGAGGTGTTCGAAGTCTGGATCGCGCGCACCGAGGCCGAGCGCGAGAAAGGCCTGATGTTCGTCACCGCCGAGCAGCTCGCGGACACGCCGGAAGGCTTGCACCGGGGGATGCTCTTCCTGTTCGAGCAGCAAAAGCCGCTGGGATTCTGGATGAAGAACACCATCACCGCCCTCGACATCGCCTACATTAATACCGATAAAACCATCGTTAAGACGCTCACGATGAAGCCGCTGGACGAAAGCACCTATCCGTCCGACCGCCCGGCGCGATACGCGCTCGAAGTGAAGGCCCAGCTCCTCAAATCGCTGCACATCGCGTCCGGCGACCTCGTCGATATCCCGGACGATGTCCTCAAGGAAACCCCCTAGCCCGACGATGCACCCTCTGATTGCTCTTCTATCAGGATCGGGTGCAGAAGATGCGCGTGCTCGTCGTGAATCCCCAGGACGGTCTGCCCCCCTCCACGCCGCAATTCCTCAGCGATCACGGCTGGGACGTGTGCCTCGCCGGGGATTATGAAGCGGCCTCGCAGCAGCTTGCCGGTGGAGGGATCGATGCGGTTCTGGTGACCGAGCAGGCTTCCCCCCAGGCCAAACCCGCGCCGGCCGGCGGTGGGGAGGAGGACCCGGGAGGGTTGTACCGCATGTTGGAGGCGGGGCGCGTCGCCACCGTCATGTTGGTGGACGATCACCATCGTCGTCAGGCGCCCGACTCCACGCTGATCGACTTCGCCCCGCGCGCCTGTGCCGGCGAAGACCTGCTGGCGCGCCTCTCAACGGTTACGCGCTATCACCGCCATTTGCGCCAGATCGAGACCGAGTTGGAGCACATGCAGCGCCTCGGCAAGCGCCTCAACGACCACTTCAGCGAAGTGGACCAGGAGATGCGCCTCGCGTCGCGCCTCCAGCGGGACTTCCTCCCCAAGCTCACCGAGCCGCTCGACGGCGTGTCCTTCAAGACCATTTACCGCCCGGCGTCCTGGGTCTCCGGCGACATCTACGACATCTTTCGAGTGGATGAGTCGCACGTCGCCTGCTACGTCGCGGACGCCGTCGGACACGGCATGGCCGCCAGCCTGCTGACCATCTTCATCAAGCAGGCGATCGTCCCCAAGCGCATCGTCGGCGGCAACTACGAGGTGCTGGACCCGACGCAGACGCTGGCGATTCTCAATGAAGCGCTCGCCGCGCAGACGCTGCCCAACGCGCAGTTCGTCACGGCCTGCTATGCGCTGCTGAACACGAAGACGCTCAAGTTGAAGTACGCACGCGCGGGGCATCCGTATCCACTGCTGTTCAGCACGGACGGACACGTCACGGAACTGAAGTCGCCCGGCGGACTGCTGGGACTTTTCGCGGATGAGCAGTTCCCCTCCGCGGAGGTGCAACTGCGCCCCGGCGACAAGGTGCTGCTGTACACCGACGGCTTCGAGATGGTCTTTCAGGAAGGGGACCGCGCCGCCAAGCTCGATACGCGGGCCTACATGAAGCGCTTCGAGGCCCTGGCGCACCAGCCGCTCAACCGCATGATCGCCGAGATCGACGCTCTCCTCGACGACGACCACGGCTCGCTCGCCCCGCGCGACGACATCTCCATCGTCGGCTTCGAGATCCCGTAGAGCGGATTCCGCAGTGCAGGCCGACGTACGCCGCGAGCAGGCTTGGGTTCAAGCACGCCCATGACTTCCTGGGTGGACGCCCGCTGAAGGGCAACCGCGTGGCACGGTCTGGCGTACTCGCCAGGCCGTGGCGGGCGAGGCAAGACCAGGGTGAGCGGAGTATCGTTGACCATACGACCCGCCGCGCAGGCGGGAATCCAATCCAGTCATTCCCGCGCAGGCGGGAATCCAGCGTTCCAGCGATGCGCCCGGGATCCTCGCCTTCTCGAAGGGGGGATACTCATGCCCGCCTGAAAGCCCTGCCTTCACCGGTCGGCAAAGCTGGGCGCAGCGCCGCGCTTTCAAGGCCGCACGGCCGTCACGCAGGACGCTCCGACCCGCGACGCGACTTTGACTTCGCCCGCACACGTTTGGGCGGCGACTTCGCTCCCACAATCCGCAAAAAGCGCATGACCGCCGCGCGACCATAAACGGGCTGCCGCCACTGGTTGGACTTGGCAAACGGACGACCCGGCTCGAATCCGGCGGCGCGAAGCAGGCGGCGAACCTCCCGCAACTCGACCTGCGAGTCGGCCACCAGCCGAATCTCGTAGCCCTTCTTGTAATGGTCGGGCGCTTCCGCGCGAAGCTCCGCATTGGGTCGCCGAACGTAACCGTTCAGCCGAAACCGCTTCGCCAGCTCGGCCGACACCGCTGCCGGTGGCGCCGGGGCCGGCGCCGCATCCGCCACTGCGGGTCTCGTCCGTGCATCGCCGCGTTTCCTTGATGAATTCCCTGCCGCTGCTTTCGCCATGACTGAATTCGCCCGGCCCGCCCCAACGGGCGCGCACGAAGTTCACTTCCCGTTCCGCAGCGCCCATGCAACACTGCGGAGCGGAAAGTGTACGGTTCAGCGGCAGGCTCCTGCAAGCAGCCGCCGTTCGCAACGACCCGCGCCGTTGCTCGTCATTCAGCACTCCAGCACGTGAATGCCGCGCTTCCGTCCGATGTCCTTCAGCACCTTCGGCCACACGGTCACGCTGACCTCGCCGAGGTGCGCCTTGCGCAGCAGGTACATGAACGTCCGCGACTGCCCGATGCCGCCGCCGATCGACAGCGGAATCTCCCCTTTCAGAATGGCCTGGTGATACGGCAGCTTGAGGAAGTCCGTCTGCTTGGTGATTTCGAGTTGCTTGCGGAGTGTTTCCGCGGTCACACGGATGCCCATGCTGGTCAGCTCATGCCGACGCTGGGTCACCGGGTTCCACACGAGAATGTCGCCGTTGAGTCCGTGCATCGGGCGACCTTCCGCGGACCGCGTCTCCGTCACCCAGTCATCGTAATCGGACGCGCGCATCTCGTGCGGGTAGCCGTCCGCCAGCGTGTAGCCGATGCCGTAGATGAACACCGCGGGGAAGTCCTGCAGAATGGCCGTTTCGCGCGCCTTGCGCGGCAGATCCGGGAAGCGTTCGAGGATTTCCTCCGCGTGGATGAACTTCAGCTTGCGCGGCAGCGTCGGATACTTGTCCGTCTTGAGCTGCGGGAACATGTGCATCACCTTGCGTTCCGCGCCTTTGAGCACTTCCCAGATTTTCTCCACAACATCCGTCAGGAACTTCAGGTTCCGCTGGTCCGCGGTCATCACCCGCTCCCAGTCCCACTGGTCCACGTACGCGCTGTGGTCGTGATCGAGGAAGTAGTCCTTCCGCACTGCACGCATGTCCGTGAGGATGCCTTCGCCGATGTTGCAGTCGAAGTAACGCAGGGCGAGCCGTTTCCACTTCGTCGCGGCCTGCACGACCTGCGCCCGGATGGGCTTCTCCAGGCCCAGTCCGCAGGGGAAGCTGATCGGCGTGCGCGAGCCGTCGCGGTCGAGATAGTCGTTGACGCCGCTCTCCTCGCTGACAATCAGCGGAACCGTCACGCGCATCAGCTCCAGCTCTTTGCACAGATGCTCCTCGATGTAGTCCTTGGCCGCGAAAATCGCTTTCTGCGTCTCCTTCGGCGTCAGGAGCGGGACGTAGTCTTTGGGAAGCACCTTCTCAACTTCGGGATACGTACTGACCCCCGGACCGGCGAGGTCCGCCTTCTTGTCCGCAACCGCAACCATGATGTGCACTCCTCAATGTGGGTAGGCTGAAAAACCGGCTTTTCCGCCGCGCATGGGCTGCGCACCTCGCACGGGTCGCGCGCACTGCGCACTGCCGCCGAGCCGGCACACGATCGTACAAGCCCCGGTGCGCCGGCTCAGGCCTCTAAGCCGCGTCACCTGGCGCGGCGCGTCCGGATGCCTGAAACGGCTGCATTCCGCGTGCCAGCACGACCGGTCACCCGGGCTCATCTGCATTGAGGGTCAACGGAATGGCCACAAGAAGGCAAGCGGTAGCCCCGCTTGGCGCTCCGTGTCAGGAGTCGCTCCATCGCCAGTGCTTCGGGTTTGCAACGCGCGCCATCGCTTGCGCTACGGGTTATGAAACCGTAGCGCAAACAAGGGCGGGAGGTTCCACTCATCGTCTTGCGTAAATTGGCGAAATCCAAGCGCCGACGCCGAATGGGGATGACAGGTTGGCCGAAAGCGCTGCCAAGCACGCACGTGGCGTCGGCCTCGCAAGGACCTTGCCTGGATGGCTGGACACCGCCAGGGCGAGGAGTCGCTTGGACCGCAGGTCGAGGTCTCCGCTTTTTTTTCGTCCGGAGCGCTGGCAGACGTCTCCAGTGACTTCAGCCACTGGTTGACGAACTCAGTACCATTTTCTTCTGCCCGTAAGGCGAAAGCGATCCCCTTGATCGGTGAGTATCGTCCGCGCTCAAGGCAGAGAAGAAGAAGCGGAGAAGAGCCAATCGGGGCGTGTCCCCCAAGGTGCTTCAAGCCCGCCAACAGCAGCCTGCGCCCCGACGGGAGAAGAGACGCTTGCTCCCTTGAGCCGGGACGTGAGGTATTCCCCAGCCTGCGCCGCCGCGCGGAGAGAGTTAGCTGCATCGCTCCAACGCCTCGAAGCCCACACTCGCCCAAACTCAAACCTTCCGCAGCAGCGTGACGCGCCCGATCGGCACCCACTCGACCACGAGGATGTCCCCGGTGGCGAGGAAGATGGCGCTGTGCGGATGGATGAACTTGCCGGGGACGAACTGCTCATGCGGCGCGCCGCGAAGCTGCGACGGATGTCCATCGCCCAGATGCGCCGCCACCTGGTTGTCCTTGTCCACCAGCGTGACCACGCTTTCCAGATCGGAGATGAGCATCAGCTCGCCGCGTGTCTTGAAATGGCACGGCATCCGCATGCCCTCGGTGACGAAGCCGGCGTGCTTGCCGTCCAGAGTGAAGTATTGCAGCCGGCGGTTGCCCCGGTCGGCCACGACCAGTTTCGGCTCGCCCCCGCGCGCGTCCACCCACAACCCGTGCGGGCAACTGAGCTGCCCCGCGCCGTTGCCCGGCTCACCGATCGTGCGGACGTAGTCGCCCTTGATCGTGTATTGGTGAATGTAGCTGCTGCCGTAGCCGTCGCCGACGTAGAAATCTCCGTTGGGCGCGAACGCCACATTCGTCGGGCAGAACTGCTCGGGCTTCTCATACTTGCCCGATTCCTTCGGGAGGCCTTTTTCCCAGATCACTTCACCGCCGAGCGTCGTCTTCACCACGAGCCGGCGGTTGATGTCGCAGTGGTAAAGGAATTCGTCCGCGCCTTCTTTCCGCAGGTCCAGCCCATGCCCTCCGTTGCGAAATGCCGCGCCCCACGACGTGACGAACTTGCCCTGGTCATCGAACACGCAGATGGCGTCTCCGCGCTCGCTGGAAGGGTGAACCGTGTGAGAGATGTAGATCCGACCGGCCGCATCCTGCGCCACGCCGTGCGTGTCGCCCCATTTAAGCGTCGCCGGCGGCGTGAGCCAGTCGTGCGTCGCCTCATACGTGTGCGCGCCGCTTCCGAGGCGCAGCGCCTGCGCCCCGGCCTTGTCCTGCGTTCGAATCCTCGGCGCGCTCGGCGCACCGAAGGCCGACTTCAGCGGCGCCGCCAGCGTCACAGCCACCGCCGCCTTGCCCGTGATCGAAAGAAACTCCCGCCGCCGCACCCGCCGATCCTGACAACCCATGTCGCATCTCCCATTTCCAAAGCTCCCAGCCCAAACGCGCGAGGAATCCTACCGGTGCGCGGTCCTCCCCGCGACGAACCTCTTGGCGCAACACCTTCGGCGACGAGCAAGCCTTGATCTGCGAATTATCCGGTCCTTGGCAACCTCCCAGGGGTCCATCTCCGGCGTCGTCCACCCATTCGCGCCTCAGGACGCTTGGCAACCTGCGATGAATTGCTACACTCAATCTGGAGGAATTTCACGCCCGCCCTTACAACCAGATTGGAGGGTCGTCATGCCTGCTTACGCTCAAAGACGCCTCAACGTCGCGCTCGCCTGTGCCGCGATTCTCTCGCTCGGCATCTGGCCGCGGACTTCGGGTTCCGCGCTCCTCGCCGCGGATTCCGTCCTTCAACCCGCGACCCTGTCCGTGCCGGCGCGCCAACCGCTGGAACTGACGTTGCGCCTGCCCAACGGCGAGTCGTGGAGCGCCGTCAACGTGGGCCGCTTCATCGTGCGCGAACAAGGCCTGCAACGCAGCGTCGAGCCACCCATCGCCGCGACGCGCGACACGTTGAGCCTCTCGTTCGACAAAGCCGGGTACGCGCTTGTGGCGCTCGACGTCGGCCCGGCCTCGGAGAAGGACCGGCGCGACTCCTGGCGGCGCACCACGCATTGCACCAAGCTCTTTGTCCACATCACCGGCGAAGGCGAGAAGAACTCGGGCCAGAACCCCGGACTCACCGCCAAAGTAGGCAGCCGCATTGAACTGCTTCCGCTCATGGATCCGACGCAGCTCGCGCCGGGCGCCGACCTCCCCGTTCGCGCGTACTTCGACGGCGATAAGGTCGTCGGCGGAGAAGTGACGGCGCTCGCGCCGGATGGAACAAGTTCAACGGTCGTGACCGACTCCGTCGGTGCGACGCATTTCAGAATGGGAAGCGCCGGTCGCTGGACGATCCGATTCACGCACGTTTCGGAGGGCGAGACCTACGTTGCGGAAATGCTCTTCGACGTGAACGAATCACCGCCCGCGCCGCAGCCCGCGCCGCCCTCCGGCTCCAAAAAGGAGGAGAAGTAGCCATGACATCCAAACCATGCTTTACACTCGCCGCGCTGCTTGGATGCCTGGCCATCGCATCGTTTGCCTTGCAATCGCTCGCTTCTGATTGGATTGAGCTGGGCCCCGCGCCGATCATCACGGGTTCGTACACCGGCCGCCTCTCCGCCGTCGTCGCCAGCCCGACGGATCCCAACAAGTATTATGTCGGCGGCGCGGACGGCGGCGTGTGGAAAACGCTCGACGGCGGCACGAGCTGGATCCCGCTGACGGACTTTCTACCGATCTGTTCCATCGGCGCGCTCGCCCTCGATCCGGCAAGCGACGACAGCCTCTACGCGGGCTCCGGCGAGGCCAATTACGCCAACCACAGCGTGTACGGCCTGGGTCTGTACAAGACCACCGACGGCGGCCAGACGTGGGAAATCCTCGCGCAGGACACCTTCGCCGGGCGCACCTTCGCGCGCATCGCCGTGTCGCCGACCAACAGCGACGTCCTCTACGCCGCCATCGGATATGCCGGCGGATTCCCCGCGCGCGTCGCGGCCAAGGGACATCCGCTCGGCGAGGGTCCCGTCGGCGTGTTCAAATCCACAGACGCCGGACATACGTGGGCGCAACTGACCAACGGAATCCCCGCCATCGCCGCCACCGATCTCGTCGTCGATCCCGGCAACGGCGACCGCGTCTTCGCCGCCATCGGGCACGTCTTCGGCGACAACGCCAACGGCGTGTACCGCAGCATCGACGGCGGCGCGTCCTTCGTGAAACTCGCCGGCGGACTGCCCACGACCAACATCGGGCGCATCGCGCTGGCGATCGCGCCCACCGACGCCAACCGCCTTTACACCATTTTCGTCAACAAGTCCGACAGCTCCGGCGGCGGCGCCAGCACGCGCAGCGTGTACCGCACCGACAACGGCGGCGACGCCTGGACTGACATCAACCCCGGCAATTTCCAGGCTTCCTACGGCTGGTACCTCTGCACCGCCGTCGTGCGGCCCGCCGACCGCGACACGTTCTTCCTCGGCGGATTGGACATGATTCGCGGCGTGGCCGGCGGATCGAGCTACTCGACGCGGACGCCGCCGCACGTGGACTTGCATGGCTTGGCCTTCGACGCCTCGGAACGTCTGCTCGCCGCGGATGACGGTGGGCTGCACCGCTCGTCGGATTTCGGAAACTCGTGGGTCTCGCTCAACCGCGGGCTGGGCGTAATTCAGTTCTACGCCGGCGTTTCGGTCCATCCCACCAGCCGCGACTTCCTCCTCGGCGGTTTTCAGGACAACGGCTCCTGCATCCGCACCACCAACCTTGAATGGGTCAGCAAGGTCGGCGGCGACGGGGGCTGGACTTCGCTCAGCCCCTTCGACCCCAACATCATGCTCGCTGAGTACCAGGGCGCCGGCAATCTTTATCGCTCCACCAACGGCGGTTCTTCGTTCAGCGCCTCCGGCTCGGGCATCAGCGGCAGCGACCGCAACTGCTTCCTCCCGCCGCACGTCTTTGATCCGCAGACCGCCGGGAGAATGCTCTACGGAACCCACCGCGTCTATCAGAGCCTTAACAGCGGCTCAAGCTGGTCCGCCATCAGCGGCGACATCACCGGCGGATCGGGCGCCATCCGCGCGCTGGCCATCGCGCCATCCAACTCGCAGACCGTCTACGCCGCCACCAACGACGGCCGCGTCCTCGTCAGCACCGACGGCGGACGCAATTTCTCGCTGAAAATCACCGGGCATCCCGGCTGGCCTCGCGTCACGCGCGAGCTGGCCGTCGATCCCCTCGACGACTCCACGGTCTTCCTGGCGACGGCGTGGTTCGGCGTGGATCAGGTGACGGCCACCTTCGACCGCGGCGACACGTGGGTCAGCCTCGACGGCGATCTGCCCGACGTACCCGTCAACGTCGTCGCGGTGTTCAACGACGGCGTCTCGCGGTTCCTCTTCGCCGGCACCGACGCCGGCACGTATGTCACCGCGGACGACGGCGCAACCTGGACGCTCATGGGCCTGTCGCTTCCGTACACGCCCGTCATGGACCTCGTCGTGGATCTCGCGCAGGGTCGCCTCGTCGCCACCACGCAAGGCCGCGGCGCCTGGCACATGCCGCTGCCCAAGGTCGTGTGCGACGCGATCACGCAGGTGAAAGTGAAATGCACTGCGACCGGCAAGATATCCGTGAAGGTCAGCTCAACATTGGTCGAGGGCACGGTGCTCACCTTCACCAACGACGGCGGCCGCGAAAGGGAGGTCATCCTCGCGGCGGACGGCTCCGGCAAAGCAAAGTGGAAGAACCAGACCGGTTCGCACGAGATATGCTTGGCGGATTGCGGCGATTGCCAGACCGTCACGTGTCCGTAAGGCAAGGCGATCCCGCGGTTCAACCTCCCTCCCGGTGAGGGACCCGCTTTTGGGAGCGTGATGCTTCGTGGCCGCAAATCCGCCGCGAATTGCGCATTCACGCCATCGCGCGCTCACGAATTCGCAAACCGCACCGCGCGCAGCGCATCTCTGAACCGGAATATCGCCACGCCGATCACCGGTGCCACCATCGCCAGAAAGGTCGCTGAGTGGACGATCAGATCGGGGTTGATCGCCCAATTCTCCGCAAGGTTCCAATCAGGGACATCCTCCTCCAAAAGCGTCTGCGAAAGCACGATCGTCATGGCCAGCCACACGCTGAACGCCAGCAGGAGCACCGGCGCCGCCGCCGTCGCATAGCACACCGTTGTCCCCGCCCGCCGGCCATCGCGGAAACCGAACGCCGAGCACGCCCACGCGACGGCCAGCGTCACGCCCAGCACGCCGCCGGTCGTCAGCGTCCCCGTCAGCACCAACATGATCGGGTTATCTCCGCTCAGCAGCCTGTCGCGCATCTCCAAGCCAGCGAGCAGCAACCCATCCCATCCACCCCGAGTTTGAAGCAACCGGTCGAAAACCAAGAAAAGCGCCGCCGTGACCATCGCGAGCAACCCGGTGCTCACGGCCGACCACACCGCGAACCGCAGCGCCGCAAACCGCGAACGGAGGATCGACAGCCGCTCGAAGAAGTCCCTTCGGATCATCGCACGCAAGGCAGTCCGCGGGTACGCGATCGGCCGGCGCAGCCATCCGCTTTCCGCCCACGAAGGCGCCCGCCTTGCGTCTA
The DNA here is from genome assembly GCA_020852275.1 of Phycisphaerales bacterium. Lineage (GTDB taxonomy): Bacteria > Planctomycetota > Phycisphaerae > UBA1845 > UBA1845 > JABWBH01. The sequence continues at coordinate 60,501 of JADZBE010000017.1, forward strand.
AGCGCGAATCCTCTATCCCCCGTCCGCACTCCGGGCATCGCCCCTCCGGAGCCAATCCGTGCAGGTCATACCCGCATCCCCCGCACACGACCCGCGCGTTTTCCGCTTCAGCCGTGCAGACGTCAAAGAACCGTGCGTTCAATCTGCCGATGCGCCCCAGCCACACCAGTCCCCACAGCCCCGCCGCCAGGACCTCCACCGCGCCGATGATCTGTTCTTCCATCCATGGCGAGTCTTCGATAGGCCATCTGCTCGCGACGAAGCTCGCCGCCGCGACCGCTGCGCACGGCGCCGCCCACGCGCTCCACGTCCACAGCAGAAACTTCGCCCCGCGAGCATACGTCGATCGCGTCCGTTCCCCCGTGGCGAGCACCGGCGTCAGAATCACCGGCGGGAGGAACGGCAATCCCATCAGCCCGGCCAGGATCGCCACCGCGAGCGTGATGTCGCCGAAGAACTGCGTCCCTTCAAACAGGGTGTTGCACAGCATCGCGAAGGGCCAGCGGACCCATTCCGAGCCACGCAACGTCACCACCTGCTCCACGTCCTCAAACCCGTAAGGATTCCCGTAGGATCCACCCCCCAGGCCCCCGAACATCGGCGAAGCCGCCACCGCCAGCAGGACCGCGCACATCATCATCGCCGCCACCGCCGCCGCCAGCGCCTTCACCCATGAAGAAGCCGCCACCCGCGGCCCCCATCGCCGCGGCATGATCCACACGCCCACGAGCACGGGCAACAGCCCAAGCCAGCCGACAGGCCGCGCGTCGTGAGGATCGGGCGAGGGGGACGGGTTCATCGCTTCAAGGTCTCCCATATATTCCGGATTCGATGCCCGGGGCGCATCGCGGATCGTTCTACCCTGTTGCTTCCGCGCTCGCGGACGCATGACAGCCCGTGGTGGAACTCGATACCAGCCGTAGAACCCGTCACCCCCGCGCAGGCGGAGGTCCAGGATGCCCGGGAAACTGCTGGATTGCCGTGCTCCCCGCAAACGCCGCCATCATTGCCGAAGATTCGTCAGCAGGACGTCTCCCTTTTCGTCCGACGGTATCCCCCAATACCACTGACCGCCGCCTTGCCCGCCGTCATCCTTGCCGTTCGATCCCACGGAATACAGGATGTAGTCTTCCCCTTGGCGGCGATACACAAATTCGCAGCCCGAGTACGGATCGGCCGGCACCGGATCGAGCCACTCCGGCGACAACTCCCCAAGCGTTTCCGGAAACTCCCCGCGCACGCCGTGATACGCCCGCAGCGCGAGCAGGATCCGCACGCCGTCCCACCCCGTGTCCGATCGCTTTATGGCGTCGTAGTCTATCCGCAACAGCGATCCAAACTCCTCGGGCGACAACCTGCTGCCGAACTGCGGACCGTCCAGGGCATTGAACCCGCCCGCGCGGCCTTGTTGCACTGCCCTGATCCGCCTGAGCGCCTCCCTGTGCGGGATGTCGTGCAGGTCAGTCAGCGTCGCCAGCAGTTCGTCCAACTTCCGCGTAACCGTGTGGCGATCGTTATACACCACGGAAAAAACATTCCACACTCGACTGCGCGCGTCGGGTGCTCCTCCCATGCGCATTATTCCCTGCGATCCCGTCCACCACAGGGCCGGCGTTTGTGTAGAGACCACCAGCCACCCGTTCCCGACCTCATTCAGCGTGAAGGACGCGTCCACCAGGCGCGATGCCTCGCGCCGCATCCGCTCCATCCGCGCCGGCCAGAGCTGCGAGAGGCGCGGCCGCGCGGCCAGCCACGAGTCCATCTCGTTCCTCAGCCCCGCATCGAGATCCAGTCGCCGGGCGGCATCTCCCGCCTCGGTGCACGCCTGATTCTCAAACCAGTCGGTGTACCCTGACAGCGATTCGAAGCCCAAACCTCCGGCATCTGTTTCTGCCCCCGTCTCAATCCCGTCCAGGAGCCAGAACATCACGCGGATGCTGCGCCAGGCGCGCGGCGCGTCCCCGGATTCCGTGGCGTAACGCGCCTCAGCCGCCAGCAGGGGAAACACCGCCTGTAACTGGTTCCAGTTGATTCGACTCCGGCCCCGAAAGCCGAGGAGGTCCACCAAGAACGGCCTCGGTGGCAGTGCATCGAGACCTGCCATGAACGTCCGCACCGCCGCGGAGTCGAGGTATTCAATGGCCGCCTCTATCTCAGGTCGTTCAGGGCTCCATTCGCCCCTGACAACGACCTGTAGGTTCATCGCAGAGCCAAGAAAAGCGCGCGACCGTCCGCGGACCGCCGCCGCACCCGACGGATTCATGGGAGGAATCGCCGACAGCAGGCCGTCGAGCTCCTGCGTGCAGTCGCCGGGCTGCGGCTTCTCGTCCTCTGCGTCGCCTGCGCCAAGCCCGGCTGGTTGCGAGGCCGGCGTCGTGATGCGCACGTACGCGTACCGGGCGAAAGCCATCAGCGCCGCGATCAACACGACCGAGCGGGCCACGCGCCACGCTGCTCGTCGGGATGACCCTGCCTTCGGCGCTTGCCCCGACTCCGCCGGCATCCGCCCCAATTTCGACAGCTCGCCAACTTCAGCGACCAAAGTAACCTCCCCGCCGGCAATCACCGGCGGAGTTGGGGTGTCCTCAATCAGAACATGGCCAACGAAAAGGAGCGTGCCATGTTCCACCATTTCCGCATGAACCGAAACCTCGGACCTCACACGTTGCCCAGCATGTTTCTAATTCGGGAGACCCGCGCAAGCAAGAGTACAAGCCTTCAGAACTCGTAGCGCCAGCGAGGGCGCAGGCAATCCGAGTCCGTACCGCCAGCGAGGCCATCCGCAAGACGTACTTCGACAAGTTCCCCGACTCTGGACCGGTCACGGACGAGAAAGCGCTGACGCGCGTGGACGAGGCCGTCGCCGCGGGCAAGCGGGCGCTCGATCCGCATCTGCGGAGCATCGTCTCCCAACACGTCGGCGCGGACAAAGCCATCAAGAGCATGGAGGAGTTCTTGGGTCCGCAAAGCGCCGCGCGGGCGGGCATGCGCACCGGGCACTGAAACGCGGGGCAGGATCGCGTCTTCGACTATCGCCCGCATCCGCCGACGTGCCTCCGTCCTTCAGCGCCGTGACGCCTCGATCCGCTGACGCCACGCGGGCATCTGCTCCGGTTGCACATCCTTCCACAGCCCGGCGTTCGACTTTCGCGCATGCTTCTCCAGCGCCTCGAACCGCGCGCGATACGCGTGATCGAACCGCAGGTCCGCGTAGGCCAAGCCGCCGTCGATCAGCTTCTCATTGAGCGAGATCGGGTCATCGTCAAGGTATGCGTAAGCGAGCAGCCGGCCATACAGATCGCGCGTCCGCTCGGAGTCGAGAACCAAGCGCACCGTGCGACCTGCGAGGGCGCTCCTGGTGAACGCCGAGGCCTCCGCGCCGAAGTGCATGGCTCCGTCGCGCGAGCCTTCCACCTCCGGCGTGTCCACGCCCCACAGGCGGACGCGCGTCGCAGCGTGTTCGCCGTCGCGCGCGTTCACGTCAAACGTGTCGCCGTCCAGAATGTGCACCACGGCGAACGTGCGGTCGTGATAACGGGTAAGGTCATCCGGCGTGCCGCGCCCCGATAAGCGGCGATACACCGCGCTGCCCAGGGCGAGCAGCGCGACGATCAACAGCGCCCGCGCCACCGGTCGATGCAGGTAATACCGCCACGTCACGCGCACCGCCGGCCTTGCCGCTGCGCCGCCGCGGCCAACGGATGCATCAGGCGTGTCGAGTGTCAGGGACATGTCGGGGAAAAGTGCAGGACTGGTTCTTCATTCAGAATTCGGCATTCGGCATTCGGCATTCGGCATTCGGCATTCGGCATTCGGCATTCGCCATTCGGCATTCGCAATTTCCTCACTGCCCCTCGACCGGCAGGTGAAGTCCGAACGCGTCATGCACGAGCTGCAGCGCCTTGGGTCCATGCTCGCGGCGGATCAGGCAGCTCAGGACGATTTCACTCGTCGAGATGTTCTCGATGTTGACGCCGCCCTCCGCCAGCGCCTTGAACATGGTCGAGGCCACGCCCGACGCCGTGCGCATGCCCACGCCGATGGCGCTGACCTTGGCGACGCCCTCATCGACGCTCATGCCCGCCAGTCCCATATCCTTGATCAGCTCCGCGCAGACGCGCTTCGCCTCGGGCAGGTCGCCCGTTGTCACCGAAAAGCACAGCCCCGCCAGCCGCCCGTCGTCGTACACGTTCTGCACAATGTCATCCACGAGCAGGTTGCGCGCGGCGATCGCGCCGAAAATCCTCGCGGCCGCGCCGGGCGTGTTCGGCACGCCGGTGATGGTGATCGAGGCGAGGTCCTGCTTGAGCGTGACGCCCTGCACGGCCACGTCTTCCATGCCCTTGGTTTCAGTCATGATGAGAGTTCCCGGCGCGTCGGTCAGCGAGCTGCGCACATGAATCGGCACGCGGTATTTTTTTCCGAACTCGATGGCGCGCGAGTGCATGACGGCGGCGCCCGCGGCGGCCATTTCCAGCATGGTGTCGTAGCTGATGCGGTCGATCTTCCGCGCCTGTGGGACGACGCGCGGGTCCGTCGTGTAAACGCCGTCCACGTCGGTGTAGATTTCGCAGATCTCCGCGCCGAGCACGCTGGCGAGCGCCGCCGCCGTCGTGTCGGAGGCGCCGCGCCCCAGTGTCGTGATCTCGCCGGAAGCGTCGATGCCCTGGAAGCCGGCGACGATGACGATGCGCCCGGCCGCCAGCTCGCGGTCGATGCGCTCGCGGCTGATGCGCTGAATGCGCGCCCGCGAGTGGACGCTGTCGGTGATCAGGCCGAGCTGCGCGCCGGTGAGGCTGATGGCCTCGTGCCCGGTGGCGTGAATGGCCATCGCCATCAGCGCGATGGAGACCTGCTCGCCGGTGGTCAGGAGCATGTCCAGCTCGCGCTTGGGCGGATCGGCGGCGACTTCGGCGGCGAGCTTGAGGAGCTCGTCGGTCGTGTGTCCCATCGCGGAGACGACGAGCACGACCTGCTTGCCCTCCAGCTTGGCGCGCACCGCCCGTCGCGCGGCCCGGTGAATCCGCTCCGCATTGGCAACGCTCGTCCCGCCGAATTTCTGCACGATCAACGGCATCGCGGGGAGGATAGCGGCCTGGCGGCGGGGTTCAAGATTGGGCTGCCGACTTGCGGGATTCGACGCAAAAGACGCGAGTTCGCATGAGCCTTTGTCTCGGGGTGTCCTACGGCGCCTTGGCTATGCTTGCCCTGAGGCGTCGCAACCCCGCGCTCAATGCTGCGTCTCGCGTCCCCGCGCCGTCGGCAGGGCGGTCATTGCCCTGACGCGGCGACCCTCCCACTCGACGAGCAGCGGCGTGCCGGCTTTCGCCGCGGCCGCCTTGACGTAGCTCAGCGCGATCGGCTTGTCCAGCGCCGGGGAGTAACAGGCGCTTGTCACTTGTCCGAGATTTGCTCCGGCCGCGTCCAGGATGCCCGCGCCGCGCGGCGGTACGTCCTGCCCTTCGAGGAGCAGCCCGGTCAGGAGGCGCGACACGACGTTCCGCGCGTGCATCCGCTCCACCACCTCCTGCCCGAGGTAGCAGCCCTTGTTGAAGTTCACCGCGCGCGCGAGCTGCCCCGTCTCGGCCGGCACGACGTCTTCGTTAAGCTCAGCGCCGGGGGAAGGAAACCCGGCCTCGATACGCAGGATTTCCAGCGTTTCCATCGAGACGGCCGCGGCGCTCTCGCCGGCGGTGCTTCGGGCGCTGGCGGCAAGGTGCTGGAGGATCGCCGGCCCGGCCTGCGGCGCGAACACCAGCTCAAAGGCGTGCACTCCACAGAAGTCGCTGCGGAACACCAGCGCCTGGGCATCCGCGAGGTGAATCAGCGCAGCGCCCAGCAGCGCCATGCGAGCCGCCTGAGGACAACCCAGCGTCGCCAGCGCCGCCGGTGCCCCGGGCCCGACCAGCGCCGCGCGCCCGCTCAGTTCAGCGGCCTCGGCGACCTGCACGTCCTCCATGATGATGTACTTGCCAAAATGCTTCAGCGCCGGCTCGACCCAGCGTCGATCAAGATCGAGCAGAATGTCCTCGTCGCGCACGAGCAGGTTGAGGTCGAACAGGATGCGCCCCTTGACGTTCAGCGCGAAGGCGTAGTTGCCCTCGCCGACGCCGACGGTCTTGACGTGGTTCGTGACCAGGTTGTGCAGCCACGTCGCCCGGTCCTTGCCGGTGACGCGCAGCATCGACCGATCGGTTCGCAGCACCCATGCGGCGCCTTCGGTGGCGGCGCGAAATTCACCGCTTGTCTGCATATCGTTCTGCCTATTGCCTGCTGCGAGCGAAGAATCCCGGATGTCGGGCGGAATTACGCTCGCCTGTTGCCCGTCGATTTCCACCAAGTATGGCAGCCTTGCCGCATCCGATTTCGGCGTTTGGACGTCCCCGTGCAATGCCCTCAGGGACCTTGAACAAGCCCCTTTCCCGGCTTTGGCGATCAACACGTCTCTGTGTTTTCGACCGTCAAGCAAGCTGCGCCAACGCATGCTCACGCTGAGTACAGCGAGAGCATGCCACCCGGCGAGAATTGAATGCCCTGACAATGCCCTTCACTGGGGTGAGGCGTTCTGATGGCTGCAATTGGCATTCGCTATTCGCCATTCGCCATTCGCTATTCGCTATTTGCCATTCAGCATTCAGCATTCAGCATTCGCGTTCGCCCTCGCTGGCGCTACGGGTTCTGATTTCGGCCTTTCGACGTCTCAGCTTTCGTCTTTTCGGGGGTTCAGTGCGCCACCGGCTTGCCGAGTTCCTTCGCGACCACGGCCAGCTTGTCATCCAGGAGTTTCTGCGTCTTTGCTTCCAGGTTGAGGCGCAGGAGCGGCTCGGTGTTGGACTTTCTGACGTTGAACCACCAGTCCTCAAACTGCACGGTCACGCCGTCGAGCGAGTCGATGCGTGCGTCCTTGAAGCGCTCCGTCAGCCGCTTGATCGCGCCGTCCTTGTCCTCGTTCTCGAAGTTCCGCTCGCCGCTGGAGGCATAGCGCTTCAGCGGGCGGATCAGCTCGCCCAGCGGCCGGCCCTCGCGCGTCAGCACGTTCACCACATGAACAAACGCCAGCATCCCTGAGTCGCAGAACCAGTTGTCGCGGAAGTAGAAATGCCCCGACAGCTCGCCGCCGAAGACGCCCTTCGTCTCCGACAGTGCCTTCTTCATGAACGCATGACCCACGCGCTCGCGACGCGGACGCCCGCCGGCGGCTTTCACCTCCTCCGCCACCACGCGGCTGGAGCGCAGGTCGTACACCACGGTGGCATCCGGCGCCTTGCGCAGGAACTCGCGCGCCAGCAGCGCCGTGAGGAGATCGCAGCGCACCGGCTCGGCCCGCTCATCGACCAGCACGAGTCGATCGGCGTCGCCATCGAAGCACACGCCGAAGTCCGCGCCGACGCGGAGCACCTCGCCCTGAAGCTGGCGCAGGTTCGTCTCCACCAGCGGGTTCGGCTCATGCACGAATTCGCCGGTGTGCTCCAGGTTCAGCCACGTGAGGTCCAGCTCCGCCACGTCGCCGAACAAGTTCGGCGCCCACTTGCCGGCCATGCCGTTCGAGGCGTCGATCACCACGCGCATCGGCCTGGGCGTCTGCAGGAACGAACGGACAAACGTCTTGTAGGGCGCGGTGAGATCCAGCGTGGAATGCGGCGCGAGCTTGCCCCCCTCGCGGCGGACCACGGTCTGCGCCAGGCGCTTGATGTCCGTCAGGCCCGTGTCCGCCCCGACGGGCGACCCGCCGGCGCCGGAGATCTTGAAGCCGTTGTAATGCCCCGGATTGTGGCTCGCGGTCGTCTGCACGCCGCCGGCGCACTTGATGTGATTGACGGCGAAGTAGATCTGCGACGTGTCGATCATGCCGATGTCGATCACCGGCGAGCCCGCCGCCCGCGCGCCCTCGATGAACGCGGCGGACATCGACGGGCTGCTCCTTCGCATGTCGCGCCCGACGACGACGCGCCCGGCTTCGAGATCTCCGCGCTCCACGCCGCGCAGCGACGCTTGAAGGAACTGCGCCGTCGCGTAGCCGATCTTGTAGGCGAGGTCTTCATTGAGCGGCTGCGGGTAGGTTCCGCGCACGTCGTACGCCTTGAACACCGAATCCATCATGCGCAGCGCCTCCGTCGCGCGTGTCGCGGCCGCGGAGGCGGCGGTCGCGCCCTTCTTCTCGTCCTCGTTGAAGCGACAGCCCGGGCAATGCGGATAGTGCGAGCGTCGCCGTCCGAAGCAGACGGCGTCGGAGATGAGGATCTTCGGCTCGTTCGGGCAAAATCGCGCGTATTCGCTGGGTTTCTGCGGCATCGCAGTTCATGCTACGAATCGCCCGCGGCATTGGCAACCGCGGTGAGAGGCATGAGCGTAGGCCGGGCCGCACGCAAGCCGCGCGGCATGACCGCGCATCGGGTGGCACGGGTCCGAAGCAGCGGACCCGTGGTGCTGGTGGGTGTGGGCTCGTGTCTCCCTCGCCACGGTCTGGAGATTGCGCCAGATCGTGACGTCAGACGGCTGGGAGCGCGCTCAGTCCGCAGCCCCGACTTGATCCCAAAGGCGTCCCGCACGATCATCCGCACATGCTCGACTGGTTCTGGAAGTACAGCGGAAACCTGTACGACGTGGGGCTGCCCGACCACTGGGTCGGCGTCCTGCTGGTGATCTGCGCCGTCCTCTGCGGGCTGATCGCCGGCGCGGAGCGCGAGTTCAAGAACAAGCCCGCGGGCCTGCGCACCCTCGCGCTCATCTGCGTGGGCAGCGCGCTGTTCACCATGGCCTCCATTCAGCTCGCCGGCGACACCGACGATCGCACGCGCATCGCCGCACAGATCGTCTCCGGCATCGGCTTCCTCGGCGCCGGCGCCATCATCCGCGACCGCGGCAATGTCGTGGGCCTGACCACCGCGGCCACCGTATGGGTCATGGCCTCGATCGGGATGCTGGTCGGCGGCGGCTACGCGGTGGCGGGCATCGTGCTGACGCTGCTCGTCGTGGGCACGCTGACGGTGATTCAGAAGCTGCACTACCGCATGCTCAGCGGCTGCCAGTATCAGCAGTGCGGGCTGCACTACCGCGGCGAGGACGGCAAGACGCGCATCCGCATTCTCGAAGTGCTCGACGATCACCAGGTGCCCGACCACCGCTGGGACGTGCGGGAGGAAGCGAACGGGCAGGAATGCCTGACGCTTTCTTACTGCCACTATCACCGTCACCACCGGGAGATTCTGGGCAATCTTGCACGGGTGGAAGGCGTGGAGCGCATCGAGCGCATCCGCGCGCCGAGGGAGTGCGAGACCGAGACGAATTCCGAATAAGGGAGGGCAGGTCTCCGGCCTGCCAGGGTGGAGCAGGACGAGGGCTCTGTTGCACCCCTGAGCCGCGACCGTGAGGGAGCGAGGCTTTCGCACCGAACCCGCGGGTTCTGAAACAGTGCGTAGGTGACTCTGCGTTGAAGGTAAATGGATCCCAGTGCGCGCGTCGCACGAGCGGGTGGCAGGGTCTGCGGTACTGCCTTGACCATGCTTTTGCCCCGCTCGCCACGGTCAGGCGAGTACGCCAGACCGTGTCACCCGCTTTCCCCTGATTGAGCTTCTATCCAGGATCTGCCGCGTCTTTTCAAATCTGGCCCGCCACCCCCAAGCGCTACGCTGCCGCACCTCTTTACTCGCTGTGTTGCCCATCCGGGCGGACGATTGCAGGATGCACGCACCGTGAGGAAACCGATGCGGTCCCAACCTGCTCCGACCCGCGCGCCGGCGCTGATCATCCGCAGCGTCTGGTCGATCGCGCTCGTGGCCGTCGTGCCCGCGCTGACCATCTTCGGATACGACATCAGCCAATCGCTCTCCGGATCGACGGGCGTGACGATCCTCGATGACGATGAGAGCCGATTCAACCTGATCATCGCCGGGTTTTCCGTGCTGGCGGCGATTCTCATCTGGCGGCGATTCGTCATTTGGACGATGGGGCGCAAGGCGCTGACGGGGCTGATCGGCGTGATTCCCTTCGTGCAGGTCGTCGTGACGCAGCCGCTGTGGAACAGCGGCTGCGGCGGAGACACGCTGCTGGAGATGTGCCAGGAACAGGTGTCCCTCGGGCTGTGGATCTGGCTGTGCATCTGGGCGTGGTGGGGGTTGGAACTGAGCGCGGATCGCGTAACCCTGACGTGGAGGCGGTGGCGTATGACATCCGGCGGCAAACGCGTTTTGTGTTCCCTGGGCAGCATCCCGCTGATCGTCGGCGCTTTCGGCATCGTCTGGCAGGCGCTGGACGACTTCACCGATCTCGATTCGAACTGGGCGGGGACGGCGACGTTTCTCTGCGTTTCCGTGCTGGTGGTGACCGTCTGGATGCTCATCTGGCGAGGCCAGGTCGAGTGGAGCCGCTCCGTCTCCGCGCGGACGATGCTCCTCGCCGCCGCGCTGATCGCCCTGACGATCGGACCGATGCCCTGGCTTTGGGGGAAAGGTGGCGTCTTCTCGGAGATTTGCGTGTCGTTTCCCATCATCGGGTGGGGCGTGTGGATGGCGGCGACGATCGCCCTGTGGCCGATGAAGCCGTCTCCCGAGTCGCAGGGGGCAAGCGTTCCCATGTGTCCGATGTGCGGCTACGCGCTGGTGGGTCTGAAGCACACGCGCTGCCCGGAGTGCGGATCGGAACCGACGCTGGATGAGCTTTGGGCAGCCTCACGCGAGCAGGGGATCTAGAACCCGCCGGTTGGCCCCTCGATCGCCCGGCGGACGCCGCGCCGCGGCGATGCAGCCGCGCAGCCACGTCTCCAACCCCTCGAACGACGAAGCGAGCGTGAAGCTCGTGCGGAAGATCGGCGCGTGCGGATTCACCACGCGGATGTCCTGAGCCGCGCGGTCCACGTTGAATCGGGCGGCTTCGGCGAGGTCCATCTTCGAAATGACCACGGCGTCCGCCGTCTGAAAGAGATGAGCATACTTGGCAGGCTTGTCGTCGCCTTCCGCGGCGCTGAGCATGGAGAGCCGCGCGTGCTCGCCGAGGTCGAAGTTCGTCGGGCACACGCAGTTGCCGACATTCTCCACGACAATCAGGTCAAGTTCATCGACAGGGAGCCGCTCCAGCCCGCCGCGAACCAGCGCGGCCGTCAGGTGACATCCACCCTCCGTGAGCAACTGCACCACGGGCGCGCCCACGGCGGCGATGCGCTCGGCGTCGCGCGTGGTGGCGAGATCGCCTTCCAGCACACCGACCCGCAGGTCTTTTGCCAGCCGCGGAAGAAGCCGCTCCAGCAAGGACGTCTTGCCGCATCCGGCGCCGCCCAGCAGGTTCATCATGCACGCGCCCCGTCGCCGGAGCACCTCGCGGTTCTCATCGGCCGCGCGGTCGTTCTTCGCCAGAACGCTTTTGCGGATGACTTCAATGCGCGATGCCATAACCCGGATCTCCAGCCGCGCTCGGGTCAGCCTGCGCGCCCGCGGCGCGCTCGTCCCGCCGACGGTCCGCAAGGCCCGCGCCGCCGCTTGGATCAAGTGGACCCGGCGCCGGCGATGCGTCGCTCTCGAACTCCATCGACGTGAGTTCCAGCTCGTCGCCGCCGCTGACGTCCGCGTCCGTCGAGCCGCAGGCGCGGCAACGCGTGTCAAACGTGTCCAGCCGCTCCTCCGCTCCGCAATGCAGGCACCGCACAATCGGCAGCGTCAGCGATACCTCCAGATCCGAGTGCGCCAACCGCCCCGCGCGGGCCATGTCGAAGGCGTCCTTGAGCATCTCCGGCTCGATCTGCCGCAGCGCGCCGACCTTCACGCGGAGGTGCAGCACGCTCGTGGCGCCCAGGCGTACCGCTTCGCCCTCCGCCAGTTCCGCAAGCGCCTGGGCAATCGCCAGCTCGTGCATACATCACGCTTCCCGTCCGTCCTGGTCAAGATCCTGCAAGACGCGTTCCACGACCTCGTCCACGCATGAGGCCACTTCAGGCGACATGCTCAACGATCGCGCGAACTGGGCGGCGAAAATCACATACAGCCGGATGCGCGGCGGGACGCCGTCCCATGCGGCCATCAGGTCCAGCCCGTTGGCGACGTCGATCTCATGCGTGGAAGGGCGCGATCTGCCGATCAGGCGCTGCCGCGGATCGCCGCAGAGCACGGTGAACGTGCCTGCGGGATGCGCGGCATCTGCGGGAGCGGCGTCGATCACCAAAAGCGTCCCGATTCGCGACCCCTCCAGTTGAGCCAGCGCCAGCCCGGGAGATTCGTCGCAAAGCACTTCCGCGCGGCCTCGCGCTCGTTCCCGCAACCGCTCACCGACGCGAAGCCCCGCCTGATCGTCGCCCATCGACCAGCGCCCGCAGCCCAGAATGACACATCGCCCGGTGTCGCGACTGTGACCTGCTTGCGTCATGGGGTCGCCACTATCGCTCGCAATGACATGCTGCCTGCACACCGTGAACCATCCATTCCTTGATTCATGTCCCCTTGCAAGCACTCTTTTCCACTCAACCGCTCGCGACTCAGTCTTCCCACTGGATGTCGAGGAAATGCGTAGCGCACGAAATGCATGGATCGTACGCCCGCACCAGCATCTCGAGGTGCAGCGTCATTTCCTCCTTGCCCATGCCCGCGCTCATGAGCTGCGGTACAAAGGCGCGCATGTCAGCCTCGATGTTGGCAAGGTTCTGCCCCGTGGGAATAATGAGGTTCGACCCCTCGATATTGCCGTCCTTGTCCAGTGCGTACTCATGAAAGAGCAAGCCGCGCGGGACCTCGGTCGCCCCGACGCCAATCCCGAAATCTCGCGGTGGGACGATCGGCTCCAGTTCAAGCGGCTGCGCCAGCAGTGTGTCAATCAACTCAATGGAAGACTCCACATCGTGCACAACTTCCACAAGCTGCGCCGTATTGTTGTAAAACGGATTGGTGTTGGGCGCTGTAAAGCCGAGTTGAGCCGCGACCGCCTTGGCTGCCGGATGCAGTTGCTCTGCATTGTTGTTGAATCGCGCCAGCGCCCCGACGGCGTATTCATGCGAATAGGGGGAGGCACAGTGCTTGGCCGCGGAGTGAGGAACCACAGTTTCCAGAACGCGGCTGCGATAGGCCTGAGGAGAAGTAACCTGTGAGGCGTGCGAGGAAACAATGTCCCCGTCGTATAGCGCATATTCCCCATTGTTTGCGTGCTTGAGCGCCACATATTCCGTAGGCCGGTTTAGTTGCGGAAACTTCAATTCAGCAAACAGCCCGACAGTTTCATCCAGATCTTCGCGGCAATCGACCAGGCGCTTGCGGATGTCCTGCAATTCCCCTTCTCGGGGTACGTGCGAGCAGCCGCCGACCTGCATGGCAATTGGGTGAATGTGCCGCCCGCCCACCACGGCGCAAAGGTCGTTGGCCAGCTTCTTCATGCGCAGCGCCCGCTGCACCACCGTCGGGTGCGTTCGCGCCAACGGAATGACCGACCCGGCGCCCAGAAAATCCGGCACGGCAAGGAAATACAAGTGGAGCACGTGGCTTTGAATATGCTCGCCGAAGAGAATGAGTTTCCGCAACAGCACGGTCTGCTCGCTGGGCACAATGCCGCAGGCCGCCTCGATGCCGCGCACCGACGCCATCGTGTGCCCCACCGAGCAGATGCCGCAGATGCGACACGTGATGTGCGGCGCCTCATGGTAGGGTCGGCCCCGAAGAAAGGCCTCGAAAAATCGTGGACTTTCCACGATCGCCAGCTCGAGGTGCGTAATCTCACCGTCGCGCACCCTGACGGTAATGTTGCCGTGCCCCTCAACGCGCGTGATGTGCTTGACGTCTATGGTGAAGTTTTTCATGGCAGTGGCTCCCTATCCGTCCGTGGTGAAAGGCGGCACTCGTCATTCCCGCGCAGGCGGAAATCCCGCGGTCCGGCGATGCGCCTTGGACCCCCGCCTGCGCGGGGGTAACGGCTCGCACGTCCTCTCCCGGGTTTCACCACGGTCTGCCGGGCGGCGCGAACGCGAGGTCCGGTGATGCCGCGCTCAACGGGACGGTTGAAGCACTCCGCTGATCGCGTTTTCCCCATCGTCCTGGTACGCGCCATACAACCGCAGGCGATCCGCAATGCGGTCAAACGGGACGCCATAGCGCGCAGGGAATACCTCGCGCGCCGCCGCGACGGCGTCCGCGCCCAGCAGTCCGCGGCACCCCTCGCACACGGAACCGTAGGCCGGGCAGATTGCCCGACAACCCGCTCGCGTCAGCGGTCCCATGCACAATTCGCCTTTCTCATACCTGCAAAGATTCCCCAGTTTCTTGCACTCCGTGCAGACCGGGTCCGCCGGCAATCGGAATTGCTTGCCGGTCAGCGCGCACTTGACGAAATGGAGAAACTCCTCTTTAACCATCGGACATCCCGGAAGCTCGTAGTCCACCTTGACAACAGCGCTGAGCGGCCGCGCGCTTGTGGTCGGAAACCACTTTGCCCCCGCGCCATAAACATATTCCCGATATTCCAGCGGCGGCTGCTGGTGCTTGAGCGTGTTCACGCCGCCCAAACAGGCGCAGGCGCCAATGGCGACCAGTGTCCTGCAATGCTCGCGCAGCTTGCGAATCTCCTCCTCGTCCTGCGGTGTGGAGACCGCGCCGTCCACAAAGCCGACGTCAATGTCCCACGCGCGCTCCGTCATGCCTTCGCGGAAGTTGACAATTTCCACTCCGCCAAGCAGCGCGAGGAGCTGATCCTCAAGCTCAAGAATGGCCAGCGAACACCCTTCGCAACTGGTCAGGCTGAAAATGGCAATCCTGGGTTTCATCAGATGGCCTCCGGCAGGGAGCGCATGCGTTCATACGTGAACACCGGGCCGTCCGTGCAGACGTATTCAGAATTGATCTGGCAGTGTCCGCACTTTCCCACTCCGCATTTCATGCGCCGCTCCAGCGAGCAGAAGATGCGGTCCGCGGGCAGGCTGCGGGCCATGAGTTCGATCACGACGAACTTGAACATCACCGGCGGACCGATGACCACCGCGCTCGTCCGATCCGGGTCCAGCGGCGGCAGATCGGCAAAGAGCTTGGTCACGACGCCGCTGCGCCCGCGCCACTGCTCGTCGGGCCGGTCCACCGTCACCATGACGTTCATCAACGCGCTGTGCCGCCACAGGGACAGGTCGTGGCGAAACAGCACGTCCGCGGGCGTCTTGGTCCCGTACAACACATGGAACTGATCGAAGTGGTCGCGGCGGTCGATGATGTACTGAATCACCGACCGCGCCGGCGCCAGCCCCAGTCCGCCCGCGACGACGACCACGCTGTGCCCCTCCAACGAGCGCATGTTAAACCCGTTGCCGTAGGGTCCGCGGACGCCCAGCTCGTCGCCGGGGCGGAACCGATGAAAGTGCGACGTCACCTCGCCCACGCGGCGGACGCACAGCTCGAACGCCCGCCCGCGCGTCGGCGACGAGCAGATGGAGATGGGCGACTCGCCGATGCCGGGCATCCATGCCTGCACGAACTGCCCCGGCCTGTGGTCCAGCGCCCGCCCGTGCCCCATCTCGAGCACGAAAAGTGTTTCAAGGTCCGTAAGCTTTTCGACATCGAGCACGCGCGCCGGTGTCGAAACATAGGGACTCGTGCGCACACCCGCTTCCATGGATTCAATCACCGTCATGGCCCGCCTCCTCCGCCAGCGCGTTGAACATCTCGCGGATGCTGATCTTCGCCGTGCAGGCGCCGTCGCACCGCCCGCATCCCACGCAGCCGGGCAGACCCGTGCGGTCCTGGATCCACCGTCCCTTGCGCATCACGCGATGGCGCAGGCGCTGCGCCGGGTCGGAGCGGAAGTTGTGCCCGCCCGCCACCAGCGCAAAATCCCGCAGCTGGCAGCCGTCCCACTCGCGCACCCGCGAGCCGCAGTTTCCATCGAGCGAAATATCGTCGCGGATGTTGAAGCAGTAGCACGTCGGGCACACCAGGTTGCAGCTTCCGCAGGAGTAGCAGCGCTGCGCGGTCTGCGCCCACGTCTTCGAAGCGAACCCGCGCTGCAGCGCCATCGGCAGCTCGTCCACGTCGCAACGAAGGCGCTTGGGAAACGCCTGTCGCTTCCGCGCCGCACGTTCAGCCCGCGCGGCCTCATCGACAGCGCCGGGTGCGCGTCCGCGACCGAATTCCGCCAGCACGTTCTCCCCGGTCTCGCTCCCGGCTTCGATCGCGTAGGTCGCGCGAGCTTCCAGCTTTTCCGCAAGCCGGGCGACCATCAGGTCAAAGCCCAGATGCGCCGTGTTCGCACTCATGTCCGCGCAGAACGCCTCCGCCCGGCAGGGTTCGGCGCAGTCCATCCCGAGGATGAAAGTTTGCCGGCGCCGCGCCTCGTAGTGCGCGTCGCCGGGCGGCGCGGCGAAGACGTGGTCCAGCAGGCGGATGCCGTGAATGTCGCAGGGGCGGACGGCGATCAGCGCGATCGGCGCGTCGTGCAGGACCGGCTGCGCGACGAAGCGACCGCTCTCTTTCTCGAACGTCAGCAACGTCTCTTCCGGCGGAAACAGAAACGACTTGGGGCTGTACACGCACTGCGGAGCATCCAGCGCCAGCCGCGCGGCGCCGGCGACCGGCTCGTAAAAATAATGATCGCCGCGACGCACGGGGCCGATCAGCCGCCGCGACGCGCCCAGAAGGTCGATCAGCTCGATCAACTCCGCATGACTGAGGATTCGACCGGTCATGTCCAGCCTCCTCCAGATACGCTTGACTTCACCTTGCCGACGAAACCCGGCCTGCGCCGACAAGCACCTGGCCGACCGACGGCGATTCTCTACTCTCGTGCGGGCGTCGACTCGGGCATTACGCGCATTCCTTGGCGCGCGGCAGCGACAGCACGATTGTCGTGCCTTCGCTGACTTTCGACTGCACGGCGACGCGACCACCGGCCTGATCGAACACTTCCTTCACGATCGCCAGCCCCAATCCGGAGCCGGGCACGCCAGCCTTCAACGCCGTCTGACCGCGACGAAACGGTTCGAACAACTCCGCGTAGGATTCCTCTGCAATTCCTATGCCGGTATCAGCAATGCGGACGTCGATGTCGCGCGCGTTGGGCACGATGGAAACCGTGACGGCGCCCCCCGCAGGGGTGTACTTCAGCGCGTTATCCAGCACATTGCCGAGGCAGTCCTCCAGGTCTCGGTCGTCCACCGCCACGCGCAGGCTCGGGTGCGGGCACGGCGCATAAAGCTCGCCCTGGGCAGCGTCGATTGCGTCGCGCTCCGCGCTCTTTCGTTCACAGGGATCGATGAACGACGAACGCTCGACGACGGGCGCGCTGAGCGTCACGCCTTTTGCCAGCGCCGGCTCGGCAAACCGCACGTGCAGTTTCAGCAGAATCGTCTCGACGTTGGTCTGTGCGGAGACGTGCCGATCAGGCGTGTTCTGCTCGATGCGCGCCAGGGTCAGCAGTTCGGAGACCTGCTCGATGCCCGAGGCGCACCGGCGGATAATACGCTCCGCCACGTCGTGTATCTGCCCGCCCGTCGCCACGCCGTCGCGCACCAGCGCCGCCAGCGTCTGAATCACCGCGATGGGGCTTTTCAGTTGATGCGCCGCCGTCCACGTGAAGCGCGCCCGCTGCGCCTGCATCTTCTGGATGGCCTGGTAACTGGCGGTCAAATGCCTGTGCGTCTGCTCCAGCGTGCGCTCCTGCGCGTCGAGGTGAAAGCTGATGCGCATCATAGACAGCAGGCAGCCGCTGATCGCCACCGCCAGCGCGCCAATCGCCGCCAGCACGCTCGCGCCGTCCTCATGCAATCTCAGTCCCGCGACCGTCGGCAGGAACGAGTAATGCGGCGTCAGCCAGCCCGCCCACTCGCCCACCACCACCGTGCTGTAAAGCACCAGCGCGGCCGCCCCCTGCACCATGGCGTTGAGCGACCGCAGGAGCTGCGCGGCCAGTACGACGTGAAACAGGTAGAACACGACCAGCGGGTTCTCCACTCCGCCGGTAAAGCGGAGCATGACCGTCAGCAGCAGCAGGTCCACGATCATCTGTGCGTTGGTCAGGATGGCGACGGAGGTGAGGATGTCCGGCCCCGGCATCGCGGGCGCGACGGGAATCGGCACCTGACGGTGCAGGATGATCCACACCACGTTGGCCAGGCCCAGCAGTCCGGCGCACACGAGCACGCCCGCCGGACGGTTCGCCCCGGGAAGAACGACGCGATCCACCATGATCAGGCCGATCGCCGCCAGCAGGATGATCCATCGCCAGAGGATGAGCCAGCGGGCGCGCATCAGGTCGAGCAGCACGCGCGCGCGGAAGTCGCCGCTGGGGTAGAAGTTGCGCAGGATGGCGTCTCGCATGGGCATCATGACGTCGGCTCTGCGGATGCCGGCTTGGCGGCCGCGGCAACGGAGGGCGTCTAATTTTCCGCGCGCGCCGAGTCGCTTCCCGTCGCACAGCTCGCGTCGCGCCCGCGGCGATCCAGCGTCTGCCGCACCACGCGCCGCACCGCTTCAGCCGTGAGCGGCTTTTCCAGAAAATCCTCGACGGGCATGTAGTCCGAGCCAAGCTCACGCGCGTAGTCCATCCCCATCTTCTTGCCGATGGCCGAAATCATCACGATGGGCATGTCGCGCAACTGCTCGTCCTGCCGAACCTCGTAGGCGATGTGGAACCCCTCGGACGGCGTGGACAGCATAATGTCCAGCAGCAGCAGATCCGGCGGCTCGGCGTGAAGCCGCGCCACGCCTTCCGGTCCGGTCGAGCAGCACGCGACCCGATACCCCGCCGGTTCGAGGATCATCTTCAGCGCATCGCAGACGTCCGGATCGTCGTCAATCACCAGTATGCGTTCAGCGGACATGACTCCGTCTCCTTCTCTGAGACCCGTCAGCAGCCAACTCAACCCGCGACAGCACGCGCGCCGGATGCCGTCGGCCCTGGCGCATGGCTCAACAGATCCGCGGAAGATCCTCTCCGTAAGGCCGCTGGACCACGCGACGCCCGCCCGCCTCGGTCAACAGTTCCACCAGCGGCGGCGTTGCGTCGGTCACGCGACCGATGATCGCCGCCTCCCGCCCGTAACGATGCCGGCGCATCACCTCCAGCGCCGCCGCAGCCTGGCGCTCCGCGACCACGAAAACGGCCTTACCCTCGTTGGCGATGTTGAGCACGTCGAAACCCAGCATCTCCGCCGCCGCCTCGACGTTGGAACGAACCGGCAAGCGGCGTTCCTCAATCTCGATGCTGTGCCCCGCGCGCTCGGCAACGTCCGCCAGCACGCCTGCAAGCCCGCCGCGCGTGGCGTCGCGCAAGAACTTCAGGTCGATCCCCGCATCGGGGAGCACCCCGATCAGCCCGTTGAGCGGCGCGGCGTCGGAGCTGATCCGCGTCTGAAACTCCAGTCCGTTGCGCACGGACATCACGGCCATCCCGTGGTCGCCTAGTGTGCCGTTCACCAGCACCGCGTCGCCCGGAGTGATCCGTGAAAAGCCGACGTGGATGCGCGGATCCAGCGCCGCCACGCCCGCGGTGTTCACCAGCAGACCCGTGCCCGCGCCGCGCTCGATGACCTTCGTGTCGCCGGTCACGACGCGCACGCCGGCTTCCTGTGCGGCCTGCTTGATCGAGACCAGAATCCGGTCCAGTTGCGCCAGCTCCAGCCCTTCCTCCAGGATCAGCCCCAGGCTCAGCCCGAGCGGAAGCCCGCCCATCACCGCAAGGTCGTTGACCGTCCCGCACACCGCCAGCCGGCCGATGTCCCCGCCGGGAAACTCCAGAGGTTTGACCACGAAAGAGTCGGTCGTGAAGACCATCTTGGAGGTGGGGCAGGGGAGGATGGCGCCGTCGGTCAGATCGTCAAGGACAGGGTTGCCCAGACGCGTCAGGATGCGCTCGCTGATAAGCCTCCCCATCATCTCGCCGCCGCCACCGTGCGCGAGGACGACGATGTCGTCGCGGCCTGGGGTGGCGCGCTCGGGACGTGCGGCAGGGGGTGCCGGATATTCCGTTGCCTGTGTGCTCACGGATCGAACCTCCTCTGAATGTTCGCCTGTTGCAGAACCGGCGGTTCGTTCTGGTTTGGCTACATTGCTCGCCGGCTCAGAGAGCCACCGGACCAGAGGCCGCTTAGAGAGCGGCCCCACCAACAGCGGCCCTCCCGACAGCGGTCCTGCCGTACTTGTACCATGCGCTGCACGTGCCCTCGCTGCTGACCATGCACGGTCCCAGCGGCGACAGCGGTGTGCACGCGGTCCCGAACACTTTGCAGTCCTTCGGATGAATCCGCCCCTGAATTACCTCGCCGCAGCGGCAGGCCGGGTGGTCCTCGTCCTCGCCCAGCTCGACCCCGAAGCGCGCCAGCGCGTCGAAACGCTCGTACGCGGGTCGCAGCTTCAGTCCGCTTTTCGCAATCACCCCCAGCTCGCGCCACGGCTCATCCGCCACCGTGAACACTTCATCCAGCAGCTCGAGCGCCGCGCGATTGCCCCGATCCGAAACCACCTGCGGATACACGTTTTCCAGCCGCGCCGTGCCCTCGGAAGTCTGTCGCAGCAGTGCGACCAATCCCGCCAACATGCCTTCCGGCTCGAAGCCGGCCACCACGCAGGGCCGGTGATGGCGCTCGACGACGGGGCGATAGGCCTCCGCTCCGATGATGACGCTGACGTGCCCGGGGCACAGAAACCCGTCCAGCCGGTCGTCGCCGCTTGCCAGCAGCGCCAGCATCGCCGGCACCACCAGCTTGTGCGCCGCCAGCACGCTGAAGTTTCGCACGCCCTCCTGCAGCGCGCGCTTCAGCGCCGCGGCGGTGGCCGGCGCGGTGGTCTCGAATCCGACGGCCACGAACACGACCTCGCGCAGCGGGTTGTCGCGTGCGAGCTTCAGCGCCGTCAGCGTCGAATTGACCGCCCGCACGTCCGCCCCGAGCGCCCGCGACGCCTCCAGACTCCCCAGCCGGCCCGGCACGCGGATCATGTCCCCGTACGTCGCCAGGATCACGCTGCTCACCCGGCTCAACGCGATGGCCGCGTCGATGTGCCGTTGCGCCGTGACGCAGACCGGGCAGCCAGGCCCGCTGATCAGCACCACGTTGGGCGGCAGCAGTGAGCGCAGTCCATGCCGAAACATGGACACGGTGTGCGTGCCGCAGACCTCCATAAAGCGCGCCTCGCGCCCGACCCGCTCCGAGAGTCGGTGCAGTTCCGCCGTCAGTAGTCCGACGTCTGCGCGCATCTCGGTCAGGCCTCCGTCCCGGCGCCCTCGCGGATGTCCCGCGGATCCACGCCTTCCAAGTATTTCCACGTCTCGCGGGCGTCGGCTTCGTCCAGCATCGTGATCGCAAACCCCGCGTGAACGAGAACCCACTCGCCGGGCGAGGCCTGCGGCGTCAGCGCCATGCAGACCTCCGACTGGTTGCCGTTGAAGTCCACGCGCGCCCGATCGCCGGACACTTCAAGCACTCGACCTGGCACGGCTAAGCACACGATTCGAGGTCTCCTTTGCCACGGAGGGTGCAAGCGCCATGCGCGGTCGCACCCCGCCTGGGGTGACATGCCTGGCGTGACACGCCCGGCGTGGCATGCCTGGCGTGGCATGCCTGGCGTTGCACGCATGGGGTGGCATGCCTGGGGTGGCATGCTCTCGCCGTACTCGGCGTGAGCATGTCATTCGTCAGGCGCTTGCCAACATGGCTACCCCCTGCGCCTCAAGCCACACCACCCGCTCCATGAACGTGCAGACCGCTTCAGCATGCGCCCGCAACGCGCCGAGCGATTCAAACTCGCGCATACGCCGCGACCACGGCCTGACCCAGCGCCAGCCCCGCGTCACCCGTGGACACACGTTGATGTACGGCAACCTGAATGCCGCGCGACCGCATTCGCCGGACGATTCCTTCGCGGAGTCGGACGTTGAGAAAGCAGCCACCCGACAGCACCACGCGATGGGCGCCACGCTGTTGCGCAGCCTCTGCCGCGGATGAGGCGAACATTTCCACCATGGTTGCGTGGAAACGCGCACTTAATATGTTCGCTGGCGCGCCGGACTCTTGCTCATCGAGCATCGCCCGCAGCGCCGCAGTCCAATCCAACTCCATTGTTGAACCCATAATGCGAGTCTCGAACGGGTACGGCAATGCGTCACTGACATCGCCCGCCTCGCGCTCGAGCAGCATCGGCGCCTGACCCAGCGCCGGCTCAGGCGGACAGACGCCGAGGAGAAATGCAGCCGCGTCGAGCAAGCGCCCCAGGCTCGACGTGCGAGGCACATACAAGCCCGCACGCATCTGGCGTTGCACAAGCTCCAGCTCCGCAGCGCGAACCTGCGCGAACGTGGGGGGGAGATTCACGCATGCGCCCTCCGACCGCACCGCATCGATCGCCGCCAGCGCCGTCCGCCACGGCGCGCGAATGGCCGCGTCCCCACCCGGCAAGGCGAAGGTCCGCAGATGCGCCAACCTCTGAAATTCCGGGGGATCGCACAGCAGCACCTCCCCGCCCCAGATGGTCCCGTCCGCGCCCCAGCCCGTCCCGTCGCACACGATGCCGACCACCGGAAACTCAAACCCCGCGTCAACGGCGCAGCTTGCGGCGTGCGCGAAATGGTGCTGGACCTCAACCGTGCGACGACCCAGGCTTCGAGCATGGCGCGACGAGGCGTACGTCGGATGAAGGTCGCAGGCCACGACCCCGCCCTCGCGCAGACACGACTCCCCCATCCGCCGCACGTTCTCGAGGAACCGTCGATACGTCGGCCCGTCGTCCAAGTCGGCATGTTCCTCGCTGAGCAGCGCCTCGTCGTCGCGCAACGCGCAAACCCGGTTGCGCGTCTGTGATCCCAGCGCCAGCACGGGCCGGTCGTATCGCTTCGTCAGAGGGATCTTCACCGCCTCAGGCATCCGTTACGCGCTCCCACTCTGCCAATCGTGCGCGACAACCCCTGGATAATGTTGCAAAACGCGAGCCGCGGGGTTCAGCCCGCGCGAATTCTCCGATGAGTGAAAATGCCGTACAGACCATCCCGCAGGTTCCCCCGCAAGGCAGTATCCGTCCAGCGAGGGGAAGGACGAGGGTGAATGCCAGGTTGTTGAACAACGCCGTCACTGCCGCGCAGGCGGGAATCCAGCGGACCGGCGGTGCGCCCCAACCCCCACCATCGCGGGGCAACGAACGACTCCACTGGCACGCAGGTTGCCCATTCCCATGCCGGCGGCACGGGGCGCGGAGCGACCCTTCCACCGTGAACAACCCTGCGCCCCGCCGCGCACCTCTACGTGGAGTTCAACGCATGAGACGGCTCAGTTACGACCACTGCGGCAGCGAGGTTCGGCTCCTGGGCGAGACCATCGGAGAATGCCTCGACCGCGTCGCCGCCCAATTCCCGCTCAGCGACGCGCTGGTCTCCGTTCACCAGGCGCGCCGCTTCAAGTACGCCGAATTTAATCAGATCGTCACCCGCGCCGCCAAGGCGTTCATGCAACTGGGCATTGCCCACGGCGACCGCGTGGCCATCTGGTCGCCCAACAACTATGAATGGGTTGTCGCCCAGTACGCCACCGCGCGCATCGGCGCGATCCTGGTGAACGTCAACCCGGCCTACCGCACGCACGAGTTCGAGTACGTCCTGCGCGAGTCGCACGCCAAGGCGCTCCTGCTCGTGGAATCTTACAAATCCTCGAATTACCTGGAGATGCTGTACGAAGTCTGCCCGGAGATCCGCACCAGCGAGCCGGGGCACATCGACTCCTGGCGCTTCCCCGATCTGCGCGACGTGATCTTCATCGGCAGCAAGCACCACCCCGGCATGTTCACGCGGCGCGAGTTCGCCGAGCTGGGCGACGAACTGCCCGACGCCGCCCTCGCCGAGCGTCAGCGCGAACTCGACATCGACGATATCATCAACATTCAATACACCTCCGGCACCACCGGCTTCCCCAAGGGCGTGCTCCTGACGCACAACAACATCCTCAACAACGGCTACTGGGTCGGTGAGATGCTGCGCCTCACGCCCAAGGATCGCCTCTGCATTCCCGTGCCGTTCTACCATTGCTTCGGGATGGTGGTCAGCAACCTCGCGGCCATGACGCACGGCGCGTGCATTCTGGTTCCCTCACCGACGTTCGACCCACAGGCGACCCTCAAGACGATTCAAGACGAGCGCGCCACCGTCCTGCATGGCGTGCCCACCATGTTCATCGCGCAACTGGCGCACCCGGAATTTGCGTCTTTCGACCTCTCCTCGCTGCGCACCGGCATCATGGGCGGCGCTCCGTGCCCGGTCGAAGTCATGCGCAAGGTGCTGACCAAAATGCACATGCCCGAAGTGCTCATCGCCTACGGCATGACCGAGGCCTCGCCGGTGACCACGCTCACCCGCGCCGACACGCCCGCCGATCTGCGCGTCAGCACCGTCGGCAGAATCGTCCCGCATCAGGAAATCAAGGTCGTTGATCCCCTCAGCGGCGCGACCGTCCCGCGCGGCGTGCAGGGGGAAATCTGCTTCCGCGGCTACCACGTCATGGCGGGGTACGACCACAACCCGCAGGCCACGCGCGAGGCGATCGACGAGCACGGCTGGCTGCACTCCGGCGATCTGGGCACGATGGACGCGGAGGGTTATCTGCGCATCACCGGGCGCATCAAGGACATGGTTATCCGCGGCGGCGAGAACCTCTACCCGCGCGAGATCGAGGAGTTCCTGCACACGCTGCCCATCATCGAGGACGCGCAGGTGGTCGGCGTCCCCGACGAGAAATACGGCGAGGAGCTGCTCGCCTGCGTCAAGCTCCGCAAGCAACCCGACGGCCGCCCGCCGCGCGCGCCCACCGACGAGGAGTTCCGCGCCCTGTGCGACGGGAAGATCGCCAAGTTCAAGGTCCCGCGCTACTGGATGCCCGTGGACGAGTTTCCGCTCACCGTTTCCGGCAAAGTGCAGAAGTTCAAGATCCGCGAGCTGGCCATCCGCAAGCTCGGGCTGACGGACGCCTCTGTCAGCGCGCACAAGGCGCCAGGTTAACGTCGCTGCCCCCGCGGGCTGAGCGAGCCGGCGAACGCGCCCAGTCTCCTGGTCATGACGCGCAGCCAAGGTCCAGGGGCCGACAGTGCACTCGAGGGGCGGGGATGGCGCCATCTTCGGCGTCGCGCGCCGTATCGCTACCGGCAGGCAACCGGCTCACACATGTCCGCAAACTCCAGCAGGCACACGCTCGAAGCCCCGGCCGCGCGGTCTAGCCGCACCTTGCCGCGCCCGGACTCGTCGGTCCTCATGCAGTCGGCCATGCCCGTGTCCGCGGCGGCAGTGAGCGTGGTCAGCGCCGGCAACCACGACTTGACGCTGACAACGAGGTCATCGCCCTTGCACCGCGCGGAGAGCCGCTTGATGTTGCCGGGATAGGCGGGCGTCATGAGGAACGCGCGGCTCTCACCCGCGAGGCGCCCGGAGCCCAGAATCTGGCCGCGCGGGTTGATCGCCGTCGCGCCCTCAAGGGAACTCCAGGCGCACGCGCCGAACAGGTAGTCGTTCAGGTCGATGACGATGCCGTCCCGCCAGAGCACGGCGTGTGAGTCGTCGATCACCGGGAAAAACGCACGTCCCACCATGAGGTTCTCATCGTTGATGCCGGTGACCCAGGCGCTGTCTCCGCGGACCAGACCCAGGTCCGTGATCCGTCCGTCAGCGTCCCACACGACGGGATGTTGAAATCCGTCATTCGGCTCTGTGAATCCGACGGCCGTGCCATGATTATTGATCGCGTACACAAGACCATCGCTGTCGTCGAGGGTTTCAAGCGCGACAATCCCTTCGCTGCGAGTCCAGCGGAATGGGCGGTAGTAGCCGCGCTCGCGCGGGGGATACCAATGTCCCACGACTTCACCCCGCTCATTGATGTCCCTTGCAAAAGACTGAGTGCCGTCCTCCGGGATGCCGAGATCCTCAATCCTTCCGTTTACCCACAACGCGGCGGACGCTGTCTCATCCACACGTTCGGCATGCCCCACAACCAGTCCCGCGTCGTTGATGTCCCACGCGGTGCCCCCCGGTCCCCCAAGAGTGACGAGGTCCTCTGCAGGACCGTTTTTCCAGATGCAGGGCCCGTACTCGCCATCGGCGTTCTCGGCGCGGCCAACGACCCAGCCCGCGGCATTGACGCCGAAAGCATTGGCGCCGTTGCCGCCGAGTGTGCCCAGATCGACGGGTGCAGATCCGTTCCAAAGCGTTGCCCGGTAAGCTTCGTAGAACTCACTGTACGTATCGCCCACGCATAGCCCGCCGGCGCTTACTGACCGTGCATACGTCTGTCGCCCGAACGAAATAGGCGGCAATTCGGCCACCACGTACGACTCCGGTCGCGGATCGCATTCGACCGTGGCGCAGTGCGCGGGCTGCCCGTCCACGCAGAGGGTGTGAACGCCGCTCTGCTCGATCCACCGCGCGGTTCCCCGGCCTTTCCGATTGATTACGGCGATTCGGGAGTCCTGCTCATCAAGGGAGAGGCTCACCATCGCACCCTCGGGGAGCGAGGTCGAGATTCGAGCTTCGATGGTCGATCCCTTGAACGCGGCGGCATCCATGCCATGCACGCGTTCCGCGAGCGGAAGGAGCAGCCAGGCGCCCGCGGTTTCGTTGTGGCTCCCGCCGAGGGCGATTTCCCCGGCGCTGTTGATGCCCTTCCCGGGCGTGCCGAACTCAACGCCCAGTCCGCGTGGGAGTTCATCCTCCAGCGTACGGCTCACTCCGTCCTTCCAGACGAACGAGCGATACTGCGGCTCCCAGTCCCAGGTCTTCCAGTTGCCGATGATTTCGGATGCGTCGCTGATGCCCCAGGCCCAGCTTTCCGATCCGCCCATCGTGCCGAGGTCCTGCATCACCCCGCCCTCCCAGATGAAAGCGTGCGGTGTGTAGCTCTCGTCCTCGGCCATGCCGACCACCTGCGAGTGGTTGTTGATCGCTCGAGCCACGGCCAGCCCGCGATCACTCAGCGAGCCAAGGTCCGTGAATTCTCCGTCCTTCCAGAGAAACGCGCCATGCCCGCAGCCGGCGCCGGAGCACTTCCCGACGACTTCACCCAGATTGTTGATATCGTAGGGCGTGGCGGTCACCTCGCCCGGCTCGCCGATCATGACGATGCCGTAATCCGGCGTCCCGGGCGTGAGGAGAAACCCGCGCGTCTGGCCATCCTTCTCGCCGACACCCACGATCTGCCCCAGATCATTGATCGCGTGGGCTTCGCGCAGTTTCCAGCCCGAGTCGGGCGGCAACAGCGCATCCAGCCGTTTCAATACGCCGTCCTTCCAGAGAAACGCGTGGAAGCGACTGCCGTGGTCGGAATCCTCTCTCTGGAAACCGACCACCTCCAGGCTCGCGTTCACGTCCTCGCCCGAGCTTCTACCTTCGAAGTCGGGAGTCAGGTCGATGAAGCCGGCGCCCTCGCACCAAAGGAATGCATGGTCCACGCCGGAGGCAAGTTGCGCCTTGCCCACAACGCAACCCTCCTCGTTCATCGCGATTGCCTGCGCTCCTTCCCCTCCGAACGCATCGAGACGGAGGGCAGCATAATATTGGTCGGCGCGCACAGGGCATGCAACAATGACCGCTATCATGGCCGCTGGGACGCACCCCGTGGGCCGGAGCGGACTCCCCATGAACCTTGACTGAGACACCCTGCACCTCCCTTTCGAATGAGTAAACATGAATCCGATCGCTCCTTGAGGCGCGGCGCCCCGCAGACGACGCAGCGCACCTTGGGTGGTCTGGGCGGAGCGAGGGCGCCTCTCCTTATGTTCAAGACGATCGGCAACGCAAGAGGTTCGCCCGACGGCGAAAAGAAACCGGCTGATCCCGTCTGAGCGAGCGATTTCCAAGAAGAATCGGATGGGCACCCGTCCGTGGAGGAGGCGTCGCCGTTCCCAGTCGTGGGAATACAGGCCGCGGTCCCGCCCAGCCAGGCTGACCCGCCAAGAGCTGCTGACCCGGATCGTCGGGGCGGCGATGGCGCGAGCCCTTCCGCCCTCGCTTGCGCTTCGGGTTCTGAACCCCTAACAGCCCGTGGTGAAACTCAGAACCAGTCGTGGGATCCGTCACCCCCGCGTAGGCGGGGGTCCGGTCCGCCCGGGAAAACCGCTGGATTCTCTCTCCTGGTAAGCTACCGACTGGATTCCCGCCTTCGCGGGAATGACGCGCGTCGCCTTTCACCACGGGCTGCTAGCGCAAGCGAGGGAGCCATTTCAGAACCCGAAGCCCAAGCGAGGGAGCGGCCTTCCTCTCGAAGTCAACCAGCTTCCGGGACCAAGCCCAGCCGCCGCGCATTGCCGGCGTACATCGCCTCCAGTACGGCCGGCGGCAGGTCGAGACCCGCCAGCTTCGGCGGATCATCCGCGTCCGGGTCATCAATCGGCGACTCGCCGCGGTACGGCGTTTCCCACATCATCTGGTGCGCCCAGTAGCGGCTGGCGTAGTGGTCGAAGCCCTCAAACGAATCGCGCACCACAAGGTCGCTGCCGAAGAGAATCCGATCGCCGCGCCGCAGCATGAGCTCGCGCACCTCGGCGGGTCTGCGAGCGACCTCCCGCACGATCCACTTCGTCGCGCTGCTGTCGAGCACGAGGTTGCCGTGGCGCTCCAGCAGCCTGTCCAGGAACGCCGGGTCTTCAACGAATCCGCCCATGTGCGCCGCGATCACCGTGGTCGGCGCGACATATTCGAGGAACCACTCCAGCGGCGGATATTGATCGAGCTTGGTCCCGAACACGCCCGTGTCGGCATACGGCTTGCCGTCGCCCCACCAGACGCTCGGGTCGGCCACGTGGACCATGAAGCGGTACCCCAGGCTTTTCGCGTGGTCGATCACCGGTCGCACCGCGGGGTGCTCCAGCGTCCAGCCGAGATCCTTCCGGATGCGCGGCGCCATCCAGAACTTGCACACGCGGGCGCCGAACCGCCGGAATGCATCGAGGTCCGCCATCCACTGTCCGATGAACTCGCGCGAGTCGGCCATGCTCTTCCAGTTCGGAATGGCGATGAAGCCGACCCGGTTGCCGCGCAGATCGCGCAGACGCGCCACGTCGGAAAGCGGCGTCATCGTCAGGTGGGCCGCGATGCCGTAGCGCTGAGCTGCCTCGAAGAAGGCGTCGGTCTGCTCGCAGACGTGAATATGACAATGCGCATCAACGATCGGGCCGGTGATCTTGCGCGGGGGCGCGGAGTGATAGTCCAGTCCCAGTCGATTGGCAGGCCCGCGCGTCATGTTCGTGGCCATTCTCGTCGCATCCGGCGACGCGGGCATCGGCACGCAGCCACCCCGCTGCCGCATGTCAATCCTCGGCTGCTTCCTTCTCGGCGCCGACCGTCGGCGGTTGAGGGGAAAGCGGCTCACTGATGCGATACGACCCGTCCAACCATCGGCCGAGATCCACAAGCTTGCAGCGCTGCGAGCAGAAGGGCCTCCACGGCGCGTCCTCACGCCGCTCGACGTGGAACATCTGCCGGCAGGTTGGGCACTGGAATGCAACCATGATGGGCGATGCTCCGCACTCCCGCACTCGACAAGAGGCCGCCGGACTACGGCCTGCCCGACTTGCGTGCCGATTTCCTCGGCGCGTGGCTCCCTTCGGATGCAGCACCGCTCTTGCCACCGGCTGACTTCGTCGCGCCCTCGGATTTCGCTGGGCCTGGCGACTTGCTGCCGCCGTCGGATTTGGCCCCGGCGTCGCTCTTGCCCGCGCCGTCGCTCTTGCCTGCAGCGCCGCTCGTGCCCGCGCGATCTCCCTTGCCACCGCCCGAATCGGACTTCCCATCGCCGGAGGGCTTTCCACCGTCGCCGTCCGCCTTGGCGGCCTGCTTGTACCCGTCGCTGCGGTAGTCGGTGATGTAGAAGCCCGAGCCCTTGAAAATCAGTCCGCCGCCCGTGCCGATGCAGCGGACCACGGGCGCCTTGCCCTTGCAATCCTTGCAGTCCACCGCGAGCGTCTTCTTCGCCTTGTCCTTGATGGACTGGAACAGCTCAAACTTCTCGCCGCAGCGTGTGCATTCATAATCATACGTCGGCACGAAAAAACCTCCCACGCGACG
Source organism: Phycisphaerales bacterium (assembly GCA_020852275.1). Lineage (GTDB taxonomy): Bacteria > Planctomycetota > Phycisphaerae > UBA1845 > UBA1845 > JABWBH01. The sequence continues at coordinate 90,471 of JADZBE010000017.1, forward strand.
ACTTGGGTGCGGTACAACCTGCTCGCGTCCCGGCTCATTATCCGATCCGTCTGCGCCTACCGAGCCTCCGCCGGCTGCGGCTCGGCGGCGATCACCACGCGAGCGGCGCGAAGCAGCCGGTCCCCCATGCGGTATCCGCGCGCCAGCACCGTCAGCACCGTGCCGGTCGGGTGATCGGCGCTGGGCTGCCGCATGAGGGCTTCGTGATACGTCGGGTCGAACGGCTGATGCAGCGGGTCGATCACCTCGACGCCGCGCTCCCGCAGCGCCTTGAGCATGTTCTCATATACCAGCCGCACGCCGTCGCGCAGTTTGACCGCGTCCCCCGACTTCGCCTCGATCGTCAGTGACCGCTCGAAGTCGTCCACCACGTTCAACAACGAGCGGATCAGGTCGGCGTTGGCGTAGCGGATCGCCTGCTCGCGCTCGATGGCGGAGCTTCGCTGCAGGTTGGCGAAATCCGCCTTGGCGCGGAACAGCCGGTTCTCCAGCTCGTCGATCCGCGACTGCAGCGGCTCAACGGAGGAAGTCGGCGCCGCGCCCGCCATCGCGCCCGAAGATGCGTCGGCGCCGCGCGAGCCTTCCGCGCCGCCCGCCACGGCATCAATTTGCGTTTCCCTGGAATCCATGACGTTCGGCTCTTGCGTCTGCACCGCTGACTGCCCCTTTTGCCTTTCCGATCCTGACGATGATCTTTTAGTCACTTACGCGCCCCGCAGCGACCGCGCCGCGATGAGCGACTCGCCACAACCGGGCTGCCACACCCGAACCGCGCCCGCGTTGCTTTGCCGCGCCGTCCGCTCCCTTACGGTCGCGGCTCAGAAATGCACTGTTCACTCTCTGTCGCGGCTCGGCCATGCAAATGTCCCCGCAACCGCTTACGAATCCCCCTTGCCCCTCTCGACGCCGGAAAAGTACTCGCGCAGCTTCTCCAACCAGCCCTTCGACTCCGGCAGAACGGAGCGATCTTCGCTGTCGGCGAACTGCCGCAGGAGCTGCTCCTGCGGCTTGCTGAGCGTGCGCGGAATCTCGACCAGCACCTGCACGATCTCATCACCCTTCCGCCCGCCGCGCAGGTCCGGCATGCCCAGCCCCTTGAGCCGGAACATCTGTCCATGCTGCGTTCCCGGCGGCAGCGTCACGTCCGCCCGACCGGAAAGGGTCGGCACGTCGATCTTCGCCCCCAGCGCCGCCTGCGTAAATGACACCGGCACGCGGCAGACAAGGTCGTTGTCATGCCGCTCCAGCAGCGGGTGCGCCTCGATGTGCACGTAGCAGTGCAGGTCGCCGCGGCGCTGCCCGTCTTCCGAAGGCTCGCCCTCGCTGCGCACCCGGATCGCCTGTCCGTCGTGAATCCCCGCGGGAATCTGCACCGTCAGCGTCCGCGAACGCACGGCCCGTCCTGAACCTCGGCACGACGTGCACGGCGACGACGTCACCTGCCCGCGCCCGCGGCAGTGCGGACAGGCCGTCACCACGCGGCTGGTGAAGAACCCGCCCATTCCGCTGACCTGCTCGACCTGACCATACCCGCCGCACGTCGAGCACGCCTGCTTGCGCCCGCCCGGTTTCGCGCCGCTGCCCGCGCAGCCGTCGCAGACTTCGTGCCGCTCGAAGGTCAGTTCGCGTGCAGCGCCGGTGCTGGCTTCGAGCAGCGTGACCGTCATCTCCGTCTGGAGGTCGGCCCCGCGCGAGCGCCGCGAGCCGCCGCCGAACCCGCCGAAAAAGTCGTTGAACATCGAGAAGATGTCCTCGACGTTCATGTGCGAGTAGTCGCGCATGCCGGCGCCGTTCAGCCCGGCGTGTCCGAATTGATCGTAGCGCTGGCGCTTCTGCCCGTCGGAGAGCACGTCATACGCCTCGGCCGCCTCCTTGAATTTCGTTTCGGCGGAAGCGTCGTCGGGATTGCGGTCCGGATGAAACTTGTGCGCGCAGCGGCGGTAGGCTTTCTTGATCTCCTCGTCGCTCGCGGTCTTGGCGACGCCGAGGACTTCGTAGTAATCACGCTTCTGCGCGGACATGGTCGGAAATCTCAAATCTCAAATCTCTGCCGGCAAGGAGCGAATGGCGAATGGCAAACAGCAAATAGCAAATAGCGAATAGCGAATGGCGAATAGCGAATAGCTAATCGCTACCAGCTAGCGACGTCTCATTCCACATTCCACATTCCACATTCCAAACTCCACACCCCACCTTCGACACTCGGTAGTCACCCTCGCTGGCGCTACGGATTCTAATTTCAGCATTCAGCATTCAGCATTCAGCATTCAGCACTCGGCATTCTGCATTCTGCATTCAACATAAAGGGCGGGCCGAGTCCGCTCGCGCCCGCCCCGCAATGCTCCGTATCGTCCATCTCGCCGCACCGGCTGTTGCCGGATCGCGCCGGCTTTCACCGGATCGCGTGGGCGATCGGCTTGGCGTCGTCCTTCAGCTCGGTCAGCATGACTTCCGTCGTCAGCAGCAGCCCCGCCACGCTGGCGGCGTTCTCCAGCGCGATGCGCGAGACCTTCGCGGGATCGACGATGCCGGCCTTGACCATGTCGGTGAACTCGCCCTTGCGCGCGTCGTAGCCGTGCGCGCCGCTTTTCTCCAGAATCTGCTCGATCACCACGTCGCCGTCCTCGCCGCAGTTCTCGACAATCGTCCGCGTCGGCAGCCGCAACGCGTGGGCCACGATGTCCACGCCCGTCTTCTCATCGCCGCGCGCCTTGCTCCGAATCGCGTCGACCGCCTCGATGGCCCGCAGGAACGCCACGCCGCCGCCCGGCACGATGCCTTCCTCTGAAGCGGCCTTGGTCGCATGGAACGCGTCGTCCACCAGGTCCTTGCGCTCCTTGACTTCGATTTCGGTCGAGCCGCCGACGCGAATCACGGCCACTCCGCCGGTGAGCTTCGCCAGCCGCTCCTGGAGTTTCTCGCGGTCGTAGTCGCTGGTCGTCTGGTCGATCTGCGTGCGGATCTGGTCCGCCTTCGCCTTGATTTCGTTCTTCTTTCCCGCGCCTTGGATGATCGTCGTGTCGTCCTTGGTGATGACCACGCGCTTGGCCGTACCCATCTGCGCCGTGGTGATGTTTTCGAGCTTGATGCCAAGGTCCTCGCTGATCAGCTCGCCGCCGGTGACGCAGGCGATGTCGCCCAGCAGCGCCTTGCGCCGATCGCCGAAGCCCGGCGCCTTCACCGCGCAGCACTTCAGAATCCCACGCAGCTTGTTGACCACCAGCGTTGCCAGCGCTTCGCCGTCCACGTCCTCCGCGATGATCAGCAGAGGCCGGCTCGACGTGACCACGCCCTCCAGCAACTTCACGAATTCGCGCAGGCTGCTGATTTTTTTCTCGTAGATGAGGATGTGCGGATCCTCGAGGACGCATTCGAGCGTGCCGGGATCGGTCATGAAGTAAGGCGAGATGTAGCCCTTGTCGAACTGCATGCCCTCAACCACCTCCAGCTCGTCTTCAAGGCTCTTGCCCTCCTCGATCTCGACGACGCCCTCATTGCCGACTTTCGCCAGCGCGTCGGCGAGCAGCCGGCCGACCTTCTCGTTGCCGTTGGCCGAGATGGTCGCCACCTTGGCGAGGTCTTCGTTGCCCTTTACCTTGACGGAGAGCTTGGCAATCGACTCGATCGCGGCCTTCACCGCCATGTCGATGCCGCGCTTCAGCGCCATCGGGTTCGCGCCGGCCGTGACGTGCTTAAGCCCTTCACGATAGATCGCCTCGGCGAAGACCGTGGCGGTCGTGGTGCCATCACCGACCACGTCGCTCGTCTTGGAGGCGACCTGGTTGAGCATCTTGGCGCCCATGTTCTGGAAGTTGTCGGGCAGCTCAACTTCTTTGGCGACGGTGACGCCGTCCTTGGTGACGCGCGGCGCGCCGTAAGACTTCTGGAGCAGCACGTTGCGCCCCGTCGGTCCCATGGTGATCTTCACCACCGCCGCCAGCTTGGACACGCCCTCCAGCACCTGCTGCCGGGCGTCCTGAGAGAACATCATTTGTTTTGGCATTGCACAATCCTTACGAGTATCCGCGTGCCACTGCTCTGTGAGCAGTGCCACACGAGTGTCCGCGTGTCACACGAATATGGGTGCGTCACACGAGTGTCCGTGTACCACACGATCGACCGTGTCCCACACGGGCGTCCGCGTGCCACTGCTCTGTGAGCAGTGGTTTTGAACTTCACGTAACGAATCAGGCACTGCTCCGCGAGCAGCACCACACGAGTGTCCGTGTGCCACTGCTCTGCGAGCAGTGGATTTGAACTTCAAGCAACGTCTCAAACACTGCTCACAGAGCAGTGGTACAACCACAAACACTGCTCGCAGAGCAGTGGCACGGCACCTATTCGACGATGCCCAATACGTCCGACTCGCGCAGCACGACGTACGTTTCGCCGTTCATGTCGATCTCCGTGCCGCTGTATTTGCCGTAGAGCAATTCCATTCCAACTTTCACGGCCATTTCGCCGCGCTTGCCGCTGTCGAGGAGCTTGCCCGGACCGACGGCGATCACCGTCCCGCGCTGCGGCTTTTCCCGCGCCGTATCCGGCAGCACGATGCCGCCCGCGGTCGTCTCCTCGGCCTCGCGCACCTCGATCATGATCCGGTCGTCCAGCGGACGGAACTTCACGTTCGTGCTGGTCTTGCTCTTCGTCCTGGGCGATGCAGTCGCGGTTGCCATGTGTGCAAATCCTCCTGATGGATAAGACTAGACTTATTGAGTTTTGATTGCCAAAAAACTTAATGCCGAATGCTGAATGCTGAATGCCGAATGCAAGAAGGTCGAATGCCGAAAGAAATGCCCGCGGACTGCCGACAGTCCTTTCGGCATTCGCCATTCGCCATTCGCCATTTCCTACATCATGTCCATATCGTCGTCGTGCCCGTGCCCCTCGTGGTCGTCGCCCTTCTTATCGCCGGGCTTTTCCGACACGCAGCAGTCGGTAGACAGCAGGATGCGCGCGACGCTGGCGGCGTTCTCCAGCGCGCTGCGGACGACCTTCGTCGGGTCAATGACGCCGTCCTTGATGAGATCGGTGTACTCGCCGGTGTCGGCGTTGAGTCCGAACGCGCCGCCTTTCAGCGTGACCTTGTGAACAACCACGCCCGGCTCCAGACCCGCGTTGACCGCGATCTGGCGGATCGGCGCGGTCAGGCAGCCGCGGACGATCTGCACGCCCGTCATTTCATCATCGATCTTGAGCTTGAGGTCGTCCAGCGCGGAGGCCGACCGCAGCAGCGCCACGCCGCCGCCCGGCACGATGCCCTCCTCCAGCGCCGCACGCGTCGCGTGCAGCGCGTCCTCCAGCCGGGCCTTCTTTTCCTTCATCTCCGCTTCCGTCGCCGCGCCGACCTTCACCAGCGCCACGCCGCCGGCGAGCTTGGCCATGCGCTCCTGCAATTTCTCGCGGTCGTAGTCGGAGGTCGTCTTCTCGATCTCCTGCTGGATCTGCGTGATGCGGGCCTTGATCTTGCCCGTCTCGCCGGCGCCTTCCACGATCGTCGTGTCCTTGGCGTCCACGTGCACGCGCTTCGCCTGCCCCAGGTCGCTGATCGCCAGGTTCTCCAGGTCGAAGCCGATGTCCTTCATGATCGCCTTGCCGCCGGTGAGGATCGCGATGTCCTCCAGCATGGCCTTGCGGCGGTCGCCGTACCCCGGCGCCTTCACCGCGCAGATGCTCAGGATGCCGCGAAGCTTGTTGACCACCAGCGTCGCCAGCGCGTCGCCCTCCACGTCCTCGGCGATGATCAGCAGCGGGCGCTTGGACTTGGACACCTTCTCGAGGATCGGCACCAGCTTCTGCACGCTGGTGATCTTGTCTTCATGGATGAGCACGAACGCCTTGTCGAAAACGCACTCGATGGCGTCCGGGTCGGTGACGAAGTGAGGCGAGAGGAACCCGCGGTCGAACTGCATGCCCTCGACCACGTCGAACGTCGTCTCGGACGACTTGCCTTCTTCAATCGTGATCACGCCGTCCTTGCCCACCTTGTCGAAGCAGTCCGCCAGGATCTCGCCGATGGCCCGATCGTTGTTGGCGGAGATGCTGGCGACGTTGACGATGTCCTCGCGCTTGTTGACCTTCACCGGCGTGGACAGCGTCTTGAGGTGCTCGGAGACGCGCTTCACCGCCGCTTCGATGCCGCGATTGAGGGCGTTGGGGTCCGCGCCGGCGGCGATGTTCTTCAGCCCCGCGCGATAGATCGCCTCGGCCAGCACCGTCGCCGTGGTCGTGCCGTCGCCGGCGACCTCGCTCGTCTTGCTTGCGGCCTCCTTGATGAGCTGGGCGCCCATGTTCTCGTACTTGTCCTTCAGCTCGACCTCCTCGGCCACGGTGACGCCGTCCTTGGTGACGGTCGGGCTGCCCCAGCCTTTGTCGATGACCGCGTTGCGTCCGCGCGGGCCGAGGGTGGCCTTGACCGCATTGGCGAGCTTTTCCACGCCCCGCAGCAGGGCCTGCCGCGCTTCCTGATCGAACGCCAGTTGCTTGACTGCCATGAACTCCTGCTCCTGCAAAGGTCCAAGATGACGGCGGCCCGAGGTCCGCAGCGTCGCATGTTGTTCGTCGACTCGACGGCGGGGAAGAACCGGGCAAGACCTTCCCCTTGGGCCACAAGCAAGCCCAATGCCAGCCACTCACTCGGCAGCGTACCACGCAAGCACTTGATTGCCAACATGTTACGGCGGCGTCGCGGCTACCGCATGGAGAACCGTTCTGCCAGCTTGTCCGAAGCGTCAACCGGGTCGTCGAGCGGCTTGCCAAAATGTCAGTCGCGGCTCCAGCAGGGCGGGGTGGCACGCTCTGGCGTACTCGCCTGAGCGTGTTGAGGAAGAAGTGTGGCTGCCGAAAGGGGCCGGTCCGGGTATCCTCCACCCCGAATGAGGCAATGGCTGAACAACTGGCGCGCGAGACACCGTCACCCCATATCACTGGCGCTGCACCTCGTGGCCATCCCGATGCTGCCCGCCGCGGGCGTCCTTGCCGCCGTGCAGCTCGCCGATGGGGCGTGGTTCCTCTGGTGGAGACCGGTCGGGCTGTTCGGGCTCAGCTACCTGCTGCAGTGGATCGGTCACCGGATCGAGGGCAACGACATGGGCGAGGTCATCCTCATCAAGAAGCTGCTCGGCAAGCCGTATGTGGCCATTGCCCCGCGCCGTTTTGTTTGACCCGCGAGGCTGTGGGTCTGCACGAGGTACTCGTTGCTCATCCGCCACGGCCTGGCGAGTACGCCAGACCGTGCCACCCGCCCGCGTCCGCCCGATAGGCCTGCTTCAGCCACACGCGCCCGCCTTGTCCCCAGCCATGCTTGACGCTCGCCGCCCTGACTTCGACGATGCCCCGCTTATGAAAGTCTTCATCGCCGAGAAGTTCCAATCGTGGGGCGTCGAGAAGCTCCGCGCCGCCGGGTGCGAGGTGGTCGAGCAGACGGGCCTGCAGGGGGCGGCACTCGCGGAGGCGGTTTCGCGCAGTGGATGCCAGATCCTCATCGTCCGCGGCGCCAAGGTCGTCGCGGACGTTTTCCGCGATTCGCCGAATCTGGCGCTGGTGGTTCGCGCGGGGGCGGGCTATGACACGATCGACGTGAAGGCCGCCTCGCAGCGCAGCGTCTTCGTCGCCAACTGCCCGGGCAGGAACGCCGCGGCCGTGGCGGAACTGACCATCGGGCTGATCCTCGCGGTGGACCGGCGCATCGTGGACGCCACCAACGACCTGCGCAAAGGCTCGTGGGACAAGAAGGGATACTCCGAGGCGCGCGGTCTGAAGGGGCGGACGCTCGGCGTGGTCGGCAAGGGGCAGATCGGCCGGCTGGTAATCGCGCGGGCGCTGGCGATGGAGATGGAAGTGGTCGCGTGGAGCCGGTCGCTGACCTTCGAGGAGGCGGCGGCGATGGGGGTGCGTCGCGTGGCGTCGATCGCCGAGTGCGCCGCGGCATGCGACATTCTCTCGGTTCACCTCGCCTCGACGCCGGACACGAAGCGCTGCATCAGCGCGGCGGTGCTCGACGCGATGAAGCCCGGCTCGTACTTCATCAACACGTCGCGCGGCGACGTCGTGGATTACGACGCGCTCCTGAAAGCCATCGCCACGAAGCGCCTCCGCGTCGGACTCGACGTGTTCGAGCACGAGCCGGCGGGCACCACGACGGAGTTCACCGATCGAATTCTCGCCTCCGGCGGCGTCGTCTATGCCACGCCGCACATCGGCGCTTCGACCGATCAGGCGCAGGACGCCATCGCCGCCGAGACGGTGCGCATCGTCACGCACTACCTGACCACGGGCGAAGTGCTCAACGGCGTCAACCTCTGCGCCCGCACCGCGGCCCGCTGCATGTTGCTGGTGCGCCATCTCAACAAACCCGGCGTCCTCGCTCACGTGCTCAACGGCATCAGCCTCGCCAACATCAACGTCGAGGAGATGCAGAACATCATCTGCGAAGGCGCGGTCTCGGCCTGTGCGCAGATCGCCCTCAGCGGCGCGCTCACGGATGCGCAGATCGCCGACATCCAGAAGGACAATGCGAACATCCTGTCGGTGGGGCAGCAGGCGATTGCGGGATAATCGAAACTGGCGAATAGCGAATGGCGAATAGCGAAGAGCGATTGCTCCTGTGGCACCGGTTTATAACCATTGTCTGTAGCACAGGTTTCCCAACCTGTGCAAAGCGACCCGGATGGAAGAATGATGCTTTTCAGTTTCGCTCCGATTCGGAATCCGGCCGGAGATTCTTCTTGAACGGCACTCCATGACGCACAGCCAGGAGAATCAGGGAACGCCGCTCAGCGCCGCGCCCTCGGCTGAGGATCGCGACGCATTCCTGCGCGCCTTGCGCGACAAGCTGTCTCTCTGGCAACTGCGATTGACCGATGCGCAGGAAGATCTCTGCTTCGCGCACTTCGCCGCCGTGGTCGAAACCAATCGTGTGATGAACCTCACGCGCATCACTTCGCCGCAACAGGCCGCGATTCGACATTACGCCGACTCCATGGCGCTGCTGGCTTGGGCGACCTCCGACGGGATAGGCGGACCGCAGCGCGTGCTCGACGTGGGCACGGGCGCCGGCTTTCCGGCGGTTCCGCTGGGCATCCTGCGGACCGACTGGCGGATCACCGCGATGGACGGCACGGGCAAGAAGGCGGCCTTCGTGCGGCGCGTCGCACTGGAGTTGAAGCTCGCGCATCTCACCGCGCTGCACGCCCGCGCGGACCACGGCAAGCCCGCCGCGCAGCATGACCTCGTGCTCGCGCGAGCGGTGGGGCGGCTCGATCCGCTGCTGGGATGGCTCGCGCCGTGGGCGAAGCCCGGAGGCCGCCTCGTCGTGTGGAAGTCCGCCGCCATGAGCGACGACGAATCACAGGCCGGCGCTCACCTCGCAAAGCGACTCCGCCTGCGGGAATGCGAGCCGTTCATGTACGAACTGCCGGACGAACCGTCGCCGATGCGCTGCGCGCTGCGCATTTATGAGAAACCCTGAATGGACGCTCGCTGAAGGGAAACCGGGTGCTACGGCCTGGCGTCCGCGCCTCTTCGGGGCGAGCGGGGCTAGCTCATGGCGCGCGGTGCGAATTTCCTGAAACGCGAGAGGAGGAACCGGTTCGCCCGTGTTCCTCCTCTCCGCTCGTTTCAGGTTGCGTCAAACCGCGGTCACCGCGTCACGGGCACTGAGCCGATGCGGAAATGCCGCAGTCCGGCGAGACGAGCGTGGCCGTCTGCGTGCCGCTGAACGGTCCGCCGTACAGCAGCGCCTTGCCGCTGAACACGCCGACGCTGTACACGACGCCGCCGATGTCGATCCCGAGCGTCTCGCCGTCAAACGACGCGTCGCGGAATTTTACCACGACCTTGAGCGTGCCGCCGGCGCTGCATGCGGCCTTGAGGCGCTTCACCTTGTCGCATGGGCACTGTCCGCTGCACGAGCTGCTTTCGCCGTGGAAGGTTCCCACGCAGTCGCGTTCGAGCAGCACTTCGCAGCGCGCGTCGCCGATGCAGCAGGCGCCGGGCTGCGGGCAATTGTACGAGCCGCAGTCCGAGTTGTAGTGCCAGGATCCGCCCTGGTCGCGGCAGTCCTGCCCGAAGAGGTCCGAGCAGCTTCCGTCGTCGAAGCAGCACGCGCCCAGAACCGGATCGCCGCCCCCGCCGTTGGTCAGCGTCGTGAAGACGTCGATGCGGCCATAGCCATAGTTGTTGTCAATGCCCGGCGTGCCGAGGTCATCGCACGAGATCTTCAGCACCTGCTCGACGGTGTCCGGGTCCAGCGACGGATTGCGTGAGATCGTCAGCGCCGCAAGCCCCGCCGTCAGCGGGCAGGAGAAGCTCGTGCCGCTGGTGGCGGCGTACGACGTGTCCGATCCCGCATTCGTCGTGTACACGTCCACGCCCGGCGCCATGAAGTCCACCATCGGACCGAAATTCGAGAAGCTCGCCTTGTTGTCCCCGGAGTCCGTGGCGCCGATGACGAGGATGTCATCGTCGTCGCGGTTGGAAAGGGTGAGGTTTCGCCCTTCATTCCCCGCTGCCCAGACCAGCAGCCCCCCGATGGACTTGATGTAGGTCGCCGTCGTCAGGTTGGAAGAGCTGTCCACGCCGCTGTACGAAACGCTGGCCACGCGGTCGCCGTTCTCGACGGCCGTTCGCGCCGCATGTTGGAGCACCGCGAGGCTCGATCCGCCGCCGCTGTTGCTGACGCGAAGCATCCGGTGCGACAGATCCCAGCCCACGCCCGACACCCCCTTGCCATTGTTGCCGTTCGCCGCCGCGCAGCCCGTCGTGGCCGTGCCGTGACCGTGCGGGTCGTCGATGCGCCCGCCCTCATGCTCCCACTTCTCGTCCACCGCGTTGTATCCTTCGAGGCGGTGGAGTTGGAAGTCCTCATGCGTGAAGCGGATGCCCGTGTCGCAGATGCCGACGGACACCGACGGATCGCCGGTGTACAGGTCCCAGCCCGCGCAGGAGTTCATGCGGTTGGCGTTGTGGTGCCACTGATTCCCCAGACGCGGATCGTTCGGGCACACGAGCGGAAACACGTTCCAGTCCGGCTCGACGTACTGGAAGTTGCCCGTCGCCACGAGCGCCGCCGCCACCGCGTCCTCCGTCGATCCGGCCGGCACGTCGAAGACGTACTCATCCGTCTGCCACACGTAGCGTGTCACGATGTACGCCTGCATGGACTGGTCGGCTTGACCGTGACGCAGCACGGCCTGATTTTCCGCGACACCCTGCTTGATCCAGTTTTCAACCTGCACGGGCCTGGCAATCATCCGCCCCGAGAACTCGCGCACCCCCGCGATCGGCTGGAACAACGCGCCGCCCGAGCCGACCAGGGGCTGGTCCGCGACCGCTCCCCAGGCCGCGCCGCAACCGATGAGCGCAAACCCCACCACAGCGCCCACGATCGCACGCGCCCCGATCGGCGCCCCGGCTCCGAAGCTGGTCCTCTGAAATCCCCCTGAGTACATCCCCTTGCCTCCTGAAAAAACCACGTTCCCCCGTTTTCCCCCAGGGCGTTTCACCAGCTTACTTGAAAGTCCGGCGGAAACGAAATGCCCGCACTTCTGCACGGTCGGCGAAGATGCGCAACCTTATTCTGGAATGGAATCAGTGCCGCACGGCGCACCGAACTTGCCAGCCGGTTGCGACAGGGCAGTTTGGGCACGATCGCACGCTCCGCGCGTCCGCTGCTGCGCATCCGCGCCACCCTCCGGTTGAGGGATTCCCAAAACAGGGTTGTCTTGGCGGGTGAGGATGGCCCTGAAGCGCTTCCCGTCGGACCTGATCGGCGGCGATTCGTCCGAGTGGGTGAACGGTGCTTCTCCTGCGTATCTCGCCTTGGGCGTGGCACGTAACATGCTCCAGTGGTCTGCAACAGAGGGTCAGAGATTGGAGGTTCCGCCGGGCCGGAAGGGCTTGCAGTGCGCGACGGAATCCGGCTGGTTCGGGCGGTACGCTGCTGCGCTGAGCGCGGCGGGTGGGGACGGGGGTCGATGAAAGGGAGCTGGAGATGGACCTGACCACGAACTACATGGGCCTTCATCTGAAGGGTCCGCTTATCGTCGGCGCCGGACCGATGTCGGACACGCTGGATCGCGTCAAGCGCGTCGAGGACGCCGGCGCGTCGGCCATCGTGCTGCGCTCCCTCTTTGAGGAGCAGATCACCGCGGAAAGCCTGGCGACGCACAGCGCCTTCGTGGATGCGTCGTATTCCTACGGCGAGGCGACCACCTACCTTCCCGAACCGGAGGAGTTCGTGCTCGGTCCGCATGAATACCTCGATCATCTGCGCAAGGTGAAACAGGCCGTGGGCATTCCCGTCGTCGCATCCTTGAACGGCACGACGCCCGGCGGCTGGCTGGAGCACGCGCGGCTCATGGAGCAGGCAGGCGCCGACGCGCTGGAGTTGAACCTTTACTTCCTCAACACGGACGCAAACGTGGACGGACCGGCGCTGGAGCGCATGGCCATCGACATCGTGCGCACCGTGAAGCAGGCCGTGCGCATCCCCCTGTCCGTGAAGCTCTCGCCGTTCTTTACGTCCCTGGCGAACATGGGTCTTCGGCTCGGTGAACTCGGCGCGGACGGGCTGGTCCTCTACAACCGGTACTACGCGCCCGATGTCGATCTCGAACTGCTTCAGGCCGCCGGCCACCTGACGCTCTCCACCTCGCGCGACCTGCTTCCGCGGCTGCGCTGGCTGGCGATTCTGCACGGACAGGTCGAGTCGTCGCTGGCGGTGACCGGCGGCGTGCACACGGCGGAGGACGTCATCAAGGCGATGATGTGCGGCGCGGATGCCGCGCAGATTGTTTCAGCGCTGCTGCTCAACGGACCGGAGTACCTCAAGAAGATCCGCGACGGGATTGAGGCCTGGCTGCACGAACATGAGTATGAGAATCTCCGCCAGCTCGTCGGCAGCATGAGCCTGGCGCGCTGCCCCAACCCGCAGGTGTTTGAACGCGGCAACTACATGCACCTCCTGCAGACGTGGGAATGAGGCGCGGCCCACTGCCCTCTGCCCTGTCAGCGCGCTGCATCAGCCCGGGGGAGGAACCGGTTGCATGAGCCTGTTGCAGGACAGCCCGTGGTGAAAGGCGACGCGCGTCATTCCCGCAAAGGCGGGAATCCAGCCGGCAGCTTACGAGGAACGAGAAACGACCAGTTTTCCAAGGCGGACTGGACCCCCGCCTGCGCGGGGGTGACAGATCCCACGACGGGTTTCGAGTTTCACCACGGGCTGCCAGGCGACATTCCCACGCCATGGGGGGTGCACTGTGCCATTCCACTTGGATCGACGCGATGATCACTTGGGAGCGGTCGGTGCGGCCGGCGCGGGCGGCGCGGGCGGCGGGTTCTTGGCCGACGCCTGCCACTGGTGTTCCGGGCGCGCGAGGATTTCCTCGATCACGGTCATGACGGCCTTGCCCTGCGCCTCCTTGCCTTCCTTCATCGCGTGTTCTGCAATCTCCTTCGCCTGCGGGATTACCGCCTGATAGAATCGCTCGGCCACCTCATACATGCCGTGCCAGTGCGTGTAATCCGGCGCCATCATGGACGCGCCGTGCCGCGCGCGCCGGCCCTCATGGTGCCACAGATAATACCATGACCACTCGATCTCCTCGTCAAACTCAAACTTGGTGATCAGCCCCTGCTCCCGCAACGCATTGATGATCTTCAGCCCCGACTTGGCAAACTTCTCATTGAAAAGCACGACCAAATCGTCGTATTGCTTGTAGAAGCCGTTCACATAGTCCGGCGTGTGGCAATGCAGGCAGACCTCTTTCATTCGATCCCGCTTCTGCATGGCCGTATCAGTCACCAGCGCGGCGCGCTTCTGCGGATCCGTCTCCTTGACCACCGCGTGCTTCTCATCCGTGTCCATGGCCAGGCTGACCGGCGGGCGGTTGGTCCAGGAGATGCGCTGCCCCGGGTCGTGCGTCACCGGCGCTCCGCGGCTGTGCGCGGACATGTGACACGTCGCGCAGGTCGGGGCGGCCGCATAGTCCTTGCCGAGGACCCAGTCCTTCGAGTCGAGGTTCATGTCGTCCTTCAGGTCGCGGTAGGCCACGCCGTGCTTGGATTCCTCATAGATTTCCTTTTGAGGATGGTCCGGTCCAAGGTGGCACTTGCCGCAGTTTTCCGGTTGTCGGGCGCGCCGCGGAGAAAAGTCGTGACGGCTGTGACACGCGGAGCACGAACCGAGCGAACCGTCGAGATTGATGCGACCGATGCCCGTATTCGGCCACGTGCCGGGGTGATATTTGGGCTTGCCTTCATCGTCGCGGACGATTTTCGCCAGCATTTCCGTGTTCGTCGGCTTTCCATCCGGGCCGGGTTTCAGGTCGTCGGCCGTGACCTTGCTTCCGTCCGCGGTCTGCAATCCCACCTTGCTGCCGTGGCATTGCTGACAACCCAGAAAAGCGCTGGCAAATCCATTGGCGTCGATAATGTCCGGCCGACCCGGCGTGGGGGAATGCGGATTGAAGAATCCGCGATTGCCTTCGACCGTCTCCGCCAGAAAGTTGTCGAGCGAGGCGAGGATGTTCCCGGCTTTGGCGTGATGGCTATGTTCGAACTCGTCGGCTTCGTGCGGGTGGCAGCGCGCGCAGTCGCGCGGCGTGACCACGGTGGCGATGTGCTGCCCGTAGTGCTCGAAGCCGTCCACGTCGCCCGGGTCCGCCTGATGACACTCGACGCAGGCGACGCCCTTTTCCGCGTGCGTGCTGCCCTTCCAGTGGGACACGAGGCCCGGCGTCTGCTGATCATGGCAGGTAATGCAGTCGTGGCTGGTCTGCGGAGCCATGGTCAGCAGCGTGGACATCGGCATCTGGGTTCGCGCCATGTGCTTGCGCGACTCCATCTCCGCCACCATGATCAGTGCAATGCACAGACCAATGCCAAGCACGAATACGATGATTTTCTTGGTGTTAAGCGACACCGGATGGACTCCTTAGACCATGGCTTCCCAGACCGTCAACGTCAGGAACCCCAGAAATGCGACAATGCCGATATACACGCCAAGATCCTTCTTGGGCGCGAGTCTCTCCAGAAATGTGTCCACAAAGGGCCACAGAATCAGCAGGGCGAACATGGCGCCCGTCAGCAGCACGGCCGTATTGAGGCCCATGAGTTTGAGAAGCCGGAACTGGAAGAAGAAATACCACTCGGGCTTGATGTGCTCGGGTGTGACCAGCGGATTGGCCTTCTCGCCCAGCTCCGCCGGAAAAACCAGCGTCAGCAACGTGAGCAGGAAGAGCAGCAAGGTCCCGATCATGACCTCCGTCAAAATATGATCCGGGAAGAAATTGAACGGCTTGTCTTCTCCCGTGCCTTCCTCGAAGCGCCGGTTGCGCGCCATTCCATACACCACGGTCACGGCCAGCACGACCGAAGCGATCGCCCAGCCCATCGTGTTGGGCGCTTCCTGATTGACCAAATCAAAGACCAGTTTGCCGAGCGCCAGCAGCGCGAGAAGCAACCAGATCATCAGACCGTACATATGACCCCGGAAGAGCAGGACGGACGCCGTCGCGGCCACCGTGCCCGCCACCATCCAGAATATCCGGCTGCTTTCCAGGCTGAGCTGATGCGCGATGACGTTGACCGCGACGGGGTTCCACGCGGCCATGCCCGCGCAGCCCAGCGCGATGATCGCCGCGAGCAGCGCAACCAGCTTGACGCCGGGGAGCCGGCGCGCGGGCTTGCGCTGCGCGTCCCCGGGGCGCGGCGCCTGAACGAACGAAAGCTCGGACACGCCGTGCAGCCTCAGCATTGTGACGTGCAATCCGATCAGCACCACCACCGCGACCGGCAGAATGCCCACGTGCAGGTTGAACATGCGCGTCAGCGTGTTGGGACTGACCTCCTCGCCGCCGCGCATGAAGTTGGCAATCACGCCGCCCACGAGTGGAATGGCCGACGTCAGCTCCGTCGCCACCGTGATGCCCCAATAACTGAGCTGCTCGAACACCAGCGAATAACCGGTGAATCCCAATGTCACGGTTGAAAGAAGCAGTCCGCAGCCGATCACCCAGTTCAACTGGCGCGGATGTCGAAAGGCGCAGGAAAAATACACACGGCACATGTGCAGCAGCACCGTGATGATCATCAGGTTGGCCGCCCACTTGTGGATGCTGCGGATGAACCAGCCGTAGGGAATCTGCTCTGAGATGTTGCGAACGCTCTCGAAGGCGTGGTCGGGCGAGGGCACATAATAGAACGTCAGCATGATGCCGGTGGTCAGTTGGATGAGGAACAGGTAAGCGGGCGTGCCGCCCAGCGCGAACCACCAGCGCTTGATGTGCCCCGGCACCGGCTCGTTGGTGACGTCCTGCACGCGACCCCAGTCCAGCGGCAGCATCTGGTAGAGCCGCCGCCCGCTGCGAACCGGTCCGTGCCCCTGGGTCAGTTCAGGCGTCATATCTCGCTCCCCACCGTGACCTCGACGAACACCCAACCGCGCTTTGCATCGACGGTCAGAGCATACTCGCGCAAGTTCTTCCCCTCCGCGGCCGGCGGACCGGAAAGCGCCACGCCGTTCTTATCGAAGATGCCGTTATGGCACGGGCAGACGAACTGTTGCGATCCCGATTCCCAGTGCACGTTGCAACCCAGGTGCGGACAGCGGCTCGAAAGGGCCTTGAAACCCGCCGCGGGATTCTCCGCAGACTCGGACGTGCGGGCAATGGCGATGGTGTGTCCCTGCGGGTCGTGGACCGTCAGGCTTCGCCCCACGGGAATATCGTTCAACGTCCCAACGAACAGGCCGGTCTTGCGCGTGCGCTTCAGTGGAACGAGGTACTCAAAGAACCTGTACAGTCCATGACCATAGCCGGCTATGAGTCCGCCGACCATCGCCACGGTTGTGATGAACCCGCGGCGCCCGGCGGCGTGCGGTGCCCCGTCTTTTTCCATGCGGAAACTCCCCTGCAACTTGTGCACCCGCGCGGAGGCCCGGAAGGGGCTCAACCTGCCGTGCGATCGTGAACTCGAAAGGCGGCCTGACCCGCGACGCCGCGCTCCGGAGTCTTCCGGACTATTTTGACAGTTGTTCGGTTTGAAGCAAGATGGCGGTGGCTTTTTGCAGCGCGTGCTGGACCCCGCGCGCCGCGCCTTCCGGAACGCGCAGGTAGAGAGACGCCTCGGGCCCGTCGCGCCGCATGCGCGAGACCACGGCGCTGATGATGGGGTGCTCACCCTCCGCCAGCGCGCGGAACACGCGGGCGATGTCCTTGCAACCGTGCGGCAGCGCGACTTCCAGCCGGCGCCCCGGTTCCTCCAGCCCGAGGATTTGGTGGAGCGCCCTCAGCAAATCGAGCGTCGTCAGAATCCCGACCAGTTCCGCGGAAGTGGCGCCCGCCGCGCCATGGCGCATCACCGGAAGCGCCCCGAATCGCCCGCTCGATAGAACCGAGAGCGCGTCCTCCAGCGTCGCCTCCGCGTCGATCGTCACCGGATCGGGCGTCATGGCCTCGCTCACCGTGAGTTTCTCGCCCAGCGTGCGATCGAAGCCGATCGCCGACCGCACATCCCGATCGCTGATCATTCCCGTCAGGCGGTTCGCCTCGTCGAGAACGGGCAGGTGATGAATGCGGTGTCGCGCCATCAGATCGGCGGCCAGCGCCAGCGCCGCATCCTGGCGGATCGTGTAGGGCGAGGACGTCATGAGATCTTCGACAAACACGACACACCTCTCAATCCGGCTCCTGCGGCGTCACGCCCAGGCGGCGCGCTAAATCGACAAGCTGAAACGGCTTCTCCAGGAGCGACTCGCGCCGACGCGAGGGTCGCGACCGCGTCTGGTCCGTCACCAGGCGCACGATGCGCACCCCGCTGTCCTGCCTCTCAAGAGCGCTCTCCAGCCGATCCAGACCTTCCGCAGGCCAGGCGTCCGTGACCACCGCCGCGTCCACATGGGCGCCGCGGGCCACTTCGCACGCTTCCGGAAGGGTCTGAACGATGACCACTTCAAACCACCGCTGCAGATAGCAGGCCAGCGACCAACGCAGCAGCGGTTCAGGCTCGGCCAGCATGAGCCGTGCGCGCGGGCGCGCCGCAGGTTCGCCGGTCGGTGCATCTGGCGCTTTCCGGGATGTGGATCGCTGACTCACAAGCTCGCTCCGGCCGTTCCCTCGGCAAGCCGCGTGCCGCTCCCCGGGGCCACTAATGCGGCGGTAGAAGGCTCGCTGTTACTGCCCGCCAGTCCACGGACAACAGGATGCCTGCCCC
This sequence comes from Phycisphaerales bacterium, assembly GCA_020852275.1. GTDB lineage: Bacteria > Planctomycetota > Phycisphaerae > UBA1845 > UBA1845 > JABWBH01. Next base: position 108,684 of record JADZBE010000017.1, read on the forward strand.
AACCCTCAACCTTCGGTAAAAAGACATACAAGTCGCTTATTTGTGAATGGCTTTCCGGCACCCGACGGGGGCCCCCGGCGGGGCCAGCCACCGTTGAGTCAACGCCGCTCGCCGCTGGGCGGGACCTCGCAAAGGGTGTGTCTAATGACCCACTCATCCCCTTAACGTGCCTTCGATTGCCCTGACGATTCTCAAGACAAGCTCGTCAAGGCGAGCGCTTTAGCGGCGCCTGAACCGTCAGAAACTCAGCTTGAACTTCATAACATATTGCATAAAAAAAGGTTACAGAACAGGAACATGTTCACATAGGCGTAAAGTCCGACGCATTTCCGCTGGCACAACCCTTGCTCTAGCGCCAGCGCTCGATGCGACCGCGAGGCTGTTCGCACGCGCAGGCGTGCATTATGGGTTCTCCGGCGCAGGCGACTTTCCCAATGACCAGAAGAACCACTACCAAGGGTAGTTTCAGGATCGACCCGGACGCCGGCGTCGAGCATGATGTCGGCCGTCAAGGGAGGTCTACCCAAGACCTGTCCGCGCACGATTCTCGAAAACGGGAACATGCCAAATTCACTGTTCGCACCTACAATGCGGACGTGGATACAGCGATGCTTGACGAGATGAAGCGGTACGTCGGGTTCACTCCCAGCGACGAGGAGAACCTACGCTCCCTTCAACCCCATGTTCGACCGCTGGTTTCGGCGGTGGTGGACCGGTTCTACGACGAGTTGTTTCGCCATCAGGCCACCCGGGAAGTTTTTTCCGGCGGTCATGAGCAGGTGGCGCGGTTGCGGGCCACGCTGAAAGAATGGCTGGGAGAGCTGTTCGACGGGGTCTATGACGAATCGTACCTGCGGAAGCGTTTCCGAATCGGCGTCATGCACGTGCGGGTTCAGCTTCCTCAGCGCTTCATGTTCCTCGGGATGGAGCTGGTCCGGCAGGAACTGACTCAGCACTTGCGCAAGAAGGATCTGCCGCGGATAGAGGAGCTGCTGGAGTCGGTGCACCGCATCCTGACGCTCGACTTGGCCATCATGTTGGAAAGCTACAAGGAGAGCTACTCCGACCAGATCCGCCGGCTGGAGCGCAGCTCGATGGAAGACCGCCTCACCCGCGCGGAGCGCCTGGCGGAAATCGGGCAACTTGCCGCGTCGCTGGCGCACGAGATCAAGAACCCGCTGGCGGGCATCAGCGGAGCAATCCAGGTCATCGGCGAGCACATGAGCGCCGGCAACCCCCACCGGCCCATCGTGGGGGAGATTCTGCGGCAGATCAACCGGCTCGACGCCACCGTGAAAGACCTGTTGCTTTACGCCCGACCTCGCCCGCCCAAACTGGTGAACGTCTCGCTGGGCGGGATCGTCGAACGCGTGCTGACGCTCCTCAAAGAAGAGCCGGCCATGAACGGTCGCCGCGTCGAATACGCCCGACCCAAGACGGAGGTTCAAGTGCTGGGGGACGACGGGCAACTCGAGCAGGTGCTTCTCAATCTCATGCTCAACGCGGCGGATGCTTCGCCGCCGGGGCGGGCCATTCACGTCGCCATCGAGGCGGACACGCGCTGGTCGCGGCTGACTGTTGTGGATCAGGGCAAGGGCATGTCGCCGGAGATTCTCGCCAAGGCCAACGAGCCCTTCTTCACAACGAAAGCCAAGGGAACAGGGCTGGGGCTGCCGATCTGCCAGCGGATCGTCCAAAGCCACGGCGGGATGTTGCACCTTGAAAGCGCCGCGGGACGAGGAACCAAGGTGACGCTGGAGCTTCCGGCTGGCGAGGAGTGAGGCGGTGGGGAAACGAGCGTGGGGTTCAGGAATTGAGGTTCAGGGTTCAGGGTTCAGGCAAGGACCTACAACCATCCATACCCGATCACCCGAGTACCCGAGCACCCGAGTACCCGAGTTCCCGCACGACGCACGATGCACGACGCACGACGCACGACGCACGACGCACGAAACACGACACGCCTAACCCAGATTCGCGAGATTGACTATGACGGTCCGCATCTTGATTATCGAAGATGAGCAACTGATCCGCTGGTCCCTGCGCCAGAAGTTCGAGGCGCTGGGCTTTCACGTCACCGAGGCCGACTGCGGCGCCAAGGCGCTCGAGGCGCTGGAGAGCGGGATCTTCGATCTGATCATGCTCGACTACCGCCTGCCGGACATGACCGGGCTGGACATCCTCTCGCACATCCGCGAGCGCGACCACGACGTGGTCGTCATCATGATGACGGCCTTCTCCACCATCGAAAGCGCCGTGGACGCCATGAAGATGGGCGCGTACGACTACATCACCAAGCCCTTCGACATGGACCAGCTCCTGCGCAACGTCAACAAGGCGCTGGAGACGACCAAGCTGCGCCGCGAGGTCCGCCAGTACCGCGAGCACATGGAGAACGAGTACGGCATCTCCCGCATCGTCGGACAGGACGTCTGCATGTTGGAGCTGTTCGACATCATCCAGCGCGTGGCCGGCAGCGGCGCGTCCACCGTCTTCCTCCGCGGCGAGTCGGGCACGGGCAAGGATCTCGTCGCGCGGGTGATTCACTACAACTCGGACCGCGCGCCGCGCCCGTTCATGAACATCACCTGCACCGCGCTGTCCGAGAGCCTGCTGGAAAGCGAGTTGTTCGGGCACGAGCGCGGCGCGTTCACCGACGCCAAGTCGCTGAAGAAAGGGCTGTTCGAGTTGTCCGACGGCGGCACGATCTTCCTCGACGAGGTGGGCGACATGCCCGCGGGTCTGCAGGCCAAGCTGCTTCGCTTTCTCGAGGAGCGCACCTTCCGCCGCGTGGGCGGCACGACGGAGATATCCGTGGACGTCCGCGTGATCGCCGCCACCAACCGCGACATCGAAAAGGCCATCGACCTGGGCCAGTTCCGCAGCGACCTGCTCTACCGGCTTAACGTCATCTCGATCCTGCTGCCTCCCCTGCGCGACCGTGGCAGCGACATCCGCCTGCTGGCGCAGCACCTCGTCGCGCGGTTTGCCAAGGAGTTCCGCAAGCCCGTGGGCGGCATCGACGAATCCGCCTATCAAAAGCTGGGGTCTTACGCCTGGCCTGGCAACGTGCGCGAGCTGCGCAACGTGCTGGAGCGCGCCGTGCTCCTGAGCCGGGGCGAGACGCTCACCGCCGACGACGTCTTCCTCGGCGCGACCCGCGCGGCCGCGACGAACTCGCGCACCGGCTTCGTCCTCCCCGCCGAAGGGCTGGACCTCAAGGAGCTGGAGGGCGACCTGATCCGCCAGGCCATGGATCGCACCAGCAGCAACCAGACCCAGGCCGCCCGTCTCCTCGGTCTCCGCCGCGACGCGTTCCGTTACCGGCTGGAAAAACTGGGGATGCTGTAGCGATTCTAAGCGCCGGGTCATTCGATCGGCCGCGAACGAACCCCGCAGCATGGGCGACTCCCTGCCTTTCGCTGATCGTGGCACGCGGAGGATGTCGTGTGCGGGGGGGCATGGAGCGTTGCGTGCAGCGGATGCGATGCTGCCGCGCCCCGCCCCATGCCGTCCCAGGTTGCGTTATTGACACTCCGACAGGCACGTTGAACACGTTCCGCCAAAGGAGGCTACCGAAGTCGCGGGGTTGCCCGGATCCGCGGTTCCGTGGTCCCGCCGCCGGCTTGCACCGATTTCCATGTGAGCTTGCCGCTCGTGCAGAACGTCGTGCCGCACTCGCACGACAGCACGCCCGCATAGAGCGTCACCGGGCCGGTGGACAAAACGCAACCGGCTTCCTCGATCAGGTCGATCTCGTTGAGCGCGCTGTCCGAGTCCACGTACCAGGCGCTCGCGCCGGTTATCTGGGTGGAGACGGTGAATGTGCCCGCGTCGTTGACGATCCGCCAGCCGTCGTCGGTCCCGGTCTTGGCGCGGTTTTCGAGCCGGATGTGGTCGTCGGCCACGACGTAGGCCCGGTTGTCGAAGTTGACTTTGATGTATCCGTCCCCGTGGAGGGTCATCGAGCAGCTCTGGCTGCTGCACGTGCTGGTGGCCTTGAGGATCAGCTTGTCGTCGCCGTCAGTGTACTCCTCGATGACGGACCCCTTGTTCAATGCGATCACGCCGCCATTGCCTTGGATGGTGTGTACGCCGTTGATCTTGAGCGTGCCCGGATCGCCGGGATGCACGCTGAGGTCGAACTGCCCGTCGAGCGTGGAGGTGAGGGTTCCGCCGTCGCCGAGCACGAGGGTCGAACCGCCCGTCAGGAACAGAGTGCTGCGGTCGTCCCCCTCGTCCTCGATGGTGAGCGTCTTGCAGTAGGCCGTCGTACTGCCGGGGATCACGACGTCGAAGTGCTCATCTCCGTCGTCGTCGGCGGGAATGACGGCGATTTTCGTCGAATCTGGAACACCGTGATTCCAGTTGTCGCCGACAGTCCAACTCGTTCCAGGTCCATCAAAACACGTTGTATTCACATCCTCGCAATCCACGAGGAGCGTGGCATTGGGGTTAGTGGCGATCGCTGGAATGCCAGGGATCACAAGGAACAGGGACAGCATGACCAAACCAAGGCCAAGGCCAAACCCGATAATCTTGGCGACTTTCATAATTTCATTCCTTTCATAGCGCGACAATGTTCAGAGTCGCGCATAATCGGTGAACAGGTTTCTAATCAAGGGCAACTGAAACCCACCAGGAGGTCTTTCAGTCGCAAAGTACGCGACAAACGCGTGCCCCAAAGCTGAAGCAGACTTCATCATTTTCCGTTACAGGGAATCGAATGCGTTCTGAAGGCGAGCGAAATCCGCCAAATCCAGATCGCCATCGTAGTCCTGATCCAGAAACCGACACTCGCACAAACCGTCCGTCCTTACGGGCCCGGTCATACATTTGTTGAAGACCGCGTAATCCCTCAGATCCACGTCATCGTCGAACTCGCTGTCTCCGGTGCGCACGCGACGCATGAAGACCACAGCGTCCCGGTTGTCGAGAGTGTTTTTCCAGGCGACTTCTCCCCAGCCGTTCACGCTTCCCCGCGCCACGGAGTACTGGTCGTCACTGAGGCGATACAAACGCGCTCCCGTCTTCTCAGGATGATACAACCATGCGTTCCAAGTTCCGCGATCCCAATCCGAACGAGCAAAATAGACGTCGCCCGTGTCGCCGATGTTCGGCACCGAGGCGTCGACTGTGTCGAGAATAATCCGGGTGTCATCGTCCTCCCACAGTTCAAGGTCGCTTTGGGCGTCCCAAACGATTTGACCCCGGTTGTTGATCCTCGGCCCCTGGACTTGGGAATGAAACGATGGCAGGTCAACCACAATCCCATCGCGGTAAAGCTGGATCGTACCCGCCCAGGGACTGACGCAGAAGTCCGTGCTCATCCAGGTAATCCAGCCGGCGTCGTTGATTTCAGTCTGCTGGAGCATCAACTCCGATGTATGGATCTGCTCCGTCTTCCGGCCATCAAACAAATAGAGGTCAGAAAGAAGAGGACACATCTCCCAACGAAAGCGAGACCAAACGGCCTCCCCCAAGTTGTTGATGGACGCATGAGCAAGAATGCGTTCCCCATCCTGCAGCAACGTTTCCACGCCATCCCGATAAAGAATCACCTGGTGTGCATTGAGACTGGTAATTCCGCGCTGCCAGATCATGTCACCCGAGTTGTTAAGATCCACTCCACTGTCCAGGACGTCATTGTCCGTGATCCGCACTATACGACCGTTGTCGTAGAGCATGATCTCAGCCGTCCACCAGCTTCCGGAGAACTTCTGGGCGTAGGCAATCTCGCCGCAGTCGTTCAATGAAGGCCACTGGATATGGTAGTCCGACACGACAGCTTCGACGATCTCGAAGCCGGGCGGGATTTCAACCTGCGCGAAACCCGCCGCTGATACGGCGGCAAACATGCTGGCGAAGGGAAAGCAGCGACGCATGGCATTGACTCCTGAACCAAGCGATGGGAAACGTGGCACGCCGGCCGTGCGAGCGCCGGATATGATCAGTTCGTCTCGATCCCGGCCTTGCCCACCAGCTTGACGAAGTCGATGTTCCCGCCGCCGATCGTCACCGTGTCGCAGGTCAGGACGCGTTCAGTGCCGTCGGCATCGAACTACGCGTAACAGAGCTCGCCCCCGAAACTCAGCGTCAGGTCGTCGATCGTGCGGGATGCGTCGAAGACGACGTTAAAGCCGCACTCAGTAAACGTCGCGTCGTCCGTCGTGGCGCACGGATAGAAGCATGCCCCGCCGAAACCGCTCCAGTTGTCGCGGTCGTTCCACAGGTCCGACGCATTGTCGTTGCCCGTCCAGGTGAACGAGGCGAGCGCCACCGTCGCCGGATCGACCGCGACGAACCCCGCCGCGGCGGCCACCCGAGCCAACCCTTCCGGAGGTGAGCCCGAGGCCGCGCCCCGCATCATCCCTCCCATCGTCAGCAACCCGGCGGCGAGACACAACGTCCCCGCCAGCACTCGATTCTGTACGATTCTACCACGTTTCATGTTCGACCTCCTTGAAAAAAAGGAGAGAAAAAAGCGCCTCGCGAACGTCGCGAAGCGCCGGAAGGACCGGGGAATGGACTCCGGAAGGGCGAAGCCCGGTGCGCGGCCGCGGGCATGCGAATCGGCGGGGAGAGAGCCGCGCGGGCTTGAAGCGGGGCCGGGACGCTGGAAAACGCCGGAAGACGCCGGAATCCAATGATAGCAGACGCAGTGGGCGCCGGGATGCGGGGGACGGAAACGCTCGAACACCTGGATAATGCTGACGGCGGATGCTGAAAGGAAGGGGGGAGCGGCTCACGGCGCCCAGCAGCCTCTCTCTCTATCTCTCTCTGTCCGCGCAGGGAACGACCCGACGAGAAAGGCCAGACCGTCGCAGCGTGCTGGATCGTGCAGGAGCATGGGCATCACTCCTTATCGAGAGCAAGTTATCGGGTTATCGGCTGGGTGTCAGGCGGCATTTCAGAAGAATTGTGGGCGGGCGTGTGGGACGGAAACGGCGGCTGGGCCGCGTCGCGCCGCCGCGCGCCCGTTCGGAATTGGCCTCCGCCGCCGATGAAGGTACATTACCGACCGCCTTGGCGGGATGCGATGCGACCCCGCACGCAACGGCGAGAGGCGCGGGCGATACATAAGTTCTTTGTTTGCAAGAGCCGGAGTGGCGGAACCGGCAGACGCGCGGGATTCAAAATCCCGTTCTGGCAACAGAGTGTGGGTTCGATTCCCACCTCCGGCATCCTTTCCTTGCCCTCATTCGCTTCGTCGCGCGCGGAGACCGCACCGTCCTCATGCGCCTCGTCGTGCGCTGAGACAGCGCCACCCCGCCCCAGGCGAGGTCGGCATCCGTCGTCGAGGTCACCTTCAGCGTGCCGTCCACCCAGACCTTCAGCGTGGCCCCGCTGCATTTTACCTTGAGGGCGTTCGGCGTGGAAGGCGTAAACGCCGCGCTGCCCAGCACCGTCAACTCGCCGGCCAGCAGGAAGGCTACATTGACGAGGTTCGGGTAGGAGGCGATCCTACTCCCAATGCGGCCCCTATGGGGAGCGGGCTGCTCAAGCCCCTTCAGTGCGGGAGCCGGAGTGGCGGAACTGGCAGACGCGCGGGATTCAAAATCCCGTTCTGGCAACAGAGTGTGGGTTCGATTCCCACCTCCGGCATCCTTTCCTTGCCCTCATTTGCTTCGTCGCGCGCGGAGACCGCACCGTCCTCATGCGCCTCGTCGTGCGCTGAGACAGCGCCGGATTCGCGCGCAGGTGGCATCCTTGCCCAGCAGCGCGAGGCTGTCGCCGATGGGCGGGCTGACGGTCGAGCCGGTGATTGCCACGCGCAGCGGCTGGGCCACGTCGCCCATCTTCGCGCCGGACGCGGCACAGTACGTCTCAATCAACTTGTGCAGACCCTCAGCGGTCCAGTCGGCAAATGCATCGAGCTTCGCCAGGATCGCCTCCAGCGTTCGGTAGCCCGCCCCCTCGTTCTTCTCCAGCACCTTTCGCACGGCGTCGGGGTTGATCGGACCGCCGTCGGGCCAGACCTCCTCGTCGCGCTGCACGAGGAACCGCGCCGAGTCCACCACGTCGCGGAACGTGCGCAGACCTTTCTTGGCCGCCAGCAGCCGCGCGAGCATTGCGTCATCGAACTTCAGCAGCGGCGACGCGTTGACGGCGAGGAAGTCCTTGAACGCCGCCAGCAGCCGGAGTGGCGGAGTCTTCGCGCACCAGTCGGTGTTGAACGCCAGGAGCTTGTCCCGGTCGAACCGGGCGTTGGTCTTGCCGACGCGCTCGATGGAGAAGCGCTCGATCAGCTCGTCGACCGAGAAGTGTTCACGGTCGTCGCCGCTGGACCAGCCCAGCAGCGCGATGAAGTTCAGCAATGCCTCCGGCAGGTAGCCCGAGACGCGGAAGTCGTGCACTTCGATCTCCGGCGGTGTGCGGCCTTCCTTGATCGCTTTCTCCTTGTCGCGCTTGCTCATCTTGGTTCCGTCCATGCTGAAGATGATGGGCGGATGCGCGTAGGACGGCGTGGCGAACTTCAGCGCCCGCTGCATGGCGATGTGCTTGGGCGTGTTCATCAGGTGTTCCTGCCCGCGGATGACGTGCGTGACGCGCATCAGCTCGTCATCCACGACGCAGGCGAAATGATACGTGGGCCAGCCGTCGCTCTTGAGGATCACGAAATCCTCGAGCTCCTCCGCGGGCATCACGACGTCGCCGAGGATTTCGTCGTGAACGGTGATCGGCTCGCCGGGCATCTTGAAGCGGACGACCACGGCCTTGCCGGCCGCTTGAGCCGCTTCACCCTGCGCGATCGTCGGCAGCGGGCTGGGTCGGACGTACTTGTAAGAGCGTTTCTCGACGCGGGCCGACTCGCGCGAGGCCTCCAGCTCCTCCGATGTCTCGAAGGCGTAGTAGGCGTCGCCGCTTTCGAGCAGGCGCCGGGCGTGGGCGTGATACAGATCGAGACGCTCACTCTGGAAGTACGGCGCGCACGGTCCGCCTACGACCGGCCCTTCGTCCCATGTCAGTCCAAGCCAGCGCAGATCTTCAAGGATCTTGCCGACCGAATCCTCGACGTGGCGATCCCGGTCCGTGTCCTCGATGCGCAGAATGAACGTCCCGCCGACCTTCCGGGCCACCAGCCAGTTGTACAAGACGGTGCGGGCGCCGCCGATGTGCAGGTATCCCGTCGGAGACGGCGCGAAACGAACGCGAACAAGACGATCGGACATGGCCGGGATTTCCCTTTCTACGGCGGTGGTTCAAACCTACGGATCCGGACTCGATCGAAAAAGGGCAGGACGCGGGATCCGCCGCAGCGGTTCGGCGGACGCCGCCGGCAGCCCGTGGCTGAGGTCCACCGGAACGAGGCAACAAATCCTCCACCGCAAAGCGTCTGGAAGAATCACAAGCTGGAAAGCCGGTGCCCCAACCAGGAATGGCTCCTTCCACGGACTGCTACTCACTTGAATCTGCCCGGGCCCAGGAACGGCACTGGGGCAGAGTGTGTCGCGGCTGAACCCTGCCTGCAAGGCGCTGCTAATTGTTCCCCAAGCGACCTCCGCGCTTTGCAGGGTCGGGAGCCCCGGCGGCGCGACTCTTGGACCGACGTTTGGCGTTGGCTGGAAATTTTGAGTGGGGAGTATATGATCTCCAGTGCAGGCGTAGATTTTGTCGAAGATGAGGCTGTCCGGCCGGGGCGAAAGCGCTGCGGCTGGGGTTCTTCGCGGGGGCAATCGCATGGCAGTTCGACATCATATTAAAGTGCTGGTTGCGGATGCGGATGCCCAGCACGCGGCGCATGTGTCCGGCCTGCTTGAAGAGGCAGGATACAAACCGCGCCTGGCAGGCGACCACAAGGAAGCCGTGGAGCGGGCGACGAAGGAATCACATCAGCTCGCCATTGTCGATCTTTCCAGTCGGCTGGGGGAGGGGCTGGAGCTGGTAGAGAAGCTCAAGGAAATCGACCGTCGAACGACGGTGCTGGTCACGCGCAACTCCTCGGACTTTGACGCGGCGGTCGAGGCCATGCGGCGCGGGGCGTCGGAATACCTGAAAAAGCCGGTGGTCAAGAACGATTTGCTTCACGCGCTGGAACGCATCTGCCGCCTCATGGGTCTGGTGCACACGAACGAGAGCGAGCTGAACCGTCTCATCGGCGAGCGCATCCGGCGCGAGCGGCTGGCGCAGAACCTCACGTTGCGCCAGCTTTCGGATCGAACGAACCTGACGACGTCGCAGCTTTCGCAGGTGGAGTTGGGGAAGAACGCCGCCTCCATCTGGGCGCTGGCGCGCATCAGCAACTCGCTGGGCAAGCAGATGTCTGCGATGCTTGATGGGCTGTGATTCGAGTGGGTGAGGGAGCTGCCAGGTGCCCCGCCGCCAGCGCAGATGCCGGCGCAAGCGCGTGCTGGTTATACATCACGCTCTGCGCTGAGAGGCGAGGCTCGTCATTCCCGCGCAGGCGGAAATCCAGCCGGGTGCTTTCGAGGAGGCGCTCATTCAGCGGTTTTCCGGGGAGGACTGGACCCCCGCCGGCGCACGGGTGACAGGCCCCTAGTCCGATCTTGAGTTCCACCCCAGACCGCAAGCGCCAAGCTTGGACTCCCAATCCTCACGCGGCGGGTCCGCGGCCGTGGACTCGCGACACCCAACAAGACTCACTGGACAGTCAGCCGCGCAAGCTCGGGGATGAGATTCCAGAGTTGTTGCTTCGGCCACGGCGCCAACGAATCACCGGCTGGAAATCCGGTGCCCCACCCCGGAATTGTCCTTGCTCCCAGGGTGCTACGTCTCGCTCCGCCCGAGCCACCTCCCGCGCAGTTGCATCGCGGAGCGCTGAAGGAACCGAGCTTCCCCTAACCGTTCCTTTCTGGGAGGCGGGGCGAATCGCTCCTCGGCCCGCGCGCGGCGTGGTCGGTCGTGTCTTGCTGATTTTGAGGGGGTATCGCTCTGCGTGGAAGCTCCGCGCCGTGGAGGCGGGCTCTGCGCGGCGCACGGAAGTCATGCGAGCGATAAGATCATGCAGATTAAAACCTTAGGGCTTGAGTTGCCGCCCGATCATTCGCGTTCCGGTCCGCCGTGGGTAGAATGCCCTGATATCGGGTCGGTGCCGCAATTCCGGCGTCTTAAGGGACAAGTCGAGCAGATGGGAATGCCGGGTCATTTCGGGGGCGCGTTCGGTCTGCCTTCGGGAATAGCCTCTCGATTGGCAGGAGGCGAACTCGAGCCGGGCGTCGAGCGATCGACGGGTTCAACGGAGCACACGGCGGCCGCGACGAATGCAACCAATGGGGCGGCGACCGCGTCCGTGGAGGCGGCGACCGACGTGACCGGCGCTGTGCCGTCGCCGCCGCTGCCGCGTTCGACGCGCAATACTCTGGATTCGTCACCCTTCTGGGAACCGCAGCGCCACGTCGTGGTCCGCGGGCAGTTTGGTCGCTACCGCATTCTGGAAGCGATCGGCGAAGGCGGGATGGGCGTCGTGTATCTGGCGGAGCAGGACAACCCCCGCCGGCGCGTGGCGCTGAAGCTCATCAAGGGCGGGTTTGATTCCGCGCGCGTGCTGCGCCGGCTGGAGTTCGAGGCGCACATCCTGGCCAAGCTTCAGCACCCCGGCATTGCGGCGATCATCGAGTCGAGCGTGGCGATCACCGACCACGGCGCCCAGCCCTATTTCGCGATGGAGTACGTCGAGGGCGAGCGGCTGACGGAGTACGCACGCAACGCGCGATTGAGCACGCGGCGACGGCTCGAACTGCTCAGCCGCGTCTGCGAAGCCGTCCACCATGCGCACCAGCGCGGCGTGGTTCACCGCGATCTCAAGCCCGGCAACATCCTGGTGACCGCGGACGGGCAGCCGAAGATCCTCGACTTCGGCGTGGGCGCGGTAACCGACGGGAGCTACGAGACGACGACGCAGCACACGCGGACGGGGCAATTCGTGGGCACGCTGCCGTACATGAGCCCGGAGCAGGTCAGCGGCGACCCCCGCACGGTGGACACGCGGACGGACGTCTATGCGCTGGGCGTGCTGGGCTACGAGCTGCTGACGGGGCGGCTGCCGCTGGATCTGAAAGACAAGCCGCTGCCCGAGGCCGTGCGCATCATCCAAGAGGATACGCCCCCGTCGATGAGCACCCTGGACCGCGCGCTGGGCGGTGAGGTGCAGCGGCTGATCGGCAAGGCGATGGAGAAGGACCGGGACCGGCGCTACCCTTCGGCGGACGCCTTCGCCGCGGACATCGGGCGATTTCTGCGCGACGAGCCGATCGAGGCGCGCGGCGATTCCGCCTGGTACGTGCTGCGCAAGTACATCCGGCGGCACCGGTGGATGGCGGCGTCGGCGGCGCTGACGGCGGTGTTCCTGCTGACTTTCGCGGTGTACGCCGGCGTGCAGGCGGACATCAACCGACACCTCGCCGAAGAGCAGAGCAAGGCGCACCTTGCCGCCGTGGCTGCCAAAGAGGTCGCCGTCACGGCGAAAGAGGAAGCGCTGACGGCGAAGGAGACGGCCGTGCGGCTGGGCGAGGAAGCCGGACGCGAGCGCGATGAGGCTCGCAAGGCGCGCGAGGCCGAGGAGCAGCAGCGAAAGGAAGCGGAGAATGAAGCCCGGCGCGCGCAATCGGTCACGGCGTTCCTGGTGCGAACCCTTGGTCTGGCAGACCCGGACGTGACGCAGACTCCGGACCTCACCATCCGGCAGATGCTGGACGAGGCGTCGTCGCAGATCGAGACGTCGCTGTCCGCCCAGCCTGCGGCCGAGGCGACGGTCCGCACGGTGATCGGGCGGGCGTACGCGACGCTGGGCGATCTTGAGCTGGCGCGGGTCCACCTGGAGCGAGCGCTGGAGCTTCGTCGCCTTCGCGCCGAGGAAGAGCCGGAGGCGCTGTATGAGACGCTCCTGCCGTACTTCCAGGTGCAGACGGACCTGAACGACGTGCAGGCGCACAACCTGGGCTACGAGCTTCAAGACCTGGGGCTGCGAGTGATCAAGCTCCGCGACGAGGAGCTGGCGACGGCGGTCTCGGCGTTTCGCGCGCGGACGGCCAGCGGCTCCAACCCGATGTTCACGGACAGCGCTTTCCATGAAGCCCGGGCGCTGGCAGAGCGGAAGCTCGCGCCCGACGACCCGATGTGGCTTTACGTGGCCGATCAGTTTCTGCTGGGCGCCTACCGGTTGGGGTATCGTGATGGACCGGGGCTGGCGTGCGGTTACATCCGCGGCGCGCTGGACATCCAGCGCCGGCTGCTGCCTGAGACGCACACGCGCGTCGTGCGGACGCTGAACCTTCTCATCACTTACTCGCTGGGAGCGGGGGAGGCGCGCACGGCGGAGGGTCTGGCGCAGCAGACGCTGGCGCTGCTTGCCGCGAAACTGCCCGAGAACCACTGGTATCTGCACGTGTATCGCGGGAAGCTCGCGGCGTGCCTGATTCCTCAGGGTCGGCAGGAGGAGGCCGAGCCGCTGCTGCTTTCGGCGCTCAACGGCGTGAGCGCCTCGCGCGGCGACAACAACTCCTACGTGGCTGAAATCCACAAGACGCTGGCGGCGTTGTATGCGAGCCGCGGCGAGGAAGTCCGGGCGCGGGAGCAGCGCAGCAAGTTCGCCAGCGCGCTGACGCGATCCAGCTTGGTGCTGGCATGGCGCGAAGTGGACCCGGTGTACGCGGCTTGCGCGGGTCCGGCGTTCGGCGAAGACCTGGAGGAACTGGCGCAACAATTGGACGGGTTGCGGAGCGTGCTCTCGACGGCGTCATCGGAGGTGACGACGGCGCTGGAGCGCGTGATTGAATCGCGTCGGCAATTCCTCGAAGACGAGGATCCGCAGTCCGCGGTGATAGCCGATCTCTTGAGCAGTTGGCAGCACGCGCACCGCAACCGGCTCACGGTCGAAGCGTCCGAGGCGATGCTTCGCGAAGCGCTGTGCATCTATGCCGCTAATCCGCATGACAATACGCGCAAGGTCGCCGAAGCGCACTGGCGACTGGGTGCGGTGCAGGAGCAGAACAAGCAGTTCGTCGAGGGCGAGGGTTCCGCCCGCGAGGCGCTGCGGCTGCTGGACGGCGTCGCCAACCAGGACTACGGATTCACGGGCGCCACGATCTCCCTGCTGGGCGGCTGCGTCATGGGGCAGGGGCGCCTCGAAGAGGCCGAGCCGATCCTGCGCGAGGCGTTCGAGAATCTCCTGAGCGTCGTGGGACCCGGCAACGGCAACACCAGCGTGGCGTTCGGGCGGTTGCTGCGGTATTACAAGGCCGCGGATCGGACCGGCGACGCCGGTGAGTTGATCGCTGACTACATGTCCCTCTTTCCGCAGCGGCGGCAAGGGGCCTCGGTGACGATCGCGGCGCTGCGGCAGATTCTCCACGACCCGAGCTGGCCGGTTGCCGCGTTTGAGGGCGCCCTTCCGGCTGCCGAATACTGCGCGTCGCTGCTCCCCGGCGATGCGGGGGCGAAGATGCGAGTCGGCATCGTTCTGTATCGCGCGGGGCGTTTTGCGGAAGCCCATCCTTATCTGAGAGAGTCCGACTTGATGCTGGATGAGAAGAACTCCACGGGCGCGGCCTACCGGGCGATGGTCGAAGCGCGGCTCGGGAGGGCGGACGAGGCGCAGTCGGCCCTGCAGCGTCTTGAGGAGATAGTGGGCAAGACCGCTCAACCGGGCGCGGGAACGCTGGGGCTCCTGGCGGAAGCGAGGGCAGCGCTCGCCGGGCTGGAGCCGGCGCCGGCGCCGCCGTCGATTGGCGATGAGGAGTCGCCGTGACCGAACAGCGCTGCACGGATTCGGAGGAGCACCTCGTCGGTTGACGGCGCCGGGGGGTCCGCGCGTCGAGCTTCCATGGCGTCCGCAGCCATGGCCATCTGATCGAAGATGGCCGGGCTGAGGAGCGCAGCGGCGGGTTGAGCAAGCCCACCGTTGAGCGCGCGACGCCGCAGGACGTTGCGCTCGCTGCGCGCCAGTTTCAGTGTTTGAAGCAGCGCCTCGAAGAGTGCCTGCGGATCGTCCACCTGCGGCGGCGCCTGCTTGCGCCGCTGAATGCGAACAGCCAGACTCGTCGCGGCGATCAGCATCGCCAGTCCGCCGAGAATCGCGCACAAGGAGCTGACGGAGCTGTTCGACGCGAACCCGCGGCGAAACGTCTCGACGATTGACGGCAGTTCCGACACCAGGCTCACGGCTTGCGCGGTCATGCGATTCGCACCTTCCGTTCCTCGCCGGCGTGGGCGCCGTCCGCCCGGCTCAACTGAAGGAGAAGCTTGTTGGCGCTGCGCCGCACGTTTTCATCCGCGTCGTCGCGCCCCATGAAGGCCAGTCGTTCGCCAAGCGGGGTCAGTTGCAACTGTCCGATCACCCACATCGCGCTGAGCTTCGACGCCCTCGAGCCATCGTCCAGCATGTCCAGAAGCGCGTGGCCGGCGTTCTCGGCGTCGTGAGAAATCAGCGCTTTGACGGCGTTCGCGCGCAGCCGAGGATGTCGCGCCGTCAACTTCGGCTGCACCCACTCGTCGAAGCGAGGCGGCGAAAGCTGTTCCAACGCCTCGATTGCATTGGCCTGCACGCGCGGATCGGCGTCGTCCAGCGCGGCGCGCAGCAGTCGTGCGCTGGTTGCTCCGGGCAGCGCGCCGAGCCGCGCGACGGCCGTGGCGCGGACCGCGGGTTCGGCGTCGTGAACGAGACGTGAAATGACATCGGCGACCGACGTCTCGACATGCGTTGCTCGGACCTCGGCGAGCGCTTCGAGGCGCTCCAGCGGGTTGGAGGAAGCGAGGCGGGAGCGCAGGGTCGGGGCAGCGCTTGGCGGGCGCGACGGCGTGCTGCGCGAGGCATTCGGCTGACCGCGGAATCGCGAGCCGCGGGCTTCTTCCGGACGGCGGCGGTTGTATTCCCGTTGAGCGACTTCGACCAGATGTCCCTCCGCTCGGGTCCGCATCTCCCCGAGCAGTTGGGTGGCGTGCTCGGAAGGATCCTCGATCAGGCTCCACAGCGAGGCCTCGCGCAGCGCAGGCGTGTCCCCGAGCAGCAGATGCCGGTGGAAGTCCAGCTTGCGTGCGGCGGTCATGCCGCTGCAGCGGACGAGTTCCAGGATGCGAAAGGCGTTGCGTGCGTCGCGTCGAGCGAGCGGTTCGAGGCGTCCGGCCAGCCAGGGCAACGCCCGGACACGCCGAAAGTTCGTTCGAATCCGCGGATCCTTCAGGAGCCATGCGGAGCTGACCAGCGCCGCGGCGAATTCCCCGTCCTGACGGCGTTCGAGGCGCCGGATGGCGAACGTGCCAACGACGTCCAGACCCAGCGCGCGCCAAACAAAAGGCGCAAGCCGCGCGTCGCGCGTGGAGAGAACCAGCTCCCCGAGCGCCTGCACGAAGTGCCCGCGGTGATTTTCGATTTTGCGCCGCAGCGCGTTCTCGGTCCACGGGGCCAACTGCATGGCGGCCGTGAGGATCTCAGGCCTGAAATGCAGTTCCCACAAGTGAATCGCGCGGTCGAGCGTTGCGGCGATATGAGACAGGTCGGAAGGCTGCTCCCCAGGGGGAAAAGGAGCGTGCCGGGCCTGCGCGTCGCCCGCGCGCCGCGAAGCGAACGTTTCGATCGCCCGAGCGCAGCGATCCTTTACGGCGGGATCATCTCCCGCCAGCCCTTCCGCGAGCACATCCGACATGGAGGCGCGGTCACCCCGGACGACGAGTTCAATGGCGGAGAGTTTCTCGTCCCGGCTGCCGCCGCTGAAAACATCAAGAATGCCGCCGCGAAGCCGGACGCTTTCGCGGGCGAGGAGCTCTTGCACGGTTGGCGGGAACGTCGCAAAGCAGGCCACGAGGCGTCGCATCGCATGCGGCCTCCCCCGCTCGAAGAGCGTGTCCAGCAGGAGGGGCGCGCGCTCCTCTTCCACGTGAGGCAGCGCTTCGATCAGCGCCGCATCCGCGGCCAGGTTCCGCTGACCTTTCAACGCATTGAGCATCGTACGGAAGGAATTCTGGATCATGGCGACTCCCGGAGTATTTCGGTCGAAACCACGATCTTGCTTGCGGCTCCGAGGGCGCCGCCTCCCGTTTGCACCGTTTGCGGTTTGGACGGCATACCGGTTGGCCACCGCACGGGCGGACGGGGCGGGGCGGCTGCGTGCCCTCACAGGTGTTTCCGTAGTCTTCCGCCCACCGCGGCGGCTGGCGTCCGGTATCCCGGCGTGCGTTGAGCCGCAATGAGCACAGGCGAGTCCACATGGCGCATCAGCCGTGCAGGCAAGGACTGCGTTGCGTATCGGACCAGCCGGTGGAAGGGCGCATGCCCGCTGCGCCGCGTGGCTGACGGGCGAACCATCTGCCGTGCCGGAAGTGTTTCCGCGGCCTTTTCGGAACTGCTGGTCTATGCTAAGATTAGGGATCGGGGGAAGCCCCTGCGGGGTCGGCTTGCTGCGTGTGGGAAGGGCCGAGCCGCAGTGCGATCGAGTGGTCCGCCAATCAGGTGCTTCCCGCCTTCAGGAAACCTAATCATGTTTGCAAAGTCTCCGTGGCGACGGGCGTCTGTGTTCGCGGTCGTCGCGTTTCTGCCCGCGCTCCTGCTGGTTTCGTGCGTGAATCAGGTCGCGCCTCCCGCGAATGACAATGAAGACGGCGCCGCGGGGCGACCGATCTCCGGGCGCCTGGTGATCAGTCCCGATGAGCTGGTGCTTTCCAGCGCCGGGGAGACCCTGCAGGTGACGGTGCAGGGCGCGTTCAGCAACGGCTCGACGCGGAACCTGACCGCCGCATCGACGGGAACCCGGTACAGTCTCAGTTCGACGGGCGTGGCGACGGTGACGGGGGGGGGCCTGCTGACGGCGCTGGCGGAGGGTCGCACAACGCTGATCGTGGTCAACGGCGGCAACTCGGCGCGCAAGACCGTCGTCGTTTCGTTCGCGCCGGCGTTCGAGAGCCTGCAGATCGAGCCTTCCGACCTGACGTTCACGGATCCCGTGGACTCCGTTCAGTTGGCCGTGTTCGGCGTGCGGGGCGACGGCGGCCGCGAGGACGTGACCGCGCGCGTGACCTCGTTTGAAAGCTCGGACGGCGCCACGGTTTCGGTGGATGCCGCGGGGCTTGTCGCTCCGCTGCAGGACGGCGTGGCGACGGTCACGGCTCACCTCGGCTCGCTGACGGCTTCGATCGTCGTGACGGTGCGATTCTCGGCGCCGCCTCCGGAAGGTTCGGAGTTGGTGGCGCTGAACACCCTGCCGACGGCATTCACGCTTAACTCGAACGGCGCGACGCAGCAGCTTCAGGTGCTCGGCACGTTCGAGTTCGAGAATGAGCAGGGCGACACGGTTCGAGTCACCTCGGACCTGACGGCGCCTTCAACCGGGACGACGTACGTTTCGTCCAACGCCGAAGTGGCTTCCGTGGATTCCCGTGGCTTGGTGACGGCCCGGCTCGACGTCGGCAGCGGGTTTGCCAACATCACGGCGAGCAACAGCGGCATATCTACCACCAGCCGCGCGACGGTGGCGATTGGCGGCGGCGGGGGCGGCGGGGGGGGCGGCGGCGGGGAAGGCGGTGGAGGCGGTGAGCAGCAGGGCCCGGCCTTCGGCTGGGAGTTTCAACCGCTGCCGTCTCCGCGCAACAGCCATGCCATGGCATTCGACAGCGCGCGCAACGTCGCGGTGCTGTTCGGCGGCTACGGCCAGAAGATCGAGGGTGACACCTGGGAGTGGAACGGATCGGGCGAGTGGAAACTGGCGTCCAGCCATGGTCCTTCGCCGCGGTACGCCCACGCGATGGCGTACGACGCCGTTCGTGGCGTGACCGTTCTGTACGGCGGCACCAACGGCGCAGCGCGCAACGGTGAAACATGGGAGTGGGACGGTGCGGCGTGGCGGCTGGCGGCGACGACGGGACCCGGACCGCTGAGTTCACACGCGATGACGTACGACGCGGCGCGCGGCGGCGTGATCCTCTTCGGCGGCTCCGACGAGAACCGGTCCCTGAACAGAAACACCTGGTCGTGGGATGGCGCGGCGTGGACGCTGCTGGCAGATGCCGGTCCATCACCCCGCATCCTGACGGCGCTGTGCTACGACAGCGCCCGGCAAGTCGTCGTGCTGTACGGCGGCGATGAAATCGAGGACGAAAAGAGGCCCGGTGGAGGCGATCCCGGCGTCAACGGGGAGACGTGGGAGTGGAACGGAGCGGCTTGGAGCTTCATCACGACTTCCGGCCCCTCGCCGCGGAAGGGGCACGTGCTGACGTACGATTCCGTGCGGCAGGTGTCGGTGCTCAATGGCGGTCTGGACGGCGCGTTTGACGGGGAGACATGGACGTGGAACGGTCAAGCATGGGTGCTGATCGGCTCGGGCGGACCCAGCCCCCGCTCATCTCATGCCATGGTCTTCGACTCCGCCCGCGGTCACTGCTTCATTTACGGCGGGTACGACGGGACGGATGACGGGGAGGCGTGGAGCTGGGACGGCGCCCGTTGGGTGCTGCGGGCGGACAGCACACGCCCCACGCCGCGCCATCTGCACACCATGGCGTTCGACTCGATCCGCGGCGTGACGGTGCTGTTCGGCGGGTCGGACGGCGAACTGGACGGGGAAACGTGGGAGTATGACGGACGAGTGTGGCTGCTTCGCAGCACCACCGGTCCGTCGCCCCGGCGCAGCGCCGCGATGGTGTTCGACAGCGTCCGGCGGGGCTGCGTCCTCTTCGGCGGCGACAACGGAGAAGCCGACACCCGAACGTGGGTCTGGAACGGCGCTTCCTGGAGCGTGATTGCCAACGGCGGTCCGGCGCCGCGGAGCGGACACGCGATGAGCTACGATTCCGACCGCAATGTGACCGTTCTGTTCGGCGGATTCGACGGAAACGTGAATGGGGAGACATGGGAGCTGTCCGGCGCGCAGTGGACCCTGCGCTCGACTCTGGGGCCAGGCGGGCGCACCGAACACGCGATGTGCTTCGACTCCCGGCGCGGGATCACGATTCTGTTCGGCGGTTTCCGCGACGTCGATCTGGGCGACACGTGGGAATGGGACGGGTTCGGTTGGGTTCGGGCCTCGACCTCCGGCCCCACGCCTCGATCAGAGCATACGCTGGTTTTCGACACGTCGCGCGGCGTGGGAGTCCTTTTCGGCGGGCGGATCATACGTCCCGCCAGCGCTGAAACCTGGAGCTGGAACGGGGCAAACTGGATTCAGCGCGAGGTGGAGGGTCCCTCGCGGCGATACGGTCATGCCATGGCGTTTGATTCGATTCGCGGCGTAGGCGTCCTGTTCGGCGGGTACAACGGTCCGGTCTTGGATGACACATGGGAGGTCAGCGCACCACTGCCTTGATTCGGGGCGCGGTCCGTCTTGGCGGGGTCTGGCCATATCTCTTGGCGCCCTGGAATAATTCGCGCCACACTTTAATAGCGCGCCGGGCGGGAAGGGGGGATACTCCTGACATGTGGCGTTATTCTGTCAACGGGATCAGGAGGAACCCCGA
>JADZBE010000018.1 GCA_020852275.1 Phycisphaerales bacterium
CGCCTACCGCTTCAACCGGCGATTCGATCTCGCCGGCATGGTTGCTCGCCTCGGCGCCGCAGCAGCGCTCACGCCGCCCATGCCCTATCGGTTCGTAAAGCTGGCTGAGGCTCATTGGTAATCAGGTTATTTTTTGCACGAGCGGGCGGACCCCGCGCAGGAGAGCCCCGGGAGGGCTGCGCGGGGGCTTCCGGCGGCGGATGACGGAGCAAACGGCGGGAAACCGGAGACGCTGACATGGCCTACGAGAGCCTGATGGTGTTCACGGGCAACGCGAACCCGCTGCTCGCGCACAACGTCTGCAAGCGCCTGAATATCCCGATCGGCCATGCGGTGGTGGGGAAGTTCTCCGACGGCGAGGCCATGGTCGAGATCCTGGAGAACGTGCGCGGCAAGGACTGTTTCGTGCTGCAGCCGACGTGCACGCCGACCAACGACAACCTGATGGAAGTGCTGCTGATGATCGACGCCCTGCGCCGCGCTTCCGCCGGGCGCATCACCGCGGCCATCCCGTATTTCGGCTACGCCCGTCAGGACCGCAGGCCGCGCTCGGCGCGGGTCGCCATCAGCGCGAAGGTCATCGCGAACATGCTCGTCGCGGTCGGCGTGGACCGCGTGCTGACGATGGACCTGCACGCCGATCAGATCCAGGGCTTCTTCGACGTCCCCGTGGACAACGTGTACGCCTCGCCCGTGCTGCTGGGCGACGTCTGGAAGCACAGCTATGACAACCTGCTGGTGGTCTCGCCCGACGTCGGCGGCGTGGTCCGCGCGCGGGCCCTCGCGAAGCGGCTCGAATCGGATCTCGCCATCATCGACAAGCGGCGCCCGCGTCCGAATGTCGCCGAGGTGATGAACATCATCGGGGACGTCGAGGGGCGCACCTGCGTCATCATGGACGACATGGTGGACACGGCGAACACCCTCTGCAAGGCTGCCGAGGCGCTGAAGGAGCAGGGCGCGGTGCGGGTCCTCGCCTATTGCACGCACGCGGTCCTCTCCGGGAGCGCCGCGCAGCGGATCGCAGAATCGCAGCTGGACGAGGTAGTGGTGACGGACAGCATCCCCCTGCGCGCGGAGGCGCAGGCCTGCAAGAAGATCAGGGTGCTCTCGGTGGCCGGCCTGCTCGCCGAGACGATCCTGCGGATCAGCAACGAGGACTCGGTGTCCTCGCTGTTCATGGAATAAGGCGCCGGACGGGCGCACTGGATGGATTTCTCAAACGCGCCGGACTGGTCGCGGGTCGGCGCACTCAACTAGGAGCGAGCAATGAAGATCGAAATCAGCGCTGCAAAGCGCGAGGCGCAAGGGACCGGAGCGAGCCGCCGCCTGCGCCGTGGCGGCCGGGTGCCGGGAATCGTGTATGGCGGCCGCGAGGCCGCGGTCATGATCGATCTCGACCACAACGAGATCTTCCGGGGCCTGCGCAAGGAAGCGTTCCATGCCTCGATTCTGACGCTCAACCTCGACGGCCAGAAGCAGCAGGTGCTGCTGCGCGCGGTCAACATGCACCCGTTCAAGGCGCAGGTTCAGCACATCGACTTCCAGCGTGTGCGCGCCGACGAGAAGATCCATATGAAGGTGCCGCTGCACTTCATCGGCGCGGAGGTGTCCCCCGCGGTCAAGGTTTCCGCCGCGATCGTGAGCCACGTGGCGAGCGAGCTCGAAATCTCGTGCCTGCCCGCGGATCTGCCGGAGTACGTCGAAGTCGATCTTTCGCGGCTCGAGCTCGGCGACACGATCCACGTGCACGACCTCACGCTGCCGAAGGGCGTCGAGGCCGTGCTCTCGCGCGACGAGAATCCGGTCGTCGCCATCACCAGCGTGCCGAAGGAGATCACCGCCGAGGAGGAGGCTGCCGCGGCCGAAGCTGCGGTGCCGGCCTCGCAGGTGCCCGCCGGCAAGCAGGTGGAGGTGCCCGCGGAGCCCGCGGCGGAGCCAAAGAAGGGCGAGAAGGGCGAGAAGAAGTAACCTCTGCCGCCGCCAGCCGCGCGGTGCCGCGTGGCGCCGCGCACCCCGCGCGATGGGCCACTCCGTGGCGGACTGCCGCCGTCCCACACCATGCCGATCAGACTCATCGCCGGGCTGGGCAACCCCGGTCGCAAGTACGAACGCGATCGCCACAACGCCGGATTCTGGTTCGTCGGGCGGCTGGCGGAGCGCGCCTGCGTCGCGCTGAAGGCGGTCGCGAAGTACCAGGCGGTCGCCGGCAAGCTCGCGGGCGCCCACGGCGACGTCTGGCTGGTGATGCCCCAAACGTACATGAACGATTCGGGCCGCAGCGTCGGGCAGCTTGCGCGGTTCTACCGGATCGCGCCCGAAGAAATCCTCGTCGTGCACGACGAGATCGATTTCCTGCCCGGCGCAGTGAAGCTCAAGCTGGGCGGCGGCGTGGCCGGCCACAACGGCCTGAAGGACATCCAGGCGAGCCTCGGCACGCAGGGCTTCTGGCGCCTGCGCATCGGGGTCGGCCACCCGGGCGACCGGGATGAGGTCGCCGACTACGTGCTGCATCCGCCGCGTCCCGAGGAGCGCGAGCTCATCGACGCGGCGATCGACCGCGGCCTGGAAGTGATGCCGCTCGTGCTCGCGGACGATCTCGCCGGCGCGATGCACCAGCTGCACAGCAAGCCGAAACCACCGAAAGAGACATGACATTGCGCTGCGGAATCGTCGGCCTGCCGAACGTCGGCAAATCGACCCTCTTCAATGCCTTGACCAAGGCGAGCATCGCGGCGGAGAACTACCCGTTCTGCACGATCGAACCGAACGTGGGCATCGTGCCGGTGCCGGACGCGCGGCTCGACCAGCTGGCCGCCATCGCGCGGCCGGAGAGGATCATGCCCGCCACGGTCGAGTTCGTGGACATCGCCGGACTGGTCGCGGGCGCATCGCGCGGCGAGGGGCTCGGCAACCAGTTTCTCGCCAACATCCGCGAGACCGACGCGATCGCGCACGTCGTGCGCTGCTTCGAGGATCCGAACGTCGTGCACGTCAGCGGCAAGATCGATCCGGTCGCAGACATCGAGACGATCAACACCGAGCTCGCGCTCGCCGATCTCGCCGCGGTGGAGAAGCAGCTGGCGAAGCACGCGAAAGTCGCGCGCTCGGGCGGGGACAAGGACGCCCAGCGGCTGGTCGCCGTGCTCGAGAAGGTCCACGCCGCGCTGAACGAGGCCAAGCCGGCCCGCACCGTTGACCTCGCGAAGGAGGAGCTCGCCGTGCTGCGCCCGCTCTTCCTCCTCACGATGAAGCCGACGATGTACGTCGCCAACGTGAGCGAGCGCGGGTTCGCCGGCAATCCGCTGCTCGCCGCGGTCGCGGCGCACGCCGAGCGGGAGGGCGCGCCGGTGGTGCCGATCTGCGCCGCGATCGAGGCGCAGCTCGCTGACCTCGATGAGTCGGAGAAGCAGGTCTTTCTCGCCGACATGGGGCTCGAGGAGCCCGGCTTGAATCGCCTCATCCGCGCGGGCTATCGGCTGCTCGGGCTGCAGACCTACTTCACCGCCGGCCCGAAGGAGGTGCGCGCCTGGACCGTGCAGGTCGGCGCGTCGGCGCCGCAGGCCGCCGGGGTCATCCACACCGACTTCGAGCGCGGATTCATCCGCGCGGAGGTCATCCGCTTCGCGGACTACGTGGCGTGCAAGGGCGAGCAGGGAGCCCGCGAGGCGGGGAAGATGCGGGTGGAGGGGAAGGAATACGTGGTGCAGGACGGCGACGTCATGCACTTCCGCTTCAACGTCTAAAAGATAAGCCGGATTCTTCTGGATAGTTCTGTACAAGTAAAACACATAAAAAATAACATTTTACTGAATTTTCCGGCTCAAAACGCATCCGAAGCGATCCCTTGTTAACCGGGTATTAACCGGGTATACTTCCGGGTATACGGTCAAAACCGGATATCAAAGAACCGGGTATGACTGAAAACCGGGAGATGCGCCATGCTTACCGATACCCAATGCCGCAACGCCAAGCCCAAGGAAAAACCGTACAAACTGACGGACGGTAAGGGGCTTTATCTCGAAATCAAGCCGAACGGTACGAGGGCATGGCGCTATCGTTTCGAGCTTCGGGAAGATGGCGCGATCAAGGAAAGCGTCTTCGCCATCGGCGACTATGCGACGCCACCTACCAGCGAAACCCCGGTAGAGGCCAAGGCGCGGCGGGACGGTCGGTGCTTTACCCTTGCCGAAGCGCGGGACGAACGCGCCAAGGCGCGAGCGTTGGTGAAGCAGGGAATCAACCCCGTCCACAATCGGCGACTGGATCGCATCAAACGGGAGCAGGAAAACGCGACGACCTTTGAAGCTGTTGCCCTTGAATGGCTGGCCTTGAAGGATTGGGAGCAGGTGACCAAGGATAAGCGCTTACAGATGTTGAAAAGGGCAGTGTTCCCCCAGATAGGATCGTTGCCCGTTCGCCAAGTAACCCCCGCCCATATTCTTGATATCCTCACCAAGATGGCGAAGAACGCGCCAACAGTAGCAGCGGAAGCGCAACGGACTATGTCCGGGGTATTTGATCTTGCCGTCTCCACGCTCCGCGCCGACACCGATCCCGTTTATCCGGTGCGAAGGGCGCTGCCCCCGAATAAGACACAACACAAGAGGGCATTATCACCGGTGGAGATTGGTCAGCTACTGCGCGATATTGATACCCATGGCGGCAACTTTCAAACGATGTGCGCCTTTCGGCTCATGTGGCTTACGTTGACCCGTCCCACGGAGACGACCGAGGCGCAATGGCGCGAGTTTGATCTTGATGCGGCGGTATGGCGCATTCCTGCCGAGAGAATGAAGAAGCGCAAAGAGCATGTTGTTCCGTTGCCGCGTCAAGCCGTCCAACTGTTGCGAGGCATGCACACGATCACCGGGGAAAAGGTACATGTCTTTCCGCATCGTGACGACAAGACAAAGCCAATGGTCTCGGCTTCATTCCGGCAAATGCTGAACGTCCTTGGTTGGGGCGGAAAATTCAGTCCGCATGCGACGAGGACAACTGGTAGCACACGGCTGAATGAAATGGGTTACTCAGCGGACTGGATAGAACGGCAGCTTGCGCATGTGGAACCCAATGCGGTACGCCGGACATACAACCACGCTGACTATCTGGCGGACCGTGCAAAGATGATGCAGCAGTGGGCGGACTACTTGGACAGTTTGAAGGCCGGGGCCGAAGTAATCCCGTTGCATGGTCGGGCGGCGTAGAAGCATGCCGCGAGTAAGCGCAATGCGCTCGGCAAATCGATTTCAAGCGGCAGAAATTTGACGTTAAAGGGTTGGTCCGGATAAAATTGATGTAGCGACTCCAATGAGTCGTTAGTAACGGGCCGAAGAGACGGTGCAACAGTCTGACAAAGGCTGTTGGGTTGCGATAGGTGGGCCATTTGGCTTGCGCTATTGCGCCCAACGGCCTTTTTGCTTTTGCACTAGGAGACTCTGAGATGACGACTAGCCGTTTGTCACGCACCCGTGATGCTTCAACCTCAAGAAGTACAAAGCAAGGGGGCCATGTTGTACCGCGCCCTCCCGTAATCGACCTGAACGGTCCCGGTCGGCTTCGCACTGCGCATGTTCTAGCTCTTTGCGGGATATCGCATACGACGCTCTACGCACGGCTTAAAGCGGGGACCTTTCCCGCGCCTGACGGAAGAGATGGGGGACTGAATTACTGGGATACGCTGACGATTAGAAGTTATCTGGAAGCGTAGCCGCCATGCCTATCACCACTCATACGACAAAGCGGATTTCGCGCACAAGGCCAATTAAGAATAGCTCCGTACCGTCTTCCCGGTTACTTCCTAATGGAGCTACGGAAGTTAGAAAGGAGCAACGCGAAAGGGACCTAGCGAAGCGATACTTTGAGAAGTATCAAGCGGAGCAGATCGATGTCACAGAGTTATATAGGCTCCTGCGGTCGCTCTGGGGCGAAGAAGTGTTTGACTATACCTACACGTCTTGGGAAAACATGAAATCGCGCCGCAACCGGCGCGGAGATTCCATTGATCCGCGATTCGAGGATTTCGCTGACTTTGCATTCCACATGGGGCCGCGCCGCGCACAGGACCTCAGCCTTGAGCGCGTAGACAACACCAAGGGGTACTCACCAGAGAACTGCATTTGGGCGGGAAAGAAGCAACAGGCGCAGAACCGGCGCAACACGGTATTTCTCACCTACAAGGGTGAGAAGTTGCCATTAACGGCATGGGCGGAACGTCTAAATGTTCCCGCCCGGACCTTACGCCGCCTCAGCGACAGCGGCTTGAATGACGAAGAGGTCATATCCCGCGCAGCGAGACGAATGGATAACGGCTGGATTGATCCACCATGGCCAAAAGGCGAAGAAGAGTATTGGGAGAAGAGGTTCAAAGAAGACGGAGGGCGCAACCATTATGACCGTTGCCGATATCTCGCAATTTGTCTAGGTCCCGAGGTTCACAAACGACAGAAGGAGCTAGATGATTTTACTCATTGGACGATTCAAAAGCGTAAGGCGGAAATTCGAAGGCTAGAAGAACTGGAAGGGGGGTATCAAAGTTCGAGAGACCGACTCGCAGCGAGAAACGCAGTACCCCTTCGAAGCCCGGAAGACCAAGCGGAATGGCAGCGACTCTATGACCCGGATGGCCACCTCAAACTCCTCCACCTGTGGCCGGGTCAAACTCCCCCACCCGGCAGACGGCGGGACGCGGGCGACGTTACTCGGATGAGCGGTGCTTGGCAACTCGCGCGGCGGCCTCCCTCA
>JADZBE010000019.1 GCA_020852275.1 Phycisphaerales bacterium
CAGCGAGAGGATGCGCGGCGGCTTGAGGACGACGAGCTTCTCCGCGCCGGAGGAGCGCATGTTGGTGAGGCGCTTCGCGCGGCAGACGTTCACCTCGATGTCGTTGTCGCGGTTGTGCTCGCCGACGACCTGACCCTCGTAGGCCGGGTCCTGGGGCGCGACGAACATGACGCCGCGGTCGGCCAGCGCTTCGAGCGCGTAGCCGGTGACCTGTCCGCCCTCGCTGGCGATGAGCACGCCGTTGGCGCGACCGGGGATCGCGCCGCGCAGGTACTCATATTCGTAGAAGCTGTGGTGCATGATGATCGTGCCCTGCGTGGCGGTCATGATGCGGTTGCGCAGACCGATCAGTCCGCGCGAGGGAATCGTGAACTCCATGTGCGTGCTGTCGTTGCGCGTCTCCATCTTGAGGCAGACGCCGCGGCGACCGCCCATCAGCTCCATGACGGCCCCGACGTGCTGCGTGGGCACGTCCACGACGCACAGCTCGATCGGCTCGGTCTTGGGCCCGTTGAGCTGGCGGTAGATGACCTTGGGCTTGCCCACGGCCAGCTCGAAGCCCTCGCGGCGCATGTTCTCGATCAGCACGGAAAGGTGCAGGATTCCGCGGCCCGAGACGTGAAACTCCTCCGGGGTATGCCCCTGCTCGACGCGCAGGGCGACGTTTTTCTGCAGCTCTTTTTCGAGCCGCTCGCGCAGGTGACGGCTGGTGACGAACTTGCCGGATCGACCGCAGAAGGGCGAGTCGTTGACGCGGAAGGTCATGTGCAGCGTCGGCTCGTCCACGGCGATGATGGGCAGGGGCATCGGGTTGTCCGGGTCCGCCAGGGTGTTGCCGATGTCCACGCCCTCGATGCCCACCACGGCGCAGATGTCGCCGGCGCGGACTTCCTCCGCCTTCTGCCGTCCGAGTCCGTCGAAAGAATAAAGCTCGCGCACCTGCTCGACGCGTTGCGTGCCGTCATGGTGGATGACGCAGACGCGCTGGGCGGACCGAAGCACTCCCGCGAACACGCGCCCGATGCCGATGCGCCCGACGTAGTCGTTGTAGTCCAGCGAAGTGACGAGCATCTGGAGCGGGGCGGAAGGGTCGTCCTTCGGCGCCGGCACATGTTTAAGCATCGTCTCAAAGAGGGGGAAGATGTCGCCCTGGCGGGCCGCGGAGTTTGGTCCGCGCGGATCCTCCGCAGGCGTCGTTTCGCCGGGTTTCACGTCCGCGCGGACTTCAGCCCGCGGCTCGCTTTGGGCAAGGGTCAGCGACGCCCAACCCTTGGTCGCCGAGGCGTACACGATGGGGAAGTCCAGCGCGGCGTCGTCGGCGCTGAGTTCGATGAACAGATCGAACACCTCGTTGACCACTTCCTTCGGGCGGGCGTCGGGGCGGTCCATCTTGTTGATGACGACGATGGGCTTAAGGTGATACTCGAAGGCCTTGCGCAGGACGAAGCGCGTCTGCGGCATCGGCCCCTCGAAGGCGTCCACGAGCAGCAGGCAGCCGTCGGCCATCTTGAGGACGCGCTCGACCTCGCCGCCGAAGTCGGCGTGCCCCGGCGTGTCGATGATGTTGATCTTGGTGTCGTGGTAGTTGATGGCGATGTTCTTGGCGAGGATGGTGATGCCGCGCTCGCGTTCGAGGTCGTTGGAGTCGAGGATGCGCTCGCCCTTGAGCTGCGCCTGGCGGAACTGCCCGCACTGGCGGAGCATCTGATCGACGAGCGTGGTCTTGCCGTGATCGACGTGCGCGATGATGGCGACGTTGCGTAGCTTTGTCACGATGTCCTTCCGAAAACCTTCATTCTAGGGGCATGGCGTTGGGAGGGCAAAGAGCCGCACTGGGAGCGGGACAACATCCAGCGCCCGTGTCCGGCCGCGGCTCGACTCCCGGCGAGGGAGCAGTTAGGATGGTCCGTTTCCCCTTCCGGAGCGTCCGAGGGGATTTGACTGCTGAACTTCCTTTTGGAGATGAGCGAATGATTCGTCGCATGGGTTGGTTGATGAGCGCGGGACTGGTGCTCGGCGCAGGCGCGGTCACGGCGATGGGCGAAACGGTCGAGGAGATCGAAAAGAAGCTGACCGAGGCGTATGCGAAAATGACCTCGTACAGCGCGAAGGTGAAGACCGACACGGACATGGACATGGGCGACAGCGGCAGCTCGAAGTCCCACACCGAAGGCACGATGGAGTGGATGCGCAAGGGCGACAAGGTGCTCATGCGCATGGATATGAAGATGAACTCCGTCACCAAGGTGGCCGGGCAGGAGATCAAGATGGACGGGACGACGCTGATGATCTGTGACGGCGACTTCACGTACACGGTCACCGACATGGCGGGTCAAAAGTCGGCGATGAAAGCCGCCGTGGATCCCAACGCGATCGGGGACGTGAAGAACATGTTCGCGCTGTGGAAGAAGGACTACGAACTGAAGGTGCTGCCGGACGCCAAGGCCGAGGGCGAGGATTGCTACGTCATCGAGGCGACGCCGAAAAGCCCCGGTGCGGTGGTCGGGAAGATGCAGGCGTCGTTCAGCAAGAAGAACGGCATGTCGGTGCGGATGGTCAGCTTCGACGCGAAGGGCAAGCAGGCGACGGTGATGGTGACGACGGACATCAAGCTGGGCGCGGCGCTGGCGGCGGACCGGTTCGTGTTCAAGGCGCCGGAAGGCGTGCAGGTCATGGATATGACCAAGCAGAAGCCGTAGGACAAGCTCGGATGGCGCGGGCGCGATGCGTGAATACGGTCGCCCCCGGACGCGCCCTGACGGCGGTCCGGGGGCGATTCATTTCGGCGCCCTTCAAGCTCCGCAACCTATGAGGGCAAGCCCGCCGGTCACTGCGGCTTCTCGCCCTCGTAACGGTTCACGCGGTAGCGCACGGCGTCGCGCGTGATGCCCAACATGCGGGCGGCGCGGCTCAGGTTGCGGCCGCTGTACTCCAGCGCGGCCTTGATGACCTGATACTCGAGGTCCTCGAGCACGGGCTTGCCGGAGTCGAAGTCGATGACGAGGCGCTGCGCGACGGGCTGAAGCTCCAGCTCCATTTTGGCCTGCGTGCGCGCGGGCGTCAGCGGCAGGTGCTGGGGCTGGATGACCGCGGAGTCGGACATGAGCACGACGTTCTCCATCAAATGCGACAGCTCGCGCACGTTGCCGGGCCAGTCGTGCGCCTGCAGCGTCTCCAGGGCTTCCTCGCAGATGCGATCGGCGAGGCTGCTGAAGCGCGCGCGGTACACATCCAGAAAGTAGAGCGCGAGGACCTTCACGTCTTCCGCCCGTCCGCGCAGCGGCGGCATCTCGATGGGCACCACGCGGAGGCGGTGATACAGATCGCTGCGGAACTCGCCGGCGTCGATGGCGGTCTGGAGGTCGCGGTTCGTCGCCGAAATGACGTGGACGTTGACCTTGCGCTCCTTCGTCGCGCCCACGGGGCGGAGCGTGCGGTGCTCCAGCGCGGTGAGCAGCTTGGACTGCAGCGACGTCTTCATGTGCCCGATCTCGTCGAAGAAGATCGTCCCCCCGTCGGCGATTTCCATCAGCCCCTTCTTGGCGGACTGCGCGCTGGTAAACGCGCCTTTGACGTGCCCGAAAAGCTCCGCCTCAAACAATTCGTCGGGGACGGCCGTGCAGTTGACGTGGACAAACGGCATGGCCGCGCGCGGGCCTTCATAATGGATCGCGCGGGCGAGGAGGTCCTTGCCCGTGCCGGTCTCGCCGGTGATGAGGACGCTGGGTGGGAACTCGCCGGCGATGGCGGTCGATCTCGCAAGCCGCGTGACCTTCGCGCGGATCTCTTCCATCTGAGGAGAGGGGCCCAGGAGGGTGGCCACGCCGCTGGTGGCGCGCTCCCGGCTCTTGAAGTAGTCGAGATTGTCCACCACGCGCTGATGCTGCAGCAGCTTGGCCACGACGAGCGCCAGCTCTTTGAGGTCGATCGGCTTGGTGAGGAAGTCGTCCGCGCCGGCCTTCATCGCTTCCACGGCCGTCTCGATGTTGCCGTGCGCGGTCATGATGCACACGGGTGTTTTCGATCCCTTGGCGCGCCAAAGGTGCAGCAGGTCCAGTCCGCTCATGCCGGGCAGACGCAGGTCCACCAGCGCGAGATCGGGATTGATCTCATCGAGCTTGTCGGCTACAGGCTCCGCGCTGCCGTGGAGCGACACGTCGTGCCCGGCGTAGCGCAGCGCGTCGGCGAGGTTCTTGGCCAGAATCTGCTCATCCTCCACGACCAGTATGTGCGCCATGTTCAGTTCCTCGCTTGTGATCCTCGATCTCGCCGGGGCGGCGGCGCTTGCTCTGCCGTCGCTGCTGGACTTAACACGCCTCTGCAGAATTCCGCTTCGCATCGTCCGACGCAGGAATCCCCTCCGGAAAGAAGCGCGTCCGGGAGGTCCGTGCCACCCTCTTGCCACCGCCGGTTGAGCATCCTACCCCTTGGGCAAGCCGTTGGCGTCACCCCAACCGGCGCGAGCCGACCGGAATTTCCTCGAGGTCAGCGGCGAATCTGCCTGGGGTCTGGCCATATCTCTTGGCGCCCTGGAATAATTCGCGCCACACTTTAATAGCGCGCCGGGCGGGAAGGGGGGATACTCCTGACATGTGGCGTTATTCTGTCAACGGGATCAGGAGGAACC
>JADZBE010000020.1 GCA_020852275.1 Phycisphaerales bacterium
ACATGTTCCTCCTCCGCTTCACGTGTCCGCAGGAATGTCCAGAATTGCTTAAGCATCGCGCCTCAGGGGGCGCAGGAGTCGCCAAGTCCAAGGTCGCAACGTCGCTGCCCTTGGGGCGCGCCACCGTGGAATGTGCGGGCGATGCGGGCACATTTGCCCGCGGCAAACGCCTCGACGCCGAGGGCCGGGCGAAGATCAAACTGCGCAACCTCCCGCCGGGGGACTACACCTGCTCGGTCACGCGCCTGGAAGACGATGCAGGCGCTGCGGTCTGCGAAGGGCAGTTCGAGCCGCGAAGCGTGACGGTCGAGTGATAGAGGGTTTCATGATCGTTGCGGGGCGGCGGTGGAGCCTGTTCTCGCCGGCGCATTCGCCCGGACCACGATCGGTGGTTCGGTGGTCATGGTCGGAGCGGACCGGCATGCACGGTTCGGTGTTGTGATTCGCGCGGGCTGAAGCCCGCGGCTTGGTGCGGTGTTCACCCTGCATGGGGCTGTGGAAGGCCGTATCCCCGTTCGAGCCGTTGTTTTTGCCTCCGTGCTCTCTCCTGAATACAATGGGTCCCTGACTTCCGCGCGCGGGGTAGGGGAGGACACTGCTCACAGAGCAGTGGCACGCATCCCGACGGCCTCTCGCGCGCGGGGTGGGGGCGGACACTGCTCAGAGAGCAGTGGCACGCATCTCGACGACCTCTCGCGCGCGGGATGAGACCTGTTCTGTCGCGCGGGATGATTCCTTGTCGCCCGGATTTCGGAGTGGAACACGCACGAGGCATGAACGGCAGATGAATCGGCTTCAAACAGCACGCATCGCGGGGATTCAGATCGGGGCGGGAAGGCCATTGGCGGTCATTGCCGGACCTTGCGTGCTCGAGTCCGCGGATCACACCATGCACTTGGCCGAGGCGATCACGGACATCTGCTCCTCGCACGATCTGCCGCTGATCTTCAAGGCGAGCTTCGACAAGGCCAACCGATCGAGCGGGCGCAGCTTCCGCGGGCCGGGGCTGACGGAGGGGCTGCGCATGCTGGCGAAGGTGCGCGAGGAGTATTTGGTGCCCATCCTGTCGGACATTCACGAGCCGTCGCAGGCGCAGGCGGCGGGCGAGGTGCTGGACTGCGTGCAGATTCCGGCGTTCCTCTGCCGGCAGACGGACCTGCTGCTGGCGGCGGCGAAGACGGGGCGCTGCGTCAATGTGAAGAAGGGGCAATTCATGGCGCCGGAGGAGATGGAGCAGGCCATCGGCAAGCTGGGCGAAGGCGGGTGCCGCAACGTGCTGCTCACCGAGCGCGGGACGTTCTTCGGTTACAATCGGCTGGTCAACGACATGACGGCGATCCCGCGCATGCAGCGCTTTGCGCCGGTGGTCTTCGACGCCACGCACAGTTGCCAGATGCCCGGAGCGGGTGGGCATCAGAGCGGCGGTCAGCGCGAGTTCACGGAAACGCTGGCGCTGGCGGCGGTGGCGGCGGGCGCGGATGCGCTGTTCATGGAAGTGCACGATAATCCGGACCACGCCAAGAGCGACCCGGCGACGGTGTATCCGCTGAGCGAGTTCGGCGCGCTGCTGTCGCGCGTGGCAAAGGTCGCGCGGCTGCTGCGGGATCCTTCCTTTGGCGCGCCGGCGGCTGCGGAGCGGCTGGCATCGGCACTGTGATCCGCTGATCCGAGTCGCGCTCTTGATGAGGCGGAGCGCGGCAAAAACCCCTCACTTGCGTGAGGGGTTCTGATGCTGCGCCATACGATTCTTCTGACTCGTTACGCGGGCGTGCGGATCAAAGCCCCAACCCCGTCAGAAGTTCGTCTGCCTTCTCGAGCATGTCACGGACGTAATCCGGGTTGTGGAGTCCAAGGCTCCCGTCCTCGAGTGCGTAGTAGTAGAGGAAGCGAATCTGCTTGACCTCGTCGGAGATCAGCGCCTGACCCTCCTCGTCCGGGCCGCCGTTGGCGACGTATTCCCATTCCGCCGGGTCGCCGAGACGCTCCCGGATGTCGTCAAGCCGGGACTGAATCTCCGTCTGAAGCGTAGTCAGCACGGCGACGGCCTGGTCCTCATTCGGATGGCAGCCCGAGTTCACGCAGCCCGCCGTGTTGACGCCGAAGTCGTGGCCGCTGATGGCCGGCGCCTCCTCGCTCTCAAAATCCTGTCGGTACATATGGCATGTCGCGCACTGCTCCGCGGCGAAGGAATGGACAGAGACGCGGCTGAGGACGAGGACATCGGAATCCTCATCAGGCAACGGCATCTCGCCCACGTATACGTTGGCCTGGTTGGACGGGTGCGTCGGGCGCGAAGTCGTCTGCCAGGTGCGACCGCGGTCGTGGTGGCACTGCCCGCAGAGATTGAACCGCTCCTTGTTGGTGGCATCCTCGATCGTGTTGGAAGGCGTGGGGTTGGCGATTTCCGGGTAACGAAGCTGGTAGTCGCGGCCATCCTCCGGCAGCGGGGCATTGCCCGTCTGGGCGTGGGGGTCGTGACAGATGGCGCACGTAATTGGGGTCATTTCCTCAGCCGTGCGTCCCGCGAGATAGTCGTCGGCGACCGTTTCCTCATTGATAATGGCCAAGTAGCGGAAGTCGCCGGAATGGCAGTTGCCGCAGTTGTTAAGTGCCGCACCTGCGGCGAACTCTTCGACCAAGGTTTCGTTCAGGGCTGCGTGGCCCGATCCCTCCCACTGCTCGAAGTTGGGATGATGCTCACCCTGATGGCACGTGCCGCAGAGATTGGACGAGATGCTGATCGTTGGGCGCTTGCTCTCATCGCCGATGTCGTTCACGTGATCGCCGCCCGGACCGTGACAGTTTTCGCATTGCACGCCGGCGAGGCCGTTGGTGGTGGCGCGATCGACGAAGCCGCCTTCCTCGCCGAAACCGACCGTGTGGCAGCCGAGGCACGCGGCGTTGGCGCCCTGCCCGATGGCTTCGAGTGTTTCGAGCGCTCCGGCGTGGAGCGTGGCGGTCCAGTCCTCATGGATGGTGACGTGGCATTCGGAACACTTCGAGGCGCCCACGTATTTCCCGGTCAAACCGCTGTTGCCGTTCGCGTTGTCATTGGCATTATCGGGTGGAGGGGTTGAACCGGGGCACCCGATCAGCAGGCCCAGCATGAGCGCCAAACCCGTTCCGCACGTGAGGACGACCCAAGCCCGAAGGTCTCTAGACTTCAACATCCCTGATTTCTCCTGCGGTAATAGAACCGACTACGCGACCCGCCCCTGACGAGGTCGCATCATGCCGACGGTCTGTCGCTTGTCCAGCCCCCGCCGTTGAGAAGTCGCCCGACCTCAATGAAGCGTGCGACGCTGGTGGAGGCGCCCTCGCTGCACTTCGTTCGGTTTCCACGGCGCTCCAGCTTGCGTGCCCTGAAGCCCGCATCGCACTTGCCTGCATCACATACGCTGACGAGTGGGATCCCGCCGCCTCGATGCAGATGCGGACTTGCGTCTGCACGGGAAGCACAGCGGAGAGGCGGAGTCCGGCGCGGCGATGGTGCTACATTCATATATAACTATCGGCCGTTTTGCCCATGGGATTTGGACGAAGGTCCCATCCCAGCGGGGCGTCTGGGCTGACTGGTGAGCGATTTAGCGCAGGCTTATGCTATGGGGGACGCAATGACGTCGTGCGTGAGCAGGAAGGAGTGCTACATTCGAGCACGATGTCGCAGCCTGGGGGGCGCTAAGCGGCTTCAGTGTGGCGTGCAGGGAGGGGGGAGGGCGCGTCGGAGAGCTTCCCACCCACCAGCCCGCTCCTTGCAGCGGAGGAACACCCGCAGGAAAGCCGGTGCCCCCACCGGGGACGGATTCAGCCCAGGACTGCCAGAACCCATGACCTGCCCGCGCGGCCGAGGGGGGGCGCTGCGGCACGGATTGTGATCCGCATGGTTTGAGGAAGTCGGCAAACTCGTTCGGAGCTTTGGACATGTCAGATGCAGAAGGAACTCCCACAGGCGAGGCCCCCAGATTGTCTACATCGTCGCCGGGCGCGCCCATCTGGAACAATTTCATCAGCCTCGCGGGGCTGTTCATCATCGTCGCGGCGATCATCCTGCTGCTGACGTTCGGCCTGTTCACGGTCATTTCGCCCTCGGCCAACCCGTACATCGACATCATCGGGCTGATGGTGCTGCCGGGGATTCTCGTGGTGGGGATGGTGCTGACGCCGCTGGGTCTGGTGCTCCGGCGTCGCAAGCTGCTGCGGGCGGATCCCACGCTGAAGCTGCGTCTGGGTCTGCCGCGCATCGACCTGAATGACGCGCGGCAGCGCAAGGCCGTCACGGTGTTTCTGGCGCTGACGCTGCTGATGCTGCCGGTGCTGGGAGTCAGCGGCTATCACGGGTACCACTTCACCGAGACGTCTTCTTTCTGCGGGCTGACGTGCCACACGGTGATGGAACCCCAGTACGCCGCCTATGAGCAATCGCCGCACGCGCGGGTGCCCTGCGCGGAGTGCCACATCGGGTCCGGCGCCGGCTGGTTCGTGAAAGCGAAGTTGTCCGGCGTGCGACAGGTGCTGGCCGTGTGGCTGGAAAGTTATTCCAAGCCGATTCCCTCGGCGATCACGGAGCTGCGCCCGGCGCGGGACACGTGCGAGGAATGTCACTGGCCCGCGAAGTTCTTTGGTTCGCAGCTTCGGACGCGCGTGCACTTCTCTCCGGACGAGGAGAACACCCGGCGCGAAGTGCGCATGATGCTCAAGATCGGCGGAGCGGACGAACTGCTGGGCCGGGCGGAGGGCATCCACTGGCACATGGCGCTGGAGCGGCAGATCGAGTACATCGCCGTGGACGAGGGGCTGCAGGACGTTCCCTGGGTGCGGATGACGGACCACGACGGGCGCCAGACCGTGTTCCGGTCGGACGGGCGGTCGCACGACGAGCCTCCGCCGGCAGGGATCATCCGTTCGGTGGACTGCATGGATTGCCACAATCGTGCGGCGCACCTCTTCCGTCCGCCGTACGAGTCGGTGGACCTCTTCCTGGACATCGGGCGCATCGACCCGTCGCTGCCGTTTATCAAGCGCGAGGCCGTGGCGCTGCTGACGGGCAAGTACGCCGACAACGACGACGCGGCGGCGCGGATTCGATCGGGCGTAAAGTCCTTTTACGAAAAGGAGTATCCGCAGATCGCCGCATCAAAGGCGGCGGCCATCGAGAACACGATCACCGCGATCGAGGACATCTACGATCATACGTTCTTCCCGGCCATGAAGGTGGACTGGAAGACGTATCCGGAGAACGTGGGGCACATGTACTCCGCCGGGTGCTTCCGTTGCCATGACGGCAAGCACGTCAGCGCGGACGGGGCGCAGATTTCCTCGGATTGCAGCGTGTGCCACACCTTCTTCAACAAAGTGGAAGACGAGGAGAGCACGTACACCGAAGGGTCGTTCACGCATTCGATGAATCTGTTTCCCCATCCGACGCTGCGCTGCGAGCAGTGCCACACGGGCGGACGGCTGCCGCTGTGCCGCGAATGCCACCAGTCCGGCGAGTGGCTCGATCAGCAGGGCAAGGAGCGCTTCGAGCCGCGCCCATGAGAGTCGCGCCCGTGAGAGCCGCGCCCGTGAGAGTCGCGCCCGCATCCAGCGCACTTGCGGGCCGCCTTGGATCGCGCGGGTCTGCCTTGGATGGCGCGGGTCCGCTTTGGGTGGCATGGTCTACGGTACTCCGTTGACCATGCTCTTGCCTCGCTCGCCACGGTCAGGCGAGTACGCCACACCGTGCCACCCGTTCGGCGAGTCGTGGAATGCGGTTGCCCTGCGATTTCACCTGCCTGAGGTCTCGTTAGCTTGACGCAGCCGGGCGGATTATACTCGTGGCCCACGGAACCCACCCGGGCGACTCGGCGTGGGCGCGCGGGCGGTCCGCCAGTTTGGAATACATGAGTCATACGCAGAATCAGCCCATGCAGCGCATCGCCGATCGGTGGAGGGGGCGTCAGGTGCTCGTCACCGGCTCGACGGGTTTTCTGGCGAAAGTCTTCGTCGAGAAGATGCTGCGCTGCGTGGATACCGTCGGGGGAGTACATCTCCTCGTGCGACCGCGCGCCGACGGTCGCGCGCCGCGGCAGCGCGTCGTTCAGGAAGTGCTCGGCTCGACGGCTTTCGACCGCCTGCGCGCGACGCTGGGCGACCGGTTTGCGCGACTGTGCGAGGAGAAGGTCCACGTCGTCGCCGGCGATCTGACGCGCGAGCGGTTCGGGCTTGCGGTTGACGAGTACCAGGCGCTGGCGGACCGGGTCGACGTGGTGGTCAACAGCGCCGCGACGGTGACGTTTGATGAGCGGCTGGACCTGGCGCTGGAGCTGAACACATTCGGTCCGCAGCGGCTGCTCGCGTTCGCACGCGACGCGGGAAACGTGCCGTTTCTGCACGTTTCGACGTGCTACGTGTGCGGGATCCGGCGAGACGTGGTGGTGGAGGACTTCAGCGCGCCGGAGCAGGCGCGGGAAGCGCTGCCGCGCGATCCGAAGACGGGCGGTTTCGACCTCGATGCCGTCGTGGAGTCCCTGCGCGCCACTTGCACGGAGATCGTCGGGCGGTACGACGGTGAAAACGAGCGCTGCCGCCGGGAGCTGATCGAGGCGGGCATGAGCGCCGCCCGGCGCAGCGGCTGGAACGACACGTACACGTTCACCAAGTGGCTGGGCGAGCAGTTCCTCGTCCGCAGCCGCGGGCAGGTTCCGCTGGCGATCCTGCGTCCAGCCATTATCGAGGGCGGCTTTGACGAACCTTCTCCGGGGTGGATCGACGGGATGCGCATGGCGGATCCGCTGCTGGTGGCCTACGGACGCGGCAAGCTGAAGAATTTTCCGGCGCACCCGGATGTTCCCCTGGACCTGATCCCGGTGGACTTCGTGGCCGGCGCGATGGTGGCCGCCGCGCCGCTTGAGGCGCGCGGGGGCGACGGCGTGCCGGTGTATCACTGCGCGTCGAGCGATCGCAACCCGATGCTGATCCGCCAGTTCACGGGCTACATGCACGAAGGGTTTCACCACCGCCCGCTGACGGACGACGATCATCGTCCGGTGTTCCCCGCCCCGCTGGAGTTGATCGACGGCGAGGATTTCCGCAAGTACTGGGAACGGCGGCTGGCGCGCGTGGAGAGCGCGAAGACGTGGCTGGGGCGGCTGCACATCAAGGGGGAGCTGGGGCGCAAGGTGTCGATGGCGCGTCGCTCGATCGAGCAGCTTCTTTATTTCGGGCAGATTTACACCTCATACACGCATCTCGACGTACGCTTCGCGTGCGACGCCACGGAGGGGCTGCTGGAGAAGCTGCACCCGGACGACGCGCGCGACTTCGCGTTTGACGTCCGCAAGCTGGACTGGGCGGAGTACATCGTCCACCGGCACATTCCCGGTCTGCGCAACTACGTCCTCGGCGCGGGGGCGGAGCCCAGCGCCCGGCTCGTCGCGGCGGAGGGCAGGACCGCGCTGAAGGCGGGAGAATCGCTGCGCACGGAAAGCCTGTTCGAGGCGTTCAGCAATGTCGCCCGCGTGTATCCCGACAAGCCGGCGCTTCAGGTGCTGCGCGAGAAGAAGTGGGTGCGCTACACCTACGACGACGCCCTGCGCGCCACGGGCGTCATCATGCGCCGGCTGGAGGAGCGCGGGCTGGTCGCGGGCGATCGCGTCGCGCTCTGCGCGGAGAACGGTCCGGAGTGGGGGCTGACGTTCCTGGCGCTGATGCGCGCGGGGATGACGGCGATTCCGCTGGACCCGCAGCTTCGCGGGGAGGACGCGTGGGCGTCCACGCGGTTCGCGCAAGGCAAGTTGATGTGCGCCGGGCGGACGACGCTGGAGAAGCTGGAGCAGTCGCGCGGAGGCGGTGATGCGCCGCTGGCACTGCTGGCGGACCCGTTCGTGCCCCCGCCGGGCGCCAGCCGCGACGCCGGTCCCGACGCTCATCCCATCAGCGGCTCGGAGCTGGCGTCCATCCTGTTCACCAGCGGCACGACCGTTGCCCCCAAGGCCGTGCAGCTTACGCATCGCAATTTCATCGCCAACGCGCGGGCGCTGCTGGAGCGGCATCCGCTGCGTCCGACGGACGAGTTCCTGTCCGTTCTGCCGATTTATCATGCGTTCGAGTTCACGGGCGGGTTTCTGGCGCCGCTCGCCTGCGGGGCGACGATCACCTACCTCGACCAGCTCAAAGGCCCGGAAATCGTGGCCGCGATGCAGTCCACGGGCACGACGGTCATGCTCGTCGTCCCGCGCATTCTGCGGATGTTCTACGACTCGGTGCTCAAGAACGTCGCGCTGGCGGGGAAGTTCAAGCGATTCCTGTTCCGCGCCTCCGAGCGCGTGTCCGACTGGACGGGGCGGCGCTACGGGCGCGTGCTCTTTGCGCCGATCCACCGGCAGTTCGGCGGGCGGCTGCGCATGTTCGTCTCCGGCGGCTCGGCGCTGGACGCCGAACTCTTCCACGCCTTCCGCCGCTGGGGATTCCCGGTGTGCGAGGGCTACGGCCTGACGGAGACGGCGCCCGTGCTGACCGTCAGCACGCTGGACTCGGCCAGGCCCGGATCGGTGGGGACGCCGCTGTGCAACGTCGAGCTGGAGATCCGGCATCAGAATCTCGAAGGCATCGGCGAGGTCTGGGTGCGCGGACCGAGCTGCACCAGCGGCTACGCGTCGAACAAGGAGGCGACCGACGAACTGGTGGTGGACGGGTGGCTGCGCACCGGCGACCTCGGCTGGCAGGATTCGGTGGGCAACCTGTATCTCACGGGGCGGGCGAAGGATTTGATCGTCACGTCCTCCGGCAAGAACGTGTACCCGGACGAGGTCGAGTTCCGCTACCGCGAGCTGCCGTACGTCAAGGAGCTTTGCGTGCTGGCGATGCCCTGCAGCCGGACGCACGGCGAGGCCGTTCATGCGGTGGCCGTCATCGACCCTTCGGCCGCGCCGGGGCTGGACGTGTCGTCGATGGAGCGGGAGGTCCGCTCAGCCGCGGCGGAGGTGGCGGAGAGCCTGCCGAGTCACCAGCGGATCACGACATTTCATTTCTGGCACACGGAGCTTCCGAAGACTTCGACGATGAAGGCGAAGCGCGGGCTGATCCGCGACATGCTGCTGAGCAAGGGCGCAGCCGAAACGCGGCCGGACGCGGCGGGCGGGGAGATTCAGGTCGATCTGTCATCGCCGGCGGCGTCGTGCCTGTGGGGCATTCTTTCGCGCGTGTCGCGCCTGCCGAAGGAGGCGATCCACGCGCACTCTCATCTGCTGCTGGACCTGGGGATCGACAGCATCGCGCGGCTGGAGGTGGTCAGCGAGATCGAGGCCAACTTCCGCATGAAGATCTCGGAGAAGGAGTCGGGCGAGCTGGCGCGGGTCAGCGACCTGCTGGCGCGCATCGGCAGCCGCAAGCCGGTGGCCGGCGCGAGGCGCGAGCCGGACGTGTTCGCGCGAAGCGTTTTGTCGAACGGGCGCACGGGCGATCTGAACGGCGGTCTTCCGCCGGCGCTC
The DNA here is from genome assembly GCA_020852275.1 of Phycisphaerales bacterium. Classification (GTDB taxonomy): domain Bacteria; phylum Planctomycetota; class Phycisphaerae; order UBA1845; family UBA1845; genus JABWBH01. Next base: position 9,471 of record JADZBE010000020.1, read on the forward strand.
AAGCCGGTGCGTTGGGCGCTGCGCGGCGGAACGATCGCGTTCATGAGCACGTATGTCCGCGTGGACGCGCACGGGGTGGAGAATCTGCCCGCGACGGGCCCGTTCATTCTGGCGCCGAATCACTCCTCGCACCTCGACTCGCCGGCGGTGGTGACCGCGATCGGCGGGCGGCGGCGCGTGTGGATCGCGGCGGCGGAGGATTATTTCTTCGATACCTCCCTGAAGAAGTTCCTGTTCGGCAAGGTGTTCGACACCATCCCGTTCGATCGCCACTCGGACGGCGTCGCGGGGCTGCGGCGCTGCGCGGAGGCGCTGCACAAGGGCGACGGGCTGCTCATTTTCCCGGAGGGCACGCGATCGCAGAGCGGCTCGATTCAGCCGTTCAAGGTCGGGTCGGCCGTGCTGGCGACCGAAGCGGGCGTGCCCATCGTGCCCGTGCACATTGCCCGAACCTACGACCTCCTGCGCAAGGGGCAGCGATTCGTCCGCCCCGGGACGGTGCGCGTGGCGTTCGGCGCGCCGGTTCCGCCGCGCACCTTGGTCGATCCGCACGCCGATCGTTATGAGGCGTACCGCGCGATGATGGAGCAGGTCGAGCAGTCCGTGCGGCGGATGGCGCGGGAGGCGCTGGCCTCATGAGCCGCGCCGGGGACGGTTCCACTCCGCGCGAGGCGGCGTTCTTCGACGTGGACGGCACGCTCGTCGATTCCACGATCGTGCACTACTACGCCTTCTTTCGCCGGCGCGACATGCGCCCGCTCGTCGCGGCGATCTGGCACGTCGCTTTCCTCGCCAAGTGCGTGGGATTCATCCTGATCGACAAGATCAACCGCACGTGGTTCAACCGCGTGTTCTACCGGGGATATGGCGGGCTTCCGGCTGCGCGGACGAAGGCGCTCGCCGCTGAGTGCTACGAGAAGGTGATCCGGCCTCGTCGATTCGCAGAGGGCGCAAGCTGCATTGATGGACACCTGCGTGAAGGGCGGCGCGTCGTCCTGGTGACGGGGTCGATTGATTTTCTGATCGCGCCGCTCGCGCAGGCCTTGAGCGCGGATGACGTGATCGCGCCGGCGCTGGTCGAGCGCGACGGCGTGTTCACCGGAGAGCTGGACGGTCCGCCGGTGGGCGAGGCCGAGAAGGCGCGGCGCGTGAGCCGGTTTGCCGAGGAGCACGGGATTGATCTTGCGGGCAGCTATGCCTACGGAGACAGCATCGCGGACGCGCCCATGCTGGAGCGGGTTGGACATCCGGTGGCGGTGAACCCGGACGGCAAGCTGTCGGCGATGGCGCGACAGCGCGGGTGGCGGATCGAGACATGGACGCGAACGGGCGTGGGGGGGGCGCAGGGCGCATGAAGGGCATCGAGTTCCGCCGGAGCCTGCCGCGTTATGCCGTGCTCAAGCTCGTCGCGCCGCGGCTCCGCGCGCTCTACTCCATGCGCGGCCTGTTGCCCATCCGCTACGGCGACCTGCCCGAACCGAAGCTTCCAGGCGATCGGTGGGTGCGGGTGCGGCCCATGCTGGCGGGCATCTGCGGATCGGACCTTTCCACGATCCTGGCGAAGGGCAGCCCTTACCTTGCGCCGCTGACGTCGATGCCGTTCGTGCTCGGGCATGAAGTGGTGGGGCGCGTGGTGGAAATCGGCGGCGCGGTCCGCGGCATGAGCATGGGTCAGCGCGTGGTGATTCATCCCGCGCTGGGCTGCAAGGTGCGCGGCATCGATCCGGTGTGCGCCGCGTGCCGTGCGGGGCGCGACGCGCTGTGCCGCAACGTCGCGCAGGGCTGCATTGCACCGGGCATTCAGACGGGCTATTGTCGCGACACGGGCGGCGCCTGGAGCGAGTCGCTCGTCGCGCACGAGTCGCAGGTGTATCGCGTGCCCGCGGAGATCGACGATTGCGCGGCCGTGCTGGTTGAGCCGTTCGCCTGCTGCCTGCACGCGGCGATGAGCGTGAAGCTCTCAGCGAAGGACACGGCGCTGGTGGTGGGGTGCGGATCCATCGGGCTGCTGACGATCGCGGCGCTGCGCGCGAGCGGGTGCGAGGCGCGGATCGTGGCCGCGGCAAAGCATGACCACCAGCGCGCACTGGCGAGCGCGCTGGGCGCCACGGAGTTGATCCCCTCCGACGGTCTTCTGAAGGATCGCTACGCGGCGTGGGGCAAGGCGCTGGATGCGCGCGTGTTCGAGCCGGAGTATGGCAAGCCGACCGTGGTCGGCGGGGCGGACGCCACGTTCGATTGCGTGGCGGGCAGCGCCTCCATCGACGACTCCATCCGCTTCACGCGCAGCGGCGGCACGATGGTCCTGGTGGGGATGCCCTCCGTCCCGCGCGACGTGGACTGGACGCCGCTGTGGTACAAGGAGCTGACGCTGAAGGCGGCGTATGCCTACGGACCGGAGCGAGTCGGCGATCGCGTGATGGACACGTTTGAGTATGCGTTGGAGCTTTTTCAGAAATGGGGCGGGCGGCTGGCGTCGCTTCTCAGCCGGCCGTACGAACTGGCGGACTACATGAGCGCGCTGCGCTCCGCCACGAACACGAAGCGCAGCGGGGCGGCGAAGACGATCTTTCGGATTGAATAGGGAATAGGCAACAGGCAAGAGGTAAGAGGCAAGAGGCAGCAGGCAAGAGGTAATAGGCGATAGGCAACAGGCAACGGGCAACGGGCAAGAGGCAATAGCGAACGGCGAATAGCGAATGGCGAATGCCGAATGCTGAATGCCGAATGGAAAATGGCAAACTTGGAATCTGAGATTCTGATTGTGAGATTGGGGATCTGAGGTTTGAAATCCAAAATCTCAAATTGAAAATCTGAAATCTGAAATCCAGCATCTCAAATTGAAAATCCGAAATCCGATATCCGAAATCCAAACATCCGAAATCCCACATGGCTTCGCCCAACATCCACACCGTGACTACTTTCGACCCGCCGTTCCTGATGCACCGCGGCGAGAGCTTCGTGCGCGAGCGGCTGCCGGCGGGGACGGACGTGATCTACCCGAATGAGCCGCTGCCGCCGGTGGCGGACGCGCGGGCGGTCATTCTGCATGCCATCGACCATCCGCTGGGCGATGACCCGCTCGACGCGCAGCTTCAGACCGGAAAAATCAGGAAGGTCACGATCGCGTTCGACGACGTGTCCCTGCCGCTGCCGCGCATGCGCCGCCCCGACGTTCGGCAGATGGTGATGGAGATCGTGCTGGACAAGCTGGACCGCGCGGGCGTGACCGACGTTCACCTGATCTGCGCCATCTGCCTGCACCGCCGCATCACGCCCGCGGAGATGCGCTGGATGCTGGGCGATGCGATCTTCGAGCGCTTTTCGCGCGACGGACGCCTGTACAACCACGACGCGGAAGACCCGCAGGGCAACGCCTTCCTCGGCACGACCGAGACGGGCGAAGACGTGGAAATCAACCGCCGCGCGGCCGAGAGCGACCTGATCATCTACGTCAACATCAACCTGGTGACGATGGACGGCGGGCACAAGTCGGTGCCGGTGGGGCTTGCCACGTACCGCAGCGTGCGCCATCACCACAACGCCTGCACGATGCTGCACGACAGCAGCTACATGGACCCGCCCGCCAGCATCTTCCACCGCTCGTGCGAGCGCATGGGCGCCGTGGTGGCGAGGCACGTCAAGATCTTCACGATCGAGACCACGCTGAACGGCGACCTTTTCGATCCGATGCTGGGCTTTCTGCAGAAGCGCGAGCACCGGTGGAACCTGCGCGACCGGATCACCTACGCGGGCATGAAGACCGCGCTCGATCTGGCGCCCTTCCCGCTGCGGCGCAAGCTGTACAACGCGCTGCCCGCGCCCTACGGCGTCACCGGCGTCCATGCCGGCGCGACGGGCCCGGTGCACGAGGCGACGCTGCGCAACGTGGATCTTCAGCAGCTTGTCAAAGTGGATCGGCAGTACGACATCGTGCTGGTGGGCCTGCCGAGCCTGGGCCCGTACAACGTCAACTCGATTCTTAACCCGATCCTGGTGCAATGCCTGTCGGCGGGGTACTTCTTTAATTTCTACCGGGGCAGGCCGCTGGTGCGGCGCGGCGGCGTGATGATCCTGCACCATCCCGTGCAGGAGGCGTTCAACCGCACGCATCATCCGTCGTATTACGACTTTTACCACGAGTGCCTTTCGCAGACGCGCGACCCCCGGGAACTGGAGCGGCGTTTTGAGAAGAAGTACGCCGAGAGCGATCACTACCGGCATTTGTATCGCACGTCCCACGCCTACCACGGCGTTCATCCGTTCTACATGTGGTATTGGGGCTCGCACGGCATGGCGCACATGGGCGAGGTCATCACCATCGCTCCCCGGAGCGCGACGGCCTGCGAGCGCATCGGGTTCGCATCGGCGAGGACGCTGGAGGAGGCCCTGGAACGGGCGCGGGGTCGGGTGGGTCGGGATGCGTCGATTGCGTACTACCATTGCCCGCCCGTGCTGATGTGCGATCTTCGGTGAACGGCTCGACGCGCGACATTCTCATCATCGCCAACCCGGTTTCGGGCCGCGGGAGGCGGCGGCGGGGGCACCCGGCGGAGACCGCGACCCGCGCGCTGCGCGAAGCTGCCCGGCAGGTGGAGCTGCGCTACACGCAGGCGGGCGGCGATGCAGAGGCTTTCACGCGCTCGGCCATCGTGGAGTCGCCCGGGCGATTCGGGTGCGTGGCCGCCTGCGGGGGTGACGGGACCGTTCAGCAGGTCGCGCACGTTCTGGCGGACCTGCGAGCGGAACTGGGCGACGAGACGCCGGCGCTGGGGCTTATCCCTGCGGGACGGTGCAACGACCTGGCCAGCGCGCTGGGGCTGCGGCTGGGACCGGCGGAAGCCGCGAGGGTGATCGCGGAGGGTCGCGCCATGGCGCTGGACCTGGGTCGCGTCAATGGCCGGCACTACTGCACGGTGGCGACCATGGGCTTCGACGCGGCCGTCTCGCGTTTCGTGGATGGCATGAAGATGCCGCTGACGGGGACGCCGGCGTATCTGTATGGCGCGCTGCGCGTGCTGATGCGGTATGCATCGCCGCAGGTTTCGATGGAAGGGGACTTCGGATCCCGCAGCGGGCGGTTGTTCATGGTGTCCACGGCCAACACCGCGACGTACGGCGGCGCGATCCCCGTCGCGCCGCGGGCGTCGCCGACGGACGGGCTGCTGGACGTTTGCATTCTCGACGACGCGCCGAAATTACGTCTGGTCCGAACTCTGCTGAAGGTCATTGCCGGCAAACACGAAGAACGCAAGGGAGTCCACCTTCTCAGGACACGCTCGCTTCACATCACGGCGGATCGCCCGCTGGAACTCTGGGCCGACGGCGAGCGCGTGGCGGAGACTCCCGCAAAGCTCGAAGCAGCCGCGTCGGCCATTCGGATATTCGTACCGGGTTGAAGCGACGTTCCGCACCGCTCCCGTTTCCAAGGGGAGGTTGGGAAGGAGTTCTGAATCCCACCCCTGCGACAATGAGCGGCGCGCCTGATTCAGATTTAATCGCCCTCGCCCCATCCCGCTCAGAACGGCTTGAACTGCGTTCGATCGCCGCCGGCGAGCGGAGCGAGGACGATCTCGCGGTCCGGGTTCACCCACGCGGCGCGGTTCCCGAGAATGCGCGATTGCCCGGCGAGACCGTCCGCGCGGAAATCGGCGAGCTGGGTGACGACACCCTCCGCGTTGTAACGGCGGACGACGATGCGGTTGGCCTCATCGGGGAAGTTCTCGACGCGCTCCTCGGTGATGAAGAAATCGTCGGTGGCGCCGACGAGGCGCCCGACGACAGAGTCCGCCCAGACGTTCTGCCCGCCGCCGGCGAGATCGAAACGGCTGACCCGAATCAGACCGCCCGAGGTCGGCTCGCTCCAGACGAGCGTATTGAGCGTCAGGTACACCACGTCCTGGGACTCAAGGGAACGCGTGTGCTCCTCAATCACCTGAGCTTCGCCGGTGTCCAGGTTGTGGAGCACGAGCTGAAACGTGGCCAGGTCTGCATTCACGCTCAGATAGGCCAGGGCGTCGCCGCGCAAATCAAACTGATCCGCGATGAGGCCCAGTTCGATCTCCGGCGCCGCTGCCCCCGTGCCGAGCGTCAGGTCGTGGATGCGCAGGACCGACTGTGATTCCGTCTCTTCACCGTCGGAGCCTAAGCGGGTGCGCTGGATCAGGTAGGCCAGCCGGTTGTCGTCCATCACGAGAGACCTTCCAGAGAGCCGCTCCTGCACGGGTCCGGACAGGTCTTCCTCAAATACCACGGCGTCATCCAGCACCGCGCCGACCTGTCCGACAACGACCTGCAAGGGCGAGTCCGCGCTTTGCAGGTTCGCATCCCAGATGTAGGCGATCCAGTCGCCGTCGGACGCCAGCCCTCCGAAGGCGCCGGAAGGAATCAAAGGGCGGATCAGTTCGCGGCGCCCGTTGCGATGTTCATACAGATTGCTGGGGCCGATGAAGCCGGGCAGGACGACGTCGTTGGTGCTGCCTTTGTAGTTCAGTCGGATGTCGCCAAGGTTGGTGGCATAAAGCACGCGTTCGTCATCGCCGCCGATGAGCAGCGGGTAGGGATCGCTGTCCAGCGGGTCGGCCAGCCCCTGCTCGATCCGCCGCTCGAGGTTGTTCATGGCGTCGGAGAACGACTCGAAAAGTCCATTGGGGTCTGAATTGAGGTCGGCGTTGCACGCGGCGAGCAGCAGGGCGGCCGCTCCGACAAGGAGATGACGCGGCTTCATGGTTGAACCTCCATGATGCTCAGGTTGTGCGGCCGATCGGCGGACACACGCGCGCCCTCAGAGCCGCCTGGGATCGATCAAGCGGCATTATACCCGCGGGAATGTGTTCGGGAAGGCGGGCCGCAATCGACCGACCAGAACGGGGCAGGGCAACCACATTCTAAGTCATGACGGCCCGACCGGTGAGGAATGCTGGAATGTTGAGTAAAACGGGTCCGCTGCAGCGGACCCCTGGCCGGCTCCGACGCTCACCTCCGCTCTCCGCGGACTTCACGGTTGTGCGAGCGGTTCTGTCGCGCGGCTTAAAACCGATATCGCAGCGCGGTCGTGATGTTGTAGCCGTTGTACTCCTCGGGGCGGTAGAAGTGGAACGTGTAGTGGATGGATGCGCCGAACGACCAGCGGTCGTCGATCGGCACTTCCCATCCCAGTCCGGCGAGATACGAAAAGAGCCAATCTTCGATCGACTGCGAGTCCTTGTAGATCTTGCCGATGGGCGCCAATCCGACATATCCACGCCCGCGTCCGCGGACGTAGCCGATCTCGAAGCCGGAAAGCAGGAAGGGACGGCTGGCGTAGAATCGCTCCCGCCAGCTCGGATAGTTGGCGTGCTTGGGTTTGCCCCACGGGTAGAGGTCGGTTGTCAGGCCCGTGTAAACAATGTTGTATTGAAAATCGACGTCGATGTTCAGAATCACCCGGCGGTCGTGATTGAGGTCGCCGCCGAAGCCGTAGCCGAGGTAAGAGTTCCACGTCAGCCAGTCCGTCTCGCGCCGGCCCAGGCCGAGGTATTGCGTGGTCATGCCCCAGTCCGTCTTTCGGTTGCGCGGCGTCACGGGCTCGTCGAACATGTGCACCGTGTCCAGCGCCATGAGCGTATCGAGCCGAAGGTCGAGCTGCTTAGACGTCTCCTCGAGTCGAACCTGGCCGAGGCGGAAGCCCGAGTCGAGGTACCAGAAATCCTCGTCTTCATGGAAGCCATGTGAGAACAGGCCCGGGCGCTCGGCAAAGGACGCGATGGGTGCTTCGAGATCATCTGCTCCAGGCGCGGCAAGCTCGTCCGGCAGGTCGGTGGTCAGTTCAGGTTCTTCGATGGTTGGGCCGGCGTCTTCATCAGGCGGCGGTCCATCCGGTGGGATGTCCGTTTCGATGAGGGCCGGCTGTGCATCGGTCGGCTCAGCCGGCTCGGTCGACTCCGCACTCGCACCCTCGGGAGCGGCGGCGCGCGGCGGCTGCGCGGCGAACGCGCGGAACGGTCCTTTCAGTTCCCACGGCTCGGCCACGCGATAACGATACGACCGGGTGCCATCGGGGCGGCACCCGGTGTTGCAGATCAGGAAAACGCCCCACGCCGCGACAACTGCAACGTGCAGGGCGACCGCGCTGCGGGTTTTCGATGGGTCGAAGAAATGGAATCGCAAGGGCATATTCCGGTTATCAGATTCGTTTCCTGGCGCCTGTCAACCTGTCCTTAGCGGAAGTTTAGCTCACACGGTTTTCACATCAGGATTCATCGAGTTTTCACGCCCACGACCTGATGCGCTACCTTCTGTTTGACAGAAGGTTAGTTTCCGATTACCGGACCATGTGGAACTGGCGGGTTGATCGGACTCTGGTTACGCTGACGCGACACGACTGCGCCCATGCGGAGTCGCCGGCGTCTTGCAACAGGTCTAGAATCCGGCATCCGGCAGGGACGCAAAGTCACAGGAGCGAACTCAGGGTGGGGAAAGAAGCACTCTCCCCTTGGAACTCGCCCCGGATCTTCCGCTGCTTCGCTGATGCGGGCAGCGGGGTTGGACCGTGTTGCAGGCGCACCCGAGGGGGGGAGCCATGTCCGCACGTAGAAACGGCGGGCCCATCGACTGCGTGGCGATCGACCTGAACACTCAGTTCGATTTCTGCGACGCTCGGGGGGCATTCCCGATTGCCAACATCCGGCAGATCCTGCCGGCGCTGAAGGCCGCGATGGCGTGGATCGAGGCGCACGGCGTCCCCGTCGTGTCCTCGCTCGACTCCCATCGCCGCTGGGAGATCGAGCGCGAGTGCGTGCCGGTGCACTGCATCGACGGCACCCCCGGGCAGCGCAAGCTCGGCTTCACGCTGATGCCCTCGCACAAGCTGATCGAAGGCGACAACACGCTGTGGGCGCCGATCGACATCTTCGATTCCTTCCGCCAGGTCATCTTCCGCAAACGCACCCGCGACTTCTTCGCCAATCCCAAGGCCGACCGCTTCCTCACGCAGCTTCCCGCGCTGGAGTACATCGTGTTCGGCGTCGGCATGGAGAACTCCGTCAAGAACATCGTCCTAGGGCTGCTCGCGCGAAACCGCCGCGTCAGCGTGATTCCCGAGGCCTGCGGATACTGGCACAAGTCGGAGGCGGACCTGGCGCTGAGGCAGGTTGAGGCGAAGGGCGCCGCGCTCCTGACGCTCGCCGATCTTCACCTCAAGACGTTCCCCAAGCGCCGCCCCGCTTGGTTGGAGGAGGATGTTGCCTCCCCAGCGCCGCCCGATCGCGCCATCCGGCGGGATTTGCCGAAATCGCCCATCCCGGATAAGCTTCTGACCGAAAAGAAGGTCAACGGACACTCGAATGGGAACGGTTACAACGGCCACGCCAACGGCAACGGCCATGGCCCAAGGAATGGCGAGGGCCACGGTCATGGGACCAACGGTCGTTCGCGCGGCTGACGGGCTTGGGGCGTGAGGTTCGATGGCGAAGAAGCGGAAACTCCCGAAACAACTGGCGATCCTCGATGAGGACTTGTGCACCGGATGTGACGCCTGCGTGACGGTGTGCCCGGTGGACTGCATCGACAAGATTTCCGACCCCAAGCACCCCGGCTACGCCATGGGCGTGTGCACGATTGATCTGGTGGTGTGCATCGGCTGCAAGCTCTGTGCGCAGGTGTGCCCGTGGCAGGTCATCACCATGGTTCCCACCGAGGAAGTGCTCAAAGCCGACGGCGTGCGCGAACTGGTCGAGGCATAAGCCCGGTGGTGAAACGTGACGTCCGTCATTCCCGCGAAGGCGGGAATCCAGCCGGCGGATAGAGACGAGGCACGAATCCAGTGGGCTTCCGAGGCGCTCCGGTCCCCCGCCTGCGCCGGGGTGACTGACGTCACGTCCGTTTCAGCGCCCCATTCTGAACCCTAACCACTGAACCCTGAACCCTGACCACCCAGCCCGGGGCGACAGGGCCCATGTCCGGGTTTGGGTTCCACCAAGGGATGACAGGGCGGGATCCAGCCGCAGGACAGCCGACGGTGAGAATCGAACTCACAACCCCGGCTTTACGAAAGCCGTGCTCTACCGTTGAGCTACGTCGGCGGCAGTCTCCGATGGGGGGGCGGTATTATGCGGGCTTCGCCGGTCCCGCGTCAACCAGCAGTTTTTCCAGCGTCGAAAGCAGGCGGTCCATGCGGAACGGCTTGTTGATGTAGCCGTCCGCGCCGAGCGAAACGGCCCAGTCCTGATGGCGCTTGCCCTCGTTGGCCGTGATCATGACGATGAACGGCTTCTGACCGCGCTTCTTGCCCGGTTTGAGCTTTTCGAGCACGAGGAAGCCGCTGCGCTTCGGCAGCATGGCATCGAGCACGATGAGATCCGGATGTCCGGAGAGGGCGAGTTGGACGGCCTGTTCGCCGTCCTGGGCAACGGTGAGCGTGGCGCCCGTCGGACCCAGCGCCGCCTCGATCGCCCGGGCGATGTCGGGATCGTCATCGACGATCAGAATTGATTTCCCATCCAGCAAGCCCATGTGCCTCATTCCCTCGACCGTGGTCGCTCGCCCGTTTGCGATGCAAAGTGCGAGTATAATCGCCGTGCGGGCCGATGAAAAGCACGACGCCCCGCCGAGATCGTGCTCGACGGGGCGCCGCTGTTCGAGGATGTCTGGGTGACGCGGCGCGAAGCCGCGGCTGAGATCCGAGCCGCCGCCGGCGCCGGCTTCGGCCGAAGCAGCCGTTACGGCTTCGGCGCTTCCTTGATCACTTCGACCTTCTCAGCCTTGGCTTCCGCTTCGGCATGGACGCGGTTCGTGCCCGCGCGAACCTCTTCCTTGGAAAGTTCGCCGTCCTTGTTCGCGTCCCAGTCCGGGTGCTGCTCGAGCATCTTGGCGTGCATCTCCTTCATGCGCGTCAGCGACGACTTGCGGGCCTTCTCCTCGGCGACCTTCCGCTCATCCAAAGAGACCTTGCCGTCGCCATCGGCGTCAGCCTCGGGATGCCGCTCAAGGAACGCCACGGCCATCGCCTGCTCGAGCTCGCCGATGTGCGGCTTGACGTCGCGGGTCTTCGGCTGGAAGACGATCGTCTGGCGCATCCAGTCGGCGGTGGACTCCAGCGGCTTGTGCTCCTGAAACGCCACGAATTTGGAATCGGCAGCCTCGCCCGGGCCGGTGTGCTCGACGGTGACTTCCTCCTTGCCGTCCGCCTGGATGATGCGGCGACGAACGATCTGCCCGCCCTCAGGCGTGGTTTCCACCTGGACCTCTTCGTTGCCGCCCTCCACGTTCACCTCGACCTGAACTTCGCCCGTTTCAGAATTCTCATTTTGCTTCTTCATGGCGATGCGAATGGGGCGACCGGCCACCGCAATCGCCGCTCCCGGTTCGCCCGGCGCGGCGAGTCCATGGAACATCATGGGCGGCATCGGTGGACGGGCGATGAGCCTGGCGGCCTCGATCGCGTCGAGCACGCCGTCCTTGTTGCGATCCGCCGCGGGGTACTTCGCGAGCACCGCCTGCGGATCCTTCAGCGCGATCGCAATGTGATACGCGGTGTACTCCTCGCGCGAGATCTTCCCGTCCCCGTCCACGTCCGCCGCCGGCGCCTGCTCGATGAAATCCGGCGGGACGATGGGGAAGCCGCCCGCGGACGCGAAGGCCATGACGTGGTGCGGGCCTGCGCCTCCTCCCGATCCGCCCTGGATCATCAGGCGCGCGTGCGCCTGACCTTCGCCGTGTGGCATCCCCGGCATGGGCACAAAGTTCCCGTCGAGCTCCCCGTCGAGCACGATGTCGAATTCGAACTCGCCCTCCGCGCCTTCGATCCACTCGCCGTCTTCGTCATTCAGCTCGAATCCTTCGAGTACCACCTCGATCGGCGTGCCTTCGACGACGATCTCTTCCTCCTGGGGAACCGGCTTGACTTCCTCGGCCTTCGAGGAATCCGCCTTCGCCCCGCCCAGCACGAAGAACGACCAGATCGCCAGCGCGGTGCAAGCCGCCGCCGTTGAAACCCACCCGCCTCGCCGCGGGCACTGCTGCATGATCATCTCGATTCTCCTTTCCACGGTTGAAACGTTCGATGCCATCGCCACGGGTCGCCACACCCCTTGCCGGACCGGGACCGGCGAAACGGCGTTCAGGAGACATCGCGCGTACTGTCCGTTCGAGAGCCGCCCGTGACGAAGAGCCCATTCGTCACACGCCAGCTCGCGGATCAGGTCCAGCCGCCGATTCACCCACGCAACCACGGGCCAGAAAAACAGCAGTGTGCCCGCCAGCCACTGCAACCAACGAACCCACAAATCGCCCCGTCGCAGGTGCGCCACTTCGTGAAGCACGACGGCCTCAAGCTCGCAAGCGTCGTCCAACTGTCGGGTGGAAAGCACCAGGACCGGGCGGAAGAGACCTAGAATAAAAGGAGCGGGATACACCTCGCTGACGCGCACGTCGCGCACCCGTCGTGCGCCGAGTCTCCGGCAGACGCCGGCCACGAGTTGCTCAGTCCGACGCTCGGCGCGTGGGAGCCTGCGGCACTGCCGCACGACTCGCGCGTAGGCGCAGGCGCGCGCCGCACAAATCCAGATCAACAAGGCGATGTAGAGCGCGACCAGCACCGAGAGCATGGACTGCCTTGAAAAACCTGCCGCGGCGACGGGGGGAATCGACGCGCCGGCAGACGCCGTGGGATTCAGAGGAACCAAGGTCAACGTGACCGGACCGCCGCCCGTCGCGCCCTTTGACGGGGATTCCGCCGAGAGCGCAGGGTGCAGGGTTGCCAACAGCGTGGCCGCCGAATAGTCCAATGCCGGTCCGGCCGGAACCACGAACTTCACCAGCACCACGACCCACAAAGCCCCCTTCAGCGCCGGGCGGCATCGACGCAGCGCGAAGCGGATCAGCAAGGCCGTCGCCAATGCCGCCGCCGTCCCTTGCCAGAGGGAGGTGAAGAGCCAGTGTGCAAGGTCTTCCGCCGCGCGCGTGGAGAAGTTCTCCGACAACCACTGTGTCACGACTTCTTCCCTCCTCCCCGCGTGCGGTCTGGCCGCGCGGCGCAGGCGGAGTTGTCCAACTCCTCGATCCGGGCTTCGATGCGCTTGCGGTCTTCAGGGGACAGGTCCACCTCATCGATGAGGCGCAACACGAGTTCGCCGGCCTGCCCGTCGAAGACGGTTTGCAGGAACTGCTTGAGCCGATGCCCCAGCACCTGCTCACGGCGGAGCATCGCGCGGTAAAGGAAGGGTTGCCGCGTGCGGTCCACTTCCAGCGCGCCCTTGGCGGCGAGCTGGTTCATCAGCGTCATGACGGTCGTGTAGGCCGGCACGCCCTCGGCGTCGTCGGCGAGTCGGTCCTTCACGTCTCGAACCGTGCCTTCGCTGAGATCCCAGAGGACCTTGAGGATCCGCAACTCGGCGGCCGTGATGTTCGGCGGATGCGCGGCCATGCTCAGCAGCTCCTTGCAGCCATATCAAGGCTTGCGACAAGCCCTGTCGAAGTCGCCTACTATCTATATCGGAATGTTACTAGGCGCATAGTAGCGCGTCAAGGGGCATTCTGCAAAAAAATGTCGGCTGCTACACCGGCGAGAACGGGTCACGATCCGCACGGCTGATGGCAGCCTTGGTTCCGGGCAGGGCGTCGACGATGCGGGATCGAAGCGGGACGAGCACGGGGTGCTCGCTGGACCAGTGCCCCAAGGCAATGGCGCTGGCGTCGGCCCGGCGGATGGCAAGTGCGTCGTGGTGACGGATTTCGCCGGTGATGATGACGTCACCCGGTCCGCGAAGGGAGCGGATGGGCAGGTCGCCCGCGGCGCCGACCAGGATGATGGCGCGATTCACGCGGCGATTCAGGTCGCCGACAAGCTGCACGCACGAGGCCTCCGTTTTCTGCCGCAGCGCCTGCGCAAGCCGCCGCAGTTCGATCGGTCGCGGCAGCGATCCGCCTCGCCCGATGCCTCGCGTGACGGGAGGTTGAAGCGGATAGATGTCGAACGCCGGCTCTTCATAAGGGTGGGCGGCGCGCAAGGCCTGCAACGCGTCCGGCAAACCGGCGCGAGGCACGAGGACTTCAAGCCGCGTTTCCGCGACCCGCTCGCGCGTGCCGCGCTGCCCGATCACGGGGTTCGTGGACTCGCCGCCGAAAAACGTGCCCTGGCCTTCCAGCCGGAAACTGCAATGCGTGTAGTCGCCGATCCGCCCGGCGCCGGCCTCGAAGAGCGCGTCCGCGACTTTTTCCAGCGCTTCCGGCGGGACGAACGTCACGAGCTTGCACACTTGCGGCGCCGGCGGATCCACGTATTCGAGCGGCTCCGGGCGCTCGATGCCGCACAGCGCGGCAAGGCAGTCGTTCGTGCCGCCGTCGGCGGCATCGAGGGCGGTGTGCGAGGAGTACACGGCGATGCCCGCGCGAATGCAGTTGAACAGGATCGAGTCGGTCGCCTTCGAGGTGGCCAGCAGTCTGGAGATCGGCTTGAAGAGCGGCGGATGGTAGGCGAAAACCAACTCCGCGCGGGTCCGCCGGGCCTCCTCGACGACCGCGGGGGTCAGGTCGATGCACAGCAGCACGCGCTCCACGCCGGCATCCGGATCGCCCGCCAGCAAGCCGACGTTGTCCCAGGATTGCGCCAGCGCCGGCGGAGCGATGTGGTCGAACACCGCGGCGATGTGGGCGACGGTGGCGCGCGCGGCTGCGGGCGCGGCGGTGGCTCGCCCGGCGCGAGCGGGCGCGACGGCGCGGGCAGCGGGTTTGACGCGAGCCTTGGCCATGTGCCGCTCCCTCTACTTCGGCAGCCGGTTCGCTTCCTTGAGCCAGCCCTCGACCTGCGCTTTCATCTCGCGCAATCGCGGCAGAAGATCCTGCCGTTTCTGGGCGGACGCGGAGTCGATGGCCTTGCGGATCACGTCGTACGCCTGGCTCAACATATCGAGATTGCGCCCGCCGCCGAGCTGGGCGTTTTCGATGTAGGCGAGCGCCAGCGTCTCCAGATACTCCGGGAACTCAAGCCGAGCGAGGTTGTTCGTGACCTCGTTGACGCGCGAGGTGATCGCCAAGGCGTTGACCGGGTCGCGCAGCTCCGGCTTGGGGCACGTCAGCAGAAACCGCGCGAGCTGATTGGCAATGCCCGGATCGTGCGGAGCGACGCGGACTGCCTCTCGCAGCAGGTCATGGGCCTCGCTCGAACGTCCTTGGGCGTCGATCAGCGACACCAGTTCGCTGTAGGCGTCGATGTTGTTCGAATCGTGCTGAATCACCTTGCGGTAATGCTGCTCGGCGAGCTGGGCGGATTCGCGGCGGCGCGATTCGACGGGATCGTGAACCAGGATGTCGGCCATGTGGAAGTGGGCTTTCCAATAGCCGTCATCGCGGACGAGGATTTCACCAAGCTGCTCGAGGGCGAGGTCGCGGTTGTTCTCGCGCTGCAGGAGCAGCATCGCGTAATTCTCGCGCGCGGAGAAGAGCCGGGGGTCGCCCTCGATGGCCGTCAGAAAGCACTTCTTCGCTTCGCTGACTAGGAGCCGCCGCAGGCGCGCCTCGACGGCGTCCACGCGGTAAGCGTTGATGATCGTGCCCAGCAGGTCCCACGCCTCCGCGTCGCCCGGCTCGGCGAGCAGCAGGGCGCGAAGCTCCACCTCGGCTTCCTCGGCGCGTCCTGAGATCGCCAATCGCAGCGAGTGCGCCAGCTTCAGGCCGTGAAGCGACGTGGTCCGCCGCAAGGCCTGGAGATGGGGGTCCACGAAGCCGGTGTCTTCAGGCTCGGCGGAACCTGCCGCAAGCAGCTCGTCCGCTTCCCCCGCACGATCCAAGCCTCGAAGAAGCGCTGCCAGCGCTGCACGCGCCGCGTGGTAGTTCGGAGCCAAAGCCAAGGCGCGGCGGAAGTGCTCCTCGGCGGTTGTCGGATTCTTACGCAGGGCCTCCAGATCGCCCAGCCCGTAGTGTGCTTCAGGGACGGCTTCGAGCGCGAGGACGCTTTCGTAGGCTTTGCGCACCTGGGCGTCCGGCGACGCGGCGGAGCTTTCCTGCCCGCCCGCTGCATTCAGCTTGCGCAGGAGGTGTGCCCGCATCAGCAGGGCGGGCACGTCGCGTTCACGCAACGCGAGCGCGGCGTTCAGAGCTTTCAGGGACGCGTCGAATCGCTCCTGGGCGCCTGCGATGTCCGCGAGGTAGTACCAGCAAAGAAACTCGTCGTCGTCAAAACGCTTGAACCCGTCGCGCTTCAGCAGTTCCAGCACGAAACCATACCAGTCGCGGGCGAATTCCAGGTGGCCTTGCCCATGCAGCAGTCGCGCGATGCTGAACGCAGCCTGCGGAGTGGCGGCTGGATCGGCCATCTTCGTGAGCAGCGCGAAGTTCACCTCGAGCTGCTCACGCACCATCGGATCGAGGGCGGCAGCCGACGGCAGCGGCAGTTCGGCGACGGTCTTCTTCAGCGCCTCAAGCGGGTCCGGCGGCGTCTTCGGCGGCGCGGCGTTTCGCTTGCAGCCTGTCGCCAGCGCGCAGGCGAGCAGGCAGGCAACCGTTGCAAGCCCCAGTCGACGGAGGATTCCACAGCGCGGCTCAGTCATGTCCCGATTCCGATCCTTCCTGATTGGGTTCGCCCCTATCACTGCCTGGCGCCGGATCCTTTTCGGTCGTCCCGTGGGCCGCGTTTCGATCGGCCTTCTTCCGGTCGCGCTTGGACGGCGGCGGCGCATTCTCGGCGGGCGGCGGGGTCTCGTCATCCCCGTGCTTCCTCCGCTTCTTGCCTTTGTCGCCGGCCTTCCCTTGCTTGTCGTCTTCACCTTGCTCGCGTTTGGGTTCGATCTGCGCAATCGCCCTTTCCGCCGCGCGGCGGACATGATCACTTCCATGGGACGCGGCAAGCTCGCGCAATCGCGGCAGCGCGTCCGCAGCGGGCTTGCCGATCTGCCCCAGCGCGGAAATGACGCCGCCGAGGAACCGATCCGACTCGCCCGACAGGAAGGGCGTCAGCGCCGCGACGATCCGCTTGAGCAAATCCTTGTCCGGCTCCTGCTTCTCGACGTAGCGCGCCAAGCTCTGCACGGCGGACCGGCGGCACAGGCTCGGCTTGCCGCGGTCGACCCACGCCAGCAGCGGCTCCGCGGCCGCGGGTTCGTGCTGTTCCGACAGCCCCCGGAAAATGGCGCGGCGGATCACTTCATCCTGCGAGTCCCGGTTGAGCAGGGATGTCAGAAACGCCACCGCGTCCGGCGGATGGCGCTGGGCCCAGGATTCGATCGCGTCGGCCTCGACCTCATAGCTGGGGTCCCCCGCGGTGATGAGGCGGTGCAGCCGCTGCGTCCCTTCCTCGTCCTCGCCGACCTTGCCGAGGCGCGAAGCGCACGCGCTTCGGATGCGCGGATCGCGGGCATCCAGCCCTTTCATCAGCGCCGCGCGCGCCTCGGGCGTGTCAGCCCTTGCGAGCTGCTCGGCGA
Organism: Phycisphaerales bacterium; assembly: GCA_020852275.1. Taxonomy (GTDB): domain Bacteria; phylum Planctomycetota; class Phycisphaerae; order UBA1845; family UBA1845; genus JABWBH01. Next base: position 26,864 of record JADZBE010000020.1, read on the forward strand.
TCACGCCGGCGATCGCGTGATACGGTTCAGCGGCAAGCTGCGCCGACATCACGGCCACATCCTCTGGACTCTTGGATTCTCCCAGCTCCTTGGCGGCGCGGATACGCCCGGAAACGCTGGACCCGCCGGCCAGCTCCGCGATCCACAACGCATGAGGCAGCTCGATCTTAACGTCGCCGAGGATGAGCTGCCGCGGATCGAAGCTGACGCGGCGCGGCTCGGAAGAAACCTTCACGTCGAGGGTTTCAGATTTCTCATCCAGTTGATACGTCTTGCGCGTCACCGCGCCGCCCGCGTCCTCGATATCAAATTCCAGCGGCAACTCGAACGGGTCGCCGTCCTGTTTCTGACGGATGTCGATCTTGGCGCTACCGGCGTCGGCGTCCCATGCGTATTCGATGTGAATCCGCGGCTGGTCGTCGCGCTCCGTCCAGTCGTAGAAGAACCGCTCCAGCGAACCGCCGTAGGCCTCCTCCATCACGCGGCGGAAGTCGTGCGTCTCAACCGGTCGGTGGCGGAAGCGCGTCAGGTATTCCTTCACGCCGCGCCAAAAGACATCCTCGCCCATGCGCTCCATCAACACGTGAAGCATGAAGCCCGCCTTCTGGTACACGCGGGCGTCGAACATGTCGTTGGGATTCTTGTAATCGCGGTCCACCACCGGCGCCTCGGCGGCGCCGACCAGCGCCTGCTCGCGGAAACGGTGCAGCACGGTTTGAGCCGCGTCCCGGCCGCCGGCCTCCTGCGCCCAGATCGCCTCGAACAGGCTGGCGAACCCCTCGTTCAGCCAGACGTGCGACCACGAGCGGCACGTGACCAGGTCGCCGAACCACTGATGCGCCAGCTCGTGGGAGATGAGGTCGTCCACGTCGGTGTCGAGATGCGCGCGGTCGTCGTGCAGCACGCCCGTGCCCAGCGTCGTCGCGCTGGTGTTCTCCATTCCGCCGCCGAACTGCTCCGCGCACACCTGCGCATACTTGTCCCACGGGTACTCCACGCCCGTCTTTTGCGAGAACAGGTCGAGCATCCTTCGCGTGCGGCCGAAGGCGTTCTGCGCCTGCGATTCCTTGCCCGGCGGGACGTAGTAAAGCACCGGCTTGCCGCGCCACTCCTCGCGCACCACGGCGAACTTGCCGACGACTAGCGTGATCAAGTAGCTGGCGTGGGGCTTGTCCTGAAGCCAGTGAAACGTGACCGTGCCGTCCGGGTTATCCTCGCGGCTTTCGAGGCGCCCGTTGGAGAGGACTTCGTTGCCGCCGGGGACGGTGACGATCAACTCGGACGTCTGCATCTCGCCCGGGTCGTCGAAGCAGGGGATCCAGCGCCGGTTGTCGATGGACTGCCCCTGCGACCAGACCTGGAGCGGAATGCCCGGATCGCCTTCGCACGGCGCGAAGAAGTGCAGACCCTCTTTCGGGTCGGAGACGGAGTAGCTCACGCGGACCTGCGCCGTGTCCCCCGGCTTCGTCGGCAAGCCGTCCAGCGGAATTTTGAGCTGCTTGCCGGTGGCGTCGTACTTGGCCTCAATCGCGCTTCCAGATCCCCGGGCAAACGTGACCTGCGTGATGTTCAGATCGACCGCGTTAAGCTCGATGGCGTCCGACTGGCGTGTCGCGCGAAGGTCCACCGTGGCGATGCCGTCAAGGTGACGCTTCTCCAGATCGACCTTCAGCTCCAGCTTGAGGTGCGTTAGATCCCAAGGGCGATCGGGGATGAACTGCGTGTCGCCGCGGGCTGTGGACAGTGCAACGAGCAGCAGCAGGAAGGAGCAGGCGAGCCGGCTCCGGGTTCGGGCGCAATCTGAATGCCGCATTTCGTTCTCCCGTATGCTCGCGCGACGTCCCGGCGCTGCGTGCACGAAGAAAGATTAGCGGCGGGTCCCGACAATGGGTAGAAGGGTCCGAGCCAGGTTCCCCACGGGCTTTCCACAAGGAGGCGCTCGCAAAGTCTCCATCGTCGGCCCTGGGCTTCGGATTCCTTGCGCACGCCGAGGCGCGAGCCATGCCAAAGCACGAGCGTTCCAAGGCGAGCGCCTTGAAATGGCGCAGCCGGCACGCGGGGGCTGCCTGATCGCAGGAGAAACGCCGGCCGGATTCCAGCGTCACCGCTCGAGGCCGGTCGCGGTCCACATCAGCTCCTGCCCGACGGCGGGGACAAGCAGGCATTCCCGAAGCTGCGGCGCGAGGGCGGCGCGGAACGCGTCGGCGGACGGCGCGAGCGCGGGGAACGTCTGGTAGTGCAATGGAAGAATGGCGGTGGGCTGGAGGAACTCCGCGGCGAGCGCCGCCCCGTCCGCGCCCATGGTGTACAGGTCCCCGATGGGCAGCAGGGCGATCCGCGGCGCAAACAGCCGGGCGATGAGCGTCATGTCGCTGAACACGTCGGTGTCGCCGGCGTGATACACCGTCGCCAAGTGCGGCGCCGCAATCACGGCGCCGTTGGGCATTCCCGCATAAACCGCCCCGTTCTTCGTCTCCAGCGCGGAAGAATGATACGCGCGCGTGAGGCTGACGCGCACGCCGGCGCACTCCTGCGTTCCGCCGGTGTTCATGCCGCGGTACTGTCCGCGCCCGAACGCGCGCTCCATCGCGCAGCACAGATCGTAATTCGCCACCACCGGCGGATTGAACCGCTTGATCAGCGCCGCCGTGTCGCCGACGTGGTCCGCGTGCCCGTGCGTCACCACGATCAGATCGCAGCGCTGCGGCTCACGCAGATGCGGCGGGCACGCGGGGTTGCCCGTCAGCCAGGGATCGATCAGCACCACGCGACCGTCCGAAAGGGTCAGCCTTACGGCGGAATGCCCCAGCCACTGGATCGTCGCTGACACGGTTGCCGCTCCTTCCTACGACTTGGGCTTTCCTTTCCCGGCGAGTTTGGCGATGCCGCTGAGGACTTCGTGATGCTCGGGAAAGCGGTCCATTTCGTGCTTGCTGAATATCTTCTTGCCGTCCGCGTGAACATCGAAAACGCCGCCCCGGCCTTCGATGAGCGTGGGCTGGACGTCAAACTCCTCCTTGATGGCGTCCGCCAAACTGGCGGCTTTTGGGAGGTAGTTTCACTGCGTGCAGTACTGAATCGTGATCTTCATTCTGAAAAAGCTCCCTGAGGCGCGAAGAATCCGCAACTCGCAGAACCCATTCAGCGAGCCAATCGCGCCGATGGAGGATTATAGCCCGGTCCGCGCACTCGCAAAACATGCGGCGCCAGGCTTATTCAGCGTCCCGTCGAAAAGCCGCGAGGTAGTACGCGCGGCCGGGGTAGCTGTGGCGGAAGACGCGATGTGCTCCGGTCAGGCAGGCGAGGCGCTCCAGGTCGTCGGCGGTCGGGGGGACTTCCCGCGGGCGGAGGTAGTGCGAGCGGAACTCCGGGTGCTCCAGAAGGCGCTCCTCAATGGGCGTGAACGGGATGAGCTTGTTCCAGTCTTCCGTGCCGTCGGGTTCGTACGCCGTGTGCAGCACGATGACGAGCACCTCGGGCGCGCGATTGAAGACATAGGCAGGATCGAACTCCTTGCCGAGAAACTCGCCGGGAGATTTGGCGATGAAGCGATCGGTCAGCCCGGTGACGTCGAGGATGCGCAGGTCCGGGTTGCGGAAGCCGACGATGCCGATGTCCATCAGGGCGACCGTCTGTCCGGGCGTCGTCGCGTCGGCGAGCCAGCGGGCGAGCGCTTCGTGCCCCGCGTGATACCCTTCGGCCCGCGTCAGGCAGTTGCGGCGATCGCGCTGGAAGCGGGGCCACTGCGCCCAGAAGACGCCGCCCGCAAGCACAAGCGCGATCGGCCAGGCGACCGCGCTGACGCGTCGCGTGAACACGCTGACCAGTGCGACCAGGCTGGTGACGGCGAGGGCGGACCACGCCGGGACATAGGGGACGAGCAGCCGATATCCGGGCATCCAGTCCGGACCGGTGGCGAAGACGGCCGCGAATCCGAAGGCCACGACGCCCGCGGCGGGTAGCGCGACGCGCCAGTCGGGTCCAAGGTCCGGGCGAGGCGCGTCGCCGGCGCAGGTTCCGTGGGTGCTCCGTGTTTGATCGCCGCCGCCGGCGTTGTTCCGCGGATCCTCCAGCACGAACTCAGCGTCGCGCGTGCGATGGGCCAGAAGCATCAGCGACGGCGCGACGAGCGCGATGAGCAGCCGGGCCATCGCGGCGCCGACCGTGCCGGCCGCGAGGTGGTAATGCGCGAAGCCGAAGAGGTACTGCCCCGGCGTGTGCATCGGCATGCCGCTGGCTTTTGCGTAGTAGGTGTTGGGCAGGAATTCGCCATCGTACGCCCATAGGCGCAACGCCAGTTGCGCGAGGCAGGTACATGCGACGATGGCCGCGTCGCGCCGCCAGTAACCGCGGCTCGACCGGCGCGCCGTCAGCCCATGCAGCAGCGCCGCAACGCCGAAAACCGCGACGCCCTCCGGTCTTGTCAGCGCCGCCAGCGCGAAAAAAACGCCCGCGTAGCGCCATCGCCGCGTTGTCGCCGCGCGCGCCATCGCCGCCAGCCCCAGCGAGATGAACGCGCAGAACAGCGTCGTCTCAAGTCCGGTCGTGCTGTTGAGCGCCACCGCACTGCTCGCGGCAACGAGCGCCGCCGCCAGCCAGCAGAGCCCTCGGGCCGCGCTCCCCTCCCGAGCAGGCGGCAGGATGATCCGCAGGCAGTCGCGGCACAGCGACGCACTCGCCAGCACGGCCGCGCATCCGGCCAACATGCCGAGCACTTTCGCCGACGGCAACACGGCGTCATCTCCGCCCACCAGCCACGCCGCGGCCATCAGCGGGACCATCAGGAAGTTGGTGTAACCCTCGACGTGCTCGCCGGGGTTGAAGTACGGTCCGCGGCCCAGCGCGAGGAACTTCGCATAGCGGAAGGTGATAAAGGCGTCGTCGTTGACCTGCGGCCAGAAGGCGCCAGCGTGGATGACGTAACCGGCGAGCACGACTACGCCAAGAAGGTAACCCGCGCCGCGCAGCCGCCCCGCTCCGGCGGCACCCGCGGCGCAAGTCCATTTGCCCCGCAGTTCTCTGCCCTTTTGGTCGAGGCTCGGCCCGTCCATGGAGGGCATTCAAGGGCGAGGGTGCGGAGACTGCAAGCGCGTGGCTCAATTGGAGAAGCGTGGCCGAGCCGCGCGCGTCAGCGAGCGAGACTCACCGCATTCCGGGCGGCAGCGCTCGCTCCCTCACGGTCGCGGCTCTAAACGGTCGCGGCTCTGAAATGGCGTGGCTCTGAATAGGCGCGGCTCTGAGGGCGCCGTCCGGTCCGACTTGAGCTTTCCCCTTCGCTTCCCGGACGCTCCCGCGGGTGAAGTCCGCATTTGCACTGCATGAACGTCCGATCCGCTCCCATCCCGCCGGCGCTCAATTCTACATTCAACTCGGAAGTCTGCGGAAGCCCGGCAAACCTTGCGGAATGGGGAATGAAGCATGTTCTCGGCCCTTGCTGATTCACATTGTGACGACGCTGACGGTGGCCTGCGCCTGCGGAGAGTGGGACGTTCCTTGTGGTTCATCCCTGCGGCGACCCGCATCGCACGCGCGAGCTTGAACCGGTGGCGGCGAGACGCTGTTTACCTCACGCTTCTGCTCATCATGTGTGGTGCGTTGGCTGCATGGGCCGGCTGCGGCGCCACTCCCTCCGACGGTCAGCCGCCTTCGTCCAACGACGGCGGCAACGGCGACGGATCGGGCAACGACAACTTCTCCGACCCGCAGGACGACGGCGGCAACGGCGGCACGGGCGGCACGGGCGGCGGCGACAACGACAACACGGACCTTGGCGATCCCGGCGTGGGCGTGAACGAGCCTCCGGTGGCCAATGCCGGCACGGACCGCTATGTGTACGAAGGCGAGTCCGTTCCGCTCGACGGCTCGGACAGCTTCGATCCGGAAGGCGAGCCGCTGACGTACCACTGGACGCACGTCTCAGGCCCGGAGGGCGAACTGCTCGATTCCGAGGCCGACGTTTGCACCTTCGCGGCGCCGCTCGTCGAGGAAGACAGCGTCGTCGTGTTCCAGCTCGAAGTCTCGGACGGGATCGACAGCGACGTTGATCGCGTTGAAGTGATCATTCTGAATCTGACCGACAATCAGTCGGCGGGTCCGGTCGCGGACGCGGGGCCGGATCAGACCGTTTCCGCAGGCGACCTCGTCGTGCTCGACGGCACGGGGAGTTACGGCGATGAGTTCGGAACGCTGGGTTTCGAATGGACTCAGCTTTCGGGCGAAGCGGTGGAGTTGAGCGACGCCCTGCGCTCGTCCACGTCGTTCTTCGCGCCGGAGGTGGCCGAGCCGACGACGCTTATCTTCCAGGTGAGCGTGACGCAGTACGGCAAGTCCGACACGGACGAGACGCAGGTCACCGTGAACCCGGCCGATGCCGGCGGCGGGGGAGGAGGCTCCGGCGGCGGCGGTGGTGGCGGCTCGGGTGGCGGCGGCTCCGGCGGCGGATCAGACAACAACCCGCCCACCGTTTCCGATCAAAACGCCGCCACGCAGCAGGGCACGAGCATCACGCTTACCCTGCGCGGGCGCGACGCCGACGGAGAGGACCTGACGTTCGAGGTCGTCGGCGGTCCTTCGTTCGGTCGGTTGGGCGCGATCGACAACTCGCGCCGCTCGTCGGCCACCGTGCTGTACACGCCGGATGAGGACTTCGTCGGCACGGACGTGCTTAGCTTCCGCTGCTCGGATGGAATCGACTTTTCCAACACGGGCACGTTTACGATCTCCGTGGCGGGCGGACCGCTGGTGTCGGACCAGGACGCTTACGCGCTGCAGGACGCGCCCGCGGACATTCTGCTGGAAGGCAGCGATCCGGAAGGCGACGACCTGACGTTCGTCATCACCCGCGTTCCCGCGCACGGCGATCTTGGCGTCGTCAACAACGGCGCGCCCAACTCGGCGGTCGTGACGTACACCCCGGATGCAAACTACAGCGGCGCGGATTCGTTCGAGTTCTACGCCACCGATGGCGTGGATTCATCCGAGGAAGCGCGCGTCACGATCACCGTGTACCCGACCGTCGTGTTCACGATCAACCCTCTGGAAGGCGCGCGTCCATTGAACGTGACCTGCACGGCCAGTACCGTCAACGGCGACGCGCTGCCGGACGGCACGTACGCGTGGAGCTTTGACGGCGCGAAGGACTCCGGACCGATGAACACGCACAAGCAGCGCACGCGGACGTTCTCGTCGGCGGGTCCGCACACCCTCTCGCTGTCGCTGCTGCTGGCGGGGATCGGATCCGAAGTCGGCTGTCACGATTCGCGCAGCGGCGGAACCGTGGCGCAAGCGGTCGTGCGTCCCATCGTTCACGGCTACATCCGCAATCAGTCCGGCTCACCGGTCAGCGGCGTCACCGTCGCGGCGAGCAACGGCGGCGGCACGGCCATCAGCGACGGCAACGGGCAGTACGTGGTCCACGTGCCGTACGAGTGGTCGGGCACGGTCACGCCCGAGCATTCCAACTACACGTTCGATCCCGCTTCGCGCAGCTACGGCGCCACGACGACCGACCGCACCGACCAGAACTACACCGCCTCCGGCGACAACGTCGCGCCGGACGCCAACGCCGGTCCGGACCAGACCGTCACCGACGGCGATGGAAACGGCTCAGAGGCCGTTACGCTCGACGGGCGCGGCAGCCGTGATTCCGACGGGCAGATCGTGTCGTGGGCATGGACTGAGAACGGCAATGGAATCGCCACCGGCGATCATCCGACGGTCACGTTGTCCCGCGGAACTCACACCATCGTCCTCACCGTCACCGATGACGGCGGCGCCGCGGACACGGATTCCGTCGTGATCCAGGTCGTCGAGGCCGGCGCGGGGCAGTCGTACTACGTGGACGGCGACGACCCCGGCGCGGCGGACACGAACCCGGGCACGGAGGCGAGGCCGTTCAAGACGATTCAGAAGGCGGCGGACATCGTGAACGCGGGCGACACGGTGTACATCAAGGCGGCGACGTATCCGCGTCCGTCGGGCAAGAGCCGCGTGGTCGAGATGCAACGCGGCGGAGCGAGCGGCGCGCCCGTGACGTTCCAGGCGTTCGGCGACGGGGACGTGCTTTTGGACAACGAGGGCGGCGGCGACTGGGTCGTGTACGTCAACGCGCGCTACCGCCAGGTGGACTACGTGGTGCTGCGCGGGCTGACGGCGCGCGGCGGCGTCAGCGGCGGCATGTTCATCCGCAATTCCAGCTACACGCTGCTGGACCACTGCAAGTCGCTCGATAACGGCGGCATCGGCGTCTACATCGACTGGGGCGGCACGGGCGTGGTCGTCCAGTATTGCGAGGTCGCGCGCAACGTCAACGGCCTGAAAGCCGGCGCAAACACCACCACGCTGCACCCGACGAACATGACGTTGCAGTACAACCACTGCCACGACAACGTGGACCCCAGTTACGGCGGCAACTCCGACGGCATCCAGTGCGGCGGGCCGGGAAACAATTACTCCGTCATCCGCGGCAACGTCATTCACGGCAACGACGACGACGGCATCGACGTCGGCAACGGCGCCATGTACGTGCTCATCGAACACAACACCGTCTATGACCACAACGGCCGCGGCGACGGCAGCGGCATCAAGATCGGCACGCACGAGTCCAACATCGACCCGGACGGCGGGCATCTCGTGCGCTACAACGTCTTGTTCAACAACAAGCTGCGGCATCTGGACATGGCCGGAAATTACCGCGACATCGAGCGCGGCGAGCGCCCGCCGCCGGTGGTGGCGCACAACAACACGTGCTTCGACGCCGGTCTGGACGTGACCTACGGCGAGGACATGGACGTGATCTTCCGCAACAACATCGCGTTTGATCCCGGCAATGCGCCGTTCTGGTCGTGCCGGCTGCGCGGCAACGAAGTCGAGCCGCCGGTGGCGGATTCCGACTACAACCTGTGGGGCGACCGCTGGATTAAGGACTGGGATGAGCGGCTGCGCACGGATCTCGACGGGCGCTCGACGGAAGGCGACCCGAAGTTCGTGAACTCCGGCAACCCCGGCGTGAACACGGACGTGGACAGCGCGAGCTTCGGCGACGCGCCCGGTTTGCACCTGCGCTCCGGATCACCCGCGCTGGACACCGGCGTCGAGATCCGCGCCGAGCTGCAGCGTCTCCTGACGCAGGCCCAGCAGCAGAACAAGACCAAGTGGATCGACGCGCTCAACTTTGCGCTGAGCCAGACGCCGAACCCCGTCCCGTGGCAGGGCGCGGGACCGAACATGGGAGCGTACGAATAAGCGCGCGAAACCCGAGCGGGGCGCGGCTTGAACAGAGCCGCGCGCGTCAGCAAGTGAGTCGCACCGCATCCCGGGCGGGAACACCCGCTTTCTCACGATCGCGGCTCTGACAGAGCCGCGCTGTCACGCGGGCGCGGCTCTGTCCAGCCGTCCCCGTTGTCATTCGCCCGCCGTTTCGCTACGTTCGCACGATCATGGCGATCTCTATTTACAACACCCTCACGGGGAAAAAGGAACCTTTTGAACCTCTTCAGCCCGGGCGCGTCGGCATCTACCTGTGCGGGCCCACGGTGTACAAGCCGTCGCACATCGGGCACGCCGTCGGGCCCGTTATCTTCGACGCCATCAAGCGCTACCTGACCTTCCGCGGATACAAGGTCACCTGGGTCGTCAACGTCACCGACGTGGACGACAAGCTCATCGACGAGGCCGCGCGGCAGGGGACGACGACGGTGGCGCTGGGGCAGCGGATTCTGGGCGACTACCTCACCGCGATGAAGAAGCTGCACATCGGTTACCCCGGCGACGGCGCGGGCGATGCGGGCACGGCCGGCGATGGCGATGCGCGCCATGCCGGCGGCGGCATCGACCACATGCCCAAGGCCAGCGAGCACATCGGCGGCATTTGCGAGATGATCCAGAGGCTCATCGCGCGCGGGCACGCCTACGCGGCGGGCGGCGACGTGTACTTCGACGTGACCAGCGACCCCGACTACGGCAAGCTTTCGCACCGCTCCATCGACGAGCAGACCGGGCAGCGCGAGCTGAAAAGCGGCGAGAAGCGTCACCCCGGCGACTTTGCCCTCTGGAAAGCGGCCAAGCCCGAGGAGCCGGACGAAGTGAAATACGACTCGCCGTGGGGCAAGGGCCGCCCCGGCTGGCACATCGAGTGCTCGGCCATGTCCGCGAAGCTGCTGGGCGAGACCTTCGACATTCACGGCGGCGGCATGGATCTCCTGTTTCCGCATCACGAGAATGAGATTGCGCAGTCGGAGTCGGCCACGGGCAAGGTGTTCGCCAAGTACTGGATGCACCACGGTCTGACGCGGTTCAACACCAAAAAGGTGTCCAAGTCGGACACGTCCCCCGAAGCCCTGGCGGCCATGAAGCGCATGACGCTGCACAACCTGCTCAAGGAGCTGTCGCCGGAGCACGTGCGGTTTTTCATTCTCAGCACGCACTACCGCCGCCCCATCGACTTCTCCGACGAGAATCTCGAAGCGACGAAGAAGGGGCTGGAGCGGTTCACCACGCTGTTCGAGCGCGTTCAGCGCGAAACGGGCACGTCGGTGTACGCCTTCGTGGACGGGGGCGGACTGCCGCCGCTGGACCGGATCGCCGAGCAGGATCGTTCGAGCTGGCCGGCGTTCTTCGCCGAATTCGTCGAAGCCATGGACGACGACTTCAACACTGCCGGCGCGATCGCCGCGCTGCACGATGCGGTTTCGCCGATCAATGCGGCGATGGACCACGGCGACGCGAAAGCGGACGACGTGCTGAAGTTGGCGGGCGGGCTGATGCAGCGCGGCCGACTGCTGGGCCTTTTTCTTGAGGCGCCTGCTGCGAAGACCGCCGCGCCGGACCACACGCTTTCAGAGGTCATGCAGGTCCTGCTCGATGTGCGTCTGCGTTTGCGCAAGAAGAAGGACTTCGAGACGGGCGACTACATCCGCGACGCGCTGACGAAGCTCGGCATCACGCTGAAGGACCGTGCCGACGGGACGGATTGGAAAGTCGAGTGACGGATCGCCAGGCGACGGGCGATCCATGGTTCGCCTTACTTCATCAGGGGAGTTCGCGAAGGACCGCTTACTGACGCGCGCGATTCCGTTTCGGCCGCGCGCGGCTCTGTGCCGGCGGACCGGGGTCCTGCCTTCGAGCGAGCCTCCACCCGTGCCTGCTTCGCCGTGCACGTTCCTCCGATAACACACTCGCCGTTGGTCTGATCGCTTCTCCTTCGGCTGCTCAGCGGGCCCCGACCCTTCGATCCTGCGCGATCGGTTGAACACCCCTGTTCTTAGTCAAGCTCCCCCGCGCGGGATTCGATAGATCATCGAAGGCCTGCGCCTTTCTTGCGCCGTGGGGGAATGCTCCCCAGTCGGGCTCCCTGGGCGGCGCAGGTTCAGGGGACGCGTGAACACCGTGATCAAGAGCCTCAAGCGCATCTGGTTTCCCGAAGACGTGCCGCGGTGGTTCGGGCTGACGGTCTTTCTCATCTACCTCGCGGGGCTGGCGGGCGTGGCGTACGTGGGCGTGCAGGACGTGCGCCAGGACGTGACCCGGTCCTACTGGACGGCGACGGAACAGGCGTTCAGCGCGCTGGCAGGAGACGTGTCGGCGCAAGGAGAGGACGGGGCGGGGATTCACCGCACGCTGCGCGACTTCGCGGGGACGTTCAAGGCGCAGGAGCTGCGCCTCGTCGGCGCGGATCAGAAGGTCATGGCATCCATCGACGCGTCCGAAGAGGGCGCGCCCGTGGTTTCGCGTTACGCCAGCGCCTCGCGCCCTCGACGGCTCGAACGGCTCGATGTCCCCGGCGACGCCCATCATGAGCCCATGTTCGTTTTCCGCGCGCCTCTCGCGCTCAACGCGACGCGGCCGGAAATATTTTCAGAGTCCCGGCCTGCAGCACAGGGCGCCCAACCACAAGATGACACTCCAGGCGGAACCGCGGGCGATGCGGCAGGCGGGACCGCAGGCGATGCGGCAGGCGAATCCGGTCGTGATGCGACCGGCGAAACCGGGACTGATCCCGCCGGCCAAGCCGTGAGTGCTGCTCCTGAGGATGCACAACGCAATGAACCCGACAGCGTGCGACCGGATGACCCTGCGGCCGCCGCGTACCTGGTGATGGTCGTGCCGCAGAGGGTCGTCGGGGCGGTCTCGCTGGGCGACTTCGCCGGACCGCTGAGCGTCGTGCTGGCGGGGTGCGGCGCGCTGCTCCTGGCGTATCGACGCTTGCGGCGGCAGATGCGCGGCGTCTCGCGCATCGCCATGCAGCTCGCCACGACCGACGGCAACGTCGAGGACGCGGTGCACACGCTCCGCCGCGTGGACGAGGCCGACGCGTTGGCGCAGCAGTGGAACGGGCTGGTATCGCTGGTGGAGTCGCTCAGCGCCGAGGTGAAGCGATCACAGGCTTCGACGGAACTTACGAAAGCACTGTCGCAGGTGTCCGGCGGGGCGCTGCGGCAGGCGCTGAACGCGGTTCCCGACAGCATCGCGCTCCTGGTGGACGGCGGACGGATTGACTACGCCAACGCGGCCGCGCGAAGACTGCTGGGCGTGGCGGATGGGGGGGAATCTCCCCCGACGCTGGATGAACTTTCGCCGGAAGGGGCGGGCGCCAAGTGCGTGGCGCTGCTGAAGGAGGCGCAAGAGGAGAGCGGTCAGTTCGAGACGCGGGCGCAGGTGGTGGAGACGGACGACCATGAAACGTTCCTCCGCGTGCGCGTGCTTCCGCTGCGCGGGACGGACGCGGGATCGTCCTGCGTGGTCATGGTCAGCGACGTCAGCCAGCAGGTCCGGGCCGACAAGGCGCGCGAGGAGTTCGTCTCGCAGGTGACGCACGAGCTGCGCACGCCGCTGACCAACATCCGCGCGTACACGGAGACGCTGGCGAGCGGGATGTTCGACGACCCGAAGATCGTCACGGAGTGCTACAACGTCATCACCAAGGAAACGCGGCGGCTGGCGCGGCTCATCGACGACATGCTGAACGTGTCGCAGATGGAGGTCGGCGCGATCCAGCTCAGCGTGGACGAGGTGGATCTGCGCGCCCTGCTGACCGACGCGGTGCGCGACGTGCGCGGGCTGGCGGAGGAGAAGCAGATCGACCTGCGGCTGACGCTGCCCTCGAAGCTGGAACCGATCCGCGCGGACAAGGACAAGCTCAACGTCGTGCTCAACAACCTGCTGGGCAACGCGCTGAAGTACACGCCGAGCGGCGGCAACGTGGTCATCGGCGCGCAGATCACGGGCGACAAGGCCATGGTCACGGTGAAGGACAACGGCATCGGCATCAGCGCCAAGGACCAGCAGCGCGTCTTCGAGAAGTTCGCGCGCGGCGACGATCCGCTGGTGCGCGAGCAGACGGGCACGGGCGTGGGACTCTACACGGCGCGCGAGATTGTGCGGCGTCACGGCGGGGACATCGAGGTCATCAGCGCCAAGGGCGAAGGCTCGACGTTCGTGGTGCGCCTGCCGCACGAGCCGTCGCGCGCGGCGGTGTGAGGCGGGCGCAAATCGACAGGTACGGCGACGGCGAAGCGCGTCGCCGCGGGATGAAATCCGAACGGCGCGGAAACAGAAAGCGGTTCGTCATGGCGAAAATTTTGCTGGCCGAAGATGACGCGCACACCATCCGCGTGATGCAGTTGTGGCTGACGCGGCACAAGCACGTCGTCATCGAGAGCAACAACGGGCGCGAGGCGCTGGATCGCCTGCGCTCGATGAGCGTCGATCTGCTCATTTCCGACGTGAACATGCCGCTTATGGGCGGACTGGAGCTGGTGCGCGCGGTGCGGCGGGAGCTGGGGCTGAGCGTGCCCATCCTCATGTTCAGCTCGCGGTGCGACCACGCCGACCTCGCCGATCAGGTGCGCGACCTGTCGGTCAACCTGTATCCCAAGCCCTTCGTGCCGTCCAAGCTCGTCCAGCGGATCGAGGAGTTGATCGCCGGCGCTGTGAGCACCGGCGAGAGCGGCGCGCTGGTCGAAGGTGCGGGTTGTGGCTGTGTGGCAGCCGCCGTCGAAATGGGTGGAAGATGCGGCAATTCTTGTGCCCCCGGGAAGGGTGATGCGACCGCGTGAAGGAGCTGCTCCAAAAAATCGAGTCCGCCCGCCGCAGCGTGCAGGGTGGGCAGGTTGATGTCGAGTTGGATGCCCTCCTGGGCCAGCTCACCGACCAGACGGGTCGCGTGATGCGCGAGCACGAGGGGATGGCCGAGGAACTGCTGGGTCTCTACGAGCAGCTCGGCGCGGTGTTCGAGATCGCGCGCAAGCTTCCGCAGGTGCGCGACGAGAACGAAGTCGTCCAGCTTCTGCGCAACACCGTCGAGGAGAGCTTCTCCCGCCACCTCGTCGGCGTGGTCTGGCCCAAGGACGATGCGGAGTTCGATTTCCGCCTCGAATGGTGGCCCAAGTGCGATCCGCGGCAGTGCGAATGGCTGAACTCGCTGCTTCGGGACAGCGTGGCTGAGGCGTCGATCCTCGTGCGGGACGTGCCGAAGACGGAGTGTCTGGCGGGGCTGATCCAGGTCATGACGGCGCCGGTGGCGTGCGGATCGGACCTCGTGTGCATTCTCGTTATCGGGCGCAACGACGCGGCGCTGGAGCTGCGCGCCAGCGACATGAGCCTGCTGGAGATTCTGTGCACGTTCTCCGGCGACCTGATCGCCAACATCCGCCTGCACCACCAGCTTCGGCAGATCTCGGTGGACCTCGTGCTTTCGCTGGTGTGCGCCATCGACCAGAAGGACCCATACACGTCCGGGCATTCCATGCGCGTGGGGCACTACGCCAAAAGCCTCGGGCAGGAGCTGGGGCAGAACGCCGAGGAGCTTCAGATGCTGGAGTGGTCGGCGCTCCTGCACGACGTAGGCAAGATCGGGATCCGCGATGACGTGCTCAAAAAGGCCGGCAAGCTCACGGAGGAGGAGTTCAACCACATCAAGGAGCACCCCGTCCGCAGCTTCGAGGTGGTCAGCCGCGTGCCGCAGTTGCGCGCCGCGCTGGACGGCATCCGCCATCACCACGAGCGCTACGACGGGAAAGGCTATCCCGACGGCCTGAAGGGCGAGGGAATCCCGCTGCAAGCGCGCGTCATCCAGGTGGCGGACATCTTCGACGCGCTCACCAGCTCGCGGTCCTATCGCAAGGCCTTCGACTGGCAGAAGGCGCTGAGCATCATTGCGGAAGAGTCCGGAACGGTCGTGGATCCGCACTTGGGGGCGGTGTTTACGAAGATGATCCGCCGCAGGTTCGAGAACGACCCTCAGGCGTGGGAGGCGATGACGCGTTACGGGCAATCCAGCGGGGGAGGCGCGGCGGACGCGGAAACCGCGGGCGCGACGTCGACGGACGGCGGCGCATCAGACGCCGCCGCTTCAAGCGGCGCCGGGGCATCCACCGCCGCCGGCGCATCCGCGGCGACCGGCGCAGGCGGCGAACAGACCGGATCGTAATGCCATGAATCACGAATGGGTGCTGCTGTGGTTTCCGATCATCCTCGCGACCGGCGTGGGCGGGCGGCTGCTGGGTCGTCCGCGAGCGGCCGGGCTGGGCGTCCTCTGCGCGCTGTTCTGGGTGGTGCTGATTCAAGCTCGTCTGGGCACGTCGGTGTGGATGAGCGGGTGGTCGATCGCGTCGATCGTCTCCGGGGCGCTGGCGATTGCCGGCATGGCGCTGTGGGCGTCGGAGTCCGCGCCGTGGCCTTCAATGTCCCAGCCCGCGCTTAGCGGCAGGACCAGCGTGGTTTCCACGCAAGACGGTCGCGGCGGCGACGGGTTCTCGCGTTTCTCCCGTTGTCTGGAGCAGTTTGACGAGTGGCTTGAAGCCCGTCGCACGGACCCCGACCCCTGGCCGGAGTTCGGCGAGTTCATCCGCGGTATTCTCTACGACTGCTGCGCGACGTCGCACGTGCGGCTGTTCCGGGTGCTCAGCGAAGATGAGGAATTGGTCCCGGTCCGCGAGGCGCACCCGTTCACGGAGGAGGAGTGGCCTTCCGCGCGTGAGGGGATCGTCGGGCACGTCGTGACCACCGGGCGGTCGTATCTTGCGGGCGACGCTTCGCAGGGCGAACTGATTGAAGACCTGGCACGACGCACGCAGAAGGCGCCCGTCTGGTGCTTCGCGGTCACGCAAGGAGCGAGAAAGATCGGCGTGGTGACGGTCGGCGGGCTGGAGGGGCACGAGCGCTTTGATCGCAATCACTACCGCGCCGTCGAACTGCTGGTGGCGCATTTCTGGA
This sequence comes from Phycisphaerales bacterium, assembly GCA_020852275.1. Taxonomy (GTDB): domain Bacteria; phylum Planctomycetota; class Phycisphaerae; order UBA1845; family UBA1845; genus JABWBH01. Next base: position 43,076 of record JADZBE010000020.1, read on the forward strand.
ACACGTTGAGCGAAGTCTGCCGCGGGCGGACGGCCGAGACGCGCGATCCCACATCGAACGCGCTGACGCGCAAGAGCTTCTTCAGCGAGGCCGAGCGGGCCCTGGCGGAGTCGTACAGACAGGGCGAGCCGTGCGCGCTGGCGGTGGTGGCGATGGAGTCGCTGCGCCACCTCAACGACACGGGGCGCTGGGACACGTTCGACGAAGTGGTGCGCGAGGTGAGCTGGACGCTGACGCAGCGGATGCGCGGGGACGATCTGCTGGGTCGGTTCGACGAGTCGCGCTTCTTGCTGCTGCTGCGGCGCGTGGATTCGTCGTTGGGATCGCTGATTCTGCAGCAGATCACCGCGAAGCTGGCGGCCCTGTGCGGGGACGAGCATCGCTGGGACACGGAGCTCGCGGTGCGCTGCGGCGTGGCCGGGACGGGCACGGGGCGGGCGGCGTTCGGGACGCTGCTCTCCCAGGCGCTCTCTCTGTGCCGCGAGGCGCGCGAAGGGGGCGTGGTGCTCGCCAGCGACCTTCAACCCGACGAGGCGTGCAGCGTCTAAGCCATGAAGATCGAGCACCAGCAGGTTGGAAGCGTGGCCGTGATGACCGTCAAAGGCGCGCTTATCGAGGACGACGCGATGCGCTTCGCCGTGGACGTCAAGAAGCAGGCGCAGGGGGCCAACGCGCGGCTGGTCCTCGACCTGCACGAAGTTCCTTACGTGGACAGCACGGCGCTGGAGGGGCTGCTCGACGTGGCGGATGTGCTCGACCAGCGCAGCGCGCGACTGCGACTGGCGTCATTGCCGAGCACCGTGCGCGAGGTGCTGCAACTGACGGGCTTGTCGCAGCGCTTCGAGTTTTTCGAAAAGGTGGAGGACGCGGTGAGGAGCTTTCTGTGAAGAGCTGCCGGCTGCTGGCTGCTGGCTGCCAGCTAATCGCTGTTAGCTATCAGCTATTAGCTATTAGCCAGAAGGACGACGCGAACACAGACGTGATGAGAATGGACTCAATCCCCGCCGCTGACACTGGCGAACAGCCAATAGCTAGCAGCTAGCAGCTAGCAGCTTCCCCATGATTGAACAGGCATTCAAACTCGGCGAACAGCTCATCTCCGAAGGGCTGATCACCTCCGAGCAGCTTGCCGCGGCGCTCGCCAAGCAGGCGTCGTCCGGCGGGCGGCTGGGCAGCACCCTCGTTTCCACCGGCGCGATTTCCAACAGCGCGCTGGTGGCCACCCTGTCCAAGCGACTCGGCGTGAAGGGATGCGTGCTGCGGCACGGGCTGATCGACCCGAAAGTGGCCAAGAGCGTCTCAAAGGAGGAGGCGCGGCGGCTTCGCGTTTTGCCGCTGTTCCGCGTGCGCGACGAGCTGACCGTGGCGATGGTCGAGCCGCAGTCTCTGCCGACGCAGGACCGTCTCCGCCAGCTCACCGGCTGCGACGTCCGTCCCATCCTCGTGCTCGAAGACAACCTCGAGGAGTTTCAGAACAAGTATCAGGCCGGCGAGGTCACGGTGGACACGTTCCTGGCGTCCATCGACGAGAGCGAAGTGCTCATCACGGAGCACGAGGCGATCGACGAAGGTCCGGTCACGGATCTGGACCGGATGGTGGACGGCAGCCCGGTCGTCAACCTCGTGAACCTGGCGATCTTGACCGCGCTGCGCGACGGCGCCAGCGACATTCACATCGAGCCGGACCGCAACGCCACGCACATCCGCTACCGCATCGACGGCAAGCTCCGCGAGCTGCTCAATCCCCCCAAGGGGCTGCACGCCGCGCTGATCTCGCGCATCAAGGTCATCGGGCGCATGGACATCTCCGAAAAGCGCCTGCCGCAGGAAGGACGCGTGCACATCGTGGCGGAAGGGCGCGAGATCGACCTGCGCGTCTCCTCCATGCCCACGATCCTCGGCGAGAAGATCGTCATCCGCCTGCTGGACCGCAGCAACCTCAACTTCGAGCTGTCGGCGCTGGGCATGAGGGACGACGACCGGGCGGCGGTGGAGGCGATGATCCGCTGCCCCTACGGGCTGATGCTGGTGACCGGTCCGACGGGCAGCGGGAAGACGACGACGCTGTACTCGTGCCTGGACCTGCTGCGCGAGGAAGCCAACAACATCGTGACGATCGAGGACCCGGTGGAGTACCAGGTTCCGCTGATCAACCAGATTCAGACGAACGAGCAGGTGGGGCTGACGTTCGCGCGGGCGCTGCGGTCGATCCTGCGGCAGGACCCGGACATCATCATGGTCGGCGAGATGCGCGACCAGGAGACGGCGCGCGTCGCGGTGCAGTCGGCGCTGACGGGTCACCTCGTGCTCAGCACGCTGCACACGAACGACTGCCCGGGCGGGATCGCGCGGCTGTTCGACATGGGCATCGAGCCGTACCTGATCGCGTCGTCCGTGCTGGGTTTCATCGCCCAGCGCCTGGCGCGGAAGATCTGCCCGTCGTGCCGCACGTCGTATTACCCGCCGCCGACTCTGCTGGCGAGCGTGGGCTGGGAAAGCCGCACCAGCGAGCTGTTCCAGAAGGGCGAGGGCTGCCGCGAGTGCCACAACTCCGGGTTTAAGAGCCGCGTCGGCATCTACGAGGTGATGCTCATGGACCCGGAACTGCGGCGCCTGGTGCATGAGCGCGCCAACGAGGGGCAGATTCGAGAGTACCTCGCACAGGTCGGGTGGCGGTCGCTGCGGCAGAAAGCACTCGACGTTGTGGAGGACGGGCAGAGCACGCTGGAGGAAGTCCTGCGCGTGACGCGGTCGGAATCGGTGGAGGTGGGCGATCCGACGGGCGCCGGCGCTACCGAACCTGAGCCGGCGCTGGCGGGCGTTTGAGGGAATAACGGGCCATGAACCTGACGTACGATGCCATCGACTCGACGGGCGCCGCGGTGCGCGACGTGATCGACGCCGTAGACACGGGCGAGGCGATCGAAAAGCTCCGCCGCCGCGGGCTGTTCGTCAAAGCCATCAAGCAGGCGGATGAGAGCAAGGCGGTTGTCGGGAAGGCCTCATCCAATCTCGTGCTTCCGCTGAAAACGCTGGTGTTCTTCACGCGGCAGATGGCAATCCTGCTGAAGACGGGCAGCGCCGTCGTGCCCGCGCTTCAGGTCGTTCGCAAGCAGATGAAGAAGCCCGTCCACGCGGAGATGATTCGATCGCTGGTCACGGATCTGGAAGACGGACTGCAACTCGCGGACGCCATGCGCAAGTTCCCCCGGACGTTCGACCCGGCGTTCCGCGCGGTGGTCGCGGCCGGCGAGGCGAGCGCAACGTCGTCGATGATGATGGAGCGACTCGCGCTCATCCTCGTAAGACGCCGGGCGCTGCGGAACAAGATACTTGGCGCGATGACGTACCCGACGCTGCTGCTGCTGATGTCGATCAGCACCGTGAGCGGGATGCTGACGTTCGTGGTTCCGCGCTTCGCGGGCATGTTCAAGACCATCGGCGTCGAGATTCCGTGGAGCACGCAGTTTCTGCTCAACCTGTCGGACATGTTGACTCGATACTGGGGGCTGGCGCTGGGAGCGGTCGTGTCGGTGCTGACGGCGCTGGGGCTGCTGACCTGTTCCCCGCCGGGGAAGCGGTTTCTCGCGAACATCCAGACCGAGCTGCCGATGATCGGCCGGCTGACGTCGCGGTTGATACAAGGGCGCATCTACCGCACGCTGGGCACGCTGATTGAGTGCCGCGTCGGGATCCTCGACGCGCTGGCGCTGACGCGGGAAGTCACTTCCAACCGGCGGTTTCGGCGCGTGTTCGATGAGATGGACGAGGCGCTGACGTCCGGCGATCGGATCAGCACGGTGCTGCTGAAGAACCGGTTTATCGAACCCTCGCTGGCGTATTCCATCCAGACGGGAGAGGAGAACGGTCAACTGGGTCCGTCGATATCGTATTGCGCGGACATCCTCGAGGAGGAGAACGCGGAGATGATCGCCGCGATGACCAAACTCATCGAGCCGATGATTCTGATTGTGATGGGCGCGGTGGTCGGCGGAGTTGCGATCTCGCTGTTCCTGCCGCTGTTCGACGTGACCTCCGCACTGAAATAGACCGGCGGCGCGCGTCCAGGCGGGCACGGTCGTGCAGAGAGAACATGGGATGAGATTGGGCTTGAAGACGAGAAGAGGCGCCTCGCGCATCGGGCTGGACATCGGCGCGACCGCGGTGCGCGCCGTGCAGCTCGCCTTTGACGGGCGGCGATGGACGGTCCGGCACAAGGCCGAAGCGCCGCGCCGTCGCACGCGCGAAGCGGAACCGGCCTCGCTGAAGAAAGGCCAGGAGCCGTCGCACCCGGTCCCCCCGGGAGCCGCCTCGTCGCTGGGGGCGGAGATCGAGATGTGCCTTGCACAAGCGCCGTTTCGCGGCAAGCGGGCGGCGGTGGGGCTGTCCGCCCCGGACATCGAGCTGCTCACGCTGGACCTGCCGCCGCGCGGCGAACAGAGCCTGGCCGATTTCGAGCAGATCGTGCGCATCGAAGTGCAGCGACTGGCGACGCGCAACCAAAGCCCGCTGGAAATCGCCTGCTGGTCCCTGCCGAAGGGAACGGGTCGATCGCCCACGGCGATCGGCGTGGCCGCTCCCGGAGATCTGGTGCGCGAAATGGCAGACGTCTGCCACGCAGCCGGCGCGGATTGCGAGACGATCGACGCCTCGGCCTGCGCCTTGGTGCGCGCGGCGCTGGTGATGATCGGTCCGCGCGAGGGACAGCTCTGGGGCGTGCTCGATCTCGGCGAGCGACAGACGAGGCTGGCCGTGTGTCTGGGCGATACGCCGGTGCTGGTGCGCTCGCTGGGCGACGGCGGGCGGGGTTGGACCCGGCGGCTGGCGGAGGAGTTGAAGATTTCAGAGGACGCGGCGGAAGTGCACAAGTGCGACGTGGGCATCGAGCCGTCCACGCGCGGCGTGCGCCGGACCGGCTCGGCCGACCCGCAGCTTATCGCGCACCCCGACGGCGCAGCGCGCAAGGAACTCGGCGCGATCCTCTTTGGCGCGCTGCGCGGATCCCTCGGGCGGCTCGTGACGGAAATCGAGCGGTCGTATTCGTATGTGCTCAGTTGCTACCCCGCGGCCAAACCACTGGACCTGCTGATGACGGGAGGCGGGGCGTCGATGCGCGGGCTGATGGGTTTTCTGGGGGAATCGCTGGGCATCGGCGTGCGCTCGTTAGGCGAGGGCGGGTCCGCGGAGGAGTGCCGCTTGAGCTTCGGGCACGCGTCAGGCGGCGCGGCGTCCTGCGACCGCTTTTCAACGGCCATCGGTCTGGCACTGGAGGGCTGCACACGATGATCGGCGTGAACCTCCTGCCCTTGCCGCGGCGCCTGGCGCGACTTCGCCGGCGACGCACGCTCTGCTGGTGCGTCATTCTCGGCGCGGAGATCGCCATCGGGATCGCGCCCGTGATCGCCGCGACGATCCAAGCTTCGCGCCTTGACGGGCTTGTGGATCAGCAGGAGGCGCTGGCCTCCCGCATGACCGTGGCGCGCGCGGAACTGGCCGGGTTGATTCAGCAGAACAAGGGCGTGACGGAGGAGATCGACCGCGCCTCCGCGTTCCGCAACAAGCGGGCGTGGTCGGCCCTTTTGGCGCTGGTCGGACGCAAGCTTCCGGCCGACGTCTGGCTGGAGTCGGTCGCCACCGACCCGGCGATGCCTGCGGCGGGGGCGGCGCCCCGCGGCGGCAGCAAGCCCGCGCCGCAGCAGCCGGGAGTCGCGCCGCCCACCGGCGCCGCGACTGCGACCGAAGCCGTGGTGATCGACTCGCCGCGGAAACTCGTGCTGAAAGGGCAATCCCAATCCTACGAGTCGCTTCAGAGTTACGCCGTCGCGCTGCAGGAGGCGGGTGCGTTTCAGCGCGTCACGCTCGGTCGATCCGTGAAGGGATCGGGTCCGCAGGGGGACGCGTATCGCTTCGAGATTTCCTGCGAGTGGTGAATCCGTCGTGGTGACCAACAAAGCCATCCTGTGGATTGACCTGTCGGGCATCGCGATCGTGCTGGCGATCGGCTTTGCGCTGTTCAGCTACGCCTCGCAGCCCTTCCGCCAGGGCGAGCGCATGCAGGAGCTGCAGGAGGCCATCGCGACGATGGAGAAGGACGCCGCGGCCATGGACGCGCGCATCGAGCAGGAGCGCGCGCGGCTCACCGGGCAGAAGGCGGAGCTGACCACCGCGGGCAAGCTGCCGGAGATCGCGCCCGTGGCGGCGTATCAGGCGCGGCTGGCTGAGCTGGCGGCGGGCAGCGGCGTGCGCATCACCAGCTTCGCGCCCATCGCGGACCAGGAGTATCCCGGGCTGATGGAGAAACGCTTCACGTTCGACGCGCGCGGAGAGACCGCCAACGTGCTGCGGTTCCTGCGCTCGGTGGAGCTGGACCCGAGCTGGGCGGACATCGGCTACTTGACGCTGGCTCGTGCGACCACGCCCGGCGACACGGGGCGCGAGCGCAGCCTCGGGTTCGTCATCAGTCTGTTCTCGTCGCCGAAGCAGGAAACCCAGAAGCCGGAAGGCACTTGATGGAGCGTGCGGCGGGAAATCACGGTCGAGGTCAATAGAGAGTGGCGCGGGATCGCAGTCGAGACCCGCGCAGAACGGCGATACGTCCATGACAGCGGCGCAGCGAAAAAAGCTGATCTACGGCGCGATCATCGGTGCGGGACTCCTCGTCCTGCTGATCGATCGCCTGTTCCTCGGCGGCGCGACGGCTCCCGGCGAGGCCGTCGCCGCAGACGGCGCGCCGACGGAAGTTGCGGGGCAGCCGGGTCAGCCGGCGTCCCTCGCCGGCGGCATTCCCGTGTTGCCATTTCCCCGGAACCTGCCGCCGTTCAATCCGCAAGCTGATTCGGAGCGCGACGTCTTCGCCAGTCCACTGGAGCGCCAAGCGCTGCAGGCATCCTCGGCATCCGCCGGAGCAGACGGTGAAGGGTCCGCAGACGCGCCGGGCGTGAAGGAGTTTGTGGCCCGCCATCGTCTGGACGGCACGATCGTCGGCTCGAGGCAGAAGCTCGCCTTCGTGGATGGCGCCCGCCTGCAGATTGGCGCCAAAGTGGATGGCTTTACCCTCGTGGAAATCGTGAGCCAGGGGGCCGTCTTCCGGCGCGACGGAGAATTGGCCACGCTGCGCACAGCCGATCCGATCTCGCGCAAAGCGGATGCGCCAACCCAGGCGCCCGGGCAGTAGCAGCCCATGTTGGGCGGCGGCAATCGTCGTTCTCGTGCAGGCGGGAATCCACCCGTCCGGTGATGCGCCCAGGACCTCCGCCTGCGCGGGGTCGCGATGCCGGAGCCCGGGACCTCCGCCTGCGGCGGAAACGGAGAGCTTACCGGTCCCGCCCCATGGGGCGCGGGCCGAGTTCTTCCGAGCAATATCCAGCTAAACCGCGCGGGTTCCCCGGTCGATATGCACATGGAGAGCCGAACGGACCTGTGACCGTAGGCTGGGAATTCCGGGGGATCATTGGGACCAGATTATGAAGAACATGAAGAACCGCAAGGCGTTTAGTCTCGTTGAGTTGGTGATCGTCGTGGTGATTCTCGGCATCATTGCCGCCATCGCCGTTCCGCGCATCAGCCGTGGATCGAAGGGCGCCGGTGATTCCGCGCTGCGCAGCAGCCTGGCGGCCATCCGCAACGCCATCGATCTCTACTATGCGGAACACAACAACTCGTTCCCCGGCTCGGACGGGGTCGAGGCGACACTGATCGGCCAGCTCACCAAGAAGACCGACGCCAGCGGGAACGTCGGCACCACGGCCGGCACGCACATCTATGGGCCGTATCTGCGCGGCAGCTCGTTCCCGCCGGTGCAGGTGGGACCGAACAAGACGGCCACCGGCGTGATTCTGGCGAACACGGGACCGGCGGTGGACGAAGCCCAGACGACGAAGGGCTGGTCCTTCAACTACGCCACCGGCGACATCATCGCCAACACGGATGATCCCGACGAGAACACCAAGCTCTACAGCACGTATTGACCCGAGGCGCGCATGATCCGCGGTTGAGCGACCGCGATGCCGACATGCTGACGCCTGAAATCCTTTGATTCCCAGCGCCGCTCATCCGGGCGGCGATCAGACAAATACCACGGGCCGGTCTCGACCGCCGCAAGCCTGCCTCGAGCAGGAAGCGCGAGAGAGTCCGGCCCGCGGGCGTTTGAGGGCCGACACCACGGCCGGTGGCACGGTCAACGGCACTCCGCTCACCATGGGCTTGCCCCGCGCGCCACGGCCTGGCGAGTACGCCAGACCGTGCCACTCCGTCGCGGGAATGACGGAACTGGATTTCCGCCTGCGCGGGAATGACGGAAGCTGTCGTCACCCCCGCGAAGGTCGGGGTCCAAGGCGCAAGCCCACGCTTCCAGGTTTCCCCCCTGTAATCGGACCCGCCCACCCTTGTGCCTGATATCTTATGCTGTCCGTGGAGGTCTATGTCCGGGCAGAGATTCAGTCGCTGGGCGAAGACGGTTCGACCGGCGTTCTCGCTCGTCGAACTGGTTCTGGTCGTGGTGATCCTCGGCATTCTGGCCGCGATCGCCGCGCCGCGGGTGTCGCGCGCCGCCGGCGACGCCGAGCGCAACACGCTGGATTCGACGTTGACCACGGTGCGAAAGGCGATCGACGTGTACTACGCCGAGCATGGGCGCTATCCGGGGTATCTCGTGTCCGACGGAAGCCCGGACGGCACGGCCTTCGTCAAGCAGATGACGCTGTTCACGGACGAGCCGGGAAACACCAACGGGACGTATGGAGCGCCGTTTACGTATGGACCGTACCTGCGGGAACCGTTCCCGGTGAATCCGTTCAACGAACTGGACACGGTCGCGGTGATCCGCGCGGATGCGTCGGCCAAGCCGGCGGCGAACAGTACGGGCTGGATCGCGGTGCTCAGTTCGGGGGCGTTCAAGTTGAACGGAACGGACGCGGACCTGATCGACCGCGGCGTGTCGGACCCGAAGAAGCGGAGTGATTTGTTGCTGCCGTAGCGGCAGCGTGGGCGGCGGCGTGGGAGATCGGTCATCGTGGGGCATGGGCGCGGAGCCCGCTGAAGGAGCGGTCAGTAAGATGGGTCGTCAGGCAACACACCGTCGAAGAACAGGCATCAGCCTTGTTGAAACGGCCGGCGCCGTGCTCATCACCGGCGTCTGCGTCGCCGCCACGACCTCGGCTCTGTACGTCGTCAGCACCGCCTCCGGCAAGTCCGTGGCACGCACCGAGCAGACCAACTCGTCGGGGCTGATCCTTCAGCGGCTTCGGGACGAGCTGAGCATGGCCGCGAGCATCTCGGAGCTGACGGCGTCGCGCGTCACGTTCACCCACCCGGATTTTACGGGCGACGCGGTGGACGAGAAGATCGCCTATTCATGGGGCGGAGCGGCGGGCGACCCGATCATCCGCACGCTCAACGGAACCTCACAGAACGCGCTGGAAAACTGCACCGGGCTGTCGATGGAGGCGGCGCTCATCAGTCCCGAGCTGGAAATGACCGACGCGAAGACAACGAGCACGACGCTCGCCTATCACGACACCTACCTGATCACGTATCAATCCCGCGTGGTGAACGTCAGCACGACCAACTGGTACGGCGAGTTGTTCGCGCCGACCTATTCCGGCGCGCAATCCTGCACCATCACCAGCGTCTGGCTGCGCGCGCGCCGCGCCACCGGCGGCACGCCCTCCGGGAACTTCAAGGTCTCGATCCAGGAAACCACCAGCGGAACGGATAACCCCAGCGGCGTCATCCTTCAGGAAGTCGTCGTAGCCGCCACCAGTCTGCCCGTCGCATGGAGCTGGGTCGAGTTTCCGTTCTCCAGCGTCAAGATCGCCAACGGGCAGCGCGTCGCGGTTGTGGCGAAGGGAACCGCCGCGTACTCGGGCGAAGTCAACTACAACGACACCGTCTCCATCGACGTTCTGGATGGAGATCAGCTCCTTCGCTACACGACCAACTCCGGAACCAACTGGTACCCCATTAATTTCAAGCGGACCAAGGACCTTCGCTTTTACGCCTACGGCTACTTCACGCTGTCCGACCCCGCGCCCACGGGCAAGTACGCCTCCGGGACCGTCGGAAGCATCCACGTGCACGCCGAGCGCCGCGTGGACGCGGAAACCCTGGTGAGCGACACGGCCGTGAACTGCGTGAACCGTCCGATGATCGGAGGCATGACCGTCGCCGACATTCCGGTGCACTGAGTCTGGAGGCGCGAGCGAAAGCGAGAGTGTGTGTGCCCCTGAGGACTGGAAAACTCGTTGCCCGCCGATTCCGCCGCGCGGCGTTCTCTTACGTCGAAGCGGCCATTTCGGCGCTCATTCTCGGCGGCGCCATCGCCACGGCGCTGAACACCTTCGGCACGTACACCTACGGCGCGCGCGTCGAGACCGAAACAAGAATTGCCGAGGACCTCGCGGCGGACTTGATGGCTGAGATTCTCACGAAGGAGTTCGAGGATCCTGCGCTTGCCGAGGGCAGCTTTGGACGCGCCGTCGAGGAGGTTGCGCGGCGCGACTTCGACGACGTGGACGATTACCACGGCTGGTCCGAGTCGCCTCCCGCGGACCCGGACGGCAACGCGCTGAGCAAGTCCTACAGCAAATACCGCCGCACCGTGCGCGTCTGGAACGTCAAGCTGGCAGACATGGAGACGACGGCCGCAAACGGATCGACCCCGGCCAAGACCATCGAGGTCAGGGTCATGATTGGCAACGCAACGCGCGCCACGGCGCGCGGACATCGCACGCGGCATTCCGGGTATGAATAGACGAACCTGGCCGAAAATCCACTTCCACGATTCACGCGCGGAGGGCGGCGGCGGCGCCGTCGTCCCGCGCCGGGGATCCCGCCGCACGACGCGCGGCGTCATGCTCTACGGCGCTACCCTGATGCTCTCCATGCTGGTCGCCGGCATGTGCATCACCCTCGTCAGTCTCCAGATGGCCTCGCGGCGGATGCAGACCAACCTGCGCGACCGTCGCAACGGGCAGGAGCTTTCGCACTCCGGCATGGAGTTCGCGCTGGCAACCGTGCAGGCGGATGCCGCCTGGCGCGGCACGTTCACCACGAACCCCACCGTCTCCATCAAACCGGATGGGCTGGGGCGCATTGACGTCACCGTCGCCGACGACGACGGCAATCTGCAGGACGACGATACCGAGGCCGCGAGCGTCACCGTCTTCACCCGCGTCAACGGGCTGGAGCAGACGTTCGCTTATGCCGCCAAGCCGCATCCCAGCCCGACGATGGCATACGGCATTGCCGCCCGGGGAACGATCACCTTCACCAACAGCGCGAAGGTCGATGCCCCGCTCTACGCCAAGACGTCCATCATCGGCGCGGGCGCCACGGTCACCACCGGCAGCGCGGCTTCCTTCAACGTGCCCACCGGCGGCGTCATCACGGCTACGCTCACCCCGCAGAACCTCAACGAAGAGTCGTACACCATGCCCGCGCCGGACCTCAACTTCTACATCAACCTCGGGACGGCCCTCCCCCCCACGGCCAAAGGGAGCAATTGGAGCATTGAGGGCGAAAAGATCACCGCCGCCTACAACAGCATCGGCGCGGTCAATAAGTATGGCATCTACGTCATCGACATCGGTTCCAAGAACCTCGACATCCGGGATTCGTTGATCGAGGGCACGCTGGTCGTATTGGGGAGCAACGGCAACAAGGTCAAGGTGGACAAGCCGGTCATCATCCGGCCCGGCGCCAATCCCTACCCTTCCTTGATCATATCGCTCGGAGCGGGTTCCAGTGTGGATCTTATGATTCCCAACAGTCTGCTCGACGAAAGCTCCGCTGCCGAGGACTTCAACGGCGACGGCGACAAGGCGGACACGTTGACTCCTTCGGTCTCGGGGCTGGTGTACGTCTCGAACGCGGACACCACTCTGGGCTCGTCCGTGTGGACGTTTACCGGCTGTCTACAGGCGGGCAACGTGACGGTATCGGACGGCGTCATCCTTGGCGATGGAACGACGAACCTCGCGGGGCAGCTCAGCCCCGGATTCACGGACAACGTGCTGCACCCCATCAGCGGCAGTGGGGTGGAGGTGTTGCCATGACGCGGGTCTTGTTCGAGAACGCGCGCGCCGGCGGTTCGCAAGACTACAGAGCCGCGCCCGTAAGGAAGCGGTCCCCCGTGTGGGGCGCTTCGTTGGGACAATCGTGGGCTCGACCGTTTCCTCACGGGCGCGGTTCGGTCAGGCGTTGGGCGTTTACTCTGACCGAGCTGGTCGTCGTGCTGGCGATCACGGCGATCATGATGGGCATTGCCCAGCCGCGCCTGGCGCAGGTGATGGTGCGCGACCGCTTGCGCCGCGCAGGCACGAAGCTCAAGACGGACATCCGGGCGCTTCAGAGCGAGGCGGTCCGCGCTCGGAACAAGACTGGGCTGGGCTTTGACGCCGACAACGAATTCTACGTGCTCTGGGAGTACAACCCGACGAACTCGAAGTGGAGAGTCCTCGACCGCCTGGAACCCAGGGTGAGCGGCTGCACTTCATTGGGGATGGACCGCGACTACAAGACGGCGATTCACGCGCCCGCGTCCATCGGATACGTGACCTTCGACGCCTACGGCATGGTTGCGGCGGATACGACCTTGACGCTGGGGATCGGCCTGCTGCGCATCGACGTCAAGATCGAGGCCGCGTCGGGCAAGGTCACCGTGGGCGATCTTTACGAGGTCGTCACCGCCACACCCAATGTCGTGACGGTGTGGCCGACTCACTCCGACATGAAAGCCACCGCGCCGGGCACGCCGGAGTAGGCGGGAAGGACCGCAGGGGGGCTGCCGGCGGTGTCCAGGGCAGCGCATTCACGCGCCGGCATTCGCATGAGCCGGCCAAGCGGTTCGCCCGGGGGTGCCCGGATTCCTGGCCACGCCCAATCTGCCCGTGGTGGAACTCGATACCAGCCGTAGAACCCGTCACCCCCGCGCAGGCGGGGGTCCAGGATGCCCGGGAAACTCCTGGATTGTGTCGCCTCCCAAACCAGCGGCTGGATTCCCGCCTTCGCGGGAACGACGCGCGTCGGCTTTTACCATGGGCTGGCATCCAAGGGTAAATCCCCCACCCCCTTCCCTTCTCACCTGGGCGTGGATAAACTTAAGCAAGGGTACATGGGAGTTGTGTTCGCGGAGAGGAGGCGAGTTCCGCCGACATGCGCGTTGTCCTGCAACAACCGCGTCCGCACAGCATCGGCCGGCACACCGGCGCCGACAGCGTGTTCTTGCGCGCTCCGCGCTCCGCGATCCGGTGCAGTTCCAAGGCGCCAGCCACTCGCGCGTTCACGCTGATCGAGATGCTCGCCGTTATGACGATCATCGCGCTGCTGATTGCGCTGTTGGTCCCTTCCCTGCGCGCCGCGCGGTCGCAGATGATGACGTTATCCTGCTCGTCCAACCTGCGCAGCGCGTCCTTCCACCTTCAGCTTTTCGCCCAGGGCGAAACGGAGCGCGGGCGCGGCGACAGCGATAAAGAGTTCGGCGCCGATTCGGGGCGGTTCTACGTGGATGATTTTCAGCAGAGCCTCTACGGCGTGGCGGAGTTCTGGGATCCGGCGGGCAAGTCGGTTTCCCCACTGCCGGAGAATCACCCGATGGCCTGCCCAGCCGCGACGGCAGCGCTGACCCGGCTGGATCGGCAGCTCGATCTCGGCGACGCGCTGCAGCCGCTGGAGAACGTGTCCGTCGCGCTGAACATGCGGTTCTATCGCGCGGTCATCACGGTCAACGGCAATCAGAAGCTGAGCATGGTGTCAAACTCCTTCCTCAGTTCGCGCGCATTGGAGCATCCATTCGCCCCGCTGGTGATCGAGGTGGACGGCGCTGCGGCGAAGCGCGCCAGCGGCTATCCGTTCTACGTGGCTCCACCGATCCCCGGCAGGGACGATCCCTACTCCGACGGCAAGTACTGGTCGCCTTCGCGCCGCCACGCGGGCAAGACGCTCGTGGGCTTCGTCGGCGGGCACGTGCTAAAATCCGAAGCGCCGCAGCGCGAATCATGGGACTGGAGCTATCAGGCCGAGACAAGGTAGGCGGCGGCGGAGCTTGACGGCATGACGCTGCGCCGAAAGCTCATCATCCTCCTGTCCTGCTTCGCGCTGTTCGTCGCCGGCGTGACCACGGCCACCATCTCCGCCGTGCAGGTGTACATCGACACCGCGTTCGAGCGGTTCAACCTGTGGACGACGGAGGCGGGGCGCATCGACCGGCTGCGCAGCGAGCTTTCACACCACGGCGCCACGCTCCGGGCGATGCTCGACGACCCGGACAAGCTCAGCCGCTACTCCACGCGCCAGTCGCCGCTCTTCCTGGAACTCGACGCACCGGAGGTCGTGCGCCAAGCGCTGCCCCCGTTGATCGAAACGGCGCTGCGCCTCGCCGCGGATCAGCTCAAATCGCGGACGAGCCAGTTCCTCGAAGCGGCGCGGGCGGGGCGGATCGCGGAGGCCCGCGCCCTGCTGGAAACGCAGATCGTGCCTCTGGATGTTCCTGATCTCGAGCGCCGGCTCGCCGCGTCCCGCCCCGCCATGGAAGCCTGGCGGCATGAATCCGATCAGCAGCTCGTGCGCAGCGGCGAACGCGTGCTCATGCTGGCCGTGGGCGTGGTCGTCGGAGCGGCCGTGCTGCTGCTGCTCAGCGCGCAACTGGTGGGGCGCTGGCTGATCTTGCCGATCGCGGATCTGCAGCGGGCGACCGAGGAGTATCGCCGCGGGCGGCTCGACTTCCGCACCCAGCCGCGCTCCACCGATGAGCTGGGCGAGCTGGCCGTCGCGCTGAACACCATGGCGGAATCGCTCAGCGAGGCGGACCGCGTGCTGCAGGCGTCGGAACGGAAGTCGCGCGCCCTGTTTGAAAACCTGCGCGATGCGCTGGTGATCTGCGACATCGACGGCGTCGTGGTGGAGTGCCGCGACAGCGAGCCGCCGGTGCTCAGCGCCGCCGCTGGGGGCGATGCGGCGCGGCGCTCGATCCGCGACGTGCTCCCCGGCGCCTCGACCGGCGCCTTCGACTGGACGCACCTCGTGCGCGAAGTGGCGGGCGGGGGACGGCATCGCCGCGGAGAGGACGTGGTGCTGCTGGAATCGGACCCCCGCACCGACAGCGAGCCGCTCGTGGTGGACTACGTCGCGTTCGCCATCGCGCTGGGGGATCGCACGTGTGCCGCCATCGTGCTGCGCGACGCGCGGGAGCGCCATCGCCTGCAACGCCGCGTGCGCGAGGGCGAGACGATGGAAGCCATCGGCCGCTTCGCCGGCGGCATCGCGCATGATTTCAACAACCTGCTGACCGGCGCGATCGGCTCCCTCTCGCTGATCAAGGAGCAGAAGGACGACGCACGCGCGCCGGACCGGCTGAACACCGCGCTGCAATCCTGCTGGCAGGCCGCCGGGCTCTCGCGCCGGCTGCTGCACTTCGCGCGCGGCGGACGCGGGCGCCCGCAGACGCTGGCGTTGGCGGAAGTCGTGGAAACCGTGCTCGCCTCGCAGGATGAAGCGTTCTTTCAGGGGCTGCAGGTGCAGCGGCAGCTCGATCCTCAACTCCAGGTGCGGATGGACAAGGACGAGCTGACGCAGGTCGTCCTCAACCTGATCGTCAACGCGCGCGAGGCCATGCCCGACGGCGGGACGCTGAGCGTCAGCGTTGAACGCGCTGCGTCTCCGCTCGCCTCGTCGCAGACCGGCGGCGGGAACCTGGCCGTCCTGCGCGTGTCAGACTCCGGCGGCGGCATTCCCCCCGACATCCGGCGGCGCATCTTCGAACCGTTTTTCACCACCAAGCACCGCTCGCAGAAGCGCGGCACGGGGCTGGGGCTGTCGATCGTGTACACCGCCGTGCGCAGTGCGGGAGGCGACATCACCGTGGAAAGCGAGCCGGGACGCGGAACAACGTTCAGCGCGTCGCTCCCGGAAGCATTCGGCGCGCCGGACACGCCCGCGCCGACATCCGAGCCTGTCAGTGCGCCGCGCGCCGGGCAGACCGTGCTGGTAGTCGATGACGATCCGCTGGTCCTGCGGACCTGCGCCGACGCGCTTCAGGCCTGGGGATGCCGCGTGCTGACGGCGGGCTGCGTGGAGGAAGCGCGGCGTCAGATGGCGGCGAGCGACGACCCCGCGCCGGCGGCAGCGCTGATCGACGTGGCGCTGCCGGACGGGTCGGGGTATGACCTCGCGCGCGAGTGGCTGGCGGCAAGACCCGCGCTGCGCGTCGCCGTGATGACGGGCTTTTCACAGGAGCCGGTCCCGGCGGCGCTTGAACCCCTCCTTGCCGCGCGGCTGGACAAGCCATTCTCCAGCGACGCGCTGCTGCGCCTCTTCCGTGCGACGTGAACCGCCCGGGCTGCGTTTTTTTCCGGTGCGCGTGGTCCGCGTGAAGTTTGCGCGCCTATCATCTTCCAAAGCCCGGCCGCCGTGCAGGCCGCAAGAATCGACAGCTCTACTCAGGAGGCCCGCCGGTCCGATCGGCATCGCCGCATCCTCGAAAGCTCTCATCCATTCATCCCGTTCGACGTGCGGCGCCTCGCGCGGCGAGGCCGCCGGTCGAGTCCGGGTTTCGCATTCGTGGGAGTGCAGCGATGAACAGAGCGCTGGGACGATTGGGGTGGGTGGCAAGTGTCGGGGCACTGGCGGCCTGCGGACAGGAGACGCGTGCGCAGGATCGCGGCAGGGCGGGCGACTCCTCGGAAGCCGCCGGCTGGACGCCGAGCGCGGAATCCGCTGCGGCGGGCGCTCGCGATGCGGCGGACCTGCTCCGCCAGAGCGTGGACGAGGTGCGCTGGGACGACGTGGCGCTCGAGGATGCGCTGGACTGGCTCTCGCAGCGCGGGCGGGTCAATGTCCTGCCCGACTGGAAGGCGCTGGGCGAAGTCGGCGTGAGCGCCGATACGCTCGTGTCCATCCGCCTGCGCCGGGTGCGCGTGGCCGACGTGCTTGACGCGCTGGTGGATGCGCTGGCCCCGGACGGCGCGGTGACCTACCAGGGACAGGCCAACATTCTGCGACTCTCGACGCGGCAGGGTTTCGAGCGCCGCATGATCGTTCGCGTGTACGACGCCGCCGACCTGACGGTTCGCATCCCGCGTTTCCGCGGAGCGCCGAGTATCGAGATGGTCGCCCAATCCTCAAGTTCGTCCGGCGGGGGTTCGCTGATGAGCAGGGCTTCGGGCGACGCGGGCGCCGAGTCCGAGTCGGGAGATTCGGAGGATCCCACGGCCGACCCCGCCATGAATGCGCTGGCCGACCTGATCGAGGACGTGATCGAGCCGGCCTCCTGGGACACGTACGGAGGCAGCGGGCGCATCCGGGTTCTCGGCGGGCGGCTGGTGGTGCGCAACACGGCGGAGGTGCACGAGCAAATCGGCGGGCGCGTGCGGGCGGAGTAGCGGCCGCCTCCGTCCCTCGTCATGTCCAAGCGATCTGCTTGCGACGCAACTCCTCGGAGATCTCGATGCTCGCGAGGATCTCCGCGATCTTGCGCCCGGCGTGTCCATCGCCGTATACGCTGTGCGCCGGGCGGCGATTGCGCGTTCGCAAGGCGCGGGCCAGCGCTGCGCTGATGGATCTTGAATTCTCATCCACGTGGATGACGGACGCACCGCCCGGCTCGCGACCGGTCTGCCGCGCGCCGACGTTGACCGACGGCGTGCCGACGAAGGGGGCTTCGATGATGCCGCTGGAGGAATTGCCCACGAGCACGTCGGCTGCGCTGAGGCAGCGGACGAACTCGTCGCGGGGAAGCGACCGGAAGACGCTGACCTCCCCCGGGCGGCTGCGCGCCGCGTGATCTCGGATGGCGCGGATGACACCCTGGTGTCCGCGATCGCTGTTGGGGTACACGATGAGGCGCCGAAGTCCGTGCCGCTCCACCGACGCAAGGAGATCGCGCATGACGCGGGCTTCGATCTTCGCGGATCGCCCGCAAGGGTGATGCACGATGAGCGCGTGTCCCGATCGCTGAGGCGCACGGGCGTGCGCGCGCAGGATGGAAGCAAGCTCGTCCAGCCCCGGCGCGCCGACGAGAAAGACGTGCTCGCGCCGTTCGCCCATCCGCACGACGCGGCGCATCGACGCCCGCGTGGCCGGGAGGTGGAGGTGCGCCAGCTTGGTGATGGCGTGACGCAGCGCGTCGTCGAGGTCGCCGGGCGCCACGTCACCGCCGTGGACGTGAGCGACGATCCGCCCGGTGGTCACGCCCGCCAGCGCGCCAGCCATTGCCTCGATCCGGTCGCCCAGCACGAGGACGATGTCGGACCGCGCTTCGCGCAGAAACCGGGCGATGCCGCGGACGCCGCGCGCGAGACCTTCCGCCTGATCGAGCGCGTCATCTGTGCCGCGCTGCATGGGCACGCGCGCGGCCACGCGAAAGCCGTCCGCTTCGATCTGCCGCACGGTGGATCCGAACTTGCGGACAAGGTGCATGCCGGTCGCCACGAGCTGAAGCTGCAATCGCGGGTGGCGCTGAACCGCGCGGATCGTCGTGCGCAGCAGACCGTACTCGGCGCGCGTCCCGGTGATGACGGCGATGCGTCGATGGCGCGGCGGGCGGGGCATCACTCCACCATGTCCCATGTCAGCACGGTGTCAGCGGAAACGGCCACGCGCAGGCGGCGGTGCGTGAGCGTCTCGAGGGCGTCCGCCGGCAGCCCGGTTCCGGGTCGTTTCAACGCCAGTGCCGAGGCGGTGAGCACGGCGCCCGCGGGCAGATCGCGCGCGGCGACGATGCTGCGCCGCCCGATGCGTCGCACGTCCTGCTCCGTCTCGTGCATGTCGATCCCGCCCGTTCCCAGCGCGGTCTCCACTTCGCGGATGCGCGCCACGTATTCCCGCAACTTCTCCGGGCACAGCGACATCGCGTGGTCCGGTCCGCCCGCCGACCGGTCCAGCGTCAGGTGCTTTTCAATCACCCCAGCGCCCAGCGCCGTCGCCCACGAACCGGTCCAGACCGAAAGCGTATGGTCGCTGAAGCCGGTGGGAACGCCGTAACGATCTCGCAGCGCGACGATGCGCCGCAGATTGGCCCGCTCCACAGGCGTGGGATAGCAGCTCACGCAGTGCATCAGCGTGAGCCGTTCCAGAGCGCCGGCCTGCCGGAACCGCTCGATCGCGTTGTCTATCTCCGCTTCGAGCGACGCGCCGGTGGAGAGAATGACCGGCAGCGCCGTGGCGAGCGCCGCGTCGATCAGGCGCGGGTTCGTCAGATCCGTCGAGGCAATCTTGATTGCCTTCGCCCCCAGCGCCGCCAGCCGCTCGACCTCCGCCGGTCCGAACGGCGTGGCGAGGAAGTCGATGCCACGTTCATGGCAGCGGCGGATCAGCGCCGGCCAGGCTTCGTCGCGAAGCTCCAGCCCGCTGAGCATCCGCCGCTGTGATCCTGCCGGCGCGCAGGCCTGCTGATACGCTGCCTGCGCCGCGTCCGCCGTCGAGAGGTCGTCGGCGCGGAACATCTGGAACTTGACGGCGTTCGCGCCGGCGTCCGATGCGGCGTCAATCAGCGTCAGCGCGTTGTCGAGCCGCCCATCATGGTTGACGCCGGCCTCGGCGATGACGTAGGTCGTGCGGCGGATGGTGTTGAGCGGGTCGGCGGTTGCGAGTCGGACCGAGGCGGCGCGAGCATCTTCAGTCGCGTTCGCCGCGGGCAACGGAGCCGGCGAATATCCTCGTGCGCGCAGCGCGGCCTCGGCGGCGTAAAGATCGCCCGGCTCGTCCACGTCCACGGCGTCGCCCGCATTCTGCAACAGCGCGCGGCGGTCTTCGCCGAGGAAAGCGTGGGCATCGTCGGGACTGCGCAGCGCGAGGTCGAAGAGCGCCCGCCGCGTCACCGCGACGACGGCGCCGTCGTGGCAGTATAGAGGCTCCAGGTCTTGACGACGGTAAATGCTGTTAGGTCGAAACTGGCGCATCCGGTCGCCTTCCAGCCGGTGCAGCCAGTCCGGGTGCATCTTGCCCACGGGCGCGACGGTCCGAACGGAGTCCGCGCCGGTTTCGAGCAACAGGGAGATCGCGTGGTCGATCGCCGTTTCGCTGCGGACCGGGATGTTGCCGTACAGCAGAACGACCTGATTCGCGCGGCGGGCATGGCGGCGCTCCCACACTTCCACCGCGTGCCGTGCGGCGTCGTCCACGCGCGCGGAGTCCGTCGCCAGTTCGGCCGGGCGGTCCACAACCTCGATGCCCCGCTGGCGCGCCCGCAGCTTCGCAGGCTCGCAGTCGCTGGTGAACACGATCCCGTCGAGCCGGCGCGAAGCGAGCGCATGGTCGAATGTGTAGTCGATAAGCGGTCGGCCCAGCAGCCGGCGCAGGCACTTTCCGGGCAGCCCCTTGCTGCCCGCGCGCGCAAGGATGACGCCGAGAGTCTCCATCATCGGCTTATCGGTCAGCGCCCCGTTCTCGCTTGACTGCACGGGCAACCGGGTGCCACGGGTCCGCAGCCGCGGAGCCGTGCGCCTTGAGGGTGTGGCCAGTCTTCCTGGCCTCGGTGGTGTGTGCTGCGCCAGGACGTTCTCCGCCCTGATGGCGCCGCGCCCGGAGAGCGCGCGATCGTTGCCAGGCACGGGTAGTCCTTGCGACCGGAATCGCATCTCACCCTCTTGCACCCGGAGGGCACTCGAAGCCTGCGTCCGCGCTCCGGGCGGCGGGAGAAGAGGATGGACGATTCCAGGGGCTTCAAGCCCCTGGCAACGATCGTGCGCCCTCCGGGCGAAGAGCAGATGCCAGAATCCACGGCCAGACCCGCGGCTTGCTCCCGCCGCCGATTTGATTCCCATCCCCGCGCGTCCGCAGTATCCTGCCGCGCATGTCCAATGCGGACCGTGCACATCGAGCCGCCCGCCGCGCTGTCTTTCTCGACCGCGACGGGACGATCATCGAGGACACGGGCTTCGTGGACGACCCCGCTAAAGTTCGGCTTGCACCTGGCGCGGCGGACGCGCTGGCGAGGCTGCGGCGCGCGGGGTTCATGCTCGTCGTCGCGTCGAACCAGTCCGGCGTCGCCCGCGGGCTGATGACCGAGGAAACGGTTCATGCGGTGAACGCCCGAATCGCTGAGTTGCTGGGTGACAAGGCCGGGCTGGATGCGTTCTACTACTGCCCGTTCCTCGACGGCGACGAGGCCGTCGTGGGCGAGTATCGCAAGGACAGCGACTGGCGCAAGCCGCGCCCGGGCATGTTGCGCGCGGCGGCGCGGGAACACGGGATCGACCTGCGGCGATCGTGGATGATCGGCGACGCGCCGCGCGACGTGGAAGCGGGCAGGGCCGCCGGCTGCCGCACGGTGCTGCTGGCGGGCGCGACGGCGGGAACGTCGCCGCCGGAGCGCTGCTCGGCGGCGGATTATCTCGCCGCGTCGCTGACGGAAGCGGCGAAAATTGTGGAGCAGTTCATGGACGGACAACCGGTCATTCTCGAAGAGCCTGCCGCCCAGGCCCGCGCATCCGCCATCGCGGCTGGGGCCGAGGCGCCCACAACGCCGGCGACCTCGGTCGGATGGCCGGCGCTGCCGCCTGCGGGCGAAGTCCCGGCGCTGCTGCGCGAAATTCGCGATCAGTTGGATCGCGCGCATCGGCGCGAGCGGCAGCCGGACTTCTCCTTTGTCAAGCTGCTGGGCACGCTGCTGCAACTGCTGGCGATCGTGGCGGGCTTGTGGGGCACTGTGTCGCTGGTGAGCGGAAGCGACGCGGCCGCCGCCTCACGCCTCCTCCTTGCGTGCCTGCTGCAGTTGATGTGCGTGACCATCCACGTCACGACGCGCGAGTAGCGTGGTGCCTCAGGATTCTCGCATCGTTCGGTTTTTAGAGCCGCGACCGTAAGAGAAAGTATTCAAACGCTCAGATGCGGAACCGCCCCATTACCAGTCCGCGGTGCGGGTCCGCCGGAACGACGCGGCTGCGGATCAACCCTTGTCGTACTGAGGGAATCACCGGCTTGAAAGCCGGTGCCCCAACCGGACCGGCTCAGCCGCGCACCGCCAGCTCCTCATCGACGATATTGACGATCCACGCGAAGTAGTCGTCCAGCGCGCAATCCAGCTTGTCGCGCAGCGGGCACTCGCCGCTTTCCTTCTGCATCTCGCAGTCGGCGCAGACGGCTTCCCGCAGCGCGGCGATGTAGGGGTCCATCGTCGGGCTGTCGATGCGCCGGACGATGTCAATGATCTGGTCCACGCGCGTCAGGATCGGACAGTCGCGCACCGCCTCCAGGCTGCACGTCCCCTTCGACGTGCGGAAAATGCAGGCGTGGCACACTTCGCCGCTGAGGCGCTGCTCGACACGGTCTCGAAGGGACAACATGACGGTCTCTCCGGCTCCAACCGGCCCCTCGGGGTCGCCCCCGAACAAGGGCTTCAACCGAGAAAGCGCAGCACGCCTCGTGCCAGATGCGGTGGCTGTCCCGCCCTCCCGCCGTGATCGGGCGTGGCGACTAGGCTGCGAGGCGGTGCACGAGGAAGCCAGTCTGTCCCGCGAGGTGGCCTCAAGGCAAGCGACGGCGAGCATTCGTCGCCGGGGCTGACGCGACGTTCAGGAGCGGCGCTAACTTCCTCCATGCGATTCCGTCGCTTCCCGGTGGTCATCCGAGATGACCACGGTTGTCAGTATCAAGGCATGAGCGTCCGGAATCCGCGAAGGCACAACTCGGGGAAGCAGCGGTCTGCGACAAGGGTCCCTTTCATACCCCGGTACAGTATCGCGTTTGCTTCGATGTCTCGCCGAGAATCGACTCATCTCGAAGCACGCACATTTCCCAGGCGCTGAATGCGGATGGCCGCTATCTGGGCGAAATGCAGCAGCTAAGACGGGTAGGGGGACACCGAGTCCACCGGCGGGGCGGCGGTCCTAACTGGGGGCGCCTCCCCACCCAGGTGGCATCCATCTTTGACATATCTGGACATCTTGCATATCGTGTCCACCATAGTGGCCTATCCGAGGCATATGGCCCATCCGGTGACCCATGCGACTTACGGTTCGAGACGCTTCCAAGCTGCTTCAAGTCTCTGAAAAGACCGTCTATCGTTGGATCAACCAGCGAATGGTGCCTGCCTATCTGATCAACGGGCAGTACCGGTTCAACCGGGCTGAGCTGCTCGAATGGGCAACGTCCCGCCGGATCGAGGTTTCCGTGGACATCCTCGCCGAGCCGGAAAGCGGCCAGGTGCCTTGCCCCGGAATCGCGGAAGCGCTCGAAGCGGGCGGGGTGTTCTACCGGGTGGACGGACAGGATCGTGAGTCTGCGCTGCGCGCGGTGGTCGATTTGATGCGCTTGCCGGACGAGGTGGACCGGGGTTTTCTCCTGCGCGTGCTGGTCGCGCGGGAAGCCCTCGGTTCGACCGGAATCGGCGAGGGTATTGGCATTCCGCACGTTCGCAATCCCATTGTGCTCCACGTGCCCCGCCCAAGCATCACGCTCTGCTTTCTCGAGCGGGCGGTCGACTTCGGCGCCCTCGATGCAAAGCCTGTGCGCGTCCTGTTCACGGTGATCAGCCCGACGATTCGGGCGCACCTCTCCATGATGTCGCATCTGGCGTTTGCACTGCGCGATGCGGATTTCAAGGCGGTCACGTTGCGGGAGGCCTCGCGCGAGGAAATCTTCCGCGAGGCGCGGCGCGTTGAGGCCTCGTTCGTTCCGCCGTCGGCGGTTCAATCCGCGGCGGAGGCTGTCCCATCATGAAGCCGCAGAACCAACGCGGCACGATTTACAGCCCGCGTGGCCGTGCTCTGGTGGCGGCGACGCGTCTTTCGTGTGAGTATGAAGCGACAGGAGGGTGGTCATGGACCTGACGGCCAAGGATGCGGCCCGGATGCTCAATCTCCCCGAGGAGCAGATCTACGCGTGGGTCCGCAACGGGACGCTTCCGAGCTATCGCATCAAGGACCGGTATCGCCTGAACCGGGTGGAGCTGCTCGAGTGGGCGGCGGCGCGCGACATCAAAGTTGCGCCTGAGTTCTTCCGCGAGAATCAGGAGACCCACGGCGACCTGGTCCTGATGAATTCATTGACGCGGGGAGGCGTCCTGACGGATGTCGCCGGCAACGACAAGTCGTCGGTGCTGAAGGAGGTCTGTGCGCGGCTCAAACTGCCGGACCACGTCGATCGGGACGAGTTGCACAGCGTGCTCGTGGCGCGGGAGGCGCTGTGTTCGACGGGAATCGGCAAGGGCATTGCGATTCCGCACCCGCGCGGGCCCATTGTGCTGGGTTTGACGGATCCGCACGTGACGCTGGCGTTCCTGCGCGAGCCGATCGACTATCAGGCGATCGACAAGAAGCCGGTCAGCCTCCTGTTCGTGATCATCAGCACCACCGTACACATCCACCTGATGCTGCTGAGCCACTTGATGTTCGCACTGCAGGATGTCGAGTTCCGCCAGTTGCTCCACGCGCGCGCGGGCGAGGAGACCATCCTGGCAAAGGCCGCGGATATCGAGCATCGCATGGTGCAGGCCGACAAGGCCAAGGGGGGCGCGCGGTGATTGCCGTGCCGCTGACACTGGCCATCCTGGGGATCGGCGTCGCCGGCTCCATCCTGTTGGCGCGCAAGCCCGTCGCGTCGCTCTTCATCGCGCTGGCGAGCCTCGTCGCGGCGGGAGTCCTCTGCTGCGGAGCGGCCCTGCGCATCCTGCTCGGCGCGGGAAGTGTGGAGGCGGTGAGTGCGCGCTGGCCCCTGCCCGTGGGAACGGCGACGCTCGCGCTCGATGGCTTGTCGGCGTGGTTCCTGCTGGTGATCGGCGTCGTAAGCACGGCGGTTGCGGTCTATTCCTGGGACTATTTTCGCGCCGCCGTCGGACGCGAGGCGGTGTGGGCCGCGGCGGCGCTGATGAACGTGCTTGTGGCAGCGATGGTGCTCACGGTGTGCGCCGGCGATGTCATCCTGTTCATGGTCGGATGGGAGCTGATGAGCCTGTCCGCCTTCCTGCTCGTGGGGTTTCACCATCGCGATCCGCGCACGCGGCGCGGGGCGTGGATGTATCTGATCGCCACGCATCTGGGGACCGCGCTCGGCGTGCTGCCGGTGTTCGGCGCCTTCGCGGCGTCCAGCGGCTCGACGTCGTTCGCCGGTTTTGCGGGAGCATTGGATCCCTCGCGGACCACGCTCTGCACGGTCGTGTTTTTCCTCGGCCTGCTGGGTTTTGGCACCAAGGCCGGCATCATGCCGATGCACGTCTGGCTGCCGGAAGCGCATCCGGTCGCGCCCAGCCCCGTTTCGGCCCTGATGTCCGGGGTGGTGATCAAGACGGGCATCTACGGTTTGTTGCGGTTGATCACCTGGCTGCCGCCGCTGCCCCGCGCGTGCGCCCTTGCGGTCGTCGCCGTGGCCGTCGTCACCGGCGTCATGGCGATTCTCTACGCGCTGGCGCAGCGGCAGTACAAGCGGATGCTGGCTTACTCGAGCGTCGAGAACATCGGCATCATCACGCTGGGGATCGGCCTGGGGATGCTGGGCCGCGCGACGCACGAGCCGACCCTGGCAGTGCTGGGGTTTGGCGGCGCCCTGCTGCACGTCCTGAATCATGCGCTCTTCAAGGGGCTCTTGTTCCTGTCAGCCGGGGCGGTCTTGCATGGGACGGGCGTGGACAACATCGAGCGTCTGGGCGGGATGGCCCGGCGCGATCCCGTAAACTCGATTTTGTTTGCGGTGGGCTGCGTGGCAATTTGCGGTCTGCCGCCGCTCAACGGGTTCGTCGGGGAATTTTTGATTTACAGCGGGCTGATGCGCGGCGCGGGCTTGGACTCGCTGCCTGTCGCCACGTTCGCGTTGGTGGGCGTGGCGGGGTTGGCGCTCATAGGCGGGTTGGCGCTGGCTGGTTTTTCCAAGCTCTTCGGCGTGATGTTCCTCGGCGAGCCGCGCGATGCGCACGTGCACTTGCACGCCACGCCCCCGTCCATGATCGCGGGGATGTCCATTCTGGCGCTCGGGTGTGTTGCCGTTGCAATCGGAGCGACATGCTTCGGCGCATTCTTGAAGGCCCCACTGGCCGCGATCCCCGGCGAGCGCCTCGATGCGCAGCCGTATTGGGAATCGGTTTCCTCTCCGCTCGTCTGGATCAGCGCGATGTCCCTCGTCGCGATCGTCGCCGCCTCGGCTCTGATTGCGCTTCGCCGCTGGAGGAAGCTGCCGCGGCCGGCGCCCGACCGACCGGTCACTTGGGGATGCGGCTTTGCGGCGCCGACCGCGCGCATGCAGTACACCGGCTCGTCATACCTCTGGAAGCTGGCGCACAGCTTTCGTGGCTTGCTGACGCCTCATCGACACCTGGCGCGACCGGAAAGGTGCTTTGCCTCGCCGGCGCGACTGGAGACGCAGACGCAGGATGCCGCCGTGCAGAAGGGATACCAGCCCATGTTCCGCGCCGTGGCGCAAGGCTGTGAACGCCTGTGGCCGCTGCAGCACGGACGCATCCAGCTCTACCTCATGTACATCGTCTCCACGCTGCTGATTGTGTTCGCGGTCGAGGCGTGGCACGCGCCGTTTTCAGACGGTGCGTCGGACAAGGCGACGCCGGGCAACCCGCCGCGCGCACCCGCGGCGCAAGGCGCTCAACGCGGAGGTGACGCGTCGCGATGAGTGCGATCCTCGCAAGTCTGGCGATGCTTCTCGGCGGCGCCGCGCTGTCGGCGATGCTGTCCCGCATGGCTCGCCTCGCCTTGATGGCGGGCGTCGCGTCGATCATCGGGGCGTCGATCATGTGCTTGATCGCGGCCTGGCCTTGTCTTGCGCACAGCAGCGAGGCGGCGCCCACGACGTTGGCGTGGCCGACGCCGCTGGGAGAAGCGCGATTGGCGCTGGATGGACTGTCGGCATGGTTCCTGGTGACGATCGCCCTGTTAAGCTCCACGGTCGCCCTCTACGCGTGGTCCTACATGCAAGCTGAAATCAACCGGGGACCCGTCCCGGCGCTGGCGGCGTTTCTATGCATTCTTGTTGCCGCGCTGATTCTTGTGGTTACGGCCGCCGATGCGGTGTTGTTTCTGATAGGTTGGGAAACGATGATGCTCGCGTCGTTCTTCCTGGTTTCGTTCCATCATCGCCGGCGTGAGGTGCGTCGCGCGGCGTGGATCTACCTCATTGCCAACCACTTGGGGACCGCTCTTTTTGTATTGCCTCTGTTCGGAATGCTTGCGGCGAAAGCCGGCACTCTTGACTTTCAGTTCTTTCGGGCCGCTCTGCAGGGCGAGGGCCGGGACATGACGACGGTGCTCTTCCTGCTGGGGCTGTTTGGTTTTGGCACCAAAGCGGGCTTCATGCCGATGCACATTTGGCTCCCCGTCGCCCACCCCGCCGCGCCAACACCGGTGTCGGCACTGCTGTCGGGGGTCGTGATTAAAGCCGGAATCTATGGTTTGCTTCGGTTGCTCAGTTGGCTTCCGGCGCTCCCCGCCCGGTGCGCAATCGTAATGCTGGTGTTTGGCATGGTGAGCGGCTGCCTCGGCGTTCTCTACGCACTGGCGCAGCACGACATCAAACGCCTGCTCGCTTATCACAGCATTGAGAATATTGGAATCATCGGTCTGGGCATCGGAATGGGGATGCTCGGCCAGAGCCTTGGCCGGCCGGCGCTTGTGGCACTGGGATACGGTGGGGCCCTGCTGCACGTGCTGAATCACGCGCTGTTCAAAGGGCTGCTATTCCTGTCTGCCGGGGCCGTGATGCATGCCACGGGGACGGGCGACATTGAGCGTCTTGGCGGACTGGCCCGCATGACGCCGGTGAATGCGGGGCTGTTCCTGCTGGGGGCCGTCTCCATCTGCGGCTTACCGCCTTTCAACGGCTTTGTGAGCGAATGGATGGTGTTTGGGTCGCTGCTGGGCGGCACATGGGGTGCGTCGCGGTCGGCGGCGGGGATGGGCGCCATGGGGGCGATCTCGCTCGCCTTGATGGGTGGGTTGGCGCTCGCCTGTTTTGCAAAGGTGTTCGGCGTGGTGTTCCTGGGGGAACCGCGGGGCCGCACGCTTCAGGCTCATGCAACACCTCCGCTTATGGGAACCGCCATGTTTGTTCCGGCGATTCTTTGTGCCGGGATTGGCATCCTGCCGGGCGTGTTCGTTCCGCTCGCGGGGGGCGGCGTGCGCGCGGTGGCCGGCATGGGCGTGCGCGAATTTGGCGGGGCCATGCAGCCGATCCTTACGTCGGTGACGCAACTGAGTCTTTTTGCGACGCTGTTGGCGGCGATAATCATTGTGCTTCTCCTCTTGAATCGCATTCTCATCAAACAAGCAGGTGCAACAGTAACCCGGGCGGTCATGACGTGGGGATGCGCATACGCGAAACCGTCGGCAAGAATGCAATATACTGCGTCGTCGTTCGCATGGTCACTGATTCAAAGTTTTCGCAGTTTGCTCTGGCCGCAGCGCAAGTGGGTCGCGCCTGTTGGTTTGTTCACCGCGCCCTCGGAGCTGGAAACCCATACTCCGGACATGGCGGAACAGGATGTCTTTGCGCCCTTGATGCGCGGCGCCGGCAGGGTTTTTCGCATGATCCGGACCGTCTCGTGGACCGGGGAGCCGGCGTTGCGCGCCATACCGGTGGATGCCGGCGGCCGCGCCCGCCCGGCGCGCGTACTTGTGGCGGGCGTTGTAACCGCTCTGCGCCAGGGACGCATTCACGTTTATCTTGCCTTTATTGTATTCACGCTGCTGGCGGTCTTTATTATGGAGTCGCTTTCGTCGCGACCTTTATCGGCGCCAGGGTCCCCCGTGCCAATCTCCGCGCCTGCGGGCGGCGGCATCGATGACGGAGGTTCCAAGTGATCCTGGTTCGCGTGATTGCGGCGATTTTGGAAGGCGTGCTGGTTCTGGCGCTGCCGCCGATGCTGATGAGCATTGTGGTCAAGACCAAGGCGTGGTTTGCAGGCCGGACCGGACCGCCGTGGTTTCAGCCCTATTATGATTTGCACAAGCTCTTAAACAAGGGGGCCGTGTACAGCAGAACGACGACCTGGGTCTTTCGCGCCGGCCCGATTGTGAACCTCGCCGCGCTGCTTACGGCCGCCACGCTGGTGCCGGTTTTGTCGTCCCATTCCGTTTTCGGGTTTGCAGGTGACGTGATCCTGGTTGCATACCTTTTCGCGCTGGGGAGGTTGTTTATTGTTTTGGCGGCGCTTGACACGGGAAGCAGTTTCGAGGGCATGGGCGCCTCGCGCGAAGTGACGTTCGGCACCATGTCTGAACCTGCGCTGTTCTTGTCATTAATTGTGCTTGCAAGCGCGACGAAGAGTCTGCAACTAAGCGAGATGATTGGACCGCAGCTTTTCGCGGCGCGGGGCGCGGTGGGGCCGGCCTTGCTGCTCGTGGTGGGCGCCCTGCTGATCGTGCTGCTGACCGAAACCTGCCGCGTTCCCGTTGACGATCCAGCAACGCACCTCGAGCTGACCATGATTCACGAAGTCATGGTGTTGGATCACAGCGGTCCGGATTTCGCGTACATCACATACGGCGCTGCGCTGAAGTTTCTGCTGCTGGGATCGATTCTGCTGCACGTGGCATTTCCGCATCCAGCCCAGTCGCCCTGGATCGATGTGCCGCTTCGCGTCATTGAACTGGCCGGCTTGGCGGCGGTCGTTGGCGTGATTGAATGCTCGATGGCGCGACTGCGATTGAACCGCGTGCCGCTGCTGCTGGCCGGCGCCACGGTGCTTGCGGCTCTTGCCGCGGTTCTGGCCCTTACGGGGAGCGTGACATGAGCGCACAATTCATTACTGATGCCGTTCTCGTGCTCGTTATTCTGTTGAATCTGGGCATGCTTGCCAGCAGCCGACTGGCGACCGGAGTGAAGCTCTTTGCGCTTCAAAGCCTTCTGCTTGCATTTCTGCCGCTGGCGGAGGAGGTTCTGGAAGGTCAATCGCCGGGATTGCATGCGTTCATCATCGGCGCCGGAACCCTTGCGCTGAAAGTCGTGTTGATTCCATACATTCTGCTGCGCATTATCCGCACCGGCGAAGTGCACCGCGAGGTGGAGCCGTTCATCGGTTTTACGGCTTCGGTATTCGTCGGTGCGTTGCTGGTGATCGGCAGCTTCGCCGTGGCGATGCGTCTGCCGCTGCCCATGGTTCCCGTGTCGAAACTTATTGTGCCCGTCGCACTATCGACGCTCCTGCTTGGAATGCTGACACTGGTCAGTCGCTTGAAGGCCATTACACAGGTCATCGGTTTTCTGGTTCTCGAGAACGGGGTTTTTATTTTGGGATTGCTGCTGCTGAAGCAAACGCCGCTTTTGGTGGAGCTGGGCATCCTGCTGGATCTTTTCGTCGGCGTCTTTCTCATGGCGATCGTGGTTTACCATATCCGGCGCGAATTCGACCACATGGATACGCACCTGCTGGATGCCCTTAAGGAATCCTGAAGTGACGCTTTTTCTTCTGGTCGCTGTTCCACTTGTGTTCGGGGCGCTGTGCCTCGTTTTGCCCACGTCGCCGCTGCGCATGGCGGCGCTCGTCGCCGGCGCGTGGGCGCATCTGGCGGTGGTGATTCGATCATGGCCGAGCGTGGAAACGCCACTGCGTGACGATTTCCTCGGCCTGGATCCGCTCGGGCACCTGTTTCTGACCCTGATCAGCGCGCTGTTTGCCGCCACGAGCGTGTACTTCGTGGGCTACCACCGGAAGCGACTGATTTCGCAGCGGGTCTTTCAGGCCTGCATCCTCGCACTGCTCTCCGCACTGAGCCTGCTGTGCATCAGTCAGCACCTCGGTCTTCTTTGGGTTGCATTGGAATCGGCCTCACTGGCGGTTACGCCGCTGATTTATTTTCGACTTGGCCCTCGAGCATTGGAGGCGACCTGGAAGTTTCTGTTGATGAATTCGGTCGGCGTCGCGTTGGCTCTGCTGGGAATATTCTGCGTGGCCATTGCGACGACTTGCCAGCGGAACCCCGTCGCTCTCACCATCGCGGACCTTGTTCGCAACGCGGCCCAGCTTGATCGCACCTGGTTGCGCGTCGGATTTCTGCTGGGCCTGGTCGGCTTCGGCACCAAGATGGGGCTGGCGCCGCTGCACAGCTGGAAGCCCGATGCCTATGGCGAAGCGCCTCCGCCGGTCGCCGCGTTAATGGCCGGCGGAATGACGCTCGGCGCCTTCGCCGGACTGCTGCGCATGTTTCAAGTCTGTGCTGCCGCGGGATTGAGTGCCTTCGCCGGCTCCTGGCTGATTGTTTTCGGCCTGATTTCAATCGGGACCGCGGCCGTATTTATCGTCGGCAACAACGACTACCGCCGGATACTCGCCTATACCAGCGTGGAGCACATGGGCGTGCTGGTGGTCGGCGTCGGGCTGGGGTCGGCTGGAAGCTACGCCAGCATGTTGCACGCCATGCACAACATGCTTAACAAGGGCGCGATGTTTTTTCTCGCCGGTTTCATCTGGCGAATCTATGAGAGCAATGAGATCCGGGCGGTTCGCGGCACCCTGATCCGCAGTCCGCTCGCCGGTGTGCTCCTGCTGGCGGCGCTGTGCGCGACGTGCGGATTGCCTCCCTTCGGCATGTTCTTCAGTGAGCTGGGAATCGTCCTCGCGGCGGCGCAGACCGGCCGCTGGTGGGTGCTGGGCATCTTCGTGCTCACGCTGGCCGTCGTCTTCGTCGGCGTGATGACGGCGCTGCTGCCGATGGTTTTTGGCGATTTGCCCGAGAACTCGAGCGTCAGCGAGGCGGAGCTTCCTTCGCATCGCTGGAGGCGATGGACGATGCTCGGCGCCGCGACGGCGCTGCTCGCCCTGGGTTTCGGATTGGGAGCTTATCAACCCCATGCGGTCCGCGATGCGCTGGCCCGAGCGGCGGACTCCGTTTGCCGGCCGCAGGCAGAGTTTGTGACGCTGGCGCGGACGGCGGAGGTGCAACCGTGAACGGAATAGGCGGCTGGTTGCCGGTTCGTCAGGGGCAAGCGGTTGACATCGCCGCCATCCCATGTGTGGCTTCGGAGTTGTTTGCAAGCCACGTCACAGGGGGACGATCGCGAGGTGGCCGACTGTCCCATCTGTTCGGTCGGCGGACGTCCGTTGACACGATTCGCCTGTACGCGTTTGTTGCGTTCGATTCAGCGAGCCGTTTTGAGGTGTGCTCTACGGACGTGCGGCGCGGCGAGTCCGGCGAAATGCATCCGCTTGCCTATCCGTCGATCAGCCGCGACTGGCCCGCCGCGCAGGCCTTCGAAAGGGAAATCGCCGAGCAACACGCCGTGTGTCCGCTCGGTCATCCCTGGCTGAAGCCTCTTAGGTATCACGCCACGGAGGATGGCGCGCCCGCGCCGTGGGGGCCGTTCGATCCAACACGGACGATCCCTGGAGACTATCCGTTCTATCGTGTCGAAGGCGAAGAAGTCCATGAGGTCGCGGTGGGGCCAGTTCACGCGGGAATCATCGAGCCGGGGCACTTCCGCTTCCAATGCCACGGCGAGGAAGTGCTGCACCTGGAAATCATGCTGGGCTATCAGCATCGAGGGGCGGAGCGGCTGCTGCTGCACCCCAACGCGGCGCGCTCGGCAATCGTCGCCGAGACGATCGCGGGCGATGCATCGATTGGCCATGCGGCCGCGTACTGCACCGCTCTCGAAGGTCTGGCCGGCGCCAAGGTCGGCCTGAGGGCGGCGGCGATCCGGGGGATCGCGCTGGAGCTGGAGCGCCTTGCCAATCACGTCGGCGATCTCGGCGCGCTGTGCACCGACGTTGCCTTCCTCCCCGCTTCAGCGTACCTCGGGCGCCTTCGCGGAGAGTATCTGAATTTGACGCTGGAAATCTGCGGCAACCGCTTCGGTAGAAATCTGCTGCGGCCGGGCGGCGTGCGTTTCGACATTCCATCGGAAACTGCCGAGCGAATGCGGAAACGGGTTGAAAGCCTGCACCGCGAAACGCTGGAAGTTCTGGAGCTGATGTTCGATCAATCCTCCGTGCTGGCGCGTTTCGAGGGCGTCGGCACGCTGACCGAAGCACAGGCCAATGATATCGGCATGGTCGGTCCGGCGGCCCGCGCCAGCGGGTGTCGTCGGGACGTGCGCTGCGATCACCCCCACGGCGTGTTTCAGTTCAGCCACATCCCGATCGCCGTCGAGACGACGGGGGATATCTATGCCCGCGCCGCGGTGCGCTGGCTGGAGGTGCAGCGATCGCTGGAGTTCCTGGTGGAGCTGCTTGGAAATAAGCCCGAGGGACCGACGTTCGGGCGCATCGGCGCGCTCAAGCCCAGCGCCATGGCGTTCGGCGTTTCGGAAACGTGGCGCGGCGAGGCGATGCACGTCGCATTCACCGACGACGCCGGCAAGCTGGAATTCATGAAGGTGAAGGATCCCTCGATCCATAACTGGTTCGGACTGGCGCTGGCGCTTCGCGGCATGGCGATTTCCGACTTCCCGGTATGCAACAAGAGTTTTAACCTGAGTTACGCCGGACACGATCTCTAATTCGCGGCTGCAGGACCTGACTGCGACCGTGAGCGGGTGATCCCGCCGACCTTGTGGGATATCATGAGTTGCGAGGCGGCGCTGTGACCGCGGCGACGAACGACTGAGAGTGGGTGAACCATGCTTCAAATCCTGAAAACCCGGCTGCATCAAGGCAGGCGCACCACGAAGTTCCCGCTCGAGTTGCCCGTGCTGCCAGACGCTTACCGCGGGCGACCGCAGATTGACGCCTCCAAATGTCCAGACGGCTGCCGGGAATGCGTGCAGGCCTGTCCGTCGCAGGCGCTCGTCGCGGACGGCCGCCTGACGCTCGACCTTGGAAAATGCCTGTTCTGCACCGAGTGCGTGGAGGCCTGCCCCGAAGACGCCGTGCGCTACTCACGGGATTACCGCATGGCGACCTCGCGGCGCGGCGATCTCGTGATCACGAACGGAGAATTGAGACTCGCGGAGCGCATGGCGGACGATCTCCATCGCATTCTGGGCCGGGCACTGCGGCTGCGCGAGGTTGCGGCGGGAAGCTGCAATGCGTGCGACCTCGACACCAACGTCTTGAACACGGTCGGCTGGGACTTGTCGCGCTTCGGCATTCAGTTTGTCGCCTCGCCGCGCCACGCCGATGGCGTGCTGGTCACCGGCGCGATCTCCCGGAACATGCACGCGGCGCTGCTGAGCACCTATGAGGCGGTGCCGAAACCGCGCGTCGTGATTGCCGTCGGCGCGTGCGCGATCAGCGGCGGTCCGTTCCGCGGGAGCGAGGACGTGCTCAACGGCGTGGAGGGCCTCCTGCCGGTGGATCTCTTCATCCCCGGCTGCCCGCCGCACCCGCTCACCATCCTCGACGGACTCCTGCGGCTCATCGGACGGATTCATGGACGCACTGAGTCACAAAGCGGATGACGGCGCCGCGGCGGGGCACATCCAATCCGGGCTTGGTGGCCGGGGAACCGTGGAACGCGGATAGCCGGATCGGCCGAGAGGTGACGGGCGCAGACCGCCCTGCGGCGCTTGCCGTCTGTCGACCTTGCCGGTTCAAGCGGCGAAAGCAGGACAGGGGGCATGAAGACGCCAACGCGCGGCATGCCACGCAAAGGACACGCCAAGTCCAAGTCCGAACACGATGTGCGCGAGCATCGTGACGACCACGAAGCGCGTCGTCAGGTGAATATCGAAAAACTTGGCGTAGGGGGACGCGAGCAAACACAGTTCAATCCCGACGGCCATGAGCGTCGCCCACAGGATGGGCTTCCACGCACGAACGCGGACGGCGCCGATGGCCTCCTTCGCCCCCGCGTACAGGGCCGCGAACATGACGCCGAACGTGGCTCCGTTGGAAAAGTGGTAGAACCAGCCGAGCAGGTGCGCCGCGGTGGAGTACCCCGCGCCCCAGGCGTGGCCGGACTGACCTGCGGGCACGCCCTGCTCCATCGGCTCCGCCAGGATCAGCGCGCCGAAGCGAGGAAAGACCTTGAAGAGCGGCATCTGCGGGATGCCGAGCTTCCCCATGCCCCATGCGTCGGAGAAGACGAACGGCAGGCGGAAGAGGTCATACAGGACGGCCCCGCAAAACCCGGCGAGCGAACCGATCATGACCGCGCGCCACAGCCGCCGGTCCCCCTTCACCCGATCCAGCGCGGCAAGGGCGTACAGCGCGCCCGTCGCCGGCAGCAGGATCGCCAAGAAGAACCTCCGCATGTCGCACAGACCGTACATCTCGCTCAGAAGACACCAGATCGACGCGGCCGAGAGGGTGAACACCAGCCACCGACCGGGACCGGTCCATCGCATAACGGCGGGCAAGCGGGAAGGCGCGAGCACACGGGGAGGCTTGGGCACGAGAGGAGGCGTGGGCACGAGGGAAGGCGTGGGCACGCGGGGAGACCTGCGCACTTGGGTTCTCATGGGCGCCATCATAGTGGCATCTCAACAACAAGGGTAGTCCGGTGGTAAGGGATGCGCCACCGTGGCGGCCACTGCGAGGTCGCGGCGGATAAATCGGCGAAGACGTTCGCGGGATGAACCTTTCGCCGGAGGAATCCTGACCTGAGAGCTAGGAATCCGGGGTTTGCGGGCCGTGAAAGCCTGGAAGGTGAGCGGAGCCGGGTGCATTTGTCGACCCATCACTCCAGTAATAAACAAACGCCGTCCTCAGGGTGTCGGCCGCCGCGGCCGTGGTCCCGGATGATTTCCACGAGCCGGTCGAAAACGGTGGGCCCAACCCCCTCCATGGCAGACTTGAGTTTGCGCCCAAGGCCGTCACGGTTTGAAGGCTGACATCGCCTCAGTTCGTCGTGCAGCTGCTGAACCGTCTCGGCGTAGCCGAGCCGTTCCCGAGAAAGGAAGCTGTCTTGCCAGCGCAGGATGAAGCCGCCTTCCGGCGTACCGAACCCGCCGCGGAGGATATCATTGAACGCGTCGAGGTTCCGACCCCATGCGGCGCCGCCTATCAGTACTCGCTCAACCTCGTCATAGAACTCCTCAAGCGTCGAGAATCGGTTTCCATGTATCCGCAGTTCAGGAAGGGTCATGAGACTCAAACCTCAGCAGTGACAAAGCCCCGGACCCTCGTCAGTGAAACCGTGAAAGAAATCGGGGTGACTGGACTCCAGTTAAACTTCTTGTCCGTTCCGGCTCTAAAATCGGCGAGCGCGAGTTGCCCGCATTGTTGATGCACTGTGTCGAAGTCTTATCGGCGACCGATCGCGAATGCGAGCCTCGCCCCCAGAAGGTCTTCCGTCATTTTGGCTTGAACCTCTCAAACGCGGTGCCGTTAAACTTGTACGCGCCGTGCTCGTGCGTGCCGACCCACAGGCCGCCCTGGTTGTCCTTGTAGATGGAAAACATCGTGATCTGGTTGTTAGGGGCCTGGGCGTCGCCATGCGTCATGGGATAGTGCGTGCCCTTCTTGCCATCGTGCCGCCAGATGCCGCCGGCGTAGGGCGCCATCCACAGGTCGCCTTTGGAGTCTTGAGTCACGGACTGGAAATGGAAGAACTTGTCAGTCGTATCGACGGCTGACCAATCCATTCCCTCCTCGCGTGTGTACTTGAGCTTGCCTGCCTCTTGCCCTGGGGCGCCGTGCGGCTCGACCTTGTAGCGATACTGCGTGCTGTTAAACCAGTAGTCGCCGTTGCGATCTTCGATGATGGCACGGAAGCCGAACCAGGCGCCGTTATCGAATTCAGTCAAGTGCGATTCAAACATCCAGTCGATGTGTTTGCCATCGAAACGGGAGATGCCGAACACCGCGCTGCCGAACCACATGTGGCCCTTGCTGTCTTTGTACACGGTCCACACGTCATACGCGCTCCAATTCTTGGCGTCGCGTCCATACCTCGCGGAGAGTTCTTCCGCGAGCGGGCTCTCGGGAAACTTCAATTGGTAGAGCGTCTTGCCGTCGTAGCGACGAGGCCCGCCCGATCCCGTCATCCACAGGTCATCGGCATTGAGCACCCATCCTTCATCGAGCCCTTCATTGGGCGGGGCGGCGGATTGCGGGGGCTTCATCTCCGTGATGGGCAGTGTGACAAATCGCCGGCCATCAAACTTGCTGACGCCCGCGTTTGTGGTGATGAGGATGTCGCCCGTGGGTGCGTGCTGTTGAATCCCGCGCACCTGATCGTGGCTGAGTCCATCGTTCGTCGTGAACCGGGTAATGGTCTTGCCGTCGTATCGACAAACGCCCTGTCCGTCACTTCCGAACCAGAAATTGTTATCCTTGTCCTGGAACACATACCAGCAACTCTTGTCGATTTCGGAGACGATTGTGCCCTTGGCGAGCGGTCCTGTCTTTGCGGGCTGAGGCACTGTCGGCAACGGCGCAGGCGTCTCCGTTGCGGCCTGCGGCTCGCGCGCGCCAGCCGGAACTGTGCATAGACTGGCGAAGACGAGAAGGCTTGCGACAAGCGTTTGCGACTTCGATTCACAACTGAAATATCTGGTCATGGCTTCTCCTTTGCGTCATCATTATACCGTGCGATCGCGTGACTACCGGTCACGCACGGGTAACGAGCGTCGAGGAGAACCTCCGCCTCTCCATTGAGGAGCACGGGAACAGAAAAACCCCCTGCGATTTGCAGGGGGTTTCATACAATCGGGGCGACAGGATTCGAACCTGCGACCTCTTGACCCCCAGTCAAGCACTCTAAACCAGGCTGAGCTACGCCCCGAAAATCGAATTGTCAGATCGGCCGGCGGCGGGTTCACTGCGCATCGTGGACTCGCTCCCCGAATCTTGTCCGCTAGGCGAGAAACACATTCAGCAGCGACCAACCCACCAGAACGCCCGCGATCAGCGCCAGCAGAAGTCCCATGCGCGTCCTTTCAAAAGAAGACTATCCCAACCGCGGCATTGTAGGCGACCCGCGCGGCCGCACAAGTCGTCCGCAACGCCGACCCAGCGAGCGGGTCCGCGACAGCTTCGGCGGTCCCATCGCTACCGAGGACTGTCGTCACGGGTGGCGCGACGACCCCAAAGTCGCGACGGGATCCGCGGTCGCGGCGGGATCCGCGGTCGCGACGGGATCCGGGGTCGCGACGGGATCCAGGGTCGCGACGGGCATCGGATCGCGATTCCGGATTGGGTCGAGGAAATCACGATGGCGGCCTCGTCCTCGCGGCCTCGTCGCCGCGAAACCTCCCTTACGGAACCCGTCGCCGCGGAACCCGTCGCCGCGCGTGTCCCCTTCACCCCTCGTGGGGCGGCATCGGGCAGGATGTTCCGACCATCGGTTTCGGTCGCAGAGGCAACCTCCACCCGTGGCCACGATCCTGCGCCGCTGCCTTCTCGGCACCTGGCAAGGCCAGTCGGCGCGAACATCCCTCCGGCTGAACTTTCCCATACCTTGCGGCAATCCTGATCCGCCTCGATCCTTGACGGTTGCGCTCCGGCGCGAGTAGCGTGTCGTCTTTACCTGAAGGACCAGCATCGTGGCGGAAACCAAGGCAGCAGCAGGCGTCGAATCCGCAGCGCAGCATCGTCCACCCGCCACGCCGGTCGAGTCCGTGCGGGAGACGCTCGATTCTATCGTCGTGGCGTTCATCCTCGCGTTCGTGTTCCGCGCGTTCGTGGTCGAGGCGTTCGTCATTCCCACCGGCTCGATGGCCCCCACGCTCTACGGCGAGCACGGCTCGATCACCTGCGAGGACTGCGGGTATTCCTTCGCGTACGGACTGCAGCAAAGCACGAACGGCTCCGGTCCCGTGCAGCGCGGCAGCATCGCCACGTGCCCGAATTGCCGCTACCCCAACCACAATCTGCGGTTCAACGACCAGGAGCGCATGTCGGAGGCGGGCGATCGCATCCTCGTGCTCAAGTGGCCGCTCGACGTGGGAATCGACGCGCTCATGCTGCACCGCTGGGACGTGGTGGTGTTCAAGGATCCCAAGGACGGCTCGACGAATTTCATCAAGCGGATGATCGGAATGCCCGGCGAGGTGCTGTGCATCCTCGACGGCGATGTGTACGCGGCGCCCTTGGCGGAGTTCTCATCTTCTACGCGCGAGGCGCTCGATGCGTTCCTTCAAAGGAAGCTCGAGGCGCAGGCGTCGTCGGATCGCGTCCCTCTTCGCCCGCTCCCCGAGGCCGCCTTCGAGGAGTTGGACGCGCGCCTCCGGATCGTGCGGAAGACCCCCGTCGCCCAGCGGTCGCTGTGGTTTAACGTGTACGATGACGACTTCCGTCCGCGCGGCAGGGAGAAGGGTCTCCGCCAGCCGCGCTGGCAGCCCATGCGCGCTTCTTCCCCATGGAACGTGCGGGAGCGGTCGTTGAAGTTTGACGGCATGGCAGCGGAAAACGACGGCGTCGTCCTGCGCGACGCGCACTTCGAAGACGACTACGCCTACAACCTCGGCGAGGAGGGCACCCGCGCCGTGGACGATCAGCGCGTGCGCTTCCTGCTCGAGCCTGGCTCCGCGGAAGGATCGGTCCGAGTCGCGCTGACCAAGCTCGGCTCAACCTGGACGGCGACGATCGGCTTGGATGGGTCGGTCACGATTGCGGCGGAGAAAGGCGGGAAGCCGGCGTTTTCACCGCTGGAAGCCAAGGTGACGGGAATCAAAGCCGGCAACCCGATCCAAGTCGCGTTCGAGATCGTGGACTACCGGGTGGCGCTGTCGCTGGACGGGAAGGAAGTTCTGGCCACGACGGAAGACCAGCTCTCGCCCAACGTGCGGGCGATCCGGCTCAACCCGCCGGACCGGGACCGCCAGCTCGACCAGCAGCCCCGGGTGTACGGCGATCACGCGATATTCGAGATTCGTCATCTGGCAGTGGATCGCGACGTTTTCTATCGCACGCCGGAGCCGGACTCGCACGAATACCCCGGCTTCGACATGGGGATTCTGCGCGGCATCGGCGTCTGGGCATCGCGGAACAATCCGATCATGCTGCGCGGGAACGAGTACTTTTGCATGGGCGACAACAGCCCGCAGAGCCACGACTCGCGCCTTTGGACGCAGGTCGGACCGCACCTTGTCGGGCGCGAAGGCGGATACCAGATGGGCACGGTGCTGGAGGATCAACTCATCGGACGGGCGTTTTTCGTGTACTGGCCCAGTGGCCACCGCATCAGCGACCGGATCCCCGGGCTGGGTCGGTTCGGCGTGATTCCTAATGTCGGCGACATGCGATGGATACGTTAGGACTTGCGAAGTTATCCACAGGTTTTCCACAGGGTCGTGGCGTTCGGATCGTGCAGAGTTTCACAGATGATGCGGCGTGTTGGCTTGCGTGAGGCACCTTCGGCTCATGGTGATTTCTTCAGCGGATTTCGCATAACCCATTGCGCGCGAGAAGCTTGCACTCACTGGACGCCGCACGGTATGACGAAACTGCTAACGGACCCTCTTTCCGCCGGCTCCACATGGTGATAGCGTGAGCCAGCAGTAAGGTTCTCACAGGGCAGCGCCCTGTTGCCACTGATCGTAACCCTTTATGTCCGACGAGTTTTTGCTCGAAGCAAAAGAACTGGTCAAACGATACAACGGCCGCACGGTCGTGGATCGGCTCTCGTTCCACGTCCGCCGGGGGGAGATCGTCGGCCTGCTCGGGCGCAACGGGGCAGGGAAGACGACGAGCTTCCGGATGACCGTGGGCATCGTTGATCCTGATGGGGGTGTCGTCCAGTTCGAAGGCCGCGACGTCAGTGCGCTGCCGATGTACCGCCGGGCGCAGGCGGGGATGGGCTACCTTTCGCAGGAGCCGAGCGTCTTCCGCAAGCTCACCGTGCGGCAGAACCTCCTGGCCATCCTGGAGACGATGGGCGATCTGACCCGGGCGGAGCGCATGGAACAGGCCGGTCAGTTGATCGAGCAGTTCGGGCTCAAGCAGCAGCGCGACCAGATGGCGGGCCTCCTGTCGGGCGGGGAGCGGCGCAAGCTGGAGATTGCGCGGGCGCTGGTGACGGACCCGAAGCTCATCATGCTCGACGAGCCGTTCAGCGGCGTGGACCCCAAGTCGGTCGAGGATCTGCAGGAGGAAATCCTCAAGCTCAAGAAGAAGGGGATCGCCATCCTGCTGACCGACCACAACGTCCGGGAAACGCTCCGCGTCACGGACCGCAGCTACATCATCCACGAGGGGCGCCTGCTCGCTGAGGGCACGCCTCGCGCCATCGTGCAGAACGAACGCGTGCGCGAGACGTATCTCGGCAACACGTTTCGCGGCGACGAGTTCAATAACCGTTGAGGCGGCGCGAATGGCGTCCCTTCGCCCCTCGATCAGGGCTCGCGCCATGTTTCATGCCTGTCACAAGGCTGCGTAGAGCCGGCGGGGTGATTGACCCTCCACATTTGCATCCCGAAGATAGACTGCCAAGCCCGAAGACCACGTCGCGTTCGCAAGGGCGGGCAGCGAGGAGGCACGGTGAAGAGCAGAATCCTGTTGACGCTGGAAGTCGCGGTAGTGCTGGCCATCGGCGTGGGCGCCGGACTGGCGTACAACACGCGCGAGGGGCAACACGGCAAGCCGCACGTCGATCTGCACCAGCAGTACTTTTACCGCCCAGCGCAGCAGCACGCACCGCCCTCTGCGAGGGTTCAAACGGACCCTGGGGAGAGTGTGCCCGGGGGACACACGAGGGCCGGCGAGACCCCCCGAGGCGAGGGCACGGACGGATTGCAGGGGGAAAGGCAGCAACACGCCAAGCATGAGTTCAGCACGATCGAGACGGCGCGCGTCGAAGCGATCGTGGACGGCAGCGACCCGGCCTCGTCAAACACGTTGATCGTTGACGCGCGCGACGCGGAACACTTTGAAGAAGGGCGCATTCCCGGCGCGGTGCGGTGTTACTTCTCGACGTTGGAGGAGGATTTCCAGTCGATCAAGGAACTGGCCGTCGACGCCGGATATCAACTCGTCATCTACTGCAACGGCGGCGAGTGCGAAGACAGCCTCAACCTGTGCCGCGCGCTGGTGCTGGAACGAGGCGTTCCGAAGGAGAACATCCTGCTTTACGAGGGCGGCTGGGAAGCGTGGAACCAGGAGGGTCGTCCGACGGAGACGGGCCCGAAGGACGGGGAAGAATCATGACGACGACCGCATCGGCCAAACCTGCGGTTGCAGCACCGGCGGCGGGCGCGCCCGCGCTGATCGCCGGACGACAGAGCGGGCAAGACGCGCAGGCGCCGTCGACGCCCTGCGCCGGACGGACGCTCTGGCAGCGTTTCGACGCCACGGGTTTTCCCCTCGTGGCCTCCCGTCTTGCGGTGGCGGGCATGTTCACCTGGTTGGCGATCGGAAAGCTGACGCAGGACCCGCACACGTTCGCCAAATTCGTGAAGATGTACGGGCTGCTGCCGCAGGATCCGCCGGAGCTGATCAACGCCGTTACGATCGTGATGCCGTGGCTGGAGCTGAGCTGCGCCGTTTGCATTCTGCTCGGCGTCTGCCTGCGCGGCGCGTCGCTGGTGAGCTTCCTGCTGCTCGCGGTGTTCACGCCGGCGATCTACATGCACGGCGTCGATCTCTTCAATCAGGGGCAGTTTCAGCGGCTGTGGGACGTCGAGTTTGACTGCGGATGCGGCGTGGGCAAGCAGTGGTGGGTCGGCAAGATGGCGGGCAATCTCGGTCTGATGCTCGCGTCGTGGATCCTATTCAAGTCGCGCTCGCGGGCAGTGTGTCTGTCGGCCAAGCTCTTCGGCAAGCCGATCGCGTAAGCGTTGTCGCCGCGCCCGACCCTCTGAGCCGCGCCCGACCCTCTGAGCCGCGACCGTAAGGAAGCGCGGTCCGACGCCCGGAGGCGGAACCGTTCCCTCGCGTCCGCGGCGCCGACAAAATGTAATTTCAACGAGGCCCCACGCCACGGCGCGGTCAGTTTCGAACGGCAACCCGTGGCTTGAGTTGCTGAGTGCAATCGCCGGCAGCGCGAGCACGACTCCAAAAGGCACGAATCGGCTCCGACTGGCGGGGCAGGGGCGGTCTGAAGAAACTCCGGCTTTGAATCTAACTTCGACAAGCCCGGCTGAAGCCGGCTGAAAACCAAGAACAAGTTTGCTCGGTTTCCCACCAACTGAAGTTGGCGGCACGAGCCGGTCGGCTGAGGCCGACCCCCGGCACACGAGCAGGTCTACCAGTCGGCACACGAGCAGCCCCACCCGCCGACCCTCGATGGCGCTGCCTGAAACGTCGATGGCGCGGTCCTGGCGAGCGCCTAGCCCGGATTTCTGTGCACACCCAGCGACGAACGGAGGCGCGACGGACCTTTGTCAATTAACAACCCGGCTATCTCTTGCTATGCTGGTGGATTCCGGCACGGGGATGCCTCCGAGCTGGAGGGGAGCGGGTCGGTCTCGCGGTCTTCTGGTCGTCGATCGTGAGCGGACTACGGAGAATCAGGGGGAAATCTCATGAACGGCAGGCGAATGCAAAGCTGGGGGTGGGGTCGCGGGTTGTGGGTGGTTTCCGTGCTGGCGGGGGGGGTGTTGCCCCTTCCGTCCGCCCGGGCGGAGGACGCGCCGCCGCCCGCCCGCGTGTCTTCGCCGTTTGAGGTCGTGGCGACGGACGGCGACGGTGTGACGCAGTTGTTGTACGCGCCGCGTGATCGCCGGTTCAACTCGCTGGACGGACCCTTTGTACTCGAAGGCTTCGCGGTGACGTCCGAGAACCGGGCGGATTTGCTGGTCAGCAGGACCGAGCTTTTCACCCCGGATGCGAGGATCGTCGTCGGTTCCCCCGGCGGCGAGCACGCCATGGCGCTGCCGGGACTGACGCTGCTTTCAGGCCACATCCTCGGCGAGCCGGCGAGTCGCGTGTACTTGAGCCTCTCGGATGATGCGCAATTCGGTTACGTCATCCGCGACGGGCGCACGCACATCCTCTCCACCGGACCGGCGGGACAGAACCTGCCTCCGGTCATCTTCGATCCCGCGGGGCTTCCTGAAGGGAGCATCGCCTGGAAAGGTTTTGACTGCCTCACCGACTCTTCCGCGTTTTCCAAGATCGAGTTCGCGGACACCGAAGAAGGCGACGCGGAGTTCGCCTACGGCGCCCGATGCCGCGTGGCGATCGTCGCGGTCGACACCGACTGGGAGTACACCGGGCAGATCTTCGGCGGCGACGCGGTGCGCTCGGCCGAATACGCGGCCACGCTGTGGGGGGCGGTCAATGAAATCTATACGCGCGACGTGAACGCGCGCATCCGCCTCAGCTTCCTGCGCGTCTGGGACGCGGACGTGGACCCCTACGCCGGCGGCGGACTGGGCGAGTTTCAGAATTACTGGAATGCCAACATGGGTCACATTCCGCGCCACGCGGCGCACATCCTCTCCTCGATGTACGGCGGCGGCGTGGCTTATCTCCCGGGGCTTTGCAACTGGGGGTATGAGTACGGGCTGTCCGGCGCGCTGGGCGGCTATTTCCCGTATCCGCTGCGCGACCACCACTACCAGAACTGGGATCCCTTCGTCGTCAGCCACGAACTGGGCCACAACTTCGGCGCTCCGCACACGCACGATCATGTCCCGCCCATCGACGGGTGCGGGCTGGGAGACTGCACGCTGCGGCGATCCGGCACCATCATGAGCTATTGCCACGGCTGCACCGGCGGCATGAGCAACATCATTCTCGGCTTCCATGAGCGTTCGCTGACCGAGGCCATCCTGCCGTACCTGGACCGCGGCGTGGGTTGCGACCTGCTTTCGGACGCCGAGTGCGACGTGCAATGCGGCGACATCCGCAAGTTCCGCGCCAAGTGCGGCGCGAACGGCACGGTTACCGCAAAGGTGCTGCTGTGGAGCGACGCGCATCACGCGCAGAACATCATCGTGTCCTTCAATGGTCTGCCCATTTCAGTGCCCATCGTCAACGACCGGGCCATCGAGAAAATCTGCTGCTATCATTCGAGCGTGACGGTGGCGCTGGAGGAACCGGCGGGGTGTCTGTCCCCGCTGCTGGTGACCTGCGAATAGGCGACTGTTCTGGCTCCCT
Source organism: Phycisphaerales bacterium (assembly GCA_020852275.1). Taxonomy (GTDB): domain Bacteria; phylum Planctomycetota; class Phycisphaerae; order UBA1845; family UBA1845; genus JABWBH01. The sequence continues at coordinate 87,867 of JADZBE010000020.1, forward strand.
TCCTGCAAGAGAGGGTCAGGGAAAGGTTTTGCTTAAGCGCGGGTTTGCGGATCGCGCGGCGGGTGAGATTCTCCTGACGTGGCGATCGCGCGGGCGTGGAGATGCTGGATGCGTGCTTGATGGAAGACAAATCCGGTCAAGGCGGACCTGCGCCGAAAAAGAAAGTGCGGGTGGCGTTTCGCCGCAACCGCGGACGGCCTGCACGCATTAAGGACTGGACGCGGCAGACCCAAGAGGCCGAGGGCGGCGAGCTTGACGCACGCCAGAGCGAGCAGATTCGCGCGCGGGGAGAGCTTTCCCGCAAGCGCACCATCCTCGTGGAGGAGAACGATCGGTTCGCGCTGAAGACGGGCGTCGTGCTGAGCATTCGGGGGCGGCTCAACGAGGTGGACGCTGACGGGCAGGTCTGGCTCTGCGGGCTGCGGCGCCTTCTGCGCACGCAGCTCATCAACGCGCGAAGTCCGCTGACCGTCGGCGACGGCGTGCGGTTTCGCGAGGCCTCTCCGCCGACAGGCGACTCTCCCGGCGAGGGCTTCATCGAGCGCGTCGAGCCACGCCGCACGGAGCTGTCGCGCAAGGCCGGCAAGCGCGTTCACGCCGTTGCCGCGAATGTCGATCAGGTCATCATCGTCATCAGCGCCGGCCTGCCGCCGCCCAAGCCGCACTTGGTAGACCGGTACATCGTCGCCGCGCTCAAGGGGCGCATGACGCCCATCGTCTGCATGAACAAGATCGACCTCGATCCCGAGGCGGAGGAGGTTCTCGACGTGTACCGCGCGCTGGGCTACGCCGCCTGCGCCACCAGCGCGCTGACCGGCGCGGGGCTTGAAGAGCTCCGTGCGGCGCTGACCGGCCGCTCCTCGGTGCTGGTGGGACAAAGCGGCGTCGGCAAGAGCGCCCTGCTCAACGCCCTTCAGCCCGACCTGAACCTCCGCGTCGGGGCGCTGGACCGTCGCTTCGGCAAGGGGCGGCACACGACGACCACGGCCATCCTGATGCCGCTCCGCGGCGGCGGCTACATCGTGGACACGCCGGGCGTGCGCTCGATGGACATCTCAGTGGTCGGCCGCCACGAACTCGAGCAGTATTTCGTGGAGTTCCTTGAATTCATCCCTTCGTGTAAGTTCCCCGACTGCACGCACATCCACGAGGCGGATTGCGCAGTCATGCGCGGCGTGGAAGACGGCGCGATCGACCCGATGCGGCATGAAAGCTACGTCCGCATGTTCATGGATCCGGGGTATGAACGTTGTTACGATTGAGCGGCATCGAGAAGCTGCCCGGCCCCGCGGCTGTGGAACTCCTGCACCGCCGTCTGCCATCCCACTGATGACTTCGCCATCCATCTCCGAACGAGCATGAGCCTCAAAGTCGTTCAACGAATCAGCTTCGGCATCATCGCCATCTGGCTCATGATCTTCATCGCCATGGCGGACGGCCTGATCGCGGTGACGTGTAAGGACACCTATCCGTTCGCCGCGCTGCTGCGGCAGGGGAGCATCATCCCGCTGATGCTGCTGCTCATGGTTCTCGCGGCCGCGTGGGAGCTGCGCGGCATGTTGCTCCGCGTGGACTGCCGACCGCATTCCGCGTGGGCGTTCGGCATGATCTTCCTCCTGATGGTCCAGCCCTGGGTCGCCTCCACGGGCTGGCTGGGCAATCGGCCTCGGACCCTCGACGGCGAAATCGGTCAGCTCATCCTGGTTGGCGGGGCCGTGCTGGGTGCGATGGCGCTGCAAGTGCTCCGCAAGGAGCCTGAGCGAACGCTGCGCGACGCCGGCTCGACGCTGCTGATGATTCTCTACCTGGGGCTGCTGCCGTCGTTCGCGATTCTCCTGCGCTGCAGGGTGTGGGCATCTCCGGCGGAGGGGGCTTGGCTTGTAGTCCTCATATTCCTCATCACGAAGTGTTCGGACATCGGCGGGTACCTGGTCGGGTCCGCGATCGGGAAGCACAAGCTGATCCCTGCGATCAGCCCCGCTAAATCCTGGGAAGGTCTCTTCGGCGGGGTCGTGCTCAGCGCCGCCGTCGCCGTGGGTCTGGTGGCTCTGTACCGCTGGGTGGACGCGACGCCTCCGTTCCTGGCGACGGAAGATACACCCAGACACCGCGTCCTGATCGGTGAAATCTGCGCGACTTTCGAGAAACTCGGCTATTTGCGCGCGGCGATGCTGGGCACCGCGCTCGCGCTGATTGCACTTGTGGGCGACTTATTCGAGTCTTGCATTAAGCGTGCGGCCCAAGTCAAGGACTCCGCCTCTTACATTCCCACGTATGGGGGTATACTGGATCTGATGGACAGCCCCTGTGCGACGCTGCCCGCCGCCTGGTTCCTGCTGGCGGAGGTGTGGGGCGTCGTGTAGGGGGATGGAGTTTTGCCGCCGGAACGCCGAAGCCTACCGGATGGGCGGATGGGGAAGCCGGCGCGGCATACGACTGAATGATGGACGACAATCAACCCGTTGAGCTGACGCTCAAGATCGACGACCCCCGCCATCGCGGCGCCTTGTACGGACCGTCCGACCGCCACTTGCGTCGAATCCGCACGGCTTTCGACGTCGCCATCTCCGCACGCGGCGACCACATCCACATTGCCGGCCGGTCGCAGTCCGTGGGGCGCGCCAAGCTGGTGATCGAGGAGCTGCAGGACATTCTGCGCGTCGGTCCCGGTCTGGATGACGACTCGGTCGCCGAAGCCATCGAGCGCGCGGGGCACTCGCCGCATTCGGACACCGGGCAGCTCCACATCCGCGTGTATCTTTCCTCGACGCACATCACCGCGCGAACGCCGGGCCAGCAGGCATACCTCCAAGCGATCCGCGACCATGATCTGACCATCTGCCTGGGACCGGCGGGCACGGGCAAGACATATCTCGCCGTCGCCATGGCCGTGTCGCTGCTCAAGGCCGGGTCGATCAAGTCCATCGTGCTGGTGCGGCCGGCGGTGGAAGCCGGAGAGAAGCTGGGTTTCCTGCCGGGCGACATGCAGGCCAAGGTGAACCCGTACCTGCGCCCGCTGTTCGACGCGATGCACGACATGATGCCGTTCGAGCAGGTGCGCCGCTTCATCGCCAACGACATCATCGAGATCAGCCCGCTGGCGTTCATGCGCGGGCGCACGCTGAACCATGCGGCGGTCATCCTGGACGAAGCCCAGAACGCCACGCCGCGGCAGATGCTGATGTTCCTCACGCGGCTGGGCAACGGCAGCAAGATGATCGTCACGGGCGACGACACGCAGGTGGACCTGGAAGGCGGGCGGCAGAGCGGACTGATCGACGCCGTGCGCCGGCTGCAGAATGCGGTGGGGGTGGCGACCGTGCGTCTGACGGAAAAGGACATCGTCCGCCACCCGCTGGTGCAGCAGGTCGTGGACGCCTACGGCAACATGACCAACCACTCGGGGTAGGCCCTTGCGCCGCCGAGCCTGAACATGGCCTTTCGACGCCGAACCAATCTGGAGAAGAAGTGGAAATCAGGGCCTTCGCCGCTGATCAGGTTGTGGCGCGCGCTGTCGAGCCGTCCGATGCGCATGCTGGCCGTATGCCTGGCGGGGTTTTCGCTGGCGACGCTCTACGGGCCGGAGCCGCTGCCGTACACGCTGGGCCAGCGGATCCAGGCGCCCGTCGTCGCTCTCGTGGATTTCGAGGTGGCGGACCGCGCCACGACGGAATTCGAGCGACGCAAGGCGCGCGAGAACGCGCCCAGTCACTACACGTTCGACGAGTCGCAGGGGCGGGAGCTGATGCGTCGTCTGCGAGCGGTTCTTGACGCGGCCTACCAGGACGCCCCGCTGCCCTCGCTGAAGGCGCGGCAAGGCTTGAAGGACATCCTGCCTGAGCGATTATCCGCTCTGCGCGGAGCGATTCGGTCGCAGGAGGACTCCACGCCGCCGTCGCTGGAGGGGGTGGAAGCTGCGATCCTCTCGACGTACACGGTGCGCGACCTGGACCGCGAGCCGCGAAGCCCCGGATCGAGCGCAAGCTGGATCATCGTTCATCGCGGCGAGGGCGACGGGGCGACCGTTCGATCCCTCCCGCTCGACGAGGTGACGTCGCTGGAGTCGCCGGACAGAATCGCCCAGGCCGCGGGCATCATCGTCGCATCGCTCCCCGCGCCGCTCCGCGAGCCGGTCGCCGATCTTGTGGAAACGTGGCTCGCCCAGACGGCCACGCTGCACTACGACGCGGATCGCACCTCGCAGGAAATGAATGCGCGCCAAGAGACGGTGGTTCCCGCGAAGTTTGCGTTCAAGCGCGGCGAGGCCTTCGTGGTGCCCGCCGCCGGTGCTGCGACGGACGTGCTCACGGTGCGCGACGTGGAGCTGCTGCTGGCGCACCGCGCGGCGTTTGCGGGATTCCTGGAGTCGGACGATCCCTCGGCGGCAGCGCTGAAACTGGAGACGCGGTTGCAGGCGGCGGGCCGGCTGGCGCTGGTCGCCATCGTGGCCATCGGACTGGTGATCTACGTATCGCAGCACCAGGCGCGCATGCTCGAGCATCGCAGCAACCGCTGGACGTTCGCGCTTCTCGTGATCGGGACGATCGCGGCCTCGCGGTTTTTCGCGGTTCAATGGCCGACGTACCGCGAGCTGGTGCTGATCCCCGCGCTGTGCTGCGCGGGCGCGTTCGCGATTTTCTTTCCGCGGCGGTTCGCCATCGGCGCGATGAGCATCGTGTGCGTTCTAGCGGCGCTGGCGGCGCGCGGGTCGCTGCCGCTGATGCTGACGATGTCCGCCGGCGCCTCCGTGCTGGCGTTCCAGCTCGACGCCGTGCGCTCGCGCACGCGGATCATCACCGCCGGATTGCTGACCGCCGTGGCCGCGGCGCTCGCCGGACTGGCGGGCGATCTGATGGTGCGGGAGAGCCTGGCGTTCGCCGTGCACCGCGCCGTGTGGGCGGCCGGATGCTCGATGGCGTCGGCGTTTTTCGTGTCGGGCATTCTGCCGTTTGTCGAGGGCGTGTTCCGGCTGGCGACCCCCCTGATGCTGATGCAATACCGCGACTCGGCCCAGCCGCTGCTGCAACTGTTGGCGCGCGAGGCGCCCGGCACGTATCAGCACAGTCTGACGGTGAGCAAACTGGCGGACGAGGCCTGTGGGGCGATCGGCGCGGACGCGCTGCTGGCCTCGGTGGGCGCGCTGTATCACGACATTGGAAAAATCTTCAAGCCCGGGTACTTCACGGAGAACCAGTCCGCGCCGATCAACCGGCATGAAAACCTCGCTCCGCGCATGAGCCTGCTGATCATCCTGTCGCACGTGAAGGACGGGGTCGAGCTGGCCCGCGAGTACAAGTTGCCGGGCGCGCTCCTGCCGTTCATCCGCGAGCATCACGGCACGACGCTGGTCCGCTATTTCCACCACATCGCCTCGGAAAAGCAGCCCGCTGCCGCCGCCGGCAAGCACGGTCGCGACGTGGACGAGGCGGAGTTTCGCTACCCCGGCCCCAAGCCGCGCTCGCGCGAGACGGCCGTGCTGATGCTCTGCGACGGCGTCGAGGGCGCGGTGCGGTCGCTGCGCGATCCATCGCCCGGGCGCATCGAGAGCGTCGTCCATCAGATCGTCACGGATCGCCTCGGCGACGGGCAGTTTGACGAGTGCGAGATGACGCTCGCTGCCATTCACAAGGTTGAGCAGGCGCTGGTCAAATCGCTGTGCAGTCTTTACCACGGGCGCGTGGCTTATCCGCGCGCCGACGCCGCCCGTGCCGCGACGGAACCGGCGCCGCGCCAGACGGCGCCGCTGGCGAGCTGAACCGGGCTTGGGTGCTTCCATCATGGGCGATCCGCCGCGCAGCACGATTGAGATCACCACGATGCCCGGACTGGCGCCCGTGGACGCCGACGTTCTGCGCCGCTGCGTGGCGACGACGCTGGACGCCCACCATGCCGACGGCGCTCGCATCAGCGTCGCGCTCGTGGATGACCCCCGCATTGCGCAACTCAATCATCGGTTCCTCGAGCACGAAGGGGCGACCGACGTCATTTCGTTTGATTTGCGCGACGGAGGGGAATCGGGCGTCGACGGGGAACTGGTGATTTCCCTGGAAACCGCCGCCCGGGAAGCGGCGGCGCGCGGGCACGACGTCACCGCCGAGGCCGCGCTGTATGCGATTCACGGCACGCTGCACCTGCTGGGGTTTGATGACGTCGATGACGCGACTTCCGCCGTCATGCGCGAGCGGGAGCGCGCGATGTTGACAGCGATGGGGCTGACCTGCCTGGATCGGAGCTGATGCGCGAGGCGAACTTCAGGAACGGCGAGGACTCGTGGAACGCTGGCTTGAGTTGAGCTTGTGGGGGGTGGCGGACCTGATCGTGCTGACGCTGTCCGCGGCGGCCAATCTCGCGCTGCGCTCCTCGCGCGCGCGGCTGGCGGAGGCGTTCGAGCACGCGGGATGCGAGGAGCGGCTCGACCGCCTCTACGCACTGCGGCACCAGCACCTGCTGACCACGGGCGTGTTCCGCGTCAGCGCCATTCTCGCGCTGGTGCTGATTGTGCAGGCGCTGCTGGAAGAGCTTCAGGTCGGCGCCGATGCTGCGCGCCCGTTCTGGTCCTTCGGGATCGGCGTGCTGTTCAGCGCGATCTGCGCGCTGGCGATTCCCAGCGCCCTCGCCAAGTACGCCGGGGACCAGCTCATCCTGCGCACGACGGCGGCGCTGCACGTCATCCGCATCGTCCTGTATCCCCTGCTTCTTATCTTGAACTTGTTTGACCCGCTCGTGCGGCGACTGGCGGGCGTTCACGCGGAGGACGAGGAAACGCAGCTTGTCGAGGTGGAGCGCGAGATTCTCGACGTGGTCAGCGAGGGCGAGCGGACGGGCGCCGTCAGCGAAGACGAGCGCGCCATGATCGAGTCCGTCATCGACCTGCGCAGCACGCGCGTCGAGGAGATCATGACCCCGCGCACCGACGTCGTCGCCATCCCCGTCGAAGCGCCGATCGACGAGATCCGCCGCGTCATCAGCGAGCAGGGGCATTCGCGCATCCCCGTCTTCGAGGGCACCATCGACCGCGTCTGCGGCATCCTCTACGCCAAGGACCTGCTGCGCCACGCGCCCGGCGGTCCGTTTGACGTGCGCGCCGTCATGCGCGCGCCGCACTTCGTCCCGCAGACTAAGGGCGTCCGCGAGCTGCTGCGCGAGTTCCAGCAGCAGAAGGTGCACATCGCCGTCGTGCTCGATGAGTATGGCGGCACGGCGGGACTGGCGACCATCGAGGACATCCTCGAAGAGCTGGTGGGCGATATCGCCGACGAGTACGAGCCGGCCGAGCCGCAGCCGCTCGTCCAAGTGGACACGCGAACGTACGACGTGGACGCGCGGATGAGCATCGACGAACTCAACGAGGAGCTGAGCCTCAATCTGCCGGAGAGCGAGTACTACGAAACCGTCGGCGGATACGTGGCCTCGGCACTGGGGCGCATTCCCGCGGTCGGCGAGCATTGCGCGCACGAGGAGGTCGAGCTGCGCGTCATCGACGCCGAGCCGCGCAAGGTGAACCGGCTTCGCGTGCGGCTGCCGGAGTCCATGATCGAGGCGCCGATCGAGGAGCGCGCCTGACACGGAACATCCGCGATCGTCACGGCACGTGGTAGCGCCTGACCGAGATGACCGGTCCGCCGCAGTCCTTCAACTCCGCATCAACCAGCCGGCTCACCTCCACTTCAACGCCGGCCGGATCGATCCACGCCTGCACTCCGACGTCATTCCCGATTGAAAGCCGGATCCACAAGGCGGCGTCCGCGCCCAGCGACGCCCAGCGCAGCCATGCCGCCAACAGCGACACTCCGAACACGCGAATGAACCTCGGTCGGCTCTGAGAAGCCGCTACTTCGTGAGCAGCATCCAGTCTCCCGTCTCGTTGACGCGGAAGGTCAGCCGCTTCTCGTCACGGGGAACGAGCTGGCTGTTGTACCCGTCGATGCGCAGGACGACGGAGCGGCTCCAGTCGATGGACATCAGGTCCGTGTCCATGCGGAACTCCAGCACGCCGGTGGTGGCGATGGTGATCTTGTTGCGCTGCGGGTCGAAGTCCCCCGTGGCCACGCCGCCGGGGACGCCCTCGCGCACGCGGACGACGTGCAGCCAGCGGTCCGCCTCCGCCGGATCGGGCACGGCGATGGGCAGCGCTCGGGACGGCTTGGCATCCGGCGCCGGCTTGGCGTTGGGCGCGGGTTTGGCGGAAGACGGTACGGAAGGTTCGTGGGAGTTGCCCTGCCCGTTGGCAGAACCCGTCGAGGGCGGCGAGGGGCGCGAGCAGGCCCCGAGCGCGATCGCCCCGACCATCGCCGCGCAGGTCTGCCAGTGACAACGCATGCACCTTGCGGACATTCAACGGCCCTCAATTCTCTTGCCGCCCCGTTGGAAAACCGGCACGCTTCGTGCAGAATGTGCCAGTGCCGCGGGCGGCGCGTGGTGGATCAGGCGTCAGAGAGGATTCCGGGCGCGCACAGGTTGAAAACCTGTGCTACAGCCACCGGTTGGAAGCCGGTGCCACAGAAACCTGTGCCACATTCACCGGTTGGAAACCGGTGCCACAGAAACTGGTGCCACGTGTGGATCTGCAAACACCCCTCTGCCGATCGAATAAAACGCTGACCCTCGACGCCTGCCCACGGATTCTAACACAGGAGCCATGCCGAGGATGCACAGAGCACGAACCCTCCAGCCGGATGAGCGGATGCGGTCCACGACGATCTTGGCCGTTCGACGCGACGCCAAAGTCGCCATCGGCGGCGACGGGCAGGTCTCGCTTGGGCCCACGGTGCTCAAGCACGAGGCGCGGAAGATTCATCGACTCGCAGACGGCACGGTCATGTGCGGGTTTGCGGGCGGGGCGGCCGACGCGTTCGCGCTGCTGGATCGCCTTGATACGCGATTGGAGCATTACAAGGGAAACCTGCGGCGGGCGGCGGTGGATCTGGCGCGGGACTGGCGGACGGACCGCGTGCTGCGGCGGCTGGAGTCGGTGCTGGTGGCGTGCAGCCATGACGTGACGCTGATGATCAGCGGCAACGGCGACGTGATCGAGCCGGACGACGGGGTGATCGGCATCGGCTCGGGCGGAATGTACGCTGCGGCGGCCGCCCGCGCGCTGAAGTCACACACGGACCAGACGCCGACGCAGATCGTGGAGCACGCGCTGCACATCGCCGCGGACATCTGCGTGTACAGCAATCACAAGATCCATGTGGAGACGCTAGACTAAGACCTATCCCGAAACCGAGGGATCAGATCGTGTCCGAATGTCAACGCGTGCGAACTCTCTGCGAGTTCGAGACTTCGCGCGGGCTGAAGCCCGCGGCTCGGGGAGTTCTGGGATAGGTTCCACTCGATCGCGCGGCGGATCGCCGCAATCTCCAGACCCGGGGGGAGGGGAACCGAGCGGTCGAAATCACCTTGCCTGGGCATCGGAATCCTTGACTGCAAGTTCGGCGAGGCGCGGGACCGCTTTGCTCGCCAGGGCGAAGAACTCGGCGTCCTTGTCGATGCCGATGCTGCGCAGGCCCAGTGCCGAGGCGGCGGCGATGGTGGCGCCGGAGCCCATGAAGGGGTCGAGTAGCACCCCGTCCCGCAGGGGCAGCGCCGCACGAACGAGCCGGCGCATGAGCGATTGTGGTCTAAGCGAAGGGTGCGGGGCGATGACGCTCTCCGCTCCGCGCGCCGGCGATGCGTGCAGCAGGTCCTTGAACGGTTCGGTCGCCGAGATGCGGCGCAGCCCGCCGGTCTTCCATTTGCGGAGATTGTCCGCGACGCGCCCCTCGCACGGCTTTCGGAACAATCCCCACGGTTCCCAGCAGGACTTGGGCATGACGCTGATTTCGGGAAACTCCTCATGGGCGTTCTTGGGGCGGTCCCCTCCGCGGAGCGTGTGGACCACGCGAATGAGCTCGCCGCGCTTCTCAAGACCGGCGGCGATGAGCGGCTCATACACCAGGTGCGAGACGAGCGGATTCGTGGCGATGAACACATGCGCGCCGGGCACAAGGAGAGGGAACAACCGCACGGCAAACTCACGGAAGAAGTCGCGCAAGCGTGCGCGGTCGGCTTCTCCCAGGACGGCAAACCTCGGAAGCGGGCTGCGCTGGTGACCGTCGAACGAAGGCGGAATCCGTCAGACGCCCCCGCGTCCGCTGCGCTGCTTGGCGATCTGTCGTGGATGGTACTCGATCAGCCCATGCGGCGGATACGTCACCACGGCGTGGATCGACCTGGGTCGCGCGTCCGCCAGCCAGTCGAGAGCATCCGCGTGAAGCAAGTCGTATGTCCCGAATCGCGCGCTCTCGCGAAGGCCGGGGAGCAGCGCGGAACCGCCGCCGCGCTGATGACCAGGGTTCGACCGCCTGGGCTGCATGGTGCGGATCATATCCGAGTTCCTCGGCCGGCGTGAAGTCGAGTCGCCACCGGCGCGGAGTCGAACCGCAGCGCGCCCGGCCGGGATCCAACATACCGCAGATTGAGGTGAGATCAACCGGAGTTTGGGGATTGTTTAATCGCCGGCCGCTGAGCGCGGGCCGTCTCAGCGTCCGTCGACGTCCATCGCCTCGCGGTCAGACGACGCTTGCCGATCGAAGGAATCGGTGCTGCGGGGGTCTGCCCACTGGGCCTTTCAACAATCCGCTTTCCCGGATTCGGCGATCAACACGTCCCCAGGTTTTCAACCGGCAAGCAGGCTACGTCAACGCAGCGACCGAGAATCGAAGGGCTCTGTGGACAGGCGCAGGATGGCAGCCCGCCTTCGGCACATGCTTACGCGTTAGGAAACATGCTCACGCTGAGGACAGCGAGAGCATGCCACCCGGCGAGAATTGAATGGCCCTGGGTCTGCTCGCCGCGCGGCGACCGGGTTGGAACCCGCTCCCGTTCGCAAATGACAAGAAGCCGGGACTATTCTTCCTTGTCCTTCTCCTTCTTGCCTTTCTTGTCTTTCGCGGGCTGCTTGGCGCCGGCAGACTCTTCTTCGTCGTCCGTGTAGCCTTGGCCTTTCAGTGCCTTGCCGCTCGCCGCGGCGCCCTCCTCGCCCTCGGATTCCGCGCCCTCTGCTTCGCCCTCCGAGCCTTCCTCGACGTAACCCATCCCCTTGAGGTTCTTCACCGCCGCCTTCACGGCTTCGTCATCCTCAGGCTTGATCACCTCGCCAGCCTTGTGCTTCTTTCCGTTGGCGCTTTGGGCGATGGCGACTTTCTGCAATTCCTCGCGCATCTGGGAGGCCCGGTCGGCGGACTTGTCCGCGAGGTTGTGCAACTCGAACGGGTCGTCCTTGAGGTTGAAGAGCATGTCGCCCTTGGCGGGATGGCGGATGAAGCGCCAGTCGCCGACCGTGAGCGAGTGGACCATGACCGTGCGGCTGCCAGGAAGCTGCGCGTAGAGCGGGCGACTCGCGTCGAGGTTGGGTGCGAGCACGTTGACGCCGGAGGCCTGCTTGAGGAACTCCGCGCCGGGAATGGACGGAACCAGCGCCAACACCGTGGGCAGGATGTCCGGCGAGGTCACGCGTGTCGCCACGCGGCGCGGCGCCTGGCCGGGGACATGAATCAGCAGCGGGACGTGAAGCTGCTCGCCCCAGATGTTGCCGTGGCCCGTCAGGTTGTGCTGCCCCAGTCCCTCGCCGTGATCGCCGGTGATGACGATGACGGTCTTGTCCCAGACGCCCTTCTCCTTGAGCCGCGCGCAGAGCCTGCCAATGTTCTCATCCGTCCAGCGAACCTCGCCGTCGTAGAGGTTGATGCTCTCCTTGGACTTCTTGATCTTGGTGTGGTTCTCCTTGCCGAGGCGCTCCTTGCCCGCCTCCATGCCGAAGGCGCGATCGGTCATGTACGTGTCGAGCTTCTCGTCGTCCTGGAACATCGTGTCATAGGGCGCCGGCGGCTCGTACTTGGCGTGCGGGTCGAAGTAGTGGACCCACAGGAAGAACGGCTCCTTCAGCCCGCCCGCGTCGATCCACTCGAAAATCTTGCGGTTGGTCCAGTCGGCCTCGACCTTTTTGTCGTCCGGCTCGTACCACTTCTGGAAGCCCGCGGCCAGCCCGCCGATCTGCTTGACCGGTTCGGCGCTGACGAACCCTGCCGTGGCGTAGCCCTGCTTGCCGATGGCGGTGGCGAAGGTCTGGAGCACGGGGGAAGGCTTGTACATTCCGCCGGTCTGGGCGATGTTGGCGACGATGCCGTGCTCGCGCGGATAGACGCTGGTGAAGATCGACGTGTGCGTGGGCAGCGTCTGGGCCATCGGCGAATTGCAGTTGTCAAAGACGATCGATTCCTTCGCCAGCGCGTCGATGTGCGGCGAAGTGTCGCGGAAGTAACCATAGCATCCGAGGTGGTCGGCGCGCATTGTGTCGATGGTGATGACCAGGATATTCGGCTTGGCGGGCAGCGGGCTTTGAGGGGCGGGCTGAGCCGCCATCGACCAGGCGAGTCCGCTAACCCCAGCGGCGGCCGCCACCGCCATTGCCAACACCGTAAGCCTGAATCGCGCGATATTCCTCATGTACTGACCCCCGTTCCCCTGCGTGCCTGAACTCGTCGCTCGTCTGAGAAGCTTGTCGGATGGCGGGACGAGCGGCCTGAACCGCTGCCGCGCTCGCCTGCGTAACGCCCTCTCAGGCCGGATTATTGCCATCGCGCCGGCGCCTGGGGGCCGGGCTTCGTCGCGAGAGCAGGGAGGTCAGTATACCGGAAACGCGTGGGTGAAACATCTTCCCAGGCGGGCTGTGAAGCTGAGTGGGTCTGGCCGTGGATTCAGGCAGCTGCTCTTCGCCCGCAGGGCGCGCGATGGTAGCCAGGGGCTTGAAGCCCCTGGAAACGTTCAGCTTCTCTTCCCGCCGCCCGGAGGGCGGACGAAGGCTTCGCGCGCCCGCCGGGCGAGGCGCCCTCGGGACGTAGCGCCATTCGGCCAAAGAACGTCCGGGCGCAACACACACATCAGATGCCAGGAAGTTTGGCCACACTTAGCAGAGCGGGTCTAGCCACGGGTTTTGGCATTTCCGTTCGAGCCACGCCTGATTTCGATTTTGTCCAGTGAAGCTCGACCCATTCTTTGAGGTCGAGTGGACTCGATCTCCGAAGCCAAGTCAGCTTGATCGCCGAAGCCGAGTCAGCCCGGTCTCCGAAGCCGAGTCAATCGATCTCCGAAGCAAAGTCGGCTCGATTTCCGGAGCAGCGTCAACTGATCCCCGCAGGGGATCCACGTGGGTAGCCGTGGGCGCAGCCCACGGAATCCGGCGCGTGGGGGACGCACCCCCGAAAGGGGTTGAGCGTCTGCTGCGGTTTTGGTGCGAGCACGGGAGCTGATGGTGCGACCCCTCCGGGGTCGAATGCTGGGGGGGCACGATTCCCGTGGGCTGCGCCCGCGGCTATTCACGGATTTCCCCTTCGGGGAACGGCACGCTCGACGCTTTTACGAATCGATCGGCGACTCCACCTATGTTCACGTGCGTGCCGTTGTATGTGGGTGCGCCACTCCGTTGACCATGCTCTTGCCCGCTCGCCACGGTCAGGCGAGTACGCCAGACTATGCCCCCCGTGTTGAATGGCTATTACGCGGCGATCAGCCATGCCACTCGCGTAGTGGGGCTGAAGGGCGGCGATCAGTCCTGCGCCTCGCCGAGTCCGACAGCGGGTTCACGGCGCCGGCTGCGCGGCGCGGATCTCGATCGCGCGGCGCACAAGCTGGACAAACTCCGCGCGGTAGCCGCTCGGGTCGTCGCCGACGCCGGAGCGGGCGAGTTCCTCGGCGGCCTCGAAGGTCCAGTCGCCGACGTGGGGCGACTCCCGCAGGAGCATCCCAAAGGAGGCCACCGACGCGGCGAACAGGAAGTCGCGCGGCATCTGCTCCATGTAGGCGCCGTCGTCAAGAACGGGCGTCTCGATCAGTTGACTCACGGCCCCGTCCGGTGCCTTGTATCGAAGCTTCAGCAGGAGCAGCGCATCGGCAGGCATGGGCGCGATGGAGTCCGCGGCGTTTTCGGTTCGCGGATCCTCGTCACCCGCAGTCCGCGGCGCCTCGTTGCCCTCGGCATCCGCCTGAATGGCTTGCTCAGGCTCGGTGGCTCGCTCTTGCGGCTCGGCGGCGGCGCTCGGCTTGCGAGCATCCAATTCATCTGCGCGATCTGCGTCATCTGCGGACAGTTCCCCTTCCGCGGAGGCCGGGACGACCTCGTACAGCGCCGTCACGGAGTGCCCCGCGCCGATCTCGCCCGCGTCTTTCGTGTCGTCGGCGAAATCCTGCGCCGCCAGCATTCGATTCTCATACCCGATCAGCCGGTACGATTGCACCAGCGCCGGGTTGAACTGCACCTGGATTTTGACGTCCTTGGCGATCGTCTGAAGCGTCGCGCCGGCCTCGTCGCCGAGGACGCGCTTCGCCTCCGTCAGGTCGTCGATGTAGGCGTAATGCCCGTTGCCCTTGTCGGCCAGCGCTTCGAGCTTGCCGTCCTTGAGGTTGCCGGTGCCGAAGCCGAGCACGGTGAGGAACACGCCGGACGTGGCGTTGGAGCGGATCAGCTCCACCAGTTCGTTGTCGTCGCTGACGCCGACGTTGAAGTCGCCGTCGGTGCAGAGCATCACGCGGTTGACGCCGCCCTCGATGAAGTTGTCTTTGGCCATCCGGTAGGCGTCGCGGATGCCGGCCTCGCCGTTGGTGGAGCCGCCGGAGGAGAGTGCGTCGATCGCCGTCAAAATCTCGTCGTAGCGCGCGCCGGGCGTGGAGGGCAGGGCGATGGCCGACTCGCCGGCGTAGGTGACGATGCCGACGCGATCCTCCGCCCAGAGCTGTTCCAGGAGAACCTTGAGGCTCTCCTGCACCAGCGGCAGCTTGTCGGCGGCCTGCATGGAGCCGGACACGTCGATGAGGAAGACGAGATTCAGCGGCGGGCGGTCCTTTGGATCGACCCGGTAGCCCTGCAAGCCGACGCGCACCAGCCGATGCGCCGGCGTCCACGGGCATTCGCCCACGTCCGCGCTCACCGAGAAAGGCCGGTCGGCCGCCGGTTCGGGATAGTCGTAATGAAACGCGTTGATCATCTCCTCGATGCGCACGGCGTCTTTCGGCGGAAGCTGCCCCGCGAGCAGGTGGCGGCGGATGTTGGAGTATGAGGCCGTGTCCACGTCGATGGAGAAAGTGGAGACCGGTTCGGCGGAGGCGAGGACGAAGGGGTTGTCGGTGACGGGGGCGTAGGATTCCTGCGTGGTTACGTATGGGTCGTACGGAAGCTCCCCGTAAGCTTCAAGCTCGTAGCCGTAGGTTTCGGAGAATAGGAGTGGGACTGAGAATATCTCGTCGTTTGCCTGGGAGTCCACGTATGTTCCGACTTCGTGGCCAGATAATTGTGTAAAGGTGAGTGGCGCAGTAAATGCGTCGCCTGCGGATGATGGGGTCAACTGGTCTTGGTTCAAGGAGAATGCAGTTGTCGCTTGTTCAGGCCGACCATCGCCGGAGACGCCGCGTGAGTTGAATGGAACCTGATACGCGTAGGAAACCTGTGGCGCGGAACCAAATTCATGTCTGAAGTCGAGTCGGGTGCTACCATTGTCTTGTCTGGATGCAACCGGTGAACCGGGAGTGAACCCGTAGAACCGAGCCCCCGAGATCTTCGTGCCGGCCGCAAGCGCAGCCCGTTGCTCTGGACTGATGTATTGCTTGACCGTCACATCGCCATCGCGCGTAAGCATCCAGAATCCGCCGGCGGTTTGGCCAGCTTCGGCGGGTTGTGCGGCGGCTATGTCGGGGTAGGTCACCGAGTCGATCGCGGTGTATGTGACATGACCCGGCTGGCTCGTGCTTTCGGCAACTGCAACGGAACTGGAAAGGGGCGCGGCCAGACCGAGGCGCGTCTCGTAGGCTCCGGCACGGTTTGAAGCAGGCGAATCGGCCAGCACTTTCGTGTTGCTCGAAGACAGGAGCGAGATTCCTGGGCGCGTATCCTTCCAAAACGCCAGACCGAGCAGATAGGTTGCGCCGATGAGTACGGCGAAGCAGGCGGCCCAGCGGAATGTGCGGCGGAGGCGGGGAAGGAGCGGTTTGCTCGTGTGCGAAGGCCGTGCGGCGCGAGGCGCAGCGGAGGCGGCAAGAATGGCGTGGCGGGCGTCGGCGGCGAGGATCGCGTGGCGGGCGTCGGCAGGGAGGGCGGGCGCATGGAGGGCGGCGAACGCCTGCTGCAGTTGATCCGCGGTGCGGCGCAGGTGTTGAGCCTCGTCGGCGAGTCGCGGATCGTGGGAAAGCTGCGATTCCACTTCATCGCGCTGCGACGGGCTGAGTTCATCAAGCACGTAGGCGGTCAGTTTCGGATCGTCGGGTTGCATGGTCTTGGCCTCGGTAGGGGACCTTGGATTTCAGATTTCGGATTTGAGATTTCGGATTTGAGAAGGCAGATCTCGGCTTTCAGTTTTCGGCTTTCAGTTTTCGACTTTCAACTTTCGACTTTCAGCTTTCAGCATTTGCTCCCTCAGCGCCCGCAGCGCCATGTGCAGCAGATACCCCACCGTGCCCGTGCTCTGGCCGGTCACCTCCGCGATCTGCTTGTAAGACAGGTCGCATTGGAACCGGAGGATCACGGCCTCCTGCTGGTCCTGCGGAAGTCGCGCCACGAGCCCCAGGACGTGCTGCGAGTCTTCCCGCGACTGCGCCGACGCATCGGGCGACCGTGCGGCCGGCGCATCCGCGCGCTCCTGAAGCGCCGCCGCGGCGCGGGCGGAGCGGCGCTGCAGGTCGAGGGCGCGATTGCGGCAGACGGTGTACAACCACGCGGCCTCGTTGCCGTTGAGATTCGCCCGATCCTGCGCGAGAAGCTTCATGAACGCCTCCTGCACGACATCGCGTGCGGTCTCAAGGTTGCCGGTCAGCCGCGCGGCGTAGGACAGCAGCGGCGCCTCGTACCGGGCAAACGCCGCCTCCAGCCAGTCCCGACGATCAAGCGCCCCCGCCTCGGTCATGGCCTCTCCCGTCATTCGTTGCCGACCTGCACCCTCTATAACGAACAAGCCTGGGGTTTCTTGGAAACCTCGCTCCCTTTCATACGCTTCGGGAAGGTGCCGGTTCCCATCAGATGAAGGGCGCGTCAAGGGCGTCGGCCGTTCGGCAGGCGTCGGCAGGGCAGGGGATGCCGTCGAATCGAAATCGACGGACAAATCAGGCGAGCGAAGTTTCAGCCAAGCGACGGGCGGATCAAGCTTGCCGGCAGGGCGAGCCGGCGGAGTTGTGCTTGACGGCAGGATACAGGGACCGGCTCGACGCTTTCAGCCGGTAGAAACGACGGCGCGCTCGCGGCCGGGTCCGGCCGTGAGCGCAGGCGCCGTCCATCCATGTCGCTGCGATGTCCCTGAAGCGCCCGCCCTCGGCGGAGGATCGGGCAGGCGCCGGGATTTCTCGGTGCAGTCCTCGCTCCCCGTGCGATCAACCTCGTCGGACTGCAAGACCCTGCGAAAGCGGCGTCTCCAAATTGCTATTCGCGATCTCGCGGCGCACCGCCGACCTGATTTTCGCGCGGGCTCAAGCCCGCGGCTCAGGGAGCGCTCCACACTCACGAATATCGATTTAGAGCCGCGGGTCCGATGGAAAGCATTGGTTCCCTCGCGGTCCCGGATCAGTCATGGAACAGCGTCTACGGGAAAATGCCGCGCTCCTTGTAGACTGTTTCGAGTCTCGCCAAGGCGATCACGTACGCCGCCGTCCTCCAGTCCACGTCAAGCTCGATGGCTTTATCGCGCACGCGCTGGTATGCTTGGGTGAGGCGCTTGTACAATTTGGCATCCACTTCGTCCAACTCCCAGAACTCACTCCGCTTGTTCTGCAACCACTCGAAGTAGCTCACAATGACGCCGCCTGAGTTGCAGAGGATGTCGGGGATCAGATCGATTCCTCGTTCGCGGAGCACCGCATCCCCCTCGGGGTCGGTCGGGCCGTTGGCCCCTTCCGCAACGAGTCGAGCGTGGAGCCATCGCGCGGTTTCCGCAGTGACCTGATTCTCCATCGCCGCCGGGACGAAGATGTCCACCGGCGTCTGAAAGAACATGATGTGGTCCGCGAACTCACCCTTCGGATAGCGGAATACGCCGCCATGAACGCGGGCATATCGCAGCAAATCATCGGGGTCCAATCCGCTCGGATTCCGTACGGCCCCCGTCACATCCTCCACGGCTACGAGTTTTGCACCGAGTCGAGTCAGTAACCGGGCGGTCCAGGCCCCCACGTTGCCGAATCCCTGCACCATGAAAGTCATGTTGCGCAAATCGAAGCCGCGATCCGCTGCCCAGTGTTGGATCGTGTAGACCACGCCCTGGCCGGTTGCCTTGTCGCGCCCCACGCTTCCGCCCGCTTCGATGGGCTTGCCGGTGACCACGTGGATATTCCTCTGACGATCGTGTGGCGGGACGGTGGAAGCATAGGTGTCGAGGATCCACGCCATGATCTGGGCGTTGGTATTGACATCGGGCGCCGGGATGTCGTACTCCGGCCCGATGTTGTCGCCCAAGGCATAAACAAACCGACGGGTGATCCGCTCCAAGTCAGCCCCGGAGTAGTTTGACGGATCAAACTGCACGCCGCCTTTGGCTCCGCCGAAGGGAATGCCGGCGACCGCGCACTTCCACGTCATCCATGCAGCCAGCGCCCGCACTTCGTCGAGGTCCACATCGGGGTGGAAGCGAAGCCCACCCTTGAACGGTCCGAGCGCGTCGTTGTGCTGAACGCGATAGCCGGTGAACATCTGGACGCGGCCATTGCTCATCTTCACCGGGAAGTTCACCACGATTTCGTTCTTGGTCCTTGCGAGGATCTTGCGCACGTCCGCATCAAGGCGCATGACGTCGGCTGCGCGGTCGAACTGAACAACGACGTTCTCGTACAGGCTTTTCTTGTCCTGGCGCGGGTGGTGTGCCGCTGAAGGGTCTGACGCACTCGCCGCGTCCGGGCGAACGTCAGATGGCGATCTCGGGTTAACTTCCATATCGTAGCGAGTCGGTTCTCGGACAATAGTGGTCATGATGGCCAAGCCTCCTTTGCCGGTCTTCTCTGCATGCCAAAGGGGTTTCTTGCAGGTTTTGACGGACCGCGCGGGCCCGGTGGCAAAGCCCCGCCCCTTACGGTCGCAACTCGGTTGTGCAACAACGCCCTATTCGAATTCCTCGCAGTGGAGCACTCCGCCTTCCGGCTTGGGAAACGTGCAAGTCAGACGCTTTTCGCAGGTCAGACACAACCCCGCGAACCATTCGCGGTTCGCCGCCGTGAATCGCTCGGTCGGCTGCGCGCTCCGCACCGTCGGTCGTGTGCGGACTTCGGCTTCCATTTCGCCTTCAAGCTCCGTGCGCAGCGTCGCCCGACGATCGGTGGACTTGGGGATCAAACAGCCCGGCTTGCTGGCGGGGGTCATGGACAAGCCCGGATACCACTCCCGATTCGCCATCCGCGCCCGCTCGGACACCTGTCGCGCGGCCGGTGATGACCTTAATGCCCCGATTCCAATCCGTTCGATGCCTTGATTCTCTCTCTCAAATAGCCTCGTGCCTACCATGTCGCACCTCCTGATATCGAAGTCTTCCGCGAGGTCGCACCTGCACGCTGCGTTGCGATCCCGCATGGCATGAAAGCACGATGCGGACCGCCCGGAGCGTGGTGCGGCCCGGAACTCGTCGACGTGACGCAATTGGCTTACGCGCAGGGCGTTACGGTGCATCCTCGAGCTTTGTTCGGGTTCGCGGAGGAATCTCAAGAGGGGATGCGCCCGGAGAGAATTGCACCACCGGGGCGAATCGCCCCGGTCGCGCATGGGCTACTCCGTGTCGTCCGAGTTGCTGGCCTCGGTGGTGAACCCGAAGCGCTTCAAGCTCTCGCGCAGCGTCTTGCGGTCGATGCCTAGAATCTGGGCGGCCCGCGTCTTGTTTCCGTTGACGCCGGCCAGAACGGCTCGAATGTGGGCCGCTTCGACCTCCGCAAGGGTGCGCTGAACGAAACCGCCGCGAGGCACCGCGAAGTGCAGGAGCGAGGGCAGGTCCGCGGCGTCGATCTCGTCACCATCAATCATCACGACCAGTCGTTGCACGACGTTTTCCAACTCGCGGATGTTCCCCGGCCAGTGGTACTCGCGCAGGCAGCGCCAGGCACGATCCGAAAGACGCGGCGTCGGCTTGTCCGCCTCTCGGGCGAACTTGGCGAGGAAGAAGCCCACCAAGGGAATGATGTCGTCTCCACGGTCGCGGAGCGGGGGAAGCTCGATCGAGATCACGTTCAATCGAAAGTACAAGTCATCGCGAAAGGTCTTCCGCCGCACAAGTCCTGCAAGGTCCTTGTTAGTTGCGGCCAGGACTCGTACATCCACCACCCGCGGCTTGGCGGCGCCGACCATCTGTACTTTGTTGTCCTCCAGCACGCGGAGCAGCTTGGCCTGCATGGCCGGCGTGAGTTCGCCAACCTCGTCCAGGAATATGCACCCTTGATCCGCGGCGATGAAGAAACCGGCGCGCGTGGTGATGGCGCCGGTGAACGAGCCTTTCACATGTCCGAACAGCTCGCTTTCCACGAGTCCCTCAGGTATCCCGCCGCAGTTGACGGGCACGAACGGAGCCGAAGCTCGGCTGCTGCGATAATGGATCGCGCGGGCGACGAGTTCCTTTCCGGTCCCGCTCTCACCGGTGATCAGGACGGTGGCCGACGCGGCTGCCGCCTTCTCAATGGCCCGGTATACGCGTTGCATCGCCGGGGACTCGCCGATCAGCCCGAACGGCGCGCCCGACGCAAGGGCTTGGGTCTGTTGCGACGCGCGTCGCTGGCGCAGCCTGCCGAGCGTCCGTTGCACCGCTGAAATCAGCTCTTCGTCCGTGAACGGTTTCGTCAGATACTCTTCCGCTCCCTCCTTGACCGCGGCGACGGCACTCTCGATGCTGCTATACCCGGTGATCATGATGGCGGCCGTGTCCGGGAAGTGTTCCCGAACGTGCCGAATCAAGTCCAGCCCTCCGACCTTGGGCATCCTGAGGTCCGTGATCACAAGATCGACCGGCGCGCGACCCAGAATCAAGATTGCCTCGTCGACGCTCTTCGCCGTCGAGGCAACGTACCCTTCCTGAACGAGGTTTCGTTCCAGCACCTCGAGCGTGCTGACGGAATCGTCGACTACGAGGATGTGTGCGGACGGATCACGCATCGCATGCTTCCAGGCCAGGCGCCGCAACGGCTGACGTCGGTAGGCTGATTTCAAACTTGGTGCCGCCGCCGGGTCGGCTCCCGAAACGTATTGTACCCCCGTGCGAGGTGACGATCCCGTGGACGACCGACAAGCCCAGCCCGGTCCCCTGTTCGGCGGTCTTGGTTGTAAAGAAGGGTTCGAAAATCCGCCCGGCAATGTCCGGCGAAATGCCCGATCCCGTGTCCTCCACGGTTACGCGGACGGAATCCTCCACCCGCTGCGTCCGGACCGTCAGAGTTCCTCCAGGCGGCATGGCCTGAATCGCGTTCACACAAAGGTTTACCAGGAGCTGGTGAAGCTGCACGGCGTCTGCGGAGAGGGTGCAGCCGGACTGATCCAGGTCGCGCACCACCGTCACTCCGGACTCTTTCAGTCGGGATCCCAGCAGGACGAGACTCTCCTCAACAATCTCGTTGAGTCTTACTGAAGTGCGCGAAGGCGGGGATTGCCGCGCGAACAACATCAGCTTGCGAACGAATTCACGCGCGTGCAGGGCGGCCTGCACAATCTTTTGTAGATCCCGCGCGACCGGATCCGGCACGCCCGAGAACTTCCTCGCAAGCTGGGCGAACCCGAGGATGGCGCCGAGCGGTTCGTTGATTTCGTGCGCCATGCCTGCCGCGAGTCGGCCGATCGTAGCCAAACGATCCGCCTGGCGAACTTGTTCGGCGAGACTCAGCTTCTCCACCTGAGCGTCGCGCCGCTGCACGAACAGGAAAACCTCGCGCGCGATTGCCGTGATGAGATGCTCTTCCTCTTTGAGGAACACGCCCTCGACGAACTCGGGGCGGTCCTCCACGTAGCCCACCTCGACGGACCCGCGGTGGATACCGTCCACCACGACCGGCGCTTCCTGCCGGTAGACGGCCCGGTCCATCTCGCCGGTGGCGGATTCCATTTGGTCGATCCGGATGCGGGCCACTAGAACATCCGGATACTGCCACGCGGAGGGCAACAATCGAACGATGGCGTCGAGCGTCCCGGCGACGGTGCCTTCGGCCGACTCCAAGACCTGGGCGATCGCATACAAACAGGAGAGTTCCTTCACCCGCTCCCGGAGGGCATGCTGCGAGCGCCGATCGTCCATCGCCAGTCCGAGAGTCTGTGCCAGCGCTTCGTAGAACTCCAGACGCTGCTCCGAGAAAAGGTGGTTTCTTCCGCTGAGCAACGCGAGCACACCAGGGATGGAGGGGGTCACGTCGAAGGGGATGACGGCGATCGATCTCACGTCAAGCGGCGCGGCTTCCGGCAGCACCGTCGTTGCGGCGGCAAGAACCAGGTCGGACGCCGCGTCTCCTGTCCAGTAGCTCCCGCGCGGCGTAATGCAGCGCGATTTGGGTCCGACATTCCCATCCAGAACACTCGCGATCAACTCGTCGAGCCAGGAAGAAGGCTGCGTCGAGCAGGGTGGAAGCACGACCGTTCCATCCGCGGGCTGAAACCGGCTGGCGCGCGGGCTTTCGAATCGCGGCTCAAATCGGAACAATTCCTCTGGAACTCGCGTGGCCGCCCAACGATATCTGGAGGCGCCGTCATCGAGGTCCGTAACCAACATCAACGCGTCGCACGCCGAAAAATCGAGCAGCAACCGCGAAACTTCGCGCAGAAACTCGATTCGCCCAGCCCCGCGGCTGGCAACATGGAGCACGCGCCGAGACACGCCGATGAAATCGAGCGCCTCGATGCCTGACTGCTTCGACGGTGAACCTTCGTCTCGCACCTTGGACTCCAGAACTTGTGAGCCGGGATTCTACCGCGCTCTCGCCTGCGTAGTGGCGCCCTTACGCGGGGTCGGACTCGATTACAAGACGACGGGGTGCATTCAGCCGTCTCTCCAACCGGTCAGCGCTTGGGATGACTCGCAGGGGGGCCGACCGGCAAGCGGCTTGCGTTACGGGCGGGGAGTGGGGCGATCCGTGCCGGGCAAGAGGGGAACACGCTGCTCGACATGTCCCCCCGTTCCCCATCCACTCAGCCCAGCGGCGGGGCGAGCCATGAGCACGGTCGGCGCTGAATGGGGCAACCGGCGGTGTGCGCTCGGGGAAGGTTCTGCGCGCGTCCGGGTCGAGTTCTCATCAGCGGAGGCCGTTGAGGCTCGCAGACCAAGACACCGGCGGCGCGGCGACGAATTCGTCGCCCAAGTCGGGTTGATCGCAAGTATCCGGGCGAGCCGCGGCGCGGTCCAGCCACGTTTTCAGCTTCCTCGATATCTCATCGGACCCGCCCACGTCAGGTACTCCTCCTCGAATCAGTGCAGCCGCTCAGCCAGCCATGAAACCGACGCCTCCAGCACCTTCGGCAGCCCGGTCGCATCCGTGCCGCCGCCCTGCGCGAGGTCCGGGCGGCCGCCGCCCTTGCCCCCGACGAGCGGAGTGACTTCCTTGATGAGGTCGCCCGCCTTGATGCCGCGTTCGACCACGGTCTTGCTCATGCCCGCCATCAGCGTGACCTTGCCTTCCTCGCCCACGCAGGCGAGCAGGACGGCGCTCGCGTCGGTCTTCTGGCGAATCCAGTCGATCGCGCCGCGCAGCGCGTCGGGCGGCGCGGGTGGAACCTCCGCCACGATGATGGTGACGCCGCTTGTTGTGAATGCCGAATGCTGAATGCTGAATGCTGAATGAGCGGATGCGGGTCCCTCGGGCTTCATCGCCTTTGACGCACTCAATTCCGCATTCCGCATTCCGCATTCCGCATTCGCCAGCAGCTCTGCCACGCGCTGCATCACCGCATCGCCGGACGCGGCGACCTTTTGCTTCTCGAGTTTCTTCGCCTTCTCCGCGAGCTGGTCGAGCTGCTCGCGGATCTTGTGGCGATCCAGGACGGGGATGACCGCGTCGGAGAACTTCTTCTGTGCCGCGACGAGTCGTGCATGAAAATCCGCTTCCGGCGCGTCCCACAGTGCTGCGACTTGATCGCGCAGCGTCGCCGCCCGCGCCCGCGCGTCGCGTGCAGTCTGGGCGGTCATGCCGACCACGCGGCGGACGCCCTTGGCGACCGCCTCCTCGGAAACGATCACGAAATCCTCGATCTCGCCCGTCCGCTTGACGTGCGTGCCGCCGCAGAACTCGACGGAGTAGTGCATCCACTCCGGGTTCGCCGGCGACTTGAGCAGCCAGTCGCCCTTGCCCGCCGCCCGCGCGTCCGCCTCGGTTACCGGCACGCCGATGGAGACCACGCGGACTTTCTCCGGGTATTTCTCGCCGAACACGGCGCGCAGCGTGCTGACCTTCCGCGCCACGGCCTGGTCGGTGAAATCCTCCTCGCGCGGCGCAGCGTACACCGGATGAT
Source organism: Phycisphaerales bacterium (assembly GCA_020852275.1). Classification (GTDB taxonomy): domain Bacteria; phylum Planctomycetota; class Phycisphaerae; order UBA1845; family UBA1845; genus JABWBH01. The sequence goes on from JADZBE010000020.1 coordinate 112,333, forward strand.
CCGCGCGAATCTGCATCCTCACATAGTCTTCAATGCGCCCAAGGTCTTCCTCGGAAAGCGCCTTGTTATGAGAAAAGTCAAACCGCGTCTTCTCGGCATCGACGAGCGAGCCCTTCTGCTGCACATGCGGCTGCACGCGCTCTTCCGGCGAACACAACGCCTCGCGCAATGCCCAGTTCAGCAGGTGGGTGGCCGTGTGGTTTTGCTGGATGGGGTGGCGATAATTCCTGTTGACAATCGCCTCACACTCTTCACCTTGACCCTGAATCCATCCGTGTTCGACAACGCCTTCGTGAAGTATTACATCTCCCAGCCAGGAAGTATCGCGAACCACGCGGGTGACGCGTACTGCGCCATTGGCTGTTCTTATTTCACCAATGTCGGAGACTTGACCTCCCTGCTCCGCATAGAAAGGAGTGCGACCAAGTCTCAGCAGGACGTGCTGACCGACGTGTGCATTGCGGTCAGGGGGACGATAATTCCACGTTCCCGTCAGGGAAGTATTCAACTTCAGGTCATCACCATACTTATGGGAATCGTCTGCTCGCGCCTCGTCGCGAGCACCTTGGATCGCTTGTTCTCTGAGTTTCTGATTGTCCGCAGAGTCGGCTTTGGAATCGATGGCTCGAGCTTTCTTCCGCGCCTCTTCCATCAACCGTTCGTACTCGGCGATGTCCACAGTCAGTCCGCGTTCCTCGGCCATCTGCTGGGTGAGGTCGATGGGAAACCCATAGGTGTCGTGGAGCCTGAAGGCGTCCTCGCCGGAGATGACGCTGTGATCAGAGCCGCGATCCGCAATCGTGACGTCCGCTCCCTTGGGGTTGCGGCTCTGTAAGGCTCGCTCCGCCGCCTCATCGAACAACTTCATTCCCCGATCCAACGTCTTCAAAAACGACGCCTCTTCGTCGCGGATGATTTCAATCAGATGTTTGACATTCTTCCCGCCGTGCGCGGTGCGCAGTTCGGGAAACGCATCGCCCATGTGCGCGACCAGCGGCTCCACCAGGTCGCAGATGAACGGCTCGTGCATGTTCAAATACTGACGCCCGAAGCGGACGGCGCGGCGAAGGATGCGGCGCAGGACAAACCCGCGCCCCTCGTTGCTCGGCATCGCGCCGTCGGTGATGGCGAAGGTCAGCGCGCGGAGGTGGTCGGCGATAACGCGGTAGGACACATCCATCATCACCTGATCCCGAGCCGCGGGCTTCAGCCCGCGCGAAGGTTCGGGCGCGTGTTGAACTCCGCAATCAGGAGAGGTCGCGCAGGCTGAAGCCTGCGACGCGGGGAGGGTTCCCATATACGCGGGCGCGCCCGTGCGCCGGTGAATCGCCTCGAAGATCGGCGTAAACACGTCCGTGTCGTAGTTGGTGAACCGGCCGAGTCTTCCGGCGGCGAGACCTTGAAGCACCGAGCACAGCCGCTCGAAGCCCATGCCCGTGTCCACGTGCTTGGCGGGCAGGGGGGTCAGCTTGCCGTCGCTGCCGCGGTTGAACTGGATGAAGACGAGGTTCCAAATTTCCATCACCCGCGCGTCGCCGGCGTTGACGAGTTGTCCGCCGCTGCAATCGGGCGTCAGGTCGATGTGGATCTCGCTGCATGGGCCACACGGACCCGTGTCTCCCATCTCCCAGAAGTTGTCTTTCATCGAGCCGGGGTGGACGTGCGACGGGTGGATGTCGGTGAGGGAGATCCACAGGTCGCGGGATTCATGGTCCGGAGGAAGAGATTCCGCCTCTCGAACTGAGGACTTCGGTCCGCGCGGAGTTTCCTCAATCCGGGTTTCTTCATGGTGACGAAGATTCGCTCGATCTGAAGATCGCGGCTCGGTGCCTCCAAAATACGTCGCATGCAGCCGCTCCTTGGGGATGCCCCAGACTTTCGTGAGCAGCTCCCACGCCCACTGGATGGCCTCCTTCTTGAAGTAATCGCCGAAGGACCAGTTGCCGAGCATCTCGAAAAACGTGTGGTGATAGGTGTCCTTGCCCACGTCGTCGAGGTCGTTGTGCTTGCCGCCGGCGCGGATGCACTTCTGGGTGTTGGCGGCGCGCGTGGGCAGGCCCGGGGTAGCGCCCTGCCACCTGTCCACGTCGGCGGCGTGCTGCCCGAGGAAGATGGGCTTGAACTGGTTCATGCCCGCGTTGGTGAAGAGCAGCGTGGGGTCGTCAAACGGGACGACCGGGGAAGACGGCACGATGACGTGCTGCTTGCCCCTGAAAAAGTCGATGAACTGCTTTCGAATTTCGCTGGAAGTCATAAATCAAACCGCGGATCAAAATCAATCAAACCACACGACCAGAACCATCTAACCACGGACCAGGAACGTTCAGACCACGGGCCGAGGTCCGCCTGCATCCTTCTCACGATAACGCGCTCGCCGAGTTCGCCCATCCCATGCGCGACCCACCTCGGCTTCACGGGTTCTCCCCGCACACCGCATCTCCCTCGTGCGACGCGCGAGGTGTGAATCGCTGGGCGAATCACCCTGCCCCCGCTCCTCTCTGGCAGCGAAGGAGTGAAAGCCGACCTCCTGCCGTAGCGGGCGAAAAGCCCCGGAATGGTAACGGCTAAAGGGCTGTTTGTCCCCTGGGACCATGATCACGCAGGAGGTCGACGAGGGGTAAGCCCATGTCGGGACTCGATGTTTGCGTGATTCTCCGGTCGCGGTGGCATCGGCACTTGAGCAGGGCAAGGCCAGGCGAATGACCCGTTCCTGGGTCTCCCGTAGTCTGCTATCAGCCCTTGGTGGAACTCGAAGCCGGACATGGGGCGCGTCACCCCCGCGCAGGCGGGGTTCCAGTCTACCCAGCAAAACCGCTGGATACGCGCCTCCTCGCAAGCTATGGGCTGGATCCCCGCCTGCGCGAGAATGATGGAGCTGGATTCCCGCCTGCGCGAATGACGGAGCTGGATTCCCGCCTGGGCGTAAATGATGGGCGTCGCCTTTCACCGCAGACTGGTTATGATCTAAGATGGACGCTGCGGCGAGGCTTCGTCTCGCGGTCCCGGCTGCACGGCGCTGAATGTGCGGACGTTAGAAGCGGTGGATTGAAATTCGAGTGGAGGCGTGCCCGAGCGGCTGAAGGGGACGGTTTTGAAAACCGTTGTGCGGGCAACTGCACCGGGGGTTCGAATCCCTCCGCCTCCGGTGTTTCTGGCCAGTGTTAAGTCGGCGCGACCAGCTCCAGGGGCGCGAAATCAGAACGGCCACTCCTCAACCTGCATCAGCGCTGGATCGCCCCAGTCCTTCCCGGGATGAAGCAGCCAGCGGAGGACGGCCAACATGCCGGCGTGCTGGCAGGCGGCGAGGAGAAGCTCCGTGTCGCCGGCCTCGCCTGCGGGAGTGCCCAGCGCCTCGGCGGGGATGCGGCGTGCGAGGGAGTCCATCCGCTCGACCCCAGCGGCCTCGGGGGGGATGCTCCCGTGCTCCATGCCCGTCCGTTCGCGGCGCCGTTGCTCGTGTCGCAGTCGCCACAGCAAGGCGTGGACCTCCGCCTCTTTCGCGCGCAGCGCGGCGTCGCAGTGAATCTCCGTATCCGCCGGGAGCAGCCCGAAGTTGAGGGTCGGGGCGCTCGCGCCGGTCTCGTGCGCCCAGCACATCAGGCAATACTGCCCCCACGCTTCATGCAGGCGCAGCAGGAGTTCCCCGTCGGTGCAGGCCTTCATGCGCTCCGGGGGAATCATCGCCTCCCGCATGCGCGTGACGGCGCCGGGCGGAACCACGTCAATCCCGCGGATCGCGCCTTGCAGCGCTGGACGGCGCTGTGCCGCGATTTTGAGTTGCACGAGGTTGGCCTGAATCACGATCGCCAGCGCGCGCACCTCCGCTGCCGAGCGATTCGGCCAGGCGTTGGGATCATGCACGGGAAGTTCCATCAATCTCGCGGCCCCTCGGTCGTCCGCCGCAGCTTGTACTTCTTGATGCGGTAGCGAAGGTTGTCGCGGCTGATGCCCAGCGAGGCCGCCGCCCTCACCTGGTTCCAGCCGCAATCGTGGAGCGCCTTGACCACCAGCGCGCGTTCCTGATGGCGGAGCACGGAGGCGTCCAGCGCGGCGCCGTGACCCGGCTCCGTTTCGGCGCCGGCGGCGGAGATGTCCTGCGGCAGGTGCATGGGAAGGAGCTGCGTTCCGTCCGACATGAGCGCGGCGCGTTCGATCACGTTGGCGAGTTCCCGGATGTTGCCGGGCCAGGCGTGGCGCATCAGCAGGGCTGACGATTCCGGCGGGATGCTTTTGAGCTCGACGCCCAGCTCCACGCAGGCGCGGCGCGCGAAGCGGTCGGCCAGAAGCGGGATGTCGTCGCGGCGGTCGCGCAGGGGCGGCATGTGGATCGGGAAGACGTTGAGGCGGTAGAAGAGATCGTCGCGGAACTTGCCCTCCGCGATGGCCCGTTTCAGGTCGCGGTTGGTGGCGGCGATGATGCGCACGTCGCAGGCGATGGTGCGCGTGCCGCCGACGCGCATGAACTCGCGCTCCTGCAGCACGCGGAGGAGCTTGACCTGCGTCGAGGGGCTGATGTCGCCGATTTCGTCGAGAAACAGCGTGCCGTGGTCCGCCAGCTCGAACCGCCCGATGCGCTGATTCACCGCGCCGGTAAACGCCCCCTTCTCGTGGCCGAACAGCTCGCTTTCCAGCAGCGTTTCCGTCAGGGCCGCGCAGTTGACACCGACGAAGGCCTTCTCCGCCCGGTCCGAGTTGGTGTGGATGTACTTGGCGAGCACCTCCTTGCCGGTGCCGGTCTCGCCCAGGAGCAGCACGGTGGCGTTGGTCCGCGCGACGCGGTTGGCGAGGTCCAGCATCCGCCGCAGCGCCGGCGACTGACCGATGATCTCCACGCCCGACAGCACCGACTCGCGCAGCCCGAGGTTCTCCTTCTTGAGGGTCTCGTGCTTCTGCGCGTTGTGCGTGCTGCACGCCGCGAGGTTGGCGAAGACCTTCAGCATTTCCAGATCCGCCGGCTCGAAAGGACCGGCGCCGGCGCTGTTGAGCGCCTCCACCACGCCGACGACCTCGGATTTGTGAATCATCGGCGCCGCCAGCAGCTCGCGCGTGTGAAATGCGATGCGGCGGTCGAACTCGGGATAGAAGTCTTTTCGCGTGGCGACGTCGTGCACCCACTCGGCCTGCCGCGACTTGAGTACGTGTCCGGCGATGCCCAGCTCGGCGTCGAACTCTTCGCCGATGAGCCAGGCGCCGTGCTCGCCCACCGCGGCGGCGAAGATCAGCTTGAGACGGCGTCGGTCGTAGAGCAGAACGCTGCTTCCCTCGGCGCGCGTAACGGCCCGCGCGGCGCGGGCGATCTGCGCCAGCACCGTCTCGAAATCGAGCGTGGAGTTGATCGCCGACGACGCCTCCGTCAGCGCCCGCAGCGATTCCACCGGCAGATTCAGATGTGATTCGCTTTCGCCCACCGCCTGCTCACCCGCTCTCCTGATCGTCCCGCCCGCAGATCACATGCTTCCCGAAACGCCTCACGGCAGGACTTCGATCGGATCACCCACGCGAAGGACGCTGAAGAGCTCCTCGATGTCGGCATCGCGGAACGCCACGCACCCGCCGGTCCAGTCGGTCCCGCGCCGGCCTCCGTGTAGCCCGATCCCGCCGCCCAGAGCCGTGTTCCAAGGCGGGCACGCACCGAGGAGTTCGGATTGGTGGATGGTCTCGGCTTCGCCGATGGAGACCATTCCGAGTTCATGCCCACGCCGCGCCGAGGCGGCATTGGGGTAACTGAGTCCAAGGAAGCGGTGATGCTCGCTGGCGGCGTTTCGTGTGACCACGTGAAATTGCCCTTCGGGGGTTTCACCGGTCAGGAAATCCGATCCCGCGCGATACCCGCCGCCGCCCACGTCAACCGCGTAGGCCCAGACGAGCTGCGAACCATCGTACAGATAGGCGGTGTGCCGGGATTTCAAGATGATCACGCGGGGATGCACGAGGCGCAGGACGCCCGCACCCCCCGCCGGCCCGGAAGAACTCGAGTTCGACCCCAGCAAGGTGGGCACGACGCCGGCGCCGATCAGGCATACCAGCGCCGCGCGCACGCCGCACTTTCGATAGTCAAAGCGCTCCCGCACGAATCAGCCAACTCCCTGATTCCCTCGCCGGCGAACGACATGATTTTCGGCTTGCCATGACGGTTCTCAAGCCATGTCCGCCAGTGGTCACCGCCCGACGCGTCCAGACCGTGACAATCCACCTCCGTGAATCGTCCAGCCGCCACGCATCGCGCGCAGCGATGGTACGCTGAAAAGGGAAATAGTAAACCTAGACGTTAGGTCCGGTTTTCGTGTTTTCGACCGCCCGCCGCCCGCCCCGCGCGAACCCTGCCCCGGCGATCTTCGTAGTCATACAATGAAGACATGCTGACGCCTACGGATGAGGAACTCCTGCGCGAGTACGTCGCGGGCCGGGCGGCGGGCTTCGAATTGCTCGTTCGTCGTCACGGGTCGTCCGTGTACCAGTTCGCGCAGAGGTTCACGCACAACGGGGCGGCCTCGGAGGACGTGGTGCAGGAGACGTTCCTGCAGGTGAGCCTCTCGGCGTCGAAGTTCGAAGAGGGGCGCAAGTTTCGGCCTTGGCTCTACGCGATCGCGGCCAACAAGGCGCGCGACTGGCTGCGGGGGCGGCAGCGGAAACACGAAGTGTCGCTGGATGCCGACATCGGCGCTGAGCCGGACGCGCACAAGCGGTTCGTCGAAGTGCTTCATGCGGAGGCGGCGGACCCCAGTGAGGAGCTGGAGCATCATGACAACCGGCGCGCGGTGCGCAGCATCGTGGAAAGCATGCCGCGCGGGTTTTGGGAGGTGCTGGTGCTGGCGTACTACCACCACTTCCGATATCGAGAGATCGGGGAGATTCTGGGGATCCCCTTGGGCACGGTGAAGAGCCGGCTGCATGCGGCGATCGCGTATTTCGGAGAGCGGTACCGGGAGATTCACGCAGCGCGACGCGAAGCGGCCAGGCGGATCGACGACTCGGATGAAGACGTGTAAGAGAGCACCGTAGGGCGGGCTATGCCCGCCGCGCGGTGGGAGCGGTTCGCAGGCAAGGCCAGCCTGCGGGGCTGCGAGCGGGTGGCGGGCGCAGCCTGCCCTACAAAGACCGCACGGGTTTGTTTGGCGCGACGCGCAACGAGATGACGCGCCCGCGAAGTTTCGACGTAGCCGCGACACAAGGTTGACTGAAACGCATCTTGGATCCCAGACCGACAAAACCCGTCGAAGACCTGCTCATCGATCGGCATCTCGGCCAGATCGACGAGGACGACCGTGCCTGGCTCGCGGCACGCGCGGACCGGGATGATTCCCTGCGGGGTCAGGACGAGGCCGCGGGGCGCATCCTGCAACGGCTCGACGCCCACTGGGTCGCCCCCGCGCCCTCCAACCTCACGGAGAAAGTGCTGCGCCATGTGGAAGCCAACCGGGCGGAAGCCGTGGCTGAACCGGCGCGATCGAAGCCCGCCGGTGCGGTCCATCCGGGCAAGGAACCGGCGATTCTCCCGGGCATGACGCCCGCTTCGGACGGCGGATACTCCGGCCGCACGGTCCGCTTTTCGCTGCGCGATCTGCTCGCCGTGGCGGCGTGCATCGGCTTGTTTCTCGGCGTGTTGATTCCGACGATGCAGCGGTTGCACAGCCACGCGCGGCGCGTGCAATGCGTGGGAAACCTCGAGTCCATCTCGCAGGCGCTGAGCGCCTACGGGCGCGAGTTTGGCGGCGCGCTGCCCCATGCTGGAACCCTGATGGGTGCTTCATGGCTCTACGCTCCGCCGGGCGGGGCGCCGCACCTGTCCAACAGCCGCCATCCGTATCTGCTCGTCGGATTCGGATACCTTCCGCAGGAGAGCAAGTTTCGCTGTCCCTCCAGCGCAGCGCCCATCGGTGACGAGTCGCACGGCTTGAGCGGCGCGACGGACCCGGCAAGGCCCGCGCCTGCGTCGCCGCGCGACGACTTCCTGGATCCGGCCTCCTGTTCTTACGACAGCCTCAATATGGCCGGTGCGGCGCCGAACCTCTTCGACGCGCCGCAGCAGGCGTACATGAGCGATGCGAATCCGCTCTTCGTCAGCGGCGTCTTCCGCGAATCCGTGAATCCCAACAGCACAAACTCTCCCCTCCACGACGCCGGCACGGGGCAGAACGTCCTGCAGTTGGACGGCTCCGTGAACTGGCTTACCTCGCCGTTTCGCACCAGGCGTGACAACCTCTGGCTCGCCGGCGACCTCCACCGCTACACGGGTACGGAAGCACAGAGCGACGCGGACGACGCGTTCCTCGTGCCGGCCACCCCGGCGCCGAAGGCCGGCAGGCGCAATCCTTGAGTAGGCGTGATCCACACCGCGCCCCGCTCGATCCGTACCGCGCGCCTCAGCAAGCGGGTTCCCAGTCCCGCTCTCGGCCTGAACCCGTTACCGATCCGAACTCGCGCCGGATCAGAACGCGCTCCTTCACGGTAGCGGCGCAGTCAGCGCCGCGCCTTGGCCAGGTTGATCTTTACGGCCCCAGACCAGTTGGATACTCTCACGAAATGCGCGTTCGAAATCCCCGAGCGGACAGATCCTCGCTCCTCACGAGGCGCGATTCAGGAGATACGCCATGACGCGGTTGCTGCGCGGATTTGTATGGACCTTCGCCTTGGGGACCGTCGCTCTGCCGGCACGCGGTCAGACCGACCTCGCCGCCTCCTTCAGAAACCCTCCGAGTTCCGCTCGACCGCACACCTGGTGGCACTGGATGAACGGCAACATCACGCGCGAGGGTATCACCGCCGATTTGGAGGCGATGAAGCGGATCGGGCTGGGCGGCGCGCAGATCTTTAACGTCTCGGAGTCGATTCCCGAGGGACCGGTGGGCTTCATGAGTCCGCAGTGGCGCGCGTTGGTGCAACATGCCGTGAAAGAGGCTGACCGACTCGGGCTTGAGCTGTGCATGCACAACTGCGCCGGATGGTCGAGCAGCGGGGGACCGTGGATCACGCCGCAATATGCCATGCAGATGATCGTGGTCAGCGAAACGCCGGCGACGGGTCCAGGCAAGTTCAGCGAAGCGATCCCCCAGCCGCCGACGCGCTGCGACTACTATGAAGATATCGCGGTCATGGCGATGCCTGCCGTGGACAAGGATGCCTTTCGCATTGCGGACATAGCAGCGAAGGCCGGTTTCGAGGCGCGGTACGGGCTGCGTCCCGAGGTGCGCGAACTACCCGCCAATGCGGTGACGGCGAAGGCCGCGATCGTCGATCTGACAGACAGACTCGGTTCGGACGGCTCGCTTGTGTGGGACGTTCCCGCCGGCAACTGGATCATCCTCCGTATCGGGCATACGCCGACGGGGAAAGATAATCACCCGTCTCCTGAATCGGGCCGCGGACTCGAATGCGACAAGCTCAGCCGCGAGGCGTTCGATGTTCACTGGGCGGGCATGATGGGCAAGGTCATCGAAGACTTGGGCCCGCCGGCGGGCAAGACGCTAAACAACTGCCTGATCGATAGCTACGAGGTCGGTCATCAGAACTGGACCCCGCGCTTCCGCGAGGAATTCAAGAAGCGGCGGGGGTACGACCTGCTGCCGTGGTTGCCGGTCTTGACCGGATATGTGGTCGAGTCAGGAGAAGCGTCGGAGCGGTTTCTGTGGGATTGGCGGCGCACCATTGCAGACTTGTTCGCTGACAATTACTACAGTTACTTCGCGGAACTGTGTCACAAGAATGGGATGCTTGCGTCGATCGAGCCTTATGACGGACCCTTTGAATGTCTGCTTTCCGGTCGTGACGCGGACATTCCCATGGGCGAATTCTGGGTCGGCGGCGGCGAGAGCAGTTCCTGCAAACTCGCAGCATCCGTGGCTCACACATACGGGCGCGCCCTCGTCGGAGCGGAGTCATTTACCGCGGAGCCGCGCACGGGACGATGGCTCAATCACCCCTATTCGTTGAAGGCAGTCGGGGATCTGATGTTCTGCGCCGGCGTTAATCGCTGCATTATTCATCGATACGCGCATCAGCCATGGCTTGACATAGTGCCGGGAATGACAATGGGTCAGTGGGGGACGCACTTTGAAAGAACGGTGACGTGGTGGGAGCAGGGTGCAGCGTGGGTGTCGTATTTGACGCGTTGCCAATTCCTGCTGCAAAGCGGGAATTTTGTAGCGGATGTGTGCTATTTCGCAGGAGAGGAGGCGCCGAACGGCGCGCCGCATCATCCTGAACTGAAAGCCAAAGGCTACGACTACGACGCCTGCAATGTGGATGTGCTCCTGCGCAGAATGTCGGTGAAGGACGGGCGGCTCATCCTCCCGGACGGGATGAGCTACGCGTTGCTCGTCCTGCCGGACTCATCATTCATGACCCCGGCAACGCTCGCCAAACTGCATGAGCTTGTTGAGCAGGGCGCGACGGTCGTCGGCCCCAGGCCGGATCGGTCGTTTAGTCTGGGCGACATGCCCGAGGGGGACGCCAGGGTTCGCAAATGGGCGGCGGAGATGTGGGGTGACATGGATGGCAAGTCTGTCACGGAGCATCGGTTCGGCAAAGGGAAAGTGGTATGGGGTCGGGAGGTTGAGGATGTGCTGCGCGAGATGCGAATCCAACCGGATTTCACGATTTCCGCAGGCGGTCCGGTGAAAACTGCATGGATTCACCGTGTTGTGAATGGGGCGGACGTTTATTTTGTATCCAATCAGACGCCACGGTCGCAGGATATCGAGTGCGAGTTTCGCGTCAGCGGCCGCGCGCCGGAACTGTGGCGCGCGGACAGCGGGACTTGTGAGGATGCACCAGTCTGGTCAGAACGCGGGGGGCGGACGCATGTGCCGTTGCACCTGGATCCGGCAGGTTCGGTGTTTGTGGTGTTCCGGCGCAATGCGGGCAAGAGCGATCATTTTGTCTCGCTGAAGGCGCCGGCGAATCCGGAGAACCCGGCGCCGCCGAAAATCGAAATTGTGAAAGCGACTTATGAGGCCGTGGACGGCGCCGGTGGAGCGGACGTTACGGGCATCGTCGTGGAACGCGTTCGATCCGGCGACACTTCCATTTTGGCAAACAACGCGACGTTCGGCGATCCCATTTACATGCACGTGAAGCAACTCCGCGTAGAGTATGCGTTGAATGGCAAGAGCATGATCGCCGTCGCCGAGGAAAACGCAGTGCTGGAGCTGGTGAGTCTTCCCGAAGGCAATGCCATGCCGGATTACCTGTGGAGCAGTTCCGAGGGACAGGCGCCCGGGTTGATCGCGTTTCGATCCGGCGAGTACGTGTTGGGCACGTCCGGCGGCAAGAATTCGACGATTTCTGTTTCAAACATTGCGCCTCCCGTTGAGGTCCGCGGACCGTGGGCATTGAGGTTCCCGGCCAGCAAGGGCACGCCTGAGATGATTCAACTGAATGCTTTGGGGTCGTGGACTGAGAACCCTGATTTTGGTGTGCGGTACTTCTCCGGGACCGCCGAATATACCTGTGAGTTCGAGGTTTCGGTTGAGTCGCTCGCGGCGGATCGCGCGGTGTATCTGGACTTGGGGCAAGTGAGAGTCATGGCTGAAGTGGTGGTGAACGGAACGAATCTTGGGGTGTGGTGGAAGCCTCCTTTTGCCGCGGACATTACACGATGCGCGCGGTTAGGGCGCAATTCGCTGACCGTTCGCGTCACCAATCTGTGGGTGAATCGACTGATCGGGGATGAGCAGTTGCCTGACGACTGCGAGTGGAGCGGCATGCCGCTGGCGCGCTGGCCTCAATGGCTTATCGACGGGCAGCCGCGGCCCTCATCACAGCGCCAGACCTTCACGACGTGGAAGCACTACACAAAGGACTCGCCGCTCGTGGAGTCGGGACTGCTGGGTCCGGTGATGTTGCGGTCGGGCGTTCGCGTGGAGGCGAAGTAGCGGCCCGGCAAGCCGAAGCAGCCGCAGAGCCTAGACCCGCGTCCTCGTCCACCGTCCCGGGAGATAGATGCACGTGGCGGCCAGGGCGCGCCAGGTCATGTCGGAGAACATGCCGACCCATGCGCCAGGGAGGGCGCCGTGCCGCACGATGCCGAAGTAGTAACCCAGCGGCAGGCGGATCGCCAGCATTCCCACGGCAGTGATGAGCAGAGGGAGCCTTGTGTTCCCCGCGCCGCGCAGCGCGCCGATGTACACGATGGAGATCGCCAGGCACGGCTGAAAGAAAGCGAGCGTGCGGAACGGACCCGCGCCGACGTCATGCACCAGCGGATCGCGCGCCGCCATCACGCGGAAGATCGGATCCGAGAAGACGTAGAAGAAGACAGCCGCGATGAGGATGAGCATGCCCGATTGCAGGACGCCCTCGTGCCCCGCGCGCCGCGCCCGGTGAATGTCGCGCGCGCCGAGCGCCTGCCCGACGATGGTGGCGGTGGCGGTGGCCCATGCCAGCGCGGGCAGGTAGCTGAGGCTCTCGATGCGCACGGCGATGATGTGCGCTGCGTACATGGCTTTGCCTGGGGCCCCTTCCGCCAGCTCTGAGATGATCCGCAGGAACATGAACTGCCCGAACCACATGATCAAAGCGTCCACCGCCGCGGGCAGGCCGATGCGCAGCAGGCGGCGCATCGTCTCGCCCTCCACGCGCAGCGAACCGTGCCCCAGCTTCAGCCCCATGCGCCCGCGGAGCATGACGAAGAGCGCCATCGCGGCGCCGCACCACCGTGCGATGACCGTCCCGGTGACAATGCCGTTGACGCCCATCTCGGGAAACGGACCGGTCCCATGCACCAGCGCCCAGGAAATCGACATGTTCAGGACGTTCATGACGGCGTAGATGAGCATCGGCGTGCGCATGTCGCCGGCGCCGCGCAGCGCCGCGCCGGTGGCGAGCATCACGCTGACGGCCGCGTAGCCGAGCGAGTCGTAGCGCAGGAAGTCGATGGTGATCGCGCCCGCTTCGCCGGTCATGTTCTGCCACGCGGCGAACCACGGCGCGGAGCCGGCCAGCGCGACGGCGACCAGCAGGCCGGTGCAGACGGCGAGCATGATGGATTGATTGCAGACGCGATCGGCGCCCGCGAAATCGCGGGAGCCGACGTGCCGGGCGACCAGCGCCGTCGTGCCCACGGCCACGAGGGAAAACAGCAGCGTGGCGAACCAGCTTACATACGCGGCGAGTCCCACGGCGTTGGTCGCGGTGGTGTTGATCTGCCCCGCGAGGTACACGTCCCACATGCCGACGCAGGCGTTGAGGAGCTGTTCGCCAAGCACGGGGAGCGCGAGGACGAACAGCGTGCGCCGCAGGTCGCCGGACGTGACGGCATCGACCTGCCCCAGCGATGCCACGGAACTTGCGCCTTCGCCGTCAGCCATGGTGTAGGGGTGCGCCCGCAGGAGCGCACCCTCCGTCCGCACTGTAGGGCGCGCGACGCACACGGTCAAAACGCGCCGGTCTGTTCGCGCGTCGTCACTTTCAGCACGGTCGTTCTCCATGACTCACCGGACGAGAGAGGGCGCTGGTCCGCGGGTGTGGACCCGCGCCGCCCACAGGCTGAAATGCCGTGCAGCGGGAGCCTGAGTGTATGCTCAGCGCAGCGGGAGCTTGGGGGTATGGCTGCGCGCGAGTACGATCCCGCTCGCGTCAGGATGGCTCGCAAGGTCGGTCAAGTTGCAAGACCGGTCCCGCTGCGTGCAACCGCGCCCGGGAGCGCATTCTGAATGAGACCGGCATGAGCGACGCTTCGCCTGACAAGCTTCGATCCGATCGCATCGCGCGCGTGCAGGACGTCGTGCGCGACACGATGCAGCGGCGCGCGCGGGGAGAGCGTCTGCCCGACGACGTGGTCATCGCGGCCCATCGCGAGCTGATGCCGGAGCTTGGCGCGGCGCTGGCAAGCCTCGCTGTTGAGGCGACGCAGGCTCTTCCCCTCGCCGGTGGAAAAGCGCCCGCGACACGTCCCGCGGCCGGGGCTGCGAGCGGCGAGGGCGGTTCCTCCGCGATCAACTTTGGCGGAAGATCGGCGGCGCACGGCGCGCGTGCGGCGGACGCATCGCGCTGCGGAGGGGCAGACGCCTCCAGCGGCAGCGCCGCGGACGCCTCCGGCAGCAGCGCCGCGCCGGCCGATATGACGATTGCGCTGGGCCCGCGCCATCAAACAACGCGGTCGTCGCCCTCGGCAAGCGAATCCAGCGTGCCGCCCGAAGTCCGCGCGCTCATCCCCGGCTACGAAATCCTTCAGGAAATCAGCCGCGGCGGGCAGGGCGTCGTGTACCTGGGCATCGAGCAGGCCGCCAAGCGCCGCGTGGCGATCAAGCTCCTGCTCTCCGGCGCGTCGGCGTCGGACGTCATGCGGCGCCGCTTCGAGCGCGAGATCGAGCTGGTCGCGCAGCTTAAGCACCCGAACATCATCTCCATCTACCATTCAGGCGAAACGTGCGACGGCCGGCAGTTCTACGTGATGGACTACGTGGAGGGTGTGCCGCTGGATCGCTACGTCCGTGACCGGCAGCTCGGGCTTGAGCCGACGCTGTCCTTGCTCATCGATGTGTGCGAAGGCATTCAGTACGCGCACCAGCGCGGCATGATCCACCGCGACCTCAAGCCCGGCAACATTCTCGTGGAGGAAGCGGCGGGCGACGTGGGGACGTCGCGGATCGGCGCTGCCGGGACGTCGCGGATCGGCGCTGCGGCCTCGGCGCCTCAAGCCTCGATGAGCGGCATGCCGGTGCCGCGCATCCTCGATTTCGGACTGGCCAAGCTCGTGGACGCGCCGGCGGATCGCATGGTGTCGATCAGTCAGGAGGTCGTGGGGACGCTGCCGTTCATGTCGCCGGAGCAGGCCACCGGGCGGCAGGACGAGGTGGACACGCGCACCGACGTGTACGCACTGGGCGTGATGATGTACTGCCTGCTCACCGGCGAGTACCCGTACACGGTCGTGGGCAGCCTGCTCGAAGTGGTGCAGAACATCACGGACACGGCGCCGATGCCGCCGATCAAGAAGTGGCATGCCTCGCCCAACGGGCTGCGACGGAAGATGTCGAGGCAATGCCCGTTTGACGAAGACGTGCAGACGATCGTGCTCAAGGCGCTGGCGAAGGAGCCGGACCGGCGCTACCAGAGCGCCGGGGATCTCGCCCGGGATTTGAGGCGATATCTTGCGGGAGCGGCCATCGAAGCCCGCGCCGACAGCGGCTGGTACGTGTTCCGAAAAACCGTGCGGCGCTACCGGTTCGGCCTGGGCGTCGCGGCGGCGTTCATGCTGCTGATCGCGGGATCAGCCGTCGCCCTCTGGTTCATGTACCGCCAGCAGGGCGTGCTGCTGACCGAAGTTAAAACGCAGAAGGAGCGGGCCTTCGAGTCGCAGAATGCGGCCGAAGTCGCCGGTGAGAAGGAGAAGACCGCGCGCGGAATCGCGGATGAACGGGCGATTGAAGCCCAGCGCCAAGCGTATCTCGCGTCCATCGGCGCGGCCGACGCGGCGCTGCGTGCGGGCGACGTCCTCGCGGCGAGCCGGCGGCTGGAGCTTTCGGCGGAGCCGCTTCGGGGCTGGGAATGGCGGCACCTGATGACGCTCGTGGACCGCAGCACGGCGACGCTTGCCGGCGCCAACGCGGCCGCCCACGACGTGACCTTCACGTCGGAAGAGTCGCTCGCCGCCGCGGCGTACGCGGACGGCTCGATCGTGGTCACGGACATGCGCACGCGCACGCCGCGTTCGACGTACAAAGCCCACGATGGCGAGGCGACGTGCGTGGGCTTCAGCCCGGATCGAAAGCTGCTCGCGTCCGGCGGGCTGGACGGGCTGGTCGTGCTGCGCGACACGGCTTCCGGGGATGTGCTCAAGACCCTCAAGGGGCACACCAGCGGTGTCACGCGGCTGGCATTTCACCCGGACGGCGCGCTCCTCGTCTCCGCCTCGCGCGACGGCACGCTGCGCCTGTGGACCATTCCCGATGGCGCCGAGGCTGGCACGTTCTCCGGTCACGAAGGATGGGTCACGTCGCTGGACTTCAGCTCGAACGGGCAGCGCGTGCTGTCCGGCGGCATGGACGGGCGCGTCAACGTGTGGGACATCGCCACGAAGAAGGCGGTGCTGGCTTTCAGCGGTCACGCGCAGGCCGTCAACGCGCTGGCGGTCAGTCGATTCGGCGACCTGGCTGCTTCCGCGTCGTGGGGCATGATCAAGGTGTGGAACCTGTCCACGGGGCGGGAGCAGACCACGCTGCGCATCGACGGCGGCGACGTGGGCGCGGTGGCGATCAGCCCGGACGGAACGCGGGTGGCCGCGGGGTCCGCGGACGGGGGCCTGCGTCTGTACGACGCCACGACTGGATTCGAGATCAGCGTCCTGCGCGGGCACGTGGACCGCGTTCTGGCCGTTACGTTCAGCCCGGAGTTCTCGTGGATCGCCACGGCGTCGGCGGATCGCACGGTGAAACTTTGGGATGCCGGTTCGGCCGAGCAGGGGTCAATGCCGGTGCATGCAGCGGGTGCGGGCGCCGCCGCGGTCAGCGAGGACGGCCGGCTCATCGCGCTGGCGCTTCCGCCGCGCGGCAAGGGCGAGGGTCCGGTTGCCCTGTACAACGCGCACAGCGGGAAAGTCCTGTGCGAGTTCAACGCGCATGCCGGGAGCCTGTCGGCGCTGGCTTTTTCCGCTGATGGCGCCACGCTCGCTACCGGCGCTTCTGATCGCCGCATCAAGCTCTGGGATGTACCGCGCCTTTGCGAAGATGGGGAGAAAGGAAAAAGCGACGCGGCGCCGAGGGCGACGTTTGACCTTGCCGGCTCACCGATGTGCATGACGTTTTCACCGGCGCGGACCGTGCTCGCCGCGGGGCTGGAGAACGGAGACGCCGTCCTGTGCAACGTCGGTGGGGGGGGGGAGAGCGGCGCGCCGCGCGTCATGAAAGGTCACAGCGACGCCGTGGCCTCGCTGTCGTTCAACGCGGACGGAACGCTGCTCGCCACCGGCTCGTGGGACGGCTCGGTGCGGCTTTGGACGGTGGCGGATGCGCACCTTAGGGCGGAGTTGGAACCGACGGGAGGATCGAGCGGAGCGGGCGCGCCGAACGGAGCGGGCGCCGCGAGCGGGACGGTTACGACAAGTCAGCCCGGTCGAACGGACGGCGGCGGTGCGGCAAGCCGGTCGGTCCTGTCGGTTGCGATCGGTCCCGACGGAGCGAGTGTGCTGGCGGGCGGCAGGAGCGGGCGGATTACGCGATGGGACATGGCGTCGCAGCGGTCGGAGCTCCTCGCGGTGATTGGCATGGCGGATGTCATCGCGCTGAAGTTCACGCCGGACGACGGGCGTCTAGCGGCCGGGTTGCAGAGCGGCGCGGTCTGCCTGCTCGACCCGCGCACGGGCGAGGCGCTGCTGACGCTGCGCGGGCATGAGAAGCCGCTGGTGGACATGACGTTCGTGCAGGGGGGCACGCGGCTCCTCACCACGTCCAGCGACGGCGTCGTGCGTACGTGGGAAGCCCCGCGCTGAAGCCCCGCCGCTCCGCCTGGAAGGCGCCGTGCTGCTGCCGTGCCGGGGGGAAGTGCCGCCGCGCGATCACCCCCGAATCACCCAACCGATCAGCTCGCTGAACTTCGGCGCCTTGCCCTGCGACAGCAGGCCGATGCGGAACACGCGCCCGGCCGCGAACACGCACGCCGTCGTCGAAGCGAGCACCAGCACCATCCCCAGGATGGGTTGCCACAGCGGAATCCCCGGCGGGACCGCCATGCGCACCAGCATCAGCATGGGCGTGGCCGGCGGGAACAGCGAGGCGATCACGGAGAAGCTCGCGGCCGGTTCCTTGACGACGTTCACCCACAGGAAGAAGGGGATCATGATGACGAGCATCATCGGGGTGATGAGGTTCTGCGCCTCCTTGAGGTCGTTGACCGCCGCGCCGACGGAGATGAACAGCGAGCCGTACATCAGCACGGCGAGGCACTGGAAGACAATGAACCACACAATGAGGTGGGACGGAAACAGGCCTCCAAACCCCGTGTACTTCAGCGCGTACAAGGCCCCGGCGAAATAAAACGTCACGATGACCAGAGACACGCCCACCGTTCCCAGCAGCTTGCCCATCATGATCTCGAACGGCGACGCGCACGCCACCAGCACCTCCGCGATGCGCTGCATCTTCTCCTCGAGGACGCTTTGCAGCAGCGGCTGTGCGGTGATCATCACCACCATGAACATGAGGATCAGCATTCCGAACGGCAGGAAGAAGCTCGCCAGTTCGTTGGTTTTCTCGGCGGCCTGAAAGTTGCCGGCGGCGTCGCGCGTGACGAGTCCGAGGTTCTCCACCCACACC
Organism: Phycisphaerales bacterium; assembly: GCA_020852275.1. Classification (GTDB taxonomy): domain Bacteria; phylum Planctomycetota; class Phycisphaerae; order UBA1845; family UBA1845; genus JABWBH01. The sequence continues at coordinate 130,584 of JADZBE010000020.1, forward strand.
GGCGTCAACGCCTTCATGACCATGCCGGTGTCAAGGTTCAGCGATTTGAGCCGCTGCTCATGCGCCATCTTGGAGATCGATCCGCGCAGCCAGTTGTGCACGTCGTCGTAGGTGGGGTTGTTGCTGTGGTAGGCGACCGCGGCTTTAGAAGGCGCGTCCTTCGGCGCGGGATCAAGCACTTCGGGAGGCACGATAAAGAAGGCGAACAGCTTGCCCGCGCGGACCCGGTCTGAAAGCTCCAGGGTCTGCGCGCGGAGCGCTTCGGGCGTCGCCTCGGCCGGGGGAGGCTCGACCGTCACCACGAATCGCGGACGCACTTGCTTGCGCGACTCGCCCTCGCCCTGGAAGATGTCGCTGGTGTTGCGCCGCTGCGCCTCGGCCAGCAGGCTTTCGGCGAGTTTTCCCGTGCAATCCACGATGGCGACGTGCTTGTCCTTCACGTCCACTTTGTCGCGCAGCAGCATCTGCACGGCGATGCTGCCGAACATGAAGATCGGCATCATGATCAGCGAGACGAAAAACGTCCGCGTGCGGATGGCGGCCTTGAACTCGCGGACGGCGATGACGATGGTCTTTCGCGTCATGGGTGGATGCTCTCAGCGGGTGCGGGAAACTGCGGTGTCGGACTGCGCCTCGGCCGGCTCGGGGCGCGCGATGCGGATGAAGATGTCATGCAGGGTCGGACGGGCGACCTCGAAATGGGCCACGCGGCCCTTCCGCATCAGCGTCTCCAGCACGCGCTGCGAATCCGCGCCCGGCGCCATGCGCAACTCTTGCAGCCGCCCGAAGTCGGTGACGTGATCCACGCCCGGCAGACCGCCGAGACTTTGCCCGTTGCCTTCCACGCGCACGCGCAGCGTGTCGTAGCCGTACTGCCCCTGGATCGACTCCATCGTCCCGTCGAGCACTTTGCCGCCCTTGTAAATCATGAAGATGAAGTCGCACATCTTCTCGGCCATGGCCATGTCGTGCGTCGAGAAGATCACGGTCGCGCCGGCTCGCCTTCGCTCCAGAATGGCCTCGCGCAGATCCTCCGTGCTGACGGGGTCCAGCCCGCTGAACGGCTCGTCAAGGATGAGCAGGTCGGGCGCATGAATGACGGCGGCGATGAACTGGATGCGCTGGCTCATGCCCTTGGAGAGCGCTTCCACCTTCTTGTCCGCCCATTCGGAAAGACGGAGGCGCTTGAGCCAGTCGCGGATTGGACCTTTGAATTCCCTGCGCCCGTGGATTTCCAGGAAGAACTGGAGCAGGTCGCGGACCTTCATTTTCTTGTACAGCCCGCGCTCCTCCGGCAGGTAGCCGATGCGGTGGTTGGCCGCGGCGCTGTGCTCCTCGTCGAAGACGCGGATGGCGCCGGAGCCGGGGTCGGGGTAGTAGATGCGCATGATCATGCGCAGCGTCGTCGTCTTGCCCGAGCCGTTGGGTCCGATGAACCCGTAGATCGAGCCGGCCGGGACGCTGAGCGTCAGATCGTCCACCGCCCGGCAACCCTTGAAGGTCTTGGACACGCGGACCAGTTCAACCGCATTCATGTCGAAGCTCGCCGGTGCAGGCCGGCGACGCGAAAGGGGAAAGGCGTGGACACACACCACCCGCCGATGACCCCGGAAACGCCGCCCGCCCCACGGAGTCGATCTTCGTCGGCCCCCGTGTCGGTTTCAACAGGTCCCCTGCACGGACTTGTACGCGCCGCCGCCCGTCGCGCAACAGATTCCGACGCGGGCGACCGAAAAGCCGCTCAGCCACGGATGTGCAGGCGGGAGGAGGGGGCCACAGACTCGCCGAGGCGCGCGGGGAAGGGCAACATGCTGACGAATTCGAGCGGCTGCTTTGGGCCAAAGGAAAGCTCTCGACAGGCCAAGTGACAAGCAAGATGACATGCGCCCTGCCTTGCGACGCCGACTTGCCGCGATTCGCCTGCGTGCCGCGCGCCCAACCCCATGCCTCAACCATCAAATCCGCTCCAGCCGCGCAATCTCAAATCTGCGCCATCCGCGCCATCTGCGGATCACCCTGCCTGGCTCCTCGTCCCAGGAAACTGTGATCGAATCGAAGCCTTGCACACGATAATAGGAATACGCGCTGCAGGGTGAACCGGCGCTGCACGGTGACGCCCTGATGATCGTGGTGGCAGCTCGGGTGCGCAGGTGCGCGGCAGCGCGGCTGCGGGGAGGCGGTTGTCGCGCAAGGCATCGCCACTCCCGCGGGGGCTTTTTTTCAAGGAGGATCGGAATGCGACACGACTCACGGAACGGGTTGGGCGTTTCTGAAAATCCGATCGGGCGCAGCCCGATCGGCTCGGGATCGGCTCGGGATCGAGGGGTAGGGAAACTTGGGGGGCGGGGATCGTCCTCGTGGTGGCGTTCGTCATCGGGCTTGTGCCCGTGACCCGCGCGGACACGATCAAGTACGTCGACGCCAGCATTTCCACCAGCGGCAACGGCGACAGTTGGTCCACCGCCTACAAGACGCTGACGGAGGCGGTCGACGCGGCCGGGTCGGATTGGGTCATCAAAGTGGCGCAGGGAAGCTACAGTCCGGGGACCGAGGAAGAAGATACGTTTCTGATCGACACCGACGGCGTGGAAATCTACGGCGGCTACGCGGGTTTGCAGGGGCAGGATCCGAACGCGCGCGACATCGTGGACTACGAGACAATTCTCACTGGAGTAGTGGTCGTCTCTCCGTCCATCGTGCGTGCGTGGCACGTCGTCAAGTTCACTTCCAACGTCGGCACGACCACCCTCCTGGACGGCGTTACGATCATCGCCTGCGAGGCGGACAGGCCCGACGAGCCCGATCCGCCCGTCAGCCACGAAGCGGATCGCAATGGCGGGGGGATATGGGTGGAGAAAGGGGAACCGGTCATTTCGAACTGCACGATCAAGAACAATACGGCGGACCATTGGGGCGGCGGCGTGTATATGCAGGGAGATTTTAACGCCGCCGGCGACGATGCGGTGTTCCTCAACTGCACATTCGACAACAATACCGCCGAGGCGAACGGAGGCGGAATGCTGGTCGATGCACGCATTGCCATCACCGACTGCGTTTTCAAGAACAATGACTGCACGGGAACTCAGACAAACTCCCAGCAGGAGAACGGCGGCGGCGGCCTGTGGATCACGCCGGGGCACGGCACCGGCTCGAACACCGTGGTGCTGGCCGGATGCAATTTCCTTGACAACACGGCCATCACCTTTGGCGGCGGCCTGGCGGTGGCGACGGCCACCGGTCCCGCGCCGATGCTGATCAATTGCCAATTTCACGAGAACGTCGCCAGCGACGGCGACAGCGCGGGCGTGGGCGGGGGCATCTGGAGCCAGCGCCCGATGGAACTCATCAATGTGACGCTGGCGAAGAACACGTGCAGCGAAGACAACAAGGGCGGCGGCATCTTTGTGGACACCGCCAGTTGGCAATCCGAATCGCTTGTGCTTATGACCAACTGCATCCTCTGGGGCAATGAATCTACCAACCACAACAACGAGGCGGACCAGATACACTTTGACGACGACGTGCAGGCCGAGGTGGTCAACACGTGCGTGGAAGACCTCGAAACGTGGACGGATGAACTGGACTTGAACACCGCCGTCAGTCCCAATTTCAAGAACATCAATTCGAATCTCATCATGGATGGAACGGACTGTGGCGGTGGGCAGTGTATTTCTTTATCCATTGATCGAGGCGACAATGGCTCGATCAGCGCCTCAAACGACATCGGCAAGCGCACCCGCAAGATCGATCGCGATGGTGACGATGTCGTAACCGTTGACATGGGTTGCTGGGAAACCCAGTCCGGCGAGTAGAGAACTAGCGCCTTCGGAGGACCGCCGGTTGCTTGGTCAACGGCGGTCCTCCACCCATTCCACGCGGCTTCACCCGCCCATTCTATTCATTTTCCATCTGGGAGGTATCTATGCGCATTGCGCCTATTCTCGTTCTTCTGACAATTACGCTCTCGATTCCAGATTCTCGGCTTGCAGCCGAAGTGATTTACGTCAATGTCAACGCCAACGGAACGGACAACGGAACTGACTGGACCAACGCACACTGTGACCTGCAAGTCGCCATCGCCCGATCCAATCCAGGCGATGAATTTTGGGTTGCAGCGGGAATGTACACCCCGACGACGACGGGAGACCGAGACATCAGTTTCCTTCCCCACGGCGGAACGGCCATTTATGGTGGGTTCGCTGGCGACGAGCTTGACCGTGATCAACGCAACCCATCCGAGAATCTGACCGTCCTGAGCGGGAACATCAGCGATTTGCAGTCGGTCTTGGATAACTCTATTCGCGTTATTCAGGTGGTAGGCTCACCGCAGACCGTAACTGTGGATGGGATCGTCATTCGCGACAGTTATAATGATCGTCACGAGGAAGATGGTCGAGGCGGCGGGATATACAATGTTGACTCAGACTTGCGGCTCGTCGACTGCGTGATTGAAGACAACTACGCAACAGGTGGGGCCGGTTTATGGAACGAAGATTCCACTCCGCTGTTGCTTAGGTGCGCGTTTCGGCGCAATCAGAATACCGCGATTACAAATTGGTCCGGCGGCAATCCGCAACTCATTGAATGCGAATTGTCGGAAAACAGTGCGTCAACCAGAGGCGGTGCCTTCAACGCACCAAGCTTCGATCACAGCTCGATCTTCGTAGCATGCACATTCATTGGGAACCATACTGTAGGGTTGGGCGGCGCATACTATGGCTTTGGCGATCCAGTTTTTGTGGATTGCCAATTCATCGACAACAAGGCCGGCGATTACGCCGGCGTGGCCTACCTCCACGCCGGCACGGCTCGCTTTACTAACTGCACGCTCTTCCGGAACCGCTCGGGCTTCCTCGTCGGCGGGATCATCACCCACTCCGATGAGTCCACGCCGGTGATCACCAACTGCCTGCTGTGGGGAAACACGGCCAAGCGCGGCAGTTCGCTTGAGCGTTACCAGATTGCTCTTCACGCAGGGTCGGTTAACTACTGTTGCATCGAGGGTTGGACCGGCGACCTCGGCGGCGTCGGGAACTTTGGCGATGATCCGCGGTTCGTGGACGCCGACAAGGAGAACCTGCGTTTGCGCGACGACTCCCCGTGCGTCGATGCGGGCGACGACTCGGCGGTGACCGAATCCACCGACCTCGACGGCAACCCGCGCATTCTCGGGGTGCGGGTGGACATCGGGTGCTACGAATCCCTCTGCCCGGCCATCGCGGCGCTGGACCTGACGTGCACCAACAGCGGCAAGCTCAAAGTCACGGCCACCACGACCCTGCCGGAAGGCTCAACCGTCCGCTTCACCCAGCCCGACGCCCAAGGCCGACCCAAAGCCCACCCCGCCGCCGTCAAGCGCACCGGCAAGGCCACCGCCAAGTGGCGCCCGGACACTGCCGAACCTGTCTGCATTGAAGGCTGTTCGGAGCTGTGCACAACGCAAGTTTGCCCATGACATGGCCGTCGGTGGCGAAAGGCGACGGTCGTCAATTCCTCGAAGACGGGCATCCAGCTTCGTCATTTCCGTGCAGGCGGGAATCCAGCCGGTCGCCTGAGCAGGGGGGGGTGCGATACCAGCGGTTTACAAGAAGGCTCTGGACCCCCGCCTTCGCGGCGGTGACGATACCCGCGCCCGCTTGTGAGTTTGGCTGGCGCCGCTCAGGGCGGGGTTCTCACGCAGCGCGACTTGTCAGGAGGAAGCATGAAACCGCGAAATCGCTGGATTCCGATCTATGTGGTGATGACGGCCTGGGCGCTGGCCGCATCGGAGCCGAAGGGGGCGGCAGTCGCATGGCAAACGGCAGGGGCGCTGCCGACACGGGAGGCGGCACGGGCGCAGGAGGGCGTGACGCCGGCTGCTCAATCCTCATCCCCGGCTGCTCCGGCCCCGTCACCGGCTGCTCGATCCTCGTCCCCGGAGGTCGAGTCGCTGCTTGAACCGATTCGGGCCAAACATGAAATTCCAGGGATGATCGGCGCGATTGTGAAGGGCGACGCGCTCGGGCGGATCGGGGCCGTGGGCGTGCGCAAGCTCGGCTCCCCGCAGAAGCTGACCGTCCTCGACAAGGTCCACATCGGCTCCGACACGAAAGCCATGACGGCCACGCTGCTGGCGATGTTCGTCGAGCAGGGCAAGATCAAGTGGGGGACCACGATCGCGGAAGTGTTCCCCGAACTCGGCGAGAAGATTCACGCGGATTACCGGGGCGTGACGCTCGAGCAGTTGCTTACGCATCGCGGGGGCGTGCCCACGGACTTAGGCGCCAACGGGCTGTGGGGGAAACTCTGGGCGCACACCGGCACGCCGACGCAGCAGCGGCGCACGCTGCTTGAAGGTGTGGTGACTGTCCAGCCTGCGGCTAAACCCGGGGAGAAGTTCATGTATGCCAACGCCGGTTACGCCATCGCCGGGCACATGGCCGAGACGCTCGCCGGAAAGCCCTGGGAATCGCTCATGCAGGAGAAACTTTTCGCACCGCTGGGCATGACGTCCGCCGGCTTCGGCGCGCCGGGAGACGCGACGCTCGTCGATCAGCCGTGGGGACACGCGGGCAAGAAGGGGAGCCTGACGCCCATGCCGCCGGGCAAGATGGCCGACAACCCCGCCGCGATCGGACCAGGGGGCACGGTCCATTGCAGCGTCCCCGACTGGGCAAAGTTCGTGGGGCAGCACATCATCGGCGAGCGCGGCGAGTCCACGCTGCTCAAAGGCGAGACGTTCGCGAAGCTGCACGCGCCGGCGGCGGGGCAGGAGTACGCCTGCGGCTGGGGAGTCGCGCAGCGCCCCTGGGGCGGACGCGTGCTTACTCACGCAGGGAGCAATACGATGTGGTACTGCGTGGCGTGGGTTTCGCCGGAGAAGGGCTTCGCGGTGCTGATCGCGTGCAACTGCGCCCATGAGGAAGCGGCGCAAGGCTGTGACGAGGCCGCGGCGGGGTTGATTCAGTTGCACCTCGCGCAGAAGTAGGTTGCGGTCGCACAACTGAGCCGCGACCGTGAGGGAGCGAGGGTTTCCCATTGACCGCGGGTTCTGAAGCAGTGTGTTTGAACATCGGCATTCTCGCTTCGCACATCTGCGCCTTCCGCGGACGAACTCCGTGCGCTCGATTGCATGGAAGTTCGCGGAGGAGAAACCGCGCGGCACGGGCTGATGCACTTGCCGGCCCATGAGACAAACTGGAATCATTGCTTCGCTGCCTGAGATCGCGCCGTACGGAAAGTCCGGCCAGTTCACATTCAGCAGGGAGTTATTGGGTCCGAGTTGAAAGGCGGCGCTCGTCATTCCGGCGAAGGCGGGTATTCAGCCGGCGGCTTCCGAGAGGCGCGGATACGGTGGTTTCCGGGGACGTCTGGCCCCCCGCCTGCGCGGGGGTGACGGTCCCCGTGCCGGGTTTCGAGTTTCAACAGGCTTTGCGGGGGGATTGGCGCATGCTCATCGGAATAACCGGGGCGACAGGCTTTCTTGGCCGGTACATCGTCGAGCAACTGGTCGGCCAAGGGCACCGGTGCCGGTGCTGGCATCGACCGACTTCCGATCTCGACGGGTTCGACGACCTGCAGGATTCGATCGACTGGATCCCCGGGGGGCTGTGCGACGATGCCTCGGCGAAGTCGCTCGTTCGCGGCGTCGATGCGGTGGTTCATGCAGCGCTCGATCGCGCGGGCGTTTGGCGTCGCAACGAGATGGGGGAGCTGATCGAATTCGTCGAGCTGAACCTCATCGGGACCCTCCGGCTCATCGAGGCCGCGAAGGCTGAAGCGGTGGGGCGGTTCATCTTCATATCGAGCTGCGCCGTGCATGAGGTCGTGCTGGAGGACCGCCCGCTCGACGAGGCGCATCCCATGTGGTCGTTGACGCACTACGGCGCGCACAAGGCCGCGATCGAGGCGTTCGTGTCGAGTTTCGGGCGGGGGGAGGGGATGCCGATCTGCGCCCTGCGCCCGACGGGCATTTACGGCGTCGCGCGGCCCGTTCACGACAGCAAGTGGTACGAAGTCATCCAGAAGGTGAAGCGCGGCGAGCCGGTGGCGTCGCCCAAGGGCGGCAAGGAGGTTCATGCCGTCGACGTGGCGCGGGCGGTGAGCCTCCTGCTTGCGGCGGAAGGGATCGCGGGGCAGTCGTACAACTGCTACGATCGTTACGTGGCGGAGCAGGACGTGGCGATGATTGCGCGAGAGCTGGCGGGCAGCGAGAGCGAGATCACCCCGCTGAACAAGGGTCCGAAGCACCAGATCGACACATCGAAGCTTCGCGCGCTGGGAATGGAGTTCGGCGGCGAGCCGCTGCTGGAAAGCACGATCGGCGAGTTGTTGGAAGCGTTAGAGGGAGGAGTCGCGGGATGCGCCCTTGAATAGATGCACTCTCAACCAGGCATTCCCGCGCCGATTCACGCCTGCTTTGCATTTCTTACGGAGTGTTCGATGAACAACACAGCGTGCCGGAGTCGTTACATTTCCGCTCGGTTTCGAACCGTTCTCTTTCTGGTCGCCCTGAGCTGCGCGGTCCCCGTCGGCGCGGTCCAGGACGCCAAACCGGGCGAAGCAGCGCCCCCCAGCGCGACAACGCCCACTCCGACCCCCGCCGCGCAGGCGTCGCCGGGCGCGGGCTTGCTCGAGGTGATTCCCGCCGACGCCTGGGCGGCGATCACCTGGCGCGACATGCACGGGTTTGAACAGAAGCTCGGGCGGCTCTTCGGTCAGATCGACTTCGCACTGCCGCTGACGCCGTCACTGGGTCTGAAGGCTTACCTCAACATTTTGGAAGGCGTCAACGAAGGGGGCGACGCGGCGCTGGTCCTGCTTGCGCCCACGGGAGCGGACGCCGCTGCTGATTTCGGCGGCCGATCCGTGATCGTGCTGCCCGCGAAAGACTACGACGCCATGCTGAGAGGGCTTCAGCCTTCCGCGTCCGCGGGCGGGATCAGCCGGATCGTCATGCGCGACCAGCCGTCGTTCGCCGCCAGGAAGGGCGGCTTCGCGCTGTTTTCGGAAAAGGAGGAAGCCCTGCGGCGCGTGCTCGACGCGAAGGAGCCGCTGGCTCGAAAGTTCTCACCGCATCAGCTCGAGCGCTACGCGAAGAACGATGTGTCCGCCTGGGTGAACATGGCGTCAATCACGGCGAGCCAGGAGTTCAAGGAGTTTCTCAAGGAAGGCGGCGTGCGAGCGCTGTTCATCGACTCCTTTAAGGACTGTCGGCAGGCGCAGCTATCCATTCGGCTGGCGGAAGAGGGGCTTCACTCCGAGACGTTGTGGAGCGCCGGCCCAGGGCCCGGCGACGCGCTTGCGGGTGTAAGCGCGGGCGCGCTGCTCGCCGGGCTTCCGGCCGACGGGTACGCGGTGGCAGGGGGCATCACCTTCGCCCATCCGGCCGAGCTTCAGCAGTGGCCTGAGCTTCTGCTGGGTCTCGGAGAAAGCGGGGGGCTGCTGGATCCGGTGAAAGCCAAGCAGCTTGGAGAGGCCTACGCCTCGATCACGAAGCATGTGAAAGCGCTGCGCGTGGGGATCAACGCGGCGACCAGCGGCGGGGACGGGTTGGGGTCGATCACGCAGATCGTCGAGACGGACGGTCAGACCGACGCCGTGCTGGCGGGCATCGAGGCGTGGACCGGCGTGCTGAAGCAGGGGCCTTTCAAGGATGCGAACTTCAATGCGCTCTGGACGACCGTCGAGTTCAAGCGCGACGCCGAGACGCTGGGCGGCGTCAAAGTGCATCACGTCTCGGCGGATTGGTCGAAAATCGAGCAGGTGGACCTGCCGAAGTTGCAGGCGATTCTGGGAAAGGATGCGCCGAGGCTGCGGCTGGGCGTGGTGGGGGGGAAACACCTGCTAATCACGTTTGGAGGCGGTGCCGCGCCGTTTGAGGCGGCCGCGAAAGCCATCCAGGCGGGCGGGTCTCCGATCGCCGAGCTGGCGCCGGTTCGCAAGGCCCTGAGCTTCCTTCCCGGCGAGGGATCGGCGCGAGGGTTTCTCGATCCGGCCCAGTTCTCGCAGTTGATTCGGGCGATCGTCCGCGAGCTGGAGGGAACCGCGGACTTCGCCATGGGCGACGTGCACGATCCCATCAGCGTGCTGCTGCGCGGCGTGGGGCCGGGATCGAAGGAGTACGACGTGTTTATCCCGGTGGAAGTTGTGCGCGGGCTGAAGGAAGCGATGTTGGTCGCGCCGCCGCGGAGTCCGGCCGAGCCTGAGAAGGGTGGGGGCTGAAGCTCGCCGGCAGTCTGTAGCAGTAGGCCCACTCTTTCGCCATCGCTTGCGCTTCGGGTTCAGAACCCGTAGCGCCAGCAAGGGACATCACCCGGTCCAGCAGCGACTGCGGCGGTCCACGCGGCTGCAGGCTGATCCGCGCGATCTGGGAATCTCGGCTTGCGTGCCTCCCATGACGATCGCGGCTCTTGCGCGCCTACCAAGGTGATCGCGGCTCGCTTGCCCTACTTGACAATCGCGCACTTCGGGAGCTTTTCCCCGAGGCGCTGGGTGGCTTCCTCAGTGATGCCCGTCTTCCGGATGACCAGCCGCTTGAGCTTGGGCATCCTTTCGAACAACTTGCACGACGCGTCCGTCAGTTTGAGGTCGTAGAGGTAGAGCTCCTCGATCGAGGCCGCCAGAGGCCCCAGTCGCGCCACGCCGGCGTCCGTCACCTTCGTGCTTGCAAGCGACAGCGTCCTCAGCGCTGTGAGCTTGCCCAGCGCCTCCAGCCCTTCGTCCCCCACGCCGGTTCCGCCGAGCAGCAGGGTCTCCAGCGTTCGAAACTCCGCCAGCACGGGCAGGCTCGAACTGCTCACCTTCGTTCCCGTCAGGTTGACTCGCGTCAGCCAGCGCAGCTTGGCGAGCTTGCGCAAGCCTTCATCCGTCAGCCCTGTCTTCGAGAAGTCGAGAATCTCGAGGCGGGTCAGCTCCGCCAGCGGCGCCAGCGCCGCGTCCGAAACGTTGCTTTCCGAAAGGTCGAGCCGCGCGAGCGCCTTCAGTGGCGTCAGTACGCGCAGTGCGTCGGACTCCGCCAGATGCTGATTCCCGCGCAGCAACAACTCTGCCAGCTTGGTTCGCTCGGCCAGGCGCGCCAGTCCGTGCCTGTCAATTTGGGTCGGAAGCTCAAGCATCTCTATCGCCTCCAACCGCGAGACCGAACTCATGCCGTCGTTTGTAACTTCCGTGTCCGCCAGCCGAAGCACGCGCAGCCGTTGCATCGGCGCAAGCAACTTCAACCCTTCGTCGCCGATTTTCGTGTGCCGCAGGTCCAGTTCCAGCAGCCCGGTCAGCGCCGCAAGATGCCTGAGATCACCGTCCTTGACGCTCGTCTGCCGCAGGGACAGTGCCTGCAGGCTGTTCGCCTTCAGGTCCGTAAGAGGGGAGAGGTCGGCCGCACCCTCCTCGGAAACCGTGAGCATGATGTCGTGGCCGGAGGGAACAAGGATCTGCCCCTTTGCGTCCGCCAATTCGTCCCAGGGAATGTCGGGTCCGGCGCCGATGGGGCGGACAAGCAGCGTGCCCAGCGAGCGGCTTTCCGAAAGGAGGAAGAGTTTGCGCGTGGGCTTGGGCGCTTCCTGGCGTGGGGGCCCAGGGCGCTGCGGCGGCTGGGCATCCTGAATCGAGGCGCCGGCTGTGGCGCAAAACGAAACCCCACACATGAAGGCGATGCGCGTTTTCAAGACTGGTCTCATGGTTGATTTCACGCAAGTCGAAGCCGATCGCGGCGCCCACTCCCGATCTTCGTCGATTTCGAAGCGCCGTCGGCACTTGCCGATCCGAACATCGCACTCCTCTTAATCCACCGGCGGCTCCAGCGGCGCTCGCCAGCAGGCGGCGCATCGAGGCTCAAACGCGTCCGGCCCGCCGATGATGTCGCCGCCTACGACGGGGGTCAGGCGCTGCGTGTACTCGCCCGCGCCGCCGCAGCGCGCGCAAACGGCAGTCATCATGCGAACGCAATCCGCGGACCCGCGAAGGCGCTCAATGATCGGAAACGGCCTGCCCCAGCTTGTGCGGTCCAGCCCGGTGAGAATGACCTCCACGCCTCGGCGTCGCAACCCCTCGCACACCTCAGGCAGCCCGGCGTCGAAGAAATGCGCCTCGTCGATGCCGACCGTGGCGACGCCGTCGGGGAGGCGATCGCCAATCTCGCCGGACGCCCGCACGACCTCCGCCTCGATGCTCAGCCCTGAGTGCGTAACGATCATCCGCTGGACGTAGCGCGTGTCGCGCTGATGCTTAAACGCCGCGGAGCGACCCGGCTCGGCGCCGAGCAGGCGCCGCAGCATTCGCGTGGTCTTGCCGCTGAACATGCAGCCGAGGATCAGCTCAATCCCGCCGCTCGCGCGGGCAACGCCGCGCATCAAGCCATTCCGTGCGAATGCTCGTTGGCTCGCCTCCTCGGCCGGCATGGGTGCGGGGTTCAGCATGTCGCCATTATCTGGCGCGGGCATCCGGCGGCAAGCGGGCCATGCTCAACGGGCAGAAAGCCCGGGGCGAAAGGGAGTCTCAGCCGACGCGCTGGCGGCAGCGTGGCGTGCCTCCCACCGCTCCTCGGCCTCGGCGCGGCGGACGTAGATCGGAACCAGAGTCCGGGGTTCGGTAAACCGACCCGCGATCGCCGCCTCGCGTCCGAGTTGCAGTACGATTCTCGCGTCCGGCGCATGCGACGCTCCCGCGGGAATCCTCAAGCCCGACGCTTCGACCACATTGCGATGCGCCTGCACCCCCTCGCCCAGCACGCCGCTGTCCCGCGGCATCGACGCGAGAAACGCCGCAGGATCGGCCTCCACGGGGGGCGCCAGCGCGACGTAGCGCTCCCCACAAAGCTGGAACGCGCACGCGTAAACGTGCTCGCGCTTCGCGTCCAGCAGGACGGCGACGTGGGAGGGGGGGGCCTTCAGGTTGATGGCGTTTTGCGCGACAGCCTCCAGCGTCGGCACGCTCACGAGTTTGACGCTCAGCGCGAGCGCCAACATCCGTGCCGTGGCCACCCCCACGCGAAGACCGGTGAAGCTGCCGGGACCGGCGGAGACGTAAACGCAGCGCAAATCGGACGGCGCGCACCCGTGACGACGGCATAGGGCGTCGATCGTGGGTAGAAGCTGCGCTGCGTGGTTCGCCGTAACCGCGAAGGGCACAAGCTCGACGCAGTCGTTGCCCAGGCCCAGCGCCGCCGCGCCGAACTTCCCCGACGTCTCCAGCGCCAAGTCGAACTGCGGCTGTGAACGGCTCCCATTCATACTCCCATTCTACAACGCAATCAGGCACGCTCCAGTGCGTTGTCTGAGAACCTGTAATGTATCCGTTTGCATAACGGAGCCGCGACCGTCAGGGAGCGAACGGCTGCAGGACAGAGCCGCGACCGTGAGGGAGCGAACCGCCGTCGCTCTGTGCAGGAACCGGTTCTGCAGTCCGCCGGATGCATCAACCGTTACGAGGGCCGCTGGCGGAAGCGCGCGGCGCTTAAAAGCACGCGCCCGCGCGTCCAAACCGAGTCACCATCTGAACATCGTCTCGAAGCATGCACGACCGCATCGCGCCCGCCATTCCCTCGCAGGCGGGGACTGAACGGCCCGACAGCGGATGCTGGACCCCAATTGCGCCGCGGCGACGATGCGCATACCGGTTCCAAGCCGCGCCACGGCCTGCCCCTTGACGGCCGCCCCCTGCGAAGCTACTTCTTCTCTGGATGCGGCGCGGCGAGAAACTTCTGCCCGTTGCGCCGGAGCATGGAATCAGCCGCCGGACTCTGACAACATCTATTGGAATCGAGAGTTCCTCTTGTCTTACACTGTTCGGCGCATCACACACCGTTTGACCGCCCGTATGGTCAGTTGGAAGCACCCGCTCCCTTGCGGTCGCGGTTGGGTGCTGCATCATTGTCCATATCTGCGGCACCTCCGCGGCCTCCTGATAGGCGCGGCCCTCGCCCACGCGTGCGGCGCTGGGGGCGCCTGGGCCGACGACCGCCGCGCCGATCCCACCCGTCTGGTCATCATGACGTTCAACGCGGAGTTTCTCTGGGATGGCGTTGATCCGGAGGAGGGCGCCAGGGATGTGACGTTCCCGTGGAAAGGCCGGCCTGCGGAGGCGCGGGACCACATGCGCGCCGTGGCGGACATTGTGATTCAGGAGAACCCGGATATTGTAAACCTTGTGGAAGTCGAGAACCTGTCTGCGATCACGTCGTTCAACAATGAGTTTCTGGCGACGCGGGGCTACAAGCCATACCTGATTGAGGGACGCGACACTCACACGGGCCAGGACGTCGCTCTGCTGACGCGCATCGACCCGGAAGACACTTTAATCAGGCGGGACGAGCGCAAAGGAGTCAGCGGAGCAGTTGAAAAGTCCGTGTCGAAGCATTATATCGCCCGCATTAACGCAGGCGACTTGAAGATCTCATTCATTGGATTGCATTTGCTGGCCATTCCCAATCACACAGGTCGTCAATTTGAGCGGCAGGCCCAAGCTGACGCCATCCGTTCCATGGCCGTGGAGGAGCAGCGAGCGGGCCGGCTCCTGGTCATCTGGGGCGATTTCAACGACTACGACGGAGCGGACGAAGCCCGCGATCATGTGAACAGCACGCCCATTACGGACGTGCTGGCGCGAATTCGGGCGATGTCTTCTGACGATCCGATGGATGATCTGGTGAATGTTGCTGCTTTTGTTCCCAAGCCGATGCGCTACACCGCTCATTACGATGAAGATCGAGACGGTCAGGTGGACGCGCCGCGGGAATTGACGTCGATTGATCATATTCTGGTTTCGCCGTCGCTGGCGTCCCGCATTGAAAGCGTGCAGATGCGCCATGAGCATGATCCGTTGCGAGTGTCGGATCACTTTCCGATCATGGCCGAGTTTCGTCTGACAGACGTCGGTCCGCCTGCGCCCACGCCGCCGAGCACGCCGCCGGCCACGGTGCGGATCATCGCTCTAGTTCCGAACCCGTCCGGAGACGAGGAGCAGAATGAGCGCGTCCTGCTGCGCAACCTGAGTCCGGCCCCCGTGCGGCTTGAGGGCTGGACGTTGACCGACGAGAGCGGTGCGAAGTGGAGCCTCTCGGGATCGCTGGCGGGCGGGCAGACGCGTGAAGTGCGCCGCGCTGGACAGGCCATGGCGATGAACAACCATGGGGATACGATCCTCCTTTTTTGCGGCGGCCAACTCGTGCAGACGGTCCAGTATGGTCGAGTCGGCGAGGAGGAGACAGTTACGCCGGGTTCGTGAGCAGTACGCGGCGAGCGCGATTCGCGGGGGAGTAAGAGTGCGCGTCATGCGCGGGAATAAGCGGCAACGCCGCGACGTTTTGCGGGAGGCATCGGTTGCCTGTCGAGCGCGGCGGTTCGGCGAAGCGCCGGATAGGGGGGACAGCGAGGCCTAACCTCGCCGGCGACAATGCAGAAGGGTGGATACGACGGGTTGTTGGGAGCAGTATTTCGGATAAGGAGAAGGAATATGCGCAAGAGGCTGATGGTGGGAATCGGGCTGAGTGTCGTGGGAGTCGCGCTGCTGGCAGGCATGTCGCCCGCCGCCGCGACGGGGAAGGGCGAAGCGCGGGCCCTGCTCGCCAAGGAGAGTTTCAAGATCGATCCCGTCCATTCGAAAACTCTGTTCCGCGTGCAGCACCTGGGGGCGGGGCAGTTCTACGGGCGGTTCAACGAGGTGGCCGGCACGATCGCCTTCGACTCGACCGGCGACGCCGGGCCGGACTTGGATGTGAGCGTGTCGATCGCCAGCGTGGACACGGGAACGGAGAAGCTCGACGGTCACTTGAAAAGCCCGGATTTCTTTAACGCCAAAGAGCATCCGACGATGACCTTCAAGAGCAAGACCTCCAAGAAGGTAAAGGACCGCGTCTACGAGATCAGCGGTGACCTGTCGATCCATGGGGTGACCAAGCCGCTCACCACGCAGGTGGAATGGACCGGCACGGCGGAGAAGGCGATGGGAAAGCGATGCGGCTTTGAAGCCGTCTTCACCCTCAAGCGCAGCGACTTCGGCATCAAGTACATGCTGGAAAACGGCGGGCTGGGCGACGACGTCCGCGTAATCGTATCTCTTGAAGGCGTGGTAGGGGGGTAGCGCCGCCTCTGCCTGATGGCGTTGCGATGGACTGGGCCGCGGTCGCCAAGGGGACTTCTACGGCGTTGCCGGCGGCAACCATCCATCGCCGTGACCGTCCGGCACCGACGCGACCAACATGCTTCAACTAATTCTTCTCGGTTGTGTGCTGCCCGCCCTGTCGGGTGCGGCGCTGCTGGTGCTTGCGACGGGGATGGCGCGCTGGAGGAAGTCTCGTCGAGATCCGCCGCCCCCTGATCCGGTATGGCGGTGGACGTGGGGCGCGGCAATGACGCTCGTTCTGGGGGCGAGCCTCCTCATGCAGGAGGGCCTGCCCGACGGATCCTCCATCGCACGGTGGCACGCGATCCTCCCCGCGGCGGCGGCAACGGCGCTGGCCGGCGCCGCCTCGTCGATGTCCGCTCGTCCACGAATCGGTGCGTGCGCAGGCCCGATCGCTGCGGCCGTCGCCGTCGGCGGTCTGGCGTGGCTGCTTCCGGACATGGGGGGTATCGCCGCGATTCTGACGGTCCTTGGGGCGACGGCACTCGCCACGGCGGCGGCGGCGAGCGACCCGGCCGTCGAGGCGCGGGATTCGACCGTTGTGCCACACGATCCGACCGAGCTGCCGCGCGGCGCGAATCCCCTCGCCGCCGCAGCCCATTCCGGCGCCTTGGCTGTCGTGTTTGCGGGTCTAGCGGCCCTTTCGCTCCAAGGGCGCTTTGCCAAGCTCGCCCTGATATGTGCTGCCCTGGCAGGGTTCTGCGTCCTCGGCGCCCTTGTCTCGTTGCGGCTGCGGGTCGGCGTCAGCTCCGCAGCGCTGGTAGCGAGCACGGGCATCGTCGCCTGCTGCGCGGTCACCGGCTTTGCGTACACGGGGGACGACGTCCCGGCGTGGTGCTGGCTCGCGGCGTTGGCGGCCCTGCCGGCGGGGAGGCGAGTCGGCTCCGTAGCGCGGGGCAGGGGTTTTTCTCGCGGACGCGCCCTGGCCGCGCAAAGCCTGGTGGCGCTGCTGCTGGCGGTCTGCGGATGGGGATGGCTGAGCCTCGCGCAGGCCCGGCAGGGCGATGCCGGTCAGGACGTCTTGGACGCCGCGTACCGATAGGGGCGCGTCCGCGGCCACGTGCCGGCGACCGACCCTCCTGCAGGCTCCTTCGCCGCTGCCAACAGGAACCGTCAAGCGCCCGGATCGGTATGTCGATATTATAGTATAACGTTATGCGTGTTTACCATAATATAGGTCGGGGCCGGGAAGCGGAGGAATACAGCCATGAAGCCGAAGCATCGCACGTCAGGAAGGACCGCCGGACGGACGGGCACGGGCCGGACACGCCGGGGAAGTCATGCGGAGGGCCGGAAACCTGCCCGGCGCGTCGATCGCCCGGCAGACCGGCACCAGCGCGGGCGCAAGCCGGCCCGGCGCACGGGAAAAGCACGTCGTTCCCCGCGTTCCGCGGCGTCGGGCGGGGGGGTCGCCCTGCGCATTCACCCGTTGGGCGAAGCCGGCTGCGCCGCGGTCTGCTGGGGGCGGGCCGGCGGGCGGGTCCCATCTTTGCGGGGCGTGGGGTATGGCTGGTCTCACGAAAGGTCCTCGGGCGCCGTCACGTCGCGCAGAGCGACCCAGCCCCGGAGAGCAGGCGGCGCCGCGCGTGGCCGTTCCGCCTGCTCCGTCGCGCCGGGCAAGCTCAACGCACCCTGGCCAGAGAACCAGGTGCGGGAGACCGCCGAGTGGGCCGCCGGTCTCGGTCATCGAATCCGGCTGACGATTCTCAAGGAGTTGGCCTGCGGAATCGCCTCCTACCAGGCCCTGTGCTCCGCGACGGGACTGACCGCCGGCCCGCTGCAACACCACGTGCGAACTCTCAGGCAGGCTGGTTTCCTGCAGACTCCTCAGCGAAACGCCTACGCCATCACCGAATGGGGTCGTGCATGCCTGTCCTTGGTTCGGGCGATGAGCGTGCTGGCAGGCCGGCATGGCAAAGCCTGATGCACACGCAAGAGTATGTGTCAACCACGTTCAGGCGTGCTTTGGCCAAGGCGGGAGGAGCCGGTCGATGGCTTGCAAGGCGAGGATCGCGGAAAACCGGCGAAGCGAGCGGGTTGCGTGCCCGCCCCCTACCGGCGCCTCTGACGTCCTATAATGTATCTTATGTTGCACTGACCGGTGGGGGGCTGGTAGCGTTGGGACCGTTGCCCTGGCTTGCGCCGCGGGTTCGGATTGCTTGCGCTTTACATCCCAATGATCGGGCCGCGAGGCTTCGGTGCTCAGGGCTGACGCTTGCCTGTGGGCTGACGCTGACCCGGGCGTACCGGCGGGTTGGCGTCCGGAGCCTTCTCCGTTTCGTCGCCGGTCCGGCTGGCCATGTTCTTGAGGTCCACCTGGCTGGTGATCTTCATCTTCTTCGACTGAGCGTCGAACGAGTATGCAATCAACTTCCCTTCGCCGGTGTCGATTACATACAGCAGTTCCTCGGGGAACTGGGCGGGCGAACTTTGGACGCGGCCCACGGTGAGGATGTAGTCGCCGCCGGACGTGGTCATGCCTGCGGCGTAGGCTGGCGAATCCACGCTGTGCAGGATGACATTGCCCACGAGAAGCACAACGGCCGTGACGGAGAGGACGCCGATGGCGAGGTTCTTATGGTCCATGATGCCTGACTTAGCCTCCACGATGCCCGTTCCAGCCAAGATCGGATTCAAGTCGATCGCTCGATCAAGCCTGGCCGTGACATCCATCAATCGTTCGATTGCAGGACGACGAGACTTCAGAAGCCTCAAGGTTTGGCCGCGCCGCCGGCGCCGGGTGGCGGAGCAGGCGCCTCACCGCGGAAATCCGCACGCAGATCACGCACGCCAAGGAACTCCAGCGCCTTGGTCTGGGCGTTGATCGGCCCCAGCGCATAGAGCCGCCGACCCTGCAAATCGGCAATGTAGAGCATCTCGAATTCCTGTCCTGAGACGGCCGCCGTGGCGCACAGATACCCGCGGCCGCCGCCCGCGCCCGCCTGGGCGTAGGCCGTTGGCAGCGGATCTGCAGCGAGAAGCAGCCCCAGCGCAAGGAGCAGGTTTACCCCCACGAGCGCCACGACCAACGAACGCCGGGTCAACATGCAAGTCATCTCCGTCGGGGCGATTGCAGGAACCACGACACACCGGGCGCGACGATCCCGCGCGACTAGGACTGATGCGACCGCTTGGGATTCATGAAGGACGGGATGCAGATGAGAATCAGGATGCCCAGCATGACGACCCACTGGAGCATGCCCTTGTCCTTGTTCGGCGGCGACCAGCGCTGCTGCGCGAAGGCGGGCAGGGTCGGCGCGAGGACCGCGAGAGAGGCAAAAAAGAGCCGAGAAACGCACGATTTCATGAGCGCACTCCAATCCGGCGACGGCGATGACGCAGTCCATGGCCGCACCCAGACCACCCATTCATCCGCATCCGGGCTGATTATAGGCGTCAACCCGCGACGGGTAAAGCGGGTCGAGCGTGCCCGAACACCGGCACCACGCTCTGCCTGAACACACGCGTCGGCATGGAGGCGGTTCCCCAGCTCGCGGAGCGTCGGCGGGAATGCTCGCCGTACACCCGTGCCGACACCGCAAGAAACGCATACTCCCGCCCGCGGAACGCATGAAAGGGGCCGAGCAGGGCAGAGGCCGGCGCCGCAGCGGTGATCCAGTACGCAAAGACGAACATGCCGGAAAAAGCGTCGCCAAAGACGCCCTCCCACGCCGACAGGCCGGCGACGTCCTCGTCCGTGACCCAGTTCTCCCAGAAATGCCGCCCCCCCGCCAGGTCGTATGGAAACTTGCGTCCCTTCACGTCGGCGAGCCAGCCGCCGCCGCCGGGCCTGTGGACCAGGAAGTCGAACGACTTCACGGCCGACGTGGAGAACAGCGACCGCCGCTGCTCGTCCACGCGGACGTAAGGCCAGCGGTGCGCCCGCAGGGCATCCTCAAAGGCGGCCTCGTAATGGAGCGTGTCGGACATGGGCCTTCATCCCAGCCTTTCTTCCTGAGGTGCTGTCAATCCTAACAGGAACCATTCGAAATGGACACGATGAACAAGATGAACAGGATAGAGATGCAAGGCAACCGCATTCTAACGTATGTCCATGAGCGAGCGCCCCGAACGAGTATGGTCATCTGTGCTTTCCGGCTGGAATCGATCGTGTGCCACGCCGGCTGATCAAGAATAGCGCCGATTCAGGTCGCTCCATACGGTTCGGGTCACGATCCGGATCGCTCCCCTTGCTTCGCGCTCGGGCAAACGGCTCTCCAAGACGTCATAGCCTTGGCCCCCCTCACGTGCCACGCCCGGCTCCTGAGCCTGTTCCTTTTCACGATGCTCTCGCGACCCGTCAGTCCGTTCGCAAGCTCACCGCGCCGGTTCGGCGTTCGACCTGGCGCGGGGCGATCTCCTGCCGCCGCCCGTCGTCATCCGGACGTGCCCCACTCGGCGTTCTCGCGGCGTCGTTCGGGCATCCGCCAAGGGCTTGCCGAGCTTGCGTTCGACGTAGGCCTCGAGCTGCGAGGCGTGCGTGAAGTAGTGATCGTAGCCGTAGTCGCCCGCCAGGTAGTCGCACTCGCCCGGCTCGTATTCGCCGCAGATCCGCGGGCGGGTTTCGTACACGCCGCACAGGTTGTCCTCGCGCAGGTTCCGGCAGCGCGCCTGGATCTGCACGTACCAGTCGCCGTCCTCCACAAACACGCTGAACCCCTCGTGCATCAGGTACCAGCGGATGTCGTCGTAGTCGCGCAGCGTCCGCGGATTATCAAGCGGCAGCGACACATACCGGCAGCAGGCCGCCGGGCACTGGGTACACAACACGCTGCCAACCACGTCGAGCTTCATGTGGCGGTGCAGTGGAACGGCGGGACGACAAAAAGTCAAAACGTCGAAACGCCAAAACGTCGAAATCAGAACCCGTCGAGCACGCAACGACAGCTGCTTCCGAACCCCTCACACAAGTGAGTGGTACTCCCGCAGAACCCGTAGCGCTATCGGGGGTCACGGCTTCGAGTGGCCACCTCCAAGCACCCGGCTTCCCGGTCTTGCCCTCGCTTCGTCGCTGTTCGTTTCCTTTCTATTCTCTCCTCTGCGCCTCCGCGTCTCCGCGTGAACCTTCGCCCTGTGCGTGCAACGCGCGCCGCTTTCCGTAAAATGCCCCCATGCGGATCATCGCGGGCGCGTGGCGCGGGCGGAGGCTGGATTGGCCCAAGCATGGGGGGACTCGCCCCATGCCGGACGCGCTGCGCGAGACGCTGTTCAACATCCTCGGCTCAGTCCTGGCGGCGCCCGGCGAACTGCCCTCCATCCACGTGGCCGACCTCTTCGCGGGCGGCGGTTCCGTCGGCCTGGAGGCGCTCTCGCGCGGCGCGGCTACGTGCACGTTTTTCGAGAAGGACCGCACGGCGCTGAGCGTGCTGCGGGCCAACATGGACAAGCTCAAGGCCGGTCCCAACGCGATCATCGTTCCCGGCGACGTGTGGCGATCGCACCCTCGTGCTCCGGGCGATGCCCTGTTTGACCTTGTGTTTCTTGATCCCCCCTACGCGGATTCGCGCGACGTGTCCCCCGCGGGTCACGTCCCGCGCATCCTCGAACGTTTGGCCGCGGCGACCTCTCCTTCGAGCATGGCCGTGCTTCATCACGAGGGCGTCATCACGTATCCTGCGCAGCATTGGGCCGGTTGGCGCGTCGCCGACCGGCGGACGCTGGGCAGCCACGCGATCACCTTCTTTTCCCGATGAAACCCCGCAAGACGGATGCCCGACAGGCTTCGCTCGCCGTGCTGCGGAAGCTGCGCGACGCGGGCTTTGCCGCGCTGCTGGCCGGCGGATGCGTGCGCGACATGCTCCTGCGGCGAACGCCCAAGGATTATGACGTCGTCACCGATGCGCGTCCGGAGCAGGTGCTCGCCCTGTTCCCGCGCGCCCGCGGCGTGGGTCAGCAGTTCGGGGTCATTCTTGTCCACCGCCTCGGCGTCAGCGTGGAGGTGGCCACGTTTCGCAAGGACTCCGCCACCAGCGACGGCCGCCGCCCGGAGCAGGTGACCTTCAGCGACGACGTGGAGGACGCCCGGCGACGGGATTTCACCGTCAACGGCATGTTCTACGATCCGATTGCCGACCGCGTCATCGACCACGTCGGCGGGCGGGCGGACCTGGAGGCGCGGATCATCCGCACCATCGGCGATCCTGCCCGGCGTTTTGCCGAGGATCACCTGCGCATGTTGCGGGCGGTGCGTTTCGCGGTGGCCTTGGATTTTGAGCTCGACCCAGGGACGCTGCTCGCCATCCGCAAGCTCGCAGCCAAGCTGCGCGGCATCAGCGCGGAGCGGATCTGGATGGAGCTGGAGCGGATGCTCACTCCGCCGGGGCGAGCGCGCGCCTGGCGGCTGCTGCGGGAGACCGGACTAGCGCCGCATTTGGTCGAGGAGTGGCGCCCCCCCACCGACGAGTCGGATCGCATCGAGGTCCGACTTGCCGCGCTGCCGACCGGCGACATCAGCGCGGCGCTGGCGGCGGCCTCACTGGTTTGCGAGCGCAGCGCTGAGCAGGTCCGCCGGTTCTGCCTCAACCTGCGGCTGAGCAACGATTTGACCGACGCCGTCGCGTGGCTGGTAGCGCAGCGCGCGGATGTTCTGACCCCCGTGGCGGACGAGTTGGCGCAGCGGCGGATCTGGCGCGCGCATCCCCTGTGCATGGACCTGCTGGAACTCGCACGGACCGAGTGCATGACCCAGCGCCGATCGCTGGAGCGCTGGCAGGAAGTGTCGGCCGCCATCCAGGCCCTCGATCCGGTCAACGCCACCCCCCCACCGCTGCTGACCGGAGACGATCTGACCGCCGCCGGTTATGCTCCCGGTCCGGCGTTCGGCCGCGTGCTCAGCGCTGTGTATCGCGCGCAACTCAATGAGACGATTCGAACGCCGAATGACGCGATGCTGCTGGCGCGCGAGATGCTCGGTTCATGAAGAACACAACAGAGCAGCGCCCGTAAGGAAGCGGTTCTCGCGATGGGGCAATCGGGGCGATGCGCCGCTTTACGGGTGCGGCGCAGCACGTGCGCTTCCTGACGGGCGCGGCTCTGACGGAGTCGTCGATACGGGTCGCCTTGGCTGATTCAACCGGCATTGCGTTGCGTTGCATCCGCTCGCAACGCCGATCCGGCGTGGAGTATGGAGAAGCACATGCACACGTGTTTGTGGATGGCGATGGTCTTCGCAATGCCGGTCGATGAAGGCGCCATTCCCCGTCCGGAGCATCCGCGCCCCGACCTGCAGCGCGAGGCGTGGCTGAATCTCAACGGTCCCTGGGACTTCGCGGAAACCGACGATTCCGCCGACGAGTCGTTTTTGACGCGCGAGGAATGGCCCGACAAGATCATCGTCCCCTTCTGCCGCGAGTCGAAGCTGTCGGGGCTGCAGCGCAAGGGCTTTGTCAAGCATGTCTGGTACCGCCGCACGCTCGCCATTCCAAAGGAATGGACGGGCAAGCGCGTGCTGCTGCACATCGGCGCGTGCGACTGGCGGACGACGGCATGGCTGGACGGGGTGCTCCTCGGCGAGCACACCGGCGGCAACGTGCCGATCACATGGGAACTGAAGGACGTCCAGCCCGGCGCGACGCACACTCTGGTCATTCGCGCGTTCGACGACACGCGCAGCGGCCTGCAGCAGCTCGGCAAGCAGTCCGACCGCGAGGACAGCTACGGCATCTTCTACACGCGAACCACGGGCATCTGGCAGACCGTCTGGCTGGAGGCCGTGGGGACCAGCTTCATCCGCGATTTCAGCGTGGCCGGCGATCCCGCGGCGGGCGTGGTCACGTGCACGACGAACGTGGACGGCCCGCTGACCGGCCTGGACTTGCGCATCGACGTCTTCGCGGGTACGGAGAAAGTCGGTTCGTCCACCCGTGCGGTGCGGTCGCTGGCAACCGTGCAGCCGATCGAACTGACCACGAAGCACGCATGGTCGCCGGACGATCCGTTCCTCTACACGGCGAAACTCTCGCTCCTTGCCAAGGACTCCGTGCGCGACGAAGTGGCGACGTATTTCGGTCTGCGGAGCATCGACATCCGTGGGCGCCAGTTCCTCATCAACGGCAAACCCGTCTATCAGCGCCTGGTGCTCGATCAAGGCTTCTACCCCGACGGCGTCTGGACCGCACCGACCGACGACGCCCTGCGCCGCGACATCGAGCTTTCCAAGGCCGCGGGGTTCAACGGCGCCCGCCTGCACCAGAAGATCTTCGAGCCGCGGTTCCATTACTGGGCGGACAAGCTCGGCTATCTCACCTGGGGCGAGACGCCCAGCTTCGGCGCGAACTATGAGAAGGCCGAGGTCGCCCTGCCCGTCGTGCATGAAGCCGTGGAGTTCATCCGCCGAGATCGCAACCATCCGTCGATCATCGGCTGGTGCCCTTTCAACGAGACTCCGCCGCAGGCCGGTCCGCTGCAAAACGTGGTTTACGAGATGGTCAAGACGCTGGACCCAACGCGCCCGGTGATCGAGACCAGCGGCTGGGTCAAGAGCCATCCCGATCCTGACGTGGACTGCCGGCACGACTACACGCAGGACGGCGCGGCGCTGGGGGCCAACTGGGCGTCGATCGGCGACGCGGCGCAGTACCCGCCGCAGTACGGCATCGCCGACATCGACCGCCCGTTCTTCCTCAGTGAGTTCGGAGGCATCGGCTGGATTCCCGAAGGCAAGCAGGGCTGGGGTTATGGGCAAAGTCCCAAGACCCTCGACGAGTGGTACGCGCGCTACGACGGGCAGTTGAAAGCCGTGACGGAGAACCGCTTCATGTTCGGCTACTGCTACACGCAGCTCACCGACGTGGAGCAGGAGTGCAACGGCATTTATTATTATGATCGTTCGCCGAAGTTCGACATGGCGCGCGTCCGCTCAAGCTCCGCGCGTCCCGCGGCGTACGAAAGCAGTCCTCCAAGATTTGAGGCGCCCGCGCGAGTGCAGTGGCGCACGCTTGTCCGCGCCGCCGTGGACCCCGGCGAGCCGACCGACTGGCGATATACGACGGAAACGCCGAAGACCGAAGCCTCTAGTTCCACGGCGCCCGACTGGTCGCAAGCCGATTTCGACGACAGTGCATGGACCGCCGGCCGGGGCGGCTTCGGCAGCAAGGCGGGATGGGAGTCGCGCATCCGCACCGCGTGGGCGACGCCGGACATCCGCCTGCGGGCGGTGTTTGATTTCGACCGCCCGACTTTCGGACGCGCGGTCGTGATGATGCACTACGACAACGCCACCGAGGTGTTCGTCAACGGCGTCGAGCTGCTTGGGCTCACCGGCTGGAACGACACCTACGCCGCTTTCGACGTGACGGAGAAACTCCGGGCGGCGCTGCGCTCGGGACGCAATGTGATCGCCGTTCACACGCATCAGGACACGGGCGGGCAGTTCATCGATCTTGCACTGCTGACTTCGGGCGCGCTATTGGAACCCTAGTGCAGTGCCTGGGGATTATCGCATGGATTGTAATTCAGAGCCGCGCCCATTCAGAGCCGCGCCCGTTAAAAAGCGCATTCTGACGCTCAGAAGCGGAATCGCTCCCTGACGGTCGCGGCTTGGATAAGTTGCAATTCCAACTTGCATTCCCGCCTGCGGGAAAATGACGGGCGTCGCTCTTCACCCCGGACGGTCGGCGGCACAACTGCGGCGCGGATGAACCCGAACGCCCGTCAAGCATGACTCGTTTCTCCGGGCGGTGGCATTGACTGCTGCTGTTGTGCCCAGATCGCGCCGGCGTAGGCCCCGTGCTCGCGGAAGGCCTTTCCCATGCGCCACACGAGGTGAAGCGACATCACGCTGAACACCAGCACGGCGAGGCCGAACAGCCCCGCGCCGCAGCCCGCGACCATGAAGCCGGCCGCCGGGATACCCGTCGTCGCGGCCGTCGTTGTCGTCGTGCCTCCCAAGGTGACGGTGCGGGTCGTGACCGGACCCACCGTCATTCCCGCCGCCGGGCCGCGCACCGCAGCGATGCTTCCCAGCGCAAGCAAGGCGACGACGGGGATGATCGTCAGCAGCAGGCTGATCCCCATGGCGTACACCAGGAATCTCGCGCGCCGCGCGAGCGCCTCATCCGGGATGCGCAACGCAAGCTTGCGCAGGTACAAGAGTTTGGCCGCTTCTCCGATCGCCTGGCTCACGCCCGTAAGCGCCGTGCCAATAACGAGGAACACGAACAGGATGCCTCCCGTCGACGACTGCCGCGCGGTCATGCTCAGGACATTGTAACCCAAACCCAGAATGAGGCAGACGCGCACGACCCGGCGCGCGTTGATGTCCTTGTGCTCGCCGATGCCGCTGGGGTCCGGCTCCGTCAAGAGCCATGTGCCGTAAAGCGAAACCAGCCCGCCGCAGAGCATCAGCCCTTGCCCCAGCACCGGGTGAACCAACGCCGCCAGCAGACCGCCCGCCATGCCGATCACGATTCCAACCAGAATCCCCCACAGGATGAATGACACTCCCGTGGCCAGGCGCTCAAGCCAGCGCGGATCGCAATACCTCAGAAAATCCCCATACGCCGAAAGCCCCACCGGCGTGCCACATTCCGGACAGCGCCCTTCCACCGTCAGACCGCGCAGATTGTAACCGCACCGGCGGCACGGCGTGTCATGTTCAATAGCCACTCCCGTGAAGGCAGTGTGCCCAGCGGCAGGCGAGTCGGTCATGAGCAGCTCCTTCTGAAGTACGCGGGCGGCAAGAATACGGCGCAGCCAGCAGGCCGTCCACATTCGCGGAGGCGAAATCGTTGCTACACCCTGGTCACGCCCGCTTGCGGTCCGTGGCGGAACTCGGCGCCGGATATGGGGTCCGCCACGCCCGCGCAGGCGGGGGCTCAGGGCGCGCCTGCGAACCGCTGGATTCCCGCCTGCGCGGGAATGACGGCAGCCCCCCACTGTCGCAGACTCCCACTGGGGCAGACCCCCGCTGTCGCAGCCGCCCCACTGTCAGCGCTTTCCAGTCTCGTCGCGCTCGACTTTCAACACCCAGTTGTGGCTCAGTTTTGCGATGATCCCAAGCCGCCCCTCCTTCCAATTACCGCGCCGGCTCAGCAGATCGCGCAGCAATGGAGGACTGGACACGATGTACTCAAGGCCTTCCTCCTCAATGAACCGGTCCATGCGCCCCGTCTTCAAAGCGTCCAGCGCAGCCGCATGGGTCTTGCCGTCCAGATTGATGACGTCCCATCCGAGATAGTAGTCCAGAATGCCGCTTTCAAAGCTGCCGATCCGGCATCCGCGGGGCAGCAGTTCGCGCAGGGCAAGCGTGTCTGCATACATGCGCGGTTCATTGACCGATGGGGGCGGATCCCCGAACAATCGCACATGGCCGTCAATGCCCGCGGCGCCATAAATCGCCACCATAAACAAACAAGCAACGGCCCCCAGCCCGCGGCTTTTCGCCGCCAAACCATTGATGACGGCGTCCACCCACAGCGCCGACGGAAACACCAGCAGCACGCCGACGGGCGTCATGTATCTCCAGAACCACCAGCGACCAAAGCCCCACGTCGAATAGGCCGCGATCAGCAGAACGGCGAAGACCCACGCCGAGGGCATGGCGCGCCACAGGTTTCGCAGCCGGCGCGCATCGGGATGACCAAGCGCCAAGCGCCGATGCGCCAGCCACGCCGCGGCGCACCATCCCGCAATCCACAAGCCCGACCACTGCGGCGCGGCGCGCAGAAATGTGTAGACAGGCTGGCTCAGCGGCGTCTCTGCAACCAGGTGAGTCAGGGCGTCCGTCGCGTGCAGCGCATAGAATGAAACCGGCGGCGCGCCCGGCTCGAAATACACCGGCGAAGCAACGGGAATTCCTTCCGTCCCATACAGTTGAGAAATCGTGCGCGTCGCTTCGCCGCTGCTCGGAAGCATCGAGCCGCAGACGATCCAACTCCACATGAACCACGGCGCCAGCACCGCGACACACATACCTATTGAAACGGCGCAGCGCCCCAGCTCCGTCCTCGACCGGCAGCGCTGGGCCCAAGCCAACAGAATCGGGATTACAATAAAAACAAGGTCGATCCGTGCCAGCACCGCCAGCCCAAGCAGCAACCCAAACACCGCGGCGCGACCCAGCGTGACCAGCCTCCCGCCAAGCCGCGCCTGCAGGTCGCGCTCGAGCACGATCAACATCATCAGGTTCGCAAGGCTCGTCTCCAGCCCGCACAACGCCGCGCGTGCCATGAAGCTCGATGCAACAAACAATGCTGCGCCGATCAAGCCCACCCGTGCTCCGTGCAATCGCGACAGAATCTTGTATATCCAGACCGCGCACAGAACGCCGAATGTGGAACACATCAGCGCCGAGGCAACCGTCGCATCGCCCGCATCCAGAATCCAATACAAAGGAACGAGCAGGAAAACGAAAAGCGGTTGAAACCCATTGGTCGCCGCGCCGGCCTGCGTGATGCCCCGCCCCTCCGCAATATTCATTGCGATCTTGTGGGACATGAAAGCGTCATCGACATACAACCCCTGGCCCGTCATCGGTCCGGCATGAAGCACGAGAGCCGCGCGAACGAGGGCGGATGAGCCGAGCAGGATGCCCAGCGCGACTTTCTGAGGCGTCGTCATCTGTGACGAGGGCGTCATGGAATCGCAGCTCCCCATGCAGCGTTCCGTTCAGCGATGCATCGCGGGGCGCACCACCCAGCGCTCTGCGAGAATCCATTCCTCAGGCGGGCGATTGCGATGTCTGCCCGCCGGCCGCCCGAATCGACTCATACTCGCGCATCACCTCGCCCAACGACTGCTGCGCCTCGAAGATGAGATTGTATTGTTGGTAGAACACCACGCAGTTGACCATCGCCGCCGCGCTCGCGGCGAGCAGATGCCACCTCGGACCCTGAGTGCCCGACAGCCTCCACGCTCCCGTGCCCACGGCCACCGCGATGGAGAGCATCCCAAGCCCGACCAGCAGCGTGATCCGCTTCTTCGATCGGCGCAGTCGCTCGAACGGCTCGACGGAAAGCTTGCCCAGCGCCACCGCTTGATGCATGAGCTTGCCTGTGACCGCGAAATACGTGAGAACGACGGCGTGCATCATGCACCCGAAGATCGCCGTGAAGAGCGCCGCGCCGACGTGACGACGAAACCCCGCCACATCCACGGCCACAAGCCCCAGCGCGCCGGTCGCCAGGAAGAGCAGAACCTCGCTCACGGCAGTCCAGAGGAATGCTCTCGCCATATCAACCGTCCGCGTCCCGCCGCGGCGAAGCCCGGTGGAAGTCTCTCGTTCGACGATGCGCGCCCGGCCCTGCGTCCTGCAGTCGGCGGTGGAACTCGCAACCGGGCATAGGAACCGTCACCCCCGCGCCGGCGGGGGTCCATTCGTCCCCGGAAAACGACTGAACCCTCGACTCGTACCAGCTTGCCGGCTGGATTCCCGCCTTCGCGGGAATGACGAGCGCGGACTTCCACCACGGCTTGTCATGCTCCACCGGAAGCAGCGGGCGCGGGGTCCGCCGCCGCGTCCTCCTCGGAACTCTCCGTCGCCGCGGGGCGCGGCTCGCGCATCAGTTCATCAATCCGCCGCGACGAGAACCGCGTGTTGCTCAGGTCGATGTCCTTCTCCTGCTCCAACACGCCGTGATACAGCTCCAGCGCGCGGGCGCGGTCGTGCAGGCGATAATCATAGATCACCGCGGCCTGGAAGCGGACGGGGTGCGGCGTCTTCGGGTTCCACAGCATGGAACGCTCATACCACCGCACGGCGATCAGCTCCTGCTCCGGGAAATACTCCTTGTGGATCTCTCCCGCGTAAAAGGCCGCGTCATCGATCTTGTCGCTTGTGGGATACAGGTTGATCACGGACTTGAACGCGTTGAGCGCCTCGAGCATCTTCTCCTGCCGGTACAGCCCGGGGATGCCGGATCCCCCCTGCTTCATCAGCTTCACCGCGCTGGCGTACAGCCGATCCGCCTCGGGAATCGAGAGCGTGGGCTTCAGATCAACCGGCGGAACTTCCGCGTCGAGCATGTAGTGGAACTGCTGCACCTTCTCCAGCCCGGCCAGCTCCGCGGCGGCCTGATCGCGCCGCGCCGTGTTTCCACCTGCCGCGTACGCATCCCGCAGCGACCGCAGCGAGGAGACATACGCATCACGGTGAGTCACCACCTCCTCCGCGAGGTCGGCCTCCTTCGCGTTGTGCAGGAAGTCCTCATCCACCTGGCGCGGCGCCAGCGTCTGCGCGACGATCACCCGATCCGCCTTGGGCGACCGACCTGACCGAAACAAGGCGTCGGTCTGACATCCCGACGCGAGCGCCAGCAAGACGGCGCAACCCCAGGCCGAGGCGCATCGAACAAATGAGTACTTGCGCGACACTTCCATCCCCCCCCCCTGCAACCTCGTCCTGTTCATCATTCGCCCTCCCGGCCGCACCCGCCTCGTCCGTCCGCGCCCGTCACGTCCCCGCGCAGCTATCGCGCCACTGCGTCTCAGTCACGCCGCTGCGCGCCAAGCCCGTCAACCCGTTCGCGCAGCGCACATCATTACAGCCTTGCCTCCCGCCACCGTCAACCGCTCGCGCGCCGCGGCGATCCGCTGCCGAAATCCATGCAGCAGGTCCGTTCCGTGACAGTATCCCCGCCGCAACGTCGCCGACCGGTTCGGGCGTTGCTCAGCGCGGAACAAGTCGCCCTCGGACGCAAGGAAAAGGAGCAGCTTGAGGCCCGGATGCAGTCCTCAATTCAGTCAGATCAGTAGCGCATCATCCTTTAGGTTGCGATGAGCGGACATGCCGTGCCCGGGTTGCTTGGTCGACCATGCTTGGCGGGTGGGTGGCATGCTCTCGCCGTACGCGGCGTGAGCATGTGAATCCTGCGATGCGGGTCGATGCCTCATGCGCGGGTGAGCATGGCTACCCGCTGCGCGTGAAGCCATGCCACCCGGCGCGCCGCCCTTCCTGGAATGCTGTGGCCCTGCGTCCTGAAGTTCGATCCCCCTGCCGCTGGATACAAGGGTCGATTCCCTTGCCGCTGGATACAGGGGACGATCTTCGCTACCATTCTCGCAGAAGATCGCCGCGGAACCGCGCGGCGACGCCGGGGGCGATTGGATTCGACCGGGCGTAGTGAAAGTCAGGTGGCGTGCCGAGGTCGCCGGTCGGCCTCGTTAATCAACCGGCAAACAACTCAAATGGCAACACTTCGTATGCCATGGCTGCCTAAATAAGCGCAGCCCGCCGCGCGGACGACGCCCGCTGGTCCGCGACGGCGACACCAGCGGGCTGGTCTCGTCGCGCTAGCCGGCCGCGACGGGGTGAGAAAACAGTCGGAGGTAGGAGAAGCCGCAGCCTGTCGGCGGGCGTCGGCGGATCCGAAACTTAAAACACCGTCTATGCACGTAGAGGCCTGTCCGTAACCGCCGCGGGACGGGGGTTCGATTCCCCCCGCCTCCATTAACTCAGGAGCGTCCGGATGCGATGCAGGCCGCAGCACCGATTCGGTGATGCTGCCGCCGCGATGCCGTCAGCGCCGACAACGCGAGCAACACAGCATGAGAAGCCAGCAGCGCCCCGCCTTCCGAGCGTGAAACAGTTTTGCCGAAGGTGCGACTGATAGGCACAAGCGCGCCCGCGAGAATCCCCATGTGACCCAAGGGGATGACCAGCGCGCCATCCACGCCGGGCGGCACGACCAATTCCACAAGACCAAAGATGGCGCCCGCATTGAACAGGCATGAGCCGATGGCATTGCCCATCGCGAGGTCCGTCTGCCCCTTGCGCACGGCCATGACGCTCGTCACCATTTCGGGAAGCGTCGTGCCGATCGAAACAACCGTGACCCCCACCACGGCCGCGGGGACTCCCAGTGCAAGTGCCATCCCCGAAGCGCCGTCGCTGGCAAGCAGGCCGCCCAGCGACAGCAAAACCAGCCCGACGATAAGGCACATGGCGATTAAGAGCCGGCTCATGGGGAGGCTCGCGCGAGTGGGATCGTCGCCCAGCGGATCGGAGGCGGCGGACTTTGTGACGGAGGCCGTTTTTGCCGGAGCGGGTGTGGCGTCGGCGGGCGTGGTGGAGGCGGTCGTGACGAAGGCGGGAATATCGCAGGCAGGCGCGGCGCAGGCAGGCGGCGCTGCTGCATGGCCAGCGACAGGGAGCAGGCCATGGCGAAGGCCCGACGGAGCGGCGTTCCAGTAAATTCGCCCCCCAAAGGATGCTGAAGCCCACCGGCTGGAAAGCCGGTGCCCCACCCTTGGAAAGCCGGTGACCCACCCTTGGGAAGCTGCTGCCCCACCCTTGGAAAGTCGGTGACCCACCCCGAAGTGTTTTTCACCGCGGGCTGTCAAGCGGAGCAAGCGATCTTCACAGACCCTCCGCGATCCTCACCGACCGTCGCCGCCTTCCGCCGGAGCGGCATCGGGGTCGGTGGACTCGGCCTTGGCTTTGCCCTTCTTCCCCGATTTCTGGGACTTGTGCTTCCCGGCGCCCGATTCGGCCGGGGGCGGCGCTGTCGATCCATCCCCGCCTTCCGCGCCGGGTTCAGAATCTTCAGCACCCGGCTGTCCCTCTTTGGCGCCGGGTTGCGGCGTCTGCTTCTGGCTGCGGCCTTCCGCTTTAAGGAGGAGCTGTGCGGAGACGCGGCGCTGCGTCGGTTCGAGGACCGCGCGGATGTCGGCGCGCATCTTGGCCAGCAGCGGCGGCAGCTTGCTCTTGTCCTCTCCGAGCTTGCGGGCGTCTTCCTGGGTCTGCTTGTAGATCGTTGTGATCTGCCGGTGCTGGTCGTCGGAAAGCCCGATGCCGGCGCTGGTGATGATGTGGATGTATTCCTTGGGCAGAAGTTTCGCCCCCGCGTCCTCGTCCTTCGACATGCCGAGTTCCTCGACCAGCTTGAGGAAATCGTCCACCTGCGCGCGGGTCAGCTCCTTCTCGATGTCGGCGATGAGCGAAGAGTAGTCCGGCGAGGCCTGCGACTTGGCGGAAAGCTGCTGCTGCCGCAGTTGGGACAGGCGCTCCATGATCGACTTGAGTTTCTCCTTGTCCTTGGCCTGCTTGGCCTCCTCGGCCTGCTTCCTCAGCTCCTTGTACTCCTGCCCGTGCTCGTCCGCGAAGCTCTTCTTGTTTGTCTCTCCCTTGAGCATCTGGCCGGCGTGAGCGATGAGGATGGCGTGAATGCGCTCCTGCTGCTGCGCGGTGAGGCGGAGCCGCTCGTTCATGAGTTGCTCGAACTTCGACATCTGCTCCTTGCCGCCCAGCCCCGGCTTGTCCTCCTTGGGCAATTGGCCGGTCCGCTTGAGCACTTCCAGTTCCTCCTCCCAGCCGGGCTTGTGCGGCACATCTTGCGCCGCCGCCGACAGGCCAAGCAGGCAGGGCACCAGCAGCCTCAAAGTCCAACTCGCAGTGCGTGCAAAAGTCATGGCCGACACTCCTTGCATGTGGGGCGTCGTTTCACCCCATTTCGTCGTGCTCGCGCAGGCTGCAATCCCTATCGTCATTCCCGCGCGGGCGGGAATCCAGTTCCGTCAATCCCCGCGGAGGCGGCATTTCAGCGGTCCAAGGGCACCCTCTGGACCCCCGCCCGCATGGGGGCGACGGCTGTCAAGCCCGGTTCCGAGTTCCACCACGGTCTCCCAAGAGTAACGTGCCGCGCAGGCAGCTATTGTCAGCGGGAACAAGCCTGCCGGGAAGCGCCCGCCGCGGGATCCCATTCGGCAGTCTGGGAATCGGCAGCGTGGCGTCGTATCCCGGGGCGTGGTTTGGAGGAGCCTGGCCGGGTTATGGCGAGGCTCACGTCACGAATTCCGGCGCAGGCCAGGCGGAGGTCAGGTTTGATGGTCGCGCGGCTCCGCGTCTGAGGCCCCGTATCGCTCCCAGGCCAACCCGTGCCCGCCGGCAGGTCAGGGCACAATCTCTCTGCGGTGCCGCTCAGACGCCGCACAAGGCCGAGCCGCTGGCGTGTCTCGCCAGGCATGCCTCGGCGCATTGGCGGCAGACCCCGCTCGCCGTGTCCCAGCCGTCGCGCCGCTCCACCAGGATTCGCACAAGGCGACGGCCCGCCTCGGACTGGAGGTCGAACCAGTCGAACGTGGAGAAACCGCACAGCGTGCAGGGCGACCCGAGCGTCTCTCGAAGGTCTCCGCCGCCCGCGTTCGATTCTTCCCAGCCGGGCAGGCGACGCGGATCCTGTGCCATGGCCATGAGCGCGGAATGATCGAGCTTCGCCGGCGCCCACAACGCCTCGAACGCCGCGACCGGCGGATTGAATCGCCCGCCGAACGACCGCAGGAACCCGTTCCGCAGCGCCGTCTTTCTACCGCCCGCGATGTGACCGGCGGACGTCAGGCGGCTCTCCACATAGACGTTCCACATGACGTGATAACGATCGCGGACGAGGTTGTCCTGGGGGGACTGGCCGGCCAGGTCGGCGGCGCGATATTGAAACGCCGGGTCCATCATGTCGGCCACATGCTGCAGCTCGCGGCGCATTTCATCTCGGCAGGGGTCGGGGTCGGCCAAGTGCTCGGGTGTAAGCTGAACCAGGACGGTGCGCGTGGCAGAAGGGTCGTCGTCACGCTGATACAGCTCGATGGACTCCTGCCTGGCCCGCGCCGCCTGCCGGACGAGGCATCGATCGGCTTTGCCGGCGACAATGGGCTGCTCCGCCAGCAGATCTTCGACAAAGCGGTTCAGGCCAAGCTGCTGGAACATCTCGGCATAGGCCTGGTGAAATCTCGCGTCGCGGGCCGTTCCCGCAGGGAGCAGGTAGAGCGGGTCAAGCACGGCGTGAACGGCGGGTTCGAGCTGCGGCTCGACGCGGACGCGGTGAAAAACGGCCAGTTCGATGAGGCGCGGGTCGTATTCAAACTTCATGTCGGGCGCTCCTCCCGCCTAGTCGCGGTCCATGCCGAGCTGCACAAGGCGATCGCCGCCGCCCGGCACGTTTTCCTCGATGCCGCACGAGAATTCAACATCTTTCTCCGGATCGCGCGGGCAGACTTCAAGGAACGACGGACCCGTCGGAGCCTGGACGCGCCGGCACTCGCCTTCCAGAAACGACAGCAGCAGGCCTGCCGCCGCGCCGTAGAACGAGCGACCGTCCGCCTCGATGACGCGACGTGCGAAGGACGGCGCCCACCGTCCCAGGTGCTCGGTGAGAAACTCGCGCTCGGCATCCGCCACCACTTCGGCGCCGGCGGCGAATCCGCGACGAACGGCTTCCGCGGCGCGCGTTCCCAGAATCGCCATGAACTCGCACTCCACGCTCACATGGTCGATGCGCTCGGACGTCGCGTCGGCGAGCTGCAACCCGAAGGCGTTGTAGAAACCCGAAATATCCGCGAGCTGCGGGGATTGCTGGACGATGTCCTGCTTGCCGTACTCCATCTCATAGGAGGGACATCGACCGTGTGCCGTGTGGCCAAAGAGCCGCTGGAAATCCTCGCGCAGTCGATCCAGCGCGTCCTGCGGCTGATCCGCGGCGCAGATGGAAGTGAAGGCGTCCTCAAGCTCGCCAATCAGCCGGGACAAAGAGGCGTCCAAGTCCGCCGCCGTTTTCCGCACGTACACCCACCGCAATGGATCGTCCAGGAGCTTGCAGAGGTCCTCGTCGGGATAGCGAAACACGTTCGCCAGCAGCGCATAGACGGCGCCGCGCGTCTCCGCCCGTTGGGCTTGAATGTCCGTCGTTTGGTCCGTGCTCATCGCAGTTCTCCCATGGAGGCCGAACTCGGCGCCCGGCCCCCGCCCCGACTGCGTCTTGCAGCTTTGGTTGCGTGCTTCAATTCCATCAAGCCGTCAGCAGCGGTTTCCTGCATCTCGCTCGCCGACAGTTCCCCTAGATCGAATTCGCGTGTTGCGGCGGTCGGACGTGAACCGGTTCTTCCACCTTGGTGCGGAAGATCTCCTTGCCCAATCGGTTGAAGGCAATGATCGTGTCGTCGTACATCTCGAACTTCTTGCCGTTCGAGGAAGTTTCATACACTTTCTTGCCCTCTTCGATCTCATACTTCGCAATAATCTGGTTCGAGCGGCGGAAAAGCTGCAGCACGGCCAGCAGCTCGCGATCCGGGTTGCGGTAGCGTTCCACGGCGCGGGACACGCCGGGACCGAACATCTGCTCCAGATATCGTGTCGGAACCCATCGCGGGGGAATGTAGAAGCCGTTGGGTTCCGTGCCGAACTGTGGATACAGCGGCAGAGCGACCTTGGCCACGTGAATGAGGTAATACAGCGGATTCTGCCGGTCCTCCATCCAGGTCGTGTCGGGCTTGACCTTGACCAGTCCCTGCATGCGCACCTGGCCGATGCAAGCGGCCATGCAGCGGGTTTCCATCGGCGCGCCCTCGCACTCGGGGTCGTTCCCCTCGATGCGCGGATAGCAGGCGATGCACTTCTCACTCGTGCGCGTCGTTCCGCGATACATGGATTTCTTGTAAGGGCACGCCTCGACGCACTTGCGATAGCCGCGGCATTCCTTCTGGTCGATCAGCACAATGCCGTCTTCAGGCCGCTTGTATATTGCATTGCGCGGGCAGGCCGCCAGGCACGCGGGGTATGAGCAGTGGTTGCAGAGGCGTGCGAGATAATAGAACCACGCCTGGTGCTTCTTGTCGCCGTCCAGGTCCTCGCCCTTGCCAAAGTCCATCGGCTTGCTCTGGCCATGCTGAACGTGGTCTTCAAAGATGTTCGGAGAATGCCACTCCTCGTCCGTGGGCAGGTAGCCAAGCACATGATTAGGCTGATTGCCGCGGGCGACGTAATTCGCCGATTCGAACACGGTCTTACCCTCGAAGCGGCCATACGGACTGAGGGCCTCGCCATTGGGAGAGCCGCTCCATCGCTGGCCGTTGGGATTGGCCTTTTCCAGCAAATCGAGGATCTTGACGTCCCAATGCTGCGGATACCCGCCGTAGGGCTTCGTCTCCACGTTGGTCCACCACATGTGCTCCTGCCCCTTGGAGAACGTCCAAGTGCTCTTGCACGCCATGGTGCAGGTCTGGCAGCCGATGCAGCGGTTGATGTTGATGACGAAGGCAAACTGTTCCTTCGGCGCCGCCTGCTCATAGGGGTAGCCCATTGATCGGCCCAGATGCCAGTTATAAACCGAAGGCATAGCCATTCCTCCGAATATGCCGGGGTAATCCCCTGCTTGCCCGCGGCCGCCAGGGCCGCAATCCCAATGACTGATGACAATCCTTATCCCTGTCCGAGCAACGCTGTAACGCATCCAGCCGCGACCGCGGCGCCGCTTACGTGGCTCAGCCCACGCCGAAGGCCTGCTTGCGCAGCGAGTCCGCCAGCTTCAGGTACCGCTCATGCTTACCCGGGTCGCCATTGTGCTGCTCCGCCCGATCGAACGCCTCGATCATGGCCTTCTGCTGTGCTTCGCTGAGCATCTGGTCCGCCAGGTTGAACAACACGTCGTCTTCCTTCTGAATGTGGAATCGCAACATGCTGATGTAATCGCCGGCCGCCGTCTGAACCGCGGCGACGGCGGCAGGCTCGCCGCCGGCCGCGCCGTCGAGGTTTTCGGATACGCGCTTGAGCAGGCGGCGACCCTGTTCATGCTCATTCAACATGCATCCAATCGGACCGCCGTCCTTCGGGACGCCGGCGGCCTCAAGGACGGGAAACAGCTCGTCCTCTTCTTTATGGTGATGGCATCCGTCGGCGAAGTTGCGGAAGAAGTCCAGGGCGCTTGTAAAGAAAGCCTTGTCAATGCGGCCGGAGCGAAGCATCTGCTCCACCGAATCGAGCACACCTTCAATCACGCGATGTTCGTCTTTAAGAATCTGCGTCGCCCTCGAGGCGACGGTTGAGCCATGACATGAGCAGCAGTGTGACATTGTTGCATCTCCGGTTGCAGTCTATTCAAGCACGGGCAGTCCCAGTCCGCCGGGCTGCATGGTTGTTTCCAGTCGTCCGCGGGCAAGCGGGCCCCACTTGGCCACCTCTTCATCAATCATCGCGCGGATGACGCCCTCTCCCAGCACGCGCCGCGCCAGCGACGGGCCGGCAAACTCGTCTCCGAGGAATATCTGTTGGATCCTGTCCGCATCGAACCCCAGTCTGGCGTATTCCTCAATGAAGCAGCAGGCCATGTCCTTCATGGCTTCATCGTCGTCCGTTTCCACGCCGACGCCGTGCAGCGTCAGCGGATCCGTCGGATCAGGATCGTCATACGGCATGGGCGGTCCTCCCCAAGTCCGGGCACGGCGGCGTCGGCAGCCGCAGCAACATGCCCTTGTCGTCGAACTGATCGAGCATGGGATACAGATGCGTCTGCTCGCGCAGATTGTGGTGCTCGAGCACGTGCTTGAGCAGCCGCTGCCGTTCTATCACGGTCACCAGGTCGCGCGACGCCAAGGGTGCCTGCAGCCGCTCAAAGAGGCCGCTGAACTCACCGAGCAGTTTGCGGATGCGGTCATGTTCGGCACGAAACACATCCACGCCGCCTCCCACCGGGGGATCCGGCATGAGGGCGTAAACCGGGAGGAGCTGATCATCCTCGATCTGCATGTGATCAAGCAACGCGTCGCGGAACGCGAAGAATCTCTCCTTCGCCTCCAGCACGCGGCCCTCGACCAGAGCGTCCTGATGCGCGGCGAACGCTTCGTCCAGAACGTCATGCGCCCCCACCATCGCAACATACGCATTGCTGCGCAACCGGGGGGCCGACTCGTGAGCACACGAGTGTGTTCCTCGGCATGAGCAGTGGTGTTGTGTCGCAGTGGTCATGGCCCCGTGCTCGTTATGAACCTCCCAGATCGTTGCGTCCGGGCGTCACCCGACTCCAGATCGCCCCCTCATCCTTCCTCGATGATGTCATCCGTCTTGGCGCCGTATTCGCCCAGGAACCCGCCGGCGAGATACCGCTGCATGATGTCGCTCTCGCCGCCCGGGCTCATGCCCGTCGTCGCCGCCGACCAGATGCCCTTGCCGCCCAATCCGCCGTCTTCGGCTTTGACCACGCGGACCAGCGTTTCTTTGGGAACGGTGTTGACCGCATGATTGTCGGCCTCGCCGCCGAAGATGAATCCCATGAACACCTTGGCCTTGTGAAAAAGCGTGTCCGTCTGGTGCATGGGCATGTGCCAGTTGCGCGTCACGCTCTGCTGCGAGCCGTAGCGCAGGTTGGCCTGATACCCGTCATCGCTTAGCGCCCGCCCGTCTTTTCGGGTTGCCTGGGCCTTGACGCTTTTCTCGGTGGCGACATAGGGCGCGTGCTTCATCATCACCGTGCTGTACGGGTAGGCCGGATTGTATGTCACGCGCAACATGCAGCGGGCGACTTTGTAGAACGGGTCACTGGGATCCGCGCCGCGGTAAGGTCGGTCGGCAGGATTGGCGTCCACATATACGTAGTCGCCGTTGTTGATGCCGAGATCCCTCGCGGCCTGCGGATTCATGTGGAGCTGATGCTCGCCGACATAGGGCGCTCTGCGGTCCGTGCGGTGCGGATCGCCGAAGTTGCTGTCGTACATCATGTGCCAGTCCACGTTGCTCCAACTGCTGTGGACGCGATGCCGCGTCTTGGGCGTGATGCAATAGAAGCTAAAACCGCGCTTCCAGAGAAAGTTCTGCGATTTCTTCACGTCCGGCCAAGACATCTTGATGTTTCGGACGGTGCGCTCGTCCCAGTGCTCTGCATCGGGCGAGATGCCATAATCGTCCGGGCGAATGTAGGGATTCGTGGAAACAATGGCATTCGGCAGGAACGGAGTGGCCTCCGGCGCCTCGCGGTGGACGATGAAGTTCTCGCCGTATTCAATGGCCTCAGGCACGTCCGAGTACGCGTGCAGGCGACCGGTGTCCGTGTGGAACGGCTGATCCTCGTGGATCTGCTCCCAGAAAGGAATCCGCGGGTAGGTGCGGAACAGCATGAGCGCCGCCCCCGGCGTGCCGTACTTGCCCGCCATGATGTCTTCCAGCTTGTAGCCGGCGGTCGTCGTGCAGGTGTCAAGCAGGCGCTGGATGTAGATCGAGCGTTTACCCTCCAGCTCAAACTTGAAGTACTCGGCGAATCGCTTGTCCTTCGTTTCCTCCGTCATCGCCTTGGCGATGCCCGCCAGGATTGAAAGATCGTCCTTGGATTCGAAGATGGGCTTGATGCCGCCCTTCCATATCTGAAGGAATGGGTTGGAGCAGGAGGCGGTCATTTCCAGATCCTGAAACTCGACCCAACTGTTGGCCGGCAGACCGATGTCGGAATACTGCACCGACGCCGTCATGACGATGTCCTGCGCGATGATCATTTCAATCATCGGGTTGACGTTTTTAAACATGTCATAGCAGTGCTTGGCGTTGTTGAAAAGATTGACGTTGGTGAAATGCAGGGCCTTGGTCGGCGTCGGCATATGCGTCTTGCCGGTAAAGCACTTGTGGCCGTACTTGGGAGTCTCCACAAGCAAGGGCCGATCGCCGTGATTCCAGTAGGCCGGCTCTTCGTCCTTGCAATAGCCGTGTGCCTTGACGTCCTTGCCGGCCGCCTTCTCGTCGAGGTTCGGCTCAAACGGATCCTCGGCCACCCAGCCCTTAAAGCCGGGACCGGTGATCTTGCTGCCCTGAAAGAGCGCGGCCTTGTAGTTGCCCGCCCAGGTGTGGCATCCAGCGCCGGGGCGCCCGATGTTTCCAGTCAGCATCAGGGGCAGGTAGGCGGCGCGATTGGCTTCCGTTGCGTGGAACCAGTGGTTAATGCCCTCGCCCTGGTGAATGGCGACGGGACCCTTGTTCTTCGTCGTCTCCCAGATGTCCTTGGCCAAGCGCTCGATCATTTCCTTCGGGCAATGCGTCATTTCCGCGACGCTGTCGAGTCCGTAGTCCTTCAAGTGGATTTGATAAAGATGCCAAAGCGTCGCCACTTCCACTTCTCTGCCGTCAACGAGCTTGATCTTCCATGTGCCGTCGAGAGCGGGATCGTGGCTCTCCGCCTTCTTGCCGACGTCGTCGCGAGTCAGCGCCACAGGCTTGTTCGACTTGGAATCCCAGATGACTCGATCGCCGATCTTCTTCTGCTGCTCCTCCGTGAGCCCCTGCACCTTGTAGCTGACGCCGTCCTTGGACATGGCGCTCTTGTAATCGGGGAACACCTCGTCGGCGCGGAGGCGTTTGAGGTTGTCCAGCCTGACCAGCAGCGGAAAGTCAGTGAATGTCTTGACAAATTTCTCGTCGTACCACTTGTTGTCGATCATCAGACGCGTAATGCCCAGCCAGAGCGAGGCGTCGGTGGCGGGACGGATCGGCATCCAATAATCAGCTTTCGTGCTCGGCGCGCCGTACTCAGGCGCAATGACCACAATGCGGCCGCCGCGCTCCATGCACTCAATGAACCAGTGGGAGTCCGTAAGCTTGTTCTCCACGAGGTTCTTGCCGTCCATGATGATGAGCTTGGAGAACCGCAGGTCGTTGAAGTCGCAGTCGGA
Source organism: Phycisphaerales bacterium (assembly GCA_020852275.1). Lineage (GTDB taxonomy): Bacteria > Planctomycetota > Phycisphaerae > UBA1845 > UBA1845 > JABWBH01. The sequence goes on from JADZBE010000020.1 coordinate 172,032, forward strand.
CGCCTGAAGTCCGTGGACCCACGGATGCCCGGGCGCCTGGTCGCCGTGCCAGGTGTAGTTGCTCCAGTTGCGTCCGGCCTTGGCCTCCTCCGGCTTGACGCCTCGAACGATGGTGTCAAGGATCGCCATGGAGTTGTTAAGGCGATAAATGCCATACTTGCCCATGACCCCAAGGAGACCCATGCCGCCGCGCATCTTCAGCGTGCGGGTCCCCGCGCCGCCCATGTCGGCGATCATCTCTTCAGGATATCCCTGCTTTTTGAGTTTCTCCGCGCCCTCCTTGCCGCTGTAGCGCTTGGCGATGGAGACGTAGGCCTTGGCAATGTACTTGAAAATCTCATCCCAGCCGATGCGGACGTGGACGTCGCTGCCGCGGCTGTCGAACTTGAACTTGGAGCGATTATTGTCCGCGTCAAGGTCGGGAAAGCCCGCATCCGCCCAATCTTTCCAGCCCTTGCGCACGATCGGGTACTTCAGGCGATAAGGGCCATACACGATGCGATGGAAGGTGTAGCCCTTTGCGCATTGGCGCGGGTTCCAGTTGGCCGTGGCCTTGTTGCCATAGAGATCGGAATAGTCCTGGTAATTGTATTGGGCGCCCATGCGCGTGATCACGCCGTTGCGCAGGTAGGCCTGAACGCGGCAGGCGTGCGTGTCGTTGGGGGAGCAGACCCAACTGAATTTGCTGTCATAGGCGAACTGGTCACGGTAAATCTTCTCCCAATCCCGCGCCGGATACCCCGCCAGAGGGTTGCCAACATCTGGACGAGACGCCAGCGACTTGAGCGGCCAACCCAACGTGCCCGCGGCGCCCACGGCCGCACTGCTCGTGACCAGAAAATCCCGCCGTGTCTGACCCTTCATTTCGCTCATGATTCGGCTCCTGAGGATTGCGGACCGGGTCTGACTCTGCGACCCGTCCCGCCGACTCCTGGCCTTTACAAGCAGATCTCAAGGCCCCGGAAGTGTTTCTTGCGAATTCAACTGGATCGAACGCGGACCTTTCAAGCGAAGCGCCGCGCCCCGCCGGTCAATCGATGACCAGTTTCTGCCAGATGCTGATGTTCTTCTTGCCGTCGCGGTCGCCCATGGCGCCATTCCAGATGGCAAACGAGACGGGGATGTAATCTCCCCGCTTGAAGAGGCGCTCATCCTGCTCGCCGTGTTCGTGCGGCAGCTCCATCGTGCGCTGCAACTGCACCGTCCAGACGCCGCGATCGTACACAGCCTGACCTTGGACAATCTGCAGTTCCGAGGGCTTGCCGGAAAGCGTTCCCGGACCCTTCGCCACCAGGCATTCCACCGGCGTCTTGAGGTTCGAATCCGCAACGAGATTGCCCGCGCCCCACGCGGTGATGAACAGCGGATTGTGCTCCGTAAGCGCGGCATGGTTGGGACGATCCACCGCGAGCAGATCCTTCGTGTCGTAGGCGGGTTGCGGGTAATGGTCCACTGCTCGATCGGGGAACGCAGCGTCGACGTCCTGGTATCCACCGGCGATATTAGTTTGCCGGTCGGCTTTCCACATCCAGATGTTCACGCCGCCGCGGTCGCCCGGACTGCCCATGTAGAACGGCGGATCGCTGGTCAGGGAGAACTGCAGCGCCACCGCGTCGCGGAACTCATCCTGCTTCACCGCGCGGTCGTCCTTCGTTGGGTCCAGCCAGGACATGCGGATGGCCAGCTCTTTCTCATTGTGCAGCGCCTGAACGATCACGCCCTCCACGCGCTGCTCCTCCCACCACAGGGGCGTCATGCCCACATACAGCGGTCTGGCCTGCTCCCAAGAGGCGTCGGTCGGGCTTGCCGGCAGCATGCCGTACGTATTCGCTGCGACGAGGATTCCCTGATGGAGCTGGGCGCGATCCTGCGCGCCCGCGCGGGCGAGCGACTGCACGTAGTGAACGAGATTCCAGATGTCCTCCGGCGGGAAGGCCGTGTCATAACCGGGCATCGGCGTGCCGCGCAGACCCTTGGCAATGCGGCAGTAGAGCTGGTGCCCTTCCATGCCGCCCTTGAAGATGCCGTTGACGAAGGACCGCGGCGGAACGGGGTAGCCTTCCGCATCGAACTTCACGGCCTCGGGCACCGGGTGACCATCAACGCCATGGCAGCTCGCGCAGCCTTCCAGGTAGATCTTGCGGCCGCGGAACCAGTGCAGATCGTCGAAGGAAGGCTCGGCGGCAATCGCCACGGCCGGACCCGCCTGGGTGCGCTCAACGATCAAGGCGTCAAGCTCAGCGTTCTTCATCTTGCCTTCGGCAAGGTCCTTTGCGAATTTTTCGCGGATGCCCTCCACATGGAGCTGCCGAACAAACTTGACCAGCGCCAGCAAGTCCGAGTTGGGAAGGTGGCCCCAGGGAGGCATCGCCGATCCGGGCATGCCCCTGCTGATCGTGCGGAGAAGATCCTCGTCGGACGGGATAAGGTTCGCGGTGGTGGCGAGCTTGAAGTCGCCCTGCTTGAAGTTCCTGGGACGGGGGTTCATGAGGTAAGCGAACTTGCCAAGCCCGTCGCCCTGTTCGCCGTGACAGATGGTGCAGTACTTGGCGAAAAGCTGCGAACCGCGCGCGAGGACCGGATCGTTCTGGACCTGCGCCTCCGGGGCCGCCGGCCTGCTCTCCACCGTGGCGGTGGGCTTCTTGTCCTGCTGCGCGGAACCGGCGGTCGACTGGCGCGCGGCGGTTTCATCTCCGCTGCGGGCGCGAGCTTCCGCTGCCGGCGCCGCGCAACCCGCGACCATCAGGAAAACGCCCAACATCGCGCATCGTATGATGCCTGGCCGAAAACGCTTCATAATTGCATCCCCTTGTGGATCCCGGCCTCCCATTCCAGAGGCGCGGAGAATGCGACGTCGAGAATCGACGTGGTCCTGAGGAACTCCTGATAACATTCGCGAACGGCCCGCCATCTCTCGTGACCCGGACAGGGGTCGTAGTCATTGCATTCGGCGTGCCGAAAGGGACACGGGCGCTGCTGGGAGAGGAACGGCTCGAAGGGCGTGAGCACCTCGATCAGCGTCGTCATCTCCGGGCTGCGCGTCATGCGGAATCCGCCGCCTTTGCCTCGCGTTGCTTCGAGCAAGCCTGCCCGCACCAGGTCGCCCAAAATCTTGGACAGATACTTGGGTGGAATGCCCGTGCTCTCCGCGACCTGTCGCCCCGGCACGGGCCACTCATCCTCGTGCTGAGCGAGATAAACGGCAGCCCGCAATGCGTACCGGCCGGTGCGTGTGATCATCTCGGCTCCTGGCCCGAAGCAGTGGAGGATATATCTATCCGAATATCGACTCTTGTCAAGCGAGAATTCCTCAGAATTCGGGAAGAATCTACTGAAATAGGGCACATCACCCACACCAACAAGCAACAAGTCACTATGTACAGTGACAGTTGTTTCAACCTCTGCCAGACTGCGTCAACAGACTCATTTCGGTGCGTACACGGCGGCCTCCAGCGATCAACCAGGGCGATCAACGAGCAATCTTCGGGACCCGAAGCCCAAGCGAGGGCGTCCACAGACCTTCGGCTCGATGCGGGCAGATCAGGGAGCTGCCTGCGGGTCGGCAGCGGACGTCCGGACGAGGTGCTGCTGGAAAGCTGCGATCTGTGGGTCGTTCGGATTGAGCGTTGCGGCCTGCGAGATTTCGCGTTCGGCCTCTGCGGACTTGCCGGTCATGGCCAGCCCGACGCCGAGGTTATAGTGCGCGTCGGCTGAATCCGGCGCGAGGACAACCGCGCGCCGCAGGTGCGCGAGGCCCTCGCTTATGGCGCCTTGTTCGAGCAGCAAGGAACCCAGCTCCAGGTGGACATGGGCGTTGGCGGCATCCAGTCGAAGGGCTTCGCGAAGGTGGCGGATCGCGGGAGAAGCGCGGCCCTTGCTGATCTCGATCGACGCCGCCGCGCAGTGCAGCTTGCCCAGAGGCGCGATCACCGCCGGAGTCGTAAACAGTCCCCAGCGATCAACGGTTTCCACGTGGCTCAGCGCGGAGGCAATCTGCGGCGCGAATGATTCCAGATGGACGCTCGCGTCGCCGTCGATGTTGCGACCCAGAGCATGCACCTCTCTCATTCCCTGCCACGCGTGATAGCAAATCCATCCGCTGTGGATCGAAGCAGCAACGGCGACGAGGAACACGGCGGCGAACAGCACGCCCGCGGGCCGCGTCCGCCCCTCGACCTTGAGCATCCACCGGTTGAAACGCGCGGTCGGCCGGGTCGCCATGCGCCCAGCGACGACCGTCATGTAGCCCAGGATGATCCCGAAAGAGATGCTCAGGAAGAACGGGACCCGTCCATACAACCCCCGGTAGATGAAAACGCCGGCCAGCAGCAGAATCACCAGCATGCCTTCTTCCCACGGCGTGAAGTCATACCGGCGGCGCACGGGGACATCGTCCCGCACTTTGTTCATCCAACCGGGCCGGCCGAATCCGAAGCGCACGGCGTCCTCCGGACAGACGCTGACGCAATCCAGATCCTTGAGGCACGCTGAATCCACCACCATGCCGTATCGTTGAAGCTCCTCGCCCACGCGCACGTGCGAGGTGCAGACGGACGTGCACAGCCCGCAGTCGCCGCAGGACTTGACGAGTCGGATGCGCCCCGGGCTGATCTTGTCCGCGACGCGGAACACGGCGCCGTAGGGACAGCCGTACGTGCAGAAGCTGCGTGAGCCGAGCACATAAACGACCAGAAAACCGCAGACGAAGAACGTCAGCAGCGCGATGCCCGGTCCCGGCAGATTGCGCCAGAAATTCTCGGTCATGAACGAGGCCCACCCCTGAGCGTCCGTCGTGGTGTGCAGGGTGGGAAACGCCGTCCCCGTCATGGCGCGCTCGATGGCGGGCCATGCGAACATGTACGCCGCGACGACGAACGGGGCGAGCATCAGCGTGCGGCTGCGGACGGCCTTGGGCCGGATGCCGACTTTTCCGAGCAGCCACGCGCACAGATCCTGCAGCGCAAGAATGTGGCAGCCCCACGAACAGAAGAACCGACCCAAGATGCTGGTTGCGAGGACGGCGACGAGCATGAACAGGAAGCCGGCCGTGACGATGCCCAGCTCGACGGTGTACACGACTTCGTTGAGTTCAAGCGGGGCGAGCGTCCTGCCGGCGATCAGCCAGTGCGTAACATGCGCGGCCATCAGGACATAGACCAGCGCGAGCGTGGCGGCGCGCCAGCGAGCGAATCGCGACTTGTGCGCATCGTGTGCGGCGCCGTCATCCTGCGGGATCTCAGCGATGGACGGGGTATCGAGGATCGGCAGCGTCTGCTTGCCGGCGCCCGACCCGCGCCGGCGCGAGCCAGCTTTCGACGGACTCTGTTGCTCCTGCTTCGTGCGCAAGTTCAGCTTCCGATCGCCGCCTGTTCAGGACGAATGATGAAGCTCGTCATTCCCGCGCAGGCGGGAATCCAGCCGGCCTGCGACGAGGCGAGGATTCAGTGGTTCTGCAAAGCAGACTGGACCCCCGCCTGCGCGGGGGTGACGGTCCTCATGCCTGGATTCGAGTTTCACCGCGGACGGCTACGGCCGCCGCATCGCGCGACGCAGCGCGGCGCGGTCGTCGCGGTCCACGCCGTTGTCGCCGTCGAAGTCCATCCAGCCGCAAGGCGCCGGCAGCTCGCGGCCGCTTGCTCCCAAGCAGGCGTCCATGGCGCGGCGATCCAGCCGGTCGAGGTCGCCGTCGCCGTCCGCGTCGCCGCGCATGAAGCCGGCGAACTCGATCGTGCCCTGCGTCATGAGTATCGGCGGGCCTTTGTCGGTGGTGAGCCACAGGTCGTGCAGGGTTTCGCCCCAGTGGTCCGTGTGGTTCCCATCGCGCAGCGCCTCGATGTAGTGCCGCGTGACGGTCTGATAGTAAACGCGGACCTCCGCTCGCACCGCGTCCGGCGGAATCCAGTACGGCGTATCATCCCAATACTGTCCGTCGGCATAGGTGCAGCCCACCGCGGGCGCGCCGGCTTCCTCATACTTCGCGTTGTTGAAGCCGCGCGGCGGGATGCGGTTGTCCTTGACGATCACGTCCGCCAACGCCATGTGCGTGGTGATGCCGGGCGGATACCCGGTGGCCTCGGACATGGCCTCGCTGAGACCCACATGCATCTCGTACACGTCGGTGGATTCCTCATCCAGCTCCGCCTCGTCGGCGTCGTAGTGGCCGTATTCTCGGAGCAACCCGCCATCCGAGCCGAATAGCCGGACGTTGACCCACACGCGCCGGCCCTCGATGTGCCCGGTCGGCAGCTTGTGCCCGGATTCGTTGATGACGCGCGTCACCAGCGTTCCGCCTTCCTGCCGCAACTCCAGCGTGGCAGCGCGCTCCAACATGTCCAAAGCCTTGTTGCGACCCGCGCGGAGTGCGGCCTTGTCCACGGAGTCGTCGTCCTTGTAGTACTCGGCGATGATGTCCAGCACCCATGCGGACGCGCCGGCGAAGTCGTGCACGGCGAGGTCCGAGCGCGAGGAGCTGTAATACGAGGCCTGTCCCGCCGCCCGAGGCATGTGGCAGTCCTGACAGCAAGCGACGACCGACACGCCGTCGCCGCCGAACCGCCCGTTCATGTCCACACCATGCTCCGCGAACTCGCTGAGCTTCCATTCCGTGTAGGTGCGCTCCAGCGGAAAGAGGTGCTGCGGATCGGTGTCGTCCGTGGGTTGGTCAATCTCGTTGAACTTGTACGTGCCGTCGGGCAGGCGGTTCAGCGTGACGTTGCCGACGTCATGGCAGGTTCCGCAGAAGTTCCCGGAACGGAAGAACTTCGACGGCACAACGGAATGGAACGATTCCGTGTCGTCGCGCGGTCCGCGGCGAAGCCCCGTCGGATCCAGCACGAACATCGCGTTGCCGTAGTGCTCGGGGACTTCGGCCAGCCCTCCCAGCACGCGCTTGTCCTCGTCCGGGCTGAACCGCGAGTCGTAGATCGGATCGGCCATGCTGTGGCAGAAGTGGCAGGCGACGCCCTCGCGGTCGAAGTCGTCCAGCGTGCTGCCATCCGTGTCGTAGGCGTGGCCCGTGACGAACGACATCGGCACGTGGCAGCGCATGCAGAAGTAGCCGACCTTGTCCACGTCCTGATTGGCCGTGGTCATCTGGGCGTAAAAGAGCGGATCGCGCCCGGCCTGCCCCATGAGGCTGCCCGTCCAGGTGGTGTAAGGCTCGGTCTTTCGCTCGAACAGTCCGTGACATTCGGCGCAGTAGACGGAGGTCTTGATGGCGCTTGCGGGCACGTCGCCGACTTGCGTGCCGGGCAAGTGGAAGTCCTCGATGGTGGTGGGCACGACGGCCGCCCCCGCCAGCCCGGTGAGCACCAGACCGCAGATGACGACCCAACATCGTCTGGAGCGGACCTTCGACACAGCGCGCTTGCTTGATTCGACCACAGATGAGCCTCCCCCCTGATTGACCACGGAAACGGATCGCCGACCCCGCCATCTCGCAGCAGGACTCGGACGAGTCCGGCATATTAACGCGACATAAGGACGTATTTGTAGTTTATATCGTTCGCGGTACCGAATCAAGGCGGGGATGCGGCGCGATTTGCCCGGTGGATTATCGCCTGGGAATGGGCACTCGCTGCCAAGCCTCGATCTGATCGGACTGGACGCGCCCAACTCATGCCTACGAACGGCCGGCCGACGCTCCCGCCCTTGCGCCGCGGGCCGGGTTACCAGGAACGGGAGACGAGGCTCCCTTCATGCATGGACAACGCCGATGCGGCGAAGGCGCCCTGTGCATCCCGGATGCCGCGCTGCGAGACTGAATCGTATGCGGGATCCGCTCTCAAAGCAGGCTCAGCTTCAGGCTACTTCTCCCGCAAGAGTGAGAACGCGGTCCAGGACGGAGGATGATATTCGGAAGCTGAGCTCAGTCTTCAGCTTGGCGATCAGCGGTTTTACGTCCCCGATCAAGCCGCGATGCTTCGCCTGGACAAGCAGCCCAAGCACCCCGAGCGGAGCCAGTCCCAGCTCCTTTGCGACGGCGCGGCCTGCTCTTTCGTCAATCAACACGGCATCCGGCCGGACTTCCACCGCCAGCGCCAGCGCCTCTGCTTCCCCGGCATGTAGACGCTCGCAGAGCTTGTGAACGAGGTGCGGATCGGCGGGTGAGCGAACCTCGAAACACGGTGAAGCCAGAAGCTGAGTGGCGATGGATGCGTACCCGAAAGCGGCGAATTCCGCGACCACAGAAGGGGTAAGGAGGACATTTACGAACAGCTTTTCAAGGCAGGGCATGAGTCGCAGATGCGACAGACAGACAAGAGGCGAAGTGTCGCTGACTACAACCACGGGTTAGTTGTCGAGTTTCCGCAGCACTGCTTCGTCGTCCCTCAACTCGTCAAGCGTCGGGCGGTAGACGGCGATGCCGCGCGCGCGAAGTTGCGCTTCGATCTCGGCTCGCGAAAGGCCAGCCAACCGAGCCGCTGTAAAGAGGTCAAGCCGATCGCCGTCGAAGAGACGGCAAGCGAACTCGATCAGCGCCTCTCGCTCCGTAAGCCCGGCTTGGCTTAGGATGTCATCAGGAAGTGAGATCGTCATGCTGTGATTATACACTGCCGCCCTTGAAGCGGGAGGGCAAGTCAATCCAGCGGGGTCATTTCGGTTGCGAGGAACCTCTCGGGAGCTGCCTTGGCGCTGCCTCGGTTTAGCACCGCGACACGAGGATGAAGACTCCCGCGCAGAAAAATGCGGCGACGGTTTTTTTTTCATCCTCCCCCCCAGGAGGGGGATTGGGGGGAAGGGTGGTTCGCCGGGGCATCCGCATGCGTACCAGACGCACCGTTACAACCGGCGAAGGCTAGTGGACGACAGGACGTGCAAGAATATGCCTCGAAACGAACTCGCAAGATCCCAAACTTGCTGCGAACATGGCAATCGTCTAGGCATCGCTTGATTCGAGCCGATACATTCCGTACCATGTAAAAGAAGGCGAACCCACACGCCGCCGCCACCTGTTTATCAGACAGGGCGCACGCGCGTGTGAGTTCAAAGAGAGATGGCCGTCGATCGTTGATCGACGTGCTGCCTAGCGACGCCAGTACGCCTACTTCAACCAGGACGCACTGGCGTCGCCTTTTGGGCAACGCCCGCCGGGACGCTTCGGCAGCACCGATACGACGTGGTGCGCCCGGCAGCGGCTATTGTCCGATCCCGATGGATCATTCGGATTCACCCCCCTTCGCTAAAAAGAGCTTGTCGTTGCGAACTTCGATCTTCAGACCTTTTTTGAGGGTGTACAAGGTCGCGTGGAGGTTTCGGCGAACGTCGCCAGCCCGCGAGTCTACTCGGTCTTTCAGGGCTTCGATCAAATCCGAACTGGAACAGCCCGGATGGTTGGCGAGGTAGTCGAGCACTGCCGCTTTCGGCGGCTTGCGCTCGCTCGCCACCGGTCCGCTTTTCCTTTCAGCAAGCTCGATAAGACCAGACAACACCCTAACCTCCGACTCTAAGGCCGCGCGTTCGGCCTGGAAATCGGCGAGCTTTCCATCTACGATGCCGATCCGCCGACGGGCATCGTCCAATCGTTGTTCAACCAGATTCAACGGGATGGTCCGTGCGTTTTCGTTCATTTGAAACCTCTCCGGTCGATAGTATCGCCTTCCCGTCCGAATAGCAAATCCTGGATTGAACGTTGCGCGGCACCGAACAATCCATCAATCTCGCCCTCAATTATCTCAGCAGCCCCTGCAACTGTCAAACTAGCCGTAGGGGTGTCAGCATGGAGACATCAATACATGGGATAGATGGAATGACGGCACCCAACAGGGGACAACTGGTACACCGGGACGTGAGGTTGACCAAAGCAAAACGGAAGTGTAGGGCAGCGCGTAAACACATGCAGGAAAACAGATTGCGCCGAAACGACGGATATCGCCATCGCTACGGACTGGCATATCACACACATTTCTCACGTGTATACATATCATACGAGTATCATGGTGTCTGATAAAGAGTCTCGCACATCAACTCCACACAGTGCGGAGGGCGGGAGAAGCCCTCCCCCTGCCCCCTCCCGGGGGGAGGGGGAAGGGGGGGAGAAGAGGCTGTGGCTTGCTTCTGAGGGGCGGATTTGGGGTTCCAGCCGCCTTTGAGGTAGCCTGCGCCTCCTGCAGGTCCAAAGCAGCGGAGGTTGGGATGGTTTGCTTCCTGCTTGCGAGCGCATTAGCGATGAATCCAGTCGGGGCACAAGAAGCGAACTCGCCAGCGCAGTCCTCGCCGGCCCACGCAGCGACGGCGCAGTCGTCTCCTGCGCCCGCAACCTCCGAGCATCCAACGCCCGGTCGGCGCCCGCTCCCCTCCGCCGAGGCGATGCGAGCGCTGCCTCCGGACGGCGGGCCGGAGTTCAACCGGCTGGTGTTCGAGAAAAGCCCGTACCTGCTGCAACATGCGTCCAATCCGGTGGACTGGTATCCGTGGGGCGAAGCGGCGTTCGAGCGTGCGCGGCGGGAGGACAAGCCCATCTTCCTCTCGATCGGCTACTCGACGTGCCACTGGTGTCACGTTATGGAGCACGAGTCGTTTGAGAATGAGGAGGTCGCGGCGCTGCTGAATCGCGACTTCGTCTGCATCAAGGTGGATCGCGAAGAGCGCCCCGACGTGGACTCGGTCTATATGAGCGTCTGCCAGGCGATGACCGGCGGCGGCGGCTGGCCGCTCACCGTGCTGCTGATGCCGGACAAGAGGCCGTTCTTTGCCGCGACTTACATTCCGCGCGAGGATCAGTTCGGGCGCAAGGGGATTCTGCGTTTCGTGCCCGAGATCGCGGAAGCATGGCGCACGCACCGCGCGGACATCGAAGGCTTCGCCAGGCGGGCGACCGAGCGCGCCGCCGCCTCGCCCAAGGGGGAATCAGGCAGCGTCAACGCCGACGTGCTCATCCAGGCGGCAAGGCAACTGGCCGGGCGCTTCGACGCGCAGCGCGGCGGGTTCGGCGACTCCCCGAAGTTCCCCACGCCGCACCACCTCACGTTCCTGCTTCGCGCGTGGAAGCGCTCGGGCGACGCCGCCGCGCTGCACATGGTGGAGAAAACGCTCAGCGAGATGGCCTCGGGCGGCATCTACGATCACGTCGGTTTTGGTTTTCATCGTTACTCCACGGACGCCGACTGGCTGGTGCCGCACTTTGAGAAAATGCTGTACGACCAGGCTCAGCTCGTGATCGCGTACTCGGAGGCGTTCGCGGCCACGGGCAAGCCGGAATACGCCCGCACGGCGCGGGAGATCATGACGTATGTGCTGCGCGACATGACCGCGCCGGAGGGCGGCTTTTACAGCGCCGAGGACGCGGACAGCGAAGGCGTCGAGGGCAAGTTCTACGTGTGGACGCGCGACGAGCTGGTTTCCATTCTGGGCGAGACCGACGCGGACTTCGCCCGGCAGGTGTGGAACGTGCTCCCGGAGGGCAACTTCACCAATCCGCATACGCCGCCGAACACGAACATTCTTCACCGCACGCGCAGTCCAGCCCAACTGGCGGAGGGCATGGGCATCAGCGAGTCGGACTTCCTGCAGCGCATCGAGGGGGTCCGGCAGAAGCTCTTTGCCGCGCGGGTGCGCCGGATTGCCCCGTACAAGGACGACAAGATCCTCACCGACTGGAACGGGCTGATGATCGCGGCGGCCGCGGTGGCGTCGCGCACGTTGGATCAGCCGGAGTACGCCGACGCCGCCCGTCGGGCGGCCGATTTCGCGCTGGACAAGCTGCGCGACCCGCGTGGTCGGCTGCTGAAGCGATATCGTGCGGGGGAGGCCGGACTGTCGGCGCATCTGGAGGACTACGCGTTTCTGATCTGGGGGCTGATCGAGCTGTATGAGACGACCTTCGAGGCACGCTACTTGGAGGAGGCCGTAGCGCTGCAGCGGATGCAGCTTCTTCATTACTGGGACCCAACGGGGGGAGGGTTCTTCCTTACGGCGGGCGATGGGGAGGCGCTGATTGCCCGGCCGCGCGAGGTTTACGACGGCGCGCTGCCTTCCGGCAACTCGGTTTCGCTGACCAATCTCCTGCGGCTGTCGCGGATGACGGGCGAGCCGGAGTTCGAGAAGCGTGCGTCGCAGCTCACGCAGGCCTTCGGAGGCAGCATCGGCCGCGCGCCGGTGGCGTACACGCACTTCCTCTGCGGGGTGGATTTCGTCGAGGGGCCGGCGCATGAGGTTGTGATCGTGGGGCGCCCCGGCGCGGACGACACGCGCGCGATGCTCGATGCGCTGCAGAAGCAGTTCCTGCCCAACGTCGTGGTGCTGCTGCGACCGGACCAGGCCAACCCGCCTCCCATCTGCCGGATCGCGCCCTTTACTTTGAACCAGACGGCCTCGGCGGGCCAAGCGACGGCCTACGTGTGCCGCAACTTTTCGTGCAACGCGCCGACGACGGATCCGGCGAAGATGCTTTCACTTCTGGGCGTCAGCGCAGAATGAACGACCGTTTGCGGGGGGCACGGGTCCGCAGCAGCGGACCCGTGGGACGAGGACATGAGCATCGGTTCTTGAACCTCCACCGCCTGGCGAGTACGCCAGACCGTGCCGCCCACGCGTAGGGAACGAAGGCCAGAGCGTGCCCCCCCACCGGTCGACCGAGAATGCTGCCTTGTGTGGCTGAGTCTATCCCCGGTCGGTTATCATGCCGGCGCAAGCGGGTGTCATTAGGAGAAGCTTACATGTTGCCGACGAACGATCGAATGAACGAGGCAGCGTCCCATGACCGAAGGGAGTTTCTCCGGCTCGGCGCCATCGGCGGCGTAAGCTCGCTCGTGGCCGCGTTGAACCTCCCCGGCTGCGCGACGACGGGCGCTCGTCCGGTTGCCGGACCTCGGTCGCCGCTGACCGCCCCACCCATGCCGCGCGTGCGCATGGGCTTCGTCGGCGTCGGCGGGATGGGGTCGCACCATGTGCTCAACTGCTTCCTGAAGCTCGAGGGCGTCGAGATCAAGGCCGTCTGCGACATCGTCCCGGAGAAAGTGAAGCGGATTCAGGACGAAGTCGAGAAGGCCGGTCAGCCTCGCCCGGCCGCTTATGACCGCGGACCGCGCGATTTCGAACGGCTGTGCGCGGAGCAGGACCTGGACCTCGTATTCACCGCGACGCCCTGGGAGTGGCATGTGCCCGTGTGCGTCGCGGCGATGAAGAACGGCAAGCACGCGGCCACTGAGGTCCCCGCGGCGGTCACGCTCGATGAATGCTGGGAGCTGGTCGAAACGGCCGAAAAGCAGCGGAAACACTGCGTAATGATGGAGAACTGCTGCTACGACCGGGCGGAGATGCTGACGCTGAACCTCGTTCGCAAGGGGCTTCTGGGCGAGGTGCTGCACGGCGAATGCGGCTACCTTCATGACCTTCGCGGCGTGAAGTTCAGCACGGACGGGGAGGGGCTGTGGCGGCGGGCGCATTCGCAGACGCGCAACGGAAACCTGTACCCGACGCACGGGCTGGGTCCCATCAGCCAGTGCATGAACATCAACCGCGGCGACCGCTTCTCGCATCTCGTGTCCATGAGCGGCCCGTCCCGCGGAATGCAGCTCTATCAGAAAGAGCACCTCAAGCCCGACGACGCGCGGCGGAGCGAGACCTACAAGCTGGGCGACATCAACCTCACGCTCATTGCGACCGCGCTGGGCCGGACGATCTACCTCATGCATGATACGAACCTGCCGCGCCCTTACAGCCGCATCCACATCGTGCAAGGCACGCGGGGGCTGCTGGAGAAATGGCCTGAGCGCGTGTACATCGAGGGTCGCAGCCCGAACGACGACTGGGAGAAACTCGACAAGTACTTCGAGGAGTTTGAGCATCCGCTGTGGAAATCCGAGGCGGTTAAAAAAGCCGCCGGCGGTCATGGCGGCATGGACTTCCTCGAAGATTACCGGTTGATTCAGTGCCTGCGCGCCGGCGCGGCAACGGACATGGACGTGTACGACGCGGCCTCGTGGAGCAGCATCTGTGCGCTGACGGAAAAAAGCGTGGCGGGTCGAACCCGACCCGTGGATGTGCCCGACTTCACACGGGGGCGCTGGCAGGATCGCCAGCCGCTGGGGATCGTGGAAGGCTAGGCGCGGCGACGTTTGATTCCAGAGCCTGCCGGACTATCATTGTGCCAGGCGGAAAGCACGGGAACTTCAGGAGTGCCACGGATGGCCGATCAGACTTCGAGAATGCTCTCGCCGCTGCCGGGCGAACCGCAACTGGGCTTTGAGTTCTCCATGCCGCGCAGCAGACCTTCCGAATATTCCACGTCGCATAGCGAGTCCCCCGACGCAGGCGCGCTCCCATCTTCGCACAGATTTCCGAACCCGAATCGCGAGCGAGGGAGTGATTCATGCGCGCACGCCGAAGCCACAGAAGAGTCCGCCGCCGCCGCATCCCGCGCTCCGCGACGCACGTCGCCTCCCCGCCGCGGGGCCACCGCCGAAAGCATGGCCAAGCAGCAGCGCGAGATCTCCGTTTCCGAGTTTTTTACCAAGAACCGCCACCTTCTCGGCTTCGACAACAAGCGCAAGGCCCTGCTGACCACGGTGAAGGAGGCGGTGGACAACAGCCTCGACGCCTGCGAAGAGGCCGGCATTCTGCCCGAGGTGGACGTGCGCATCGAGCAGACCGATGAAGATCGCTTTCGCGTTACCGTGCGCGACAATGGACCGGGCATCGTCAAGAACCAGATTCCCAATGTCTTTGGCAAGCTGCTCTACGGGTCAAAGTTTCACCGCCTGAAGATGTCGCGCGGGCAGCAGGGGATCGGGATCAGCGCGGCCGGAATGTACGGCCTGATCACAACCGGCAAGCCGATCAAGATCATCAGCCGCACAGGTCCGCGTGCCGAGGCGCATGTCTACCGGCTCGCCATCGACACGCAGAAGAACAAGCCCGACATCATCAGCGAAGACACGGTCGAGGTGGATTGGCCCCACGGGACGGAAGTCAGCATCGAGCTGTCCGCCACCTATCAGAAAGGGCGCGCCAGCGTTGATGAGTATCTCGAACTGGTGGCCATCGCCAATCCCCACGCGCGCATGATGTATCACCCGCCGGGCCAGACGGCCGTTGAGTTTCCGCGCGCCACGGAGGAGCTTCCGCGCGAAACCAAGGAAATCAAGCCGCATCCGCACGGCATCGAGCTGGGCATGTTGATGAAAATGCTCAAGCAGACCGAGTGCAAGAAGCTCGGCGCGTTTCTCCAGACGGAGTTCTGTCGCGTCAGTCCGGGCGGCGCGGGCGATATTTGTGAGAAAGCGGGACTGACAACCGCAACGTGGGTGAACGCACTGGAGCCTCCGCAGATCGAAAAACTGTATCGCGCGTTGCAGGAGGCGAAACTCAAAGCGCCGCCCACGGACTGCTTGGCGCCGATTGGCGCGGAGGGCATCCTCAAAGGGCTTCTCAAGGAAATCAAAGCCGAGTTTTATACCGCGACGACGCGCGATCCGGCTGTGTACCGCGGCAACCCCTTCCAACTGGAAGTTGGCATTGCCTACGGCGGAGAATTGGGGCGCGATCCGCAAGAGGCGGCCGGCGCGGCACTGGCGGAAGGCGGGCGAAACAGCGACGACGACGAGGTGCAGACGCGCGTGATCCGCTATGCCAACCGCGTTCCCTTGTTGTATCAGCAGAGCGGATGCGCGCTGTACAAGTCCGTCGTGGACATGACGTGGAACAACTATGGTCTGTCGCAATCGCGCGGCGCGCTGCCGCGCGCGCCGATGCTTGTGCTCATTCACATGGCGAGTGTATGGGTTCCGTTCACGTCCGAGGGCAAGGAGGCGATCGCCGATTATGATGAGATCCGCAAGGAAGTGAAACTCGCGCTCTCCGAGTGCGGGCGCAAGCTCAACACGCTGCTGAAGCGCAAGCGGACCCGCGCCCAGTTCGCCAACCGCCGCAACGTCTTCACCCGCTACATCGACGAAGTCGTCGAGGCCACCCGCGCCATGACGCGCGTCAACAAGGACGACCTCCGCGCCGCCCTCATCAAGCTTTCCAGCAAGCACACCGAGCAGGCGGACATGCAGCTCGATGAGCACGGCAAGGTGATCAAGAAGTCCGCGACGGCGGGCAATGACCTGGGTCTGGCGGATACGATCGTGGTGGAGCGGGCAGGCGGTGATTCAGGTGCCGCTTCAGCCAGTTCATTTGCAAGCACCGATGGCGAACTCTGCTTGGAGTCGATCGACCCTCGCGAAGCTGCGCGCCGACTCGCGGCGATGGGCGGAACTTCGAAGTCCGTGCGCAAGGCTCGACGACGGCGACGTGGAGCCTGACCGAGCCGGCGTCGGCAGGGGTGCTCCTCAGTCGCGACTTCGCATCAGGCGTCGGTTTGCTATCATTACGCTATCATGGTAGATGACGGCAGAGAGGGAGTGACTCATGGGCCAAATGTTGATTCGAGACGTCGATGACAGCGTCATAAAGAAGCTCAAGCGGAGAGCTAGGCGTCGCCGCCGGTCGTTGCAGGCGGAGGTTCGGGAAATCCTGGAACGGGCTGCGGCCTTGGACGTGACATCGGGGCGCGCGCTCGTGAGAAAACTGCGCGCCCAGTTCGCCGGTCGCGTTTTCAGCGACAGCACGAAACTCATCCGCGAAGACCGCGACGCATGACGACCTGCGTGATCGACTCGAACGTCGTCGCAAAGTGGCTGTTTAACGAGCCGCACGCGGATATCGCTCGGAAGCTGTTTGATGATGAGGAAGTGGAGCTTCATGCACCCGCGCTCCTCCTTCTGGAAGTGGGGAACATTCTGTGCAAGCGCGTGCGTTGGAAAGAAATCACGCGACTGGAAGCCCAACGAACACAGGCGGGATTGCTCGGGTTTCCGATTGAGTTTCACGACTTTACGATATTGCTTGATCCCGCATTGGAAATCTCCGCACAAACGGGCGCCAGTCTCTACGACTGCGTGTATGTCGCATTGGCGTCGCGATTGGATGCACGCGTCGTTACCGACGATCAGCGCGCTATCCGTGCGATGACGGCTGGAGGGCTTTCCGGCCTGGTCGTCTCTTTGCGCGAATTCTACAAGGACGCCTGACCAGCAACGGGGGTCGAACACGATCGTAAAAACATGGCCAAGAACCTAAAATCATCTCACCTGCCAACTTCCACCCGCCGCTCGCACGGCGACGCAGGAGAAAAGCTCAAAGGGCTCGCTGACTCCGTCGCCCAAATGGCCTTCAAGCAGAAAGACCCCACGGTGGACATTCCCATCCGCGCGCTGTCCAACGTCGAGTTCAACGAGAAAACCCGAACCATCGAAATGGGCGGCAACAAGCAGGAACGCAACTTCTTCAACTACGGTCAAGCCAAGCGCTTTATGCAGACCCTGCTGGTGGCCAGCAAGTGCAAGGATCTTATCGACGCCGACAAGACCGCCAGCATCCGCCAGATCTACTACATGGCGAAGCACACGATCAAAGGCACAAGTGAAAAAACCTTTGATGACCAGGCGGAGTCGGACCCGATTCTGGAAGACTTGGAAGTGGCCATCAATTCGCTGCGCGAAGAACTGCACATTTTTGCCAGCAACCGCGGCAATCTGGTGGGCCCGATTACCCTGGTGGACGACGGCAATACATTGGACTGCGCGCGTATGGGCAGCGCGGGCTATGCCGTGCCGAGCATTGTCGAACCGGACACGGTGCAGTTCAAGAAATGCGACGCCAAATTCGTCCTGCACGTTGAAAAGGACACGGTTTGGCGGCGGTTTCACGAGGACCGCTTCTGGGAAAAGCACAGGTGCATCGTATCTCACGGCGGCGGCCAGCCCGCGCGCGGAATGCGCCGGCTGTTGCATCGCCTTAACCACGAACTCAAACTGCCCGTGTATGTGCTGCTCGACAACGACCCCTGGGGGTACTACATCTACTCCGTCATCAAGCAGGGGTCGATCAACCTTGCGTATGAATCCAAGCGCATGGCCGTGCCCGACGCCAGGTTCATCGGCGTCTCCAGCTTCGACTACGACCGCTGCGGCCTCAGCGATGACGTCAAGCTCGATCTGGACGCCAATGACGTCAAGCGCGCCAAGCAGATTCTTGATTACCCCTGGTTCGCCGGAAAGAAACCTTGGGAAAAGGAAATCAAGAAAATGATGTCCAATGGCTTCAAAATGGAGGTCGAAGCCATGATCAACAAGCGCCTGACATACCTCACGGAGGAGTACGTTCCGATGAAGCTCGGCGACAAGAAGCAATGGCTGGATTGATGGAACCTCTGAATAACCCAAGACTCGACGCACCTCCAGAGCCGCGCCCGTAAGGAGGCGGGCTTCACCCCATCTGAGGCGGCGACGCATTTAAGCGGGTTACCCGCATCTCACGCGGCAGGGTTCGCTTCCGGACGGTCGCGGCTCTGGTTCTCAGAGATACCTGATGGCAATCCGACGTGCTGGCCTCGCTTGGCGGTCTCTGGCGAACAGCGAAATCCGTCATTTCCGCGCAGGCGGGAATCCAGCAGTCTGACGATAGGCTCTGGACCCCCGCCTGCGCGGGGGTGACGATGAGGTTTGCCCGTTTCGTGTGTTTCCACGGCTTGCACTGAGACGATCCAGCGATCCCCCGCCAAGGAGTCTCTCTACGAGCGCAGCCCGTATTTCTTGATCTTGTTGTAAACCGTCACCCGGTCCACCTGGAGAATCTCCGCGGTTTCAGTGACGTTCCCTCCGGTGCGATCGAGGATGGCGGCGATGTGACGCTTCTCGATGTCGGCCAGCGAGTCGCCGCCGTTGGACGAGCCTTTCTGGTGCGTCCGCACGGGGAAATCCTCGGGACGAATGACGGGCGGCTTTCCGACGACCATCGCCCGTTCGATGGCGTTGGACAGCTCGCGCACGTTGCCGGGCCAGTCGTAGTCGATCAGCAGTTGCATGGCCTCGGGGCTGACGTCGGTGATGCGCTTGCCCATCTGCCCGGAGAACCGCCGCACCAGGTGCCGCGCCAACAGAGAGATGTCACCGCGCCGGGCGCGCAGGGGCGGCGCTTCGATGCTGAAGACATTGATCCGGTAGTAGAAGTCCTCCCGAAACCGCCCGTCACGCACGGCGGCCTCCAGATCTTCGTTCGTCGCACAAATGACGCGGAAGTTCACGTTGATCGCGCGCGAGCCGCCGATGCGCGTAAACTCCTTCGTCTCCAGCACGCGCAGGAGATCGAGCTGCATCTTGGACGAGATGGCGCCCACTTCGTCGAGGAAGAGCGTCCCGGAGTCCGCCATCTCCAGCCGCCCCTTGCGCCGCTCATGCGCGCTGGTGAACGCGCCTTTCTCGTGGCCGAAAAGCTCGCTTTCCAGCAGGTTCTCCGAGAAGGCGCCGCAATTGACGGGGATAATGGGAAAGTAGCGGCGCGGGCTGTTGGAGTGGATGGCGCGGGCGATCAGCTCCTTGCCCGTTCCACTCTCGCCGAGGATCAGCACGGTGGCGTCGGTGGAGGCGACGTTGCGCACGAGTTCCATCACGTGCTTCATGGGGGCACTCTCGCCGACGATCGTGTCCACGTCGACCAGCTCGTCGATGGTTTCGCGAAGCTGCATGTTCTCCCGGTTGAGCCGCCGCTGCTCCAGCGCCCGCCGCACCAGGTGGCTCAACTCGTCCGGGTCGATCGGCTTGGTGATGTAGTCGAACGCGCCGCGCTTCAGCGACTGCACGGCCGTGTCCACGGAGGCGAACGCCGTGATGATGATGACCTTGATCTGCGGGTCGAAGGCGGCGATGCGCTCCTGGAGCTCGAGGCCGTCCATGCCCGGCATCTTCAAATCCACGAGCGCGACGTCGATGGGTTTCTCCTGCACCGTGCGCAGGGCGTCGGCGGCGTTCTCCTCCGCGACCACGTCGAACCCGTCCTTGCGGAACCAGTTGTACAACGAATCGCGGACCGAGAACTCGTCGTCCACCACGAGGATCGTGGGCTTGGGATTTCCCATCGTCAGATTCTCCAGCGCCGTGATCCGCGCGTCAGCCGTCGTCAAGCTGCCTGCGGCGAAGGCGACGCCCGCGGGCGCTCTTCCTCCGTTTCGCGCGGGCGGCGCGGCAGGCGCAGATGAAACGTGGTGCCCCTGCCGGGCTGCGATTCAACCTCAATCGTCCCCCCGTGTCGATGCACGATGCCGTACACAACCGCCAGGCCCAGCCCTACGCCGCTCTCCTTCTTCTTGGTCGAGTAGAACGGCTCGAAGATGTGCGAGAGCGATTCGGGCGCAATGCCCACGCCCGTGTCGGCGATGTCGATCCGCACGGCGTCGAGGCTCCCCCGCAGGCGCACGGTCAGCGCGCCCTCGCCATACGCGGTTCGGTCCATCGCCTCCACGGCGTTCACCAGCAGCGCCAGCAACGCCTGCTGAAGCTGATCGCCGTCGGCCACGATCCCTTCGTCGTCCTCGGGGAGCAGCTCCTTTACCAGCCGCACGCTGCGCATCTCGAGATGGTGCCGGACGAGCATGAGGCTGCGCTCCACGACCTCGTTGAGGTTGACCGGCGCGACGTTCATGCCCGTGCGCCGCGCGAAGACGAGGAGGTTTTTGACAATCTCGCCGCAGCGCCGGCACTCCTGATCCACCAGAGTCAGGTAGCGGTCAAGCTCGGCCCGTACCTCCGGCTCCAGAGGCTGCGCGGCGATCTCCCGTTTCACCAGCCTTGCATACGTCAACATGCCCGCCAGCGGGTTGTTGAGTTCGTGCGCCACACTGGCGGAGAGCTTGCCCAGCGAGGCCATCTTCTCCATGTGCAGCACCTGGTGCTGGGCGCGGCGCAGCTCCTCGGTCTTCTCCACGACCTTTTCCTCGAGCTTCTGCGACCATTCCGTCACCGTCTGTCGCGCCGCGCGAAGATCATCGACCATGCCGTTGAAGGCGTGGGCGAGCTGCGCCATCTCATGTCCGCCGCGCACGTCGATGCGTGTGGAGAGGTCGCCGCGCGCAATGCGGCGCGTGCCCTCGTGAAGCTGAAAGACCGGGCGATGCACCAGGCGATGCACGAACAGCGCGGCCACCACTGCGATGACCCCCAGCAGGATCATCGTGGTCCACACGAGCTGCTGACCGGCCTTGCTGATGGCGGCGTCCAGCGGCGCCATGGACATCTCCACGTCGAGCACGCCGAGCACCGGGCGATCCGGCGGGTGATAATGGCAGGCAGCCGTGGCGCAGCTCTCCTCGTTCTTGACGACCACCAGATGCCGAAGCACTTCCGCGCCGTCCGCCACCTGGGCAAGCCTGCTTCGCTCCAGCACGGCCGCGCTTTTTGTCCGCTCGTCCGCATGGCAGCTGCGACAGGTCTCGGAGTTCTCGTCGATCTGACGCCCCAGTTCGTCACGGCTGGCGGACAGCACAATCACGCCCTGCTTGTCGTAGCAGCGGATGGCCGCGATCTCCGACCCGTCGGTGAGCCGCTGAAAGGTGTCCTGAACCTGGTCGAGGCGGTTGAGCAACATGCCGTCGTGCGTGGCGCGGGCGATGAGGTCGCTGCAGCGGCGGGCATCCGTACGCACAAAGCGGAGAAAGTCCTCTCGCGTGGACCGAAAGCTGAACAGGGCGTGCAGGGCGAGCACCGCGGCGACCGTGATGCAGAGGGGAACCAGGAGGCGAAAACCGATGGAGTCGACGAACGCTCTCAATCTGCGCACCATGGGCCACGTCTTCCCCCGGCCCGGGTGAATCCTACCAGAGCATAGGGATGAGTGATGAATATCTCAAGAGGCTGTTGAGAATCTGAACACTCTTCGGGGTCTCCCGAGGGAGGGCAGCCCCCGCGCAGCCGTCGCTGAGAGGCCTCCCCCGCTGTAGGAGGCTCGGGAGGCGTGAGCGCCAGGCGTGGTGTCTGGATTGCCTGAGCGCACTGCGGAGCACGAGAAGCCCAGCATCGCCAGGGCGGTGTGCGAGGCCTGCCGGCGGCTGTGGCTGTGGGGACATGCAATCGCCGACCGGCGTGATCGTGCTTCGCGGCGGGCAGGTCGTATGGTCCGTCGCCGCCGGTCGGCATGGTCATGGCGGGCACGCGTGGAGGCTGTCATGGTCAGCCGGCTCCAAACAGAACCGACGGAAACCTGCGCCTGGATGGCCGCGGGCGTCCTAACCTACAAGCTCTGCGACCGACATTTCGACTGCGAGCATTGCCCGCTGGATGTGGCGCTGCGCGGAGGGCGGATCGAACCGGGCTTCGGCTCAAGATCGAGCCTTCACAACGCATGCAGGTTGGCCGTCGCGTTTCCGGAGGATCGCCTGTACAGCATCGGACACACGTGGCTGCAGCATCTCAAGGGCGGCAACGGACGCCTTCGTTTCGGCCTGGACGGGTTTGCGGCCGCATTGCTCGCCCCGCCGCGCAGCATCCGCTGGCGCGCCGCACCGGGCGCCATCCAGGCAGGCCAGTCCGTCTGCTCCATCGCTTTCGACGGCGGCGCCTTGCGGCTGAGTGCTCCGGCCGGCGGTTGCCTCGTATCCTGCAACGCCGTGCTTGATGATGACCCCGCGGCTCTTGTCGACGAGCCTTATGCGGAAGGCTGGATCGCCGACTTCTCCGACGTGGATGAACTCGAGCTGACCCGGTTGATGTCCGCCGGGGAAGCACTGCGCCAGGCGCGCATGGACCTGCGGCTGCTGCGGCGTCGCGTCGCGTTGCACCTCCTCGCCGACGATCGGAGCTGCGAAGCCGCGCAACGCGGCGATTCAGAGCTTCCCTGTACTCCGTGGCGGATCCTCGGCGGCACGGATTACCCGCAACTCGTTCAGGAACTTGTGCATTAGGCTCCATTCCGACCCATGTGCAGCGCGTAGAAAGTTTCATCGGCCGTGTTGAGTTTTTCAGCACACACGCGCATCCCCTCTCACGATTGTCCAATCTCCCTCGTCGTAATAACCGCGTTCCAGTGCCTTTATGAAGGACGCCAGATTCTATCAATGAATGGTGTGCTATTTGCCATGTTGCACATGTGAAGAGCTGACGCCCCGGGTAATGGTTCCAGTTCAAGGGGGCCTGACATGGACAGCGTGCACGTTCAAACCAAAGTTAACATCGCCGCCGTTGCGTTCGCCACGCTTATTTTGATCGCCGCATTCCCGCTCATCGGGCTGATGGCGCTGACTTTGCGCGCATTGCTGTTGATGGGCCTGACGGTCGCGGTGATGGCCGGAGTGTGCTGCCTGATCGCCTGTCCGTTCAGCCCCACGATTCGGGCATGGTTCAGCGCCCTTGCACGGCCCATCATTCAATACAAAGGGTTTCGGCTGGCCACTGACGTGAGCTTCCACCCGGGTCATAGCTGGGCACGAACGCAGGGCGACGTGTGCGTCGGCGTCGATGATGTTGCGCAAACAGCGCTGGGTCCGGTGGATTGCGTGGAACTGCCGCCGCGGGGCCGGCACGTCCGCCAGGGAGAGCCGCTGCTTCGCCTGTGGCACGGTGATCGAGTCCTCGACGTGCCCTCCCCTGTGTCAGGCACTGTTCTCAGCAGCAATTCCGAGCTGCGAGTTCATCCCGAACTCATTAACAACCAGCCGTTTGCCGAAGGCTGGGCCGTAAAGATGAAAGGGGAGAATCTTCGCAATGAGAAAAAGCTGCTTCTTCGCGGCAGAAAAGCTCGCGCATGGTTTCAATCCAGCGCCGACCGCATCGCGCTCATCGCGCCGCAACAGGCTGCCGCTTCAGAATCGCCAAGCAGTGCCCCATACGGGCAGCTTCACCGCAGAATCGATGATCAGCAGTGGCGTCAGCTTGCCCAGACCATGTTCGGGGTTACGCAGCGCCCGGCCGAATAACCGCGGCACCCTGCGCGCCTGTGTTGGCAAATCCGCTGTCCGGTAATTAAAAAACCCCAGAGGGACGTTTCATGAGCGTCAATCGAAGAGATTTCATGCGGATGGCGGCTGTTGGCCTTGCAGGGGCCGCACCGGCCGCCGAGGCGCGGGCAGATGCCGACAGCCGCATTTCGGACGCCTGGATGGGAATGTTGACGGATTTGACGTTGTGCGTGGGTTGCCGGAAGTGCGAATGGGCCTGCCGCGATGCCAATCAACTGCCTGAACCGAAACCCATTGACGCTTATGACGACAAAACAATCTTGGAACAAAGACGCCGCCCAGACGCGCTGAACCTCACAGTGGTCAACCAATACGATGCATCAGCCGGCGGCGGAAGTTCGGCTTACGTAAAGTCTCAGTGCATGCACTGCTTTGAACCGGCCTGCGCCTCTGCGTGCCTTGTTGGCGCATATCGCAAGACGGCTCAGGGACCTGTTGTGTATGATACGTCTGCGTGCATTGGATGTCGATACTGCCTGGTGGCTTGTCCGTTCGAAATGCCGGCATACACTTACAACAGCGCCATGCAGCCCGTAGTCAAGAAGTGCATGCTGTGCTTTGAACGCATAATAGAGGGCAAGACGCCGGCCTGCGCCTCCATTTGCCCTGTCGAGGCCATTACCTTCGGCAAGCGGAGCGAGTTGCTGCAGTTGGCCCGCAAAAAAATTGAAAGCGACCCTCAGCGATACGTGGACCATGTATATGGCGAGCACGAGGCCGGCGGAACGTGCTGGCTGTACATCGCGGGTCGCCCGTTTGAAGAGCTTGGGTTTCCTTCCAACGTCGATACGACTCCCTACGCCGAACGTACGGCCCAGTTCTTGTCCACGGTCCCGTTTATTCAGACGATTTGGCCCGCCGTTCTTATGGGCGCGTATGCATTCTCTCAGAGGCGTGAAACGCTGGCGCACTAAATTAAGCGCCAAGGCGGCTGTCCAACGCAGCAATCTCATTCAGGCGTTTAATTATGATGAATCACACCCTCAACGCGGCCGCTGCGGCAATCCCACTTCATCGGTCACGGTCGGCGCGAGCGGGGTATCGCGCGACGGTGCGAGCATGGGTGACGCCCTTCAATGTCTGGGCGGTTGTGATCATCGCTGCAGGTCTGCCGATTACCTACGCGCGCTTCACCCAGGGACTGGCCAGCGTCACCAATTTGACCGACGCGTCCCCGTGGGGATTGTGGATCGGTTTTGACGTGCTTTGCGGCGTGGCGCTTGCGGCGGGCGGGTTTGTCATGGCTTCAGCCGTGCACCTGTTTGGTTTGCACGACTACAAGCCGCTGGTCCGACCGGCCATCCTTACCGGGTTCTTGGGTTACTTTTTTGTTGTCATTGGCCTCATGTACGACCTGGGGCGGCCGTGGCGATTGCCGTATCCGCTTTTCTACTCCCCGGGCGTGACCTCGGTCATGTTCGAGGTTGCCTTGTGCGTCGCGCTGTACCTGACGGTGCAATTCATAGAATTTTGCCCCGCAGTGTTTGAGTGGCTTGGATGGAGATCCGCGCGTCAGTGGGCCGTCAGGCTGACCATTGGTGCTTCCGCCTTTGGTGTCATTCTGTCCACGCTTCACCAATCTGCGTTGGGCGCGCTTTTTCTTATTGCGCCCGGAAAAGTGCACCCATTGTGGTATTCCCCACACATTCCAATCCTGTTTTTCATTTCCGCTGTGGCTGCGGGCATGTCCATGGTCATAGTGGAGAGCACCCTTTCGCATCGCGCGTTTCCAGTGCAAACCGCCGGACACGACATTACTGAGATGGATCGCCTTGTGCTGGGTCTTGGCAAGGCGGCGGCCGTCGTGCTTATGACCTACTTTGCCCTTAAGTGCCTTGCCCTTGCCCACGGGCGGCATTGGCATCTGCTGTTGACGCCGTATGGAGCCTGGTGGCTTGTGGAAATGCTGGGTTTTGTGCTATTGCCTTGCGTCATGTTTACGACGGCCGTGCGAAAGAGCAGAGCCGGATGGGCACGGTGGGCCGCTGTGGTCACCGTTTGCGGGATTGTGTTAAATCGACTGAACGTCTCAATTATTACGTACCGGTGGAATGCGCCGGATCGTTATGTGCCTAACTGGCGCGAAATCATTATTTCCTTGATGATCGTAACACTGGGGCTTTTGTCATTTCGCTGGATTGTCACGCGCATGGCGGTCCTGCGCGATGATTTGT
Organism: Phycisphaerales bacterium; assembly: GCA_020852275.1. Classification (GTDB taxonomy): domain Bacteria; phylum Planctomycetota; class Phycisphaerae; order UBA1845; family UBA1845; genus JABWBH01. Next base: position 197,976 of record JADZBE010000020.1, read on the forward strand.
CAGATGCAGCGTTGTTGCGGCCACCGACGCGCTTTTCGGACGGCGCCATGACGAGTTGATACCGGGCGATTGGGGGCGTCGCCGGGTCGAATGTGAGGCTCTGGATATCGCATCCTATGGAAACGTTTCACCAAACCATGATTGCAACCAAGGCGGTGGAATATGTAATGGCCGCCGGCTTTCTGATGGTGTTTACGGCATTCTGGCTGATCTTGCACCGCCCGCAGAGCAAGCGATAAGCCTGTATTACGAGGAGAGCAATGATCATGCTCCGATGGCGCGGAATCATCCGGTGGTGCGGTGGCGTGACCTGGTGCATGGTAAGCCTTGTAAGGGGCTTGCCTGCTCCCCAGGCGAACGGCTCGGAGCATGCGCATGATGGCGCGATTCCGGCCGCGCCAGAGCACGCGCTCACCTCGGCCAACCTGACCTGCTCTTCATGCCACACGTGCGCCAATCCCACGCGAGAGAAGCCCTGTCTTCTGCCTGTATGTCCGAGGCAGGCAGACGCGGCGGGCACCGGACCCTCTCCGGGCATGGACGGCCTGCTGCCGCCGGACATCGTCATGCTCGCTGACCTGCAGGATCTCTACGAGCCGGTGCCGTTCGACCACAAGGTGCACGCCGAAATGGCGGAGATGTCTTCGGGATGCGCGGCTTGTCATCATTATACGGCAGACTCGCTTAGACACCCGGCTTGCCGATCCTGCCATAGCGCTGCGGGGTCAAACGACGATCACGCCATGCCCGGGCTGCGCGGCGCTTACCATCGACAATGCCTCGGTTGCCACCGTCAATGGGGCGACGAATCGGCCTGTGGTGCGTGCCACGCAGCCAAGCCGCACCGGGGCGCGAGCGATCTTGCGCCATCGCAGCCAAGCTCTGCGGACGTCGTCGCGCGCATGAGTCCACCGGCGGCACGAATGGAGACTGTTGTTTATACAACGACTTACGCCTCCTCGCCGGTTGTTACGTTCCACCATGACGATCACGCGCTTGCATTCGGCGTGCGCTGCGCCGAATGTCATCGCACTGACTCGTGCAACCGCTGTCATGCCGACCCGTCCGCCCGCGCGGCGCTCGCCGTGGCTCCGGCGGCGGAGCGCGTGAAAGACTCCTGCACCGCGTGCCACGACGGCTCGAATTGCGCGTTTTGTCATGACCGCGCGCAGCGGCCCCGCTTCGATCATGAGATGCGAACCGGCTGGTCCCTCGAACCTCATCACACAAGCGTCTCATGCGCCCAGTGCCACGGAATCGCGGAGGACTTCACCGTCCCGTCGAAGACTTGTCATGCCTGCCACATGAATCTCCGCAGTCCGCCCGGAGAGCGAGGAACAGTAGCCGCCGCTTGGTCCGGCGAGTCGCGCGACGAGTGCCTGTGCTGCCATGAAGCGATGGCGGAGCGACTGGACCACGCGTTGTTCGTTCACGCGCCGACCGGGCGCGGCGAGGGTTGCACGGCCTGCCACGATGTGTCGCGGGACGTCTCGCCGCGTCCCGCCGCGGACGAAGAGCGGGCGCTGTGCCTGAGCTGTCATGACACGCTCATCACCTTGGGCGAAGGCCGATCCGTGGCGAACATGGCGTCGCTGCTGACAACGAATTCCGTGCAGCACGAGCCGGTCAAGTCCGGCCGCTGCAGCGCCTGTCACGATCCTCATGCCAGCGATCATGCCCGGCTGCTCGTGGGTGAGTATGCACCGGGTTTCTACGCCGCATTCGACGTCTCGCAGTATGAGCTTTGCCTGCGCTGCCACGATGCCAACAAACTGCTTCGCAAGTCGGATGCGACGGTGACAGGCTTCCGCAACGGCGACCTGAACCTGCACTGGCTCCACGTGAACCGATCGAAGGGCCGCACCTGCCGCGCCTGCCACGAGACGCACGCATCCAGCCAGCCCTTCCGCATGCGCGAGACCGTGCCGTTTGGCGATTCAGGTTGGGTGCTGCCGGTGAAATACAGCCGGACGGCCACGGGCGGCGGCTGCGCTCCGGGGTGCCACGCGCCCAGGACGTACGATCGTGTGCAGTGACCCTTTGCGAGCCGAGGGGCGGCAATACCACCGGACGCGCACCGTGTGCGGGAGAAGATTCGTTTAAGGCGGATCGGGGGGGCCAGCAGCGACGGCCCAGCGGGCGCCTCCAAAGGACGGCAGCCGGCAGCCCTTTCACAACTTTGCGATTACACGCGCGTAATCAAGCTCGGGTGCTCTCGAACGTGGGTTTCTATGTTGGACGCGTAGGTCGCCATAGCCTCGCGCACCGCGTCATCCTCCGGTTTGCCCGCGTCCGGATTGTACAAGGGTCCAAAGAACACGATGCGATAACGGAAATCCGCCTCCGGCAACACAAATGCCTGCAACACCGGCACTCCGCAGCGGATGGCGATGTGCAGCGGGCCGGTGATGAACTCGCGCTCCTTGCCAAAGACGCGCACCGTCTCCGTGCGCAAGTTCTCATGTCGCAGCCGCGTCACGTCCATCGCGCTGCCGAGCACGTATCCTTCTTGAAGGCATCGGTAAATCACGCGCGGATACGCATCGGAGAAGAACATCTTCATCCGCGAGAACTCGGGATACTTGTGGTCGAAACGGCGCTGCACATAGCGCGACAGCGCGCCCTCGTGGCGATCGCGCACGCCCGCCATGCGGTAGCCCAGCAGCGACATGAACATGCCGCCGACCTGATACGGTCCCAGGTGCGACATGGCCACGTACACGCCGCGCCCCGCGCGCAGCGCCGCATCCACCAGCTCGCGCCGGTCTACGCGGATCAGGCCTTCCGCCTGCTCGCGCCTCAGCGAGTCGAAGATCAGGTAGAAGAGCTTGTTACAACGGCTGGTCTGGAAATACTCCAAACACGCGCGCCGCCGCCACGGGCGCGGGGGCGCCTCGCCCATCACCTCGCTCAGCGCTGCGGCGAAGCGCCGGCGCCGCTTGTAGTTGACCAGCCATTCCAGCAAGCCCCACGCTCGGCCGAAACGGTACACCCATGCCGGACCCACGAGCCTGACCGTCACCGACATGATCGCGTGAACCGCGTCGAACGAAGCTCTCTCCCAGGCGCTCAGTTCGTTCCGCGAATGCTCGATGATCTCGTCGGCGCGCACGCGCTCTTCCCCGGGCATCGCGTTGAACGCGGCCTCGTCTCGAATCGCCGGCATTTCCGCGGATGACGTCATGCGGTTCCCTGCTAAACTGGGGTCATGCTAAAGGTCGGCGACTTCGAAATCCACAGCATCGTCAACGGCACGATGCGCCTCGACGGCGGGGCCATGTTTGGCGTCGTGCCCAAGGTGCTCTGGCAGCGCAAGTGCGACGTGGACGATCTGAATCGCATCCTGCTGGCGACGCGCACGCTGCTGGCGATCAACCGGCGCGCGGGCAAGGTGCTCCTCACGGACACCGGGACCGGATCGAAGTGGCCGGCGGAGGAGGCACAGCGCTACGGCATTGCTCCCGATCCGCAGGCCATGACCCGTGCGCTGGCCGGTCTGGGCTTGTCCGACGCGGACGTGACGGATGTCATCGTCACGCACCTGCACTTCGACCACAACGGCGGAGCGACGGCATGGGCGGATGAAGCCAAATCGAGTACGGTGCTGCGATGGCCCGGCGCGAGGCACTGGATGCACCAGCGGCATTGGACCTATGCACATGATCCGACGCCGAAGGACCGTGCGTCATTCCTGCGGCGCGACATCGAAGCATTCGAATCCCCCGGTGCGTTGACCTTGGTGAGCGCCGGGGAGGTGCGGGCAGGAATGGGCAAGACTGACGCTCGGCGCACCGCCGCGTGTGACGCGCCCTGCCAGGGAATCGAGTGGTTCGTCTCTAACGGGCACACGCGGGCACAACTGCTGCCCATCTTCCACGGCGAGGGCGGGCCGCTCCTCTTCACCGGCGACGTGATTCCCACGGCGGCTCATCTGCCGGTCGCGTGGGTCATGGCCTACGACCTCGAACCGCTGGTGACGATGGAGGAGAAGGAGAGCATCTACGCGCGCTGCCGCGGCGAGGGGCTTAAGCTCGCGTTCCCGCACGACCCGCACATCCCCGGCGTCGAGCTGGAGGCGAACGCCGACAAGCCGATCATCGCGCAGACGCTCGATCTTTAGTGGACTGCGGCGGAACCTGGAACGGGGCATGACAGCCGTCACCCCCGCGCAGGCAGGTCCAGGGCGCGTCGCCGGACCGCTGGATTCCCGCCTGCGCTCGAATGACGAGTGCCGTCTTTCACCGCGGACTGCCAAACGAGTCTTGTCGAGACCGACCGCCTCGATCTCAGTTGCCGCGTTCCTTCTGTCGCACGTCGGCCATCTGCAGGAAGATGCTCATCACCGTCGGAACCAGCAGGACAAACGGCGTCACGATGGCGCTGTATTCGGCCATTTCCTCATAAGTTCCGCGGAACATCGGCTCCGAATGCGCGAGGATCGCCAGCCCGGAAACCAGCATCACCGCGCCCTGAAACGACGTGATGAGGATGATGACCTGCTTGCGGTTGATCGCGCACAGCGGCGTGACCACCATCACCACCAGCCCCGTCGAGACCCACAGCGCCACGCCCTCCAGCCCGAAGGCCTCGAGCATCCCGTGAAGCAGCGCGCCGCCGAGCAGCCCGCCCAGCAGCGAAATCGAATGCTGCACCGGCGGGAAGCTCGCCAGCCCCAGCACGACCGCGCCGCACAGTCCGTACGTCACCTGCTGCTGAGGCGCTTCCGCCAACCCGACACCCACGGCCATGCCGATCAGCGTGAACGTAATGACGACGCAGAACTTCCACATGCGCCATCCCAGCGCCATCAGCGCCCCGCCGGCGAAGATGAACGGAATCCCCGTCAGCGCGTCGCACGAATGCAGAAACGCCGCCCAGTCGGAAACGGAAGTGATCACCGCGGGCCTCTCCTTGTCAGACGCGCCGACCGCGCCCCGGGCGCCAAGCCCGATGGACGCCGAGGCGCCCCGGACCCCGTGTCAGCGCAATGTCCCCTTTACGACAAGAAGTTTACGATTCGCGAAGAAGCACCAGGTTCAAGTTTATCGGCGGGAAGGCTCGTCCGTCCGCTACGGGAAACCAGCGGACGCCGATCCACCGGGGCCTTACCGCCGGCGAGGCCATGAAAAAACGGACGGGCACAACCTCTCGATTGTGCCCGTCCGCCTTAATGAGTGCGATGCTCAACAGGCGCTAGCGGCAGCGCTTGCAGTTCTGCGGCGGGATATCGCAGCCGACGAGATCCGCAATGACCTTGCAACCCGAGCCATTCGGACAGGCATTAAAGCCCTTCAGCCGCGTGCGGCACTCGGTCGGGC
>JADZBE010000021.1 GCA_020852275.1 Phycisphaerales bacterium
ACCACCTTCCGCAACCTCGCGCCAGGCCGCTACCGCGCCACCGTCGCCAAGCTCAAGGACGCGGCGAAGACGCGCGTGTGCAGCGGCGAGCTGATGGAGCGGTTTGTGGAGGTGCGGTAGGTGCGGGGACTCGGGTAGTCGGGTGCTCGGGGACTCGGGGACTCGGGTGCTCGGGTGCTCGGGTGTGCGGGGACTCGGGTGCTCGGGGACTCGGGTGCTCGGGTATGGGGCGCTCGGGTATCGGGTACTCGGGTGCTCGGGTGTCAGGTGCTTTGGGATCGAGGGCGGGGTGCCGTTGGGAGTGCGGGTCGAGGTCACGCGCCGCGGAAATCCAGAGCGTTGTTCTCTGGAGACGAGCTCAGAGGCGATGGGGTCGCAGGCGGCCCGGACAAGGGCTCATGCATACGGCGGTCTCCGGAACCGGTCCCGGCACAGCGCGACGGCGGTTCGCTCCCTCATAGCCCAGGCTCTGCCATGCGAGCGGTTCGCTCCCTCATAGCCTAGGCTCTGCCATGCGAGCGGTTCGCTTCCTGACGGGCGCGGCTCTGTTGTGCGGGCGGTTCGCTTCCTGACGGTCTCGGCACTGTCGTGCAGATGGATAGACTACACGGGGCGGCCGCGCGTTTGACCCTCTTTGAAGCGGCCATTAGTTTCCCGGGATGCGCACGGCGCTGCTGCTGATCCCGGCCGCTCTCATCATCATCGTCGCGCTCTTCTGGAGCCGCGGCGGCAACGGGCCTTTCTATGTGTCGGGGTTCGTGGAGGCGGACGTGGTGCGCGTCGGCTCGCGGGTCGGCGGGCGGGTGCAGAAGGTGGACGCGGTCGAAGGGCGGGCGGTTCGATCCGGCGACGGGCTGATTCAGCTTGAGCCGCATGACCTGATGGAGCGTCTCGCCGAGGCGCAGGCGCAGCACGCGGCGCGGCGTGCCCAGCTCACCAAGCTGCAGGCGGGCTTCCGCACCGAGGAAATCGAGCAGGCCCGCGCCCGCCGCGACCGCTACAAGACGATCCTCGACAGGCTGATCGCCGGTCCGCGCCCGCTGGAAATCCGCATCCTTGAAGAGCGTCTCGAGGTCGCCAACGCCGATCTCGTCAACGCCCAGGCCGAATACAAGCGCGTCGCCGATCTCTTCGAACAGGAGCGCGCCAATCAGAACGAGATGGACGACGTGGTGCGCCTGCTGAACAACGCCCGCGCGCGACACGCAGCCGCGCAAGACGAGCTTTCCCTGGCGCGCGAAGGCACGCGCGCCGAGGAGATCGCCGAGGCCCGCGCCGCCCTCGCCGAAGCGCAGCAGGCGCTCGCCCTCGTCGAAGCCGGGTATCGCAAGGAGGATGTCGAGCAGGCGCAGGCCGAGCTGGGCGCTGTCGCCGCCACGATCGAGGTCATCCGCCGGCAGGTGGACGAGCTGACGGTCAAAGCCCCGCAGGACGGCGTGATCGAGGCGATCGAGCTTCAGCCGGGCGACCTGGTGGCGCCGAATGCGCCGCTGCTGACGATCATCCTGCCGGAAAGCCTGTTCGTTCGCGCGTACGTTCCGGAGAACCGCATCAGCCTCGCGTCGGATCAGAAGGTGTGGGTGCGCGTCGACGCCTTCCAGGGGCGGCTGTTCGCCGGGCGCGTGTCGTTCATCTCGCGCGAGGGCGAGTTCACGCCGTCCAACGTGCAGACGCCCGAAGAGCGCGTCAAGCAGGTGTTTCGCATCAAGGTCACGATGGACGAAGGCAAGGACGTGCTGCGTTCGGGCATGTCGGCCGACGTGTTCTTCGAAGCGCCGGAGTAGCCGATGACGCCCGCGCCGATCGTCATAGACGTGGATCGCCTGACACGGCGTTACGGCGCCAAGATCGTCGTCGATCAGCTTACGCTGCAGGTTCCGCAGTCGGCGGTCTTCGGCTTCCTCGGTCCCAACGGCAGCGGCAAGACGACGCTGATCCGCATGATGTGCGGCGTGCTGCGCCCCAGCTCCGGCCGCGCGCGCGTGCTCGACTGCGACGTGGTGGCCGACCCGGAGCGCGTGAAGCGCAGCATCGGCTACATGTCGCAGAAGTTCAGCCTCTACGCGGACCTCAGCGTGGAGGAGAACATGGATTTCTACGGGCGCATCTACGACGTGCCGCGCGCCCGGCTGCGCCAGCGCAAGAGAGAGCTGCTCGACCTCGTCGGGATGCACGAGTTCCAGCGGCAGCTCGCCGGCACGCTGTCCGGCGGGTGGAAGCAGCGGCTGGCGCTGGCGTGCGCGCTGATTCACGAGCCGCGCATGCTCTTCCTCGACGAGCCGACTGCGGGCATCGACCCAGTTGCGCGCCGCGACCTGTGGGACCTGCTCTTCGAGCTGTCCGGGCGCGGCGTCACGCTCTTTGTCACCACGCATTACATGGACGAGGCCGAGCGCTGCACGCACGTCGGCTACATCTACCTTGGCCGGCTCATCGTGTGCGGGCGCCCGGAGGAGCTTAAGCAGATGCCGGAGATCACGCCCGCCGGCACGCGGCGCGAGGAGCTGCGCTGCACGCAGCCGTCGGCCGCGCTGCCCAAGCTGCGCGGGCTGCCCGGCGTGCGCGACGTGACGCTCTTCGGCGACGCGCTGCACCTGCTGATCGACGACTCGCTGACGGAGAAAGCCCTGCTCGAACACCTTCACGGCGTCTGCGCCCATGCCTCCGTTCAGCCGATGGACCCGTCGCTGGAAGACGTGTTCGTCACGCTCAGCCGGCGCGAGGCCGCGAGGGACCACGCCGCATGAACGGCTTCCTCGCCATCCTGCTGAAGGAGTGCTCGCACATCCGGCGCCAGCCTTCGACGCTGTTCTTCACGTTTCTCATTCCGATCTTCGAAATGCTGATCTTCGGTTATGCGATCGACACATCGGTGGAGCACACGCCCACGATCGTGTTCGACGCCTGCCGCTCGCGCGAGAGCCGCGAGATGATCGACGCGCTGGCGAACTCGCGCAGCTTCCGCATTGTGGGCGAGGCCATGACGCATCACGAGTATGAGCACGCGGTGATCTCCGGCGAGGCCAAGGTTGCGGTGGCGATTCCGCCGGATTTTTCGCAGCGTCTGCTGGCGCAGCGCGAGGCGCCGATCCAGGTGCTCATCGACGGCAGCGACTCGCAGGTGGCCACCGCGGCGCTGCACAGCTCCGTGCTGCTGGGGCTGAACCAGTCGATCGCCCGCGCGAAAGTCTATGCGGAGGCGCAGCAGGCGGCGGTGGCGCGCGACCCGGCCGGTCGCGCCGCGCTGCCGATCGACATCCGCCCGCGCCTGCTCTACAACCCGGACTTGGAGAGCGCGCACTTCTTCGTCCCCGGACTCATCGGCATCATCATGCAGGTCGTCACGCTGTTTCTCACGTCGCTGGCGATCGTGCGCGAGCGCGAGGCCGGCACGCTGGAGCAGCTCTTCGTCACGCCCGTGGGGCGGCTGGGGCTGATGCTGGGCAAGCTGGTGCCGTATGCGGCGCTGGGTTTTTTCGAGACGCTGGTGGTGCTGACGGTGATGGTGTTCGTGTTTCAGGTGCCGATCCGCGGGGACCTGCTGCTGCTGCTGCCGCTGTCGATCCTGTTTCTCCTGACGGCGCTGGGGATGGGGCTGCTCATCTCGACGATCGCGCACACCCAGCTCGAGGCGCTGCAGTTCGCGTTCATGATCATGCTGCCGTCGTTCCTTCTGTCCGGCTTCGTGTTCCCGCGCGAGTCGATGCCGGAGCCGATCTACTGGCTGGGCTTCGCCATTCCGGTGACGTATTTTCTTGAGATTCTGCGGGGGATCATCCTGCGCGCCGCCGACTTCAACGACCTCGTCCCGCACGTCCGCGGGCTGGTGATCTGCTGCGTGGTGGTGATCTCGCTGAGCGTGTCGCGGTTCAGGAAGCAGTTGGATTGACGGGGGTCGGGCGGGAGGCTTGCGCGAAAACGCGAAGCTGCCCTGAAACAGAAGAATCGGAGATGCTCGCGCTGAGCCGCAGAGGAGAATGGACTTGCGGCGTCGTTCACAGGGGTTTCAGGCTTGGGTCGAGTGGCGCGCCACGCCCGAATCCCGTGGGAGCATCGCCCGTCCCGACCTGATCACCATCAGCGACATGCAACGGTCGGCCTAATCGGCATCCCCGCGCACTCGCACGCCCGTCTCGTCCACGATCCACAACCGACCGTCCAGCGGCAGTGTTTCGAGCAAGGGCAAGACGCGTTGGACAACATTTGGCGCATGGCGGCGACTCTGGGAGCCAGGCCTCAGAACGACGAGGCCCGCGTACTCGTCAGGCGGGTAGCGGCGGATGTCCGCGAAATCCGCGTCCAGCGTGAACAAAGCCCGACATTCCTCGCAGCACACTTGGGCGAGTACGTCGTCAGCACTACCCTGCAAGTGCTGATCCCAAACGGTAACCGCGTCATGGCCGCTCTGGCGGAGGCACTCCGCCACCTCGGGATGCAGGTTCTCATCGGTCTTCCCTTTCATCCAGATGCACCCGCGGGGAGGGGCACGACGCGCTCGCGCGCCAGTTCCGCCACGTAAAGCAGTGCGGCGCGGACATCTTGCGGGTCGATGTGGTAGGCCGCGGCGATTTTCTGCGGCGATTCGCCCTCCGCGACGTTGTCGATGATCACGGAGACCATGACCCGCGTGCCCTTGATGCACGCCTTGCCGTGGCAAATGTTGGGATCGCTGATGACGCGGTCTTGCCAGCCCATAAGACCTTCCGCTCGCGACGCTTGTCGGCAGCCTGGATTTGACCCACGTTTGCCTGCCGTCGCCCTTGATGATACCGGGTCGAGGACACGAACCAACATGATGCAGTGGGTTTGACCCGATTCGGACAACCGCTGGCCATCTGGAATCCACGTCCGCCGGAGCATGACGCGATTTCCTGTAGGGGCGAATCCGACGCGGCGGACGCATTCTGTTCCACGCATTCGAGCGAACCCCTCCAATGCGGGACAGGTTGTGTGGGCAGCTCACTCTGCGAATTCGAAGTCTCCTCGAGCTGCGCGGCTCTGCGCGCTACATCCTCATGCCCCATGCCCGGGGCGTTCCGATTGAGAGGAGCATTGCGGGGTGCGGCCGGCGCGCCATGCGGGTCGGCGGTTGTGCATTGTTGGGGGGGCGCGATAACGTTTGAGCCCATGCGTACGGCCGCCAAGTTCAGTCGATCGTCGAGAGGCGGGCGCCGCATCGACGGGTGGGTACTGCTTGCGCTCGGGTTGGCGGCGGTGCTGGGGCTTTTGCGCGGGCTGATCCTGGTCCGCGACTTCGCCGAGCCGACGGAGCTGATGCACACCACGAGCGTGCCGGTGCATGTGGCGCGCGAGGTGCAGCATCACCGCCCGATCTACCGGACGTTCGACGCGCCTCCCTACGTTCTCTCGCTGTACGGGCCGTTGCTGTATGCGCTGCCCGGGATGCTTGCGCGTTGGGCGGAGCCGGGCGCGACGGGCCTGTTCATGCTGGGGCGCGGCGTTTCGCTGGTCGCGTTTGCGTTGGCGCTTGCAACGGCGGCGGGGTTGATGCGGCGCTGGGGGAAGGCGGACCGGGCGACAACCGCGCTGCCGGTGCTGATGGTGTTCGCGTCACCGGTCGCCTGGCCGATCTGCATGGAAGTGCGGGCGGACGCCTGCGAGCTGCTGCTGTCGCTGCTGGGGCTGGCAACGTTTCTGCGGTTCGAAGCGTCGCGGCGACGGCTGCTATCCCTTCCGTTTTTCCTTGGCGCGTTTCTGTTCAAGCAATCGGCGCTGCTGGGGCCGGTCAGCGTCGTCGTGTGCCTGCTGATGAAACGACGCATGGCCGCGGCGGCAGGATATGCGGCGCTGAGCGCGGCCGTGCTGGGCGCGTGCGTGGGATTGGCGAACGCGGCGACGAACGGCGCGTATGCGCTGAACTGTTTCACGGGTCTGAAGGCGCACCTCACGTTGAGCAATCTCTGGAGGGTGTGGAACGCCGACACGCTGCTTTCCGCGATGGGGCTGCTTGCGCCGGCGGCCATGCGGGCGTGGCGGCGGGGGCGGCGGCTGGATGCCGTGACGACGTATGCCGTGGCGGGATTCGCGTGGGCGTGCGTCGGGGTGCTGCGGGACGGATCGGGCGTGAACTACTTCCTGCCGCCGCTGGTGGCGGCGAGCATAGCGGGAGGACGCGAGTTTGCGCTGCGGAACCGACGGTTTCGGCGCGGTGCCGGATTCATCCACGGCGGCGCGGGGGCGACCCCGTGCGAGCAGAGAACGCCGGATCTGGCGGTCGTTTCGGCGGTGGACGGCGGATCGCTTCCAACCGGACGCGGTTCGGCTCCGAGTGACGCGCTTCCAGACGGGCGCGGCTCGGTTGGAGGACCGTTTCCAAACGGGCGCGGTTCGGTTCGGCGTGACGCGCTTCCTTGCAGGCGCGGCTCTGATGGGCGCGGCTCTGACGGGCGCGGCTCTGATGGGCGCGGCTCTGAAAGACTGGCCGCAGCGCTCATGAGACTGATGGTGACTGCCAGTCTGCTGGCGCTGCTCGTTCGGCAGGCGCCTCAGGCGCCGTCGTTGATCGAGCGGGCACTGACGCGCCACGGGGGGCACGGGCAGCGAGAGTTCATGCTGACCACGCTGGGGCGGAAGCTCAACGCGCTGGACGCGCCGGTGTTCAGCGAGGACGGGACGCTGAACCTCTACCTCGACCGGCCCGTCATGCTGGATTCACTGACGTTCTCCGGGCTGGCGGACGTGGGCGTGTTCGACGATGGCCCGCTGGTGGAGATGATCCGGACGGATCGTGTGGCGGCGTTCGTGCTGCGGTTCCCGCTGGAGGGCGAGACGCCGCGATATCAGTCGACGGCGCGCGTGAGGAAGGAGTGGATCGAAGCCATGCGCGAGCGGAAGTACGTTCCCCTGCGGCGCGGGTGGCTGTATGTGTACGTTCGCCCGGATCTGCTGCCGGAATTCGATCCGCCTCCGCCGCAATAGCCTACGCGCGGGACGCCGCCACGGCGGCGGCTGCTTGGCGCTCACGATCCAGAAGTTGCCTCTTGCGTTCAATTCCCCAGCGGTAACCGGCGAGCTGCCCGCCGGAGCGGACAACGCGGTGGCAGGGAATGGCCAGCGCGACGGGGTTGCTTGCGCAGGCGGCGGCGACCGCGCGGGAGGCGGATTCGTCGCCAAGCTGGCGCGCGACTTCCTTGTACGATCGGGTCGTGCCGGATGGGATGCGCCGCAGCTCGCGCCAGACGCGCTGCTGGAAGGCCGTGCCGATGATGTCGAGCGGCAGATCGAGCGGCAGACTCGAGTCGTCGGCGAACCGGCGGACGCTGGCGGCGTAGCGGTCGATGTTCGCGCCGCCTCTTTCCGCCTGCGCCAGCGGGAATGCTTCGCGGAGGCGCTGAACCAGCTCCGACTCGGACAAGCCCAGCGCGATGAAGCAAACCCCTTTCCGCGTGGCGGCCACGAGCACGCGACCCAGACGGCTCCCAAACGTGGTCCAGCGCAGCGTCAGACCGCGACCGCGCCGCGCGTAGGCGGTCGGCGTTTCGCCGAGTCCATTCGTGGAGCGGTCGTAAGCCCGGCTGGAACATTGAAAGCCTGCGGCATGGATGGCGTCCGTGACGCGGGAGGATCGCCGCAGGGTGGAGCGCAGCCGTTCGAGGCGGCGGCCGATCGCGTACTGCTTCGGCGACACGCCGACGACTCGCTTGAAAACGCGCTGAAAGTGCGAAGGACTCAAGCCCGTCGCGCGGGCCAGCTCGGCCAGCGGAGGCGGCGTGGGAGATTCGTCGATGACGCGGCAGGCGCGGAGCATGGCGGGCAGGTGCGGCTCGCGCGGCGCGGCGGAGTCAGGCTTGCAGCGGCGGCAGGCGCGGAAGCCGGCGCGATGCGCGGCATCCGCCGTCTCGAAGTAAAGGACGTTCTTGCGCAGCGGTAGGCGCGAGCGGCACGCGGGCCTGCAGTACACGCCGGTGGTGCGCACGGCGTACACGAACGCGCCGTCGGCCTCCGGGCGGCGGGCGCGGATCGCGTCCCACCGCGCATCGTCGGTGTTGAAGGATCGAATCTCGGACATGAAAGGGATCGTCTGTGGCAACATGACCGGCACTCCTTTATCAGAGACGTGCTCATGCTGCGACCGGAAGCGCATGCCTGCGCTCCGTTTCTTGCGGTGCAATTCAGATGGGAACTCGCGCGATCCGGACAAGTTCCGGCCGCCTCTCGACCCCTTGCCGATCGAACCCGGTCGCCTCATCCGCGCTCAGCGTCGCCAGACCCCCCTCGGCCGCACACGTCCCGCGTCGCCCTGGCTTTGCGCGTGGACCGTGCATCAAAAAAAATGCACACCCCCTTGACTCCCCGTCCGATAGCTGATATTCTTTTTGCAGTTGCAGTCAAACCATGGGCTGTGCCCAATCGCTGCCCAACAAGGAGGCGTCCCGATGCTCCGTAAGCAACTCGCAACTCGCTACACGCCGCGCGCTGTTGGCGGCGCGAGATTCGGCATCCGAAACCCGAATGCCGGATTCACTCTTCCCTCGCATTCTCCTGGCTGCTCTGTTCATGGGCACTGCGCTGAGTCGCATCGCTTTGGGTTTTGATCCGCCGCCGGATCCCCAGTGGGTTCCCACGGTGGGATGCTGGCGCTACGTGTACCCCGACGGCATGGTGCTGATGATGCCGGTTGCGGCGCCGCCCACGGCGCCGGAGGGTCCGCGGCTGTATGAGCCGATGCCCGGCGGCGTTCGCATTTTCACGTTCGTCGGTCCGAATCAGGATTGGCCTGCGCTTCCCGGTCGTGTGGCCGACGCGGATTTCGACGCGGCCATGGAGACGGCTTGGGAATGCGATTGCGACGACACGAGCCTTCTCCTTGACTGTGATCACAACCCCTGCAATGGCGATGGTGGCGGATGCACCTGCTGCGGATCGGATTCCTGCTGTTGGGACGAATGCTGCGACGACGGCGACTGCGATGACGGCGAGTATTGCTCCGAAGGGCAGTGTGAAGACTGTCCCGACCCGTGCTGCAACGATGATGATTGCGCGGAAGGCGAGTCGTGCATCGGCGGCCAATGCGAGTGCACGCAGGAGTGTTGCGACGACGGAGACTGCGAGAAAGGTCAGTATTGCTCCGACGGCCAGTGCGAGGGCTGCACCCCCGGCTGCTGCGGCGGGAACGACTGCGACGACAACAACCCGTGCACCGAGGACGCGTGCATCGACGGCAACTGCGTCCACGTGCCCCGGAACTGCGACGACAACAATCCCTGCACCGATGACGCCTGCAACGCCGCCACCGGCGAATGTGAATACGAGACCGACGACTGCGACGACGGCAATGACTGCACCGTGGACTATTGTTACCCCGGCACCGGCGCGTGCGTGCACGAGTGCAAAGACGACTGCGCGTCGTGCGACAACGACGGGGACGGCGAATCAGATGGTTACTGTATCGCCTGTAAATGCAGCCTGGCCACCTGCGGCCTGCAACTTCAAGCCAACCCTTCACTGGCCTGTTGGGGAGGGCGGGTCCAACTTACGTTGGCCGTGTCCTGCGACCCGCCGTGTGGATCAGTGAGTTGGCATCTCTCGGTTGATCCTCCGGATGCGGTAGTCGCTATCTCGCCCGTCGCCGGTTTTCTCAACTGCGAGGAGGGATCCTCTGACGTCACGATCATCGCCGACCTGGTTTGCGACCCGCCACCATTCATCACCTTCATCGTTGAAGGGACGGGTTCCAACGGCCGTGAGTGCGAGAATGAAACAACCATCGCAACGCAGGAATGCGTCGAGATCATCGGGGAACGCATCGATCAAGACGACCCTACGAACACAGCGTGGTCAGGATGGGCGGACGGAACACCGATCTACGGAGGTTCGGAACCCTCAACGGCGGATAACGGCCGCCTTCACATCGATCCGGGTTCAGGCGTAACCAACATTGAATGGAGCGCGGAGGGCGAGGGAACCGCCGATTTCAACGCTCCACCCACCGGCCCCGAAGCCACCGAATGGAACCTCGGCGACCTCCTCTATCCCCAACCGGGCCTGATTACCTTCAAGGTGACCATCACTTACGAAGACGGCAGCAAGCTGTGCGGCGATTTTGACAGCGAAATCGGTGTGCGGACGGATGATGTCATCGTGGTGGGGTGGATTAATGAATCCTTGGTAAGCGTAAACCCGGTGGGTGTGCAATTCCAAGTTCTACACATCTTGCCTCCCCTAGGGCCACCGGTACCATCAGCACTCCAGTGCAATGACCTCGCATTAGATCTGAGCCTCTTCGATGAAGACCCGAATGGGATGTCACTTTCGCCTCTCGATAGACTTTACATATTGCATTGGATGTTCAAGTACGCGCCAAATCCCGATCCCATACTTGTGCTTGGCCAGCGAGCGTTTCGTACTGATGAGGATTCAATGATCGACTACAATAAAGTGCAAGCGTATTTGTTAGAGGAAACCAATTACAAGCTCTTCAATCATTTTCAGACGCGATATACATTGGACCAAGACCAATACAAGGCAATCACGGTCCTGCGGTCTACCGCTTCCGTTGGAACCACGAAGAATCCTTGCGGCCCGATTGGCAACTTCCTCAAGGAGTTTCCCGGTCAGACAGGATGGAAGAACGGGTTTTCGGAGATTCGTGGCAACTCCACTCGCATCATGCTCATCAATGACGGAAGCCCAGACAGTGGGGCCGTTCGGATGTTCAACACACTGATGGGGAAGGGCACGCTGGCGTGGATCCCAGTTTATTGGGAGGACATCGGCTCACAGATTCGCTTTACGTGCTCCAGCTTGACGGATCCTGACCGTGTCATCGTGCATAACTATCCGACCTATTTCGAGTTTCGCAACGGCCGCCTGCATGACACAACAGTGCAGAACCCCCTTCCGGAAGCGCACTTTTACGCCGCACCATACCCTTTCGGTCCTATCCCCTGTTGGTCCCTTCCCGGATCGCCAGCAGGTGGACGTTGCGGTAATGCCGACGAAGCACCGCCTCCAGGTACGAATACGCCACTGTACACAGTGCCTGATTAGGAATTCTATTTTGGTGATTTATGATCCACAGAGATAGCATGAGAACACAACAATCGTCTTGGTTGAATGCTGCATGTGTTCGGGGCAACCCGCGGGTCGGAATCGTAACGTCTGCTTTGGTTTTCTGCTCAGTCGCGGCGGCAACTGCATGCCAGCAGAGCAGAAAGGAGCAGCTTATCGAGGTCATTCTCGATACCACTCGTGGGCTTGAATGTGCGCGCGCCTACAACGAGTTGTCTCAACTCACAGGCGAGGAGCGGACGGACGCCCTGCGCGTGATCTGTCTCAAGGCACATGAATCATACGCTATGGCGGCTGCCGGTGAACTGATCGAATCCTCAGGAACTTCGAACCTCGATACGGTTCTCGCGCGGCTACCCGATTCCTCCGAAGCTTTCCAGCGTACGGTACTGACTCGAGTGAGCGGCTGGCGTGATCCGGACGCGTGCTGCAGCTTGGCTCGTCAAGTGCTTAGGACAATTACCGAACACCCGGACCGCATTCGCCCTTATGCACCGGACGGGGATATCCAAGCTGTCGACCAGGCCGCACTGCTGCTTGGGCGCTGGAGCAAGGATCCAAGGGACACGGAACTCATTGTGCAAGTCGCAATGGTAGTGCGCAACACCTGCGGAACTTGGCTTGCTTTGTGCGGGCGCGATCGGACTCCGGAGCTTACGGAAAGGGCTCGCGCCGCATTCCATGACGACTCCTTGGATACCATGGTTCGATGCGCCGCTGCGGCGTTTCTAGCCGCGTCCGATGAGGACGCTGCGGACTTTGTACGGCGACGAGCTTCGGATTACCTCGATGAGTTTTCCGGATGGAACAAATGGGACGCGGTTGAGAGGTCGAGGTCCAGCCAACAAGGCGACCCTCAATTCGTTGAACAAGTACAGCGGTCGCGCCGGGGATTGCAGATCTTTGCGATGCTGCTTCCAGCCAAGGCTGATGATGCTAAAGCAATCTACCGCCGTGGGGCGACGAGCACGAATCACGATATTCAGGTCTCCAGTTGTCTCGCTTTTGCGATACGTTGGCCGGATGAATTCGCTGAGGTTGAGCGATCTCTGCGCGAGCGGCCCCAAACCGAAGCCACTCACGATGCGCTTCTTGCGGTGCTAGTGAAATTGCATCCGGGCATGCGCGATCAGGCAGTAAGACTCGCGTCAGAGCAGCGGCTGATTGCTTCCCTGCAGAACTTGGAAATCTCAGGGAGCGCTACATGGCTGGGTTGCATGAGTTGGATGCTTCTGGTGCCCCCCGATTAGTTCCGTTGGTGCAGAGGAAACTGTAGTCGAAGCGGAGAAGGAAAGAAAGTTGCAACCCGTGCAATCACTTTCCTCTGCTATTCGCTGTTTTCCACTTGGGGGTGTTTCACGCGTTCGCCAATGGCTTCAAGCTGTGCCGCAACACTCCTTTTTCTCCCGCATGTCGTGGACGCCGCGGTTATTACTCCGGGCATCCAATAGTTTACAACTCCTCCCTGCATTCAACTGCGATGAGCCGTTGAATAATGAATGGTTCTGCGTTGAAGTTGTCAACCACTTGATGGCCGGGTTGACATCTCCGATACTCACTCACATGCAACCTCGCGCGTCCGGTCCGGGCATTCAATGAGCGTCACGGTGTGGGCGCCGGTTTGACCGGTCCACTTGACCTTGCCGCGGCCGTCGGCGCCGATCGTCATCGTCTTCGCGTCGCCGTTGTTGTCCACGTGCAGGATTGTCCCTTCCGCCAGCGTCGAGCGGACTTTCGCCCGCAGCGTGCCCGCGCGGCAGGTGGCGCGGAACTTGCTGATCGCGCCGCAGTCGGTCTCACACTCGTCGGGGATTCCATTGGCGTTGACGTCGGAGCTGTGGCCGGAGGCGATGTCGTCGCCGTCGTGGATGCCGTTGGCGTTGCAGTCCGGGGCGATGCGCACGAAGTACACGTCCTGCTCGCCGTTGTAGGTGGCCGCGTAGGCGAGGTTCATGCCGCCCGCGTCGGAGATCGCGCCGATGTAATCGCCGATTTTGTTCTGCTGGGGCCAGCCGATGACGCTGTCGAAGGCGGGACCGACCTGCACGTTTTCAGACCAGGTGACGCCGGCGTCGGTCGAGTATGCGTAGTACAGTTCGGAGAGGGTGTCGCTCCCCGTGTTGCGCGTGTCATACCACGCGACGTCGATGCGCCCGCCGGGGGCGACGGCCATGCAACCGAACCACTGGTAGGTGTTCGTGGTTGCGTCGTCGTTGACGCGGACCGGGGGACTCCAGGTCGCGCCGCGGTCGGTGCTGCGGGTGAACATGATGTCCTGCGGGTCGGGGGTGGGCGGGTTCACCGCGCAGAGGAGATAGACGTTGGCGCGCGTCGGTCCGGAGGAGTGATCGGTGGCGACCCAGGGCTGGCCGAGCAACCCGCCTGGATTCGGAACACCGCCCAGACGCAGCACGCCGCCCAGGTCGGCTTGAACGGACTGCTCGAAGGCAGGCGTCTGGTTTCCGTCCTGCGAATTGGAGGATCGCGCCACGCGGAAGCCGCGATCGCAGCAGTAGAGCAGCCCGTCGGGATCGACGGAGAGGGTGCCCCAGACCGTCGTGTCGAGAGGGATATTGATGGCGGTCATCCAGTTCAGCCCGGCGTTGACGGAGCGGCTGAACTGGCGCTGAGCGGACCAGGTGAGGTACATGTGGCCTTCGCCAATGCCGCCGCTGCGGTCGATGGTAAACCACTCCTTGTCGATAAAGGCGCCATTGACGGAGATCGGGCCTTCCCAGACGACGCCTTTATCGAACGACTTGAAAAGGCGCACGCCGGGGTTGTCTCCTCCGATGGCCATGTAATAGAACGTTCCGCCGGAGTCGGCGCCGAGGACCGGGTCGCTGCCGAAATGTCCGGGCCACAGCGAGCCTGGAAACGTCCACGTCTGCCCGGCGTCGTGGCTGTAGCCGTAGCCGGACTGGCGGAAGTCGGAGCTGATGCTGTCGAACTGCCGCCATCCGATAACGACGTTGTTCGGGTTCGTCGGGTCGATGGCGATGCTCGGCTCGTTGGCGGCGTCGCCGACGATGTTGTCGCCGTTTTCGTCCACGTTGACCTGAATGCTGGTGAAGCCGCGGACGGTGAGCCTATCGGGCGGGAGCGCCGGCGAAGTGACGCGCGGGCGCGGGGGAGCGGGCGGATCATGCTTGCGGGACTCGTGCAGGACCGGCGGTGCGTTCTGGTCAGGCACGCCGGCCGGCGCGGCGAACGACATGAGCGGCAATGTCGAGAGCGCGAACAGGGCGATCGAATGGATACGGCGGATCATGGGCTTCCTCCCTTGCACGGCTGAACGCCGGCGACCCTGAAAAGACCTCTTACCCCCGAGAGGTCATTATCCTCTTTTGCAAGGGTCCATTCAACGCGCGCAGGGAGAATTTGGCGCGTGGGGCCGCGGCTCCCGCGAGGGAAGCGCCGGAGTGTCGTCCGCCGCGGCCTGGCGAGTGCGCCGGACCGCGCCCCCAGACGCCGGGTTCCCGCCTGCGGGGGCATTACGAACCGGTTTCCCGCCTGCGCGGGAATGACTCGTATCGATTCTCACCCTCGTCTGATGGCGGGGATTAGAGGCCCGCGGGCTGCATCGCCTGTCGAGCGGCCGCTTGCAGTTCGTGGCGCAGGAAGAGGACGGCGTCCACGCAACTGGGGGAAAGGGTACGCCCGGAGAAACGCTGGAAGATCCCTTCCAGGCGATCGAGCAGGTCGTTGGCTTCGGACACCTCGTCAGCATCCGGGCCGGTCGGGCAGCGCTGGGTGCAGGTCATGTTCATGTCTCCGCGATAAAGGGGTTGCAACCGCGGCATCGCCGTGTACGACAGCGCCCGGGCCGCATCGCAGAAGCCGGTCATCACTATGGAAGTATTGGATTCAACTCAGACGGAGGCGATGGGGGGAGCACCTTAGGCCGCCGAAACGGCGGATAATCCACCTGGGGGTAGAGAGGTGAGCATGTGGGTCACGGCTCGGCCAGCCCTTCGCGGATGGCGAAACGGGCGAGTTCCACGCGATCATGGATGTCGAGCTTGTCCATGAGGTTGCAGGTGTGCTTGTCGACGGTCTTGATGCTGAGATGCATGACCTGCGCGATCTCTTTCTTGGACAGTCCGCGTGCGAGGTATCGGACGACCTCAACCTCGCGCGAGGTGAGTTTGGAGGCGCGGGTCTGGGGCTGTGCGGCGAGTCGCACGCCGCGCTCGTCGCTTACGATGCGGTTGCGGACGGCTTCGGAGAAGTAGGAGATGTTCTCGCTGACCTTGCGGATGGCGGAGACAATGACGTCCGGCGGCTCGGTCTTGGTGATGTAGCCGAGCGCGCCCACCGAGAGCGCCTGCTCGATGTAGTGGTCGTGGGTGAAGGCGCTGAGGAAGAGAATGCGGGTGGAGGGGCGCGCGGCGGTCATGCGGCGGGCGGCGTCGAAGCAGATCAGCCCGGGCATGTCGATGTCCATGAGCACGACATCGGGGGAAGTCTTGAGCACGAGGTCGAACGCCTCATCCGCCGTGCCGGCAGCGCCCGTGACTTCGATCCCAGGCTCTCGTTTGAGGCGGTCGGCAAGCATCGAGCGGACGAGGGCATGATCATCCACCACGAGGATTCTGATCGTGTTCATTTCGGACATTCTCCTTGCATGGACGGCGCCGTACAACGTTCGTCAACGGCGGCAAGCAGTTGGCTCATCGAGAATGGCTTGGGCAGCACGTCCTCGCCTGGCAGGGTCGTGGCGATGGACGCGCGGTTCGCCAGGCCGCTGATGAGCAGGGCACGCTGCGCGGGGTGGGTTTCACGCATGGCCAGCAGGCACGTGGGTCCGTCGAGCTTCGGCAGATCGACGTCGAGGATGACGAGGTCCACGGGCGTGGCTGCGGCGCGAAGCTGCTCGAGGCCTTGGGCGCCGTCGCAGGCCTGCAGCACGCGATAGCCGGCGTTGGCGAGGCACTCGGCCATGATGGCGCGGACCTGTCGGTGATCCTCGACGATGAGGATGGATTGCCCCTGCCCCCGCCGGCTGACGGTCGGGTCGTCGTCCGTCGTTTCCGGTTGCGGCGCGAGGACTCGCGGCAGCCGGATGTCGATGCTCGTGCCGCGACCGGGTCGGGAGAGGACGTCGATCGTTCCGCCGTGATCGGTGACGATGGCGTGCACGATGGACAGCCCCAGTCCGGTTCCCTGACCGCGCGGCTTGGTGGTGTAAAACGGCTCAAAGATGTGGGGCAGGGCGTGCTCGGGGATGCCGTCGCCGGTGTCCTCGACGGTGAGCCGTACGCAACCCAATCCGGCGGTGGAAACCATGTCGAAAACGTCCTCCTCCGGGCAAGGCTCGGCGAGAACGCGGAGACCCAGTTCGCCGCCGCGCGGCATGGCGTCGCGGGAGTTGAGCACGAGGTTGAGGAGGACCTGCTGAAGCTGGTTGGCGTCGGCCTTTACGAAGATGGGCGCGGAGGTGGCGGTGTCGGCGTGGACTTCGATCGTGGCGGGAAGCATGTGGCGGATCAGACGCAGGGTATCCTGCACGAAGCGCCCGAGGTGGAGGGGAAGTCGCTGCGCCTCGCCGCGGCAGCTGAAGGTGAGCAGCGACTTGGTCAGCGCTGCGGCGCTGGTGCACGCCTGCTGAATGCCGTCCAGCGGCGAAGTCAACTCGTGACCGGGCGGGATGAGCAGCCGTGCGACCTGGGCGTAGCCCATCATCGCCGTGATGAGGTTGTTGAAATCGTGAGCGATGCCCGCGGCGAGCTGCCCCAGCGCTTCCATCTTCTGAGCCTCGCGGAGCTGATGCTCGAGTCGCTGGCGATGGCGATGTTCGTCGCGGAACTTGAGCGACTGCTGCACGGCGGCGCCGAGTCGCGCGAGGTTTTCCTTGAGGACGTAATTGTCCGCGCCACGTTTGAGACAATCGACGGCCGTCTCCTCGTCGAGGGTGCCGGTGACGACGATGAAGGGGACTTCGGCGTCGTTGCGACGGACGATTTCGAGCGCTTCGATGGCATTGAAGCCGGGCATGGTGTAATCGCTGAGAATGACGTCCCAAGCTCCCCGCCCCAGCTCTGATTGCAGGTCCCCCGGCGTCTGCACGGTTCGCGAGGTCGGCTGGAAGTCGGCGCGGCGCAGCTCGTGCAGACACAAGTCCACGTCCTGGCGATCGTCTTCAACCATCAGTACGCGCAAGGGTGCGGGCATCGGCATTCGCTTCCATCCAGCTCAGGACGCATCCGGCGCTTCGTTGAGCAGCAGCCAGTACAGTCCCAGGTTCTTCACAACGCTCACGAAGGCGTCGAACTCGACGGGCTTGCAGAGGTAGCTGTTGACCCCGATTTCGTAGGCTTCCTTCAGGTCCGGGGCTTCCCGGGAGGACGTCAGGATGACCACCGGGATGGCGCGCGTGCGCGGGTCCCCCCGGATGCGGCGCAGGACTTCCAGCCCGTTGAGCTTGGGGAGCTTCAGATCGAGAAGCACGACGCGCGGATTCGACGCGCGGACGGCCGGGTCGTCGGGGAGCAGAGTCCGCACGGCCTCTTCACCGTCGCGCGCGACGATCACGTGATTGGTGAGCTTGTGCTCCCGGAAGACGCGCAGCGTCAGCTCGATGTCGCGAGCGTCGTCCTCGACGAGCAGGAGTTCAGTCGGCCTGTTCATGACGGGTCAACCCCAGAGTGAACTCGAAACGCGCGCCCCGTTCAACCTGGCCATGAGCCCGAATCGCGCCGCCGTGCCGCTGAACGATGCGCTGAACCAGCGCCAGTCCAACGCCGGTTCCCGGGAAGTCCTCCTCGCGGTGAAGCCGTTGAAAAACTCCGAACAGTTTATCCGCGAAGCGCGGGTCGAATCCCACGCCATTGTCCTGGATATGGTACCACACATGGGGCCCTTCCGTGAAGAAGCCAATGGTAATCTCCGGATTCGGTTGCTGAGAAGAGTACTTGATCGCGTTGTCCAGGAGGTTGGTCCAGACATGACGCAATAAATTGGGATCGCCTTGAGCGATGGGGAGATCGCCGAGCACGAGCTTGAAATGGTCCACGCGACGTTGAGCCGCGAGTTCGGCCCAGACTTCGCGCACCGCGCGGTTCATGTCCACCGGTCGGCGGTGAATCTCCGCGCGACCCAGTCTGGAGAATCGCAGCAGTTCGTCGATGAGGCGGCCAAGCTTGGCGGCGGCGGCGGTGATCGTCTGGGCGCAGTGCCGCGCTTCGCCGGTCAAGCAGGGGGAATGATTGTCGAGCAGGATCTTGGCGAAACTGCCGATGTGGCGCACCGGGGCGCGGAGGTCGTGCGAGACGGAGTACGTGAAAGCGTCGAGTTCGCGATTGATCTGCTCAAGCTGCGCCGTGCGCTCCTTGACCCGCTCTTCGAGGAGGGCGTGAGCCTGCAGGAGTTCCTCCTCGGCGCGTTTTCGGGCGGTGACGTCGCGCGTGACGCTCAGCACCGCGCTGATGGTCCCCTCCGCGTCGCGCATGGGAACCGAATGCGTTTCCATCCACCGATGGGCGCCTCGCAGTCCAACCAGCTCGAACTGCAGCGTTCCGGGCTTGCCGTGAAGCACCTGATCGTTGAGTTTGCGGAAGGCTTCACGGTGGGTCGGTTCCAGCAGCTTGCACACGTCCTGTCCCGCGACCTGATCCAGCGCGTCCGCCTCGATCATCGCAAGTCCCGCCGGGTTCATGTCCAGGAGTTCGCAGTTTCTTCCCACGATCTTCACGCATTCCGGCTCGGTTTCGAGAATCGCGCGGAGGCGCGACTCGCTCTCGGCCAGGCGGCGGCGCGACGTTTCCTGCTCGGTGATGTCCGAAACGACGCCCACCATTCGCACGGGCTGCCCGGATTCGTCGTAGGTGAACTCTCCGCGCCCGCGGACCCAGTGAACGGAGTCGTCCGGCCAGAGGGTGCGATATTCGTGTTCATAGGTGCGGTGCTCGCGCATGGCTCTCTGGCGCGCGACTTCGAGGGGTTGGAGGTCGTCGGGATGAATGCGCTGCGCAAAGGTCTCATAGCGACCATCGAATGCGTCCGGTTCGAGGCCGAAGAGGCGGATGTGCCCCGGCGACCAGACGATCTTGCCGGTCCGCAGATCCCAGTCCCAGGTTCCCATGCGTCCGGCGAGGAGGGCGAGTTGAAGCCGCTCCTCGCTTGCTCGCAGGTCCAGTTCCGCCTGGCGATGCACCGTGACGTCCGTGATGAATCCTTCCAGCGCGAGGAGCTCGCCCGCCTCGTTGAAAACTCCCTGCCCCTGTTCCCAGACCCACTTGGTCTGGTGGTCGGCGGTTCGAATACGGTACGTGAGGGTAAAGGGGGTCTTTCGTTGCACGCCCGCCTGAACCTCGTCCCAGACGCGCTGGGCGTCCAACGGGTCAACGAGGTCGCCGAAGTGTATCTTGCGGCTCATGAAGTCCGAGACGGAATGACCGGTCAGGGCGACCGTCCCCTCGGAGATGTACTCCACGGGCCAATCGGGCGTGTTCAAGCAGCGGTACACCAGCCCGGGGAGGTTGGCGATCAGAGTGTTCAGCGCGCGCTGGCTCTCGCGCAGCGCGGCTTCGGACCGCACTCGCTCGGTAATGTCGCGGAGCGTGGCCGTGAACAAACGGCCGCTGCCCATCTTGATCTGCGAGATGGACGCCTCGACGGGGAATTCCGTGCCGTCGGCGCGCAGACCCCAGATGGTGCCGAAATCGCCCATGCCCCGCGTCGTGACGCCCGTGGCGGCGAACTGGCGAAGGTGGTCGGCGTGATTCGGACGAAATCGATCGGGGATCAGCATTTCAACCGGCTTGCCGATGAGGTCCGAGCCCTTGGCGCCAAACGTCCGCTCCACGGCGGGATTCACGAGGACGATGCGCTGCCGCTCGTCGATGGTGATGATGCCGTCCATGGCGGAGTCGATGATGCCGGCAAGGCGCTGCTCACTGTGGCGCAGCGCCGTTTCGATGCGCTCGCGCTCCACGGCAATCGCCGCGAGCTTGGCTGCCGTCTCGATCAACTCCAGTTCGTGGGGCAGCGGACCGCGCGGCTCCCGGTAATACATGGCAAACGTGCCCAGCAGTTGACCGTCGGGCGCGACAATGGGCTCCGACCAGCAGGCTTTCAAGCCGTGCGGCAACGCGAGGTGGCGGTAATCGTTCCACAGCGGGTCCGTGGCGATATCCTCGACGATGACGCGCCGGCGATAATGGGCGGCGGTGCCACAGGAGCCGACGGCAGGCCCGATGGCGACCCCGTCGATCGCACGGGCGTAGGCATTCGGAAGGCGGGGAGCGGCGCCATGGCGGAGGTGGACGCCGTCGTCATCGAGCGTCAGGACCGAGGCGATCATGCCCGGCGTCCGCGCCTCGGCGGCGACGACGAGGGCTTCGAGCGTTTCGCCCAGGGGCGAGCGTCGCGCGATTCGTTCAAGCAGGTCGCGTTGAAGCTGGAGCTTCAACTCTGATCGCCTCCAGTCCCCCACCGTCGCTCGAATTCGCCACATCGCCAGACACAGCAGGATCGAGATCAGGAGCGCGACCGCTTCGCTGGGGATGCCCCGCATGGCCGCATGGAGCGCCGGGTACACGCCCTCTGTCAGGGAGAGCACGCGCCGCAGGAGCATGAGGAGCACCGTGGCGGTCAGCAACATCCACGCCGATCGCATTCGCTGCAGTCGGATCAGCCTGATCGCGGCGATGAACGCGACGAGCTGCAATGCGGTGGACAGCAACAGGAGAGCCAACGTCACGTTCATGCGGAATCCTCCCGCAGACCTGGTCGGCGACAGTCGTCCGGCACGTAGCGCGGCGACTGAATTTCGGCGCTTCCAGCATACCCGCGATCCGCTGCGGAAGTGAAGTCGTAAGTACGACAAATGGATGTTGTGTCACGGTGCCGCGGTGTGGCGTCCACGCCGCAATGTGGCGAACGCCGGGAGCGGCGCCTGTCGCTGCACGTGTCTGCGACGTGCGGCAGTGGGGTCTGGCCATTCATTGTGGCAGGCCGCCCTTGGAAGGCAAGGAAGCCGGGATTTTAAGGGAACGATCGGAATCGGGCTTCGCTGAAAAGTGATCGGCGGGCCTGTCCTCAAGAAAGCACGTCCACAACGATCGGCGCGCCCGTGGGCATCGGTGCAGGCGCCGACCGATTCGTGAAGGCGCCGGTTGATTCGTGAACGCGCTGGTTGATTCGTGTAGGCGTCGACCGATTGGTGAAGGCGCCGACCGAGGCGTGAAGACGCAGACCGATTCGTGAAGACGCCGACCGATGGGTGCAGGCGCCGACCGATGGGTGCAGGCGCCGATCGTTCTGTTCCCCGAAGGGGAAATACGTGCCTAGCCGCAGGCGCAGCCCGCGGGAATCTCGCCCCCCGACAGCATTCGACCCCGAAGGGGTCGCACCATCGGCTCCCCGGCGTGCGACGGAATCGCAGCAGACGTACAACCCCGTTCGGGGTTGCGTTCCCGACGCGCCGGATTCCGTGGGCTGCGCCCATGGCTACCTACGTGGATCCCCTGCGGGGATCGAGCTGACGCTGCTCCGGAAATCAAGCTGAATCGGCTTCAAAGATCGGGCTGACCCGGCTTCGGAGATCGACTGACTCGGCTTCGGAGATCGAGTCCACTCGACCTCGGAGAATGGGTCGAGCCTCGCTGGACGAAATCGAAATCAGGCGCGGCTCGAACGGAAATGCCAGAATCCCTGGCCAGACCCCGGCAGTGAGATGACGTGAGCCGGACTTGAACAAATTTCTCCGTCCATGTCGCCTGGTCAACCCAGGTCACGCAGAACCACAAGACGGGCCAATTCTCGTCACACGCCGGCCAGTTGAGCGACGGCAGCGGCCAGTTCGTTCAGCTCGCTCGGCGGAGGCGGCTCTGAGAGTGGACGATGCAGGAGGGTCTCGGCCGCGGTGTGCGTAGAAAGTTCTTCCGCGCGCACGCGGACGCGGCCGGATTCGTCGTAGGTGAACGTCACTTCGACTTCCGCGCCGGCCGGGAGATGGGCGGGAAGCGGCTCGATGACGCAAACGCCGATTCCGACTGACTGCTGAACGTCGCGCGTCTCGCCCTCGACGATGGGGATGCGGATGCGGCGCTGACCGGACTCATGCGTGACGAAGCGCCTCGACTCCTCCGCGGGAAGCGGGCTGTTCCGCGGGATGACGATGGCGTTGACGAACTTGGCGTAGCGCGGCGAGCGGACGATCACGCCGAGCGAGCGGGCGTTGACCTGCGTGAGCTTGATCGACCCGGCCGCTTCGGAGAATGCTTCCTCGAAGAGACCGTCGGGGAACGGGACGTCGGCCATTTCGGCGAGGGAGCTTTGCGCGGCGTCGGGGGTTTCTGCGCCGGCGCCGGTGGGCTTGTCGGCAGCGGCGCGTGCGCCGGCAGCGGTGCGCTTGTGGGTGGCGGTGGATTTCTTCGAGCCGGATTGCTTCATCGGAGCGCCCGATCCGCCGTTTGCGCCTGCCGCCACGGGAGACCGAGCCTGCGCCTGCACGTGCAGAATGGCCGCATACACGGCCGCGCCCTGCGCGACGGCCAGGTCCGGCTGAAGCCGCGTGTTGGGCGTCAGTCCGCTGAGCCGTTCGATGCGCTGGCGCACGTGCGGCATGCGCGTCGAGCCGCCGACGAGCAGCACTTCCTCGATCTGCGCCCACGTCAGCTTCGCGTCGTTCATCACGCCGGCGATGATCTCCTCCATCCGCTCGGCCAGGACGGTCGTGATGGACTCAAACCGGTCGCGCGTCAGCGTCAGGGCGGGCACGCCGTCGTACGGCGCGGGTGCGGACGCCTCGGGCTTGACGCTCAGGACATGCTTGGCGGCTTCCGCGTCGAGCAGCATGCGCGCCTTGGCGCGCGGATCGTAGTGCGGATCCGGGCCGGCATGGTCGAGGATGTGGCGTTCCATGGCGTCGGCGATGCGCTCGTCCCAGTCGCGCCCGCCCAAGGTCAGCGAGCCGCCCGTCGCCAGCACGTCGAAACGGCTGCCATTGATGCGGATCACCGTGACGTCGAACGTGCCGCCGCCGAGGTCGCACACGACGCTGATGGCCGGCGCGGTGGCGGCGATCGAGGCGGTGGCGACGTCGCCGGGGTCGCCACCGGCCTGGAGGTAGGCGTCGAAGGCGTAGGCGAGCGCGGCGGCGGTCGGCTCATTAAGGATGTCGAGAACGCGGATGCCGGCCTGCTCGGCGGCGCGGAGCGTGGCGCTGCGCTCCCGATCCCCGAAGTAGGCAGGGACGGTAATGACCGCGCCGGCGATGGGGCCGATGGCGTGCTCCGCGTCTTCGACGAGGCGGCGCAGCACGGCGGCGGACAGCTCCGCGGCGTCGCACAGGCGGTCGCTCAGCTTGAATGGCTCGTCGAGCTTGCCCATCCGACGCTTGAAGGCGACGGCGACGCGGTCCGGGTGCGTGGTCAACGCGGCCTTGGCGGCAGCGCCGACCTCGAGCAACCCCGCGTCGTTGAGCCAGACGGCCGAAGGCGTGAGCGTCTGCCCCTCGCGGTTGGGCAGGCAGACCACGTGCCCGGTCGCGTCCACGTACGCGACGCTGGAGAACGTGGTGCCCAGATCGATCCCGATCAGCCTGCCTGTGCTCATACGCGATGCCTCGTCATGTCTTCGATGCGCGCCGGTCGAAACGGTTCTGGGGATTCCGGCGCCGGCTCTAACCTTTCGTCCCGGAAGGCGTCTGTTTCTTACGCGCTAAAACCGCCCGATTCCGGCGCGGATTCCACGATATCTTGACATCGACCGGTCAAACCGGCGACCCCAGCCTGCCAGAGGGGGAGGGTCCGGATTCGTCGGGGCTTGTCGGGTCGCGCAGGGTGGCGCGACAGGGTGGCGCGGCAGAGTGGCGCGGCAGGGTGGCACGGTCTGGCGTACTCGCCAGGCCGTGGCAAATCACGAACCCGTGGGGCGGGCCATGTCCGCCGTGGAGTGGCGCGGGCTTGAAGGCGGGCCTGGCCCGCCCTACGCGTCGCTCGTCGCAGGTTCGCTGCGTGAACCCCGATAACTTGAGCAGAGGAAAAGAATGACATACACTGCGATTCGTCCTCGGGACCGTCTGGTCTCGATTGCAACATCCCGCATCATGCGTGACAGCGACACCATCACCGTGCGAACGAGCCTCAACGGCGATGCGCTGCCGCCGTTGGGGCAGCTTCTGGATATCGGGGCGTTGCAGCGGCTGCAGAACCGCTTCTCGGCCATGACCAGCCTCTCGATCTGCATCTGCGACGCGCAGAGCGAGATGATCACCACGCCGACCTACGCCAGCGTTTTTCTGCGCCTCCTCAACCGCACGCCCGCGGGTCGGCAGATGTGCGAATCCAGCATTCGAGAGGCCGCCCAGCGGGACAGCGCCGAGCAGGTGTCGTTCACGGGGCAGAGCGGCGTGTCGCTGTACGGCACGCCGATCGTGTTCAGCGGCGAGCGGCTGGGGACGCTGGTCATCGGCGTGAGGCCTCCGCGGAAGTTCACCCTCGAACAGGTTCGGGCCGTGGCGGCAGGCGCGGGCGTGGACGAGCAGGAGCTGCAGCAGGCGGCGGACCTGGTTCCCGCGTGGACCGAGCAAGACCGCAAGGCCACGTTTCAGTTCGTGGACCTGCTGGCGGAGACCATCGCCACGCTCTACGGGCAGTCGCTGCAGATCCGCAAGCAGCTCCACGATCTTCAGGTCGTTCACGAGGTGACGCAGCTTCTGGCCGAGTCGCACGAGTTGCAGGACATCCTCAACCGCACGGCGGAGCGGGTGGTGGCGGCGCTGCGCGTGAAGGCGTGCGGCATCCGGATTCTCGACGAGGGCACGGGCGAACTGGTGATTAGGGCCGTGGCGGGTCTGTCGGACGAGTATCTCAACAAACCGCCGATCCTGCTGGCGAACAACGAGATTGACCAGTCCGCCTTTCACGGGCGGACGGTGTACATCGAGGACGCGCGCACGGACCCGCGCATCCGCTTCCGGGACAAGGCGACGGCGGAGGGGATCGTCAGCGGTCTGTGCGTGCCGCTGTCGCACCGGGGACGGACCGTCGGCGTGCTGCGGGTGTACACGAGCGAGCGGCGGTACTTCGGTCCGGACGAGATCGAGCTCTTGCGCTCCATCGCGGCGCAGGCGGCGGCGGCGATCATCAGCGCCAACCTGCACGAGGAGCGCCTCCGGGCGGAGCATTCGCAGCGGCAACTGAAGTATGCCGCGCAGATTCAGCGGCGCATGATCCCGCAGCGGCCTCCGAGCCATCCACGCCTCGACGTCGGCGCCGTGTACTCGCCCACGCTGGAGGTAGGCGGGGATTTTTATGATTTCATCGAGATGGCGGACGGGCGGCTGGGGATCGGCATCGCGGACGTGGTGGGCAAGGGCGTGCCCGCGGCGCTCTTGATGGCGTCGATCCGCGCCGCCCTGCGGACGTACTCCACGCGCGCGGGCACGGCGGCGCAGGCGATCGGTTACGTCAATGAGCACATGTACCGCGACACGGACCCACAGGAATTCGCCACGTTTTTCTACGGCATCTTCGACGCCGACGGAGACCGGCTGTCGTATTGCAACGCCGGGCATGAGCCGCCCGTGCTGCTGCGCGGACAGGATTTCATGCGGCTGGACGCGGGCGGGCTGGTCATCGGCGCGTTCGCCGACGCGCATTATGAAGGAGGCGAGCTGCGCGTCCTGCCCGGCGACGTTCTCATCCTCACCACGGACGGCACCACGGAGGCGATGAACTTCGAGAACGAAGTCTTCGGCCGCGCGCGGATGCGCGAGTCC
The DNA here is from genome assembly GCA_020852275.1 of Phycisphaerales bacterium. Lineage (GTDB taxonomy): Bacteria > Planctomycetota > Phycisphaerae > UBA1845 > UBA1845 > JABWBH01. The sequence continues at coordinate 25,760 of JADZBE010000021.1, forward strand.
ATCCTGCGCCATCGCGCGCTGGAGGCCGCCCCGATGGCGCAGCAGATCTTGTGGGACATCCGCCGCTTCGTGGGGCTGGCGGACCAGTCGGACGACATCGCGCTGGTCGTCGTGAAGGTGCGGTAAGCGACGGCGTCGCGTGAGGACCTGCTTGCGGCGCTGGTGTTCCGCCTCGTTCATATGGCTTATCCGAGCCGCGCCCAACGGAGCCGCGACCCACAGCGCCGCGACCGTAAGGGAGCGAGGCGCGGCACGCCCCACGCGTGCGTGGGGAGCATGGATGGCGGCGTTTCGCTTTCAGCATTCTGCATTCTGCATTCTGCATTCGCTATGGCGCGCTCGCCCTCGCCGGCGCTGCGGGTTCTGAGGGCGCGGCTCGGCATGGGGATTCCGTTCGGAATAGACGCTTGCCGCGGGATGTTCAGAGGACATGCGCGGGCGTCTTGCACGATCCTGTGACCGCATGTTCAACGATGGAACATGGCGGGGATCGTCATTTCTCCGCGGCGTTGATACGATGACGGGCACGTAAGGGCGGGGCGCCGGAGCAGAAGGTCGGGGAGTCGGATCCATGATGAAATGCGTGATGGCGGTGGTGTTGCTGGGGGCTGCGGTTCAAGCGTCGGCGCAGGCGCCGGATGCCGGGCGGAACTGGGGGCAGTGGCGCGGTCCGCTGGGGACGGGTGCGGCGCCGGTGGGGAATCCGCCCACGGAGTGGAGTGAGGAGAAAAACGTCCGCTGGAAGGTTGAGGTCGCGGGCCGGGCGCATTCCGCGCCCATCATCTGGGGCGACCGCGTGTACCTTCAGACGGCGATCGAAACGCCGAAGGAGGGCAAGCCCGCGGAACCGGCCCCGCCCGGCGGATCCCGCGGCGGACCACAGGGTCGCCCCGGCGGCGGCAAGCCCACACACATTTTTCAGTATTCCGTCATGTCGCTGGACCGGGCCACCGGCAAGACCGTCTGGCAGCGCGTGGTGCGCGAGGAAGTTCCGCACGAAAGCGGGCATCAGGACGCGTCGCAGGCGTCGGCTTCGCCGGTGACGGACGGCAAGCTGCTCTTCGCGCATTTTGGATCGCGCGGGCTGTATTGCCTGGATGCCGCCACCGGCGAGGTCAAATGGGAAAAAGACTTCGGCGACATGCGGACGCGCAGCGGCTTCGGCGAGGGCAGCTCGCCCGCATTGCACGGAGACACCCTCGTGGTTAACTGGGACCACGAAGGCGACGACTTCATTGTCGCCTTGGAGAAAAGCACGGGGAAGGAACTGTGGCGCGCCGCGCGCGACGAGCCGACCTCCTGGGCCACGCCGGTCATCATAGATCACAAAGGCTCGCCGCAGGTGGTGACGGCCGCGGCCAACCGAGTGCGCAGTTATGAGTTGAAGACGGGAAAGATTTTGTGGGAATGCAGCGGCATGACGGCCAATGTGATCCCCACGCCGGTCTATGGCAATGGCTTGGTGTATGTGACCAGCGGCTTCCGCGGCAGCGCCCTGATGGCGATCAAGCTGGATGAGGCGAAGGGCGACATCAGCGGCGGCGGGGCCATCGCCTTCACATATAATCAGGATACGCCGTATGTGCCGTCCCCGGTGCTGACGGGCGAGCGATTGTATTTCCTGCAGGTCAGCACCGGCATCTTGACCTGCCTCAACGCGCTGACGGGCGAGAAGCACTACGGGCCGCAGCGGCTCGACACGATCAAAGGCGTGTACGCGTCGCCCGTCTCCGCGCCCGGGCGCGTGTATATTGCAGGACGCAACGGGCACATCGCGGTCATCCAGGACGCCGCGGCGTTTGGGTTGATTGCGGACAACACCCTTGACGACGTTTTCAATGCTTCGCCGGCCATTGCGGGGGATGAACTGTACCTGCGCGGGGAGAAGCGGTTGTATTGCATTGCCAAGCCGTAGCGCGGCGTTTCGTGCAGTGGCGCGGATCATGTGGAACAACCGCTTCCTTACGGGCGCAGCTCTGCTGGGCGCGGCTTGGATGGGCCGGCGCTTGCGTACGGTTCGGCGTCAACGGGCGTCGGCCGACTCGGCGGGGTGGACGCGCTTGCCGGCGACGTAGGACGCCAGCGGCGGCAGCTTGCCGGAGAAGATGGCCGCCAGCGGATCCTTGACGGACTTCGGCTCGATCGGGACGACGGTCATGTCGGCCCAGCGGCGCGGCGAAAGCGTGCCGACCTCCTCGCCGAAGCCCAGCGCCTTGGCGCCGTGCAGCGTGCCCATGCGCAGCAGCGTCTCGGGGGATATCTCCGGATGCGCGCGGCGCACGTGGCGCAGCTCGTCGAGCACGGAGAGCGAGGGGTTCGACGCGAGGCTGTCCGTCCCGATGCAGACGCTCATGCCGCGCGCCAGCATGTCGGCGCAGCGATGCGGCGGATGTCCGAAGGCGGCGTGGGTCCGCGGGCAGTAGGCGATGCTGACGCCGCACTCGCCCAGCAGCGCGATCTGCGCGTCGCTGACGTAGTTGACGTGCGCCAGGAGCAGGCGCGAGTTCAGCAGACCGCTGCGCCGCAGCAGTTCCACCGGGTCGCAGTCCGCCGCCGCGACGCGCTCGTCCCATACCTTCAGCCCCACCAGGTATTCGCGCAGGGGTCCGCTCGCCAAGCGTGCGAATTCCTCCTCATGCGGGCTTTCCAGCAGATGCACACAGACCGAAGCCAGATGCTTTTCGGCCTCCTCGCCGCAGCGTTTCATGGCGGCCGGCTCGACGGTGTACGGCGAGTGCGGCGACACGCCCACGCGCACGCGGGGCGCCGCCCAGTCGCGCGACAGCGCCGCGGCAAGCCGCCGCTCCAGCAGCCCGCGACGCTGCCCGATCGCGATCACTTCCCCATAAGACACGGAACGCAGGTACGAGCGCGCGAGCATGGGCCGGGTCCAGTCCGGCGACGACGTGACGTCGCCCACGGTGGTCACGCCTGACGCGAGCGACTGCTCAACGCCGAGCCGCACGGCCTCCGCCACGGTGGTCTCATCCACGGTCATGGCGCTGCGCAGCTTCATCAGCCGCGAGAGCCAGTCGATCAGGTCCGCGCCCGGCGGGACTTTTCCGCCCAGGTCGCTGAGGTCGAGGTGCGTGTGCGCGTTGACGAAGCCCGGCACGATGACCGCATCGCCGTAGTCGAGCGTCTCCCCGGTGGTCGTGCGCGGCTTCTTCCACGGGCCGACCTCGACGATGCGCCCGCCCTCGGCCGCCACGAACCCGTCATCGATCACCGGCCCATCGACCGGCGCCACGTATCTGGCTCGCAGAATCATGTCCCCTCCTTGGAAGGCTGCCGATGATACTCGAAGATCCGACCGTCCGCCTCAAACCCGAAGGACTGCATCAACCGGCGCCCCCCGGGGTCCTCCGCCGGCAGGAGCGTGCAGATCGTCCGCATCTGCAGACGCTGCCCCATCGCCAGCACGCAGGCGAGCAGCGCCTCTTCGACGCCCTGCTCTGCGAACTGCGGCTGCACCACCGGACCGATGACCCGGCCGATGTCGCCCACCTGGTACAGCGCGCATCGTCCGGCCGGCTCGGCGCCGCGCAGCGCCACGAACATGTCCATCGACGCCTGATCGAGCCGCTGCACCTCCGCGTCATGCTCCAATGCGGCCGCGCCGAACGTCGCCGCGAACGCCTCGCGCATCGCCCGGGCCGGCAGCACTCGGATGCCTTCAGGCGCCTGCCGCCCTGGCGCCGTCCAGCGCGTCAGCGTCAGCGCATCATACGCGCGCTCCACAAGCCCGTGGTCGGCGAGGAGTTCCGCCAGCCCTGGAATCCTCGCGCCTTCCGCCGGCGCCCATCGGTGACAGGTCAGCCCCAGCCCGGCGAAAAGACGCTCGGCGGCATCATACGCGCGCGCGACATCCGCGGGATTCTCGATCACCACTTCGCGGAACTGATTCGCCTGCGGCAGCGCCGCCAGCGGCTTGCTGTAGTACGCGATGCCGTGGTCCAGCGTCTGCCGTACGCAGATCAGGCCGTAGTACGCCTGACTCGAACGCAGGATGGCGCCGACCGTCGTCGCGGCCATCACGCCGCCTCCTTTGTCTCGAAGGCCTGCGGGATGCGGCAGTGGAAGTCCGTTGCCTGCTGATAGTGGTGGGCGACGCTTAGGAGCTTTTCCTCTCCCGTGACCGGGCCCATCAGTTGCAGCCCGATCGGCAGCCCGAGCGCGTCGAACCCGCAGGGGACGCTGATGGCGCACAGGCCGGCGAGGTTGGCCGAGATCGTGTAGATGTCGCTCAGGTACATGGCCAGCGGGTCCAACGCCTTCTCTCCAAGCTCGAACGCGGTCGTGGGTGCGACGGGCGAGGCGATGAGGTCCACCTGCTTGAAGGCAGTGTCAAAGTCGCGGCGGATCAACGTCCGGACGCGCAGCGCCTTGTCGTAGTAGGCGTCATGATACCCGCTGGAAAGGGCATAGGTTCCAATCATGATCCGCCGCTTCACTTCAGCGCCGAGCCCCTCGCCGCGCGAGCGCGTGTACGTGTCGAGCAGGTCCGCGCCCCCCTCCGCGCGGCGCCCGTAGCGCATGCCGTCGAAGCGCGCCAGGTTGCTGGAGGCCTCGGCCGGCGCGACGATGTAGTAGCAGGCGGTGGCGTAGGGCGTGTGCGGCAGCGTGACGCGCACGGGGGTGGCGCCGCGCGACTTGAGCACTTCGACGGCGGCGGACACCGCATCGCGCACCGCGACGCTGAGACCCTCGCCGAAATACTCCTCGGGCAGTCCGATGCGCAAACCGCTTACGGGCCTCTGGAGCGCGGCAACGTAATCCGGCACGACTTCGGCCGCGCAGGTCGAGTCGCGCGGATCGTGCCCGGCCATGACGTTCAGCAGCAGCGCCGCGTCGCGCGCGTCCGCCGTGAGGGGTCCGATCTGATCGAGGCTGCTGCCGAAAGCGACCAGCCCGTAGCGCGAGACGCGCCCGTAACTGGGCTTCAAGCCGGTGACGCCGCACAGCGCCGCGGGCTGGCGGATGGACCCGCCCGTGTCGCTGCCCAGCGCCGCGTGGACCAGGCGGGCCGCCACCGCCGCCGCTGATCCGCCGGAGGAGCCGCCGGGGACGCGCCGCGCGTCCCATGGGTTGCGCGTCGGGCCGAACGCGCTGTTCTCCGTGCTGCTGCCCATGGCGAACTCGTCGAGATTCGTCTTGCCGATGAGGATCGCGCCCGCGGACTCCAGCCGCTCGACGACGTGCGCGTCGTAGGCGGAATGGAATCGCTCCAGCATTCGACTGCCACAGGTGGTGCAGCCCGCCGAGGTGCAGATGTTGTCCTTCACGGCTAGCACGGCGCCGGCGAGCGCGCCGATCGGCTGCGCGCGAGATCGTGCTTGATCGAGCTGCGATGCGCGATGAAGAGCGCGCTCGGCGTCCACCGAGAGGAAGGCGTGCAGGGCGGGGTCGAATTGCCGGATGCGGTCCAGCGACGCGCGCGCCACGGCCTCCACGCGGAGCTCGCCGTGGCGCACGGCTTCGACGGTTTCGCTCATCGTCCGCATGCGCGCCTCATCCCTCCGGGGAGTCCAGAACCTTCGGCACGCGGAAAAAGTCGCCCTGCCGCGCGGGCGCGCGGCTCAACGCCGCCTCCGCGCCGCAGCCGGGACGGGTCTCATCTTCGCGCAGCACGTTGCAGACCGGGCGCGCGTGCGCCGTCGGCAGGACGTGGGTCGTGTTGAGCGCGGCGAGCTGATGCACGTAGGTGAGCACCGACGACAACTGCCCGGCGTAGGACTGTGCTTCCTCGGCAGTCAGCTCCAGCCGCGCGAGGCGCGCGACATGATGAACCTCTTCAACTTTCAGCTCCACGTCCTGCCGTGCCATGCACTCGCTCCATCAACCACCCGCCTGCCCACAAACCTCCGCCAACCACGAGCCTGCCGACAGACCTCCTCGTAGGGCGGGCTCTGCCCGCCTTCGCTCTTGCGGCCTCTCGCGGCGGCGCGAGTTGGATCGTGCCCGCGACCGGCGCGCGGGTCAACCCGCCGACGCGCGATCGAACAAAAATGTCACAGAGGCCGCTGTTTTTGCTCTTCGGCGGCACTCGCGGGCTGGGTGATTCGCGTGTAAAGACTGCCTCGCAAGGGCTTCGTCCGCGGGCTTGGGTCACAAGGAGCAACTCATGGGTTTCGCATCCGGCGCCGTCACGTTTCGCAGGTTCTTCATCGTCGGCGAGCATCCGCAGCGCCTCGGCAAGACGTGGCTCGACGCGCTGCACGCGCACGCCTTCGGGCGACATCAGACCCTCTCGCGCGACGGCGTCGAGTTCGGATGGATCAAGCCCACGCACCTGTTCGACGCGGACTTCACCGCGCCGCAGCGCCTTGAAGTCGGGCGGTTCGTTCACCTCGGGCTGCGCATCGACCGCACCGCGCCGCCGCCCGCCATCGTGCGCAGTTACCGTATGATGGAGGAGGCCTCGCGCCTCGCGGACAGCGGCAAGCTTTTCCTGACGCGGTCGGAAAAGAAGGACGCGAAGGAGTCGGCGCTGGCGCGGGCGGAGGAGGAGGCCAAGGGCGGCGCGTTTCGTCGCGTGTCGGCGGCGCCGGTGCTGCTCGATCTTGAAGACGGCGTGATTTACTTCGGCAACACCGGGTCGGCGTCCGCCGACCGGTTGATTTCGCTGTGCGCCGACACGTTCGATGTCAGCCTCGTGCCCGCCACCGCGGAGGAAGTCGCGTTCCGCTTCGCGCAGCGCGCGGGCTTGTCGCGGGCGTTCGAGGACGTCGCGGCCGATCCCCTGTCCGAACCGCCGGCGATGGGGGCCGGAATCGACGGCGCGTCGATGAACGGGCACGATCGCGGCTTTCTCGGCCGCGAATTCCTGACGCACCTGTGGCGGCTGCGCGACCAGGAGGAGGGGCTGTGCCCCGCGGGCGGGGAGCGCAGCATCGAGTTCGCGCTGCACACGTCCATGCAGCTCGAGTGCGAATGGGGCGTCGCGGGGCGCGTCGCCATCCGCGCGGACGCCCCGGCCTCGGCGCCGGAGGCGCGGTTGGCGCTGGCCTCGGGGAAGTTGCCGGTGCGCGCGGGGATCATGCTGGCGCTGGGCGGCGAGGAGTTCTCCTTCTCGCTGAACGGTCCGGCGTGGACGGTGTCCGGTCTGCAACTGCCGCGTTCGCAGGAGCGTGATCCGGCGGCGGCGCTGGAGGAACGGTTCATGTCCCTGCGTGACACGGCGCGGACGCTGGACGCGATGTTCGAGGCGCTGCTGCGCCTGCGCCTCGACGCGGGCTGGAAGTCGCAGTGGAACGCCATCCGCCGCTGGGCGCAGGAACGCAGCGCCCCGCCCACGGCAGCCCCGCGCCGCGCGTCGGCGTGACCTGCTCCTCGACGTGACCTGCTCCTCGGCGCGACGTGTACCTCGGCGCCCATGCGCTTCGGCCACGGAGGGTCGTGCATCCCGTAATGAAAGGCGCGGCTCGTCGTTCCCGCGCAGGCGGGAATCCAGCTCCGTCATTCCCGCGCAGGCGGGAATCCAGCGGGCCGGCCCTGCGCCCTGGACCCCCGCCTGCGCGGGGGTGACGGTCCATTTGCCCAGCATCGAGTTCCACTGCGGGCGGCCTGCGCCGCTCGCGCCTTGGACCAAATCGCAAGAAGGCGAGCACGTGAATCGCGCGGAGCAAGTGCGCGTATCCTCGCGCAAGAAGACACGGCGCCGACCCGCTTCGAGTCAGCGCCGTGTCAGAGTTAACCCATGAGCCGCGCCGCGCGCGGCACCGTCGCCCGTGCGTCGCGTCGCCCGTCTACTGGCAGGTCGCGTTGATCGGCGCCTTGCAGCTGGCCGGGTCCGTCAGTTCCACGACGTGATCCTGTCCGGTGACGATCCGCGAGAACTTCGCCTTCTTGCCGGAGATGGTGGCGTAGCCCGAGTTGCCGTCAATGGACAAGCCCACCGAGTAGCCGTCGTACCCCGTGCCGAAGGTCACGATCTTGGCGATCACGCGACCCGTGCTGACGTTGCACGAGGCCGCGAACTTCTTGATGCCGTCGCAGGGAACCGAGCTTCCGCCGACGGGCCCATTCACGCCGATGTTCATCGAGTTCGGCGAGCCGGGACGGAAAAGCCCGACGGTGGCGACCGCCGCGCCCGGCGGCAGGTCGGCGTCGAAGCGGAAGTTGTACAGCGTGCCCCAACGCAGCGCGTTGGCGTTGTGGTTGGCGTTGTAGGTCTCAGCTTCCCACATGATGAAGCCTTCGCCGACGGTGGCGGCCCAGTCCACGTTGGAGTACACGCCGCCGTCCACGCCGTCGCCGCTGTGCGAGTCCACGTCATGATAGCCGACGTTGGTGATGTTCACGTTCTGCGGCAGCGGAATCATGAACGACCGCGCCGAGCGATGGGAGTTGAGATTCTGCACGGCGTATTCGTAATGAAACGTGCCGTCGCCGTTGTCGCTGGCCTTGTAGGCGATGATGAACCGGCCGTCGTCAGGAACGTCGAGATAGTCGGTCTTGACCGCGGGGTCGAAGTCCTCCCATGCGAGAATCGCCGCTTTCTCGCGCTGCGTCGGATGCCCGGTAACAAACACGAGGCTGTAGTTCGGCTCGACGCCGGCGATGTTGACGCGGCGGTACGATGCGTTGTTGTCATCATTCTCGAAGGAGGCGTCGTCGGGGTGAACGTACTGCCCTTCGGCGAAGTACATCGCGCCGGAATTCAGTTCCGGGTTGAGGTCGGTGTTGTGCACCTGCAGCCGGAAGGACAGCCCGCTTTCAACGTTGTGATCGCCGTAGGGATAGGGGAAGTATCCGGTGGAGGCGTTCACCTCGGAACGAGGACCGAGGTTGAACTGGTTGCCGTTCAGGCCGGCGCTGTACGGATCGGAGCAGTGAACGCCCAGCGAGGTTCCATCCGTGCCCTGGCAGTCCGTGAAGCAGAGGGTTTGCGAGAGTGCAAAGAATCCATGCTTCAGCCAGCTCTGGCCGATCTGCTCGAAGCGCCCATCCTTGAGACGGTAGAGATTCTGCCCGATGACCGGGTGCTGATTCGTCCATTCAACCCAATCGAGGTTCTGATCGCCGATGTTGCACGATGTCGTGCCGAGGGAGAAGGCGGTGATGCCGTTGCGCTGCGTCCACTTCGCAGTTTCCTGAATATCGCCCACGATCACATCCGGACCAATCTGCGCGTACGCGGTCGCGGCCGCGAAGAGCGCAACCCCAGCCGCCCCCATCCTCCGGGTCAACATGCCTGTCCTCCCTATGCCTGGAAAAAGGAAATCCCCTGAGACCAACCCCGCCGACCCACGCGCGCCGCCCGCGCGGGGAAACAACTGGCCCCCCGCCCGTCGGTCGTCGAGTCCCCCTTGGCCGCTGCTGTATTGTGACTAATCTACAGATGATTTTCAAGGAGGCCGTTCTTGCGCAGGGAAGGGCGATCCCGTAGCGCGATTTCACGCACGTTTCCGGACGGCTCGGGCGTGAGGGTCTCACGGTCTTGGGCAGAGCGGGAATGCTCGAATCTGAGTCGTGCCCGTCGGGAGGCGGCTTTCTGGATGACCAGTACGATTGCTATCCGAGAGCATCCCATCGTTCTTGGGGTGTGTTCAAGCATTGCTTCAGTTCGCCGGTGGTTCGTCTCGCGCGATGGAAGCACTTCGCTATTCTCACGGCTCGGTGAGCGGGAACCGGCTTTTTCCTGCGCGCGGTGCGGTGGGGAGGAACTCGCTTCCTCAAGGAGCAGTCGCACGCCGGGATGCACTGCTCACAGAGCAGTGGCACACCGGGATACACTGCTCGCAGAGCAGTGGCACACCGGGATGCACTGCTTACGGGCGCGGCTCCGTCGGGCGGGGCTCAGTCGGGCGCGGCTCAGTCGGGCGGGGCTCAGTCGGGCGCGGCTCCGTCGGGCGGGGCTCAGTCGGGCGCGGCTCAATCACGCAGTCCCGCCATGGGTTGGAAACTCGGCGTGGGTTGCTCCTCGCGCGACCGGTTCTCGGCGCTTGCCTGCCGCCTTCGCAGGGGTGGATCGATGACGAACCCGGCCTCGAGTCATGCCGATCTGCGGGCACGCGATTTCAAGCATCGCGCTCAGGGGCTGTTCCACCGGTGGTCGGAGAACTACGACCGTTCGCTGCTGAACTTCTTCGTCTTTCGGCCCGCCTACATGGCGCTGCTCGAGGAGATCGCCGCGTGGCGCGCCGGTCGGGCGGCGCGTGATCCGTTTCACCTTCTCGACGTCGGATGCGGGACGGGGTCCTTCGCGGCGATGGTGCGGTCGTCGCCCTGGCCCGCGGACGTGACGGCGATGGATTTCGTGCCGTCGATGTGCCGGTTGGCGCGGGAGAAGCTCGAAGGCACGCCCGCGGCGGAGCGGGTGCACATCGTCAACGGCGACAGCGAGCACCTGCCCTTCCCCGCCGGCTCGTTTGACGTGCTCACGTGCTCGAACTCGTTTCATCACTACCCGCATCAGGACGAGGTGGTGCGCGAGATGCGCCGCGTGCTGCGCCCCGGCGGAAAGCTGATCCTCATCGACGGCTTCCGCGACAACGCGATCGGCTGGTTCGTCTTTGACGTGATCGTGCAGCGCGTCGAGCGCAACGTGCACCATGCCCCCTGGTCGCTCGTCCGGCGGCTCTTCCTTCAAGCGGGCTTCACCGACATCCGCCACCGCAAGATCAATCTGCTCGCGCCGCTTCTGGTTACGACCGGCATCGCGCCCTGATCGCGCGTGGGTGGCCCCTCCGTTCGAGGGATCTTTGCTTCAAGAGCCGCACAGGTTGAAAACCTGGGCTACATTCCCCGGTGGAAAACCGGGGCCACACGGGGTCTGGCACTGACCCTTTTTTCATCCGCCGCCCAGCGCGTCCGCCGACTTCGGCTTGTCCAGATCGACGCGGATCATCCAGTCGCCCGCGTCGAACGGCGAGCCGGGCTTGCCGGGGGTGGCCGTCTGCGAGTGTCCTTTGGTTGAGGAATCGTAGGAGACGTACACGCCCTTGGTGCCCGTGGGGCGGAAGTTGAAGCAGACGTAGAACTTCGCGGGGACGAGCGTGGGTTGCACGTCCAGCTTCACCCAGCGCGCGTCGCCGCGATCAAACGTGGAATACGGCTTGGCCCACGTGGCAATCGGGCGCATCTGCTCATCGCAGAGGGCGATCTCAAAGGACTCACTCGGCGCCTCGGGCGCGCCGTAGCGCGAACCGAAGAGCGAGACGCCGCGCAGATACCACTCGCCGCCGGGCGACTCGAAGAGCCGCGCGTGCCCGCCGCCGGCGATGGACTTCTTCCCGTCAGGCGTGCCGTCATCGCCTTGCATCGCCGTCGGCTTCCCCGACAGCTTGCCCGGGTCGAGGGTGCGCGCGGCCATGCTGCTGATCGCGCGGCGCTCGACGAACAGCTCGCGCGCCTTGCTCCACCACGGTTCGATCTGCGCCGCCTTGGCGGGAATCGCCCGCCCCGCCGCCGCGGACAGCGCCGGCGCGGGATCGGCCAGGTCGGGCTGGGCGGCGTACCATCCGCGGAAGAGCGGCGCAAAACCTTTCAGGCCGATGATCTGTTCCAGCGCGCGCCACTGCCCCGCGCCGCGCGTAACCTCATCCGGGTCAGGACCGGCCAGTTGCTGCGTCAGCCGCGCGGAACCGTCCTTGCGATAGTCGTACGGATCGCACCACAGCTTCTCGCCCTTCAGCGCGTACACACGGTCCACGACCAACGACCCGGCATAATGCGCCCACCCCTCCGCCGCGGCCGTCGTCATCCAGTCGCGGTTCTTGAGCATCCGGTACATGGCCATGTGCCCCAGCTCGTGACACATGCCGTAGAGGTTGAAGACGCCGGAAACTTCCGGGCGGTTGAGTTTGGCGGCGTCGGGAAGCGTGAGGTAGAGGCGGTCGGCGCCGTCGGTGTAAAGCCGGGCGCCGGCGCCGCGCTCGATGGCGGCCTCGACCAGCACGGTCTCCGGCATGTCGAAGCCGAACTCGTCGCGGTACACGGTCCAAGCGGCGGACACCGTGTCGGCGATGGCCTGCGCGTGCGTCGATCCCATGTCGCGGTAGTTCACGCGGACGTGGGGCGCGGTGGCTGTGTCGGCCACGGCGCAGGGAACGATGAACAGGGGGAGCAGGGTGAGTGCGGTGCGCATGGCATCCTCCTTTGACTTCGAGGTAAGCCGCAGTGAAGCGACTCGATTGACGACGCGGCATGCTCGTTGGACGCATGTCGAGCTTGGCGGTTCCACCCCCTCCCTCCTTCTTCCCGACGGGGAGAGAAGGAGTGGGTTGCCTCAAGTCCCAGCGCGCCCGCATCCGTGGGGCACTGGCCCTGAGGAAGGCTGAACGTGCCCGGATGAGGCCGGCAGGCGAGCGGTCCCCTGCCAGACCTTGCGCTCGCCGAAAACCCGCCCGGAAACTCGCTTGCCGGCCAGCCCCGGGGTAGAATACCCGCATGTTCGGGCCGGTTGAGGTTCGCCTGACCGAAAGGAGGTCCGAATGAAGATGAATTCTGACCGGGAATGCCCCGGCGTAACGGGGGCGGGTTCTCTCTCTCTCTCTCTCTCTCTCAGACGCTGCGCTCGCGGCGAGCCGCGGACTTCAGTCCGCGCGGACCAGATCGCGACGTGACCTCTCGCGCCATTTGCTCATCGGCCAACTTTGCCCTCGTCCGCGCGTCGCACTAACCACGGCCATGCTCGCGTTCGCATTCATCCCGTGCGCCCCTCGCATCGCCCGCGCGGATGGCCCGATCATCGATGCCGACGTGCAGCGCCTCATGGACGAAAAGCCCGACGAAGAGCACGCTCTGATCGTCTCGGTCGAGCTGTGCCGCACCCCGCTTAATCTCGCGGAACTCCTGCCCACGCCCGACGAAACCAACGAGTGCACGCGCCGGTGGCGCGCGTGCGAAACGCTGGCCGAAGAGTTCGAGGAGGGCTGCAACGAGAACCTCACACAAGAAATGGTGGACGCGGCCCACGCGGAGGCGAAGGCGTACGACGACGAGATCGTCGCCATCCAGGAGGCCGCGTACAAAGCCTATCACGAAGACTACGCGAGCATCGTCGCCGAATCTGTGCCCGACGTGTATGAGAGTCTGCGGTCGGTGCTCGGCGAAAACGTCCGGCGCGTGAGCGAGTCCAGCAAGCT
>JADZBE010000022.1 GCA_020852275.1 Phycisphaerales bacterium
AACCACGTTCTCACGCTTTTCAACCGTGCAGCGCCGCGCTGCGATCGAGTAGAACGCGTCCGCGCTCCTGAGGTGTCAACAAATGCGTTCGAGCTTCGCCGTCCTCAGTTGCCTTGTGCTCTCAAGCGAGCTGCTATGCGCGCAAGTCAATCTGCCTCCCGGGTTTGAGACCGTAGAGATTGCCGTGGATGACGATTTTCCGCGGATTGCGGATATCAACGACTGCGGTCAGGTTGTTTTTTCGCGATTTGAGAACGATCGGCTCCTGAACACCGTCTATTTATACGACAATGGGCGTATCATTCAACTGACCGTGGGAGAAGATTCCGGCAGCGAACCCTCCATCAATAACCGCGGACAAGTTGCCTGGGCGCGTCACCTGCCGGACCTCGAAATCGAGCAGGTTGTTATGTACGAACGCGGCGCCGAGAGCGTAATCCACGAAGCTTGGGCTGTTAGTGGCATCGAGATCAACAATGTGGGTCATGTATCCTGGTCGCGATACTCGGACGGTGGTTGCCCATGGGACTGGGATCTGGATGTGATGTTGTGGGATGGCCTGCAGGTTAAGCAGATGACGCCGGACGATGTATACCGCGATCAATCGGCAAGGCTCAGTGATCTCGATGAGCTTGTCTGGCTGCACTTGGATCCGTGCGCGAACCCGTACACCAGCGCTCCGCAGGGTTTCTGGGATGGGACGATCGTCGACCTGCCCCGATTCGATTCGCAGGATAAGGTGGGAGATATTAACAACCTCAGGCACGTCACGCTATCGTCCCGTCACAGGCTGATGCTGTGGCGCGATGGCGACGTGCTCGAGTTTGTCGCGCAACATGGCGCCGGCGGCGAACTGAACGATAAGGATGTTGCCTTTTCGCTTGTCTTCGATACGGCGAGACGAATCTGGTCCCCGTGGATATTCGATCTTCGAAACAACCGAATTCGCTCTTACCGCATCGGCGATCGACGATCCCATAGCTCCATTGCAATCAATGAGTGGGGCGAAGCGGTTGCGACCTGGATCAACGATCCGGTGAATAACGACTGGGGTGGGGGCATCCTCCTTCTACGGCGCATCCGAAATGGCGACAGTCAGTTTGACAGTAAGGTGGATCTGAGGGATCTGAAGAAGTTGAACAGGTGTATGGTCGGGCCAGAACCAGTGGACGATTTGTGCGAATGCAGGTTTCTGGATCTCGACTACGATGGGGATGTGGACCTTGCGGACTATTCCCGGTTTCAACGCGAATTCAAACCGGAATAATCAAACCCGCACGGAGAAAGGAACCCGGTATGAAAGTCGGAATCGCGACGTGTTGCGTGCTGATAGTTGTTTTGTGTGCGCCGCTCACTTCACCTTTGGCTCTGGCGCGAGACGAGTACACGTGGGTTGGGTACACTGACGAGGATGGCGCGAATTGGTTTGAGCCTTCCAACTGGTCTCCGTCAACGGACGCTCCGCCCGGTAGCGATGATTCGGTTATCATTCCCGCCACGTTGCAGACAAACCACAAGATGCCCGTCATCTCCAGCTCCAGCGAGGCGTACGCCCAGAAGCTGACGATCAACCGCAGCGGGAGCAACATCGGCAAGTTGACGGTGCTCGGTTCCACGTCGGTCCTGATTCTGGGGGACGGCAGTGCGCGCACTTCGACCATCAACGGTCAGCTCGTCCTGGGCGACCACGGTTCGGGTTCCGCATCCACGATGAAGGTCAACGGCGACCACACGGTCATCGGGGCGGGGGGTGAGATTCTGCTCGTCAAGCAGGCGATTATCGACGAGAACACCAACAACGGCAGCGACAAGCTGACGATCAAGCGCTCCGGGCAGGCCGCCTGCGACGATTACCCGGATGGGCTGGCGTGCAATGTCCTCCTGCACGGCGAGGGCGAAGTGAAGGTGCAGCTCGACAATCGTGGATTTGTGATCGCGGACGACGAAGGGCTTGACCTGGTACTGAGCGATCGGACGAAGACCGGCACGAGCGACGGCTGGTGGATCGCGGAATCCAATGCGCGGCTGGTGCTGCAAACCAAGGTGAACAGCTCCTGCCATTGGCACCTCGGTGAAACCAACTGCGATTCCCAGTCCACGCTCTTCCTTGACACGGGAGGCTGCACCGCCGGCTTTGGGCCCGTGACCTTCACCGCCGGTATCTTTGAGGTAACTGGCGGGAACTTCTGCACGTCGGGCAACATCGTCTGGAAGTCAGTGTATGACAGCGGGGCGTCCGAATGGACAGCGCCTGCATTCAAGGTGACTTCCGACAAGACAGCCAAGTTTGGCAGCGGCGCGGTGTCCTGCACGGCCTGTCCGTGACGCCTCCCGCAGGTTCCGAAGGCCCCTACGGCGCGTACGGTTTCGGGGGCGCCTCACCGAGAACGCGCGTGTCCTCGATCGGCTTGTCGAAACGCGGGCCCGATGGATCGCATTCGGACCCGGTCGGGATGCCTGATCGGCCCGCTGGCTCAGAGCGATGAAGTTGTGGTTACGTTCATCGGATGCAACGTGGCCTGTAAGGTGAAGTCCGAGTTCTCTGCAGGCGATGCAACTGCAGCCCCGCAGGGACGCCGATGCTCACCGCGCCGCCTCCGCAATCCTGTCCGCCGATGTGGGTCGCCCCCGTCCGCGCCGCAACCGGGCGCAGCGCCGCTTATCCGCCGGCGCGTTCGGGGCTGGGGACGGTGACCGCCACGGCGCGGGTCACGGGTCTGCCGCTGGGGGGCGTGACGGTCAGTTGCACCCGGTACACGCCGCGCTCCGCGAACGCGTGCGTCGGCTCCGAGAGCAGCGACGTGGCGCCGTCCCCGAAGTCCCATTCATACGCCGACGGGGCAAACGAGCACCGCGCCTTGAACGCCACGTCCAGCGGCCGCTCCGCGCTGATGGAGAAGGCGCGCACGTGCACCCACGGGCGCGTGGCCACGACGTACTCGAAGAAGTCCAGCACACGCTGCTGCACGCCCTCGCGGACGGTGCCGCGGTCGTCGGTGAAGTTGCCGTGATGCGTCTGGAGCCACTCCGCGCACGCGCGCGCGTCCTTGCCGGTGATGGCGTCGGTCACGGAGTATCGCACCAGCAGCGGCTGATCGCGGTCCACGCGCCCCACGAGCGGACCCAGCTCCGCGGGATCCAGCTCCGGCTGCGCCACGGCCACCCCGCGGAAGACCTCGGCGTTGCGCAGTCCGACGTACAGCGCGGGCAGCGCCCCTTCGGCCCAGCCGTAGATGAAGATGCGGTCGTCGGAGATGTTGTGCGCGCCCTGGATGTGGCGCACGACGCCGAGAATGTGCCGCTCGCCGGCGCGCCACGCCTCGTCGCGGCCGCCTTCCTCCGAGCCGAAACCTGATCGAGGCCAGTCCACCTTCGGCGCCGCGACCAGAAACCCCGAGCTTTCCGCCAGCGAGGTCCAGCGGCGAATCTCCGCGTTGGGCGACTGCAACCACCCGCGCCCGCAGCACACGACCACGAGCGGCCAGCGCTTGGCGCGGTCGTACGCGCTGGGTCGATACAGCTCATACGCCCCGCCGCCCTCAGGCTCGGACAGCGCCTGGATCGGCTCCGGCACGTTCGGATCGCGCAGCGTGGAACAGCCGCCCGCCGCAAGGAGTGCCATCAAAATGACACTCGTCCGCAGGCGGCAGGTCGCGCGGTCCCGCGGGCCGGGCGGTGCACTCCGTTGATTCATGCGCATGATGGGGGCAAACGACACTCGCGCGAAGAACCGCCCGATTCCCGAGGATGTCAATGCGTGTTTCTGCATTCTGCATTCCGCATTCAGCATTCGCCCTGCGTAACGACCGTTCTCACATCCTCATCTCATACCCGCAGCGGCGCAGATGCGCCGCGAACGCCTGCCGAAACGACTCCAGGTCCGCCTCCGCGAGCGTCCGCTGCGCGTCGCCGACCAGCGCGCGCACCGTCAGGCTGCGGTGGTCCGGCCCAACGGACTCCCCTTCGAAACTCGTCACATACGTCAGGCGCTTCAGCAGGGCGTGAGAAAAAGACGCCAGTTCGCTTGCGGCGGTCTCGTACCGGCGCCCGCGCCGCGTGAGGAACGTGAAGTCCATCTCGACGAGCGGGAAGGGCGGGATGCGCCCCAGCTTTTCGATCAGCGGCCCAAGCTCGGCCAAGGCGTTGATACGCAGCTCAGCCCACGCCGCCGACCACGCGGCCAGGTGCTCGTCCAGCTTGCGTCGCATCGCCAGCGGGATGATTCCGATCCGTCCGACCGTCAGATCGCCCACGCGCACGTCCGCCGTTCGATGCGGCTCTGACCAGACCGGTGGCTCGACAGTGCACGTTGCATACGCAACCGGTCGCGTCAGCAGGGACCACGCCCAACGCTCGATCGCGCCTTTCAGCTCGGAAAGCAGCGCCTCCTCCGCCTGCTTCTGCCGCCGCGCGATCAGCAACCCCACGTGGCGGAACTCCGCGTCCTGCGGCGGGGCCGGCTCGAAGACGCTGCCCAGCTCCATCAACCGCACCTGCGGGAAGTGGAACCGGTTCAGCGTCAGCGCATCGAGCAAGTTGGGCGTCAGCTCGCGCCGCAGCGGGTGCAGACCCTCGCCCATCGCGTTGCGCAGCTCGATGCGCGGTCCGGTGGGGATGCCCAGTCGCTGCAGCCGCGCCGCGTCCGACCAGATGTATCCGTGAATCTCGTGCAGCGCTTCGTTCCGCGAGAACCACGCGAGCGTCTGCTGCTCGAAATCGTGCAGCGCATTCGGCTCGAATCGCCGCACGCTGACGCGCGGAAGCTCCGCGGCGATGTGCCCGTAGCCGACGAAGCGCGCCACCTCCTCGATCACGTCCTCCTCGATCGTCACGTCGCGCGTGGCGCGGAACGACGGCGGCTCCACCCGCAGACCCTCGCCGTCGTCCTCGCAGCCGAAGTCGATCGCTTCGAGAATTTCGCGGATTTCCTCGCGGTCCACGCGGCGACCGATCACGCGGGCGGCGCGCCGCGGGTCCACCGCGATCTGCAACGTGGGGAACGGTTTGGCAAAACTGTCCGACACGCGGCTGGCGAGCTTCAGCGCCGGGTACTCCGCTTTCGCCAGCCCGATGAAGCGCTGAATGGCCGCCACGGTGTTGATCGGATCCAGCGCCTTCTCGAAGCGGGCGCTGGCGTCGGTCCGCAGTCCCAGCGCGGAGGCACACCGGCGGATGGTGGCCGCGTCGAAGTTGGCGGACTCCAGCAGGAGCGTGCGGGTCTGCGGCGTCACCTCGGTCTGCCGCCCGCCCATGATGCCCGCCAGCGCCACGTTTTTCCCGGCGCTTTGGATCATCAGCGCCCGCGGCGGAAGGCGGCGCTCCACGCCGTCGAGCGTCATGAACGTGTCACCCGCCTCGCCGAACGCCACCTCGATCCGGCTGACCTGCGCCGCGTCGAAGGCGTGCATCGGCTGGCTCAGCTCGAGCATGATGTAGTTCGTCAGATCGACCAGGCCGTTGATCGGGCGCAGACCCACATGCCCGAGTCGAAGCTGCATCCACAGCGGCGCGGGCTGCGCCGTCACGCCGTCCAGCAGGATGCCGCTGTAGCGCCGGCACGCGTCCGGCTCGCGGATGTCGATCGGAATCGTCGGCAGCCCGGCGTTTTCCCAGTCGCGCACGGCCTCGACGGGATAGGGCTTCAAGTCCTTCTTGAGGATGGCGGCGATTTCGCGGGCGATGCCGTAATGCCCCCACAGATCGGGGCGGTGCGTCAGCGACTTGTTGTCAACCTCGATGATCCAGTCGTCGAAGGGCGCTGACAACAGCGGCGTGCCCGGCGCGACGCGCGGCGGCAGGAGGATCGCCTCCTGCACGGCGAGCGCGAGGCCGAGGTCCTCGCCCGGCAGGATCATGCCCTCGCTGGGGCAGCCGGCGACCTGCGTGCTTCCCACGCGCCCGCGCGCGGCGACGCTCGCGCCCGGAGGCGCATAGACGAGCACGTCCCCCGCGGCGACATTCGGCGCGGCGGTGACGCTTTCGAACTTCGCTCCGCCCGACCCCTCCAGCGTCACGCGAGACAGCTTCCGCTTTCCGTCGTCCAGCACGGACTGCGAGCAAACCTTGGCGGCGATCAACCCGTCCGCGGCCACATGGATCGGTCGAACGTCGTCCACTTCCGCGGTGGTGCGCGTGAACTTCTCCGCCAGCGCCTTGGCATCCAGGTCCGCCGGCAGGTCCACGAATTCCCTGATCCAGTTGAGCGAAATCAGCATGGTCTCGATCCAGCACGCCGTCGGTCGCGCGTCGCGGCGACCGCATGGGCGCGAGGCATGGTAGCGGGGGCGCGGAATCCACGCGAGAACGGGCCTGACAGCGCTGAGGCGCGGGAGTGTCCACGTGATCCCCGCAGCGGATCCACGTCGGTAGCCGTGGGCGCAGCCCACGGACTCTCGAGGGCGGGGAGACCCGACCCCGAAGGGAGTTGAAGGTCTACTGCGATTCCGGTGAGAGCATGGGACCTGATGGTGCGACCCCTTCGGGGTCGAATGGTGTGGGGAGGCAAGATTCCCGCGGGCTGGGCCAGCGGTTATTCACGTATTTCCCCTTCGGGGAACGGAACGGTCGCCGCCTTTAGCAATGCTCATGTGCGTGCCGACCGTGGTTCATGCCCCCTTATGAAGCCAGACCCCTGGTTCACTAACAGCCCGTGGTGGAACTCGATACCAGCCGTAGAACCCGTCACCCCCGCGCAGGCGGGGGTCCAGGATGTCCGGGAACCTGCTGGATTCTGTCGCCTCGCAAACCAGCGGCTGGATTCCCGCCTGCGCGGGAATGACGAAGCTGAGTTCCCGCCTGCACGGGAATGACGAGCGTCGCCTTTCACCGCGGACCGCCGCAGGAGCGCCCCGCCGGCGGGCGACATGATTCCGCGGCTGTGGCATTTGAAGCCGAGTCAAGCGCGGGGCAGCTTCGACTTGCCGGCTGTCGAGTGAAGCCCCAAACCGGTGTTGGCGGCTGCGAAGGGCGCGGCGATGTGAGGCGTGGAAGCGGTTGCGGAGTTCGAGCAGCGAGGGTACGAAAGCGGCGGCGGGGACGGGGCGAGGCGGGGACGAGGCGGGGAGCATGGTCAGCATCGAGTCCTGTCTTCTGCATCGAGCGTTTGATACTCATTGAGTCCTTTCATTCACGGAGAATCGCAATGAGGACTGCCGCAAGCGTGCGTGGGATCGGGTGGGATCGGAACTTCGCTTTGCGTTCAGCGGCGGCCCTGCTGCTCATGATGACGCTCCACGCCTGCACGCCCGGCGGAGGGCAGACCAACGACAATGACAACGCGTCTGCCAACGACAACGGATCCTCCGCGGACGAAATCACGGCCGATACCACGTTTGCGTCGCTGAATATTGAGACGGGCCGCACGGTCAGCGTGCTGAACCACGCCGTCGTCACGGTTACCGGCGATGCGACGATCGACGGGGAGATGACCGCGCCATCAGGTCGTTTGACGCTGAAAGTCGAGGGCGACCTGACGATCAACGGGATCGTCAGCAGCGCGGTCACGGGAGACGGAGAGGCGGCGGACGACGCGCCGCTGGGCGAGCAGGAGGTCGGCGTGTTCATCCTCGTTGGAGACGGCGAGGTGAACATCGGCGAGGACGCGATCCTCTCCTCACAAGGCTCGACCGTCATCACCGACGACGAGTCCGTGCTGGATCAGACGCCCGCGGAGCTTGAGACCGAGATGCTCAGCACCGAGGGTGACGACCTCCCCACGCTCATGCCGCTGCCGGAAGAGAGCGTGCCGACCTCTGCCATGAGCGTGCGCGGCGGCAAGCCGTACACGCATCAGGATGGCGTGGAACTGCCCCCGGTCGTCGTCGCCGGGACCTGGCCGCCGGCGGGTGTGACCCCCGCTGGCGACCGACCCATCGTGATTTTCAGATTCACGGGCAACCGCGCGCTGGACATCAGCGGCTGGACGTACAACGGTCCGCCGGCGCCGGATGCGCAGGATACGGATGAATCCGGCACGTCCGGCAACAACGCCGCGGGCCGAGACGGAAAGAAGGGCGGCAATCTCTACATCCGCAACGAGGGCGGCGAGGTTCGCCTGACGGGCGCGGTGACGCTGACGCTATCGGATGGCGGAAGGGGCGGCGATGCGACGGCGTTCTGCGCGTCAGCGACGGGCGGCAACGGCGGGGCGGCGGGCAACCTGCGGATCACCGGCGCGGGCGGGATCGACATCAGCGGCGGCTCGCTGCTCATCGTGCCCGGCAAGGGCGGTGACGGCGGCGATGCGACCGTGGAAGCGGACACCGGGGGCGGCATCAGTTGTCCCGGACTGGACGGCGAGGACACGTCGGCGACCGGCGGTCCCGGCGCGCGCAATGTCAAGGCGCTGTTCGCACGCGGCAGCGTGACGGGGTTGGAAAACGTCAGCATCGACTTCGTGGTCGGCGGCAACGGCGGCAGCGCCACGGCGGACGGATGTCTGCCGGAGGACGGCAACGAGTGCTGCGACGGCGGCAACGGCGGCAGCGCCACGGCCACCGGCGGCGCGGGCGGCGACGCCTCCGTCAGTGTCAGCGGCTTGGCAGCGACCGCGGCCGGGGCGACGGGCGGCGACGGCGGCGATGCGACGGCGCGCGGCGGCGACGGGGCGTTCGGCGGCGACTGCAAGTTTTTCGATGCCGGCTGGGGCGGAGACGCGGGCGACGCCACGGCCGTGGGCGGCGCAGGCGGAGCGGCGCTGAACGGCGGAGGCGGCGCGACGCAGGGCGGAAACGGCGGCGCGGCAACGGCGAGCAGCGGATGGGGCGGCGACGGCGGCGACAGCGGACTGGGCGAGCCGGGCATTGGCGGTTTTGAGGGGACTTCCTCGGCCACGGGCGGCGCGGCGGGTGCGGGAGCGACTTCCGGATCGTCGGGAGCAGAAGCGGAAGAGGACGGGGTTGAAGGGGATGACGGCGAAGAAATGGACGTGTTCATCTTCTGCTTCCCGTTCGCCTTTGTGAGTGCGACGGACGGCGTGATCGCGCCGGGAGTTCAGGAGGGCACGCTCGTCGATGGCGACACCGACGAGGAAATCGGCACGATGTCCATGGAGTTCCGCGACATCGAGGGTGCGCAGTATTTCCTCGGATCCAATCCCGTGCACATCGGCATCCAATCCGGAGAAGTGGACTTCCTTGCGTCCACGATCAATCTGAACGAAGGCAGACCCGAGCAGATCGGCGGGCTGCGCATGGCGTCGCTGTATGGCGAGGGCGTCACGGAACAAAATCCGCTGCTTGTCCAGGCCATCAACGAGGCTGGCGAGGTCATCGACACCGTGGAGTTCGGATCAATCCCTGACAATCAGGGCGATCCCCAGAACCCCGAAACGTTCGACGCGCTGTTCCAGACGTTCGAGGTCGTGGTCACGTTCCGCGTCATCGTTCCGGACGGGGCGTTCGTCACGATCATCGAGATCTGCATCATTGATCCGTAACAGCCTGTGGTGGAAATCGGCGCTCGTCATTCGCGCGAAGGCGGGAATCCAGACGGCGGCCTGCGATGGGGCACGAATCCAGCGGTTTTCCCGGGCAGACTGGGCCCGCGCCTGCGCGGGGGTGACGTGTCCCATGTCCGCTCTCAAGTTCCACCCCGGATGAGCAAACGTTGCGGCAGGCGGAGCGCCGTTTACGCTGGGGTGGCCGGCGCTGGGAGGTGCTTATGGCGGACGCATATGAAACTTTGAGGGTCGAGAACGACGGCGGCGTGCGCGTTATTTCGCTGAACCGCCCGGACGTGCTCAATGCCTGCAATGATCGCATGACGGCGGACCTGACCGACGCCTTCAAGCAGATCGAGCGCGATCCGGGCGTCCGCTGCGTCGTGCTGACGGGCGCGGGCCGCGCGTTCTGCTCCGGGCAGGACCTCGCGGATCTTGAAGCGAAGTACCGCGAGGGCGACGTTCCCGTGCTCGGTGAGCGGCTGCGCAAGGGCTACAACCCGTTGATCCGGCGCATCGTCGAGCTGGAAAAACCGGTGATCGCGGCGGTCAACGGGGTGGCCGCGGGGGCGGGTTGCAGCCTGGCGCTGGCCTGCGATGTGCGCCTCGCGTCGGAGAAGGCGTCGTTGATCGAGGTGTTCGTGAACGTCGGGCTGGTGCCGGACTCGGGCAGCAGCTTCTTCCTGCCGCGGCTGGTGGGCTTCGGCAAGGCGATGGAGATGTCCATCACCGGCGACAAGGTGTCGGCCGCGGAGGCGCTGTCGCTGGGGCTGGTCAGCAAGGTCGTCCCGCCGGATCAACTGATGCCCACGGCGCTGGAGCTGGCGCGCCGCCTCGCCGCGATGCCCACCCAGGCCATCGGTCTGACGAAACGCCTCCTCTATGGATCGGCCACCCGCGACTTGCCCACGCAACTCGAAGCGGAGGCGTTCGCGCAGGAAACAGCCGGCAGGACGAGCGATCACAAGGAAGGAGTGATGGCGTTTCTGGAAAAGCGCAAGGCGGAGTTCAAGGGCTGCTGATCGGAGAATCGCTGCGCTCGCGTGCGGTAGGCAGAGCGAATCGGCGCGGGCGTCGCGTTACTCTTGCGGGGTAGCAGCGCCCGTCGATCCCGCCGTCGCCGCGGCCTTTTCGGCTTCCTTGATCTGGAGGTAGATCTCCTCGCGGTGGACGGACACGCCCTGCGGAGCGTCGATGCCGAGGCGAACCTTGTTGCCGCGGACTTCCACGATCGTGATCTTGATGTCGTCGCCGATGATGATGCTCTGATCTCTGGCTCGCGCTAGTACCAACATGGCTCGGGGTTCCTCCCGCTCTCTTGCCCGCCTCCCTGAGGACGACACCGCGAACACAGAATCCTAGTCCAGCCCGCGGGGTCTTTCAACGCCCTTTCGACCCGTTTCCCTCGCCGTAAGTTCCGGTTTCTGCGGAACATGGGTAAACCGGGCAATCCTCGCGGCCTGTGCGGCGCGGACTTGTCGGCGCTGATGCCGTCCCGCATCATCCCTTGTCGTCACTCATCGCACAGCGGAACACCCGGCCAAGTGGTTATCAGGCGGACATCATGAACTTCGAGCGTATGGGGCCATTCACCAAGCGGCTGATCGCCATCGACTCCGTCACGCCCCGCGAAGCGGAGAAGATGAAGTTCATCGAGCAGGAGCTGCAAACGCGCGGGCTGACGACGCGGCGGCTGCCGGTGTGCGGCGAGCGTTTCAATCTGTTCGCATCCCAGCCGGGCGCGGCTCCGCGGCTGCTCTTCAACACGCACGTGGACACCGTTGCGCCCCGGTATGGACCCCATGAAGACGCGCGGCGCATCTACGGTCGCGGCGCCTGCGACACACATGGCATTCTCGCCGCCTTTCTGGAAGCATTCGACGTCCTTGTCGCCGACGGCTTATCGGGCATCGGGCTGGTGCTTACGGTGGACGAGGAAGGCGGCGAGCATCTCGGTGCCGCGTGCGCGGGGCGAGACTTGCCGGAGCCGGAAATTCTGATCGTCGGCGAGCCGACGGAGAATCGCCTGATGCGCAGCCAGAAAGGGCTGCTCAAAGCCGACCTGACCGCCACCGGGCGCGAGGGTCATTCCGGCTATCCCGAGCGGGCCGATGACGCGCTGGAGCGGCTCACCAGCACCCTCCACATCCTGCGCGGGCAGCCGTGGCTTGCCCGTCACTCGGAAAGCGGCAACACGCTCAACGTGTTCATCAAGCGCGGTGGGGAGGCCTATAACAAGGTTCCCGGTCTCGCCGAGGCCGGCTTGTTCATCCGGCTGTGCGAACCGATGAACGAGGTGAAGACGCGGGTGGAGGGGGTGGTGCGGTCGACCGGTGACGAGCGGCTGGCACTGCGCTGGCTGGGCGGCAACGATCCGGTGATGAACCTCGCGACGCTGCCGGGGTGGGAGACGGGGGTGGCCGCGTACAACACGGACATCGCGCACTTCCGCTGGCACGCGGCGAAAACGTACCTGTTCGGGCCGGGTTCCATTCACCAGGCGCATCGAGACCTGTCCGGGGACCGTTGGGACGAGGGCGAGTGGATCGACAAGGCGGCGCAACGACGAGGCGCGGAGTTATACGTTCGGCTGGTGCGCGAGGCGCTGGCGGAGGGGCGGTCGTGATCGGCGAAAAACCCACCTGCGAGCAGTGCGGTCAGCTCGCCCGCGTCCACATCAGCGACCAGGTGCCGGGGAAAGGCAAAGTCATGCGCCACCTGTGCCTGCCCTGCGCCGAGCGCACGCAGCAGGATGCGCCGCTGGTGGAGACGGCGGCAGCGCCGCCGCTCTCGGAGGCGGCCGTCTTTCTTGCCACCGGCGCGTTCGTCACGACCTTGTCCGCCTCCGCGGATTACGTTCGCCTTGGCGAACAACCGGGCTTTGGCTGGTATCAGATCGCGGCCATCTTCATCTCGATCGTCCTCTTCCTCGCGGGCGTGGTGATGCGCGCCACGAGCATCACCCTGATCGCGCTGCTGATGGGCGGGCTGACGCTGTTCGCGGACTGGATCAAGGTGGGGCACGTGGAAGGATTCGGCTGGCATCAGCGCATCGGCACGGCGACGGGCGTGGCGCTGATGCTCTGGGGGCTGTGGCTCGCGCGCCGTCGGCGCAAGGGGAACGCAACCCGACCGGCGCCGTCCGCGAAGTGAAAGCGCGTGGCTACCCAACTCGTGCAAGCTTGTCGTCGCGGAGCGGCGCGCTGGCCGGTTTCGATAAGGTTCTGGTCCGCGTCCGGCGGCAGCGGTATCCTCCACGGCTGTTGCCCAGTTCGGCGGTCGACTCGCCGCTGCGGGCGCAGTTCCCGCAGCGGGGGCGAGGGTCGCGCGGCAGGCGTTCTTGCTGCTCGAAAACCAGATCGGAGGCGACGGACATGCGGATCATCCTCACCGATCAGCGCGACCACAGCTCCCGCGAGATGGAGTTCAACCACGCGGCGGTCTCCCTCGGCTCGGACAGCTCCAACATCGTCCAGCTCCCTTCGACCACCGTGCCCGGCTTCCTGGCGATGATCATGCCGCATCACGATGAAGCGCGCGAGAAGTGGAGCTACATCCCGATCGACCCCAGCGGACAGGCGATGCTGCACGAGTCGCCGATCGCGGGTCAGACGGAGCTGGCGGACGGGGATGAACTCGTCGTGGACCGTTTCCGCCTGCGGATCGAAATGGTCCGCGTGGTCGAGTTGCCGGCGGCGGAACCCGCGGAGCTGAAGATCCTGCAGAAAGTGAAGGAATATCCGCTTCCCCCCGGCTCCGATACGCAGCGCGCCGCGGAGGACGTGACGCTCGGCGGGAAGCTGCGCAAGGCACTGATGGACACTGCGACCAGGCTGGGCCGCGCGGCGGATTTCGTGCAGGTGATCGAGGCCGCGTGCCAGGGTGTGCTGCCCGCGGTCGGCGCGAGGACGGCGTGGATGGGGCTGCGGCGACAGGCGTCCGGGCGGCTCGAATTCGTGGGCGGGCTGAAGCGCGACGGCGCTATCGCAGCCGAGCCGGCCATGCTCGAGACCTTCGAGTACCGCTGCCTTCAGCGCGGTCAATGCATCCGCATCATCAAGCCGGACGAAGCCGAACTTGCCTCCGCCGTGGTGGTCCCGCTGCCGACGCGCGACGGGGCGCTGGGGCTGCTCTACGTGGACACGGCTGCGGGCGAGCGCGTACTCAGCCCGGCGGAGTTCGACTTCATTGCGGCCGTCGCTGAAGCGGCCTCTGTTCAGGTGGAAACGCTCGCGCATGAGCAGACCGTGCTGCGGCGCGCCGTGAGCGATGCGCAAGTCGCGCTCTTGCGCGAAGTGCAGGCGAGACTCGATCCGGTGCACGTGCCCGTCTGGCCTCAGTTGCAGCTCGCCGCCTACACCAAGCCGGGCCAGGAGCGCGGCGGCGACGTGTACGACGTGACCAAGCTGCCCAACGGTCTGGCGTCGGTTCTGGTCGCGCACGTGCGCGGAGACGTCGTCAGCGCGGCGCTGGGCATCGCCGAAGCGCGCAGCGCCTTCCGCGTGGCCGCGTTTCACGCCGATCCGCCGCACATCCTCATGCGCGAGCTGAACTACCTCATGCGCACCTCCAAGGAGCACCGGCTCCTCGACGCCGCCATCGTGGTGATGAACCCCAAGTCCGGCGCGGCCGAGGTCTGCACGGCCGGCGACATCGGCGTTATCAGCGTGGACGAGGACGGCGAGCCGCGCGTCTGGACGGAGCTGAACTCGCCGCCGGCCGGAACTCACGAGCAGTACGAGTACGCCCGCAAACAGGTGCGGCTGGCGGACGGGGCGACATTGGCCGTTTTCTCATCCGGCTGTCAGACGGCCGCGGACCGGCACGGACAAGTGATGGGGCGGAGCCGGGTCGTGGACGCGGTCTGCGACGGGTTTGGCAGGCCGGCTATGGCGGCGATGGACGAGGTTCTGGCGGATCTTGCGCCTTTTCTCAAGGATGGGCGAACTCCGGACGATATCACTCTGTTGCTGCTGCACCGGCCCGTCTCGCCGGTGTAACAAATCGTAAAGTCCAGCTTGCACGAAGTTTGCGACATTTGTCGGTGCTGCTGGGGCGGCTTATACTAGGGAGGTTCAGTCGGGCAGGAGGCCCGGCCGAATGTTTGCAGGAGGATGAGATGATGCTGCACAAGCTCTGCCGAGTCGTGATCGCGGGACTGCTGCCGGTCGGCTTCGCCGGCTGCGCGGCCACGTCAACGGACGAGGGCGATGCCGCCTCCAAGCAGGTGGGCGAGGATGCCGCCCGCCCGTGCCTCAGCCCGGACGACATGGAGCGGATGTCTGAGCAGCTTGTTCAGCTCACCAACCTTGAACGTACCCACGCGGGACTGGCTCCCGTGACCCGTGCCGAAAGACTTGACGGCATCGCCACCGACTTCGCTTGTCGCATGGTCGAGCAGGGCTTCTTCGCGCACGAAGATCCGATCAACGGCGAAGGTCCGGCCGCCCGCGCCAGCCGCGCGAGCTACCGCTACTACTACATTGGTGAGAATCTCGCCGCGGGGCAGACGAGCGCCGCGGACGTGATGAGCGAATGGATGGCCAGCCCGGACCATCGACAGATCATCCTCTCGCCCAAGTGGCGCGAGGTGGGCGTGGGGCTTCGCGCTGGCGGAGAGCATGGCACGTACTGGGTGGTCGAGTTCGCCCAACCCGCCAAGCCGATTGCCCCCGCGCTCCAAGAGCAAGCACCTGCGGAACCCGTCGCGCCGCAGGCGGTTGAGCCGGTCGCCGCGCCGGTCATCCAGACCGCGCCTTGACAGGCGGTGCGCCGACAGGCTGCGACCCTCGGTCCTCCGCAACTTTTTCACCGGCGGCAGCAGGCATCCGCGTGCATGACGGCGCCGCGACCGTCAGGAGTGTATCGCGGTGTGCCACTGCTCTGCGAGCAGTGTATCCCGGTGTGCCACGGCTTTGTGAGAGAGCGAACCGCCGTCGCGCTGTGCCGGAACCGGTTCCGGCGAGTGTCTGATCCATCGATCCCCACGAGGGCCGCTCGCGGACGCGCGGTTCCAGTAACACGCTGTTTCAGCGCCCGCGGATCCGGCGGGAAACCCTCGCTCCCTCACGGTCGCGGCCCAGTTGTGCAACGGAGTCTAAGCACGTGCCCGCGCGTCCGAGGCGGTGGACCCCCGCATGTGCGCTCAACTCAGCGCATTCAGCCACTCAAACGGGTTGAGGCCGCCGACTCATGCTGGCAGTCGCCTGCGCCGATGCTAGACTTGCGCCGCGTTCGAGCCATTTGATCCGCGGCGCCCGGTTCCCCGGCCGCTGACAGGGAGGTGTCCATCGTGGATCCCGACAGCCCGATCAAGCTGACCAAGCTGCGCGACCTGATCCGCGACATCGCCGACTTCCCGAAACCCGGCGTCGGGTTCAAGGACATTACGCCCCTGCTGCGGGACCAGGCCGGTCTGTCGCTGGCGATCGAATACCTGACGCAGCCGTTCCGCGCCGTGCACGTGGATGTCGTGGCGAGCGCCGAGTCGCGCGGTTTCATCTTCGGCACCGCGGTGGCGAGGAACCTGTCCGCCGGGTTCGTGCCCATCCGCAAGCCGGGCAAGCTTCCCGGCGCCACGCGCAGCGAGGTGTACGCGCTGGAGTACGGGACGGACACGCTCGAGATCCACGCCGACGCCATCCGCGCCGGCGATCGCGTGCTGCTGGTGGACGACGTGCTGGCGACCGGCGGCACCATGCAGGCCAGTTGCCGGCTCGTCGAGTCGCTGGGCGGGGAAGTCGTCGGCGTGGCATTTCTCATCGAGCTGAGCTTCCTGAAGGGGCGCGAGAAACTCCGGGGCTACCCGATTCATTCGATCCTCAAGTACGAACACTGACAGACGGCGGCGGTGTTGGAAATCGGGCATCCGGACCGTCACCCCGCGAAGGCGGGGCGCCAGAGCGCACTGCAAACCCGCTGGATTGCCGCCTGCGCGGGAATGACAAGAATCATTCCTCGCCGCGCGCTGTCGCTGGTCGAGTCGCCACCTGTCGGCTATGATTTCAATAGAGCAGGGCAAGGGTGAATTCGGTGGTCGCCGCGTCGCGCGACGCGCGGAGTGAAAGATGTCCAATCCCGTCAAGCGGCAAGTATCCAGGCTGGAGACGGTCGAGCCGGTGGGGAAGCGCGTCCTGATCCGCAAGGACGAGGACAAGAAGCGCACCAAGGGCGGCATCGAGCTGCCGGATTCCGTCGAGATCCCAACGATCACCGGCCGCATCGTGGCCGTGTCCGCGCAGGTCGAGCGCGACGAGGACTTCCCCATTCAGCAGTACGACAAGGTGCTCTTCAACCCCAAGCACGCCATCCCCGTGGACTTCGAGTCCGACAATCAGCTCTTCGTCGTTCCGATCGAAGACGTGGTGGCCGTGTTCCGCAAGGCGAAGTAGCGTGGGCGGGTCGCGGGCGCCGTTTCTCACGGTGCGCGCATCAGGGCATCACGCCGGGATGATCGTGGGCACTTTCCCTTGCAGAGGAGTCGCAACGGTGCCGGTGCAAACTTCGCGGGCTTTGATCGGCGTGATCCACCTCCCGGCGCTTCCGGGCAGCCCGCGGCACCATCTTCCGCTCGAGGAGATTGTGGACCGGTGCGTGAGCGAAGCCGCCATCCTTGAAGCAACAGGCTTCGACGCCGCCATCATCGAGAACCTCGGCGACGTGCCTTTCTCCGCGGACCGCCTGCCGCCGGCGTCGCTGGCGTGCATGGCCGTGATCGCCGACCGCATCCGCGGCGCCGTCAAGCTTTCGCTGGGGATCAATGCGCTGCGTAATGACGCGATGGCGGCGCTGGGCATCGCCGCGGCGTGTGGGGCGTCGTTCATTCGTGTCAACGTTTTGACCGGCGTGGTGGCCGCGGACCAGGGGTTGATCACCGGGCGTGCCGACGAGATTCTGCGCTACCGCAAGCTGCTGGGCACGCAGACCGCCATCCTCGCCGACGTGTTCGTCAAGCACGCCGTCACGCTGCACGCCGAGGACGTCGCCCGCGCGGCGTACGACACGGTGTACCGCGGGCTGGCCGACGGCGTCATTCTCACGGGTCCCAGCACGGGCAGCCCGGCGGACCTCGACGACGTCCGGCGCGTGCGCGCCGCGGTGGGGGATCGACCGGTGCTGGTCGGCAGCGGCGTGACGGCGCAGACTGTTGCTTCCGTGCTCGACGTGGCCGGGGGGGTCATCGTCGGCACGGCCCTGAAACCCGGCGGCGATCTCTCGCGCCCGGTGGACCGTGATCTTGCGGCGGCGTTTGTTCGCGCGGCGAAAGGCTGAGGCTATCTTCCCGGATGCCGGGCGGATTGGCGTCGGGCATTAACACACGGCGTGAGATTGATTCAGGGTTGGCACAGGTTGGAAAACCGGTGCTGCACTCACCGGTTGGAAACCGGTGCCACACTCACCGATTGCAAACCGGTGCCACAGGTGTGTCAGCTTGTGCCACAGGTGTGGAGACCGGGTTCACATGGAATGTTGAAGCAAGCTCATCCTGCCGGGATCTGCAACGCATCATGGCTCGCATTCACTGGACGGCGCCGGCCGGCTCCTGCCGGCGGTTTTACGAGGTGCTCGGCGTCGGCGGGGCGGAAGGTTTTCTGCGCCTCGTCCGCGGCGTCTGCGAACCGGCTTTCCAGGTCAGCGGAGATTTGACGCTGCTCGATGCGACCGAGGATGATCAGCGCGGCGGGCGCGGCGATGACGCGCAACGGGCGCGCGACCTGACGGCCGCGCTGGCGGAGGACGACGTGACGGCCATCGCCACGGTTCGCGGCGGGGCGTGGCTGACGCGCGTGCTGCCGCGGATTGACTTTCGCGTTCTCGACCGCCGCACGCGCCCCGTGACGCTGTTCGGCTTCAGCGAGCTGACGACGCTGGTGAACATCGTGGCCTCGCATCCGATGGGGCGCGGCGTGCTGGACATGGGCCCGGCGTTCATCGCGTACGGGCTGAAGCGCTTCGGCGGACAGCGACCGTCGGCGTGTGGCACCGGTTTGCAACCGGTGGCCTGCAGCACTGGTTTCCAACCGGTGGACTGTGGCACCGGTTTGCAACCGGTGGCCTGCAGCACAGTTTTGCAACCTGTGCGGGCTGCGGAACCGCCTTCCGGTACCGAGATCCCTTCGGCTTCCAGGAAGCCTCCGGAGGAGGGGAAAAAACCCCCCTCCCAGGAAATCGCCGCCGAGCTAGAAGTCTATCTGCACGATCTTGTGTCGATGCTCTCCGGGCGCGGCACGTCTCGTCCGCTGCCCGTTCGCCCGGTCGGCGCCGCCGCGCTTCCCACCACGCCGGTTCGCTTCATCGGCGGCAACCTCGCGGTTTTCACGACGCTGCTGGCGAGCCGATATTCCCCGCAGCTTCTGCCCGCACCGGCGAACTCGATGTCAAAGGGCTCAAACGGAAACGCGGGCCTGCCCTGGCTGGTGCTGGAGGACATTAACGAGCTGCCGTACCGCATCGACCGGCTGCTGGCGCACTTGACGCTCGCCGACGTGTGGGATCGGATCGGCGGGCTGGTGCTTGGCGATTTCCACCACGAAGACACGAACCTGCTCGATGCGGTGCTTGCGCTGCTGCCGCATCATCTGCCTTCGCGCAGAAGTGAAGCGCAGCATTCAGCCGCCGACCTGCCGATCGTGGCGTGCGAGCGCATCGGACACGTCTGGCCTATGTCGCCCCTGCCGCTGAATCAACCGGCGCGATTCGTGCGCGGCGAGAAGGGCTGGGCAATCCGCTTCGATGAGGCGCGGCTGTCAGCCCGCGCGTGATCCAGGCTCTTTCATCATGCCCTGCGCTCGCCGGGCCACTGCCCCCCGAGTGTTGTCGCACTGCCGGCGCACGAACGCGGCGACGTCGTCCCGCTGCATCGCTGAGGCCCCCAGATCCTTCAGCACGTTCAGCGCGCCCCCAATGGCCACGTTGCGGCACTCCGGCGTCTCGTAGGTCGCGACTTCAACCGGAAGAATGCCGCGGATGATGCGATCGTGCAGGTCGGGTCTGTGGAGGGCGATGCTGCCCAGCGCGCGAATGGCGTTGGCGGCGCTGATGAGGTTCTCGCCGCGGATCATCGCCAGCAGCTCGCCGACGATAGCGTCGAGCTTGTGGTCTTCGTCCGCCGCCGCCAGCCGCGTGAGAATCTGCATCGCGTTCCAGCGGACAAGCTTGCAGTCGCTCTGCATCAGCTCGGCAATCGCGTCGAAGTGCGGGTACACGCGGCGCGGGTCCTTCGCGGCCGTGACGGACAGCGCCTTGCCCGCCTGGAATCGCGCTGTGCCCGAAGGCTCCGACATTCTCCGCACGGCGGAGAGCAATGCAGCGCCGCCGAGCGCGCGAACGGCCGGTTTCTGCTTTCCAGCGGCCGGCTTCCTTGGACCGTTCTTCTTGGACGCGGACTTGTTGCGTGCGGGCTTCGGCGAACGCTTGAGAAGAGACTTTACGGCGGCCATGAGTGTTGATCCTTCACCCCAGCTCCCGCCCGAACACCCCTGATTCTCCTGTTCCTTCGCGCCCGTTTCAAGGGTGCAGCGGCTTCCTCCACGCGGTTTCAATTCCCGGTGAAAGCCGTCTGAAACTGCGCGAAGTCCTGCAGATCGAGGTCGCCATCCAGGTCCAGATCCAGCGGCGCGCACTGCGGAGCGCACGCAACCCCCGGACCCTGGAGGCAGCCGACCAACGCCGCCAGGTCCGCGAGGTCGACGCGGCAGTCGCCGTCGATGTCGCCCGGCAAGCCGCAGCCGCGGTCCACGATCATGTTGTCGGCCAGGAAGATCACGCCGTAGTCCTGGCACGTCGGCGGAGGCGCGTCGTAATGGACGACCACGCTGTTGAAGCCATCCGCGACGGAGATTTCGAGCCACTCCGTCGGCCAGGTGCCCGGCTTGCGCGCGGTGGTCGTCCTCGTTTTGACGAAGACGCCGTCCTTGTACGCGGTCACGCGCATCGTCGCGGAGTCGTCACAGCCCAGTTCCTGCGGCGAGTACAGAATCGTGAAGCGGGTCAACATCTGGGAAAAACCGGCGAGCAGATCGGCGCGGAACACGGTGTTGGGATAAATGCACAGACCGGCGAAACCTTCCGGCGTGAAGCCCATCGTGTCCGCGTATTGTATGGAGTATCCTCCGTCCGTGGCCGAGAGATGCGCCGTCACCCCGTCCACGGTCAGGTCGATGGGCAACGACCGGTGCACCGGCGCGTTGTCGAAATCAAACACCGCCGTCGCCGGCAGCGCGGCGTAATTCGCCACGAGCGGCAGATCTCGCGACGCCGTGAACGTATAGACCGCAGCGTCGCTGACGGGCAATCCCAGCCAGGTCCAGTTCACGAACGCAAAGCCGGCGTTCGTCGCGGCCTCGACGGTCACCGAGTCGCCGCCGTTGTAGATTCCGTCTCCGGTCGTCGTGCCGGCGTAGCTCGGCGCGGCGCTCGTGGTGATGGTGTACGCGGGCGTGAAGTTGGCGACGAGCGTGCGATCGCCCGTGACGGTGAACGTATACGTCGAGTTTCGGCTCACCTGCACGCCGTTCTCCGTCCAGTTCACGAAGCCGAAACCGGAGTTCGGCCGCGCCGCCAAGGACGCTTGCGACCCCGGGGGATACTCGCCCGCTCCTTGAACGGTGCCGCCCTCGGGAGGCGAGGCGCTGGCGGCGATGGTGTACGTCGAGCCCGCGGCGGCGAGCAGGGCGAACGCCGCGTCGCCCGGCACGTGCTGGTACATGTGCCCCCCGCGAAGCCAGCGGAAATGACTGCCGTTTCCGCCCGTCCCCTTCGCAAGGCCCCATTCCGGCAGCCCGTACTGCCACGCTTCGATCTGCACCCAGTATTTCGTGCCGGCGGCAGCCTGAAAGGGCGAGGGCAGGGTGAAGTGGTAGTCGTACATCTTCGTTCCGCCGAAGGTGCCGACCAGCGTCTCGCCCGCGTTGTTCCGGGAGCGGTATTCCACCAGCGGACCGTACACAATGTCCGGCTCCGTTCCGGCGCCGATGGAGCGGTAGATGGCGACCGTGAATTTGTCCACGGTGCCCGTGTAATATCCGCCGTAGATGTACCCTCCTCGCCAGGTGATCTGGGTGATCGCCGTGTCGGCGCTCAGGGTGAAGTTGTCCCACACCCACTGGTCGTAGTCGCTGTCATCCGGCGCCCACCAGGACGACTGGTAAAGCGTCCCGCTCAGGTCGTGCGGCTGTTCAAAGACAATCTCATCGGCGGCGGCGACGCCCGCCAGAAACAACGAAGCAAGACAGAATCGAAAACCCACTTCAAAACTCCTTCCGGCGACGGTCGTCCCTCGCATAAGCGCAGCCTCAGCGCTGCCGCGCTGCCTGCGGCGATCCGGCGCTCTCATCCACAACGGAACTCTCTCCCCGATCAAGGCGGGACACTCTGCGATGCCGCATCCCGGGCTATGTTGAGAATCTAACGCCTGGCGGAGGTTGAAGCTGCGCATCGTGTGCCCATTGTCGCGCATGGATTGTCCACGGTTCGGCGACGCGCCAGCCGAGTTGCGCCCGATGCAAGACCGGTCAGCAGACTACGCCGATCCGCCGGCGCGGCGCGAATCGCGGTACGCTGTCGGGGACATTCCCGTGGTGCGGCGAAACGCCCGGTGGAATTGCGACAGCGAAGTGAACCCGGCGTGCAACGCGACATCGGTGACTCGCGCGGCTGAATCGCTGAGCAACTCTTGCGCATGCTCCACGCGCACGCAAGTCAGGTATTGCGTGAACGTCATGCCCGTCGCCCGCTTGAACACCTTGCAGAAGTAGCAGCGGCTCAGGTGCACGTGCGCGGCCGTCTGCCCGACGCTCACCCGCTTGTCCGCGTGCGCGCGGATGAACGCCTTGGCGCCGGACACGGGCGGCGGGTCCTCCTGCGACGACGCGAGCAGGCGTTGTTGCGAAATCGTGGCCAGCTGCGCGGCGATGATTTCCAGCAGGCGAACCGCGCCGCGAAATCGCCTCGCGGACAGCGCGGGCGTGCGATCATACGCCTCTCGGATGCGGCGCAGCTCGGCCCGCATCCCCCATTCCTGAAGCCGGCGCGCCAGCCGTGTGAAGTGCCGACGATCAGGTTTGCGCCGGAACACCTGCCCCGCCAGCAGCGTGCCCACATGCCGACGGTGGACCATGACCGGCACGGCCACGTCCGTCAGCCCGGCAAAACACGACGCCTCCTGCGGCGACAGGTCCTCGGAGAGCCGGCCGCGCAGCACGTCCTGAACCGATCCACATGCAGCGCACGCCGTCGGGTTCGCCGCCATGAGCGCGCAAAACGGGTTGGCTTGAGAGCATGAAGCCCCCGCCCCCTGCCGGTCGCCGCCGGGGACCAGCCGCAGCGTCAGCCCGGTCGCGTCGTGAAACGACCGGCCCA
Organism: Phycisphaerales bacterium; assembly: GCA_020852275.1. Classification (GTDB taxonomy): domain Bacteria; phylum Planctomycetota; class Phycisphaerae; order UBA1845; family UBA1845; genus JABWBH01. Next base: position 22,799 of record JADZBE010000022.1, read on the forward strand.
CGCCGCGCAGAAACTCGGAGTCTCGCATGGTTTCGTACAGCGCATGCTCTGCGTCCTGCGGATGTTGCGACCCGCCCGTAAAAGGCTTGTGCCTCATGGCCGTTGCATCTTAACCCGCGCGCCGTGGGAAAGTCGAAAACGCAGGAGCCGCTCCAGCAGGCTCGCCGGGCGAGGAGCGAGCCGGCATCGAGTCACCGCGCCGCGTTCGCGACGGGACCGGCAAGTTGACGAACGACGCGCTGGCTTCAGAGGTAGTCATACGAATGGTCCTGCCGCCCAGTCGCGTGGCCGGCTGGGCGCGCTTCAGCCCGGGCGTCATGACCGCGTAGGGGGTGATGATGCTCTCAAGAAAGCCCATGTGAACCGCAGCTTCCGGACCCCGGCATCCACGCCCGCGTTCATCAGACCAGCGGGCGACGCGAGTTTGGGGTTGCCGCCAACGGGCGTCCCAGCGCATCCGCCGAACGCACCCGGACGCCCTGCCACGGTTTCCGCGACAGCCGTTTGTACACCACGCGCCGCCCGCCGCGGATCCCCAGCGCCGGCACGCGGATGAAGCGGCTGGCAAACTTCTTAAGTTCCCTGCGCAGGACGGATTGCTTTTCAGTTCTGTGCCGTTCTTTCCATCGACCCTGAAACCGCCACGCGATCCACCGCCTGCGTTCCGCCAGGTCTTTTTGCTCTACTTGTGCCCTCTCGGAATGCCTCCCTGCGGCAAAGGAGAAATAGTTTTCGCACTCCCCCTCTCGCCCGAAAAACGAGGCAGTTCGAGCTTTTTCGGGTCGAAGCATCGGAGAATGCACGTTGATAAAGGCTTGGGCGCGGTCCGGGTGCCCGCATCCGGTTCTCACTAAAGGGCGGCGCCATCCAACCTTCTCGCCGGGTCGTGGCGAGCGAGCTTTCGTTCAGTGCCGCGGGAGAAGTTCGATGAGCTGGTCAATCTCGCGTTCGCTGTTGTAGTAGTGCGGGCTGGCGCGGAGCCGGCCGCAGCGCTCCGCGATGACCACGCGGTGCTCGCTTTGCAGATGATGCTGGACCTTGGCATGGTTGTGCACGTCGGACACAAACGCCACGATGCCGCTGGCCTCGACGGGGCGGCGCGAGCTGACGACCCGATAGCCCTTGGCGCGGACGCCCTCGACGAGCCGATCCGTCAGGCGCAGCAGCCGCTTGGAGATGTTCTCGATGCCCACCTCCAGCGCCAGGTCGATGGCCGCGCCGAGCGAGAACACGCCCGGCAGGTTGAAGCTGCCGCTCTCGTACCGCGCCGCGGAGTCCTGATATTCGAACTGATAGCGCCCGTAATCGAAGGCGTTCTTCATCGACAGCCAGCCGATGGTGGTCGGGCGCAGGTAGCCCTGCAGCTCGCGGCGGACGTAGAACACGCCCGCGCCTTCCGGCGCCAGCAGCCACTTGTGCCCGTCCGCGGCGAGGAAGTCGATGTTCATCGCCTTCACGTCCACGGGAAACGCGCCGAGCGATTGAATGGCGTCCACGCAGAGGAACACGCCCTTGCTCTGGCAGTATTCGCCGAGCGTGGCGAGGTCCGTGCGGTATCCGCTGGCGAACTGAACGGACGAGATGGCCACGACGCGCGTGCGGCTGTTGATCGCGGACATGACCTGCTCGATGGGCACGCGTCCGTCTTCCTCGAGCACCATGCGGAGCTGCACGCCGCGGGACTGCAGCGCCTGCCACGGGTACACGTTGGCCGGAAACTCGACGTTGGCCAGCACCACGTTGTCGCCGCTCGTCCAGCTCAAACCGTTGGCGACGAAGCTGATGCCTTCGCTGGTGTTCTTGATGAACGCGATCTCGTCCGGCTCGGCGTGAATCAGCCGCGCGGCCGACTGGCGCACGCGGTCCACCCGCTTGAAGAACCCCTGCTGAACGTAGGCGTGGTTCTCCGCCAGCGTGAAATACTCCCGCCCGGCCTCGGCGGCGCGCTGCGAGAGCGGCGCCACGGCGGCGTGGTTCTGGAAGTTGTAGTTCCGCGTGATGGGGAACTGCTCTCTTAAGCTGTCCCAGTCGATCGTCATCCCTCGCTCTGCTTCGCTTCGATGGTTTCAGGACGAAGCGCCGCCTCACGACCGGCGCAGCGCCTCCTCTTCATTATAGCTTGCCTGCGCCGCGTCCACGAATGCCCCGCGCGGAGCATCCTCTTTCCAGGCTTGGCGCCGCGTCGCAGGTATCGGCATATCGCATCGGATTCCCGGAACAAGAACGCATCCGTGGGGAGAACCCCGGATGCGTTGCTTCACTCCGCTAACCTGCCGCGCGGCTCACTTCGCCGATGCGCGCGACTCGTTTCGCCGATCCGTGCGGCTCATTCCGCCGATCCGCGCCCCGTCGCGCCAGGTCGCGCACACGGAGGACAAGCCTGTTCCGCCACGGTCTTCTCGGAACCGCGGCCGTGATAGCGCCCAGCAGCCGTGATGAAAGGCGGTGCTCGTCATTCCCGCGCAGGCGAAAATCCAGCTCCGTCATTCCCGCGCAGGCGGGAATCCAGCCGTTGGCTTGCGAGGTGACACGAATCCAGCGGTTTTCCCAAGCGCACTGGACCCCCGCCTGCGCGGGGGTGACGGGCGCTGTGTCCGGTTTCGAGTTCCACCAAGGACCGCTACGGCTGCGGGGCGCCGGTCGGCGCCAGCGCCGCGCTGTCCGCGGGTCGTGACGCGACAGTGGGCAGGACATCTCGCCGACTCCTCTGCACGACTTTGTACACCGCGCCGCGGGCCTCGCAGAACTCGTGAACGGCCGCGATCACGCGCTGCACCTCGCCGTCCGTCAGGTGCGGGTGGATCGGCAGGGAAAGCAGGTGGTCGGCGAACATCTCGGTGTACGTGAGCGGTCCGCGCGTCACGCAACCGTCCGCGTAGGCCGGTTGATGATGGATGGGCACCGGGTAGTGAATGCCCGCGTCGATGTGCCGCGACTTGAGGAAGTTGAGCATCGCGTCGCGCCCTTCGCAGCGGATCACGAAAAGATGAAAAACGTGCTGCGAGTCGGCCGCCTCCTCCGGCAGGTGAATCGGCAGGTCGCGCAAACCTTCGCGGTACTGCTCCGCGATCAGCCGACGTCGCTCGTTCCAGCGCGCCAGGTGCGGCAGCTTCGCCCGCAGGATCGCCGCCTGAAGGTTGTCCAGCCGGCTGTTGAAGCCGAGCATTCCGTGATGATATTTGACGTGCGAGCCGTAGTTCCGCGCTCGTCGCAGCCATTCGGCCAGCTCCGCGTCGTTGGTGACAACCGCGCCCGCGTCGCCCGCCGCGCCGAGGTTCTTGCCCGGGTAGAAGCTGAACGCGGCCGCGCGCCCGATCGAACCGACGCAGCGCCCGCGGTACGCCGCGCCGTGCGCCTGGCAGGCGTCCTCGATCACGTCGAGGTTCAACTCCTCGGCGATCGCAACGATGGCGTCCATGTCTGCCGGACGCCCATAGAGGTGAACCGGGATGATGGCGCGCGTGCGCGACGTGACGGCCTGGCGGATTCGTCGCGGGTCGATATTCCATGAATGCGGGTCGTGATCCACGAGAACGGGCGTCGCGCCCGTGTGCGTGACCGCCAGCGCGGTGGCAATAAACGTGTTGGCGGGCAGAATAACCTCGTCGCCGGCGCTTATGCCCAGACCCTTCATCGCCAGGAACAAAGCGTCCAACCCGCTGCCCACGCCGACGCAGTGCCGCGCGCCGCAGACGGCGGCAAATTCCTGCTCAAACTTGCGCACTTCCTCGCCGAGGATAAAGGCGCCGCGCGCCAGCACGGACTGCACAACTGTCTCAATATCGGTCGCGCATTCTTCGTGCTGGCGCTTTAAATCGACAAATGCAATGGTATCGTCCGTCTTTTTTTCGAAGCAACTCACAGCATCCATGCCTGTCCTCCAGAACCACGCTCCTCCAACCCATTCTCATGTCACGCCTTCAATTCCATTCAGTTCAATTCCATTCATCCCGCCGGCGCACCGACGGTCATCCGCCTTGCGGGGCGGCGTCCGCCGTCGCAGTCTTGGGGCGCGCCGATTTTCACCATGGCGCCGTTGCGGCGCATCGATTCATTTGTGGCTTCCAATGCACACACCACGTCAGTGGCAAGGCTGGCGTGATTCAACGGCCGTCGGTTTTCCCGAATGCACTGAATGAAGTGCTCGCATTCGGCGGCCACCGGCTCGCCGCCGGCCACGTGCGGGATCAGAACGTCGCCGTCGCGGATCTGGGTCTGGAACCCACCCAGACTGTCGGCATACCCAGGATCGCGGCGCGTCTGCACGTTCTTGTCATACAGGCGCACCGGCTCGATGACGTCCATGTCGCTCCAGACGATCATCTTCCGGTCGCCGACTACCGTGATTTCCCGTACTTTCCGCGGGTTCAGCCAGCTCGCATGGACGCAGGCGAGCACGTTGTCCGGGTAGCGATACGAGGCCACCACGACGTCCTCCACGCCTTCATGCAGGAAACTTTCGCCATGGGCGGTCACCTCCTGCGGAACGGCGTCCAACCAATATTGGAAGATGCTTAGATCGTGCGACGCGAGATCCCACAGCGCGTTGACGTCTTCGCGGATGGGACCGAGATTGGTGCGCGTGGCATGAATGTAATAGATTTTTCCCAGTGCGCCGGATTCAATGATCTCGCGCACCTTTCGAATCCCCGCATTAAACAGAAACACATGCCCGACGGCGAGTATGAGTTGATTATCCTGCGCCAGTCTGGTCAGGGACTGGCATTGCACGGCATGGCCACAGAGCGGTTTCTCCACGAGCACGTGCTTGTCGCATTCCAGCGCCCGCCGAGCCAGGTCATAGTGGGTGCGCACCGGGGTGGCGATGACGACGGCGTCCGCGTCTTCGTCCGTCAGCGCGGCATCCACGTCGCTCGTGATGCATATCTCTGGAAATCGCTGGGCTATCAATTCCAGTCTTTGGACATCGCGGTCGGCGACCTTGCTGACGCGGACGCGTGGAATGTTGCGCAGCGCGCGTATGAGATTCGGGCCCCAGCGACCCGCGCCGATGCAGTTGACGGTAATGAGTTTCTGATTCATGGAGTCACGTCCGCAGTCCCAGACCCAGAAGGCACACGGGCTTGAGAATGTCCCACCAGCCGATGACCGGCTTCATCTTGGTCACGCCGTGTTTCTTGTCGGGATAGATCTTGGTGCAGGGCACTTCCCGATGGCGAAAGCCCAGGGTGAGCGCTTTGAAGAGCAGGTACACCTCCAGCCCATAGCCGTCCAGCCACCGCTGCCGCAGGTTGATGCGCGGATGTGCGAGCATATTGAGTCGGATGGCGCGAAAGCCGTTCGTGCTTTCGGTGATCCGTCGGCGGGTAAAGAGAGTCAACAGCAGCGGATGAACGCGCGTGGCCCACTTGCGATATGCGGGCATGTCGCCGCCATGCCGCCCACCCGGCAGATATCGCGAACCCATGACGAAGTCCGCTTCATCATCGAGTACGGGGCGGGTCAGCCGTGGAATCTCCCCCGGCTCGTCCTTGTCGTTGCCCGCCATGATGACGACCATCTCGAACTGCCGCTCCACCGCGCACTCAAGCCCGACGCGCAGGGCCGCCCCCACGCCGCGAACGCTCCCCATCGACAGCACTTCCGCGCCGCGCGATCGGGCGATCTCGGCGGTCGCGTCCGTGGAGCCGTCGTCGATGACCAGCACCGCGTCCGCCACATCCGCGGGAATTCGGTCGAGGACGCTCCCGATCCGGGCCTCCTCGTTCCACGCGGGAATCAACAGCATGATGCGGCGAGGCTTGCTCATCCGGCGTCTCCCGCCAGGCACAGCCCGTCGTCCGATTTCTCATAGCGGCGTCCGCAGACCGGGCAGGCGAAGGACTCAGATAGCTTGCGTCCGCACAAGCAGGCCCAGCCGACGATCCGCCCCGGGCGTCCGACGATCCATGCGTGCGGCGGAGCGTCGCGGCTGACCAGCGAGCCGGCCCCGATCATGGCGTGGGCGCCGATCGACAGGCCGCACAGGATGATCGCGCCCGCCCCGATCGTGGCGCCGCGTCCGACGCGCGTGCTTTCCAGCCAGTTCTCGGGGTGAGCATAACGATCATGCGCGGCCGGCATGCGCGGGCTGCGCGGGTAGCGGTCGTTGGTGAAGATCACGCCGGGACCGATGAAGGCATCGTCCTCGATGGTCACGCCGTCCCACACGCTCACCTGGTTCTTGATGGTGACGCGATCGGCGACGCGCGCGCCGCGCTCGATGAAGACGTGCTCGCCGAGGTTGCAGAACCGCCCGACCTTGGCGCCGTCCATGACGTGGACGAACGCCCACAGGCGCGTCCCGTCGCCGATGTTGCGGCTCTCATTCAGCGCGTGCGGATGCACGAAAACATCAGGCGCCTCGGCGGACATCCCTGCACCTCCCGGTTCCTGGGTGAACGGCTCGGCCCGCCGTGCATCGGCGGAACCTGCGCTCCGTCGTCGCCGAGGGCAAGGCAGACGGCGCGAGCGGACAGTGGGTTATCGGCTTGTTGACGGGAGGGGTTCAGGACGGTGGCGCAAAACCGATGCGACCGTGCGCGCGACCGCTTTCACATGCCGGGCGGCGAGAGGTCGGGGGGCGAGTCGCCGGCAGGGGCTTGCAGAACCCGGGACTGGAGGTTGGAGTCGTCACCCCCGCGCAGGCGGGGGACCCAGGCCCTGCAAGAACTGCTGGATTCCCGCCTGCGCGGGAATGACGGGTGGATTCACGCCTGCGCGGGAAGGACGGGTCGATCTCCTGGACCGCGGGTTGCTGCGGCGTGGAATGCGCCTCGGCGCATGAAAACGCCGTGGAGATTTCTCCACGGCGCGTCGTGTCGCTTCCGGCGGCGTCCTCGGCGTCGCTTACTCGCACTTCTGGTTGCGCATCAGGAAATATTCCGGGATGCGCACGGTATTGGGGAACCGCCGCTCGACAGTCAGCGTGGCGCGGTCCTTGCCTTGGCGATTGCCGCTCTGAGTCTTGACCACAACGCCGTTCAGCTCGTAGCTGAGCACGGCCCCCGGCTCCAGGTTCTTCACGCGGGCGATGATCTTCTGGCCCGAGAGGCAGTCCAGCCGCAGCTTCGGCGTAATCTGGTTCTCTCCGTTGCGCGTGCCCTTGCGGAAGAACGCCGTGGCCGCGCCGAGCGGGCTGCCGCAGACGCCGGAGTCGTAATCCGAGCACTCGTTGGGCCAGTCGAGCACGCCGTCGCGCGGGTGGATGTCATCGAACTGACGCCAGGTGGAGAAGCTCCAGTTGAGCGGCTTGCGCAGCGTCCACAGCATGGGCTGCGCGCAGGTGGCGAACTCAAAATCCTCCGCACCGTTGAACCGCTTGTAGTAGGCGCCGCGGTACACGCCCGCCCCGTCGTCCGGAGACTTCAGCCGGTCCAGCGGCAGGTAGCACAGCGGAATATCCGAATAATAGAAGCCGTTGCCTTGGCTCGAGTCCAACTCGCCGAAGTCGATCACAATCCCGCCCATGAACCGCGCGCCGCCGTCGCAGTCGTTGAAATCCTCGTAGAACGAGAACTCAATGAAGCATTGCTCGCGCGTGCCTGTGCCGCCGGCCTGCCACCACCAGGCGTGCTGAAGGCGCCCGATGGTGACACCCTCGCAGTCGGGCAGCAGGTCCACATCGTCGGCGAAGAGCGTGTTGCAATAGTTGCGTCCGAGGAACCAGCGCGATCCGCCCACGCCGCAGTCCTGCCCGTAGTAGCCGTCGCCGAGTCGCGACGTCTGCGAGTCCTCGCCGTTGGTCTCAATCTGATCGAAACACAGCGAAGCGCCGCAGTCCTCCTGAATCGAGGTTCCGTCCAACTCGAACCAGTCGCTGACCAGCTCATGCCGCCGGTTGATCAGGGCCGCGCGCGCGGGCACTACGGTCACGCTGTCGCTGACGAGCACGGGTTGCCCTGAAACTTCGCCCGCTACGCCGTTGGTTTCCAGACCTTGTGCATGAACCGAAATCGTCGCGGCACACGCCAGCAGCAGCGCGCCCCGCACACAGGACATGTGTGTCATCGTGAGCCTCTCCCTCCCTCCAGGCACCCCCGCCAGCCGCTCGCCGACCCGTTGACAGGGGGGTCCGTGTCCCGGTTCGCATTTCACAGAAGGGCACGATCCCGGCACCGTCGGAACACCCATCGCATCCACGCGCTTCCCCGAACCGCGGGCAACGAAACGAGGGGACAATGCCGCCCAAGGTCGCTGCGCGGGGAACGTGCGGTCAAGGCCGCCGGACCTGTCTCCCCCCATGGCCTCGATCTCCCCGGCGAATGCGCGGAGCGACCAAAGTTCTCCCTGCTCCATTCTTCGCGTGAGCAGGAGCCTTGTCAATTGGGTTATCGGTTCGTCCATCCCTGACAGCGGGACAACTGCAGTTCAGGGAATGCAGCACCGACTGGTGCGGCACCCGCTCTCTGAGGCGGCCGTAGAATGCGGTTGCCCTGGGCGGCTTGGCCGGCTTGCCGCAGACATGTAGGATGCCGCCCCCGGCATCGGGATCGGCGGAGGAAGGACTGATCCGGTGCCTGGCTATTGAGCGTTGTTTTGTGGGTGGGGCGTGCGGCGCGGGTCCTCGATTGCCCGTCCGGGTCAACAGGTTGGATGGATGTACATCGCATGACGGCGGGTCAAACCATAACAAAGTGGGTGAGCGGGCTGCGGTACGAAGATCTTCCGGACCGGACGATTCACGAGGTGAAGCGCCGCGTGATCGACTCCCTCGCCACCTGCCTCGGCGCGTATCATTCCAATCCAGGGCGCATTGCCCGCGAGCAGGCGCAGTCGGTCTCCGTGCCGGCGCGCGGGGCGAGCGTGTGGGGGACGAAGCATCGCACCACGCCCGACCTCGCCGCCTTCGCCAACGGCGCCATGGTGCGCTATCTCGACTACAACGACACCTATCTCAGCCGCGAGCCGGCGCATCCGTCGGACAACCTCTCCGCCGCCGTCGCCGTCACGCAAGCCACGCGGCGCACCGGGCGCGACCTGATCCTCGCCGCCGTGATCGGCTATGAGCTGCAATGCCGCATGTGCGACGCGGACAGCCTGCGCAAGGGCGGCTGGGACCACGTCGTGTACGGCGCGCTCTCCACGGCCATGCTCGCGGGCAGGTTGTGGGGGCTGTCGGAAGCGCAGCTCGAGCACGCGCTGGGACTGGCCGGCGTGTGCAACATCGCCACGCGCCAGACGCGCACGGGGCAGATTTCAGACTGGAAGGCCTGCGCGTTCTCCAACGCGGCGCGCAACGGCGTCTTTGCGGCGGACCTCGCGCGACGCGGGCTGACCGGACCGTTTGAAATACTCGAAGGTCCGAAGGGTCTGATGAAGCAGCTCAACGTGCCGGGGCTGCGCGATCTCGTGCTCTCGCCCGACGGGGAGTTCATGATCGACCGGACGTACATCAAATACTGGCCCGCGGAATACCACTCGCAGTCGGCCATCGACGCCTGCCTGCAGCTTCGCCCGCAGGTGGCGGGGCGCGAGATTTCGAGCGTCCTCATCAAGAGCTTCGAAGCGGCCGTGAGCATCATTGGCTCCGAGCCGGAGAAGCTCCGCCCCACGTCGCGCGAAACGGCGGACCACTCGATGTTCTACTGCTGTGCGGCCGCGCTGGTGGACGGCGACGTGACCCTGGCGACGTTCGACGAGGAGCGGCTTGCCGATCCGCGCCTGCTGAATCTGATCGACCGGACGACGATCATCGAAGATGTGGAGCTGAACAGCGGCTACCCGAAGGGCATCCCCAATGACATCGCCATCACCTGCGCCGACGGCACGGTGGCGCGCCAGCGCGTCGATTTCCCGCGCGGGCACGCCGAGAACCCCATGACCGACGAGGAGGTCGTCGCCAAGTTCCGCCGGCTGGCGGGCGGCGTCATCAGCGACAAGGAAGCCGACCGCGTGCTGAAGCTCTGCTGGAAACTGGACACGCTCAAGGACGTGTCGCCGGTGTTCGAGTTCAAAGTGCTCGGCGCGGGTCGCGGCACGGGGGCAGGACGTGGTGAGGGCTCATCGAAACGAGGGAAGGGCGCGGCGCCAACGCCGAAATCCTCCAAGCCGGTGAAGCGAAGCGCCAGCGCGAAGCGCGGCGGCGCCGGCCGACGCACGACGCGTGGCGCTTCCAAACCTGTCACGCGCTCGACACGCAAGCTTGCGGCCAAAGCCAGCAAGAAGCGCGGTCGTTGATACCTTCGGGTGCAGCGGCATCGGCAATGGGCACCGTTTTCGCCGCGGCGAGGGTCAGGCAAGGCCCACCCCATGCCGAATCGAAGCTATGCGTCCAGGGCCGGCGATCCCCCGCGGCACGGCACTGGGTACCAGCGTGCGCGGGGCTGCCGCGCGGCGCTCCCTGCGCCTCCTCGCGCCCCAAGGGGCTTACTTCCGCTTCAGCGTCTCGACCCAGTGGATGAATCCCGCTTCGTTCTCATCGCTGCCGGGCGAGGCGAACCCGAACTTCTGAACTTCGGTCACGGTGCCCTTGGCGCCGCCGATGAAGCGATACGTTTCGTTGAAATTTTCGCCGTGCTGTGTCAGAAACAGCAGATCGTCGCCTGCGTGGATGAGGCTGGCGGACGCGGGGGGGACTTCGATTTGATAGTGCAGCGGCTGCCCCTCGTTCGAGTTCAGTTCGATATCGACGAGCCGATACAGCAGGGTCGATTCGCTGAGCCGCTTGGCTTCTTCAAACGCCACCACGGCATGGACGTCGTCCTTGAGCACGCCCACGTCCTTGTGTCGGGAGACGATGTCGAAAATCAGCACGTCATGCCCGTCGAGCTTGTCCGCGCGGATGGACAGCCGCGTGGGATAGCGGGAGGCCGCGCTGATGGGCGGCTCCGCGCCGGCGCCGGCCTCCTTCGGCCAGACCTCGTACGCATATTGCCCCTCGCCCGACCATTCCCCGACGGGTAGCTTCATTCCCGACGGCGCGGCGGCCTGCTGAAAACCGAGTTGCAGCAACACCGTCGTCCCCGTGACACAGAGCACGCCCAGCATCAGCGAACCTCGACGCAGCCAGTGAACGCGAGTCATGGCGCCTTCCTTTCAAAATGTGGCGGATTCGGCGAATTCAACACAGGTCACGCACGCAAAAGCGGGCTGCAGCGCGGGCAGCGGCTCGGGCTGCTGCGAGCAGCGGGTGCGAAGATCCCTCTACCCCATTGTACCGGGGGCGAGCCGGAAAGTGGCGAGCGGCAGGGACCCGCGCCTGCGCTTTGGGTTCTGAATGAGTGCCCCAACCCCGCCTTCAGGACCCGTCGCGTCAGCGAGGGCGGCGTCCGAATGAATGTGTCGGACAGGACCCTGTCGGCTAGGGCCGTCGTGGAACTCGAAACCGGACGCGGAACCCGTGATCCCCGCGGAAGCAGGGGTCCGGTCCGCATCGGAAAACCGCTGATTCCCTGCTTCATCGCAAGCAACAGGCTGGCTGCCCGCCTGCGCGGGAATGACGAGCGCCGCCTTTCACAACGGATGGCCCAAGGCGCGGAACACCTCCATCCCGTTCATCTTGTTCATCCTGCCCATTTCGAGGTCTCCCCGAGGTTCATTAGCCCGCCGTCACTCGCGGCGGCGGCGAGTTTCGCCATCGAGGAATTTCCGCTCCCGCGACGTCAGCGAACTCATGCCCTCCTTCGAAATTTTGCCGAGGATGCGATCAAACTCGAGGTTGCGGCGCTGCGCCTCCTCGCGGTCGCGGGCGAACCGCCGCACGGCCTGCGCCGCCCGACGCCGGGCGAAAAACCCGTGCTTCCGCTGAGTCTGGGCACCGCCGTCAAACGCCCCGAACCCGCGGGAAAAGTCGTAGCCCAGGTCCGAGTCGCCGTACGCCTCCTCCTTCGCCATCATCCGGCGCTGGCGACACGTCACATAGCCGAACACGGCCAGGCACAGCAGCCGCACTTCCGACGTGAGCAGCGCCACCACGCCGAATGCGGCGGCGCCGAACATCCCGATCGTCGTGGCCATCAGGGTGGCGTACCGATGTCCCCGCCGCTTCCAGAGGATGGCGTGGGCGATCTGCCCGCCGTCCATGGGATAGAACGGCAGGAGCACGTTGAAGAGAAGGAGGATGTAATTCGTGCCGAACACCACCAGCACGATCCACGAGAGGACGTCGCGGGGACTGAGCGCCGGATCCACCGGTGTGTACGGGTGGATCGGGTTGAGCGGCACGACTCCCCAATCGCCCGCGCGGATCACGAGGAACGTGGCGGTAAGCAGGCAGATCACCCCGTTCACCAGCGGACCGCAGATCACCGTGACGAGGTGCGCCCGCGGCGTGTGCGGCGGCTGAACGTATGCCAGACCCCCGAGCGGCCACAAGAGAATCTGGTCCGCCTCGCCGCCCATCCACCGCGAGCCGAAGCAGTGCCCGAACTCGTGCAGCAGCACGGAGGTGAACAGAATCGCCGAGGGCGCGATCGACCAGCCGAGGATGCTCCACGTCGATCCGCCCGCTTTCGCCGCGTCCGCCGCGTCGCGGATCACTTGAAAAACCACCCAGAGGATGAAGATGATGTGCAGACGGATGTCGATAGCGAACGCCCGCCCGACCTTGACCGACCAGTTGATCGGGTTGTCCATCGCGTTGTCGGGTCGATATACGCTCATGGCGTCGGTCAGGCTCGCGGGGAATCAGCGGCGCGAGTAGTCGCCGCGCATGCGCTCGGAAATCTCCTGCAGGCGGCCGCGCTCCGCCGCGGACAGCGCGCTCAGTCCGCCCGCCTTGACCTTGCCCAGCAGCGCGTCCAGCTCGGCCTGATCGCGCTCGTACTCGCTGGGGCGGAAACTCGGTTCGACAATCACGGTGACGGACGGTCGCGCCGCGGGCGCTCGATGGAAGACCTGCCGCACGGAATCCCGGAATCCCCGCGCGTCCGACGTGCGGCGCCACACCCAGCCCGCGCCGGCGAGGAGACCGACGAGGTGGCACACGTCTCCGCCGGCGTTGGGCCCGCGCTGCCAGGCGTTCAGAAAGTACATCGCCCCGAAGATCAGCGCCAGCACCCGGATCGGCATGGGAAACAGACCGTAAAAAACCGACACGCGCATGTGCGGGAACATCACCGCGGCCGCGCCCATCATGGCCAGCACGCAGCCCGAGGCGCCAAGGAGAAAGCTGGGCCCGAAGTAGCCGACGCCGCAGAGTACCAGGTAGAGGACGTTGCCCAGCAGCCCGCTGACCAGATAGACCGTCAGCGTCGCGCGCGAGCCGAGCCGCTGCTCCACCGCAGTGCCGAACATCCACAGCCCGAACATGTTCATCGCCACGTGCCAGAAGCCGGCGTGAAGGAACAGGGCCGTGACCAGCCGCCAGACCTGCAAGCCCTGAACGCTGCGCGAGTAATCGAGCACGCCCCAGTCGTAGATCGGACTGACGCCACCGCCGCGGCGCGGGGAGTCGGTCATCGCGCAGAGGAAGTAGATCGCCGCGTTGATCACGATAAGCTTGGCGACAGCGCTGCCGCGCCACCAGGCGCGCAGCCCGCCGCCGATCGACGGCGTGGACCAGCCGTCGTCATACGAAGCGCCGCGAGCGTATTGTCGATCTTGCCAACCCATGAGAGCTACTGGCTGCTAGCTGATAGCTGATAGCCTGAAGTGGAACCGACGACCCTAAAAGTGTCCTCCTTCAGAGCCGCGCCCGTCCTCCTTCGGAGCCGTGCCCGTCCTCCTTCAGAGCCGCGCCCGTCAGGAAGCGGTGCCCCAGCGAAGCGGTCCGCCTCCTGCAAACGCGCCTTCACGCTCGGCGATCCTCGCGGGCGAAGTACATGCCCAGCACCGCCAGGGTCTTGGCGTCCTCGATCCGCGCTTCCGCCAGCCAGGCGCGGACAGTGGAAATATCGACCACTTCTGTGCGGATGTCTTCGCCGGCGTCGAGGTTTTGGCCCACCCACTGCAACCCTCGCGCGACGAAGGCGTGCATCCGTTCGCTGAGGATGCCGGGGGACATGAAGAACTCGCCCAGCGGCGCAAGCTCCGACGCCCGGTAACCCGTCTCCTCGATCAGCTCCCGCCCTGCGGTGGTGATCGGTTCCTCGCCCGCCTCCCGCGTTCCGGCGGGTAACTCGAGCAGCTCCCGATCCACGGCGCAGCGGTAATTGTGGATCATCACGATCCGGCCGGCGTCAAGCAGCGGCAGGATGACCACTGCGCCCGGGTGCAGGACGATCTCACGCGCGTACAGCCCGCCTCCCGTGCGTTCATAGGTCCGCCGCTCTACCCGGAAGAGCCGGGCGCGGAGCAGTTCCTCCGTTCGAATGCAAGGGTTTCTGCGCTGCACGACGCGACCGCCTCCGTCTTGCGCATTATAGGTCGCGGCCCAGGCACGGGCAAAAGACGGCTCGCCGGTGCCGGGGGAGGGGTGTGCCCGGAAAACCGTGCATGGCCCTCGAGGGTCTGCGCCCTCGGGGTTCCTGGCAGCGCCATCGACGCTCGTTTCGCCGCCATCGTGGGTCGGCGCATCGGTTCTGCCGACTCGCCGAAAGAAACGGGCACGCCCCGCCGCGGCGCGCCGCCAGCCGCGCCCTTCAGGCACAAGCCCCGCCCGCGGTCCTGGACAGAATTGCACCCGCCCGGCTTGTGACCGCGGTGATACTCGAAGCGCTATCGAGCCCGACGCCCCGACGATATGCTCAACCCATGCAGAGGCGCGCAGGCGCGGTCCGAGCCTGCGAGAGCCGCGGATATGGAGACGGCGTCGCCGCGGGATCAGGATGGTCTCGGGGTTGGCTTGAGGTTCGGCGTGGAGCTTGGCAGGAGGCAAGTTATGACGTGGGCACTCTTCGTAACCGGGATCATGGGCTACCTCGCATCCGGCGGCGCGCCGGCGCAGACCGCGATGGGCGTGAACTTCGACCCGCACAAGTACGAGTGGGCGGCCTCGCTGGGGAAAGCCGCGACGGTGCGGTTCGACGGCGGTGCATGGGAGTTTTTCGCCAATCCGGCGGGTGAAGGGCTTCGCGTGCGCGGCCACGCCGGCGGTGTTCCCCGCGAATTCACGTTGTCCTTCGACGGCGCGCTGGGGCAGGTCATTGCCGTCAGCGCCTCGACGCTGGAACGCGACGAGCAGCTTTTCATCACCGTGGGCGTCGCCGGCGTCCAGCCCGGAAGCGATCAGATCGAGTATCGCCTTCTGCAAGGACGCAAGCGCGAGGGGATCGAGGAAGAGAAGGGCTGGATCTACACGCTGCCGCTGATGACCCGTCCGCTGGATCATCCGCATTCGCTGATGTCCGTGGCGCAGCTTGGCGGCGATTCGCTGATGATGACCGTGCAGACCGTCGAGCGCATCAGCGGCGGCAGTGAGAACCGCATCGAGACGCACACGTTCCTGAGCCACTGCCCCATCCCGGGCGCCGCCGGTCCGCGCATCTTCCGCACGGCGCACTATACTGCCGCCGCGCAGCAGCGCAACGTCGAACGCCAGGGCGACGAGTTTGTGCCGTAGGGGGAACCGTTGTGCCGGTGGGATCCGTGAAGCGGATCGTCGCGCTGCGGGCGTGAAGTGCGCGGTGGCGCTCCTGGGGATGGGGCGCTTGAACGGAAGACCTCTTGCTGGCGCAACGGGTTCTGAAGGCAGACCCCCCGCTCGCGTGAGGGGTTCTGACGGAAGACCCCTCCCCTGCGCGAGGGGTTCTGTTTTCGGCGTTCCGACGTTCTGGCGTTTCGACGTGTTCCATGGATGATCCTCGCGTCACCAACCGCCCGCTGCCCGTTCTGCGGGCCATGATCGACGCCATCGACCGCGACATGCTCCAGCTCATGGCGCGGCGCATGGCCATCGTCGGCGAGATTGCCGCCTTCAAGCGCGAGCACCAGGTTCCCATCCGCGACCGCTCGCGCGAGCGCGAGGTTATCGCCGACCGCTGCGGGCGCGCAGAAAAGCTCGGACTGCCGCGCGAGGAAATCGAAGCCATTTACCGCCTTGTCCTGCTCACCAGCCGCGACCACCAGGCCTCCCTGCGCGCCGAGCTGCCCGTGGTCGTCGAGCCGAAAAGCGTGGCCGTCATCGGCGGCAAGGGCGGCATGGGCGCGGTCATGGCCCGCCTCTTCGGCGACCTCGGGCACGCCGTCATGATCGCCGACCTCGACACCGAGCTGACGCCCGTCGAGGCCGCGAAGGCGGCGGATGTCGTGGTGGTCAGCGTGCCCATCGACGCGACGGAGCAGGTCATCCGGCAGGTCGGCCCGCATGTGCGGGCGGAGGCGCTGCTGATGGACGTGACGTCCGTGAAGGAGGCGCCGCTGAAGGCGATGCTCGAAGCCTCGCGGGCGTCCGTCGTCGGCACGCATCCGATGTTCGGCCCTGGCGTGCATTCGCTTCAGGGGCAGCGCGTCGTGCTGTGCAAGGGACGCGGAGAGGATGCGTACGCGTGGGTGCGCAAGATGCTCTCGGCCCGCGGCTTGACCCTGACGGAAAGCACGCCGCAGGAGCACGACCGGGCGATGGGCCTGGTGCAGGTGCTCACACACTTCCAGACGCAGGTGTTGGGTCTCGCCCTCGCGCGGCTCGGCGTCAACCTCGACGAGACCCTTCGCTTCACGTCTCCCGCCTATCTCATGGAGCTGTACGTTGCCGCCCGCCACTTCGCCCAGTCCCCGCAGCTCTACGGGCCCATCGAAATGCGCAACCCGATCAAGGGCACGGTGACCCAGACATTCATCACCGCCGCCGCCGAGCTGGCGGACATCCTCAAGCAGGGCGACCAGCCGCGCTTTGAGGAAGTGTTCAACGAAGTCCGCACTTTCTTCGGCGCCTTCACCGACGAAGCCCTCGTCCAGTCGAGTTTCCTGATCGACCGGATGGTGGAGCGGTCGTAGCAACGCACGGGCAGACGATCGATGCTTCGGCAGCGCCCCACCGCGGCACAGTACCGGCGAGAACCGCCCGGTTGGAACTGCTCGCAGGAAAGACCGCCTCAAGCAGGTGCAACCACTGGCCGGTCGCATCACGACCCCGTAGTGGATCGGACCCCACGTCTGCATTTCAGAAGGTGGCGGATACCACCAAGCACGCACCACGCCGCGATCACCGGCAGCCACACCCAGAGCATCTCGCGCAAGAGGACCGCCATAAACCGACCCGTGAAGACGTCGTGCAGGCCGATGGACGAGACGGGGATCGGAGTCCACGGCGCGAAGTACCGTGTGTTGTCGAAGGGAGCGAGCAGGGCGATGCCCAGGCCGCCGTCGGTGCAGGCGTCCAGGATTCCATGACTGGCGCCCACCAGCGATAAGAACGCCACGAGCTTCCACCAGCGCGCCGTAAAACGCGGAACGTGCCGGAAGAAAACCGCGGCGCACAGCAGGGCCACCAGCGCTGCGCAGCAGGGCGAGTGGAAGAACCCCCGGTGTCCGAAGGCATCCGCGTAATCCACGCCCAATCGAAATCCAAGCACATCCGCGTCCGGCAGCACGGAAACAAGAATGCCCACGTCCCACAGCCGTCGGCGACGTTCCTCCCCGCGGAACTGATGCGCGGCAACTCCTGCGACGAAGGCATGCGTAATCACCGTGGGCATGACGCGGCCCTTCTGCTCCTTCGCCCCCTCTCTACCTGCCCGCCCCGCGTGGGTTGCGGTCAGGCCGCCGCGCGGGCACATCAAGGCAAGCGATTCGCGAAAGAGCGCGGCAGGTCCGCACCCTTGCCCGGGCGTTTGTACCGGCGGCAGCGAGGAAACCAGGCCTGATGTGTCGAGAAACCTCAGTTCGGCTGGCAATCCGAGCCAAACTCGTGGGCCAGGTCCGCATCAATGCTCTCGTTGTCGGCGCCCGTGGGCCGACCGAGGCCCACCGCGCCGGCGTGACGGCGAAACCGCTCTCGTGTCGCTTGGAGCCTTACGGCGTGTGCGCCGTCACCCAACGAGCGTCCGCCCTTGCGAACGGCGAGCTCGTGTGCAATCAATTCCACGAGCCGCAGCTTCTCATCGTCCGCGAGCGGTTCGATCCGCACGGCATAGATTTCCTCGGCGGTGGGATGCATGCGCTGATGATGCGATGCCAACCGTTCGGATTCGATCCGGGACGCAATCCGGCCCGTCGGGGGTGTGCCCGTTTCCTCGGGCAAGTCAGTGAATCCGAAGCTCCAACCGCCCATGGCGCAGCCAAGAACACCGGCGGAACAGGTCTTGCGATCGAACCGCCTGGATTCCCGGGGCTTCCAATCAAGGTTCGTCCAAATCAGGCCCGCCCAATCGAGGCCCGCTGATCCGCGGTCGGCTTCAGCCGAGCCGTCCTTGCCGCCAACTTCAGTTGGTGGAGCGCGTGCGGCCCCTTTCGTGTTCAGCCGGCTTCAGCCGGGCTTGGAGTAGATGCTTTCGGCCCCTGCGGAAAGTCCGGCTGAAGCCGGCTCCCTTCTTCCAAAAACATCCAGCCCACCAACTGAAGCAGGTGGCAAACACCGACCGGCTGAAGCCGGTCATCAGGCGTGATCATCTTCTTGGGCGAGTCGGCAAGACCGAAGCACCGACGCACGACCGCGCTGCCGGTCGGGCCGATGGCGCCGGTCTCGCGAGCGTCTTGCACGGATTTCTTGGCACAACCTCCGCCAACAAGCGATGAGGCCGTCCTGGTCGAGCGCACGCACGATCTCGAAATGGACCAGGATGCGCACATCGATCATGGATCGACGAACGGCCCCGCTTGCCGCGGTGCAAACGGACGACACTGGCCTTGGCCACTGCCGCGTCAGTTTACGACCCAAGTCTCGCCGTCGTCGAACAGCGCCTCCAGCGTGCCTTCGCCCTGCTGCGCGCGGGCGGCGCCGATCTGCTGGTTGACCAGCGCCTCGTAGGTCGGCCTCTGCACGGCGCGGAAGACGCCCATCGGCTCCGGGAAGTCCGGGTGGTGCATGCGCGAGAGCAGGTACGCCAGCGTCGGCTCGTTGGCCTTTTCATCGTGGAAGAGCAGGTCGTCTTCCTTCACGTCGCCGCCGAGTTGAACGATTTCCGGCGTCGTGCCGCTGAGCCGGATGCCGCGGTCGCGGTTCTTGCCGAAGATCAGCGGCTTGCCGTGCTCCAGCGCCAGCATGTGGTCGTCGCGCGTGTCCTTGCCCGCGACGTACTCAAACGCCAGGTCGTTGAAGATGTTGCAATTCTGATAGACCTCGACGAATGCCGTTCCCTTGTGGCCCGCGGCGCGGACCAGCACCTCCTCGAGGTGCTTGGTGTTCACGTCGAGCGAGCGCGCGACGAACGTCGCCTCCGCGCCGATGGCCACCGAAAGCGGGTGCAGCGGGAAATCCACGCTGCCCATCGGCGTGGACTTCGTCTTCTTGCCGAACTCGGAGGTCGGCGAATACTGCCCCTTGGTCAACCCGTAGATGCGGTTGTTGAACAGGATGATTTTGATGTCGAGGTTGCGCCGGATGGCGTGCAGCAGGTGGTTTCCGCCGATCGACAGCGCGTCGCCGTCGCCGGTGATGACCCACACGGACAGGTCGGGGCGCACAATCTTCACTCCCGACGCGACCGCCGGCGCGCGCCCGTGAATGCTGTGGAACCCGAAGGTGTTGACATAATACGGGAAGCGGCTGGAGCAGCCGATGCCGGAGACGAACACGAACTTCTCCCGCGGAATGCCCAGCGTCGGCAGCACCTTCTTCACCTGCGCCAGAATGGAATAGTCGCCGCAGCCCGGGCACCAGCGGATGTCCTGATCGCTGGCGAAATCCTTGGCCGTCAGTTGTGGCATGGTCACGTTGTTGCTCATCTTCCGTTATTCCCCTTCATCAGCGCCTCGATGGCGCCGGCAATGTCGCGCACCATGAACGGCTT
Source organism: Phycisphaerales bacterium (assembly GCA_020852275.1). GTDB lineage: Bacteria > Planctomycetota > Phycisphaerae > UBA1845 > UBA1845 > JABWBH01. The sequence continues at coordinate 42,568 of JADZBE010000022.1, forward strand.
GCCCTGCACTTTCGGCAGGCTCATCACGTCCACCAGATACGTCGCCCGCAGCAGCTTGCTGAGCTGACCGAGGTTCATCTCCGGACACAGCACGCGCTTGAAGCGCTTCAGCACGTCGCCGAGGTCCTGTTGAAACGGGAACAGGTAACGCAGATGCACGCTGGACACGTCCATGCCGTTTCGGCGGCAGCGCTCCACGGCGGTGTTGATCGCGCCGTAGGTGCTGCCCCATCCGATCACCAGCAGATCGCCGCCCGTCGGCGAGCCGTTGATCTCCACCTTGGGCAGCGACTTGGCGATGCCCGCCACCTTGGCGGCGCGCGTCTTGATCATGTGCTCGTGGTTGAGCGGGTCGTAACTGACGTTGCCGCTGACGTCTTCCTTCTCCAGCCCGCCGATGCGATGCTCCAAACCCGGCGTGCCGGGAACGGCCCAAGGCCGGGCCAGCTTTGCGTCGCGCAAGTAGGGCATGAATCCACCGTCGCTGTTCGGCGCTGTGGGATGCTGGACGCGCAGCTTTGGAAGGCTGGCCTCCGAGGGCAGCATCCACGGCTCGGCGCCGTTGGCGAGGTATCCGTCGGACAGCAGCATGACCGGCGTCATGTATTCGAGGGCGATGCGGAACGCCTCGATCGCCATGTTGAAGCAGTCGCCCGGCGTGCACGGCGCGATCACGGGAACCGGGCATTCGCCGTTGCGGCCGCACACGGCCTGCAGCAGGTCCGCCTGCTCGGTCTTCGTCGGCAGTCCCGTGCTCGGTCCGCCGCGCTGCACGTTGACAATGACCATCGGCAGCTCGGTGCAGACGGCCAGCCCGATGCCCTCCGCCTTCAGCGCCACGCCGGGTCCGCTCGTTCCCGTCACGGCGAGCGCGCCGGCGAACGCCGCGCCGATAACGGAGGTCATGGCGGCGATTTCATCTTCCGCCTGGAAGGTGCGCACGCCGTAGTTCTTGTAGATTGAAAGCTGGTGCAGGATGTCGCTGGCCGGCGTGATCGGGTAGCTGCCGTAGAACAGTTCCTTGCCCGCGAGCTTGGCGGCGGTGACCAGACCGAGGGCCACGGCCTCGTTGCCCGTCAGCTTACGGTAGCGCCCCGGCGCGATGCGCGCCTTGGGCACCTGGTAATTCTCGACGAAAGTCTCACAGGTTTCCCCGAAGTAATACCCGGTCTTGAGCGCGTTGGCGTTGGCCTGCGCCACTTCGGGCTTCTTGCCGAACTTGGCGTCGATCCAGCGCAACGTCTCGTTGAGCGAGCGGTTGAACATCCAGTACACCAGCCCCAGCGCCGTGAAGTTGCGGCACCGACCCAGCGCCCGCGCGGTCAGCGCGCTTCCCTTGTTGCCCTCCGTGGTCAGCTTGTCGAGCGGAACCTTGAACAGGCGGAAGCCCGCCAGCGAGCCGTCCTCCAGCGGGTTCACCTCGTAGCCGGCCTTCTGAAGATTCACCTTGCCAAAGGCGTCCTCGTTGACCAGCAGAATGCCGCCCGGCTCAAGGTCCGCGAGATTCGCCTTCAGCCCTGCGGGGTTCATCGCCACCAGGCAGTTCACCTGATCGCCCGGCGTGCGGATGTCGTGCGAGCTGAGGTTGATCTGAAACCCCGAGACGCCCGCCAGCGAGCCGGCCGGAGCGCGAATCTCCGCCGGAAAGTCCGGCAGCGTCACCACGTCGTTGCCGAACACGGCGGTCGTGTTGGTCATCTGCGTCCCGGCGAGCTGCATGCCGTCGCCCGAATCGCCGACGAAGCGAATGACGATTTCGTCAAGCTGAACCGTCTTGATGTTTCTGGCGCCGGATGTGGGCGCCGTCGCTGTGCTCACGCGTTGCACTCCTGATGCGCTGGCAGGGTGATGCACGGAAGGTCGGTCCACCTCGCCGCCTCCCCGGCATTCACCCTGCATCGGCAGTGAAAACTTCGATGCTCTTGCTCCAATGAGACCCGAACGGAGGTTGATCCCGAGCAGTTGGCGTGCCAGATGCCGCCCGGAGCGGGTCCTTGGTCATGGATCCCCCCCCGACAGGGCGCGAAGGATACCCGCACGGCGCTCAAAACACAACGGGTGCGGGGTGCCTGCCCCCGCCTTACAACCGGCTGACTCCCGGGCGTTTCGCCGCACCCGACCCGTGACTTCTATCGGCTGGCAGGCGGGAAATCAGCTCCGTCATGCCCGCCCAAGCGGGAATCCAGCCTCGTCATTCCCGCGCAGGCGGAAATCCAGCGGTCTGCCGGTGCGCCCTGGCCCCCCGCTTGCGCGGGGGTGACGGAAAGGCGCGTCAATCCCGCGCCGGCGGAAATCCAGCCTCGCCGTTCCAGAGCAGGCGGCGAATGTCCCCAAGACCAGGTTGGATTTCTACCACGCCTTGCTGCGAAGCGCATTCCAACGCCTTCCCGACTCGATCACCTTCTGCGAGTCGCCCTCGTCCGCGAAGCGCTGCTGCCTGATAATACGCCTCTGTGTGGGGCTTTCATGTGAATGCGGGCAGATTCTGCACGAAAAGCCGTTCGGCCAGATTGGCGCGGACGTAATTCGTTTCGTAGGCTCTTCTGCATACTCCCCGTGCGGGGCGCGTGCCGGAAGACTCCACTACTCGAAGGGCCTGGTCATGCTGAGTCCAAGGCTGAAACTGGCGGTCGCGCAAACCCGGCGGACGGCGAAGCAGTTCCTCTCCGACGAGCAGGGACCCACCGCTGTGGAATACGCCATCCTGCTGGCCGTCCTGCTGCTCGTTGCCGTCGGAGGAATCTCCGTTCTGGGCAGGAAGAACTCCAAGATCTGGCAGGCCGTGGGCGATGCGATGGGCGCCGTGCTCTAAGCGGGCGATGCCCGCAATCGCGCGAGCTCCGAGGCGCGATGTCAGTCGCGCCTCCAGCCCGCGGTGAAGGTGGACGCGCGTCATTCCCGCGCAGGCGGGAATCCACTTCCGTCATTCCCGCGCACGCGGGAATCCAGTCGGTGACTCGCGAAGAATCAAGCAGCCGGCGGTTTCCTGGGGCGCCCTGGGCCTCCGCCTGCGGAAAAAGGGGGGGGTGACGGCTGCTAGGCCCTGCCTCCAGTTAAGCGACAGTCTGGCAGGAGATCCCGCGCCGCGCGTGGCTCAGTTCGCCACATCCATCAGGAACACTGCGAGCCGGTTGTTCTGCCACTCCACCTGCCCGGTCGTCCGCCAGTTTCCCGCCGTGATGCCGGAGTCGAGCGTGTCATTAACGCTTTGCGCGACGGTGTCCGGCACGCCGTTGAACACGATGTACTGCCCGTTGCCGGTCGCCGTGTTGCTCCCGCCGCCCGTCAGGTCGAACCCACCGTTGGCGACGCCGTTGAAGTTGCGATAGACGAACAACTCGCCAAAGGGATTGTCCGCGGCGCTGAGCGGATGATCGAGGTAGGGACCGCTCCATCCCTTGTACGTTTGCGTCAGCGAAAGCTGATGGTTGCCCGCCGCCGCGTACTGCTGACCGCTGTACTCGATGGCCAGCGCATTGGTGTGCATGTAATGCGTGTTCACCGCGGTGCGCACCGCGTCCACGGTGGCGAGAATCTTGGCGGCCTTGGCGTCTTCCGCGGCGCCCGCGGCGCCGGGAATCACAATGGCGGCGAGGATCCCGAGGATGATGACCACGATGAGGATTTCGACGAGGCTGAAGCCGCGTCGAGTTGCCGTGCGAAAAGTCATGTCTTCGCTCTCCCGTTGCCGATCCTGAACGGTTTCAGGTTTCCAGTTCCGCCCGTGCGTTCGGGCGCTCCCGACCGAGCGGGTCGAGATGGACGCCGTTCTCTTCTTCGGGGATTCGGGCAGGAAAGTGCAGCATCGGCGCAATTCCGGACGCAGGGAGCAAGACGAGGCCGCATGCCGCGTGGCGTTAGCGGACCGCGTGCGTTTCCGGGCATCGACCCGGCGGGTCGGCATCTGAACGTGAGCGCAAGTGAGCCGCGGCCGGACGCCCCGGCTCAGTGCCACTCATCATCGCAGTCGCGCAGCGAGCTTTGATCCAGCAAGTGGAACTGCCGGGCGCGCAGCACCTGCACGGCCGCATGAAGATCATCCGGCAGCACGGCGATGGCCGCATGTCCGTAGGGCTGAATCAGCAGCGGGTAGGTGTAGAAGATATTCACCTCCGCTCCCAGCAGCGCCGCCCACGTGTGCAGCAGCGCTCGACGCCCCGGCGGCAGGCTCACCACCAGCAGCTCCGCCTCGCTGACCTGGAAACCGCTCTCGGTCAACACGCGATACGCGTCATCCGGCTTGTCCAGGATCATCCGGCAGATCGCGCAATCCACCGAATGCACCACCGAGACGGCCAGAATCCGGATGTCGGTCTTGTCGAAAAGCTGCGTCAGCCGCAGCAACTGCCCGACCCGGTTTTCGACGAAAACGGATTGCTGGCGGACGGTGGGAAAATCGTGAGCCTCGGCGGTTTCCAGCGGTTCCAGTGCCATACACGCCTATGTTATCGGCTGGATTGCCGATCGAAAGAAAAAAGGGGCGTCATGTTCCGAATCAATGGGGGCATCCCGGACGCGGCCGTCGCCCCTAGCACAAGCCGGGCTGAAGACGCTACGCCGCAGTTCGCTCCCCGTGGCGAGGGCTGCATGAGCACGGGCGAGACCCGACACGTTGCTCGGCTTCAGGTTTCCGGAATCCTGTCAACTCTCTGCCAAAACCGCATTCGAGGCGATCGAATCCGGTGTCAGGATGGCACGATCGAGCCATCGCTCGCTCGCTGTAGCATCTCTAACTGATTATGGATTAGATGATTACGAGTAGAACGTCCGTGGCGACGGGCTGGTATGTTCTGTGCTGGAAGCTGGTCGGACTGTGTCCTGCGCGCATGCGCGGCAGGCACTAGAAGCCAGGAGCCAGACGTGTCTAAGACCATTGGAATCGACCTCGGGACCACAAATTCGGTTGTCGCTGTAATGGAGGGCGACACGGTCAAGGTGCTTACCAACGCTCAGGGCGGGCGTCTGACGCCGTCGGTGGTTGGAATCACCGAAAAAGGCGAGCGGCTGATCGGGCAGCTTGCCCGACGGCAGCAGGTAGCCAACCCTCAGAACACGGTGTTCTCCATCAAGCGCTTCATGGGGCGCCGGCACAACGAAGTCACGAGCGAGGAGAAGCTCGTCTCCTACAAGGTCGTCGGCGGTCCGGAAGAACTCGTCAAGGTTGAGGTCCGCGGCAAGCAGTACACGCCGCAGGAAATCAGCGCGATGATTCTCCAGGATCTCAAGAAAACCGCGGAAGCCTACCTCGGCGGTCCGGTGACGCGCGCGGTCATCACCGTCCCCGCGTACTTCAACGACTCGCAGCGCAAGGCTACCAAGGAGGCGGGCGAGATCGCCGGGCTGACGGTCGAGCGCATCATCAACGAGCCGACGGCGGCCGCGCTGGCGTACGGTCTGGAGAAGAAGAAAGAGCAGCGCGTGGCCGTCTTCGACCTCGGCGGCGGCACGTTTGACATCTCCATCCTGGAGATCGACCCGGAGGTGGGCACGTTCGAGGTGAAGGCCACGTCGGGCGACGGCCACCTCGGCGGCGACGACTACGACGAGGAACTGATCAACTTTGTCGCCGAGGAGTTCCGCAAGAAAGAAGGCATCGACCTGCGCAAAGACCCCATGGCGCTGCAACGTCTGAAGGAGGAATGCGAGAAGGCCAAGTGCGAGCTGTCCACGGTGATGGAGACCAATCTGAACCTGCCGTTCATCACGGCGGATGCGTCCGGTCCCCGGCACCTTCAGATGACCATCACGCGCAGCAAGTTTGAGCAGCTTACGAAACACCTCACCGAGCGCTGCCGCAAGCCCGTGATGGAGGCAATGCAGGGCGCCAAGGCCGGTCAGAAGGACATCGACGAGGTCATCCTCGTCGGCGGCTCGACGCGCATGCCCGCCGTGGTCGCGCTGTGCAAGGAAATCTTCGGGAAAGAGCCGAACAAGAGCATTAACCCGGATGAAGTGGTGGCCGTGGGAGCGGCGATTCAGGGCGCGATCCTCTCCGGTCACCGCGACGACATCGTGCTGCTGGACGTGACGCCGCTGCGGCTCGGCGTGGAAACGCTGGGCGCGGTGATGACCACGATGATCGAGGCCAACACGACGATTCCCACGTCGCGCACGGAAACATTCTCCACGGCGGCCGACGGGCAGACGGAAGTGACGATCCACGTGCTTCAGGGCAACCGCCCGATGGCCGCGGACAACCGCTCGCTGGGCAAGTTCAACCTGACGGGCATCGCCCCCGCGCCGCGCGGCATGCCGCAGATCGAAGTCACCTTCGACATCGACCGCAACGGCATCATCAACGTCTCCGCCAAGGACAAGGCCACCGGCAAGAAGCAGGAAGTGCGCATCGAGGGCAGCAGCGGTCTGTCGAAGGACGAGATCGAGAAGATGAAGCGCGACGCGGAGTCGCACGCCGCCGACGACACGCGCAAGGCCGACCTGGTCAAGACGCGCAACGAGGCGGAGCATCACGCCTACGCGGTCGAGCAGCAGCTTCGCGAACACGGCGACAAGATCCCCGCGGCGGAGCGGTCGAAGATCGAGTCGTCGATCAACAACGTGCGCGAAGTGCTCAAGGGCGAGGACGGCGGAGCCATCCGCAAGGCGATGGAATCGCTGGTGCAGGACGCGCAGTCCATCGGCAAGATCATCTACGAAGCCGCCGCCGCCAAGGCCGGCACGACGCCCGGCGCCGCGCCCGGCACCGCTTCAACCGGGCACGAAAGCCCCGCCGGCGCGAAGCCGCAGGACGACGTGATCGACGCGGAGTACGAGGTCAAGGAATCGCGCTAGTCCAGCGCCTCGGCATGATCGCATCGCGGACCCTACAGAGGCGCACCCGTTCAGAGGCGCACCCGTTCAGAGCCGCGACCGTGAGGGAGCGCATTCTGAGCTTTCAGTGCCGCGACCGCAAGGAAGCGCATTCAGACGCTGGGAAACGGGAGCGCTGCCTCGCGGTCGCGGTGGATTCAGGCGACGGCGAACGACACGCAGGTGATTTCCTTCCGGGAGCGCGTCCACATGGGACGGATTCTATGCGGCGTGGATCCGGGGCTGGGCGTCACGGGGTATGCCGTGGTGCGCGCCGAGAGCGGGCGGCTCGAGCTGATCGACGCCGGGGCGCTGCGGACGGATGAGTCGCTCGAACTGCCCGACCGGCTTTGCCAGCTTGATGACGACTTCGCCTCCGTCCTGCGCGACCACCGCCCCGAGGTCGTGGCCGTTGAAGACCTCTACTCTCACTACAAGCATCCCCGCACCTCGATCCTGATGGGGCACGCGCGCGGCGTCATCCTCTGCACCGCGGCGAAGCTCCATGTAAAGGTCACGCCTTACCCGGCCACTCGCGTCAAGAAATACCTGACCGGCAACGGGCATGCTTCCAAGGATCAGATTCAACGGGCGGTCGCGCGGACGCTGGGCCTGGCGGCGCCGCCGGAGCCGCCGGATGTGGCGGATGCGCTGGCGCTGGCGTTATGCTGTGCCGGGGGGGAGTAATGAATGGCGAATGGCGAATGCCGAATAGCGAATGACGAAGTGCGAATGGCGGATGCCAACGCTGAGCAACTACCGATCCACGAGGCACGAAGCACGAAGCACGATCCGCCATTCCAGATTGACCAGAGGCAGCTTCCTTGATCGTCCGATTCACTGGCATCCTGTGTGAGCTGACCGAGGAGGCCGTCATCCTTGAGCGCGACGGCGTGGCGCGCGAGGTGCTGGTGCCGCGCGCGGCCATCGCGCAGCTCGCGCCCGAGCGCGGGCGCAGTGTCACGCTGCACACGCTGGAGATCTTCGAGGGCGCGCAGACGTCGAGCTACCTGACGCCGCGGCTGATCGGCTTTACATCCGCGGAGGAGAAGGCGTTCTTCCAGCGGTTCATCAGCGTCAAGGGCATGGGCGTGCGCAAGGCGCTGAAGGCGTTGTCCGAGCCGGCGCGGCGCGTGGCGCGGTGGATCCAGGACGGCGACGTGAAGGCCCTCGCCCGGCTGACCGGCATCGGTCCGCGTGGGGCGCAGGTCATGGTGGCCGAGCTGAAGGGCAAGCTCAACGACATGGCCCTGCCCGAGACTGCGGCGGGCGAAGTGCTGCACACCGCCTGGACCGACGCGCAGCGCGACGCGCTGACGGTCCTGACCGGATGGGGCGACAATCGCGCCGACGCCGAACGTTTCCTGACCGAGGCCGCGCGGCTTCAGCCCGATCTGACTCGCGCGGACGACTGGGTTCGAGCGGCGTACAAGATCAAATCCGGCGGCGGAAGGGGGGCTTAGCGCATGGCCAGGGACCGGATTCTCAGCGGTCAGCCGCGACCGGAGGAGGAGTCGCTCGACTTGGCGCTGCGCCCCAAGCGGCTGGACGAAATGGTGGGGCAGCGGGCCATGCTCGACAAGCTGCGCATCGCCATGACCGCGGCGCGCCAGCGCGGCGAACCGCTGGAGCACATGCTGCTCGAAGGTCCGCCGGGGCTGGGCAAGACCACGCTGGCATTCGTCATCGCCAACGAGATGGGCGGGCGCACGCCGCGCGTCACCTCCGGTCCCGCCATCGCCCGGCAGGCGGACCTGATGGCCATGCTCACCACGCTGGAGCGCGGCGACGTACTGTTCATCGATGAGATTCACCGGCTGCCGCGCATCGTCGAGGAGTTTCTGTACACGGCGCTGGAGGACTTTCGCGTTGATTTCACGATCGAAGGCGGCCTGTCGGGGCGCGTGGTCAACTTCAAGCTGAACCGCTTCACGCTGATCGGGGCGACGACGCGCTCGGGGATGCTCACGGCCGCGTTGCGAGACCGGTTCGGGCACCGCTACCATTTCAACTTCTACGACGCGGACGAGCTGAACACGGTGCTGACGCGCTCGGCGGGGAAGCTCGAAGTGACGCATGACGGCGACGCGCTGCGGATCATCGCCCGCCGCAGCCGCGGGACGCCGCGCGTGGCCAACCGGCTGCTGCGGCGCGTCCGGGATTATGCGCAGGTCTGCGCGGACGGGCGGATCACGCCGCGCGTCGCGGAGGAGGCGCTCACGGTGCAGCAGGTGGACGCGCTCGGTCTGGACGAGCTGGACCGCGCGTTCATCAAGACGCTGACCGGCGTGTACGGCGGCGGGCCGGCGGGGATCGAGGCGCTCGCAGCCACGATGGGCGAGGAGCGCGACACGCTGGAAGACGTCGTCGAGCCGTTCCTGCTCCAGATCGGCTTCGTCATCCGCACCCGCGCCGGCCGCCAAGCCACCCGCGAAGCCTACCGCCACCTCGGCCTCCCCGAGCCGGCCATCCCGCAGCCCAGCGCCCCAGACGGCCAGACGCCGCTGTTTTTGTAGGGGCATCGATGGGGTGCAAAGATCGAGTCGCTCCGGTAGCATCGTGCAGCTTGCTTGATCCGGTCTTCGCCGCCGCTCGAAGCCTCAGGTGACCGTCTTCTCCCAGAAGGCCGTGCTCAGTCATCCCCGGGCGCTGATTCGGTATCCATCACAGACCCCCGACCAGGAAAAGCCCCCCCATCACGCCGGTGATCGCCGTTGAGATGATCCCCATGATCAAACCAGCCTTTGCCATGCCGTGCGATCCGCGGGAATAGTGGCCGGTGGCGAGCTGTTTTCTTGCCTTGTAATAGTAAACGAGAGCGACCGGCCCGCAGAGAGCGCACGCGGTCAGCGATACGATGCCGAGGACCATGGAAGCGGTCGCTGCACCGCAGGTTTCCTGCCGGCGCAGGGCGGCGATGCTCTCTTCGATGGGGCGTCCACATTCCGGGCATATCCCGCCAATCGTCAGACCGGTGAAGTTATAGCCGCATCCGATGCAGTTGAACGAGGACATCACTGAGGGCGGTTGTGCACTGGCAAACCGCGGCAGGTCAGGCGAGGAGTGTGAGTTTGCATGCCGGTTCTGCATGGGTGACTGAACTCAAAACTGGAACCTGAAAACCGAAGCGAACGCTCGACTTCGACGTGCCGGAATAGCCCTCCGCCCGTTCCTCCCGCAGGGGGAGAGCCTATCTCATCCCTTTCACCACCGCATCCCCGACCTCGGGGCACTTCACCAACCGCACCCCTGCGACGCCTTTGGCTTTCATTGGCTGCTCGATCGTGAGCGGGTCGGTACTCCCCAAGCTCTGTCTCGAACCCCGGACTCGATTACTTTCCCGTATCAATCGTGCCTCTTCGCTTGCAGCATAGTCTCGACAGTATTGCGCAAGTCGGTCTCGAATCGCTTAAATGCACTGAGCTGACGAAGTGGCGACCAGTCATCGATAAGGTTCCCCAGGACCGACCGACTTTTCTCAGGTCGGAACAATTTCAACCGACGACCCGTAAGTCCGCTTGCCTTAGCCATGGCCTCGAAGAGCACCTCCTTCGGATCGGGAATCGCCTCGACATGAACCGGCAGCGAAAGCTCCATCGTGCCGTTCGGGTTGCCTGCCGCCCTTCTGATTGCTGGCTCATTGAACAGAAGCCACGCCTCGGTCATGCGTATCGGGACGACGCAAACGAGCGGGAAGCCTCTTGGAATTCTGGAGTAGTGTATCGCCTCCTGAATCTCAGCAAACCGCGCGTCGAATGTATGCGCTTCAGCGTCCCGATGCACGAGTATGACGTCACAGGGGTAGAGTTTGATGGCGTGATCGATACGGTCCTGCAATGAGCGTGGTGGTTGCGGCATTCCCGACAGATCCGCATGTCGCCCTTGGACGGGCACTTCCGCACGGACGTGTTGCTCGAACACCCACTGGGCGATGCGAACAAGAACTCGATCCGAACCCCCGTCGGTGAGCACGGCGAAATCAATGCGCATCACTCACGTCTCGTGGAAAGGCCAATAAGGGCTGGATGTCCTCACGGTCGATGACTCGGTTTCTGCGCCCGGCTTGCTTCTTTTCCGGGTCACGGCGCGCCAAAGGGTTCAGGTATTTGAGAAGTGTGCCCTTGGGACACGCATGCACGCTAGCCTCGCTAACCCGCCAGGTATCGGGAAGCGCGGAGAATCGCACCGCTGCGACGGTCCCTCGGAGCCCGTGGGGCGCACCATCGTCCCGAAAAGATTCTGCGATGACCAAGCTGTCGTCGGGCACTTCGCTTACGACCAATGGAGAGTGCGTGTTTACGATCACCTGTCTGAGCGGATTGTCGGGACCATCCGGCTCCCTAGGATCTACCGCGATGTCCTTCAGCAAGTTCAGCATGGCGGGCACCCGTTCTGGATGGATTCCGTTTTCGGGTTCCTCCAGGCAGAATAGCCCGCCTCCTTCGGTGGACTGCTCGATGATGGCCAGCGCGAGGAAGCGAAGCGTCCCATCGGAGAGCGAACGGGCGGAGTGCTCTGTTCCGTCACGGAGTCGTGCCAGCAGAGTCAATAGCTCGCGCTTCTCGTCCTTCTCCACACGTATTTCTCGGATTTCGTCGACCAATTCAGAAAGCCGGTTGGCGATGCGTTGCCGAACTGCGTCGCCGTTCCCTGAAGGACCCAGCTTACCATTCCCAACAAGCCGGTGCAGCGTGGCGGGAAGATGAGCGCCGTCCGTGGCAACCTCGGACGGGTCGCGCAGCTCATCCGATCGTCGCAGCGCGGTCGGTTCCAATTGGAGTAATCGCCAACTGGACATTTCTGCGCGCGCGACCACCGCCGTCCTGGCCTCAGCAGCGCTCAGTGAGGAGAGCACCGTTCGCGGCAACGGCTCTGTTAACCTCTCCTGAGGGCGACCGCCCGTCCCTCCATCCTGCTGAATATGAACGACGCGCCCAGTCTCATGATCCTCCGTTCGCAAGTATGGCTTTCCCGTCTTTCGCTTGGCGACAATGATCGGCTCAAGCCATGAAGCGTCATCGTGTGGAAACAAGAGATGTTCCCGAGCCTTCGACTTGATGATATAGTCGAGTTCTTCGTAGAGAATCTCCAACGGGCCGAACGCCGATTCCTCACCGCGGTAGCCCAGTTCCAACGTGTATCGCAACAGCGTGCTAGTGGCGTTCGCCGTCTGCCGCAAATGATCAAGCGCGCTGCGTGGGGCGATCATCTCGACTTCGAAGCGCATTCGATTGACCTGTTGTTCGCCGGAGCGATAAAACAGGCCGCGAATATTACCGCTGCGACCATGCTCATCTCGAATCGATTGAGCAGCATCGATGAGCTCCCTTGTTGTCAGGAGTTTCAGAAAGTGGATTGCATCGAAGACATTCGACTTGCCCACGCCATTGGCGCCGGCGATACAGGTGAACGGTCCAAAGTAGATTTGCGCGTTGAGGAGGTTCTTGAATCCGGAAACTGTTAGTTTAGTCAACATGGCCGGGTTTCCGGTTCCTCGCAGTCAACGAACGACGAACGTACGAGCGCCATTCTCACCCCATCCCCTTCACCACCGCGTCGCCGAACTCGCTGCACTTCATCAGCCGCACGCCCGCGACGCCTTCGGCTTTCATCAGGCGCTCGAAGTCGTATGTCACTGTTTTCGCCTCGATGGCCGCGTTCATGCCTTGGAGGATCAAATCCGCGGCGGCGGTCCAGCCCAGGTAGCGCAGCATCATTTCGCCGGAGAGGATCACGCTGCCGGGGTTGACCTGGTCCTTGCCGGCGTACTTCGGGGCCGTGCCGTGCGTGGCTTCGAAGATGGCGTGGCCCGTGGTGTAGTTGATGTTGCCGCCGGGGGCGATGCCGATGCCGCCGACCTGCGCGGCGAGGGCGTCGGAGAGGTAGTCGCCGTTGAGGTTGGGCGTGGCCATGATGTCAAAGTCGCGCGGGCGGGTGAGGATCTGCTGCAGAACGATGTCGGCGATGGCGTCCTTGATGAGGATGCGGCCGGAGGACAGGGCGGCTTCCTGCTCGGCATTGGCAGACTCTTCGCCCTTGTCCTTCTTGGTGCGCTCCCACTGGGTCCACGTGTAGGTCTGCGCGGCGAACTCCTTTTCGGCGAGGGCGTATCCCCAGTCGCGGAAGGCGCCCTCGGTGAACTTCATGATGTTGCCCTTATGGACGAGGGTAACGCTCTTGCGCTTGCTGCGGATGGCGTACTGAATCGCGGAGCGGACGAGGCGTTCGGTGCCTTCGCGGCTGATGGGCTTGATGCCGATGCCGCTGGTCTCGGGGAAGCGGATTTTCTTGACGCCCATGGCCTCGCGGAGCCAGGCGATGACCTTCTTTGCCTCCGGCGTGCCGGCGGCCCACTCGATGCCGGCGTAGATGTCCTCCGTGTTCTCGCGGAAGATGATCATGTCCACATCCTGCGGGCGTTTCACGGGCGAGGGCACGCCGGCGAAGTACTGCACGGGGCGCACGCAGGCGTACAGGTCCAGCTCCTGCCGCAGGGCGACGTTCAGTGAGCGGATGCCGCCGCCGACGGGCGTGGTCAGCGGACCCTTGATGCCGACGAGGTAATGGCGGAACGCTTCGAGCGTGTCGTTCGGCAACCACGTGCCGTACTTGTGATACGACTTCTCGCCGGCGAAGACCTCGAACCAGGTGATCTTGCGCTTCCCCTTGAACGCCTTCTCGACGGCGGCGTCGAACACGCGCACGGAGGCGCGCCAGATGTCCGGACCGGTTCCGTCGCCCTCGATGAACGGGAGGACGGGACAGTCGGGCACGCGCAGGCCGTCGCGCGTCATGGTGATCAGGTCGCCGGTCGCGGGCGGCGTGAGGTTCTCGAACTTGGGTGTCATGGCAGGATTTTCCTCTGCAAAATAAGCGGTTTCGCGGTGTCGAAGGTTCGATCCACGGGCGTCGGTTCGATCCTACGAACGGCGGCGGCGCGTGTCAAAACCAAGGCCTTATCAGCCCGTGGTGAAAGTCAGTCGGCGCGACCGTCCAGCCGATCATCCCGCCCCATACCGCTGAGAATCACCGGCTGGAAAGCCGGCGCCCCAAATGAAAGTCACTTTGGCGCCAACTGAAAACCACTTTCGCCGCAGGCGGTCATGCGCCTCGCTCTGGCGCGCGTCCCGCGCTAGCGACCCCCAGTCCGCGCATCAGATCGCGCTGACAGAGCACGAAGACCACGACCAGCGGGAGCATGGCGATCAGGCTGGCGGCCATGAGGAGGTTGGCCCAGGTGCCGGCTTGCGACTGGTACGTGCGCAGTCCCATTGCGACGGGGAAGGTCTTGAAATCCGTCAGGTAGAGGAAGGGGTCGAGAAACTCGCGCCAGTGGAAGATGAAGCTCAGCAGCCCCGCAGTGACCACCGCCGGTCGCACGGAGGGCAGGGCGACGTGGAAGAACACGCGCCAGGTGGAGGCGCCGTCGAGTCGCGCGGCGTCCTCGCCCGCTGTCGGCGTGGCGCGGAAGAACCGTGTGAACAGCAGGACATTGAACGCCCCGCCGCCCAGCCACGCCGGAACGATCAGCGGCTTGTAGGTGCCGACCCAGCCGAGCGCCTGGTAAATCAGGAATCGCGGCAGCATCAGCACCTCCGACGGGATCAGCAGCGAAACGACAACCGCCGCCGACAGCACCGTCGCGCCGCGGAACCGGAACCTGGCCAGCGCGTACCCGGCCATCGCCGACGTCAGCACGGCGCCGATCATCGACACCGTGGAGATGAGGAGCGAATTGAGCATGAAACGCAGCAGCGGAAGGCGCGTCGCGGCCTCGACGAAGTTGGAGGGGTGCGGATCGGCGGTCCAAAAGGTCGGGGGGAAGGCGTACACCTCCTCCAACGGTTTCAGCGCGGAAGCCAGCGCCCACGCCAGCGGGAGCAGCATCCACGCGGCCAGGCAGGCTGCGGCGGCCATCAGGACGATGTCTCCCCATCGACGGGCTTTCTTCATGGCGGGTGTCATGGTATCTCGTCGATGCGCGGGCGTCGCGTATCGAGAACTCGTCGCGTCTCGAATGCGCGTCGCCCATGGAGAACTCCGCGCGTCTGGAATGGGCGCCGCGTCTCCATTGTGCGTAATCGGGTGACGCCCGGTCGGAGAACGATGCGCGGAATGCGGTTACCCGGTTGCAGACTCGCGCTGGTACCCCCCGCCTGTGCCAGGGGTGACGATGCCGTCCCTGACGCACATTCCGTCATTCCCGCGCAGGCGGGAATCCAGTCCCGTCGCGGAGCAACCAACGACCCTCCTCCCCGCCGAACGCCGGCCGGCTCCGCATCCCGTCAATTCATGGCTCGGCCAGCACGCGCTCGATCCGACCCAGGATCTCCGCCATGCGCTCACGGCGGGCGGTCAGCTCCGCGCCGCCGCCGGCCAAGTCTGCCGACCATCCGTGCAGCGCCGCAAGGACGACCGACGGAGCGTCCGTGCCTGCGACGCTGCGCCGTTGCCCTCGCGGACCTGCGTCCTTCAGCTCCGGCAGTTCAATGCGCACGGATTCCGCGCGACGGTGCAACGCCTCATGGAGCTTCTGCATCTCGTCGGCGAAGGCACTGTCCGCCTCGCGTGCGGAAACCTCAAGCTCGTGCAACCCGGCGAACACTCGGGCAAGCCACTCCCGCTGGTCGCGCGAGAGCTTCCGCCGCTTCGGGAAAAGCAGCTCAGCAAGTTCGTCGTATCGCCGATCCAGAAAGAGGCGCGCCGCGGGCGACCCGTCGACCGCGACCGCGGCTTTGGACGCGCTCTGCGCGGTCTCCTCGCTTCGTGCCGTATCCGCGCTCTGATCCACCGACTCGCTCTGCGCGGGATTCTCGCTCTCCCAGAGCATCAGAGGCCACTGCACGGGATTGCGGCTCGCCGCGATGGAGTCCATGAACGCAAGCACCTGATCCCGCGCGGCCCGGGAATGAGGCGGGGCCGCATGCGAGGAGGTGTCGTGCAGGCTGGCGGATTCTGCCGGGTCTGGGTCTTCCGCCGCCGCACTCGCAACGCGCTTGGCGTCCGCTTCGCGTGACTCCCGGGCGCGGACGGCGACCTCCAGTCGGGACCGCTGCGCATCCGTGGATGCGGCTCCCGCCGGGGCTTCGAGGAACTCCATGAACGGACCGGCGGGTTCCAGACCTCGCGCGTTCAGCTCCAGGGTCATCCGGCTGACAAGGGCGCCCGTCTTCCACGCCGGTCCATCCGTGACCCACGACGCAACCTCGCAGGCGGGCTGCGCCTCGATCCGAAACGAAGACGCGACGTCGATCCGCTCGTTCACGAGAAAGCCGACGGCGAACTTGGGTCGAGCGTCGGGCACAACCGGAAACGTGTGGTCGTGGCGGATGAACAGCGAACCGGCGCCGCTGAGCGACGCTCGATACTTCACCACGACATCGACCGTCCGCCCCAGCGTCCAGGGCGAGCCGTCATGGTCATGCAGCACGAGGAAACGTCCGGGCAGGTCACGGATCGCCAGCGCTTCCGTTGCGGCGCTTCGGACTTCGTCCTGCATCGCCGCGACGGAACCCGCATCGGCCGCGGGCGTCGCCGAAGCATGCGCGCCCGCTCCGCATGCGGGAGCGAGGCTCGCCGCCATGGCCACGCTCAGCCTCGCGATTGCGTTCATCTCCATCCTCGACTCGGCGGCCATTCCCGACATCGCTCGTGCGAACCAGCGTAAAGGGGGAACCACGCCGTTCGCCCACGCCGACGCCGTGTCATCATTCACCGGCTTCATGCTCCACCGCGGGATCGGGCGGGTCAACCACAGGGGTATGCCCGTTTTTTCGGGCCTGCCGACTCGCCCGAAACAAGGGACGGACGTTTCTGCCGAGCGCCGCAGCCCGGTGGAGATTCGGCCGACGAGTTTCGCCTTTCCTGGAGGTTGCCCGGGCGGCGGCGGTCACCAGGCGCCTTCGCGGAAGAACTGCGACGGGCGCGAGGAGAGAACCTCCGCCTGGCCCGCGCCGGTCTCGGCGGCGTGGAGCGCGAGGGCGGCGGACCAGAAGCGGTCGGCGTGACCCTGGTCGCTGCGCGGGGCGGAGAGGTGCAGCGCGCCGGACGCGGTGACGCCGCGCTCCACGCTGTGGAAGTCGCTGCGGATGCGCGGATCCTCCGGCAGAATGATGCGCCGCTCCTCGATGGCGCGACGCAGCCCCAGCGCAAGCTGGGACTTGAGCATCGGCGTGAACGTCACCGCTTCGACGCGATGCTCGCCGAACGCGCGGACGGCCTCCTCCGCCAACGCCATCCCCACGCCGCCCGCGTCGATGCAGCAACGGCGCACGCGCGGCAGCCGCAGCAGTTCGGACAGGAGGGAGTACTGCGCTGCGAACGGCACGCCGCCCAGCTCGATCAGCCCCACCGTTCGACAACAAGGTCGAGCGGCGACGCCCGCCGGCTGCGATCCGAGGGAGGCTTGGGCCTCCACCGCCAGCACCCACATCACCGTCAAGTCGCGCTTCCGCCCCACGTCCACGCCGACGGCCAAGTCGCGCCGCCCCTCGGCAAGCTCCGATGCCCGTGTGGCTGGAATGCACGCCGCATCCTCGCAGGCCGCGATCTGCGCATGCGTGAGAAACGCCGTGGTCTCGTCGAGGAATTCGCAGAGGAACTCCTGGCGGAACAACTCCTCGTCGCCCATCGCGCGGCGCACGTCGTCCACGTTCACCCGCAAACCTTGCTGAACGGCCTGCGGCAGGGTCACGAGGGAGCGTGAGAACCGCTCGTTGAGCGACAGGTCGTAGAAGACGTTTCCGCGCCCGCGCGGCGTGGAGGCGACGTCCAGTTCGCCGTCGCCGCGCAGCAGCGTCGGAAAGAGCGCCGCCCAGAGGTCGCGGTCATGCGCGTGCATGGCGAACTCATCGAGCAGCACGTCGCCGGTGAAGCCGCGGGCGGTCTGCGGCTGCGCGGGAAGGCCGATGATGCGCACGCCGCCGGGCAGCGAAATCTCCATGCGGCGCACGCAGAGACCGTCGAAGCCGCCGAACTCACGAAAGTCCGCGGCGATCTTCAGCGCCTGACAGTGCTGCCTGGCCTTGTCCATCAGCTCGCGGCACTGTCGCTGCCCGGCGGAGAGGAATATCTGGTTTCGCCCGCGCACCAGTCCCCGCAGAACGCGGCGCAGCGACTTGGTGAAGCTCTTTCCCGTCTGCCGCGCCCAACAGTTCCAGCGGAAACGGGCAGGGGACTCGACATCCTCCCGTTGGTAAGGCAGCAGGGGCACCATCGTACGAGGCTCGGCGGGGATCGATCGCGCCGGTTCAGGGGATGAATCATGCGTAAGGTCCGGCGGATGTGACGGCATGGCGCGGCATCCCTCTGCCGGCAAGAACGCGGCGGGCGCTCAGGCTCAGGCGGAGTTGGAGGAAAGGCAGCGCGTGGAGCGCATCATCCGGTCACGATCACCCGGGCAAGACTTGTGTCCCGCCGTGGCGCAGAGACCGAAAAGCTGGAGAATGAGGCTGCGCCCACCTGCACGCACGTGGAAATGTCGTGATCGCCTGGGCAGCATGAAAACCAGGGCGCCGTGAGCGCCGGCTTTTCCTTCTCTGCGTTCTCGGCGCCTTTGCGCGAGCAGTCCGCCTGCTCATCAACCCCAGCGCCGCCGCGCGAGAGCTGGTTCGTGGCGGGGAGGGAGGCTCGCGCGCGGAGGTCAATACGCCGGAAAGTACCAGTCCGACTCGACCATCACGTGCGGGCGGCGGACCTCGACGTGGCCGTCGTAGTACGCCTCGCTGATGCCGCTGGGATGCCGCATGTCGGCGGCGACGCGCGGGAAGCTGCCCCGCGGAAGCTGCGACCCCTTGAACACGTCGTGGAAGACGTAGAAGCGGTATTCCGGCTGCGGCTCGAACCCGGAGGGGAGGAAGCGGTTGGCCTCGACGTTGTACACGATGCCGGCGGGGTTCTTGATTTCGGAGAGCAGCTCGGCCGGGTCGCGCGGCGGGTTGTCGCGCCGCCACTTGCCCGTGGTGTTCGGCTCGTCGCGCTGCGCGTCACCGCTGGTGTGCACGTATTGCTTGGGGAAGCCGTTGACCACGAAGTCCAGCGCCTGCTCCGCGATGACGGTGCCCGTGCCGGGATCAAAATTGCTCTCCGGGAAGTCAGGGCACTGGAGATACTCGAGCTTGATAAACTGGTCAGCCAGCCGCTTGGCGGGGTCCACCGGCGGACCGATCATGGCCACGAGGAACGCCGCCCAAGGCAGCTCGTCCTGGTCTCCGTTAATGTCCTTCGGGAGGAAATCGTTGTACTCGTTGCCGTACATGGCCAGCCCGTGCCCGATGCTGCGGAGGCGCGACGTGCATTGTACGGCGCGCGCCTGACGCCGGGACTTCTGCAGCGACGGCAGGAGAATCGAGATCAGCAGCGCGATGATCGCAATGACCACGAGCAGCTCGATCAGCGTAAATCCCTTGCCCGGGCGGGCGCAATCGCGCTTCAGACGCATGTCAGCCTCCTTGGAGTTCGATCAGGAAGGTTCCCGGTGCCCGGAAGGGCATCATACCCAGATGCCCGTGGCTGGGTCAATCCATTGCGGAGGATTGGACTCCTGCGGACGTCGCGGCGGCCCAGTCGGGTTTACTCGACTGCGCCTTTAACGCCCGTGGCGGAACTCGAATCCAGATATGGATTCCGTCACCCCCGCGCAGTCGGAGGTCCAGTTCTCCCACGAAAACCACTGGATTCCCGCCTGCGCGGGAATGACGAGCGTCGCCTTTCTCCACCGACGGCTAAGGCCGCAGGCCCACCGCACGCAGCACGTCCTCGACATAGACAATCCCCAGCGCCACCGCCGCCCACAGCAGGATGGACAGGCGCAGCCCCGCGTCCTTGAGAATGATCTCCGTGGGACCGGCGAATATTCCCAGCTCCGTGATCATGGCGTAGCGGAACACCCCGTAGAAGACGATCGGAAGGGTGTAGAACATGAGGTGCTTGTCAAAGGGCGACGGGCCTTTGTCCATGGTATAGAGCAGAAAGGTGATGACCGCGATGCCGGCGCTGACGGTGATGAGATGGTTGAGCAGGTCCGGTGTGTAGCGCACCAGGGTGGGGCGGTGACCGAGGGCTTCCTCGTCGCTGCCCAGCATGGTGACCTCGCAGCGCCGCTTGCCGAAACCCAGGAAAAGGCACAACGTGAACATGCACGCCACGAGCCATTCCGACGTGGCGACGCCGACCGCCTGAGATCCGGCCCAAGCCCGGAGGACGAAGCCGGTGGCGATGATGATGACGTCCAGCAGGATGCGGTGCTTAAGCCCCAGCGAGTACGCCAGCGTGAGGACGAAGTAGGCGCCCACGATCATCACCACGCCGCGCCCCAGCAGCCATCCTGCAAGCCCCAGCGAGATCGCTATCAGTCCGCACGCGATCATCAGCGCCGTCACAGGCTGGATCGCGCCCCGGGCGACGGGGCGAAGCCGCTTCGTGGGGTGCCGGGCGTCGGCGCGGCGATCCATCGTGTCGTTGATGGCGTAGACGGCGCTGGCGGCCAGGCAGAAGCTCACAAAAGCGGCGACGGAACGCCACAGCCCATCGACGTAAAAAAGCTGCTTGGCGGCCGCGGGCCCGGCGAAGACGACGACGTTCTTCACCCACTGCGTGGGACGCAGGAGGTGCAGGTAGTCCATCGCGGAGGTGGACGTGCGCGTCGTCGCGGCGGCGTGGGTTGTGGGAGTTGTGTCGATCATGGAAGAGCTACTGGCTGCTAGCTGCTGGCTGTCAGCCAGACTGCGATGCGTCGCCCCCTTCTCGCCGCGGACCCGTGTCAGCGGATCCATGGCAGCGATTTCTGCCGCCCCGCCCCACCCCTGCCCCCGGCGGTCCGCGATCCGCTCCTGGCCGCCGGCAGTAGCCAGCGGACACCATCGAGCCGGCAGCCCTCTGGCTTACAGCCAACAGCTAGCAGCGAGCAGCCCTCTGGCTTACAGCCAACAGCTAGCAGCTAGCAGCTAGCAGCTCTCCGGCTTACCGCCAACAGCTAGCAGCGAGCAGCTTTTTTCCCCGCCAGTGTGCGCTGCACCAGCACGAACGCCAGCAACAGCACGCCGGTGGCCACCCTTGCCCACCACGAACTGAGCCGCCCGTCGAAGAGAATCCATGTCTGGATGGTTCCCAGAATCAATACGCCGATCAGCGTTCCCATCACGCCGCCGACGCCGCCGGTCAGCAGCGTTCCGCCGATCACCACGGCGGCGATGGCGTCCAGCTCCAGGCCCACGCCGGCGGTCGGGTCGCCGCTGGACATCTCGAAGGTGCGGAGCACGCCGGCCAGCGCCGCGCATCCGCCGCTCAGCGCATACACGCCGACCTTGGTGCGACCCACGGGCAACCCCATCAGCGTCGCGGACGATTCCTGTCCACCGACGGCGTACACGTGCCTTCCGAAAGCCGTGCATTGCGCCACGAATGCACCGGCGCCCAGCACCGCGAGCAGCACCATCGCGTTGAGG
This sequence comes from Phycisphaerales bacterium, assembly GCA_020852275.1. Taxonomy (GTDB): domain Bacteria; phylum Planctomycetota; class Phycisphaerae; order UBA1845; family UBA1845; genus JABWBH01. Next base: position 63,822 of record JADZBE010000022.1, read on the forward strand.
TGGAGCTTACCATCCGCGAGCCTCACGGCGAAATCCACGAAACGCTGATGAGCGGGGTGGTCGATTCCGAAGCTGTCAAGACTGACGGAAAGCGCCAGCCCGCGCGCCGCGAACATGCCCGCCAGCGTGACGATGAAGGGCGCCAGTCGAAAGGCGTGGATGACCCAGCCGCACGCGGCGCCCAGCACCGTCCCCGCGCCCATGGCGACGGCGTATGCAGCCATCGGGGGCCAGCCTCCGTGCGCGATCAGCCACGCCGTCAGGATGCACGACAGCGCAAGCACCGAGCCGACCGAGAGGTCCACGCCGCCGGAGAGTATGACGAGCGTCATGCCCACGGCCACGACGCCCAGCGGCGCGCTGCCGTTGAGCAAGTCCAGAATCGCGCGGGGCGAGGCCATGTCCGGCTGCATGAAGCAAGCCGCGGCGAAGAGCACGAGGAGCGCCGCGGCGCCGATCAGGAATCTCGCATGGGTTCGCAGCGGACGGGCTCCTTGTCGTGTCGCAGCGGGTGGGCGGATGCGAATCCCCCGCGGTCGTGTCTCCCGTTCAACGAAAACGGCGGATTCCGCCGGGACGCACGATCCGGCAGCGCGTTCAACCCCGCGCCGGGAGGTCGATCTCCATGACTGCGGTCCATGCACCACTGCCGATCCTCGAAGAACCGGCCTCGCGCCTGCGGCGCATGCTCGATCAACGCCCCCTGTACATCATCATTGAGGCGACCCACGTCTGCAACGCTCGATGCGGGTTCGGCGCTGACCCGAAAAGGAAGCGGGCCAAGGGGATCATGTCCGCGGAGCTTTTCGCCAAAGTCATCCGCGACTACGACGACATGGGCGGCGGCGCCGTGAGCCTCACGCCGAGGGTCGGCGACGTGCCGCTCGATCCCCCGCTGATGCAGCGCCTCGACGTGCGGAGCGCCGCGCCGTTGATCACCGACATCCGCTTCGTCACCAACGGAATCGGCTGGCGGCGCGGGTCCGCGCCCCGCCGCGAGCGCCTCGCCCACGCGGGGGGGACGGTCCACTTCGGCATTGGCGGAGGGAAGCACGCGGTTCGATCTTTCCCCAAGCGCGAATGCCGGCTGCTCCTTCGGCATGCCGGGTTTCTCACCATCCCAAGGCGCCTCGCCGGGATACTTGGCCACCCTCAGAAATCCGGTACCAAGGCCGCGTCCCCCGAAACCGCTGGGGCGCCGCAGGGCAACGGGCGCGGACCCACGCGCGCAGACCCATGAGCCCATGCCCGCCGGCGGATGGCGCCGTCGGCTGAACGGGGCAAATCCTGGATCGCCGAACCCGGTCGGCGTCAGCGGGTCAGGCGATGCCGGCGCAGGGCGAGAAGGTGGGGAAGGCTGCCTGCGGCGCAGACCACGACGATCGCCCCCGTGATGGCGAATGTCGCCTGGTAGGACGCCCCGGCGCCGAGCCGCGGCGTCAGCGCGCTCATCAGCGTGCCCCCCAGCAGCGGTCCGCACAGGAAGCCCAGCGAGCCGGCCATGTTGAACCCGGCGAATGCCGCGGCTTTCTGGTCCGGCGGGGCAAGATCGGCGCACATGGCGAGGTTCGGCGCGAACATCACCGCGCTGAGCACGCCCGACAGCAGCATCAGCACGACAAGCCACGGACCCGAGACCGCGCCGTACAGCGCGTACACCAGACCGAAGGCGATGCCGCCCGCGCACATCGGAATCGCCCGCCCGAAGCGGTCCGTCAGCCGCCCCATCGGATAGCAGAGAATCGCAAAAGGGAAGAGGAACAGCGCCATCAGCAGACCCTTGCGCGCCGGTTCGAGTCGCTGAACCTCGCCCAGGTAGAGAATGAACGTGGAGACGATCACGCCGACGCACAACCGCTCGATGAATCCAAATACATACGCGGTCGTCAGCCTGGGGAAATCGTGCAGCAGAAGCAGCGTGGCGCGCAGCGAGGCGGGAGCTCGGCGCGACGGCGCCTCCGCCAGGCGCAGCCCCAGCATGGCGGCCACGACGCAGATGATCGCCCCCAGGAGCAGCACGAAGACCGGGTTCTCCTGCCCGATGCGCCCGCCCAGCGGCGTGCCGAACGCGGTGCCGAAGATCAGTGCCGCGCCGATGACCCCCATGACGCGTCCTCCGCGTCCCGGACCGGACCAGTCGCCCGCCAGCGCCATGAGCGTGGAAAGCGAAGTCAGATGCGCCGCGCCCTCCAGGAAGCGCAGGGTCAGCAGCAGCGAAAGCGACGGCTGCCACCGGGCGCAGGCGTACATCAGGCCCAGCAGCGTCGCGTCGAGCGCCGCGGCGAAGATGAAGACGGGCTTTCTCCCCGAGTGGCGATCGGCCAGCCACGCGCCGAACGGCGCGGCCATCAGCCCGCCGACCAGGTTGATGGACATGAATGCGTGGGTCCAGAACGTGGTGCCGTCAAACCGCTCGGTCACCAGCTCGCGCAGCACCGGCACCAGCATCGTCACCGGCAGCATGGTGAGAAACAGGACGAACGCCAGCGTCATCACCAGCCGGCGCGTGGCCGGAAGGGACGGCGCTGCACATGCACTGCCGACGCGAATGGACTGAACGGCTTCCACGGTCGTCTCCCGCTGCGAAACTCCGGACCCCCAAGACTTATCGACCGCGGACGCCGCGGCGTCCTGTGAGCCGGCCGTTCGCGCCCACGGCATTCATCCGCGAGGATTCCGGCGCAGGGCGATCCCCACGCCGGCGGCGCAAAGTCTGCGATGCCACCGCGAGCATCCACGACGCGACGATCCAGCGACATGTATATCGTCAAACAAATTCCGAACTTATGGCCCCTGCCCCGCGCATCCTTACTCGCGTGTGACGGGTTTCGCGCTGATGATGGAATGGGCGGCGGAGGTGTCAAGGTGCGACCCAAGATCGTGCCTCCGCCGCCCACCCCCTTTCTTCTGCCAACCGGATGCGTCCTGCTGCCCTGGCGTCGGCCGACGCCCGTATTCACGTCTTATCCCCGAACAGACGGTGGCGGCGCCCGAAACCGCGCATGAGCCCCGTCATCCCCGCACAGACGGCCCGTCATCCCCGCGCAGGCCCCCCGTCACCCCCGCGCAGGCGGGGGTCCAGTCCGCGCCCTAAGACCGCCGGATTCGAGGCTCCTCGCAAATCACCGGCTGAATTCCCGCCGCCGCGGGAATGACGGAGCTGGATTCCCGCCTGCGCGGGAATGACGAGCGTCGCTTCTCGGCGCGGACGGTTCGGGTTCCGTGCCTACCGGACCTTCTGCACACACTTCCCGTTGCCGCAACCGGGCGCAGGCTCAAGTGCCCGCGGGCGGCACACGATAACGGAATCAGGGGTTCGGGGCAGGCGTCAGACCTGTCCTCACATGATCGCGTCGCACACCGAGTCGTTCTGTTTTACGAACAATGCAAGGGTCTCATGGTCCGTGAAGTGCGGACACGCTCCATCCCCGGGCCGGCGCCGGAGACGGGGGAGACTCTCCTTACAGGGAAAGTCCTATGACATCGGCCATGCTCGAAAAGTCCACGCCTGCCAGCGCGAAGGCGCAGCCTTCCAGCCGCGGGGCGGGAAACATGACGCAGATTGTCAGCTTCCGCCTCGCCAGCGAGGAGTACGGGGTGGACATCATGCGCGTGCAGGAAATCATCCTCATGGGACAGATCACGCAGATGCCGGAGGTTCCGGACTTCATCTGCGGACTGATCAACCTGCGCGGGCACGTCATTCCGATCATCGACCTGCGCAAGCGCTTCCATCTCCCGTGCTCAGACAACACCGAGGACACGCGCATCGTCGTCGTGAACCTCGGCAGCCGCACGATCGGCATCGTGGTGGACGCGGTCAACGAAGTGCTCCGAATCAACAGCGAGCAAATTGAACCGCCGCCGTCGAGCATCACCGGCATCGACCACGAGTACATTCGCGGACTCGTCAAGCTGGAGAACAAGCTGCTGATTCTGCTCAACATTGAAAGCGTGCTGTCGGCCGGCGAGCAGGCCGAGCTGGCGGAAAGCTGATGCACTCCTTTACCCAGGAATAACCCGGGCGGCGGCCGGACGCCGATCCCGATGATCCCCGAACCCTCTTCAGGAAAGACAAGGACACCCTCATGGCCACGACCGGAAGCAAGAAAGACTCGAAGACCCGCTCAGAGAATCGGTTTGAGCAGTTCATCGGAACGGGGGACGCTGCGAGCAAGGCGTTCACCCGACTCCAGTCCGTGCTCAACAGCCTGGGCACCAACGTGTTCATCGCCAACGCCGACCGGGAATTGATCTACATGAACGAGCGCGCGGAGGAGACGCTGCGCTCCATCGAGGACGTGGTGCAGGAGGAGCTGGGCCTGTCCGTGGACGAACTGCTCGGCGGCTCGCTGGATCGCTTCCACGGCGGGCGCGCCAAGGAAATCGCCAAGACGCTGGGCAACCCGAAGAACATGCCAATCCAGGCGGACATCCAGCTCGGCAAGCTCACGCTCTCGCTCAACGTCTCCGCGGTCTTCGACGACCAGGGCGAGTACGTCGGGCAGGTGGTTAACTGGGAGGACGTGACGACGGCGCGGGCCGCGCAGTTCGACGCCGCCAAGAAGACGGCCATGATCACCAACGCGCCGATCAACATCATGCTGGCGGACAAGGACCTCAACATCACCTACGTTAATCCGGCGACGGTGAAAAACCTGACTCCCCTGGCGCACCTGCTCCCGATACCCATTGACAAAGTCGTCGGCAGCAATGTCGACATCTTCCACAAGAACCCGTCCTATCAGCGCAAGATCCTCTCCGATCCGAAGAACCTGCCGCATCAGGCCGTCATCCAGCTTGCCGACCAGAAACTCGACCTCCAGGTGTCCGCCATCTTCGACGACAAGGGCCTTTACATCGGCCCGATGGTGACCTGGGCGAACATCACCGAGAAACTCAAGCTCGAGGAGAAGATCAAGAGCGACCAGGAGATTCTGCAGAACAAGGTGGACCAGCTCCTGGCGAACGTGCAGGCCGCCGCGGGCGGCAACCTGAGCACCAAGGTCACGGTGAAGGGGGAAGACACGGTCGGTCAGCTCGGGCAGGGTCTGGAGCGGATGATCGACTCGCTGCGCGGCGTGATCGTGCAGATCAAGGAAGCGGCGGACCAGTTCACCGAGGGCGCCCGGGTCATCGCCGAGGGCTCGACCTCCCTGTCCGACGGCGCGCAGACGCAATCCGCCAACGTCGAGCAGATGAGCGCCTCCATCCAGACGCTCAACAAGATGATCCGCGACGTGGCGGACAGCGCCCAGAGCGCCAACAAGACCGCGGCGGAGACCAGTCAGCGGGCGGAGGAGGGCGGCGCGGCCGTGGAAAAGAACGTCGAGGCCATGAAGCTCATCGACAAGTCGAGCGAGCAGATTGGCGAGATCATCAGCGTGATCGGCGAGATCGCGTCGCAGACCAACCTGCTGGCGCTCAATGCGGCGATCGAGGCCGCCCGCGCCGGCGAGCACGGACTGGGCTTCGCGGTCGTCGCCGACGAGGTGCGCAAGCTGGCGGAGCGCTCCAGCGAAGCCGCCAAGGAAATCGCCACGCTCATCAAGGAATCCACGCAGCGCGTCAAGCAGGGTCTGGAACTCTCCGAGCAGACCGGCGCGGCGCTGAAGACCATCATCGACGGCGTCGGAAAGACCGCGGCGGGCATCGGTCAGATCGCCCAGGCCACCGAGGAGCAGGCGCAGACCGCCGGCGAGGTCAACACGGGCATCCAGAACATCGCCTCGATCACGGAGAACAACGCCTCCGCGGCCGAGGAGATGGCGGGATCGTCCGAGGAACTCTCCGGTCAGGCGAATCAGCTCCGCGAAATCGTCGGCGCGTTCAAGATCAGCGCGGATTGACGCATCAACCCACGCTTCGCGCCGGGAGGCCCGCGCCTCCCGGCGCCCACGCTTCGCAGAGGTTCCCATGTCGCAGGTCATTCAGGTCGGATTGCAACTGACGGAAGACGAGTTCGCGCGCATGGCGCGGATGGTCTATGACCGGACGGGCATCCACCTGCCGGTCGAAAAGCGCGGGATGCTCAGCAACCGGCTGCGGAAGCGCCTGCGCGCCTTGAACATGGATTCGTTCGGGCCCTACTTCGAGCTGCTCAAGAGCAAGGAGGGCTGCGAGGAGGAGCTTCCCAACTTCCTCTCGGCCGTGACGACCAACGAGACGTACTTCTTCCGCAACGAGCAGCTCTGGCAGTATCTCGGCGGCGAGTTGATCCCCGCCCTGGTCGCCGCGCGCGGGCCTCGCGCGGGAACTCTGAGGTTCTGGAGCGCCGCCTCCAGCAGCGGGGAGGAGGCGTATACGCTGGCGATCCTTCTGCGCGAGACGATCCCCGAAGTGGCGAAGTGGTCGATCACCATCATCGCCAGCGACATCAGCTCCCGCATGTTGGATAAGGCCCGCGGCGGAGTTTACAACGATTACGCCGTGGCCAAGACCCCGCCCGCGCTGGTCGAGAAGTACTTCGAGGCGAAGGACGGCGCGTTCCATCTGAAGGAGGAAGCCCGCCGGATGGTGCGCTTCCAGTTCCACAACCTGCGCGATCCGTTTCCCAACGGCAAGTTCGACGTGGTGTTCCTGCGAAACGTCCTGATGTACTTCGACAACGCGATGAAGATCCGCGTGCTGGGCAACATCACGGACGCGCTGGCGCCCGGCGGAAGGCTCATCGTCGGCGACGTCGACCCGATCCGCACCGTCGCCGAGCTGAACGCGACGCTGACGCTCGATTACGAACGTCCCGGCGTGTACGTCAAGCCGACGCGCCCCGCCGTCAGAACTCTTGCCAAGGTGAATGCGTGAATCCCAGCGTTGACGTCACCCCGGAATTGCTCGCGGGCTTCCTGGATGAAGCGCCAGAGTACCTGTCCATGCTGGACTCAGGACTTCTGGCGTTCGAGGGTCAGGCGGCGTCCGGGTCGGTTTCGATCGAGGCGCCGGAAGACCATGCGCGGATGAACGAAATGTTCCGCGCGGCGCACAGCCTTAAGGGTCTGGCGGCGGCGATGGGCTTTGAGCGCATCCGCGACCTGACGCACCTGATGGAAACCCTGTTCGACGAAGTGCGGATGGGCAAGCGCGCGCTCGAGGCGGACGCGTTTGAGACGCTCTTTTCCGTGTTCGACAAGCTGCGGTCCCTCGTCGGCGAGTTGGCCAGTCCCGGGCAGACTCCGGCGGCGATCGACGCCGAGCTTGAGGCACTCAGCGCCTTGCTGGCGCGATCCGGCGCCCCAAGGGATGGGGCGTCCAAGCCGACCCTGCCGCAGGCGTCTCCGCCGCAAACGCCGGGCGATGGCAGCGCCGCGAGCGATCCCTCACTGCTGCAGCTCTTCGTCGAATCCACGGCCGAAACGGTGGAACTGCTCAGCGAATGCCTGCTCCGGCTGGAACAACAGTCCACGGACGCCGACGTGCTCAACGAGGTCTTCCGCTGCGCGCATAACATCAAAGGCGCAACCGGCGCGATGGGTTTTAACGGACTGTACCGCTTCACGCACCAGATGGAGACGGTCCTCGACCGGCTTCGCTCCCATCAAACGACGCTGGGGGGCGGGTTGATGGACGCGTTGCTCGGCGCGGTGGATGTGCTGCGGCAGGTCGTCGAGAAGGCCAAAGCCGGACAGTGCGAGGATCTGACGGACGGAAGCGCGGAGACCCTGTTTGCACCGTTCCTGAAGGAGCCTGATGTGAAAGCAGCAGCGATGCCGGACACCGCGGAAGCAGACCCCGGCGTCGCCGGCCGCGCCGCGGAGCCGGACGGAATGATCGACCGCGAGCCTACCTGGCGCGTCGAAGTCGTGTTCAAGGCGGGGTCCTCTGAAGCGCCCATTCACGCGTATCTGATCAAGAACAAGCTCGAGGAGCGCGGCGACGTGATTGCCACCGCTCCGGATATCGAAACGGTGGACGCCGTTGCGAATCTGGAGCGCATGACGTACACGCTCCGGGGCGAAGTGAATGCGGAGGAGCTGCGCCAGGTCATCGCGCGATATGACGTGTCCGACGTCTCGGTGCTGCCGGGCAGCCCGCAGGCCGCGCCGCCCCGGTCCGCCGATCCAGACTCGGCCTCCCCCCCCCCCGCCGCGTCATCCGCGAGCCACTCGGCGGGCGCTGTCCTGCCGGGCGCCGCGCAAACATCGAACGCGCTCGCACCCGACCCGACCGCGTCCTGCGAATCGACCGATCTTGCGGACATCGCCGCGCTTGCGAACCAGGCCAGGGCGCTGGCGGAATCCGGCGCGACTCCGGGCACGCGCGGCCAGACCGCGCCCCCGTTCTCCCGAGCATCCACAGCCCCGACGCGCCCCTCCCCGGCGGAAAAGCCGGCGAACGCGGAAGGACGCGACGCCTCCGGGACCTCGAAAGCGGGCGAGACCATCCGCGTGGATCTCGAACGTCTGGACCAGCTCATGAACCTCGGCGGCGAGCTGGTCATCAGCAAGGCCCGGTTCGTGCAGATCCACAACCGCCTGGCGCCCGTGCTGACCGGCAAGAACGCCGGATATCTGCTCGACGACGTTGCGGGACGGATGGAGAGCCTGAAGGGGTGCGTCTCGCGCCTGGGCGAGCAGAACGCGGACGGCAAGCTGCTGGCGGACATGCGCGACGCGATGCTGCACCTGACGCGGGACTGCGAGAGCATCCGCGGGATGATGGAGCAGGTCCACTCGTCGCGCGGCGCGCTTAACGACTTTGGCGAGGCGCTGCATTCGCTCAGCCGCATCAGCGAGGGGTTGCAGAAACGCATCATGGAGACGCGCATGGTCTCCATCGGTCCGCTGCTCAACCGTTTCCGCCGCGTCGTGCGCGACATCGCCAAGTCCACCGGCAAGGACGTCGCCCTTGAACTGCGCGGCGAGAACACCGAGCTGGACAAGCGCATGATCGACGAGCTAGGCGACCCGCTCACGCATATGGTGCGCAACAGCGTGGACCACGGGCTGGAATCTCCCGAGGACCGCGTTCGCGCCGGAAAGTCGCCCACGGGCAACATCCTGCTCAACGCCTACCACCGCGGCCGGTTCATCTGCATCGAAGTCCGCGACGACGGGCGCGGCATCAATGTCGACGCCATCCGCCGCAAGATCGTCGAGCGCGAGCTGGCCACGCCCCAGCAGGCGGAGGCGCTCAGCGACCGCGAGCTGATTCAATACATCTTTCACCCCGGCTTCTCGACCGCCGCCAAGGTCACCGACCTGTCGGGTCGCGGCATGGGCATGGACATCGTGAAAACCAAGATCGAAGCCTTGAACGGCACGATCGAGGTGGACAGCACGCCAGGACAGGGCGCCTGCGTCACGATCAAGCTCCCGCTGACACTGGCCATCATCACCGCCCTGCTCTCCCGCATCGGCGACGGAACCTACGCCATCCCGCTCGAAAGCGTGGCCGAGATCATCACCGTGCCGCGCAACGAAATCCAAAGCGTGCAGCAACGCCGCATGATCCGCGTGCGCGACCGGGTCATGCCCATGGCGCTGTTCGAGGAAGTATTCGACGCGGGGCCGGAGGGGCTGCACACAAAGTCTGGCGGCAACGACGATCTAACGCTGGTCATTATCGAATTCAAGGATCAGCGGCTGGGGCTGGTCGTCGATGACCTCATCGGGCAGGAGGAGGTCGTCATCAAGAGTCTCGCCACGAACTACCGCAACATCACGGGCATCTCCGGCGCGTCGATCATGGGCGACGGCTCGGTGGCGCTGATCCTCGACGTGAGCACCATGATGCAGATGTTCGGTGCGAAGGGCGCCCCCTCGGCCGACGTGGCCCATCGTTCGACCCGTTCCGCGACGCTCTCTGGAGCTTCCGCATGATCTCCGCCCCACCCAGCACGGGTTCCATCTCGATGTCCGAGGCGCTGCGCACGGTCACGGTGAACAGCTCCTACCACGCATCCCGCGCGCTCTCGAAGTGGTTCCGCCGCGGCGTGCGCCTCACGTGCGACGGCTTCGCCGAAACGCCGCTGCACGAGTTGGCCGACGCCCTCGGCGACGCGGACAGTTGCGTGGCCGCCATTCACATGGCGCTGGAGGGCGAGTTGTCGGGGGACATCCTGCTGGCGTTTCCGGAAGCCACGGCGCTGTCGCTGGCGGACCTGCTCATGAGCAGCCCGCCCGGCTCCGCACAAGCGCTCGGCGAAATCGAGCGCTCCGCCCTGCAGGAAACCGGCAATATCCTCGGCAGCGCGCTGACCAACAGCCTCGCCTCCTGGCTCAAGCTCGACGTGCGACCCTCCGCTCCCGCGGTCCTGCACGATCTGGCCGGAGCGGTCATTCAGCCGCTCGTCGTGCAGCATGTGACCGCGGCCGACAGCGCGTTTCTCACCCGGACGGAGTTCGAGCTGGACGGCTCCAAGCTCGACTTCCGCATGTTGCTCGTGCCCTCTCCGGAGGCGATGACCCTGATCCGCAGCAGGTGTCAGGCCGAGGAAGTGCAAGCCAACGCGCTGCACACGCTGGCGATCAACGCGGCCTTCGACGCCTCCCGCGCCATGTCGAAGTGGCTCAAGAAAGGCGTGCGGCTTCAGACCGACGGGTTCGTCCGCGTTCCGCTCGCGCAGGTGACGGCCTCGCACGAAAGCGATGCGCCCGTCGTCGCGCTGCACGCCCCGCTCGTGGACCAGATGCACGGGCACATTCTCATGCTCATCTCGATGCGCAAGGCCGGGCTGCTGGTCGATCGCCTCATGGGCCAACCGGACGGCGCCACGACGGAATTCAACGACATGGCCCGCTCCTGCCTGCAGGAGACCGGCAACATCATCAGCAGCGCGTTCATCAACAGTTGGGCGAAGTGGCTGGATATCCATTGTGAGCCGGCCTCGCCGCAGGTTCTGGTCGATCTGCCCGAATCGATTATCGAGTCCGCCCTCGTCGAGCAGGCGCAGCTCAGCGACGAGGCGCTGCTGGCGATGACCGAGTTCAGCGTGGATGGGCAGTGGCTGGAATGGGAGCTGTTTGTCCTCCCGACTCCGGCTTCGCTGAGGCTGATCGAGGCGTTCTGCGCCTGAGGCAAATGGGGGTTGAACAAACGACTTCTACGCCCGGGGGATTCCCCGGGTGGAGGACGATCGGGGTCCGGTTTGAGTTGAAAACGCACTCATGAGCGAGGTTTTCAGCATTGGCATCGCGGGAATCAGGGTCGCCCGAACTCCCCATCGCCTGCGCACGACGCTCGGCTCGTGCATCGGCATCGCGCTGTACGACCGCGTCGGTCGCGTCGCCGGGCTGGCGCATGTCATGCTCCCCGAATCCAACGGGCACAAAGGCGACCGTGGCAAGTTCGCCGACACCGGCGTGGACTGGCTGCTTGAGCAAGTCCTCGAGGCCGGCGCCTCGCGCGGGCGCCTCGCAGCGAAACTCGCGGGCGGGGCGTCCATGTTCGGCGCCGTCATGGACAACGGGCTGGGCGAGCGCAATGCCCGCGCCGTGCGCGAGCGCCTCGGTCAACACGGCATTCGCGTCGTGGCGGAACACGTCGGCGGAGAGAAGGGTCGGCGCATGTTGCTCGACCCCGCCAATGGCGAGGTGACCGTGCAGATCATCGGCGCGGAGCCGACGATCCTGTAACCCGGTGTGATGCGCAGGCGACTCTTGGATCAGTCTTGAAGAACGGAGAGACTGCCGTGCCGACAACAGTGTTGATCGTGGACGACGCCGCCTTCATGCGGCACCTCATCAAGAACATCCTGTCCGACATCGGGTGCCAGGTGATCGGCGAGGCCGCCAACGGCGAGGAGGCCTGCAGCATGTACGACAAGCTGCACCCGGACCTCGTGACGATGGACCTCGTCATGCCCAAGAAAGGCGGGCTGGACGCGCTCCGCGACATCCGCGCCAAGGACGCCAAGGCCAAGGTGATCGTGATCTCCGCCATCGACCAGCGGCAGCCGCTCATGGACGCGCTCAAGCACGGCGCCGCGGACTACGTCGTCAAGCCGTTCGAGAAAGACCGCGTGGCCGAGGCGATCCATCGCGTCATCGCGGGATAGCCCGACGCGCCGCAGACATCGCCTCGCGCCAACCGAGCCACGCCAACCGAGCCGCCCCGATCAGAGCCGCGCCCGTCAGGAAGCGGTTCTTCATCCGACCCGCATCCGCGTGCAAACTCGAGTCGCACGCCACCACGCCCCACACGCCCGTCTGATCGCGCTCCACCGTCACGCGCCGCGAAACGTCGGCGAGCGCTTCTCGATGAACGCCTTCATGCCTTCCTTCTGATCTTCCGTCGCAAACAGCAGGTAGAACAGCTTCCGTTCGTACTCCAGCCCCTCGCTCAACGGGGTTTCATGCGCCTTGAGAACCGCCTCTTTGGCGAACCGGACGGCCAGCGGCGCCTTCTCCGCGATCTGGCGCGCGACTTTCATCGCCTCGGAAAGGAAGTGCTCCTTGGGCACGACGCGGCTGACGACTCCCGCGGCCAGCGCCTCCTGCGCGGTGAGAAACCGCCCGGTCAGGATCACGTCCATCGCCGCAGCCTTGCCGACGGCGCGGGTCAGCCGCTGCGTTCCACCCGCGCCGGGCATCACGCCGAGGTTGATTTCCGGCTGCCCGAACTGTGCCGTCTCCGACGCGATGATGAGGTCGCAGTGCATCGCCAACTCGCACCCGCCGCCGAGGCAGAAGCCCGAGACGGCCGCGATGATCGGCTTGCGAATGCGGCGGATGCGTTCCCAGCGCGCAAACTGGTTGCGCTGTACCTGCTCGACCACGGTGGACCCGGCCATGTCGTGAACGTCGGCGCCCGCGGCAAAGGCCCGCTCGCTGCCCGCCAGAACGATGACGCGGATGGCCTCGTCCGCGTCGAAGGCTTCCAGCGCGGCGACCAGTTCCTGCATCAGTTGGAGATTCAGCGCGTTGAGCTGCTTGGGGCGATTCAGCGTCACCCGCGCGACCGGCCCGTCCGTCGAGATGAGAAGCTCACTCATGCCGCAACCCCATGCGCAACCGGCGCGGGCGCAGCGCCGGCGGACATCAGATGCGAACGTTGAACACCGGCTTGACGATCAACGCAAACACGATCGAGACAATCAGGAAATACAAGATCCAGTTGCCGACCAGGGGAATCGACAGAACATCCGGCGCCGCGGATTCCATGAGGCCGGATATTTCGATGGCGCGCACCGGCGAATCCGCCGGCGGCGGCGGCTCCCACGGGAGCATGAGCGTGTTGTCCAGCGCGCCCGCGTAGAAGCTCGTCCGCTTGGGACTGACGGCGTCCGTGATCGAGCGATAGTCGCCCACGGGCAGCGATTTTGTCACGGCCTCGTCGCCCGCCCGAACGGTCAGCGTGTGCTTGCCGGGCTGATCGCAGCGGATCTTCCACCAGGCCTCCTTGGAATCGGCTCTGCGCCAGAACTTCTCGATCGTCAGCCCCGGAACGGGATCGAGGGCAAGGCTCGCCTCGCCCTTGACCTCTCTCGCGGCGAACGCATCCGAAAGCCACGCGCGGACGTACGTGGACTTGCCCGTCGGGAGCGGCGCGAACTGGTAGCGGCCCGCAAGTTGCGCCAGCAACGGGACCATGGGGATCATGGCCACCAGAATCGGAGGGATGGACAGGAACAGAATCTTCAGCGAGGACCAGACCACGCCGCCCTGCGAGGCCAGCGTCACGCCGAGATTGTCCTTGAACAGGCGCATGGCGAGCATCCGCGCCTTGATCTCGTCGCGCGCCTTGCCGATCTGACTCTGCCACGACGTGTATTTGTACGCCAGCAGCATGACCACGCCGATGACGGCGCTGATCACTCCCAGCGACACCCACGGCGGCCACCCGGCCATCGGGGCATACGTCAGTTCAAAGACCCAATTACAGAAGCGGTTGAATGTCGCCATCTCGTCTCAATGGGGGTGTCACCCACCCATGTGGCACCGGTTTTCAACCGGTGTGTGTAGCACAGGTGTACAACCTGTGTGTGTAGCTCAGGACTCCAACCTGTACGTGTGGCACCGGTTTCCAACCGGTGTCTGTAGCACAGGTTTCCAACCTGTGCAGCCTCTCTGTGACCGCCTACTCGATGTAGCCCAGCCCGCGAAGACGCTCCTCCACGTCCGAATCGGAATCCGCCGACTCGATCTTGGTCAGCTCCTTTTCAATCATATGGGTCACGAAATCGTCCACGCTGGAGTAGCCGGCGAGCTCCGTCACCTTCTTGAGCCGGTCGTACAAATGCCCGTCCACCTTGATCTTCTCCGACATATTCACTCTCCTCGACATGCCCTTGAAGGGCTTGGTTGCAACCCTGCCGGTCCACTTCTCGACCCCCCGCATGCCATCGGGGAAGTCATGGTTTCGCCGCCGCGCCCGCTGCGAGCAACTCGCGACCCGTCATCTTGGCCGGCTTGGATATCCCGAACTGTGACAGAATGGTCGGCGCCAGGTCGGTCAAATTCGGATCGTCTATCGCCAGTTTCCGGTTCGTCAGCAATATCCCCGGCACGAGTTCCGCCGCCACGCAGTGGTCGGCGCTCCACTCGCCGGTGTTGTCATAGATCCACTTCTTGTTGATGTCCCCCTGCGCGCCGAGCCGCACCACGTATTCCCGGTGCAGTCCGACGATCACGTCGGGCGTATGTCCATCATCCTTCCCGCCCGGCGCGAAATCCCCGTGATACACCTTGTCCGTGCGGTACACGGTTTTGACCACCGGACGATTGTTCTTCGGGTCGCGCGCCGCCATCAGCTTGTCCGTCAGCTCCGTCAGCACGGCCTCGCGGTCCTGCGGCTCGACGCTGCCGAACGGCTCCCGGCCTTTCAGGTTCAGGTAGATCGCATTCAATCCCAGACTGTACGCCTTGGTCTTCGACCAGTCCACCACCTCGTTGAGGCTCCCGGTGCGCACGTCCTCATCCTTGAGGGTGATCAGTCCGTTCTCCAGGAGCCATGTGTTCAGGCTCAACTTGCGGCTGAACCGCATGAAACCGTGGTCGCTCATCACGAAGAGGGTCGTGTCCGCGGGCAGCGATGCCCTCGTCTTGCCCAGCTCTGCGTCGCATTGCACATACACGTCGCGCAGCACTTTCGTGTATTTCTCCGCGTCCTCGTCCTCGCGCACGGGGTGGTCCGTGAACGTCTCCGGCTGCCCCGGCTCCGGCTCCCAATAAAAAATGTGCCCGATCAGGTCAGAACTGGAGAAATAGAAAAAGAGGAACCCGTCCTTGTACTGCGACAAGGCATGGCTCAGCAGCATCTTGCCTTCGTCGAAGACAAACTGGGACTGCGTCTTGTATTCCTCGTCGCCGAAGAGCGTGATTTTGTATGCGTATTCGCCGAATCCGATCGTCGCCTCGGCCTCCCGCGCCTTGAAGTCCTCGGCAAAGCCCTTGGTGGCGAACGGACCCACGCTGCGCGCCAGCTCCACGCCGAATTCGTCCGGCTCCGTCACCTTGCCCGAAGCCGCGCCCGGGTCGAAGTTGATGGGCGACATGTACAACTCCGGCTCGGAGCCGGCCTTGCGGAGGAGAAAGCGGACGATGCCCCGGCTGCCGCCGCCGTTGGAGAGATCAAGCCTGGAGGGGAGGAAGACCAGCGGCTTCCAGTCGCTCCACTCGCCGGCGCTGAGCAGGAACTCCACCGTTTGATCGCCGTGGCCGAACGCCCCGCGGTTCACATAGGAAATGCGCGCCGTGTCTTCCTTACGGTCCGGCTCGATGTACAGATCGACGCGCATCACCGGGTCTTCCAGGCCTTTGAGCATCGGATTGGCGATGCCTTCGATCTGCCCATGCCATCGATTCGTCTCGGTATCGAACGTCAGGGGCCGGGCAATGCCGTCGCCCGTGGGCGGCTTCATGTCCGGATCAAACTCCGGGCTGAACCATTGGAAAGTGCCCTGAGTTCCCAGCAGATCGGTCGTGCCCATGCCGGACAGCGCCTTGACGTAGCCGTTCTTCGACGGACTGGGCGGGTAGTTCGCCGGAATCCGGTAGAGCACGGACGGAATGCCGCGCTCGTCAAGGTAATCCCAGAACGGCGTGCCGCCGCGACTGAGCAAGAGTTCCCCGCCCTTTTGCCACGGCATGGGAACATTGTAACCAAACACATCCCAAGGCTTGTCGCCGTCCACCGTCTGGTTGGTGGAATAATACGGATGAACCTCGCCTTTTTCGAACTGCCGATGGATGAAGTCGAAGACGCCGTGCGCGCCGGGATCTCCGCCGACGATGAAATTCGACCACGCCACGGGACTCTGGGGCGGGACGCTGGTCCCTAACTCATAAAACCCGCCTTCGGCGGCGAGCTTCGAGAAGTTCGGCATCCGGCCTTCTTCCATCAGCCGGCGCACCAGCCGCGGATCCATGCCGTCAAAGCCCAGCACCACGACGCGCTTGCCCCCGGCCTTGGACGGCTTTTCGCCGCAGCCGGGAAGGAGAATCGCCGCCAAGGTCAGCAGCAACAAAGACAAATGCCGCGTGCTGAATGGCGAATAGCGAATGGCGAATGGCGAATGCAAAATGCCGAATGCCGAATGCCGAATGCAACGGTCCCGGCAAATGTCCTGGGCATGGAAACCGCTCGCGCGTGCGTCAGGTGCTGCGGCGGATGCGCAGGGCAAACCGGAGCGTACGGTCTTCTTTCGGCTTTCAGCATTCAGCATTCTGCATTTCCTCACGTCGTCGCCGCCTCCCGCCGCAGATCCACTGCCTTGGCGCCGGCCGACCGCTGCCCCCATTCCAACACCTGCATGGCCTTGCCGTCCATGATGTCCGGGGTCGGCACGCCGAACATCTCCAGCGCCGTCGGGCCAATGTCCATGAGCCGCGGCGCGTCCGCCTCAATCACCCGGTTGCAAAACATCACGCCGGGCACCAGCGACGGGTGAATGCAATGGTCGCCGCTCCACGCCTTCGTATTGTCGCGGAACGCCGCATCGGTGATATCGCCCACCGCTGCTTCCCATGAAACGCGATAGCCCTCGTTGTATCCCACAATGATGTCCGGCGCTTCGGTCTTGAACGGACCCTTGTAAATGACGCGCGAATCCATGGCGCGCTTGACGGCCGGCTCGCCGCCTTGCGGGTCGCGCGCTTCGCTCATCTTCGCGCACAACTCCTCGCGCAGCTTGCGCTCTTCCTCGCCCGGCTCGACAATGCCCTGTGCCTCGCGGTCCTTGACGTTCAGCCAGATGCCCGCCAGACCCAGGCAATACGCGCGCGTTTTCGACCAATCCACGTTCGCCAGATACTTCGCGCCGGGCTTGGCGTCCGGCTTCAGCGTCATGTAACCATGGTCGATCAGCCAGCGGTTCCAGTCGATGCCGCGCCGGAACGAGTTGAATCCATGATCGCTGATGACGAACAGCAGCGTCTTCTCGTCATTGCACTGCGCCATCACCTTGCCGACCAGTTCATCGTTGCGCTTATACAAATCCTCAATGGCCAGCCGCCTCTGCCGGTCCGCCGGGCATTGACCCTGCCGCCCGGGATGCTGGGGGTCGATATAGCGCCAGAACATGTGCTGTATGCGGTCCGTGCCGTCGAACACGCACACCACCAGGCCGTCTTTGACCTTCTTGAGGGCGTCGAAAAACATCACTTCCCGCTCGGCGTCGGCCTCAATGCACTGGTGCAGAAATCCGTCGTCGTCGAGAATCTTCTCGTTCATCGCCCATGTGTCCTCGGCCAGCCCCAGCGTGGCGAAATTGCCCTGCGTCTTGGCGAGGTATTGGGAATAAACATTCGGGTGCGAAATCGGCATGGCCGGCGCATTGGGGTCGATATTGAACGGCGTCACGTACATCTCAAAATGCGGCTGCGATCCCAACAGGAGGATTTCGCAGATGCCCGTCACCTTGCTGCGGAAGCCCAGCTTGAACTCCACGGTGATCCACGGCGTGTACTTGCCGGGAATCAGTTCGTGCGTGTCCTTTCCAATCTTGATGCGCGCATGGCCCGTCTGTGGATCCATCGTGACGCGGAACGGCGTATGCACCGGCTTGCCGTCTTTGCCCGGCGGACCGACGAAATAGGAATCCACGACGCCATTCTTGAATTCGACGTGGATCTGCTCGCCGCCCGTGTGCTCCGCATCCTTGCCCTTGGAGGTGTAGAACGAGAACGTTCCCTGGCTGCCGCGCAGGTCTGGCAGGCACAT
Source organism: Phycisphaerales bacterium (assembly GCA_020852275.1). GTDB lineage: Bacteria > Planctomycetota > Phycisphaerae > UBA1845 > UBA1845 > JABWBH01. Next base: position 81,921 of record JADZBE010000022.1, read on the forward strand.
GGCCGACAGGAGCACGCCGTTGTGCTTCTCCGGGGGCCAGGTGATGGGCACGCGAATCACGCTGCTGAAAATGCCGTACTCGCCAAGGGTGGTCCAAAAGGGCTTGCCGCGCCGCAGCCCGCGCATCTCCGGCGCGCCGTAGGGGATTTCCTTCCCCAGAATCTTCAGCGTCCGCCGATGGCTGCTGATGTGCACCGACGACATCATGGGCATGTAGTTGCGCCGGTCGCGCGTGAGGAAGTCGAAAATGTTGTGCTTGCCGGGATTGCAACCGGTCAGGAAGCTCGACCACGCCACCGGCGACAGCGGCGGCGCCACCGTGCCCAGTCGATGAAAGCAGCCTTGCTCCATCAGCCGCTTGAAGTTGGGCAGCTTGCCTTCGGAGAGGAATTGCTCGAAGAGCTTCGGCTCCATCCCGTCCAGTCCGAGGACCACGACGCGCCTCACCCGCGCGCGCGCGTGCGCTTTGCGGCGCTTGAACCATCGGATCAGCATCCGCACCGGTGCGGAAATCAGGGCGAACATCGCTGCGAGAAAAGCAATAACGATGCCCCCCATCGAGGACACTGCGGCAAAGCCCGCGCCGGGTCCGATGTACGCGTGGGCATCCGCGGCCGCGAAAAGGACGACCACGCAGGCGACCCATACGAGCGGGCTTTCGCGTCGAATTCGGGGCCGGTTTCCAGTCTTAGTAGAATTCATCGTCAATCAGTCTCGGTCCAACAACCATCCCCAGGAGTCCGCCTCAGCGCCGGACGGCCACCCACCATTCGCATGAAAACAATCTTACTCGTTTCCCCATCGACACTTACGACGACCCAATCCCCGCCGTCGCCTGACACTTCCGCACCCGCCGCAGCCTACGGCCGATGTTAGAGCGCCCCCTGCGCCTCCGCAACGAGAACCCCGGCTCGCTCGCGGGATCGGCTCTGAGCGACCAGAGCTCCCCTTTCGCATCGGCAGAATCAGCGGATTCCCTTGCGATGAAGCGATGGGAGCGCGGCCCGTCCTCGCTCCTGCGGCTGATCCACGGGACGAGTGACTCTGTCCACAGGCAGGCGGTTTGCGGAACGCGGGAACGACGACCTTATTGCGGGCGACGGGTCTCGGAAGGTCCGTTCCGCGACGCGCCGGCGGCACGGCACAGTAACGGTCCTCGACGAAACGCGACGCTCGCCATTCCCGCACAGGCGGGAATCCAGCTCCGTCATTCCCGCGCACGCGGGAATTCAGACGGGGTCTTCCGGGCGGTCACGAATCGAGCGGGCTTCCCTTGCGGTCTGCACCCCCGCCTGCGCGGGGTGACGCGCTCCTGCCAGCCTCGAGTTCCACCACGGACTGCTGGTCGCACGTCGCGGCGGGCGCGTTCGTTGACCATGCTGGAGTCGGGGGTTACGTTGCGATGCGCGCCTCGGTGGATCGGGTCGCCGCCGGCGCTGTGGATGGGCGATGAACACGATCGAGGAACGCAGCCGTGCCGTCTCCGCATGCATGGACGAGCACCTGCGCCGACATCCGGAGCTGGCCGACCGGATCTACCGCCAGCTTCTCATCGCCCTGCACACCCGCGGCATCTCGACGGTGGACGCGATTCACGACGAGGCCCGCACCCGCGCGGGACGTGAAAGCCGCCCCAACCTCGACGACCCGAACCGCGCCGAACGCGATCGCCTCGACGAACTGGATCGCATCTGGCTGCACGAGCTGATCCGAGAGCTGGTCTGCGCGCACTTCACCGTCGAGGACGTCAGCGACCTGGTCAGCACCACGGTCAAGCGCGAGGAGGTGCACCTGATCGAGGACCTCGTCACCCAGCGCGACGTGTCCTTCCTCGCGCTTTCGCAGAAGCTCCAGCAGTTCGCCTCGCTGCCGGAGGCTGAGGGCAAGATCGCGCCGGCCGAGGTGCTCGGCACGCGCGTCGCCCTCGTCCGCCACTTCATCAGCGACGACCTCGAATACATCGGCGTCGCCAAGAACCACCTGCGCATCCGCGACTTTGCCGAGCTGACGCAGCGCATGATCTCGACCGACAAGGCCGTGGGGAAGATCGGCGGCAAGGCCGGCGGCATGATCCTCGCCCACCGCATCCTGAAGACGACGGAGGACAAGGCGAAAGCAAAAACGTTCCTGCCGATCGCCCTGCCCGACTCGTACTTCATCCGCTCCGACATCATCGAAGAGTTCATGCGCATCAACCGCCTCGGCGAGTGGCAGAACCAGAAATACAAGCCGATCCAGCAGGTGGCCGACGAGTACCCGCTCATCAAGGGCGTGTTCCGCAACGGCGACTTCCCGGTGGCGATCGTGCAGTCTCTCCGCCGCATTCTGGCGGACGTGGGCACGCACCCGCTGATCGTCCGCTCCAGCAGCCTGCTGGAAGACCGGTTCGGCACGGCGTTCTCGGGCAAGTACGCCAGCGTGTTCGTGGCCAACCAGGGCGAGCTGGAAAGCCGCATTCAGGCCCTGCTCGGCGCGATTGCGGAAGTGTACGCCAGCACGCTGGCGCCGGACCCGATCCAGTACCGCCGCGAGCACAACCTCATCGACTACCAGGAGGACATGGCCGTCATCATTCAGAAGGTGGTCGGCGTCACGTACCGCCACTTTCTGCTGCCGCTGTTCGCGGGGGTGGGCTTCTCGCGCAACGAGTATCGCTGGACGTCGCGCATCCGGCGCGAAGATGGACTGATGCGCCTGGTGATGGGACTGGGCACGCGGGCGGTGGATCGGGTCGGCTCGGATTATCCGCGCATGGTGGCGCTCGGCGCACCGACCCTCAGACCTGAGTCCAACGCCCTCGACATCATGCGTTACTCGCAGCGCACGGTGGACGTCATCAACCTCGACGCGAACCGCTTCGAGGCCGTGCGCCTGACGGACCTCCTCGACCCCGCCCTGCCGATGCCGATGCTGGACAAGATCGTCTCGATCCGCCGCGAGGAAGGGCTGTATCCCCCGACCAGCACGCTCATCGAGGGCGATCCGTCGCAGCTCTACATCACCTTCGAGAAACTGCTGGGGGCCACGCCGTTTGCCGCGCAGGCGCGCGACACGCTGCACCGGCTCGAAGAGGCCTACGGCATGCCGGTGGACATGGAGTTCGCCAGCGACGGCGAGAAGCTCTACATCCTGCAATGCCGCCCGCTTTCGCAGGCGGAGCAGGAGCAGGCCGTCGCCATCCCCAAGGACATCCCGCCCGATCGGATCATCTTCACGGCGCACAAGTACGTGCGCAGCGGTCTGATCGACGGCATGGAGTACCTCGTGTACATCGACCCGCTGGCGTACGACCGCGTGCCGTCGCGCGAGCGGCGCGTGGCCATCGGGCGCGTCGTCGGGCGTCTCAACCACCTGCTGCCGAGGCGGAAGTTCATCCTCATCGGACCGGGCCGCTGGGGCAGCAACGACATCCGCCTCGGCGTCCCCGTGAAATACGCCGACCTGAACCACGCGCGGATGCTGATCGAGGTCGCGCGGCAGAAAGGCGGCTACGTGCCCGAGGTGTCGTTCGGCACGCATTTCTTCCAGGACCTGGTCGAGGCGCGCATCGACTACCTGCCGCTGTATCCCGACGCGGACGGCGTGATCTTCGCCGAGTCGTTCCTGATGCACTGCCCGAATTCGCTGCGCCTGCTGCTCCCCGACGACGCCGAGCTTGCAGAGGAAGTACGCGTCATCGACCTGCGCCAGTCCGCCTCAGGCCGCACGCTGACCGTCGCCATGAACGGCGACCAGGACTTCGCGATGGCGTACCTGGCGTGAGAGGGCGACGCAAGATTCCGCTCACCGTCGTTTACCGTTAGAATCCGCTCCATGCCGCTAACCGACGAACAACTCGAAGCGCTCGCCGAGAGCGAGAGCGACCGGGCGGAGTTCAAGGAGTCACTCTCCGATCGAGAGAAGGTGAGGCGAACGATTTGCGCGTTCGCGAACGACCTTGCGGACCGGCGCTCGCCTGGCGTGATCTTTGTGGGTCTGCGGAACGATGGGAGCTGCACCGGGATAATCGTCAGCGAGGAGATGCAAAATATCGCTGCGGATTTCCGTTCCGACGGCAGCATTCTTCCGATGGTCGTGCTCACACCGCGACTCGCACAGGTTCGCGGATGTGACGTCCTCGCGATTGAGGTGGAGCCTTCGCAGGCTCCGCCGGTGCGGTGCAAAGGGGTCGTCTGGGTCCGAAGTGGACCGACAAATCAGAGGGCGACTCCCGAGGAGGAGCGACGGTTGGTGGAGCGGGTGCGATGGCACGCGCTATCATTCGACCAGCGACCCGTGCCTGGATCTACGCTTGATGATCTTGATCTCGACTTATTCAGGCGCACGTACCTTCCATCGGCGGTAGACCCGCAAGTGCTGGAGGCCAATCAGCGAGAAGATTCCGTGCAGCTTGCTTCCCTGAGACTGGCGACGCCGGATGGCGTGCCCACCTACGCAGGAATCCTAGTTCTTGGCAAGGATGTCCGCCGTTGGATTCCAGGAGCCTATGTACAGTTCTTGCGCGTCGACGGCAGGCACCTGACCGATCCGATCCTGGACGAGAAACGAATAGACGGCCCCTTGCCTGAGCTGATGCGAATTCTCGATGAACTTCTCAACATCAATATCCGCACCGCGGTGAACATCACGGGACAGGCGCGGGAGCTGCGCAAGCCCGACTATCCAGTCGCCGCGCTGCGCCAACTTTCCCGGAATGGAATCATGCACCGAGCCTATGACGGGACAAACGCTCCAGTGCGCATCTATTGGTTCGATGACCGCTTAGAGATTCAGAGTCCCGGGGGGCCGTTCGGCCGCGTAAGCCGTGAGAACTTCGGTCAACCCGGCGTGACGGATTACCGCAACCCTCAACTTGCCGAGGCAATGCGGGTACTCGGATACGTGCAGCAGTTCGGGTATGGAATCCCTGAAGCCCGGCGGACCCTCGAGCAGAACGGTAATCCTGGGATTGATTTCGACGTGAACGCGACGCATGTCCTGGCTACCGTCCGGAGAGTACCGTGATTTCCATCGCCTTTTTCAACAATAAGGGAGGCGTTGGGAAGACGTCGCTGGTCTATCATCTCTCTTGGATGTTTTCCGAAATGGGTGTTAAGGTCGTCGCGGTGGATCTCGATCCACAGGCCAATCTCAGCGCGATGTTCCTTGACGAAGACCGGCTGGACAAGCTCTGGCCCGACGGTGACCATCCGGAAACTGTGCTTGGAGCCGTGGATCCAATCCTGCGAGGCAAGGGAGACATCAAGTCGCCGCATGTTGAAGATATCACGGACCATTTGGGTCTGGTTGCCGGCGACCTCGGATTGTCGCGATTCGAAGCCAAGCTTTCCGAAGCTTGGCCCAAGTGCGTCGATGAGGACGAATCGGCTTTCAGGGTGGTCTCAGCTTTCTACCGGGTCATCACGCAGGCCGTTGAAACGCGGAATGCCCAGTGCGCGCTCATCGACGTCGGGCCGAATTTGGGCGCCATAAACCGGTCGGCGATGATCGCCGCCAGCAATGTCCTCGTACCCGTCGCAGCGGACCTTTATTCGCTCCAAGGCCTCAAGAACCTAGGTCCCACCTTCCGAGAATGGCGGAAGCAATGGATGGACCGCATCGCACGCAAGCCGCTCGGCTTGGACGTGGAACTTCCCGTTGGCGAAATGCGCCCCAGTGGCTACATTATTCTGCAGCACGCCGTTCGCCTCGACCGTCCCGTCCGCGCCTATGAACGTTGGATGGAACGAATCCCCCGGACCTATCACACGGAAGTTCTCGGCGAATCGGCAACATGCACGCTCGATTCAACAACGGACCCCGAATGCCTGGCATTGCTCAAGCACTACCGCAGCCTCATGCCGCTCGCCCAGGACGCCCGGAAGCCCATGTTCCACCTCAAGTCCGCGGACGGCGCGCTCGGTGCTCACCTGTCGGCCGTGCAGGAATGTTTCAGGGACTTTCGATTGCTTGCAAATTCAATCGCGGAGAAGTGCAAAGTCCCACTGCCTTCTTCCACACTGTGGAAGTGATCGCCTGTCCGGCGCGCGGGCGCATCGAGGTGGATCTGCACAAGCAGGTGACAGACGTGCCGCACCGGTTGGCCGACCCGGCGTCCGGCATGCAACTGCCGATCTAGCTTGCGGTGATGGGCTGAGTGGTCAACAGACCCGGCCGTGGCGAAGGCGCGGACGTGGCGATCTTCGCCGGCAAGGGCAAGGGCCAAGGCATCAGCTACGTGCAGGGCGAGCGGAAGGCGATCGTGCCGGCGAAGTCGATGCTCGACGCGCTGCTGAGCGAGTGCCGCACCTTCGCGGAAGAAGTCGCCCGCGGCGAGGCGACGCTGAAGAACGCGGCCGTGGACATCAAGCCGCCGGACCCGCTGCCGAGAGGGATGGCGGGGTGCGCCTGAGGGTCATCGCGCGGGAATCGGGAATGAAGAATCTCCCAAGCACTCTGCGCGCGGCGGATTCCAGCCTCGGCTTACGATTGGATGGGTTCCGCCGCCCGGCGCTGACCGAACCCGAGGTAGAACGTCGGCAGGAGCAGCAGGTTCAGCAGCGTGGACGAGAACAGCCCGCCGAGGATCACGATCGCCATCGGACCTTCGATCTCCCGCCCCACTTCGCCGCTTCCCAGCGCGATGGGCAGCAGACCCAGACCCGTCACCAGCGCCGTCATCAGCACGGGGATGAGCCGTTCCGACGCGCCGCGCAGCACCGCCGCCTCGCCCCACGGCATCCCTTCCTGCGCGACGAGGTGCTCGAAGTGCGAGATCATCATCACCGAGTTGCGCATCGTGATTCCGAAGAGGGTCACGAACCCGATGACGGAACCGATCGAAAGCGTCCAGCCGGTGAGCGCCACGGCCAGGACGCCGCCGATCAGCGCAAACGGCAGATTCATCAGCACGAGCATGAGTTTGCGTATGCCGGCGAACACGGTGGCGAGCAGGAGCACGATGCCCAATCCCGCCACGCCGGAGTGCAGCATCAGTTCGTTTCGCGCCGCGGCGGCGGCCTGCGCCTCTCCGCTGAACTCGACGTACAGCCCCGGCGGCAGCGAGATCTGCGCGACGCGGCGCCGGGCTTCGCGAACGAATGAGCCGACATCACGGTCCTCGACGTTGCACAACACCGTCTGTCGCCGGCGCGCGCCTTCGTGGAGCACCATGTAGCGCCCGTTCGTCGCCGTCACATCCGCGAGGAGGCGGAGCGGCACGAGCCTTCCGTCAAGGCTGCGGAGGGAGAGGTCGCCGATAGTCTCGGGTTGGGCCCGCGCCTCTTCCGCCAGGATGACGCGAACGTCATAGACCCGGTCGGCTTCCACCGTTTGCGCCACCACGACCCCTTGGTACGCCGTCTCGATGTCGGTCAGGACGTCCAGCGGGCGAAACCCCAGGTCCGTGAGGCGCTGCGGACGCAGGCGGATGATCTGCGCGGGCATTCCCGGGGGAGATGCCACGTGCACGTCCGCGGCGCCGGCAACGGTGTCCAGCACCCCGGCGATCTGCGACGCTTTCAGGTCGAGCTGGTCCAGATCATCGCCGAAAATGTTAATGACCACGGAGGCCGTCTCGCCGCTGATCGTCTCGCTGATGCGGTCTCCGAGGAACGTCAGGACTTCGTAAGTCAGCCCGGGGTACTGATCGAGCCGATCGCGGATCTGGGCTTGCACGTCCGCCTGGTCCTTGCCGCTGACCTCCGGCTCCAGCTCGATGTGCAATTCGCTGCGGTGCGGACCCCAGGGGTCCTCGCCCAACTCCGCCCGCCCCGCCTGGTGCTCAATGGTGGCGAGGACGGGCTGGTCGTTGACCCGGACATGGTCGAAGAGATCGCGCGCGACCCGCTGCCCGAAGCGCATGGTTTCGGGCAGCGAAGTCCCCGGAACGGTGGAAATCTGAACGACGAAATGACCCTCGCGAAACTCCGGCAGGAACTCGTGTCCGAAGCGGTTGAGCACGAAGAACACCGCCACGGTCGAGGTGAGGGCGCCCCACAAGAGCGTCCGGGGACGGCGGAGGAGGACGCGCAGGATGGCCAGGTACGCGCCCTTCAGCGCGCGGATGAACCAAGGCTCCGCGGGGCGCTTCTGCGCCGCGCTCGGCAGGAGCAGGCAGGACAGCGCCGGCGTCACCGTGAGCGCCACGACGAGCGACGCCAGGATGGCGGCGATGTACGCCACGCCCAGCGGCGCGAACATCCGACCCTGCAGCCCCGAGAGCGTCAGCACCGGAACAAAGACGAGGACCACCACGAGCGTGGCGTACACGACGGCCCCGCGAACCTCGATCGACGCGCCCAGCACGACGTCCGCAACGGATCGTCGGACCCCCGCGACCACGTTTTCGCGCAGGCGGCGGAAGATGTTCTCCACGTCGATGATCGCGTCATCGACCACCTCGCCGATGGCGATGGCCAGTCCTCCCAGCGTGATGGTGTTCAACGTCAAACCGAACTTGTCCAGCACAATGACGGCGGTCAAAAGTGAGAGGGGAATGGCGACAATCGAGATGAACGCGGTTCTCAAGTTGAAGAGAAACAGGGTCAGCACCACGACGACCAGCAGCGCGCCGTAGTAGAGCGAGCGGCTGACGTGATGGAGGGCGGTTTCGATGAACGTCGCCGGGCGGTGCAGGCGCGGGAAGACTTCGATGCCGGCGGCGTCGAAGGAGCCTTGCATCTGCTCCAGCGCCTCCTCCACTTCCCGCGTCACGTCCATGGTGTTGGCGCCGTACTGGCTGAGGAGCTTGACGAGGACGCCGGGTCGCCCCTGGATCAGCACGTCGCCGAATTTCGGCTGGGAGGCGACGCAAACGCGGGCGACGTCCGCAAGCCGCAGCGACCCGCCGGCGCCGCGCGAAATGAGCGTCTCGCCCAACTGCTCGGCGCTGAGCGTCGGGGATTCCGTCTGCAGCACGACGCGCTGATTGGCCGTCTCCACGTACCCCGCGCCGCGAACGCCGGTGGAACGTCGCGCGGCCTCCAGCACGTCGTCCAGCGACAGTCCGCAGGCGGCCAGCCGCTCCGGCAGCACCTGAACCTGAAACTCGCGCACATCGCCGCCCATGATGCCCACCTGCGCGATGCCCTGGACGGCTTGCAGTCGCGGGCGGAGCGTCCAGTCGGCGAAGGTTCGCAGCTCCATCAGGGACATCGTGTCCGAGACCAGGCCGATCTTCAGCAGGTCCATCGTGGCCGACGTCAGCGGCGTGAGCTTGGGGGGCTTGACCCCCGCGGGCAGCTCGCCTGCGACGACGGCAAGCTGCTGGCTGAGCAGCTCGCGCGCCAGGAAGATGTTGGTGTCCTCATCGAAGAACACGGAAACGATCGAGAGTCCCGCCACGGATTGCGAGCGCACGGATTCGAGGTGCGGCACGCCGTTGATCGCGCCCTCAATGGGACGCGTGACCAGCGTCTCGACCTGCTCCGGAGGAAGCCCGGGCGCCTCGGTCTGAATCGAGGCCTGCGGCTGAACGAAATCCGGGAAGACGTCGAGTTTCGCGTGCTGCGCCTTGTACAGACCGAACAGCAGCAGCGCGGCGCTGAGCGAAAGCACCACGCCGCGGAACCGCACGGAAAACCGGATGAGTTGCTGAAGCATGAGTCTGGCGATTCACCTTTCGCGAACACATGAGCGTCGAGCGACAAGAACCGGCGTTGACCGGATTACTCCGAGGCCTCCTCTTCCGCCTCGATCTGCGCCTTGAGCTGCTCGGAGAGCAGCATCTGAGCGCCCGAGACGACAACGACCTCGCCCGCGGACACGCCCTCCGTCGCCAGCCAGCCGCTTGGCAGAGGGCTTTGCAGCGCGACTTCGCGGCGCTCGAACGCCTCCTCCTCGCCGCGGATGAACACCCACGTCCGCCCGCCGTAGCGCACGATGGCCCCCCGCGGGATGCTCACGCCCTCCACTGGTTCGGCGTCTTGCGGAAGGTGCGCCGCCACCGGCGCTCCGGGACGCAGCGAGCCGCCCTCATTGGGCGCCGTCAGCAGCCAGGATTCCCCCGCCGTGCGCCCGCCCGCCTGGGGCGCCAGGCTCAGCGGCGCCGCGATCACTACGCGATCTTCGTTGCCGACGGGCCAGACGCGCGGCGCCTGCGACGACGGGCGCCAGGACTCGCCCACCGGGACGTCCACGCGGACCAGCACCGCGTCGAACCGCGCCACGCGGAGCAGGGCTTGTCCGCTCTCCACGACCTCGCCCGGCGAGGCCAGCACCTCGACCACCTGGCCTCCCCGATCCGCGCGCACGTCCAGGCGGACCGCACTCTGTGCGCCGGACGGCGTCTGTCGGAGCAGTTCCGTCTTGTGCCGGGCGGCGGAAAGTTTCGCCTCGCTGGACTTGACCTTCGCCTCGGCCTCTTCCACGGAACGATCCGAGACCATGCGCTGATCCGCATTCAGGCGCTTCTTCGCGTCCGCCGAGGCGCGGGCGGCCGCCAGCTCCGCCTCGATTTCCGCGACCAAGCCTTCCGCTTCGACGCGCTGACCGGTCAGCGTTGCCTGCTCGAGAGGGCTGAGGCGAGCCTCCACTTCCGCCAGCCGGGCGTGGTCGGGGATCACCGCGCCAAAGCCGGGCCACTCTCCCTCCTCAGCGCGCAGAAATCCCGCCGTGGACGCGCGCACGGTAAACGATCGTGAAGGGTCCGCCTCCACCACGCCCCATGCCGCGATCACCGGCGAGACGGAAGCCGTCTCCAGCGGCTCAAACTCCAGCCCCATCTCCTCCTGCGCCTCCGCGTCCACGTGGAGGTGCAGCGGGTCCGTCGCAGGCTTCGCGTTTTCGTCGCCGGCTTCCGCGGGTTCCTGTGCGTCCTTCTCCGCCTGCGCGCGGGGAATGGGCGCGGCGTGGCCGGATTCCGGCCTGCACCCGACGAGCGTTGCCGGCCCCAGGAGCACCAACATCATTCCCAGGCAATTCTTGAGCATCATCTTGTGCCTCGCATCCAGCCGGACATCAAGGGTCCCGCCCGTAGTCTTGGAACACGACACGCACCGCCGAGGATTGCCGCCGTGGGGTAGTCACCGCGCGCCGAAGCATTCCCGCGGGAAACAAGGTCACATGGCCGGCATTCTCCAAGTCACCACCGCCACACGGGTTCCCTTTGCGCGCGCGCTGAAATCGTGCGGCTGCGACACGGCGCACCCCATTCAGGCTTACAGCAGCAGCGCCGCCAGCGCCTGCCGCAGGAAATCACCTCCAAAAGTCCGCAGGGAATCCAGCGCGGACCCGCCTCCCCCCACGCTCCCGTTCACGCAGCCCGTCAGCGCCGCAAGGGCCGCAACCCCCGTCGCCGCGAACGCGATTCGTCGTATGAGCATCTCAGCGCTCCGATGGATTGACGGGCGACTCCGCGGAAGATTCCGTTTCAACCGAGGCCGTAGGCAGAACTCTTCCACCGACGGCGCCTTCCAGCTTCGCCAGCGCCACGCCGTAGTCGCGTAGCGCGCTGGCGAACGATCGGCGCCTCTTTACCAGCTCGTCCTGCGCCTCGATCAGCACGAGCACGCTTGCTTCGCCGGCCTGGTATCGGCTTTGCGCGCCTTCCACCGCCGCCTGGCTCTGCGGCAGTCCCCGCGACCGTTGAAACTCCAGCATCTCGGCGGCGCCGCGCGCGGCCGACGCGCCGCGCTGCACGTCGGCCGCGACCGCATCCACCTTGGCCTCGTAGCCCTTCCTCGCTTGCAGCACGGCCACGCCCGCCTTGGCAACCTGCGCCTGGTTCTGGTCGAAGATCGGCAGCGTCAGCGCCAGCGTAGGCCCGAGCTTGGCGTCGATGATCTGCGACTTCTCCAGCGCCCGTTCGCCGCGCGATTGGATTGTCGGCGCGGTCAGCGTGCCCGCGGCGATCGAAGATCGCGCGGTGTCCGCGAGTATTTTGCGGCCCGGGAGCGGGCGCCGCTCGCCGCGCTCGAACGCCAGACCGAGCTGCACGTCAGGCATGAACCGGCGGCATTCCAGCACCAGCGCCGCCTCGGCGCGCTGCACGTCGAAATACGCCACGCGAAGGTCGAACCGCTCGTCCATCGCGCGCGCCAACAGGTCCGCCTCGGTTGCAAGAGGCGTGGAGCCGTCCGGCAGGGCGTCCACCAGGCGCACCTCTTCCGAGCGCAGACTCAGTCCCAGCGCCTCGGCGAGGTTCGTGCGCGCCTGCTCCAACTGGGTCCGCGCGGCGATCAACTCCTCCTCAACCTGCAGCGCTCCGGTTCGCGCCAGGTTCACGTCGAATGCGCTGACCTCTCCGGCGCGCAACTGCGCCTCGGAAAGCTCCACCGTCCGCTGCACGAGTTTCGCATTCTCCCGCGCGTGCGCCAGCGCCTGTTCCCCGGCGAGCACCTCATAACATCGCACGCGCACCTCCGCCGACAGCTCCACCGCGCGTTGACCCACCGCCAGGATGGTCCGCTCCAGCTCGGCCTCGGCGATCCGGCGGCGAACGGGCAGTTGCCACAGATCGGCAAGCTGCTGCCCGAAGGCGACGGTGACGTTCGACAGCCCGCCGCCCTCGGGGAACTGAAGCCCCAACGCCAGCGACGGATTGGAGAGCAGGGCCGACTGCGCCAGGTCCGCCCGCGACGCACCGATTTCCGCGACCAGCGACTGGAACCCCCGGTTGTTCAGCAGGGCGAGCCGCACGGCTTCTTCGACGGTCAGGCCGTCAGCCAGAAGGGCCTCGACTTTGGCGTCGATCTCCGCGTCGCGTCGAGGGTCGTAGATGTCCGCGCCGGCGCGCTCGCGCACCAGGCCGCTTGCGCGATCATAATCCCCCGCCGGATCGATCGCCGCGCAGGCGCCGAGAAGCATGAGCGACCCGCCGGCGAGCCAACGCTTGATGAAACGGCGCGCCGCGACGGCCTGACGCCGCCAAGATCGACCTGATGCTGGATCCATGTCAGCGAGCATTCAATGGCGCTCTATTCTCGTGCCGCGTGAAGAAAACCGAGCGCGCGATGCGTTCGGGGCGGACAAGCGAAGCGATCATGAGTCGAAGCCAAGACGTAGATAAGGGTGTCCAGAATGAGGCAACGCGTCAAGGGGCGCGCTGCGGCCGTTGCCTCGCCCGGCGCATGACACGCAGTCCCTCGGCCAGGCGCCCCTCAAGACGCTGAATTCCCTGCTGCGCGGGATGGACGGCATTCAGGGTAGCTCGTCGCTCCGCGACACGAGGAGCAGCCCGTCGCTCCACGAGGGAATCGGGTTTGCGCGGGTCATGACCGCCTCGAACGCGTCGATGTCCGGGCGCCCACCTTGTCCTTGTGCTTGACCTGGACCGGGTACCAGTGGTCCATGAACTCCAGTTCGCCGGATGCTGCGCCGCGTTTCTTCGGAGCGGCGGCCACGAGGAAGATGCGGCTGTCGATGCCCATGCCTCCCATCTGGGCCTTGTTCGAGATGCCGCCCAGGGCGATCATTGGATGTCTCCGCAGGACAAATCGGGCTTGAGTTCGCCCCGAGTGAGAGCGGAGAGGACTTCCAACCGCGTCTCAAGATCGGACGAGCTAAGTTGGCCGCGACGAAAGAGGATCCGAAGAAAGTCGGCGGCGGCTGTTCCAGCGTTCAGCGAGTTGCACTCGTGGCAGCAGCCCACGACGTTGCGGTACGAATTGTCTACGGTGGTCACCTGCCCTCGGCGCGAAAGTCTTGGTGTCTCCGACATGCTCCGACCCCGCGGGTTAACGCAGGCCATAACCCGGGAGTCAGAGACGTCGCGCGCGACATAACCTGAGGGAAAGTTGCAAATCGGCGACTGGCCGGTTATGTCGCGCGTTGAAACCGTGGCGTTTCTTCGAAAAACGCGCGCCCGGGTATTACGGACACGTGTAGGACCGTTGGGCAGCCGTGCCGCAGCCCCAGATCGCCGTGGCTGCGCCATCGCCTGAGGATATCGGTTTGAAGCGGACGCGCGCTCGGCCCTCGGCGTCCAGGGCGCCAGACTGAGTTTCGCCGGAGGACAAGTCCACGCTGAAAGAATCTCGCGGCGTCCCGTCCGCCAGCTTGACGGTGAGTTTGTCAACGCCATTGCGCTGCGCGCAGCGGGCCTTGGCGATCCGCTCGTTCCCGGTGCATGTTCGGCCTGTCGCTTCAATCCGGCAAGCGCTGTCGCCCGGACCATAGTCGGTGTCGGCGCCCGAGCGCCATGTGGTCCATCCATAGCCCCCTTCGCCTTCGTCAGCCGGACCGTCGCGCAGATACGAGTCTGCTCCATTGTGCGAATAGAAACTGCTGCGGATCGTGAAAGCCCAATCGCCTCCAGAGTATACCTGAAGGCACATGAAGTAACCGGTGGAAGGGGCCAGACCGATGTCGAGATTGGAAAACGTTGTACGGCGTCCGACCAGCCCAAAAACGCCGTCGCTGAACGACCGATTGACGACGATTGCCCCGAGGTCCGATGCCTTGGCCGTGAAGATCGCCTCTTCGGCAGGTACCCCCCCGAGATCTCGAAAGAAACTCAGTCGGGCGTCAAGGAGGTCTTCTTCATACACTTTCAGATTCGCTACTTCCACCTCTGTAATGACATAGCCTGTGGTCGTCGTCAGAAAGTCATCCGCGACCTGCAGGGCGAAATGGCCGCCAAAGACTTCGTCTCCACCTATCGCGTTTCCATTGGCGCGGTCCCATTCCTCGAAGTCCAACATCCGTATCTGGTCCAACAAGTTTTCACCACTAACAGGACTGGAGCCGAATAGTGCCACAGCCAAGACTGCCACTCGATACATGACGATCTCCTTCCTACTCTATCCGCAAGGCTATCGACCGAATCGATAACCACCGTCCGCCAATGTCGCTCTTCGGTTCAATCTTCCAATACAGCTTGTCGTCTGCTGAGAATGTTGCGATCACAGTACTCGACGTCTCAAACAGCTGATGATCGTTGGAGGTTGCCCCGAGTACTTCAAAGCTGATGCCCGTAGTCTGCCCGTTCTTTATTAGCGAGACCTTGGACGTTTCACCGACGATCCCACTCAAGATGACACGGAGCCGCGCCTGCGACGCCGTCCCGCTGCGTTTCATCAGAACACCTGCATCGCTCTCAGTGGGTGAGCCGTGCAATGACCCGGCGATTGGCTCATAAAAAAGAGTGCCCAAGAACGTTCGCTTTTCGCTTGCGATGAAATCGCGTGGCATGTAGTCGCCCATTGTGCACCTCCTAAACAGCTGGCGATCAGCCGTATACAACCTTCGCAGCGATGTAGGATAGAATGTCCGTCTGCCCGGTTTGGCCGTTTTCGAACGCCAATTTCCATTGCAGATCCTCGCCGGCCGAGAAGCTGACCCCCGAGCCGAACTCGCGCGTTTCGGGACCGGAGCCGGTTATCTGCGTGGAGAACTGCGATGTTCCGTTTTTCATCAGGTGCAGCGTTGCTGTGCCGATCTGATGCTGTACGATGCGCACGCGGGCGGGGCCGATCGTTCCGCCGCGAGACTGCTTGCACTTCGCGTCCGCTTCCTCCTCGCCGTTTCGCAGGTCACCCTGGATCGTGATGAACTGATTGGCTGCCAGCGACCAGGTCATGCTGATAAGCCCGCCTGCGCAGAAGTCGATGGGCGACGTATCGTTGGAAACTTCCTACTCCAGGGCGATCCACTCGATCGCCAGCTTGGCGCCGGAGGTGTTGCTGGTGTCGATTTCCCAGACCAGCGTGTCGCCGGTACTGAGGCTCTGATTGACGTCCGCCTCGTAGGTGAAGGCAACCCCTCCCGGCGACGGGGCGATCGTGGCTGTGGCCACCGTGCCGTTCTGATCCTTCAGGCGGACCACGGCGCTGCCCGTGCCCGGCGGCCGGGCCAAGCGGATGCGCAATTTGCGCCACGTGCCCGAGGCGAACAGCTTCTGCTCGAGGTTCGCGCGGGCAGAGGAGAGGTCCGAGTCGCGCTTGGGATCCAGGCGGCCCTGCGGGCCCACGTAGTAGGGCGACGAGCCGGGCTCGAACTCCTTGCCGCCCGAGACCATGTAATCGGTGAAGCTCGGCATGCGGGCCTCCCACGGGTATCATACCCTTCGCGCCGTCATCAATCCAAGCCGACAAGGCCGACCTCAGCCGGACACATCTCGCGCCGTTGGCGTAAGTAACCGGCAGACGAAGCGACCCGGCGGTTATCCCCGCCGCCGACATCGTCGCCGTCAGGAGCCTGCTTATGCCGTCGGATGGACATGAATGTGCACTGTCACCGGACGACCGCCGGCGGGAATTGATCGGCATCCTCGCCCATGGCGTCACTCGCTGGTGCCGGGCCGCCAACACCAAAGGGATCATCGCCAACCCGGAACTCCCGGATTTCGCCCGGAATTCCCTTGAAGTTCCCAGCGAAACGAGGCTCAGTGTGTCCCGTACCCGCGGGTTACGTCCGCGGGATGATGGAGACAACGCATGAGCCTCAACATGACGAAGGAAGTGGCCGCGCTGGAGCGCATGACCGTCGGCGAACTCCAGCAGAAGTATGTCGAGACCTTCGGCGAGCCCGTTCGTAGCCGGCACCGGCAGTACCTCATCCGCCGGATTGCGTGGCGGCTTCAGGCCAACGCCGAAGGCGGGCTTTCAGAGCGAGCGCTGCGCCGGGCCGAGGAGCTCGCCAACCTGGCCGACGTTCGCGTCACTCCACCACGTGCGCCACGGTCGCCCGCAATCAGACTGACTGACATGTCTGACAGCCGGGACGGACGCCGTACCGCCGACCGGCGGCTTCCTACAGTCGGCGCTGCGATCACGCGAGCGTACAGGGGCCAGAAAGTCAGCATCACCGTCCTCCCCGACGGTTTCGAGTTCGAGGGCGAGCGCTACCGTTCCCTCACGGCCGTGGCCAAGGCCATCACCGGCTCGCACATCAACGGCTTCCGGTTCTTCGGACTGGAGGCCAAGTCGTGAACCGCCGGTCCACGAACGCCAAGAGGCCGCCGGGCGGGCCCATGATTCGCTGTGCCATCTACACGCGGAAGTCCAGCGACGAGGGTCTCCAGCAGGAATTCAACTCCCTCGACGCGCAGCGCGAGGCTGCTGAGGCGTATATCGCCAGCCAGAAGGCGGCAGGGTGGAAGTGCATTCCCGATCGTTATGACGACGGCGGCTTCACGGGCGGTAACACGGACCGGCCGGCGCTCAAGCGCCTTTTGGCCGACATCGAGACCGGCAAGGTCGACGCGGTGGTCCGGCGTCGCCAGTTGTCGGTCACTCCCGCAGCGGCTCGCCCTTGAGGTACTGGGCCCGCTGCTTTTCCAGCCGCTCGATCCAGCTCAGCGAGGCGCCCTGCGGGGCGCGGGCGAGGATTTCTTCCAGCAGCGCCGCCGCTCGATCGACGTTGCCCACCGCGGCGTGCGCGGCGGCGAGCGCTTCGTACACGTCCACGCCCTTGGCGCGCGACTGGTCAAAGGCCTGCTGCGCGAGGGTCAGCGCCCTGGGCGGATCACGCAGCGCGTCCTGATCCGTCGAGGCGAGCATGAACGCGAGCCGCGCGCGGACGGCGACGGATTCAGGGTCGAATCGATGCGCCGCTTCAAGGCTTTCGAGGGCGCCGGCGTCCTGGTTCAGCGCGATGCGCGACTCGGCCAGCGCCTGGTGGCAGGTGGTGTCGGAGGGCTTGATGCGCAGCGCCTGCTCGAACTCCGCAGCGGCTTCCGCACAGCGCCGCGCTTCGTGCAGCCGCCGCCCGGCTTCGTAGCGCGCTTCGAAGGCTTCCTTGCCGGACGTGTCCGCGGCGCGGCGATACCACGTGAGCGCCTCGTCCAGCCGACCCTGCGCCGCGAGTGAATCCGCAAGGTCGATGAACGTCACCGGGTCATCGTCGTGAAGCTCGAGCGCCCGTTGAAACCATGCGAAGGCTTCCTCGCGGCGCCGCATCGCCATCAAGCATCTTCCTGCTCCGCGGACGGCTATCAGATACGACCGGCGCAGCTCGGATGCCCGCACGTAATGGCTGAAGGCCTGCTCCAGCAGCTCGGTTCGAAGCGGATCGTTGCCGTCCTCCACGGCCGCCGCTTCGTCGAACAGGGCGGAACCGTAGTTGACGTGCCCGATGGGGCAGTCCGGGCGCAGTGCGACATGATGCGCCCAGAGGGTCGGCCCGTCCTGCCAGATCAACACCTGCCGTCGCGTCATGCCGACAAGGAGCGCGGTAACGGCCAGTGCTGCCGCACAGGCCGCCATGCCGAGGGTGCGGCGGCGGGCTTGCGTGAGGAGCCGAGTGATCCCGCCTCCGATCAGAATCGTCAGCGGAATGATGCACAGGTAGGTGTAGCGGTCCGCGACGAGCTGCGGTCCGCTTTGGGCGATGCCCAGCACAGGTGAGACAAGCACAACGTAGACCGCCGCAGCCAGGGCAACAGCGGGGCAGCGCCGCCGCGATCGCCAGATCACAATCGCTGCCGCGCCCAGCGCGATGGCGCACAGTAGAGTCGGGGCGTACACCTCGGTCATGTCCTCGGGCCAGCCGTAGAACGGAACGAGATCGACCGGCCAGAGCGTCTTGGCAAGATAGAAGCCCAGCGCGTAGATCGCTTGGAGGAAACGCATCCACGGCGTGTAGGAGTCCAGCGGCTGGAGCGCGCCGGACGCTCGCTGTGCCAGGATGGCCGCCACGCCCGCCGCCAGCGCCGGAACCGCGAAGACGAACTTCTCGATCCACACGCGCCGGTCCATCAGGATGCGTCCGTCCGGACCGCGCCGGATTCGCCGCAACGGAAACACATCGAGAATCAGCAGCATGGCCGGCAGCGTGATGCCCCATGCCTTCGACAGCAGCGAGAAAAGGAACATCATCCAGGCGACGACCATGCGCGTGCGATACGCGGACTTGGACGACCGTTCAGCGCCTGAGATGTAGAAGTAGGCGGTCAGAAGCAGGAACGCGCCGCTGAGCACGTCGCGCCGCTCGGTCACCCATGCCACCGACTCCACGCGCAGCGGGTGAACGGCGAAGAGCAGAGCCGCGACTAAGGCGCCCCAGGTAGTGGCAGGCTCCGCTGTCGCAGAAGGTTCCGCTATGGCAGCAGGTGGTTGCGCGTTCGACCCGGCGGCGGAGCGGCGGATCAGCTCCCGGCTGACCAGAAACACGCCCACGGCGGTGGCGATGTGCAGGAGCAGGTTGGTCAGATGGAAACCCATCGGCCGCAACCCGCCGTAGAACTGGTAGTCGAGCGCCAGCGAAAGCCACGTCAGCGGGTGGTAGTGCCCCGCGCGCGACCCCGTGAACATCCACGTCAGGTTTTCCGTGGACATTCCGTGTACATGCGTGTTCTCGATGACGACTTCATCGTCATCGTAATTAACAAAGTCAAAATGCAACACGGACGCGAAGGCAACTCCCACGACGGCCGCGAGCGTGATGATGAGGAGCGAGGTTGTTCTGGAGGACCGCGCGCGCCCGGGAGGGCCTTGGTCGTCAGCGATCGGGGGAAGACCATGCGTTGAGCGGCTGCATTCAGGCTGATTCTGCTGCTTTGCCAAGTTGTCAATGCACTACCAGTTTACTTGTTTCATTCAATATCGAAGTAGTGGCCGGTCCGGGAAACAAGATGCACGACAGGTCGTTTGGGGCACCGATAATACATACAGGGCGCGCGGGGGGAAGGATCGCGGAACGAAGCAGTCGAATACCCCTCCCCCCCGGGTGATTGACATTCCCGGTCCTCTGTGCGCAAATGCCTTGCTTTGCGTTTTGGGAGCGATGCGAAGGTCGCCGGCCTGGCGCGGTACGGCGACCGAGCTTCTGTTCCCAAGCCGGGCTGAAGCAGGTTGGCAGGAAGCCGCCTGGACTGCTCGTGCTCTCCGACACCTTGTTGAGGGCTTGAATGAATAAGCTTCGAATTGGCATCAACTTCGTGCTGGGCTTGGGGCTCCTTGCGGGGGGGATCGCAGCGCTGGCTTGGCTGGCTGCGACTCGACCTCAGCCGGGCGGTCACGAGGTGGCCGCAGCCGTGCCGACGGTACAGGCCGCGCAGGTTCGCGCGGGCGTTTTCGACGCACCGATCCTGGGGTACGGCAATCTCAGACCTGAGAAGCAGGTTCGCGTCGTCCCCAACGTGAGCGGGCGGCTGGTGTTCTCTCATCCGGACCTGGCGGAAGGAAAGACGATCGCCAAGGGCGAGCTGCTGTTTGAGATCGACCCCATCGTGTACCAGGCGCAGGTGGACTCGGCCAAAGCCGGCGTGCGGCGGCTCGAAGCCAGCATCAAGCGGCAGAACGAGGAGCTGGCTTCGCTGGACGGACGGGTCAAGGTCTCGCAGCGGATGGTGGAAATCGCGGAGCAGGAGTTCAACGCCAGCACGGAGCTTGGCAAGACCACGCTGAGCGGGGTGCAGGTCCATGCAGACGAGCAATCCTACCTGCGTCTGAAAGCGGAAGTGCTTGAGCTGGACTCCCGCGTGCGGCTGATCCCGCTGACGATCGCGGAGACGGAGGCGCAGCTCGACGCCGCGCGGGCCGGGCTCAAGCAGGCGGAGCATGATCTGGAGAACACCCGGATTCTCTGCCCGTTCGACGCGCGGGTGGAGGCCGTGTCGGCGCGGTCGAGCCAGTATGTGACGGCGCTGATGGCGATTGCGACGCTGACGGACCTTGCGGCGTTCGAGATTTCAGCCGTCGTGGATCCCAGGGAGCTGCGCTGGATTCATGACGAGGTGACGGCCGCGGCGCGCGGCGAGGGCGAAACGCCCGAAGCGCCGCGCGTGGTGGTGCGCTGGTCGCTCTTCGGACACGAGTACGAATGGAATGGACGGGTCACGCGGTTCGAGCGGCTGGACGAGGCCACGCGGATGGCGCGGATCGCCGTGGAGCTTCGCGGCGTGGACCTGGGTCTGAACTTTGACGGCGGGTCTGACAAGCCGCCGATTTCGATCGGGATGTTCTGTCGGGCGGAAATTCCCGCGCGACCGGTCGAGGCGGCGCTGGTGGTCCCGCGTCATGCGATTCAGGAACAGTCGTTCGTGTACGTTTTCGAGGACGATCCCGCGTCGTCCGATCCGCGGATGGGGCGGCTCGGTGTCCGCCGCGTGCCGATGCTGCGTTCGGCGAGCGACGAGGTGCTGGTGGATTACCGCGGCAGGGACGAGTCGGCGGATACCTGCGAGTTGGCGGATGGGGATCGCGTGATCGTATCGCCGCTGTCGCGCCCGGTGCCGGGGATGTCGATCCGAATGGGGGACGAGGTCGTCGCGGAGGCGCGGCCGTGTTTGGATCCGGAGTTCTCCGGTGCCGCGGTGAGGCTGGTTTCGACGGGTCTCCCGTGACGCGGGCGGGGACGCATTGCCCCGGATCGCCCGCAGCCAGGTCGCCGGTCGGCGAGCCTGTCTCCCTTCATGCATGGCGGGCGTAGCGCCACGGGCCCGCTTGCCCGGGGCGCGGCGCGGAGGTTCGCTCTCTCACGGTCGCGGCTCTGAAAGGTCGTGGCTCTGATGGGTGCGGCTCCGAGAAGGCGCCGGGCGAGCGGACGACGGGGTCTTTCATGCGCAGTCTGATTACCTTCGGCGTCCGCAATCCCGTCTCGGCGAACATGCTGATGCTCTGCATCGTGGCCGGCGGCTTCTTCGCCGCGCGCGCCATGGTGCGCGAGCGCTACCCCGCGTTCTCCATCGACCGCATCGCCGTGGACGTGGTCTATCCCGGCGCGGGACCGACGGACGTGGAGTCGGCCGTGTGCACGCCGATCGAAGAGGCGATGTCGGGGATCGAGGGGATCCGCGAATTGTCATCCGTGTCCTCCGAAGGTCACGGTCTGGTGATCGCGTTCCTGCACGAGAAGGCGGATAAAGCGCGCGTCCTGGACGACATCCGCCTGGCGGTCGAGCAGGTGGATTCCCTGCCCCCGGAGGTGGAGAAGCCCATCGTCCGCGAGCTGGCGCTGCGCACGGGCGTGATCAACGTCTCGCTCTTCGGCGACGTGCCGGAGGCGACGCTGCGCGACTACGCGCGCGACGTCCGCGACGACCTGATGACGCTGCCGGACGTATCGCAGGTGGCGACGTGGGGCGTGCGCGACCGCGAGATCACCATCGAGGTGCGCGAGGACTCGCTGCGGGCGTACGCGCTGACGTTCGAGAAGATCATGCAGGCGGTGGCCGCCAACAGCCTCGACCTTCCCGCGGGGCTGCTGCGGACGTCGCGCGAGGAGCTGGTCCTGCGGGTCACGGGGCGCCGCATGACCGCGACGGACTACGCGGACATGGTGGTCCTGTCGCAGCCGGACGGCACGCAGGTGCGGCTGGGGCAGATCGCCGACGTGCGCGAAGGCTTCGAGGAGGCGACGGTCGAGGGCCGCTTCGACGGCAAGCGCTGCGCCGTCGTGGCGGTGTTCAAGACCCCGCAGCAGGACACGATCACGCTCACCGCCACCGTGCGCGACTACATCGAGCGGAAGCGCGCCGCGCTCCCCCAGGCCTTGTCGATCGCCGCGTGGGGCGACGGCTCGGTGGAGATCGACAACCGCGTGGCCATGCTGCTGTCGAACGGCTTGCAGGGGCTGGCGCTGATGGTGGCGGCGCTGGCGCTGTTCATGCGTCCGCGCGTTTCGCTGTGGGTGATGATGGGGCTGCCGGTGGCGTACGCGGGCGCGCTGCTGGTGATGCAGGGGACGGACCACACGCTGAACATGATCAGCCTGTTCGCGCTGATCATGGTGGGGGGAATGATCGACGACGACGCGATCGTCATCAGCGAGAGCATCTACGCGCGGGCGATGCGCGGCGAGGATCCGGACACGGCGACGATCGAGGGGGTGATGGACGTGGCGATGCCGGTGGTGGGTTCGTCGCTGACGACCATCATCGCGTTCATTCCGCTGTTCTTCGTCGCGGGCATCATGGGGAAGTTCGTGCGCGAAGTGCCGATGGTGATCATCGCGGCGCTGACGGCGTCGCTGGTGGAAGTGCTGCTGATCCTGCCGCCGCACCTGCGGTATCACGGCGGGCTGGAGGCGTTCCGCTCCCTGCGGGACACGCGGACGCGCGTGCGGCGGTTCCTGGACGGAATGCTGCAACGAGTCATCGAGCGCGTGTATGAGCCGGTGTACCGGTTCGCGCTGGATCACCGTTACGTGTGCGTCAGCGGCGCGGCCGCGATGGTGCTGGTGTGCGTGGGGCTGGTGGTGGGCGGGCGGCTGCCGCTGGTGCTGCTGGAGAACGACGACAACACGATCCTCCGCGCCCGCGTCGAGCTGCCGGAGGGCACGCCGGAGGAGGCGAGCCGGCGGATCCTCGCGCGGCTGGAGCAGGCGGCGTGGTCCCTCAACGAAGACGCGGAGCTTGCCCCGCACGAGAAGGGCGCGCTGGTGCGGCACGTGTACGCGACGCTTGGCTCATGGAACGACTTTGTGCCGCGGCGCGGGAACAACCTCTGCGAGGTGAAGATCGAGCTGATGCCCCCGGGAAGGCGGTGGATTCGTGACCGGCAGATCATCGACCGCTGGCGCCGCGCCGCCGGCGACATCCCCGAGGCGATGCAGTTCAAGGTCGAGGCGGACCTCATCGGACCGACGGACCGCCCCATCGAGATTCGCCTGATGGGACCGGACCTGGACGAGCTGCGGCAGGCCGCCGACGAGCTGGAGCACAAGCTCGCCTCGTTCGACGGCGTGTGGTCGGTGCATGACGACCTTGCGGCGGGCAAACGCGAGCTTCGCGTGGCGCTGAAGCCCGAGGCGCGGATGCTGGGTCTGACGGTCAGCGACGTGGCGACCCAGCTTCGGCAGGGCTTCTTCGGCGGAGACGCGCTGCGGCTGCAGCGCGGGCGCGACGAGGTGTGGGTGCGCGTGCGCTATCCCCTGGACGAGCGGAGCAGCCTGGCCTCGCTGGAGAACGCCCGCTTCCGCACGCAGCAGGGGGCGGAGATTCCCTTCCACGAAGCCGTGCAGGTCGAGTGGGTCCGCGGCTACGCCTCGATCGAGCACGAGTCGGGCGTGAGGAAGGTCGAGGTGTACGCGGACATCGACGAGCGGCGCGCCAACGCGGAGCAGATCGTCGGCGCGCTGGCCCCGCGGTTCCTGCCGGAGCTGGTCGGACGCCACGAGGGGATGCGCTTCCGCGTGGCCGGGCAGCGCGAGCTGGTGCAGGAGTCACTCGGCAGTCTGGGGCGCGGGGCGGCGCTGGCGATGATCGGGATGTACGTGATGCTGGCGATCCTGCTGGGGTCGTATCATCAGCCGGTGGTGATCATGTCGGCGATTCCGATCGGGCTGGTGGGGGCGATCCTGGGGCATGTGCTGATGGGCTACGACATCACGCTGATGAGCCTGTTCGGGATGTTGGGTCTGGCGGGGATCGTGGTGAACAACGTGCTGGTGCTGATCGACTTCATCAACGACCGGCTGCGGGCCGGGGCGACGGTGCGCGAGGCGGTGTTCGAGTCGGGCAAGGCCCGGTTCACGGCGGTGGCGCTGACGTCGGTGACGACGGTGCTGGGGATCGTGCCGATCTCGTTCGACACCAGCGGCGAGGTGTACAGCGTGATTCCGATGGCGGTGGCGATGAGCTTCGGGCTGGCGTTTTCGACGCTGGTGACGCTCGTGCTGGTTCCGGCGATGGTTCTGATGTCCAATGACGTGCGCCGGGCGGGGCGGTGGCTGGTGCGCGGCGGGGCGTTTCCCAGCGCGGAGCAGGTGGAGCGCGGGGCGCGAGCGGAGCATGGGGCGCCCGCGGCGCAGGGATGACGCGAGGGAATGCAGAATGCCGAATGCTGAAGGCCGAAAGAAGACCGATCTCTCCGGTTCGCCCTGCGCATCCAGCGGAGTTTCTCTCGCGCGCGCGAACGGTCTTTGTTGCCAGGGGATCCGCCGGGACCATTGCATTCGGCATTCGGCATTTTGCATTCGTCATTCGTCATTCGAAATTCGGCATTCGGCATGCGTCATTCGGCATGCGGCATTCGGCATTCGGCATGCGGCATTCGGCATTCGGCATGCGTCGTTGCTGCTGATTACGGGCATCGTGGTGGTCGGGGGCTGTCGGACTGCGGAGGAGCACAAGCGAGGGCTGTCGATTCCGACGGAGTTTCTCGCGGCGGGCGGCGGAGGCGAGTTGCAGGCTTCCGCGACGGAACGCAGCGAGCAGAGCCAGGAGGCGTCGAAAGATTCGGGCGCGGCGTCGAGCGAACCCGCGTGGCCTGCGGACGGCACGTTGACCTTGGAGCAGGCGGAAGGCGTGGCGCTGCGGAGCAACCCGGACATCGACGCGGCGCTGGCGCGATTCGAGGCCGCCCAAGCGCGCGTCGGACAGGCGCAGTCGGCGTTCTGGCCGCTGATCGCGTTCGGGCACAAGTCGGCGCGGACGTTCCACACGCCGGCCAGCCGCAACCGGCTGGCGCTGGGCTTGCAGACGGCACCCGTGCTGGCGCAGCAAACGAGCAGCGAAAGCCTCATCGACCTGTCCACGATCCTCAACGCGCTGCGGCGTCCGCTGTTTGGCGGAAACGATGCCACGGGCGACCGCAACTCCTTCTCGGAACACTCGGCGTCGATGAGCGTCTCGTGGACGGTGTACGACGGGTTCGTGCGCGACGCGCGCGAGCGCGCGGCGAAGCACGTCGAGGACGCCGCCCGGTCTTCGCGCGAGGACGCGCGGCGGCTTATCCTGCAGGCCGTGCGGACGGCCTATCACCAGGCGCAGCTCGGCGAGGAGCAGCTTCGCATCGCCCGCGCGGACGAGACCTTCAGCCGCGAGCAGCTTGACGTCACGCGAAAGCTGTTCGAGGCGCACAAGGTGGGCGGTGCGGACGTTGGCAACTTCGAGCTTCGCGCCACGGCGGCGCTGGCGAACGTGACGGCGGCGGAGGCGGTGCGTGACACGGGACTTGTGCTGCTCGCGGAGCTGATGGGCGTGTCCGGAGCCGCATTCCCCGAAAGGGTACAGCTTTCTCCCCTGAGTCCCGAATCGGTGGAGGAACTGGCCGCGCCGGACGGCGACGCGTGGATCGCCCGCGCCGCGGAGCATCGACCGGACCTGCGGCAATTCCATTCCCTGGTGCGCAGCGAGGAGGAGAACATCGCGGCCGCGCGCGGGCTTTATCAGCCGATCGTGTCCGTCAGCGGCTCCTGGGGTTTCGACCGCACGTCGAACCTGGAGTTCAGCAACGACGACCAGTCCACGGCCGCGGCATTCGAGCTTCGGTGGGACTTGTTCACCGGCGGTCTGCGGCGGCAGACGGTGCTGGAGGCGGCGGCGCGGAAGCGCGAGGCGGAAGCGCTGCTGCGGTCCCGGCGGCTGGCGGTGGAGGCCGACGTGCGCCGCGCGATCATCGACGTGGAGCAGGCGCAGCGGGAGATCGCGCTGCAGGAGCAGTCGGTGCGCATCAGCATGGAAAACCGGCGGATTGTGCAGGAGGCGTACCAGGCGGGGAAGGAAACGCTGACGCGGCTGAACGAAGCGCAGCGCGATTACATCGCGGCGGACGCGGAACTGGCGCTGGCGCGAATCCGTCTGCGCCAGGCGTGGACAAGCCTGCACGCGGCAGCGGGGGTGGAGCCGTGATGTGCGGCCGATCAGCGCCGCCCAGTCTTCGGCACTGAGTTGAAATCCGGTTCGCCGTCAGAGCCGCGACCGTAAGGGAG
Source organism: Phycisphaerales bacterium (assembly GCA_020852275.1). Lineage (GTDB taxonomy): Bacteria > Planctomycetota > Phycisphaerae > UBA1845 > UBA1845 > JABWBH01. Next base: position 108,435 of record JADZBE010000022.1, read on the forward strand.
CGAACCGTGCGGCGCCGGTCCCGGGGACGGCTGTTGCACGTCTGCCCCCCGGTGGGGATGCGCTCCCGCGCGCCCGAGGGCGCGATCCTCAGTCGTGAGGTCCGCCTCTTGATCGTTGCGGCTCTGCGTGTCTACTTTGCGACCGTCTTGGGAATCCGTGGCGGTCGCTCCCTTACGGTCGCGGCTCTGAAAGGCGCCGCCATGTTCCAGGTCCTGGGGCGCATCCTGTTGCAGCGCTCCCTGCCACCCAATCGGCGCGCGTCCTTCAGCTTGCTCCCGCGCGGTTGCGGTAGAGGCTCTGGTCCACGACCTTCGTCATGACCTCGACGTTGGGGATGTTCAGGAACTTCGCGAGATTCTCCACTTCCTCGTGCGAGCCGGTGAGCAGCTTGTTGTAGTTGGTGAAGAGCAGGTCGATGTACGAGCGCTCCTTGATCGTGGAGAGCGTCTTTTCGACGTGGCGCAACAACATGCGGCGGATTTCGTCGTCCTGGACGGAGGCGTCGTAGGTTCCGCGGCGGACGAGCATCTTCTTCTGCGACTGGATGATCTCGTCGATGTTGCGCCGCATCCACACGACCTTGTACGTAAAGCCCGGCGGCAGCTCGATCAGCAGGCGCGAGATCACCTTGACCACCTTGCCCACCGCGTCCGGCAGCCAGGCCGTGTCGCCCTCGGTGAGCTTTTTGACGCGCTCGAACTCGTAATAGCCCTTGGGGTTGTCCTCGTCCGCGGTGCGGATGCCGTCCTGCACCACGGCGAAGCCCGCGGTTTCCAACATACTCATGGCCATCGAGGTGCCGGATCGCGGCAGCCCGGACACAACCGTAATGAAATCTCGTTTGTTCATGATGTTCGCCGAAGTAGAATGCCTGTGCTCACCGCCGGGATCGGCACGGCGCGCCCCGTGCGGCGCAGTTTCCTATCGTATCGGTCGGGGGCGGTCGTGCAAACGCGGCGCGGGGCGGCGAGGATTGCGCTGACAGACCGCGGGAGAACTCGGACCTTCGCGTCGGCATCGTCACCCCCGCGCAGGCGGGGGTCCAGGGCGCATCGCCGGACTGCTGGCTTCCCGCCTGCGCGGGAATGACGGAGTCCGCCCTTCGCCTCGGGCCGCAAGGTCGGGTTTGGCCGATCAGAGTCGCGCGAAAGGCGTCGCCTCCCGTTGAGTGTGAGACGAACATGCCGAATCCTCACATGGCGAATCCTCGCGTTCCGAATCCTGCATCCCGACTGCGATGGCTGGCGCCGGTGCTGATTCTCGGCGCGGTGCTGACGGCGTTCGAGCCGGCGCTGGAGGGCGGGTTCGTCAACTGGGACGACGACAAGCTCATCGAGCAGAACGCTTCCTTTCGCGGATTCTCGCCGGAGCACCTTCGATGGATGTTCACGACGAACGCCGGCGGGCACTGGCAGCCGCTCACGTGGCTGAGCTACGCCGTGGACGACGCGCTGCACCGGGCGGGGCTGTGGTCGCTGGAGGCGTTCGGCTTTCACCTCACGAACGTGCTGCTGCACACGGTTTCGGCGGTGTTGGTGTATTTCATCGCGCGGCGGCTGATTCGCGCGGCGTCGAGCGGTCCCTCTCGGGATCTGCGATCGCTCCCGCTGGTGGCGGGCGCGGCGGTGGCGGCGCTGCTCTTTGCGGTGCATCCGCTGCGCGCAGAGTCGGTGGCGTGGGTGACCGAGCGGCGGGACGTGCTGTGCATGGCGCTGCTGCTGGGTTCGACGCTCTGCTGGCTGCGAGGCGTGGCGGGAGGTGACGCGGGTGCCCCAGTTTCTTCCGCCGACGGTCATGCGTCCGCGCTGGTATGCGAGCGGGCGAGGCGCGATGCAGGCCCAGAGGCGATCAGTCTGCCCTGGAGGCTCGCGGCGCTGGGGCTGTTCGTCCTCGCCCTGATGGCCAAGGCTTCGGCGATGGTGCTGCCCGCGGCGCTGCTGGTGATGGATGCGTATCCGCTGCGGCGCTGGCGCGACGCGCAGGGCAGGCCGCGGCTTCGTCGGCTGTTGCTTGAGAAGACGCCGATGTGGCTGGCGGCGGCCGCGGCGGCGGGCGTGGCGTGGGCGGCGCAGCGCGGCGCGGGGGCGGCTTACACGCTGGCGGAATACCCGCTGACGCTGCGGCTGGCGCAGGCGTGTCGCGGGCTGGCGTTCTATGTTTACAAAACCGTCGTTCCGGTGGGGCTGGGACCGCTGATTCAGATTCCGTCGCACGACGAGTTGCTGGGCTGGACGCTGTGGCCGACCGCGACGCTGGTCGCGCTCGTCGGGGTCGCGGCGTGGCGCGGGCGGCGGCGGCATCCGTGGGCGGCGGCGGGACTGGCGGTGTACGTCCTCTCGCTCGCGCCGGTGCTGGGTTTCTTTCAGAGCGGGCCGCAGCTTGTGGCCGATCGGTACAGCTATCTGGCGTGCCTGCCCCTGGCCTTGATTGCGGGCGGCGGGGCGGCGCGAGCTTTGGGCACGGGCGCGGGCGTGCCCTTGACGGCGCGGGCAGGCGCGACGTTGCTTGTTGGCGCGGCGGTGTTGGCGGGGCTTCACGCGCTGACGGTGCGTCAGACGGAGCACTGGCTGGATTCACTGTCCCTTTGGCGGCAGGCGATCCGCGCGTGCCCGACCAGTTCCATCGCCCACGTGCAGTACGCCAATGAACTTGCTCATCATGCATTGGGGCTGCGCGACGTCGAGGCCATGCACATCGCGCTGGACCACTATCGCTACGCGCTCTCGCGGAATCCCAAGGACGTCGTTGCGTGGCACTATCTGGGTCGAGGGTTGCTTCTCAGTGAGCCGGACCTGAAAGGCTTGAACGAAGCGCGGGATGCGCTGCATCGCGCCATCGCGCTGGACCCCCGGCGGGCGGAGGCGTTCGGTGATCTTGCGGATGTCTATCGCAAGCTTGCTTTGTACGAGGACGGTGACGCCGTCGCCGGCGCTCGACGTGCGCTGGACGTTCTGCGCGAGGGCGTGGAAGCCAACCCCCAAAGCGTGCCGCTGCTGAGCCAACTGGCGACGATGCTGACGCGGAACCCGGACCCTTCGCTGCGCAATGCAGAGGAGGCCGTGCGCTGGGCGCGGCAAGCCAGCGCGCTGCTGAGCGATGAGAACCCGGAGGCACTGCTGACGCTGGCGGAGGCATGCGCGGAAGCCGGGCGCTTGGAGGAGGCCGTCGCGGCCGCGCGTCGCGCGGGCGAACTTGCCGAGCGGCGCTCACGGTTGCGGCTCGCGGCGGAGGCGGCGCGGCGGATGGAACTCTACACTGCGGGAAAGACCGATCATGCGTCGCCGTAGCTGCATTCCCCTGATTCCCTCAGGACGAGTCGCGCGCTTCAGCCCGCGCGGAATCGACCGTGTGATACTCGTGGTCCTGTGGCTGTCGGCCGGTTGCCGCCCCACCGCGCCGCCTTCCTCCCCACCTTCCTCCTCGTCGTCCGCATTCGCCGCCGAGGCGCCGCCCGCGCGCATCGTCACCCTCGCGCCTGACGCGGACGAGATCCTCTGCCTGCTGGGCACCGCGGACCGCATCGTCGGCGTCAGCCGTTTCACGTCTTTTCCAGATGAGCTGGCGGACCGGCCGCGCGTCGGGGGTCTTTACGACCCCGATCTGGAGCGCATCCTCGCGCTGCGTCCCGACCTGATCATCCTCCGAGGCCGCAACGCGCAGGTGGAGCAGCTCTGCGCGCAGCACGCGATCCGCCTCTATCACGATCCAACGGAGTCGCTGGCGGATCTGTTCAAAACGGTCGAGGACATTGGACGGCTGGTCGGGCGGGACGAGTCGGCGCGGAGCTGCGTGGAGCGCCTGCGCGGGGAACTGGATTCGTTGCGACTGGAAGCCCAGCGCCGGCTTGGCGCCGCGCCGCGCCCGCGCGTGCTGCTCACCACGGCGCGGAACCCGTCGGGGCTGAAGGACATTCTCACGTCGGCGCGCGGCACGATCCACGACGAGCTGATCACGCTGGCGGGCGGGCAGAACCTCTTCGGCGACATCGACATCCCCTATCCACAGGTATCGCTGGAGGACATCGTCGCGCGCGCTCCGGACGTCATCATCGAGCTGATGCCCGAGATCCACGTGACGCAGGAGCTGGGGCGGGTGATGGTGGAGCAGTGGCGCGAGGCGGGACCGATCCCGGCCTGCGCCACGGGGCGCGTTCACATTCTGGGCGACGAGCCGCGGTACGCCGGCTCGCTGGTTCCTTCGCCGCGGATGGTGGAGCTGGCGCGGGTCTTTCTGGACTTGATTCATCCGCCGCTTGCGACTGAGTCTGCTCCACGCCCTTGACGAAGCGCCACGCTTGCACGCCTCCTCGCGTCAGGGGAAAGTCCGGCTGAAGCCGGCTCAAGTGGAGGATGGGGGCAAGCACCCACCCGCTGAAGCGGGTGGCAAGAGCCGGTCGGCTGAAGCCGACCTCTCGATCTTGGCGGAACTTGGAATCAATCGGGCATGGAAAGCGTCACCCCCGCGCAGGCGAGGGTCAAGTGCGGCCGAAAAACCGCTGGATTCCCGCCTGCGTGGGAATGACGGAGCTGGATTCCCGCCTGCGCGAGAATGACGCGCGTGGCCTTTTACCCCAGACTGTTGGGGTGGGAGCGACGTACGCCAGCGTTTCGTCGAGAATCTCGTGCAAGTGCCGACGATGTCCAATCAGGAGGATCATGGTTCAGCGCTGATGCGCGTGCGCAGCGTGCGGTTCGGCTATGCGCCTCAGCGCGACACCGTCGGACCGGTCTCGGTCGAGGTTGAGGCGAGGCAGGTCTGGGCGATTCTGGGCGCGAACGGCGCGGGGAAGTCCACGCTGCTGAAACTCATGGCCGGGCTGCTGCCGGCGCGGAGCGGAGACATCGAGCTCCTGGGTCGTCCGCTGAATGCGTGGTCGCCGCGGGAGCGGGCGCGATGCACGGCGTACCTGCCGCAGCATGCGCCTTCGGACATGCCGATCAGCGCGTTGGACGTGGTGCTGCTCGGGCGGCATCCGTTCCGCGCCTTGAACTTCTTTGAATCCGCGGAGGATCACGGCATCGCGGAGGCGTCGCTCGTCGCCGCCGGGCTGCCGGGATTCTCGACGCGGGCGCTGGCGACGCTTTCCGGCGGAGAAGCGCGGCGCGTGCACGTGGCCGCGTGCCTGGCGCAGCAGCCGCGGCTGATGCTGCTCGACGAGCCGACGGCGTCGCTGGACGTGAAGCATCAGCTTGAGATCCTTGGCGTCGTCGAGCGCCGCGTGCGCGAAGGCGGCGGGGCGGCCGTGATCGTGTTGCACGACGTGAACCTGGCGCTGCGGTTCTGCACGCATGCGCTGCTGCTTGCCGAAGGGCGCGTGGCCGGGATTGGCGAGGCGGGCGATGTGGTGCAACCTGAGGTGCTTCAAGCGGCGTTCGACATGCCGTTCTCCGCCGCGACGACGCAAGGCGGGGCAAGCTGGCTGGTGCCGGAGATTCAGCAGAACGCGGAGCCGCGAGGATGAGCCTCTCGAAACGCGCCCTGCTGGCGCGCATGGCGGTGGGCGTCGGGATGCTCGCGGCGCTGCTGGTCGTCAGCCCCGGGATCGGCTCGCAGCGCGGGCTGGTGGCGTGGTCGGACGCGTGGCGCGCGCGGCTCGGGCTTCCCATGGATGCCGCGCGGCTTCTCGCCAAGCCCGGCGTGGACCGCGACGGCGACGGCCGCGTGGATGAGGCAGAGCGGGCCGCCTACGCGCGGACGGCGGTGAGCATCGGGTTCGATTTCCGGCTGGCGCGAAGCCTGCTGGCGCTGACAGTGGGGGCGACGCTGGCGATCTGCGGGGCTGCGTTTCAAGTGCTGTTCCGCAATCCGCTCGCGTCGCCGTACACGCTGGGCGTTTCCAGCGGCGCGGCGCTGGGCGCGATGATCGCCATCCGGCTCGCGCTTCACGAGCACCTTATGGGAGTTTCGCTCACCACGCTGCCGGCGTTTGCGGGGGGACTTGCGGTGGTGGGCGTTGTTCACCTGTTCGCGCGCGGCGCGCGGCGCTGGACCTCCAATGAGATGCTGCTTTCCGGCGTGACGCTGGGCATGTTCTGCTCGGCGATGATCCTGCTCCTGCAGTTCCTGTCCAACGAGCGCCTGGCGTTCGAGATGATCCGTTGGATGATGGGCTCGCTGGACACGGTGACGCACGCCCGAAGCGTTTCACTCCTGCCGTTCGTCGTGCCCGCCGCGGCCCTGCTCGTCTTCTTGTCGCCGGCGATGAATCAATACCGCATGGGCGACGAGCTGGCCGTCAGCCGCGGCGTGAACGTGCGGCGGCTGCAGCGGCTGATCGTGCTGGCATGCACGCTGGCGACCGCGGCGGTGGTGGCGCAATGCGGTCCCATCGGGTTCGTCGGGTTGATCGTGCCGCACCTGGCGGCGCTGGTGGTGGGGAGGGATTGCCGCGTGCTGCTGCCGGCGTCGCTGCTGGGGGGCGCGGCTTTTCTGATCGCGTGCGACTGGTTGGGGCAGTCAGCGATGGGCTGGGTCGGCGCGCTGACGGGGCGGCAGCTTGCCGGCTCGATCCTGCCGATCGGCGTGGTCACGGCCGTCGTAGGAGTCCCCATGTTTCTGGTTCTGCTGACGCGACGGACGACGAGCCTGTAGCGAGGGATCACCCGGGGAACCTCGAAGCCGAAATCGCGTAGCTATTGCGGGGCGACAAGCCCCTCTCCGCGGAGATCGTCGGCGCGGTTCGCCTGCCCGCCGGTGCTGAACTCGACGATCTTCACGCCGGGGTCCACGAGGAAAAACAGCACGAGCTGGTCGTCCTTGTCGAGCTGGCTTTCCTTGATGGCCTGGAACGCGCCTACGCCGCCGATCGAGCCGACCTGCTCGGGGAAGTATTGAATCTCGATGACCTCGCGGTCGCCGACGATCGCCGCGGCGGCCTTGCCGCAGAACTGCGTGCGCCCTCCGCGGTCGTCGAGCACCGTGTAGTTCTGCACGGTTCCCACCGCGAAACGCATGGCTTTGCCGTACAGGCTGCCGGCTTTCATGCTCATCACGTTCAGTTGCAGCAGCCGCTTGTCGGCGGGAACTTCGAAGACGGAGATGGCCTCGCCGGAAGCGCTCTGCTGCTCATCGGCATATCCGACGAGGTGTCCCTGCTTGAGCGTCGCGCCTTGGATCTGCGTGTCTTTCAGCGTCGTGTACTTCTTCAAGGCGAAAGGAGCGGAATCGCCGAAGCCGGACCGCCCCGCGCGGGTGGTGACGGCGCGGACGTTTCCGCCCTGGCCCACGCTGGGGACCGTGCCGTCCTTGGAGGGCGGCGCGCCGCCGGAGGAGGGCGCGGGCTGCGAACCCCCTGAAGGCTGCGTCGAATCCGCGGTTTGCGTGCCGCCCGCGTCTCCTGCGGGCTTGGCGCCGCCGCTCGCGCCAGCGGGACTGGACGGAGTTTCGCCGGCGACAAAGGACACGTCCGCCCTCGCGCCGAGCTTGTACTCCACGTATTCCGCGCGGAAGCCCTTGGGAATCTCGTAAACAAACTCGAGTTCATCGGCGGATTCGGGCGGAGCAAGGGCGAGATCCACGACGGGCCAGTCGCCATAGCGGAACTTCACCGCGTTCATGTGCCGCCCTTGCCGGTCAGGCCCTTCGACGGCGATGGGGAACACCGGCTCCAGGTCGCCGCCGGGGCGACGACGGCCGACCAGGCGCACCTGCCGCGGCGTGAAGGCATGGGTGGAATACTTGCCTTTCGCTTGAGGCGAGAGTTTCAGGCGGACGGCCCAGAACTCGTTGCCGCTGCCGGGATCGACGGGCTTGTCCTGATCGGAAAGCGCCCAGTCCTTGGTGTAATGGAAAACGTGATCAACCTTCCGCGTGCTGCCCTCCACGACGGAGACGGAGCCGGGCGGAGCGAAGCGCTGCATCTCCATGGGCACGGCGTTGATCCAGCCGAGCGACTTGACGATGTCCGCATGTTCCGCGCGGAAGTTGGCGTCGGGCACGCTGAAGAGGTTGTCCGACAAGTAGCCGCCCAGCGCGATCGTCGCGCGGTCGGGGCTGAACAGGAGGTTGTGATTGACCTGCGGATCGCGCACCACGGGGTTCACGTTGGACTCCGGGTCCACGAGGTCCGGCTCTTCGTAGTCGACACGGGCGAAAGTCAAGAAGCTGCCGCGGTCCCACGGCAGCGTGGTGATGCAAAGCCCGAGCACGCCGGTGGCGATCAACCCGGTAATCAGCCCGCACAACCCGCCGCCACCGCGCTCCAGCCACGTCGGCAGCAGGGTCGAGCGCCGGATGAGCGAATCAAACACCGCCCGCAGCACGGCGAGCGGCAGGGCGAACGCCCCCGCCAGCGCCAAGGAATAAGCATAGTCCGGCCAGAGCTGCACGGTCCAGTTCAGCGCGACCCACTCGAACGTGCCGACCGCCAGCGCCGCGCAGCACAGCGTCAGCACCATCATGATCAGCGAACTGTAAAAGCCGTGCATCGCCTGGAAGAACGTCACGGCGAACAGGAACACCACCAGCAGGACGGAAAACAGCATGGTTTGGCTCTCTCCTACTTCCCCGACGGCGTCAGCACACGCTGAACCTCGTTAAGACTCGTGACCCCCTCGATCACCTTGAACAGCCCTTCTTCCTGCAGCAGATACATCTTGTTGCGTCGCGCGGCCGCCTTGAGCTTGTCGGCGGTCGCGCCCTCGGCAATGAGCGCTTTCATGGCGTCATCGATGATGAGCAGCTCGACGATGGCCGTGCGACCGTGGTAGCCGGTTCCCTGGCAGTTCTCGCAGATGATCTCGTTGCCCTTCTTGTCGAGGATCGGCTCGGTGGGCGGGCGGAAGAACCGCTCGATCTTGTCCGCGGGAAGGTTGAGCTTCTTGAGCTTGGCGGCGTCAGGGCGGAAGGCCTCGCGGCAGGAGGTGCACAGCCTGCGCAGCAGCCGCTGGTTGGTGACGCCCAGCAGCGCGCGGGAGGCGAGCCGCGGATCCTCGACGAACTGCAGGTAGCGCGTCAGCGCTTCGAAGGCGTCGCCGCCCTCGATCGCCATGTAGATCTTGCGTTCCTCGGTCGCGCGGGAGGCGATCTGCGCCGTTTCGCGGTCCTCGCACTCGCCGACGGCGACGATGTCCGGCTCGCGTCGCAGGACGGTCTGCAACATGCGGGCGTAGGACACGTCGGTGGTGGCGCGATCGTGCTTGTTCTGGGTGATGTTGTCGAGCGTGGAGAGCGGCTGGCGCTCCATCGTGTGGATGTTGTTGAGGAAGGCGTCGTGCGCCCGCAGGACGGCGTAGAGGGTTGTGGTCACGCCGCTGCCGCGCGGACCGCTGATAAGGATCATGCCGTGCTTCTGCTCGATCAGCGCCTTGAGCTTCTCGATGCGCTGCGGCGCCAAGCCCACGTCGGGCAGCTTCAGCACTTCCATGCCGGACAGCGTTCGCAGCCGCATGCGCTCTCCAGCGGTGGAGCCGGACGTGTGCACCTCCATCTCCCCGGGCGCGCCTTCTTTCGTCAGCAGGGCGGCCCGCACCTTGCCCGTCTGAGGCTTGCGGCGTTCCTCCACGTTCAGACCGGCCACGCCCTTGAGGTAGCGCACGATGCGGTCGCCGTCGTCCAGCGGCAGCCCGTCCGCCCGCTCGCTGGCCATGCCGTCCACGCGCGTGACCATCCGATAGCGGTCGTTGTTGCGGACGAGGTCCACGTCGGAGACGCGGCGCCACAGCAGGTCGTGCAGGAACCCCTGCGTGAGGTCGTAGTCGGCGACTTCGTCCGGATCCTCGTCCGAGGGATTCACCGGCTTGCCCTCGGCGTTGAGCAGGCGGACCTGCATGCCCTTGGACTCGCCGCCCTTGCCCTTCTTCTCGCCGCCGGAGAGCAGGCGCTTGAAGTGGTCCACGGTGAGCACCTTGGCCTTGGGTACGACGCGGTTGTTGCGGTGCAGAACGTAAATAAGCTGCGATCCGCCGGCCAGCAGGAGGAACAGCCCCAGCCCCACGAAGTACAGGGGGCCCTTCCATGGCGCGAAGAGGAGCATGGCAAATCCCACCGCGCCGCCGGCGATGACAATGATGTTCCACTGCTCGCGCTTGGTCTTGACCACGTCGGTGTCGCGGTCCACCCATGCGGTGACGGCCGCCCACCCGAGCGTCGCCAGCACGACGACGCCGATCTTGAAGAAGTTGACGTAGATCGTGCCGAGAATCAGAGGAAAGAAGCTCGATTGCATATCCGATCCGATCCGTCCCGCCCCAAGCCGGCGGGGTCATCCAAGGATTGGAGGAATCCCGTGAAAAACGTTGCGGCTGGGAGGCGCCTGCTCCCCGGCTTGCCTGCAGGGCACGTGCCCCAAGCTGCAGCCGACCGCGCCCGGCATCATCCACGACCGGCGGAAAAACGCCAGCCCACCCACGGCTCGCCAGGAACCTCCGCGGCGCAGCGCCATCCGGGCCTCCTCAGGACCGGGTGGCATGGCCCGGCGGTCGGGTAGCATGGTCCGGCGGTCGCGCGCCTGACCTCGATTCTCTGACGGAGCACCCCGCGACCGCCTGGCCATGCGGGGCAAACGAGTTCCACCCCAAGCTGTCAGCCGATGATGCCGCCGCCGCTGACCTTGATGCCCTTCAGCCGCATCTTGAGTTCGTCCGGGTTCGGGGCCGCGGCGTAGGCCGTCTTCACGGAAATAAACTCATTCTCAACCATGATTCGCAGCGATTCGGTGAAATCGAGCATCCCCTCGTGGTACGACGCCCGGATGACCGCGTGGATCTCGTGATCGCGCTTTTCCTCGATCAGCTTGCGGATCATGCTGTTGGCCAGCATCACCTCGCAGGCGGGCAGGCGCGGCACGTCCGGCCGCAGCCCCGGCAGCAGCTTCATGCACATGATCGCCTGCAGGTTGAACACCAGCGACAAGCGGATCAGGTCGCGCTCGCCCTCCTCGAAGAGGTCGAGAATGCGGGCGATCGTGCTCGGCGCGCTGGAGGCGTGGATGGTGCAGAAGACGAGGTGTCCCGTTTCGGCCGCGTTGAGCGCCGCCTCGAACGTCTCGCGGTCGCGCATTTCGCCGATGAGCACCACGTCCGGGTCCTCGCGCATGAGGTACTTCAGCGCGTCGGGGAAGCTCTGCACGTCGATGCCGATCTCGCGCTGATTGATGAACGCCTTCTTGTCCTCGTAGAGGAACTCGATGGGGTCCTCGATCGTGACGATGTGACAGGCGCGCTTCTCGTTAATTTGCTGGAGCATCGCGGCGATGGTGGTCGTCTTTCCAGACCCGGTGATGCCCGCGAGGATCACCAGCCCCTGGTGCAGGTCGGCGATCTTTTCCAGCGACTGCGGCAGGTGAAGCTGGCTGTAATTGAGGATCTTGTCGTTGATGCGCCGCGCCGCCACGGACGACTTGCCGCGCTGGCGGAACACGTTGATGCGGTAGCGCACCTTGTCCGTGAGCTGATAGGCGAAGTCCATCGAGCCTTTTTCCGCGTACCGCTCGCGCTGCGACGGCGTCATGATCTCAAAGATCATGGCCTCGATCTTTTCGTTCGGCAGCACGTCGTTGTTGATGTTGCGGATGTCGCCCTTGACGCGGATCTTCGCCGGCGAGCCGGCCTTGAGGTGCAGGTCGGAAGCGCTGAGGTCGTGCACGGCCTGAAAGTACTTGTTGATTTTGGGCGGTTTTTTCGGTTCCGCGGGAATCGGTCGATCCAACGCTTCGATTTCGTTTTCCAGAATATCCGACACGATACTGATGCCCCCCAACGATAATGCGCGCTCTCGCCGCAGGCTCCCTGAGCCGGACCCTGCAGCGCCCCCGTCCCTGACGACGCCTGCCGCGGACCCGCGGTTCACCCCTGTTCCACGGGCCCACTCGTCGAAGCGCCGAGACACGACATTGTGACAACTCCTGACCGGGACTTCAACCCGACGGCCGCACCGCCGCAGTGCAAACGTCTGAATAAACCAATCCCGTCGAGGCGGGACCTCGCGGTCCTCCCCTCCCGCTGCCACCGCCCTTCGTCGCGACGCAAGCCACCCTCACCACGCAATGCTGCGGCCCCCGTCGACGGCGATGATCTGGCCGGTGATGTAATCCGGACCCTCCACGAGGAACCGCACCGTTCTGGCAATGTCCTCAGGGCTGCCGGCCCGCTGCATCGGCACTCGCTTCGTGAGGGCTTCCCGCCTGTTCTGCTCGAACTCCTCGGGAAACTCCGCGATTCCCGGAGCGACCCCGTTCACCTGAATCCGCGGCGCCAGCGACCTTGCGAGGCCTCGGGTCAGGCATGCCAGCGCAGCTTTCGATGCGCCGTACGCCAGGTAGTTAGTCCAAGGGCGCTCCGTGCATATGTCGCAGAGGTTGATGATCTTCCCACGGCCTCGGGCGTGCATCGCCTCGGCGGCGGCCCAGCACAGTCCCGCAGGAGCGATGGCGTTGACGCGGAAGATTCGCTCCCATGTCGCCGAGTTCCAGTCGCCCGTCTTCGGTGAGTCGGCATCGGTGGAACCATCCGTCTCGAACACGGCGGCGTTGTTGACTAGAATGTCCAGCCCACCCAGTTTCACGGCCGCCTGCTGAATCAGTGCCCGTGGCTCGAATCCACCGAGAAGGTCCATCTGGAAGGTCTCGCACCGCCGCCCCAGGGAGCGGATGTCCAATGCCGTCTGCCGCGCGTCCTCTGCGGACGTGGAATAATGGAGGGCGATGTCGCATCCCGCGCGTGCAAGCTCCAAGGCAATCGCCCTCCCCACCCGGCGAGCACCGCCGGTCACCAAGGCAACGCGAGCATCGTGGCTCATTCCCGTCCCTCCAGAATGCCGCTCAGCGCAGGAATCTCCGCTGCGACGTCCATCAGCGCGGCGTCCAGCGCCAAAGCGCGTGTCAGCTCCTGCTCCGCTTCCGCCATCCGCCCCAGCCGCGCGAAGCACACCGCCCGCCCCAGACGCGACGCCGCCGGGCGCGAATTCTCCCGGACGGCCTCGTCGAAGGCCGCCAGAGCTGCATCGAGGTGATCGAGGTTGGCCTCCGCCACGCCCAGATGGAAGCGGGAGTCCGGCGCCGGCGGATCGGCCTCCAGCGCGGACTGGAACGCTTCCTTCGCCGCTGCGTCCTCCCGAAGGTCGAGCAACGCCGTGCCGAGGCAGTCGAAACCGATCGCGTCGTATGGCTTGACCTTGACGACTTCCTTCCACACTGCGGCCGCCTCAGCCGGCCGACCGTCGATGTGAAGGAGCATCGCGAGGAGTCTGCGCGCTGCCGGGTGTCGCGGGTCGCCCGGCGCGATGGACAGCGCCATGTCCAGCCCGGCGCGCGGGGTTTCCGCGAGGGCAGAGGCGCAGTCAGAAAGCGAAGCATAGGCCTGGGTTGAGCGAGCCGCGTCCCAGTGGATCGCCGCGCGGCACAGCAGGATGCGGGCGTCGCCCTCCGTTCTCTCGACGGCCAGCGCGATGGCGGCGTCCAGGCGCGCGCCGGCGCCGGCTTTCATGGCCAGCGTCAGGGCTTCCGCCAGCCTTGCGGCATCAGCGGTGGAACCGTCGGCCAGTGTTCGCTCGAGCCACGTCAGAGATGTCTGCGGCTCGCGCAGCGAAACCGCCGACTCCAGCGCTGCCTCGTTGAGGGAGGACCGGTCCGGGTCGAGTCGTACATACGCCGCATCCGCATCGGCAACGCGGCGCAGGAGGAAGTCCCGCGCGGCTGAGCCGGGTTGCTGCTGGAACGCCTCGCGGGCCTGCTTCAACTCCGCCAACAACGCTGCCGTGTCCTCGGCTGAGGCATCCAGGGGCTGAAGCTGCACCGGATCCGGCGGTGGCGGCGCGGGCGGGTCGCCGGCGGACTGTAAGCGAGGTGGTGCCGGCTCGGACGGCTCGGCTGGAGCAAGGGAATCCTGCGGATGCGCGTCGGTGTTCCGCGCCTCGGCGTCGATGTTCCGCGCCCGCGCCAACTCGCTTTCCAGCTCACGCACCCGCTGAGCGAGCATCCGCGACTGACGGTACGAGACAACGGAGTAAGCAAGCAGTGCGAGGGCTACGGTGGCGCAACTTAGCGCGATTGCCACCCTGCCGCGAACATCCGCGGACGCGGAGCCTGCTGACTGCCGCAGCCCTCGGCTCAATCTCCGCCCCCTCCTCCGTCTCCTCCGCCGCCGCCGTCTCCGCCGCCGCCCGAGTCCCCTCCCCCGCCGTCGAAGCCCCCGCCCCCGAAACCTCCGCCTCCCCCGTCGTCGCCATGACCGCCGCCGGTGCTGCCGCCGTCATCCCAGGTCCCGCCGCCTCGGTCGTGGGCGTCGAAACCGGGCTCGTCCGGCGCGCCGTCTTGGCGGTGCGAGGGGTCTCCCGCCCAGCCTCCGCTCGCGCCGTCTGCGTCCCGGGCACGACGTTCGTGGCGCCCGCTTGCCCCACCTGCGGCGGGATCCGCAAAGCCGGAAACCGTGTGCATCGACCACACGTCCGATGTATCCGTCGGGCGCTGCACGGAGCGACGTGGATTCTCGGACATGCGCCGGCCCCAGCGCATCAGCATGGCCGCGCCGAGGACGAGAATGATGAGCAGCGCGGCCAGAAACGCGATGAGCATCAGCACGCGCAGCATATTCCCCGGACTGGTGCCTTGAGCTTGCAGGAGCAGGTCGGCGTACAAGAAGGCGATCCTTTCGGGTCAGGTTTTGAGTCCCGCCGCAAGACTCATGCCTTCGCGCGGCGAGTGGGTCTCGGTGTTTTGCAACAACGTAAGCAGTTCTTTCTGTCGAGGCGTAAGGTCTTTAGGGACGACGATCTGCGTGGTCACAATCAGATCGCCGCGCTCCCCGGCCGCGCCGGCGGCGACGCCCTTTCCCTTCACGCGCAGCTTCGTTCCGCTTGACGTTCCGGGGGGCAGCGTCATGGTCACTGCTGCGTCCAGCGTCGGAACTTCGATCTTCGCGCCGAGGGCGGCCTCGCTGATGGTCACCGGCAGGGTCACATGCAGATCCAGGCCATCGCGCGTGAAGATCGGATGCGGACGAATGCGGCACACGAGGTAGAGATGTCCCGGCTGCCCGCCGCCGCCCCCCGATTCGCCGCGCCCCTTGATTCGGATGCGCTGACCTTCGCAGACGCCGGGTGGAATACGCACGTCCAGCGTCTCGCGCCGCCCGTCCGGGCGCTGCACGGTGAGCTGCAAGTTGGTGCCGAAGACGGCCTGCTCGAAGCTGAGGCTGACTTCCTCGGTCACGTCTTCGCCGGACTGCGGCGGCTCGGCTTGCCGCGGCTGGGCCCACGGCGACCGTGGGCCGCCGCGTCCCGACGAGGAGCCGCCGCGGGGACCGGCGCGACCGGAGGCGCCGGCCGAGGCGCGCGCGCCGTCGTGCCCGCCGAAGATCTGATCGAAGATGCTGGCGTGACGTCCGCCGCCTGCGCCGCCGAACGCGGAGAACAGATCCTCGAGATCCTCGACGTTGACGGCCTGCCCCTCGCCCCAGGTGTACACGCGGCGACCGCCCGGATCGGTCTGCACGCGCCCCACTCCCACGCTGCCGTAAGCGTCGTAATCCGCCCGCTTGGTGGCATCGCCGAGGACGCTGTACGCCTGCTGAACCTCCTTGAACTTGCGCTCAGCGGAAGGGTTGCCCGGGTTGCGGTCGGGGTGGTGCTGCTTGGCGAGCTTGCGATAGGCGCGCTTGATCTCGTCCGCGGAAGCGGTGCGGGCAACTCCGAGAATGGCGTAGTAATCGTCCTGCGGCATCGTGCGTCTGTGGTGCGAGTTCGGTCGCGCGCGGCACCGAGTCGAGCCTGTGCATCCGCGCTGTGGATTATAGCGTCCCTTCGTTGGGCACGGGGGGCAAGTCTGCCAGCGGCCGAAGCCCGAGGACGGGTTCGGTAACCGCCTTCTACGCCAGGCCGGGCGCGCGGATGGCACGGGTCCGCAGCAGCGGACCCGTGTCGCACACCGGACTCGTGTCACCCAACGGACCTGTGTTGCCCGCGGCACGACTCATGCGCTGCCCCAAATACTGCGCGGGTGCCGCGTTCGGAACGAGCCTATCGAGCGTACTCCACCGCGCGCACTTCGCGCAGGACGGTCACCTTGATCTCGCCGGGGTAGGTCATCTCGGCTTCCACGCGGCGGGCGATGTCGCGGGAAATTTGCGCGGCCAGTGCGTCATCCACCTTTTTCGCATCGACGATGACGCGGATTTCCCGCCCCGCCTGAATGGCGAACGCCTCGCGGACGCCGTCGTGCGAGGTGGCGATGGCTTCGAACTGCTGAAGGCGCTGGATGTACCGCTCCAGCGATTCGCGGCGGCTGCCGGGACGGGCGGCGCTGATGGCGTCGGCGGCCATGACGATGGGGGTATAGGGGCTGGTGGAGGGCACGTCGCCGTGATGCCCTTCGACGGCGTTGAGCACCTCCGGGCGCTCGTTGAGCTTGCGGCAGAGGTCCGCGCCGATCTTGGGGTGGCTGCCTTCGGTCTCGTCGTGGTCCATGGCCTTGCCGATGTCGTGCAGCAGCCCGCAGCGCCGCGCGAGCTTTCCGTCCAGACCCAGCTCGTCGGCGATGACCTGGCAGAGATAGGCGACCTCGACGCTGTGCCGCAGGACGTTCTGCCCGTAACTGGTGCGGAACTTGAGCCGCCCGAGCAGTTCGATCTGCTTCTGGTGAAGTCCGGCGACTTTGGTCTCCATCGCCACCTGCTTGCCGGTTTCGACGATCTCGCGGTCCACCTCCTTGACCACGGCGGCGAACAGCTCCTCGATGCGCCCGGGGTGGATGCGTCCGTCCTGAATGAGACGTTCGAGCGTGACGCGCGCCTTGTAGAGGCGGACCGGGTCGAAGGCGCTGACTTCAACGACGCCGGGCGTGTCATCGACGATGACATCGACGCCGGTGATCTTCTCGAAGGCGCGGATGTTGCGGCCCTCGCGCCCGATGACGCGGCCCTTCATGTCGTCGGAAGGGATGGCCACCGTGGCGACAGTCGCCTCGGACGTGTGCTCGGCGGCGTAGCGCTGGATGGCGGTGAGGATGATGTCGCGGGATTTCTCCTTCGACTCTTCCTTGGCGGCGTCGACGGCGTTTTGCACCATCTTGGCGCGTTCGTGCAGCAGATCCTCTTCAAGCTGGCGGAAGAGGATCTGCTTGGCGTCGTCCGGGCTGATGCCGCTGATTTCGTGCAGTCGCTGGCGCTGCTGCTCGTGGATCTGGGCGATGTCGGTCTCGCGCTGCTTGATGGCGCCGTCGCGCGCGGCGAGGGAGGCTTCGAGCTGCTCGACTTTGCGCTCCTTGACGGCGAGCGTGTCCATCTTGCGCTCGAAGTTGTCCTCGCGCTTGGCGAGGCGCTTCTCGACTTCCTTCAGCTCGCGCCGGGTTTCGTTGGTTTCGTTTTCGAGCTGCTCGCGGCGCTTGATGTACTCGGCCTGGGCTTCGACCTCCGCGGCTTTGCGCGCCTGCTCGCCCTCGGCTTTGGCTTCCTGCTGGATTCTCGCTGCCTCCGCCTTGGCTGCGGCCAGCGCGGAGCCGGCCTGCATCCTGGAGTATGCGTACAACGCAGCCGCGCCCGCGAGAACGCCGAGCAGCCCCGGCAGCACCCAATCCGTCACGCTCGCCAGAAGAAGTTGGTCAATCGGCATGGTCGCTCACCTCACAATCGTGGCCTATGGCGGCGACCGTGCTGGGCTTGCGTGAAGCAAGGTCTCGCACGAACACCGGTGTTTGGAGGTAGCGGAAGGACGGGCAGGTCGAGCCGAGAGGCGCAGAGGCGGCGTGGAAGCTGTGAAAGCCGCTGTCGGCGTGGCAACCTGGTCTAGCTGCGCGCGAGCCGCACGGCCCGGATGGACCGCTTCCGCGCGGCGAAGTCCGGCATCAGGTTGGCGCAAACCGCCCGGCACGGCACACGGGCTTGCCGCAAGGCAAGTGCGCAGGCCACGGGCGCGGCGAACGCGGCTTGGACAACTCCACCCAGCCACGCGGCGCGGCGAATCGCCAGTCGCCATCCGAGAGCCAACATGAGCAGTAACGCGAAGACCACGTACAACATCCTAAAGTCGTGCGATGGAGACCCGACGAACCCGGATGGTCTTGTCGAACTGCATCGCACGACGCAACGGCTAATTCACGATGATTCCGCGCGGCCTGATTCAGCCATCCGCCGTCCGAAGATGCGGTCGTGAAGCTGAATCCTGCGCCGGATCCGCGATCGGACAGCCAAGCCGCCGCGTCGCCGATCTGCCGCGAAAGTCCGCAACCAGAATACCCTTATCGCAATAAGGTAGTCTAAACATTTGTAGGGGACTGTCAAGAGTCTTGGCAGTCCGTGGCGAACGGCGACGCTCGTCATGCCCGCAAAGGCGGGAATCCAAGTTCGTCATTTCCGCGAAAGAGGGAATCCAGGTTCGTCATTCCCGCGAAGGCGGGAATCCAGCCGGTGAGCTGCCAGGAGGCACGAATCCAGCGGTTTTCCGCAGCGGACTGGCCCCCCGCCTGCGCGGGGGGGACAAGCTCCATGCCAGGATTCGAGTTCCGCTGCGGGGTGCCGATCCGCCACGAACTGCGGGGTACCCCAGGCGGTCCACTGCAAGGCACACGCTCGCGTGAGCACTGGCGGCGGAGGACCTTGAACGGGCGTAACCCGGGCGTTCGTCCTACAATCGGGGCGTCAAGCGGGCTTCAGTCGCCGACGCTTGCGGGGTTCGATCTGACATCAGGAGCGTCAGGAGCATGAAAAGAGTCGCCATCGCACTGGGAGTGTTGTTGTGCAGCAGCACAACCGCCTTCTCACAACCCTTCGGGGGCGGACCGCCGAAGGTCAAGCCCTCCCTGTTCGCGTCCGTCAAGCAGGTTGTCCCGGGACAGCCGTTCGACGTGGCCATCCGGATGGAGGTTGAAGCGGGCTGGCACGTTTACTGGAGCAACCCCGGCGACAGCGGCATGTCGCCCAGCGCCAAGTGGACGCTGCCGGAGGGTTCGACGGCAGGACCGTTGCGATACCCTGTGCCGAAAAAGCACGTCACCGATCTCGGCGGGCAGCCGCTCGTCACCTACATTCTCGAAGGCAAACCCGTCCTGCTGACGACGATCACGCCACCACCCGCCCTGACCGGCGACAGGTTCAAGGTGCAGCTCGACCTGCGATGGCTCGTGTGCAAGGAATCCTGCGTCCCGGAAGACAAGTCGCTGCGGCTCGAGCTGCCCGTCGCCGCGGCCGGGTCCGCACCCGCGGCGGACAACGCGGACGTGTTCAAGCAGGCGGCGTCCGCCATGCCCGCTGTGAAGAGCGAGTACGTCTCGCTGAAGGTGACCGCTTCACCGCTGGAGCCGACGCCCGGCAAGACGTTCGACCTGCTGATCGAAGCGCAGATCAAGCCTGAGCACCACATCCAGTCGGACAGGCCGTCTCAGCCGGGGCTGATTGCCGCCGAGGTGACGATGGACGCGACGGAGGGGATCAAGTTCGGTCCGCCGAAGTTCCCGCCCGCGCACGAGCGGGAGGTGGAAGGGCTGGGTAAGCTCAGCGAGTTCTCGGGGACGATCACGATCAAAGTCCCCTGCGTCGTGCGCGACGATCCACCCAAGGGCCCAGTCACGATCGCGGGCTTGCTCACGTTTCAGGCCTGCACAGACAAGGGGCAGTGCTACCCGGCGCAGACGCTGGCGTTCTCGTGGAGTTCGGCGGGCGGCGCGGCGGCGCCAAGCCCAGGCGCCGGTCCGCAGAAACCTGACGCATCGCAAGGACCCGGCGCCGCGCAGCCGACGGGGGGTGCTGAGCCCCCCCCCTCCGCAGTCGAAAAGCCCCCCGCAACGGCGGATACCGGCGAATCGGGCGCCGCCCTGACTGAAACGAGCGGCGTGGCCGCCGCCTCCACCGCGGTGGCGCCCGAGACAGGGCTGCAGACCGCCAGCGCTGACGCCGACGGGAGCATCCTGCTGTACCTCCTCTTCGGGTTCCTGGGCGGACTGATCCTCAACGTGATGCCGTGCGTGCTGCCGGTCATCTCCATCAAGATTCTCAGCTTCGTTCAGCAGGCCGGGGAGGATCGCGGTCGGGTGCTGCGACTCGGGCTGTCGTTCTGCGCGGGCATCATGGCGTGGTTCTGGGTGTTCGCGTGCGTCACGCTGTTCTGGACGCCGCCGCTGCAGAACCCCGGCGTGGTGATCGGTCTGACGGCGATCATGTTCGTGTTCGGGCTGAGCCTGTTCGGCGTGTGGGAGATGAACCTGCCGGGGTTTGCCGCGCAGGCGGCGGGCGATGCGACGGAGAAGGAAGGCTACGGCGGAGCGTTCATGAAAGGGCTGCTCGCCACGCTGCTGGGCACGGCCTGCACGGCGCCGCTGCTGGCGGGAGCGCTGTCTTGGGCGAGCACGCAGCCGAAGGTCGTGGCGTTCGCCGTGTTCACCGCCGCGGGCGTGGGCATGGCGCTGCCGTATTTCCTGCTCTCCGCAAACCCCGGGTGGATGAAGTTCCTGCCGCGTCCCGGCAACTGGATGATCACCTTCAAGCAGTTCATGGGCTTCCTGCTGGTGGGCACGGCGGTGTGGTTGCTCATGACCGTGGCGGCGCAGCTCGGCGGACCGGGCGTCGTGCAAACGGTTTCGTTCCTCACCTTCCTGGCCGTCTCGTGCTGGATGATCGGGAAGATCGGCCACGGCTGGTCGATCGGCAGGCAGCTTCGCACCTGGCTGGCCGCGGCGGCGGTGGCGCTTCTCGGCGGGTGGTTCAGCTTCGCCTACCTCTACAATACTCCACTGCACTGGGTCGAGTATCGCAAAGGGTTGGCCGAGGAGCTGGCGTCGCAAGGGCATACGGTGCTTGTGGACTACACGGCCACCTGGTGCGCCACGTGCAAAACGAACAAGGCGCTGGCGATCGAGGTGAACTCGACGGTGCAGCTCATCAATGCACTGAAGGTCGTCGCGATCCATGCGGACTACTCGAAGACCGACCCGGAGATTGAGCAGGAGCTTAAGCAGTACGGCCGGCCTTCCGTGCCCATGTGCCTGGTGTATGCAGCGGACAAGCCGAAAAGCCCGGAGCTGCTGCCGACGCTGTTGACGCCTTCGGTGGTTCAGGACGCGCTGCAGCGTGCCGGTCCATCGCGCGGAGATGCCACGCCATTGCTGGCGTCGCAGGGCGAGTAGCGCGCCGACGCATCCGCGCCGCTCCCCGACGCATCCGCGCAGACCGAGTCGCCCTGGGGTTGTGTCTCAGAAAACGAGCGCCTTTCAGAGCCCTGCCCACAAGGCAGCGAACCTGCCGAACGTGGATCGAGTTCCCGGGCGTGCGGTAGCGCATCCCCATCAGGTCGAAAACCCGCAAGAAGCGTCCCCGCAATCGGCGGCGCGGCGGTCGCTCCCTCACAGAGCAGTGGCACACCGAGATACACTGCTCACAGAGCAGTGGCATGCCGGGATACACCGCTCACAGAGCAGTGGCATGCCGGGATACACCGCTGACGGTCGCGGCTCAGATCAGAGCCGCGACCGTCAGGGAGCGAACGCCCAGCAACACCATCGGCGGCACTGTCCTGTTCTTGCGCGTCACCTTCCGAAAAAGGAAGTCGCGTCGGCCGTCAGGGTTCGTTCTCGGCGCGATCCAGCCCCAGCGTCTGCGTGCGCATCTCGAAGGCGCGCGACTGAAGGTCCGGCGCGGTGGGCAGTTCCTCCGGCTCGAGAACGAAGTGTTGCGCCCGCGCGTCCACGATCTTCCCGGGCCAGAGGATTTCCGTGAAGAAGTCGAATGGCGCATGCTGGTGCCACGGCGCGTCGAGCTTCCAGTGGGTGGCGAGCGTCTTGCAGCCCTCCTTGCGGAGGACTACGTCGTAGTCGCCATACCAGGTGAAATCCACCGTGACGTTGGAGCGCCCGACCTCCTGATCGTTGAGGTACACCAGCGCCCCCTGCGGCTCGGTGGTGATCGTCATCGTGCGCCGCACGCAGCCGCACAGCGGCAGCACCCCGACCCATACGGCGGCGCAGGCGAGACCTTGCCGCAATCGAACGGTGCGATGCATCAACCTTCTCCGGTAGGGAGGCAGATATCAGCGCCGGCCCCGTCCGCCGCGCGCTCAACCGCCGCCGAGCGGGAATGATCGTCGCCTTCCGTTCCCCGCACAACGGCACGCTCGGGTGGCATGCTCTCGCGGTACTCCGCGTGAGCATGGGGTTCCTGCACGAGGCACAACGCCGCGTCTCCCTCCGTCACGGCGCGCAGGCGGGGGTCCAGTCAGCGCAGCAGAACCGCTGGATTCGTGCCACTTCGCACGCCACCGGCTGGATTCCCGCCTGCGCGGGAATGACGGGGCTGGATTCCCGCCTGCGCGGGAATGACGAGCGCCCCCTTTCACCAGGGCCTGCCACGGGCCGATTTTGCGCCCAAAACCTGGGTCTGTGCTCCCAGCGAGCAGGCCGAAAAACGTTGGGGGGCCGCGTCGCGTGCGGGGGGACGCACCCGGCGATGCCGAAACCGGTATAAAGGGGGGAGCGAACAACCGCGCCCGTGGTCCGTCTATTCGGCGCTGGGAAACGTGCTTAGGTCTGGGGTGGGGCGCGGCGGGATGGGCCACCGATCAACACGGGTCCGCTGCTGCGGACCCGTGCCACCCAGCGCTGGCTGGGACTGGCGGAAGCGGACCGGCGGATGCGGACTGGCGGACGTGGGCTGGCGGTTGTGGGATAGAGGAAGCGGACCGGCGGGTTTGCACCGGCGGACGCGGTGCGGAGAGCTTCTCCGCCGGATCGGAAATCAGCCAGGCTGGACGCGAATCTTCAAAGGAATCGGCCGTGAGCGTTGCTGAAACACTACTGACGCGAAAAAAGATCACGCCGGAGCAGCTCGAAAAAGCCAAGGCCGCCCGCCGCGGCTCCGAGCGGCTGGAGAAGTGCCTCGTCCGGCTGGGCTACATCCGCGAGCGCGACTACCTCGAACTTTACGGCGAGTCGCTCTCCATCCCCGTCGTCGATCTCAGCCAGGTCAATCTCGACGAGAAGTTGATGAAGGACTTCCCCACCAAGGCTGTCCATCGCTACCACCTCGTCCCCATCGCGCGGAACAACGGCACGATCAAGGTGGCCACCGCCAACCCGTTCGACCTGTACGCCTTCGACGAGCTTCGCATGTTGACGGGCGCCAAGATCGAGACCGTACTGGCGACCGAGGAGGACATCGGGCGGATCATCAAGAAGCACTTCGGCGTCGGCGGGCACACCGTCGAGGAGCTGGTCAAGGAGATCGGCAGCGACGGGCTGCAAATCATTTCCGAACGCGAGTCCACCGACGCGGACCTCATCGAGGAAGCGCAGGAAGCCACCGTCGTCAAGCTGGTCAACGAGATCCTCGTCGAGGCCATCCGCGACCGCGCGAGCGACGTGCACATCGAGCCGTATGAGCACGACCTGAAGATCCGCTACCGCATCGACGGCGTGCTGCACACCACGAATTGCCCCCCGGAGATCCGCCGCTTTCAACATGCCATCGTCAGCCGCATCAAGATTCTCTCGAACCTCAACATTGCCGAAAAGCGCCTCCCGCAGGACGGCGGCTTCAAAATCCGCGCGCAGAACCGCGACATCGACCTCCGCGTCAGCATCATTCCCGCCGCGTTCGGCGAAGCGGTGGTCATGCGTATCCTCGACAAGGCCTCGGCGCTGCTGTCGCTGACCGAGCTGGGCATGATCGACCCGGCGCTGGAGGGGATGAACAAGCTCATCGCCCAGCCGTACGGCATCATCCTCGTCACCGGTCCGACGGGTTCCGGTAAGACGACCACGCTGTACTCGGCGCTGAACACCATCAAGAACGACACGATCAAGATTCTGACGGTGGAGGACCCGATCGAGTATTACATCGACGGCATCCAGCAGGTGCAGACCAAGGCGCGCATCGGTCTGACGTTCGCCGCGGGGCTGCGCTCGTTCCTTCGGCACGACCCGGACGTGATCCTCGTCGGCGAAATTCGAGATCTGGAGACGGCCGAGGTGGCGATCAATGCGTCGCTGACGGGTCACCTTGTGTTTTCGACGCTGCACACCAATGACACCACGACGGCCAATACGCGTTTGTTGGATATGGGCGTGGAGCCATTTTTGGTTTCCAGCTCGATCAGCGGCGTGCTGGCGCAGCGACTCGTGAGAAAGCTGTGCCCGGACTGCAAGGAAGAATACAAGCCCGAGGCCATCGACATTCCCGGCGACTTCAAATATGAGAAGGGCGACAAGGTCTATCGCGCCGTCGGCTGCCGCGACTGCCGGCATACCGGTTATCGAGGGCGCATGGGCATCTTTGAGTTGCTCATGATCAACGACGAAATGCGCGAGATGATCGTCAATCGCAAGAGCGCCGGGCAGATGCAGGACATCGCTCGGAAGAAATATGGTTTGCAGCTCATGCGCGAGGACGGGTGGAACAAAGTGCGCCTCGGCACCACGACCATCGACGAAATCGTCCGCGTCACGCAGGCCGTGCTGTAATCAGGCTGCCCGCCCGCTTCGCGGCGCGATCCCCGGGTAGCCCGCTGCTCCCTCCGCGGCGCGATCACAGATGGACCCGCCGCTCCCTCCGCGGCGTTCCGCACCGAGCCTCGTTCTTCCCCTCTCCTTCGGAAGGTGAATAGAAGGCTCCGCAGGCCGTTCTTTCACTGATGCAGTCGCACAAGCGAACCCCCTGAAAAGAATCTTCGTCCTTTTCCATTTTTCGCTTGCCAGCCCGATAAGGGTGTGGTACACTGAGGGGAGTAGGTGATGCTTGGGTTAAGGTGTGCGGTACCCCGTCGGTCCCTTCCCTTCCCTATAAAGGGGTATGAGTGATGATTCGACGTATGTCGTTTCTGGCGGGTCTTGTGGGTTTGCCCATGTGCCTACTCGCGGCCGCAAGCGAGCCGTCCACCCGGGCAAACCTCTGTGCCTCCGTCCTGTTGTGCCCCGATTGCGTTCCCTTCGAGATTTGCGAGTGCAACGAAGGAAATGGAAACTGCAAGAAATGGAAGAACCCCAAGAAGACCTGCAACAGTTTCGTTGGAGACGCCCTTCAGATTTACCCAGTGTATGATGTTAGGTGTTACGACGAAGACCGCTGTGCCTTCGCTCCGCCAAGCGTAACGGAATGCAGCGATGACGGCGATTGCCTGAACCTCATCAATGGCGCCTACTTCTTGGGATCCGACTACAGTGGCGTAGAATATCGATTCGTCGTCCCAGAGGAATGGTGTAATTAGCGTCAGAACCTACCAGCGCGAGGCGAAAGGCAAGACCTCATCATTCCCGCGCAGTCGGGGATCCAGCGGTTTGACGCCGTGTTCGGGATTCCCACCTGCGCAGGGGTGACGAGACCCATGTTTCGTTCGGGGTTCTGCCTCGAGCTGCTGCACCGCTGACATCCAACTTGGCTGTTGCCGGTCTGGATGGAGGCATTTGAGACTCAACTGCACCCCCATCAGAAGAGAATGAACACGGAGAGCAGGTTAAGGTAAGGGAAAACCAACGATGTGTACCCTGATCTTGCTGCTTGCGTTGTGGGCGCAAAGCCCATCACCGGAGAAACCCGATCTGTTGATCGAGGCCGAAGCTTCGAGGATGTCCTTTGGAACCGCCTGGATTGAATGGACGTCCACCCCCATCGAGCTCGGGACGCCGCGCCGCTGGACTTCGCGGTTTTCGGGGCGGGACCATGCCTATGTCGATCACGGCCTCCCAAACGGCTCTCATTATGTGAATGAGGAGGACTCCATTGGGCACGCTTACAGCTATTGCGAGCGACGCGTTTTCCTCGATGCAGAGTCCCGAGAAGAATGGTCATACACGGCGGAGTCCACGGCTGGCGAACGCAGGGTGACCTCTGATCAACCCGCCACTCCTTACTGGGACATCCGAACACTGGGCATGTCGGCGGACCTCATGGGGAATGTCGGTCCCGAGGATTATTTTCGCTTCGACCGCGTGGATCACTTCACGGAATTCCCGGACGAGTCGCCTGCGCGTGTGGTAGCCGCCTTACAAAACGGTGTGGAGGTCACTTGGTACCTTGAGCCCGCATATAGCTATCAACCCGTGCGCGTCACCTTGGGACGGGACGGGCAGGTGTCAAGGGAGAGCGTCTGCACGTACCGCGAATG
The DNA here is from genome assembly GCA_020852275.1 of Phycisphaerales bacterium. Taxonomy (GTDB): domain Bacteria; phylum Planctomycetota; class Phycisphaerae; order UBA1845; family UBA1845; genus JABWBH01. Next base: position 134,449 of record JADZBE010000022.1, read on the forward strand.
GGATGGGCATTACTTCCCTGCCACAATCGAATTCCGCATGAATGGCGAGATCTGGGCGACCATCGAGGTGACCTCGGCTGAGTTCGATCGACCAAGCCATCCCAAGAAACTGACTCCCGCGATTCTGGCGATGCCGTGCGGCGTGCAGATCAAGTCGTCGGATCAGCCCGTGATGGTGTGGTCGGGCGACGGGCTTATCACGATTCAGGAGACGGGGGAAGCCCATCGCCAAGGGCTGCTGGATTTCACGCGTATCTCTGAGCTGCAAGCTGCTGAGCGAAGGGGGGAGTATCCAGGTCGGTTCCCTCGCTCTGATGATGGGCCTGATTTTGGCTTGCCGGGAGTGCCGCGCGCGCCGGGATTGTGGGAAGAGTATGTCCGCCGGTTCATCCGCGTATTCGACCTCGATGCGGGTCAGAAGGAACATGCCTGGCGAGTCCATGGCGAATGGCAGACCCAAGCGAAGGACTACCTGGCAAGCCGTCAGAAACGGATCGACAAGACCAATCTGGAAGCAAAGGAGCTGGCGTCCAGCGCTTCGGTTGAGGATCGTAAGCGTCTGGCTGCGCTGATCGAATCGCGGGACAAGTTGCTCGCGCCGGTTGAGAAGATGTTCCTGGACCATCTCCGACCCGAGCTGATCAGGATTCCGAACCCGAAGCAGAAGGAAGCGGTGCTCGCGAAAGAGAAGGAACGCAATGGCTCATCGGGCTTGGCTCAGTTGCTGGCCCCTCCCAAGGCGGAGCCGGAGCAGCCCTCAGTGCCCGGGACGTCGCCGCTTCCGAAAGCATCACCGCCCTGAGAAAAACACTTTCTGTCCGTGCGCTGGAAATTGACGCAGGCTCGGCGCGCCGGAATTGAGATGCCGGTTCGGCACAGCCGCCAGCATGGGATGACCCCATCATCCGCTTCGCGGCATCTTCGGTCCTTGCCCCATCGACCTGTCGGCTGATCCTCGCGCTGGACACAGCCTGCGCGGCGGACAATGGGTCCTACACGTTCATGGCTCCTGAATCGGATTCGCACGCGCTCGCTGGAGCCGAACGATGAAGGCATCCCAGGCAACCACATCCTGACTGCGGACCAGCGGTGGCTGTGTTTGGCGTACTCGCCCGCCCAGGGTGAGTGATCCACCGACCCACGATCGCGCGCCCCGCGGGTCCGCTGCTGCGGACCCGTGCCACGCGCGTGCGGACCTATGCCACGCGCGCGCCCGTCCAAGCGTGGAAAGCGGTCGCCCTGCGCTCCTCGCCCGGCTTGCTTGCTCCGTCTTGCCTGCCTCGGCTTGCCTGCACCGTCTTGCCTGCGCCCGTTTGCCAGCTCCGGCTTGCCTCCGTCGGCCCGTCTGGTAAGTTTCATGCCTGCCCCGCTGGACTTTTGTGCGGCGCGGGTCGATGCAGACATCGTCCCAGGATGGGAGTGATGAGCCGCCCCAGGGATGGAACCGTGACTACCAGCTCGGATCGGTCCGCGACGATGATCACCCGCCCCCGCGAACTGCACCGGCTGTGCGCCCATATCCGCGAGACCCGCCGCTTCGGGCTGGACACCGAGTTCGTCATGGAGGACGTGTACGAGCCGGAGCTGTGCCTGGTGCAGGTGGCGGCCACCGACGGCGTCTACCTGATCGACTCCAAGGAAAGCTTGGACCTGACGCCCCTCTGGGAACTGGTCAGCGACCCGCAGATCGAGACGGTGCTGCACGCGGGGCAGGAAGATTTGGCGCTCTGCGTTCACGCGGTGAACCAGCCTCCGCGCAACATCTTCGACGTGCAGATCGCCGCCGGCCTCCTGACCTCGAATTACCCATTGAGCCTGTCAAAGCTCGTGCAGCAGAAGCTCCACATCAAGCTGCACAAATCCCAGACGCTCACGGACTGGCGCAAGCGCCCCCTCAGCGAGGACCAGCTTCTCTACGCCAGCGAGGACGTGGCCTACCTGCTGCCGCTGCACGACAAGCTGACTGCGCGGCTCAAGAAGCTCGGGCGGACGGAGTGGGCGCGGGAAGAGTTCGCCGCGTTCGAGCGGATCGACCTGTACCAGCGTCCGCCGGAGGCGCAGCTTGCAAGAGTGAAAGGGACCGGTTCGCTGCATGGCGCGGCGCTGGTCGCGGCGCTGGACCTGATGCAGTGGCGCGAGCAGCTCGCCGACCGGCTGAACCGCCCGGCGCGGGCGGTGCTCAAAGACCATTTGCTCGTCGAGATCGCCAAGCACGGCTGGTCGAAGCCGGAGCAGGTTCGCTCGCTGCGCGGGCTGAACCTCCGCAAGGACCACATCAACGACCTGTGCGGCGTGCTCGTTCGGTCCGCGGAGAAGCCGCCTGCGCCCAAATCGGCGCATCGCACCGTTCGCGCGGAGCATCCGCTGGACGCCGTGCTCGTGCCGCTGCTGACCTCCGTGCTGCGCAGCGAGGCCGCAAGGCTGGACATCGCCTACGGTCTGCTGGCGACGAAGCAGGGCATCGCCGACGTGGTTGAGCCGTTCGTGGACGGGCGGCTGGATTCGCTGGAGCGGGTTCCCGGGCTGCTTTCCGGCTGGCGTGGAGAGGTCGTCGGGCGGACGCTTCGCAAGGTGCTGAGCGGCTCGTGGACCGTGCAGGTGGACCCGGCCGGCAACGGCTCGCCCCTGCGCTTCTGCAAGCCTTCGGACAAGCCCGCACGCAAAGCGAGCAGCGCCGGGCCGGCTTCCCTTTCAGGCGAGGACGACAACGCTGAGGATGCCGCGGCGGCCGGCGCGCCGGGTGCACCGTAACCGCCCGCGGTGGAACTCGAAACCGGACAAGGGCCCTGTCACCCTCTCGCAGGCAGGCGTCCAGTCCTCCTATGAGAACCGCTGAATCCTTGCCTTCTCGCAAGTCAACGGCGGGATTCCCGCCTGCCCGGGAATGACGAGCGTCGCCTTTGACGGCGGACGGTTACAGATTGCCAGGGTCGGACCTGGCACGCCGGCGACGCGACGCTCCACCACGCGCGACCGGGCCCGCGCAGCGCTCGCCCGATGCCCACATGCGGCGCAAGGAGATCCCCGGCTACGAGCACTCCGTTGTCTGCGACCAGTCGCTGCACTCGGCAATCACCACCGTTTGCGCGCCAATCTGCCCACTCCACTTGACCTTGCCCTTGCCGCGATCGTTGATCGTGAGGGTCTTCGCGTCGCCGCCGTTGCGAGTAACCGTCAGCTCCGTGCCGGCCGGCAGAGCTGAGACGACTTTGGCGGTGAGCTTTCCGTCCCGGCACCGCGCAGAGAATTTGGCGACGGCCCCACAATCCGGGCCGGTGTTCATCGGCGTCATGAGAATCGCGCCGATGGGACCGCTGACGCCCTGTCGCGCCGCGGCGATGACCTGGCGGTTGTGGTTGATCCCGTTCGCGCCGCCCCACTGCACGTACCACTCGCCCTGGGATCCGTCGATCAGCTCACCCAGACCAAAGTAACCCTCGGGGACAAACGTCACGCCCGAAGCCGTGTAGTAGTAGTAACTCAGGGCATCGCCGCGATCGTTGATGGCCGTGGCGCTGGTCGTCGTGGCGCAACCGCCCAGATACTCCCAGTCGACGCCTTGGCGATAGCGCATGGGAAACGTGCTGCAACCCGAGTAACCGAGAATGTAACCGCAGAAGTCGTTGTTGTTGTTCAGCGCCGCGGCCACAAACCCCTGCCAGTTGCCGGGCGGCAAGGGGATATCAGTGAAAACGCCGGTGTCAAGGTCGAGCAGGCGATTATGGGCAATGATCACGCGCTGGTCATTGATGTCGCTGCCGATCACGCCCTCGGGGAGCCGGATCGTGCCCTCGCCCGTGAACTGCACGCCGGTGGAGAGGTTCCAACCCCAGTAGCCGGAGGCGCCGACGACGTCGCCGACGTTGTTCACGGCGTATGCGGCGCAATACAAATCACCCGGCAGAGGTTCCCGCACCTCCACGGTGTAGCCGCCGGAAACCGGTCTCCACACCGCGGCCGTCGGCTGGGTAATCACGTATTGATTCGGGCAGACGGAGCCAACAATGACTCCCGCATCGCTAATATCATGCGCCCGTGAGCTTTCCATGCCCGGCGGCAGGGGGAGAAGCTCGAAGGGCGCGCCGTTGTGTGATACCCCTGCGAGAAGTGCCGTGCCATCCGGCGACATGCTCCCGCATACGTCGCCAAAGCGATTGATCCCGGTGGCGGTCCAGCCGTCACCAAGGTATTGAACTCGGTAGGTCGGCACTTCGGCGTTCACCCACGCTGCGCCAAGGAACAGAAACCCCGCAATAGCCGACTTTGCATTCATGCTTTCTTCTCTTCAATTGTAAACCCAAGATGCACCGCGCCGCGTGCAGAGCCGAGGGCAGAACTCGCCGCCTACAGGCACATTGTTGTTTGCTCAGGAACCTCGGAACACTCGATAATGGCGACCGCCTGCGTTCCCGACTGTCCCGTCCATTTCACTTTGCCCTTGCCGCGGGCGTTGATGGTCAATGTCTTTTCGTCGCCGCCGTTGCGCAGAATGGTCAAGGTCGTGCTCTCAGGCAGCGAGGAAACCACTTTGGCAACAAGTTTTCCGTCGCGACAGCCGACCTTCAACTTGCGAACGGCGCCGCAGTCCACGCCGCCGCCCGCCTCAACTATGACGCACGCAGAAAACTCCGAGGTGTCGCCGATAGAATCGTCCGTGGCAGTGGCGCTCAAAAACTCACCCGGTGCGGCCGCGCCTTGCAGCATAGCGCTGAAGCTTGCATTGCCAGCGCCGTCCGTGGTAAGGCGCGTTTGTCCCAAGAATATTTCACCTTCACCGTGACCCGTGCCGTCGCACACAGTGTTGGCAAAAAACTCCAAGCTATAGGATCGCCCGGGGAGAGAATTAAATGTTCCCGACACCGCAACGGAAGAGCCGTTGCTCAACGCTTCGCCGATGACGGGAAAGTTTTGCAGGCCGTTGCCGCCGGAATCGCCGTCCATGTTATCGTTGGGAGTCACGCCGCGGACGAAGTTGGCGGGCACGAGATCGATGCCGAGCGTTGTATTGTCGTGGATGGAGTTGCCGGAAATATGAATGCCGCTGAGCGGATTGAGGATCTCCATGCCGCTGCTCAGGTGGCCGGCGATCTCGTTTCCCTCGCCCGGTCCCGCCCCGCCGATCAAGACGTTGCGCACCGCACCCAGGTAGTAATCATAGCTGTTGATGCCTGTGACGCTTCCCAGGGCAGGCTCACCGAGGGCGTTGAGGCCGATGGTGTTGCCCTGGATCACGAAGCCGCCGCCGGTGCCATAGAGCGTGATGCCGGTGCCGTAGATCTGGCCTCGGCAATGGTCGTAACCGCGGGCGAGAATACCGGCGATGCGGTTGTTGACAATCAAGGCTCCGTAATTCTCACCTTCGAAGCCGATTCCCGTCGTGGAAGCATCACTGCCCTGGCTCATCCCGTCGGGCGTGGTGCCGATCCAATTGCCCTCGATGATCGTGTCGATGCTGTCAAAGATCTGCACCGTTGTGCCGCCGGGGCAACCTTCCCCGCTGAAAGTTCCATACCCGGTAATGTAGTTCCGCTCTCCCTCCGTCGGTCCTCCGATGCGGTTGCCCGTCGCCGGCTGCCCGCCGCCGAACCACCCGAGGACTCGAACCCGCGCATAGGTGTTGCCCGCGACCACATTGTTCGACGCGCGGTCGATCTTGATGGTTCCCCCGGTGTTGCCGTCGCCAAGCAATGCCCCGCCAATGAGATTGAACTGCGAATCATAAATCTCGATGCCCGTCGCGGTGTTGTTCTGAAGAATGTTGCCCGACCCCCCGCTGATGTGAATGCTGGAGTTGTCGAAGCCGCGCATCTCTCCGCCGACGTTGTCGATGATGTACGTCTCCTGCCAGATGACGACCTCCCCTCCGTCCGTGTAGGTGTCGCCCGTAAACTCGGTCTGGGTCGTTGCGTCGATGATCGCCGTCTGAAACACGCGAAAGCCGAGGAACGGCCGCAGCACGACTCGGCCGGGAAACAACCATTGGTATTCCCACTCGTTCTGCGGAACCGCGAAACCGATGGTCTGGACGCCCGGCGTGTTGTCGGACGCCAGCCCGGCCTCCGCCAACGACACGCGACCGTCTGGGCCCGGCAGGTTCTCCACGCGTTGCGCTCCGCCGAAATCCACGACGTCCGACGATGTATTGACCGTGACAACTTCCGCCTGCGCCCAGCCGCAGACTGTGATCAGCCAGGCCGGCATTGCAGTCCTACATTTCATGTGTTCGCTCCATGATCGAACCCAAGTTCCAGTGATAAGCAAATTCAACCGCAATCCGCGGAGGCGCAGGGAACATCAGGACAATCGAGCATGCAAACCTCCTGCGGCCCGGCGAGTCCCGTCCACTTCACCTTGCCTTTTCCGCGCGCGTTGATGCTCAAGGTGCGCACGTCGCCGCCGGACAGGCAGATCGTCAGCTCCGTGCCTTCGGGAAGCGAGGAGGAAACCTTGGCGGTCAGCCGTCCCTCGCGGCAGTTTGCGGTGAGTTTACGTATGGCGGCGCAGCCCGACTGAGAGAGCGGATCTTCAAGTTTTACCAGATGCACATCGCCATAGCCGTTGCCGAACGAGTACGCCCAGCCCGCGGCCACCACGCCTCCCGGCGCGGGGACTACGGCGAAGGCGCGATCGTCCGATGATCCGCCGTACACGCGCGTCCACAGTGGATTGCCCGCCGCATCGGTGCGGACAAAGTACTGATCCCACCCGCCGGCGCCGTATGAGGAAGTCTGTCCCGCGGCGATGAAGCCGCCGTCCGGCATCTCATACACGCGATTGGCCTCGTCCTCGCATTGATCGCCCGTGTTCTTGCCCCACTTGCGGTCCCAGAGCACTTCGCCGCTTTCGTCCGTGCGGAACAACCAGAAATCCGTGTCGCCGTTGTTGGAGGCATTGACGCCCGAGAAGATGAAGCCGCCCGTGGAAACTTCCCGTGCCGAGAGGATTTCGTCGGAGTAAGCTTCGCCATAGGCGCGGTCCCAGAGCCGGTTGCCCTGGTCGTCGAGGCGCAGCACCCAGCCGTCCCATCCTTCGCTGTGCGTCCAGCCGGACACGAGATATCCGCCGGTCGAAATGTCGACCACGGAGAAGACAATGTCCGCGTTGTCGTAATACCCCTGGGCGTAGTCAAAGAAGCGACGCCACTGCAACACTCCATCGGCGTCAATCTTGAAGACGTACATGTCATAGTTCCAGAATTCCGTCTCCGGCAGCATGGCCTGCCCACCTACGAGGAATCCCCCGTCGTCGGTCGGGGTAATGCAGTGCGCGCGGTCGTCATCGCCAAACCCGGCGTCGTAGGTGCGCTTCCAAAGCACATCGCCCGCGGCGTTCATTCGGATCACCAGCGCATCGAATGTCTGAGAATTGACTTCCAAATAGCCGGCGATGACGTATCCACTGTCAGGGAGTTGACGAATCTGCCGGCCAAACTCGCTGAGCTGCGGCAAGCCCCCGACCACCTGGGTCCACTGGACCTGCCCCATGGCGTCCGCCTTGACGACGTAAACGTCATTCACTCCGCTGGTGGCGAAGGAACCGGTGAACCCGACGGCGACGAATCCGCCGTCGCTCGTGGCCTCGATATCGAATGCCCCGTCGGGCGAGGAGCCGCCGACGTTGCGCGCCCAGACCAGGTCCTGCGCCCGCGAGGTTGTGCAGACGGCGCTGCACGCCAGAATCGCAACGGCGCCATACACCCATCGTTTTTTCGGATACATGCAATAATTCCCTTCTCGGCGTTTGGTGTGCGGCCAAACCGTCTGTCGGCAGGCGCACAAATCAGATGGATGGTAAACTCACAGGCATTCCGCGGTCGCACAGGGAACCGACCCACATTCCACAATGCAAACCTCCCGAGCGCCGGTCTGGCCCGTCCACTTCACCTTGCCCTTGCCGCGAGCATTGATCGTCAGCGTTTTCTCGTCACCGCCGTTGCGCGACAACGTCAGTTCCGTTCCCTCTGGAAGCGAGGAGACGACCTTCGCGGTCAGTCTGCCGTCCGTGCATTTCGCGCTCAGTCTGCGGATCGCGCCGCAGTCCACGCCGCCGCCGAGCGAGGCGTACTTCACCACCGCCCACTCGACCTCGCCGGTGTTGAAGTTGCTGCCGTTGCCGCCCGTGAATACGTTTGCCGCGCCATCCAGTCTGAGAATGTCGCCGGACACTCCTTCGGCGGTTCCGCTGTAAACCAAGCCTCGATCCAGCTCGGCTCCGTTGGAGGCGTCCAGCACGAGCATGATCTGATCGCTGGTGTACGGCGGCGAACTGGTGGTACCCACGACGAAGGCATGGCTGGCCCGATCCACAATCACATCGCTGGAGGCGTCATAGCATCGCAGGCACGCGTCGCCGTACTCATGGGTCCACAGCAGCGCGCCGTCCGCCGTGTCGCGCTTCACGGTGTAGAAGTTGTGCATCATCTTGCTCTGGTCGCCGTGCGGATCCGACGTCCCCGTCACATAGACGCCGCCCTGACCGTCCAGCGCCAGCGCGGAGGCCCAGTCCCGGTACCCCGTGCGGTCATACTCCGCCCACAGGATTTGCCCGTCCCCGCCCTGAAACTTGACGGTGCCGAATTGAACGCTGGAGTTGAACGCCGATCCCGTCACATAGATGTCGCCGGCGCCGTCGATAACCATGTCGACCGGCGTCTCGTCTCCGTTAAGACCCCAGTGGTTCATCCAGATCTGCGAGCCGTCCGCCGCGTCATATTTGATCACCACATAGTCCGGGTGCAGCGAGTTCATCACGCCGTCCGCAATAATGACCACGTTGCCTTCCGGATCGACCTTGATGCCGCGAACGGCCTCTTGTGAGTAAGGCGCGCCGGCCGGGCCGTCCCAGACGCTGGCCCATTGCACGTTTCCGTTGGAATCGAACTTGACGGTGAGGCAGTCGCCGCCGTCGCCGACCGTCGAGCCTCCGGCATAGACGTTTCCTTCTCGATCCACGGCCACGCGCAGCCCACCGTCGGAGATTCCGGAGCCGCCGTCGAAGGTGGAGTACCAGACGAGCCGCCCGTCCGCAGGGTCGTATTTCAAGACGAGCAGGTCGGCGAACATCATCGCGCCGGGCGTGGACCCCACGGCGTAGACGCTGCCGTCCGGGCCGAGCGCGACGTCGCTGATCGTGTCATGCCACTGCGCCGGACCGTCGAAGGTGCTGGTCCACAGGACGGCGCCGTCCGGCGCCAGCTTGGCCGTCAGCGTGTCCACGTTGTAGGAGACGCCGGCGTTGCCTGTAATGTACGTGTTGCCCGCGGCGTCCACGCACATGCCGCGCAGGCCGGAGTAGAGCGTGGAACCGCTGGGCACGCGCGACACCCACTGGGGCACAAGATCGGCGGAGGCGCTGGCGGAAAGCAATAGGCCGATTGCAAGAGTCTTTACGCAACGAACACGCCGCGTGCCGTCGGTGCTCTGCTGGTTGATTACGAACATCTGGACTTTCTCCTGGTGGGAGGCATGCGCCCGCGCATTCGCCGGAGGAGTGAAAGGAACCGCGTGTAGGCGGCGCGTCGCGCTGCGCGACATGGATCCCCCTCAGGCCCGCCGCAAGCCCCCTATTGCCGTTGAGTGCCAAGCTCGGAAAACAGGTCGCCGCGCCGCCGCTCCCGACGGCAGCGCGGCGATCGGCAGTCGCGATCGTCTCCCCGGATCGCGCCTGCCTCCCTGACTGGTTGCTGCGGAGACTAGCAAGTCACATGCCAACGCGGCGTCACAGGACCCGTCGATAGAACTGTCCGTTGCAACGCTTGTCGAGGCCGTATGGCAGGGTTTCAGGCGGATTGTCGCAAAGCGTCCTGGCGGATTGTTGCGAGTTTACTCGCGGCTCGGGAGCACGCCCGGCGGCAGGTGTGGGCAACTGCGCAGGGCCGTCGGGCGGCGCTTCGCCGGGGAGGGCGCGGCGCCGCCGACCTCAGAAGAGGGTGTTCATCCATTTTGCGCGGGCATCTCATGCCACGCCGCGCCGTCCGGTTCGGCTGTCACGGCGGCCAGCACGTCGCCGCTGTGAAAGTAGGTCACGCGCAGGGGTCTGCCCGCGAAGGTCAGCAGGGCGGAATCCCGGTAGGGGGCGTCGATGACGCGGCAGTCGTCCAGCCGGCTCAGACCCACGCGATTCGCCTTGAGCACGGCCTCCTTGGCGGTCCAGAACCTGAAGAACATCGGCCAGTCGCGCGTCCCCGCTCGGTCCTGCTCCTCGCGCGAGGCGACGTACTCCCAAAGCCCCTCGTTGCGAGGCTGCACCACTTCCACATCGACGCCGACCGGCTTCGCGGCAACGACGCCGGCGGCGATGGACGGCTTGTGGGAGAGCGACCAGCAGACGCCCCGGTCGAAGACCGGCACGCCCGCGGCGTCGCGCTCCCAGGCGAGACGAGGCAGACCGGAAAGCCGCGCCGATTCGTCAAGCGCATGCGCGGCGGCATCCCGTTGGCGTCGAATCCTCTCGCGCGGCGGCACGTCGCGGCCGTTGTCGGGAATCGGGATGAGGACGATGTGCAGCAATCCGATCTTCCGGGTGGTTCCGCGCGGCTTTCGGGCGGCGCGGGCTTCGAATCAGGGCGGCGAAGCCTGCGCGTCAAACCCGCGCTTGGCGTAGACGCCTTCCAGATGTTCGCCGCCGGGACCGCGGAATCGCGCCGCACCGAACCAGCCCCCGCCGTCGTTAGTGATCTTCAGGAGCAGGTCGTTCCACCCCTCCTTCAGTTTGACTTCGACCCCATCCGCCGAGGGAGTGCAGCCACGGAGAGCGTTGTTGGTGTGAACGCAGTCGCCGTTGAGCCAGACCTTGATGCCGTCGTCGCTGCCGACTTCCAGCCTCGCGGTCTGCGCTGCGGGAGAGTAAACGCGCGTGCGAAGATACGCGGCGCGCATGTCTCCGGCCACGGCGGACGTGGCGTTGAGGTCCAACGCCCAGGCCATCGCCGGGTCCGCGGTCGGCGCCGGCTCGCGCCAGAGGACGCCCTTCGCCTTGGCGTCTTCCGGCGGGAAGTAGACTTCCATGAGATCCTGACCGCGCCTGTCCTTCTGCACGTATGGCCCGCTCACGTACCAGTCGGTGATGTGGTCCTCGAACTTCGCCAGCTTCTCGAGCATCCTCTGCAGCTCCGCCTTCACCGGATCGGAGAGCGTCGCCGGCTGAAGCGCGGTCAAGGCGGCGCGGGCGGCGGAGCACTTCGTTGGGATCAGCTTGTCGGCCAGTTGGACCGTGGCGAAACACGCCTCCGCGCCTGCGCCGGGGTCGAGCACATACGGCTTGAGCACCTCCACGCCTCGCTCGTCGCCGAGCTTCGCCAGGCTGGAAAACGCGAGTTTCTTCTCATCCGCCCGCCGCGAAACCTCAATGGCCGTGATGAGCGCCCTCAGCCGCTCCTCGATCGGCTGCGTCGTGCCCGCCTCGATGAGGCGAAGGTATCCGCGCAGCGCGAGCACATGGTCCTTCATCTCCGCGGAGGTTCGCGCCAGCGCCAGGCAATCGCCCAGCGCTTCCGCGTTGGGCCAGTCGCAGATCGCGGCGAACGCGGCCTCGCGGATTTCGGTCTGCGGATTCTTGAGTTGCTCGCGCACGGCGGCCAGCGCGGCCGGGCCGCCGATGCGCCCGAGCGACTTGAGCAGGGCGGCCTGATGCGCCGGCGCCTGGCTCTTCAGCGCCGCGATCACCAGCGCGGCGCGGCCCGTCTTGTCTTCATTTCGACAGGCGGCCGCGGCGATGGCCGCGCCGGCCGATTCCCGTAATTCGTTCGACGTAAGCGCGCCGAACCGCTCGAGCATGACAGGCACCTGGGTCGGCGGCGCGAGCGATTCCAGCGCCTTCCACGCCGCCCGCGCCGCTTCCGGCGCTGCATCCAGCGTGCAAACCAGCACGCGCTCCGCTTGATCCACCGCGTGCCGCCGCGCCAGCGCATCAAGGATTCCGACCTTGACGCGCGGGGAAGCAGCGCCAAGCGCCTCGCCCAGCAGCTTCGCGGTTTCCTCAGCCCGAATCTCGAACAGCGCCTGCTGCACGGCTTTGCCCTGTGCCGCATCGTCAGTGTCAAAAAGCGGCAGCAGGAACGAGACGGCCTGGGCGCCGCCAAGCCGGGCGACAGCGTCAATCGCCGCCAACCGAACGGCCGCATCGGCGGATTTCAACTGCGCCGCGCAGGCATCGAGCGCCGAGGCGTCCGCCCTTTTCGCCAGAATCCCCAGCAGATGCGCCTGCTGCGTGGCGGAGGCGCCCGCCATCACCGCAGTCATCGCCTCCGTGACGCCCTCTCCCGTCAAACTCGCAGCAGCCTCGACCGCCGCGGCCTGGTACTCCGCGTCGGCGTCCGCCGTGGCCGCGAGGATGTCGGGCATCGCCTTCGCGCCCGCGAGGCTGGTCAACAGGGAAAGCGCCGCGCAGCGGACGTGAACGTCGGCGGGATCCGAGAAGGCTGCAAGCATGGCACGCAGCCGACCTTCCGCATCCGCCGCCGCGCCGCCCGTCGCAGCGTTGCCTGCAGGCGCGCGGCCCATCGCGGCTTGGCGCACATACTCCAGCGCCGCGTTTCGCTCGCAGGATCGCGCGTACCACTTGGCAAGCTCCTCCGCCCCGGCAACGGAGCTTGTCGGCGTCAGCAGCGTGGGAACCCGGTCGGCCATCGCCGGGTTTCCACTCGCCGCCAGCGCGAACAGGAGCGTGTGCCAAAGCTCGGCGTTCTGCGGATCGGCGCCCGCGGCCAGGCTTGCCAGCGCTTCGCCGTCGCCCAGTTCGCCGAGCGCGTGCAGGATGGGGAGTCGGGTTTTTTCGCCGGCTGCGGCGAGCGCGGAGCGGAGCGCGAGCTTCGCGGAGTCGTCCCCGACGGTGACGAGCACCATCGCGGCGCGGGTCGCGTGCGTCTCGTCATGGAGCAGAGCCGACACGGCGCTCACACACGCGGGCGAGGCGATGAAGCGGAGCTGCTCCAGCAGAAAGTCCTGCGCGCCGGGCGGCGGTTTGGCGCCAAGCCGCTCGAGCAGGACGCCTTCGATCTCGGCGCGCCGCGCCTGTGCGTCCGGACGACCCGCCGCGAGCACGACGCCGTGAAGCGCCATGCGCACCTTCGCGTCGTCTCCCGTGCCAGGCTCGACGAGGCGCTCACACAAGGTCTTGACGGCCGCTGCGTCCAGCTTGAGCAAGTCGGCGATGAGCCTCGCCTGCGCGTCGGCGGATTGAGCGGGAATGCGCGCGAGCAGATCGGTGAGCGGATCGCTCGGGGCGCCTGTCGAAGGCTGAGGCGCCGCGGGCGACTGCGCAAGTGCGGTCGAGAGGCAGAGTCCCAAGGATAGGGTCATTATGAGTTTCATGGACGATCGCTCCTCATCCGCTCGCGGTGCGCATGTCGACGCTCGGACGCTTCTTCAAGACCCGCTTTGCGGCACGCGCAGCGCTCCGTGAGATTGGAAAGACCGCGCGGGCTGAAGCCCGCGGCTCGCCTTCACTCACCATTCGCCATTCACCATTCGGCATTCGGCATTCCGCATTCGGCATTCGGCATTCGCCATTCGCCATTCGCCCTTCGCCCTTCGCCCTTCACACATGCCACGGCGCTCGCATCGGCTGGCGGACGATGCGGTTGGCTTCCTCATCCCCTTCACACACCTGCTTGACCGGATCGTATTTGATCGTGCGACCCAGGCGCACGGCCATCGCCGCGAGATTCACCAGCGTGCATGAGCGATGCGCGACATCGACGTTGCCCCCGGGCTGCCGCCGCGTGCGCACGGCCGTCTCGAAATTCACCAGCGGCCTCGGGTCGGGCACGGCGTCGAGCTTGTCGAAGAGGCCCGCCGGTTCGGTCCGGTAGTTGGCAAAAACCTTGCCCTTCGGACCCTCGATGAACGGCTGTCCCGGCTTGTCGTCCGCGCCCCACTCGCCGCTCTTGAGGAGGATCGTGTCGCCGTCGGCATACTTGAGCCTCACTTCGTCCCACAGACCCGCGGCGTCCGGATGGGCAGGCCACGGCGCGACGGCGCTGATCTCCACCGGCGACGTATCATCCTTGCCGAGGAAGTACTGCACCGGGTCGAGGTAGTGCATGCCCATGTCGCCCAGCCCGCCGCCGTCGTAGTCCCAGTAGCCCCGGAAAGACTGGTGCACGCGGTGCGGGTGATACGGCTTGACCGGCGCGGGGCCCAGCCACATGTCGTAGTTCAGCTCGCCCGGCACGCCCTCCGGTTTGAGGTCCGTCCGCCCGCTCCACATCTTCAGCTTCCAGTCGAACCCGAGGTCGCGGCTGACGCGCACCGTCAGCGGCTTGCCCAGCAGCCCGCTGTCCACCAGCTTGCGCAGCATCTTCGACGCGCCGAAGCCGTAGTAATTCTCGAAGCGGAAGTGCGTGTTCACCTGAAGGATGCGGCCGTAGCGATGCACCGCGGCGGCCAGCGCGACGCCCTCGCCGATGGTTCGTGTCAGCGGCTTCTCGCACAGTACGTCAAACCCGCACTGCGCCGCGGCGATGGCGATCAGCGCGTGCCAGTGTGGCGGCGTGGCCACGTGGATCGTGTCGATGTCCTTGCGATCCAGCACCTTCCGCCAGTCGGCGTACGCCTCGCAGCTTCGCCCCGACTTCTTCATCGCCTCGGCGAGGTGCTTCTCATCCACGTCGCAGACCGCAAGCGTGACCGGCGGCTTGCCGTCCTCATTGACGGTGACGTGACCGGCCATGCCCATGCCGCCCGTGCCGATGACGGCGCGGGTGAGGGTTTCGCTGGGCGGGGTGTAACCGGGACCGCCGAGGACGTGTCGCGGGACGATGGTAAAGGCGGCGACGGAACCGGCGGTGGTCGTAAGGAAGCGTCGACGCGAGACCTTCAGGGAAGGCATAGGCCCTACCTCCATGTTCAAGAAACCTCCGGCGCGGAGACGCGCGCCGCGGCGCTGCCGTACCGCCGGATTTCAAAGCGATCAGCCGACCGGAGAAGCAATATACCTGATAGATCGGGTTGTCGTAAGCAGCAGGCCTCGACCTGCGCCGGCGTCATAATCATGAACGCGGTGGAGTAGGCGTCGGAAAGCGCGGCCGATCGAGACACGGCCCAGGCGGCAAGGGTCTCCGCTCGGCAGGGCGTGCGGGTGCGCGGGTCGAGAATATGCTCGCCATGCAGGAGCCGACCGGAGCCGCCCAGCGACGCATCGCGCAACAGGACTTCGCCGACCGCGAGGAGCGGATCGCATGGATTCCGCAACGGCACGCACCAGCCGCCAACCGAGTCCTTCGCGTCGGGTCCAATCCCTTCCCCCAGCGCGAAGACCGAGCTTTGCCCTGCGTGCACCAGGCCGCGCGTGATGCCCCAGTCAGCAAGCACCTCGATCGCTCGATCCACTGCGTAGCCTTTGCCAATCGCGCCAAGGTCAACCACGACCCCGGGCGTCTTTGGCCAAGCGATGCGTTTCCTGGCGTCCAAGCCAAGCAGGGACATGCCGACGGGAACCTGGTCGCCGGTTGGGTCGTTTGCGGGTGATGGCAACAGCCTGCCCACCGTCACGTCAAAAGCACCGTCCGTTTCCTGCCAGACCTCCCGCGCCATTTGCAGACACTCGGTCGCCTCGATCCCCAGGAGGAGGGCTTGGTCGCTGCGAAGGGCATTCAGGCGGGCAATGTCGCTGCTCGGGATGAATCGGCTCAGCGCCTCCTCCAGGCGGTCCACCTCCGCGAAGACCGCGCCGGCCGCGGATTCGGCATACTCGCGGCTGCGCGCTTCGACCATGACCTCGAACGTAGTGGCCATGGCGTCGTGCGCGAAGCAATGGAATGAGGATGTGGACGAGGGCGATGATGGGGATGGGTTCGGTCTTGGCTTCACGATGAGAAGCCATCATAGCAGCTCGTGGTGAAAGGCGACGCGCGTCATTCCCGCGTAGGCGGGAATCCAGCCGGTGGCTTGCGGGGAGTCACGAATCCAGGGGTTTCCCCGGGCGGACAGGACCCCCGCCTGCGCGAGGGTGACGGATCCCACGTCTGGTTCTGAGTTTCACCACGGGCGGCTACTTTCGACGGTACTCGACGACCACCTCGACCCAGCCGTCCGGGCGATAGGTCGGCGGCAGGTAGCGGAATCCCTGAATGCGCGAACCGGGCGGCAGGCGCAGCTTGGCGGCGAGGTTGCGCACGGCCGTGACTTCGGCCGCGCGACAGGCCATCAGTCTCGCTCTCGCGCCGGACAGGTGCGCCGGGGGACGGCCGAAGCCCTTTGCCCGGACCACGCTCGCGGGCCAATTCGCCTGCACGGCTGCTGCCGAGGCATCTGCCCACCCCGGCGGCGCGATCCATCCCGCGCCGATGAAGCACAACAGTGCAGACCCGAGCCTTCCGTGGGCGTTCCGGGTGATGCTCTCATGGGTGTTCTCGGTCATCGTCATGCTCCAGATTCCGGGATGCCGGCGGTCCGCGAGCTTCTTGCCAACGGCGGACCCCTCGGCGATGCTGGGTTTCCTCAGTTTGGACAGCCGCAGTCTGGATGGGATAGCTGCCGCATGGGCAAAAAGGGACCGAAAATCAAGGAGCTGGCCCGCGAGCTGGGGGTGACCTCGCACCGCATCCTCGAACACTGCCGCCGCGAAGGCGTGCCGGCGCAGAATAGCGCATCGCGGCTTGACCTCCCGACGGCGGATCGCGTCCGCGTGTGGTTCAAGGGTGCCACGCCACACGACGCGGGCGGCATCCGCGGCGACGACGACGCCGGCGGACCCGACATCGCCGAGACCGACGGCCTGCTCGACGATCTGGATGCGGAAGCTGCCGCGAAGGAGCGCCGACCTTCGTGACCGCGACTTCCTCATGGGACCGGTTCT
Source organism: Phycisphaerales bacterium (assembly GCA_020852275.1). Lineage (GTDB taxonomy): Bacteria > Planctomycetota > Phycisphaerae > UBA1845 > UBA1845 > JABWBH01. The sequence continues at coordinate 151,246 of JADZBE010000022.1, forward strand.
GCCGATACCTCTGCGTCGCGGAGCAGGCCGGGCTGCGGCTGGACATCAGCCGCATGGCGTTTGACGACGCGGATCTGGCAGGCATGGCGGCGGCGGCCGGGCGGGCGCTCGACGCGATGGCGGCCATGGAGGCCGGCGCGATCGCCAACGTCGGCGAGAACCGCCCGGTCGGGCACTACTGGCTTCGCGCGCCGCATCTCGCGCCGACGCCGGCCCTGCGCGCGGCGATCGAGCAGACGATCACCGATGTTCTGACGTTTGCCTCAGATGTTCACGCGGGGCGAATCCGACCTTTGGCCGCGGACGCCTCGGCGAGGTTCCGTCATGCGCTGCTGATCGGCATCGGCGGATCGGCGCTGGGTCCGCAGTTCGTCGCGGATGCGCTGTCGGAAGTGGAGGCTGCGGCGCACGGCGCAACGGGCAGCGCGAGCCACGCCCTGCGCATGCACTTCCTCGACAACACGGATCCGGCGGGCATCGCGCGCGTGCTGACGGGCATCGGGCAAGACATGGGCAGGACCCTGGTCCTCGTCGTCTCGAAGTCCGGCGCGACGATCGAAACGCGCAACGGCATGTTGGAAACGCGGCACGCTTTCACTTCGCGCGGGCTGGATTTCGCCGCCCATGCCGTCGCGGTCACGGCGGAGGGCAGTGCTCTCGACGGGCTGGCCAAGTCGCAGCGGTGGCTGCGCACGTTTCCCATGTGGGACTGGGTCGGCGGGCGCACCTCCGTGACGTCGGCGGTGGGGTTGCTCCCCGCGGCGCTTCAGGGGATCGACGTGCGGCGCCTGCTGGCGGGCGCCGCGGCATGTGACGAAGCCACGCGCCAGCGCGACGCGCGGCGCAACCCAGCTCTGCTGATGTCACTGATGTGGCACTTCGCCGGCGGCGGGCGCGGCGACCGGGCGATGGTGGTCCTTCCGTACTGCGACCGGCTGCTGCTCTTCTCGCGCTATCTGCAGCAGCTCGTCATGGAGTCGCTCGGCAAGGAGACCGCGCGCGACGGTCGCGCTGTTCACCAGGGCCTGACCGTTTACGGCAACAAGGGCAGCACCGATCAGCACGCCTTCGTTCAGCAGTTGCGCGACGGGCGCGACGACTTCTTCGTCACCTTCATCCACGCGCTGGAAGACGGCTGCCCGCCGACGCCGGACGTGGAACCGGGGATCGCCACCGGCGACTATCTCCTTGGATTCATGCTCGGCACGCGTGCGGCGCTGTCGGAAAAGGGCCGCCGGTCGATGACCCTTACGCTGCCGCGGATCGACGCGTTCTCCATCGGCGCGATGATCGCGCTCTTCGAACGCGCCGTCGGCTTTTACGCCGAACTGATCGACGTCAACGCGTACGACCAGCCCGGCGTGGAAGCGGGCAAGAAAGCCGCCGCCGGCGTGCTCGACCTTCAGCGGGCAGTCGCGTCTTGGCTCCGGTCGCACGCAAGCGGAAACTGGACGGCGGAGGAGACTGCCTCCGCGATCGGCCGCCCGAACGACGCCGAGCACGTTTTCCAGATTCTGGAACGGCTCGCCGCCAACGATCACCGGTCGATCCGCATCGAATCGGCGGGCACGGCCTTGCAGAGTCGTTACCGTTGGGCAGACCGCGCTGAGCGATGATCGCGGTGGGTCGGTATGCTGACCGCAAGCTCAAACCATCCTGAAGCGTCGCAACGAAAGCCGGGTCGATGCACCACGGACCGGAATCGCGTCATGGCAGGGCGGCCTGCTCTCGCTGCACGCCGCGTGAGCATGTCCCGCAGCGCAGCGTGGCTCTGGCTTGTCGCGGGAGGCGCGGCGTGGGGCGGCGCGCCTCCGCAGATCAGCACCCTCCTTCCTCGCGGCGGGCAGCGCGGAACGGACGTCGTCGTCACGTTCGGCGGGGCCAGATTGGACCATCCCCTTGAAGTGCTGACCGATGCGCCGGGCATCTCGGCGACCGGCTTCGAGCCGGTGGACGCCGGAAATTTGCGATGCACGCTGCGCCTTGCAGCGGACGCCGCGCCGGGCCTGCACCGCCTGCGGCTGCGGACGGTGGACGGCGTTTCCAATCTCAAGCTTTTCTCGGTTTCCAACCTGCCCGAGTCGCCGGAGGTCGAGCCGAACAACACGCGCGCGCAGGCCGCGGCACTGAACCTCCCCGTGTGCATCAGCGGCGCCATCCCGCCGGAGGACGTGGACGTGTTCGCGTTTCACGCGGGAGCGGGGCAGACGCTGGCGTTTGAGGTCGAAGGCTTGCGGCTGGGCGACGCACTGTTCGACCCGCGCGTCGCCATCCTCGACGCCGGCGGAGGCGAGCTGGTCGTGGCGGACGATGTTCCCTTGTTGCGGCAGGATGCGGCCATCGTGCATACGTTCGCCGCGGAGGGGACGTATTTCGTGCAGGTGCGAGAGACGGCGTACCGTGGCGGCGGGAACTTCTGGTATCGCCTTCACGCCGGTTCGTTTCCCCGGCCCACGGCGTGCATGCCTTGCGCTTTGCAGACCGGCACGACGGGGCAGGTCACTTGGCTTGGCGATGCGACGCTGAGCGTGCAGGCGGTCACGGTCGGCGCGACCGGTTGGCACGCGCTGGATGCGCAGCGGGCCGACGGGGCGGTCAGCCCGACGCCGCTGCCGCTGCGCGTCTGCGCGCATCCGGTCGGGATGGAGGCGGAGCCGAACAACGTTACGGACAACGCAACCTCGATCGCAGTGCCGGGAGGCGTCTGGGGCGTGCTCTACGGCGAGCGCGATGTGGACTGCTTCGTGTTCGACGGGGCGGCGGGTTTATCGCTCGAGGCGCGCGTGTACGCCCGCGCGATCGGGTCACCGGTGGATTCCGTGCTGAACGTCCGCAAGGCCACGGGCGAGGGGCTGGGCGGAGCGGACGACTCCGGTGGACCCGACAGCCGGGTGCGGTTCACCTGTGGGGCGAATGAGAAGGTGATCGTTGAAGTGCGCGATCTGTTGTTCCGCCAGGGACCGGATTTCACGTACTTCCTCGAGATCTTGCCGGTCAAGCCCGCGTTGACGCTTGCCGTCTCGTCCCCGGAGGCCTCGCTGACCATTGCCGCCGGCAATCGGGCGGCCTTGCTCGTGACGGGGACGCGCGCGGACTTCGGCGGGGCGCTGAAGATCAGTGCGCCGGGACTTCCCGCAGGCGTCACGGTCGCCTGCGAGGCCATGCACGAGTCCGTCGGTCAGCTTCCGCTCGTCTTCGAGGCGACAGCCGAAACAGTGCCCGCGGGCGCGCTGGTTGAACTCGTGGGCGAGACGGTGGATCCCGCCCTGGGCGTTCGCGGCGGACTTGCGCAGTCGATCGACCTCGTCAAATATGAGAACAATCCGTTCTACTCCGTGAGCGTCGATCGGCTGGCCGTGGCGGTGGCGAGGCCCGCCCCGCTGCGCGTGGACGTGGATCCGCCGCCGGTCCCGCTGGTGCGCATGGGGTCGATGGTGCTCCCCGTGCGCGTGCAGCGTGCGGAAGGCTTCAGCGGCCCGGTCACCGTGCGGATGCTCTGGAACCCGCCGGGCATCGGCTCGGGTACGCTTGAACTTCCGCCGGACAAGTCCGAGGGAGCGCTTCCGCTCAATGCCGCGGGCAACGCGGCCGTCGGCGTCTGGAAGATCGCGTTGACCGCCACCACCGACGGCGGCGGCGCGCCGATCGAGGTCTCCACGTCGCTGGTTCCCTTGCAGGTGGCCGAGCCGTTCGTCGAGTTTGCCGTGCAGAAATCACGCACCGAGCAGGGCAAGGGCGTCGAGGTGCTGGTCAAGGTCACGCAGCGAACGCCGTTCGACGGGGAAATTCAGGCGCAGCTCCTGGGTCTGCCCGGGAAGGTCCTGGCCGCACCCATGCCGATGACGAAAGACACGGGGGAGATCAAGTACGTGCTTGAGGTTCCGCCGGATGCGCCGCCCGGCGAACACAACACGCTGTTCGTTCACGCCGACGTTCCCGGAAGCGGCGGGGCGGTGGCGCACAACTCGCCGGCCGGGCAGCTCATCGTGGACAAACCGCTTCCTCCGAAAGATCCGCAGCAGGAGGCGGCGCGTCAGGAAGCGGCGCGGAAGGCGCAGGAGGAGAAGGATCGCAAGAAAGCGGAGCGGCTCGCGGCCATCGAAGCGCGCCGCGCCGAGGCGAAGAAGCAGGCCCCGCCGCCGACTGAACCGAAGCCGCAGGAGTGACGGTGGGCGGCTCGCAAGCTACGAGGAGTGTTTCAGGAGGGTTCAGGGATCAGGATTCAGGGTTCAGGGTTCAGGGTTCAGGAATCTGAGTCCAGGCTTCACGGTTTGGAAATAATCCGCGATGGGCGCAGATGGGCGCAGATGCAGCGGTCACATGCAGGACTTTGGAGCTGTCGTCGGGCTTCGGCAGGACTCCAGAATCTTCTTTACGCCCATCTGCGCCCTCTGTGGATAAACTCCCGGCACCCGACTGCATGAAAGCTCACCGAATGGAAACCGGGTGGCACAGTCTCGCGCGGTGACGCCGTATTCCCAAGCCACGGCCTGGCGAGTACGCCCGACCGTGCCACCAGCCGACTGAATACCTGCTGGCTGCTGGGGAACCGTGCCGCGCGGTTTCCCATCCGCGAGCTTTGTTTCAGGGGACATGAGGCGGCGGCGCGTCGCCTTTCGGGTCGGAAGGATCGAACGGCTCCTCGACGATTTCGGGCAGTGCGCCCAGTTCCGTCGCCCGCGCCAATGTGACCTCGATGTTCAGCGCCTCCTCGCCTCGCAGCAGTTTCATTCGCACGCTTCGACCCGCCGGCAGGAGCGAGAACTTCTGAAAAAACTGCCCGTAGTGGAGGATGGGCGCGCCGTCCACTTCGACGATGCGATCTCCCTTGCGCGCGCCGGCGGATCGCATCGGCGACGGGTCCGCGAGGTTGTCAAGGATCACGGCGTCGTCCCGATGCGGATCGACGGCGATGCCAAGCCAGCCGCGGTAAACGCTCTGCCCTGTTTTCAGCCCGGCGACGATCGCGTCCACGCGGTCCTTCGTCAGCGCGAAGCCCACGCCGGAATCGTACATCTCAATGCCGGCAAGCTCTCCGGGGCGCTGCGCCATCGGGACGCACAGGCCGATGACCCGCCCGTCGAGGGTGGCCAGAGGTCCGCCGTAATTGGCGGGGCTGAGCTTGGCGTCGGTCTGAACGCAGTTTCCGGACATCCGCCGCAGCGCGCTTACGATGCCGACGCTGACCGCCGGCGTGCGCGAGCCGAGTCCCAGACCCAACGCCATCACGCCCTCGCCCACGCGAAGGTCCGCCGGCAACGCCCATGTCGGCACGGGCAGGTCCTTCGCATTCGTCTTCAGCAGCGCGACCTTGTGGACCTGGTCGCGCGCGATCAGGTCGGCGGCCAGCCGGCGCCCGTCGGAGAGCACGACTGAAATGAGTTCCGGCTCGCGGACGAAGTTGAAGCTGCTGGTGACGATGTAACCGTCGGCGGAGTAGACGATGCCCGTCGTGGGACCGTCGGCGACGCGAAAGGAGGAACCGGGCGTGTCGCGAAACGTCTCCTGCCGCGGCTTGCGCGGCGGCGCGCCCGGTGCGTCGTCGCTGGATTCAGCTTCGACGATTTCAACCGGCTGCGAGCCGCCCACCGTTTCAATGCGGACGAGCGAGGGCGACACCCTGGAGTGGAGGTTTCGAAGAAGTTCTTCCGCGACTTTCGCTTCGCTCTTGGAGGGCGCGGACTGAGGAATCGGGCTTGCGCTCGCGCTGATCGCCGTCGCGCAGATGGAGAGGATCATCAACGCCATGCACGTCCAGGCAGGAGCGAGGGCATGATGGGCATCGCGTTCGCAGGGGCGAGGATCGCGGATTCGCCGTGGCGGACTCGACGCGGCGGACCGCCGTCCGGGCGCTGGATAGGGATTCGACGCCCGGTTGGCGTGAACCCTTGAGGAGACCGCTTCCTTACGGGCGCGGCTCTGACAGGCGCGGCTCTGATGGCGCCATCGCGGCACCGCCTTCGGTTCGACCATCGAGAAGCCCTGATTCCGACTATCGTTGATTAAGGTCACATCGATCATTATAACCCATGGCACGCTGTGCCGCAGGCCTCCTTTTCGGGCGCGGCGGACGCGGCGGACGGCATCCTCGCGGAACTTCGCCGCATGGCGCTTCATCTTATCCTCTACATCTGCTTCTTCCTCTCCGGCGCTGCCGGGTTGCTCTACGAGATCTACTGGGCGCAGCGGTTCGGGCTGCTGCTCGGGTTGGATGTGTTCAGCCACGCGGCGGTGCTGACGGCGTTCATGGGCGGTCTGGCGCTGGGCAGCCACGTGGCGGGGCGGCGAGGGGACCGGGCGGTGAGGCCCTGGCAGACCTACGCACGGCTGGAGCTGGGGATCGGCGCGTTCGGACTGCTCATCCCCCTCGTCCTTCCCATGCTCAACGCTCCGCTCCGCTGGATGTATGCCGCAACCGACGGCGCGCCGGCGCCGATGACCGCGGCGAGGTTCGTGCTGGCCGTGGGGATTCTCCTCATTCCCACGTCGCTGATGGGCGCGACGTTGCCGGTGATGGCGCTGGCGATTCGCAACGAAGGCGAACGGCTCGGCGCGGTGGTGGGTCGGCTCTACGCGCTCAACACGATCGGCGCGGTGGTCGGCGTGCTGGCCGGCGGGTTCGTGCTCGGCGAGGCGATCGGGCTGCTGGGGACAAACCTGACCGCCGTCGGTCTGAACGTCGTTGCGGCGGGGCTGGCGTGGTACGCGGGGCGCGGCCGGACCACGAGCGTGGACGGCATGGGTGTTGGGGATGCTGGGACAACGGAGTTGCGACCCGCTTCCACGGGGGAGCGCGGTGATGGGGCGGGCGAGCAAGTTCCCCCGCTTGCGCCAACCTCGGGCGCGTCGGACATGGCGCTGGAGGACGACGCCGGGCGCGGCGTGTGGCTGGTCGCGATCGGCGCGGGGATGACCGGCGCGGCGGGCATGATGACGCAGATCGGTTGGACGCGCGTGATTGCCTTCTGCGTGGGAAGCTCCACCTATGCTTTCAGCCTGATCGTGGCCGTGTTCCTTGTCGGGCTGGCGCTGGGCGCGAGCGCGGCTTCGTGGCTGGTGAGGCGGTTCCGCGACGCGGCGGTGCCGTGGTCGGCGGCGTGCATGGCGACTTCCATCTTTTGCTGGGCGGTCATGTTGGTGCTGGGCGGCGCGCCGGTTCGCACGCTTCAGCTTTTGCAGGAGCTTGTGGCGGACGGCGCTTCGGCGATGACCATCTATCAGCAGGTGGGATGGCGCACGTTCATGCTGCTGGCGTTGCCGACGCTGGCGCTGGGGGCGACGTTTCCGCTGGCGTGCGACGCTTGGGCGCAGCGGCGCCGCGCCGGCACGGCGCGCACCACCGGCTCGGTGTACGCCATCAACACCATCGGCGCGATGCTCGGCTCGGCGATGGGCGGGCTTGTGCTGCTGGATGCAGTCGGCGTGCAGGGAACGTTGCACGCCGGCGCGATCCTCTACGGGCTGGCAGGCGTGCTCGGCGCCGTTGCGGCACGTCCGATCGACGCCCGCGCCTTCCGGCTCGCGTCCGGCGGGCTGGGACTTCTGACGCTCTGCGCGGGCTATGTGTTCGGCGTGAGCTGGGACCGCAAGGTGTTCGTGTTCGGTCCTTTCCTGCTGCAGGTGCCGCTGGAGCATCCGCCGGTGGTGATGTTCTACCGCGAGGCCGCGGCGGGAACCGTGGCGATCGTGCGCGAGCGGGCCGAGGACATCGGGGCCAGCCGCGACAACACCGTGCTGGTCTGCGGCGGCAAGCCCGACGCCAGCGACCGCTACGACATGGGCACGCAAGTCCTGCTCGGTCATCTGCCCATGATTCTGCATGAGGAGGCAAAGGAAGCGGCCGTCATTGGTCTGGGCAGCGGGGTCACGCTGCGCGCGGTGCTGACCTACCCGGTTCAGCGCGTGGATGTCGTGGAAATGTCGCGCGCCGTCGTGGACGGCGTGCATCCGCCGGACGGCGCGCCCGGACCTTTCGACCCGGTCAACGGGCGATGCCTGGACGACCCACGCGCGAACGTCATCATCGCCGATGGCCGCAATCATCTCGCCCTGACGGACCGGACGTACGACGTGATCATCTCCGAGCCGTCGAACCCCTGGATGGCCGGCGTGGCGTATCTGTTCACGCGCGAGCACTTCGAGAACTGCCGGTCGCGCTTGAAGGAGGGGGGGATCCTCTGTCAGTGGCTGCACTCGTATTCCCTGCCGCCGCGCGAGTTCCTCCGCGTCATGCAGACGGTGGACGAGGTGTTCGATTCGACGACGGTCTGGCTTTCGCCGTCGCTGGACGACTACTGCATCATCGCCACGGACCGTCCGCGCGACGCTTGGACCACGGTGGGGCGCTGGATGCAGCGGCCCGAAGTTGCCGAGAACTTGCGGAGCATCCGCATCGAATCCGCCGCGGACCTGTTCGGCTCCTTCCTGCTGGACTGCGCGACGCTGCGCGGAAAGCGATTGGATTCTTCCTTGGGCGTCTTCGGCGAGCTGGAGCCGAACACCGACGATCACAACGAGCTGAACTTCCAGGCCGTGCGCAGCTTCTGGCGCGCCGGCGGCGTGGGCGCGTATCGCCCGCTTTATGATCACACGGACTTCCCCCGGACCTGGGCTGCGTCGTTGCTGAACGGTGCGGTCGAGGACGCTTCGTGGGTGCGGCGCATCGAGGATGTGCAGGACGCGCACCGGCTGATGGACTGGTATCAGGACACCCTCAAGGCGAGCCGGGCGCGGGCCGCGCGGCGGCTGGGCGTGGAGACGGTTGCTTACGACAACATCGCACGGGACGCCTTCGAGGCGAGCCTCAAACACGAGAAGCCGCCGCCCGACGAGGCTGACATCAACCTGTCGATCAAGCATGCGCGGGCTGCGATCGCCGAGGCGCGACTTGCGTCCGACGCGATGGTCCGGCATCGCCGCGCGCGGGACGCGAGGATGTACGCGCTGCTGGCGGTGGAAGGGGACGCCGAGGGCGGCGAGGCGGACGCGCTGCTGGCCGAGGCGCTGCTCCTCATGGGTCGCGGCGATGAGGCGCGCGCCGCCCTTGCGCTCGCCGTGGACAAAGGCGCCCAACCGGACGACGCTCTTCGACGCCAGATCGAGGCAGGAGCCGTCTCCGCGCCGGCGCCCGCCGTGGCCGCGCCGCCACCCGGCGTGGTCGCGCCCCCGCGCGCCGGCACAGCGCCTCCGCCCGGCGCGCCGTGATGGGTGGCACGGTCTGACGTACTTGCCTGACCGGGATGAGCGTGGATGGAGCGAACGCGCCCGCGGATCGCTCACCGGTCCGCTGCTGCGGACCTGTGCCACCCCCGCGGTCCCTCTTTCCCCAGAATGCGGTTGCGCCCACCTGGGCCGTCGGCGCTGCCGAATGAATGCTGGCGTCGCGCCGCAAGGCGCGATACATCTTCCTTGATGCAGAACCTCACTCCACGCGAAATCGTCACGGCGCTCGATCGGCACATCATCGGGCAGGACGCCGCCAAGCGCGCGGTGGCGGTGGCGATCCGCAATCGCTGGCGGCGGCAGCAGCTCCCCGACGCGCTGCGCGAGGAGATATGCCCCAGCAACATCCTGATGATCGGTCCCACCGGCGTGGGCAAGACGGAGATCGCGCGGCGGTTGGCGCACCTCGTCAACGCGCCCTTCATCAAGGTCGAGGCCACGAAGTACACCGAGGTCGGTTACCACGGGCGTGACGTGGACAGCATGGTGCGCGACCTGACGGAACTGGCCGTGCACATGGTGCGCACGGAGCAGACGGAGGTCGTCCGCGCCGAGGCCGAGCGGCTGACCGAGGAGAAGCTGCTGGACCTGCTCATGCCCGCCGGCGAGCACGAGACGCCGGAGGAGGATCCGCTCAGCGAGACCGCGCAGCGCCGCGCCCGCAGCCGGGAGAAGTTCCGGACGCAGCTTCAGGCGGGCGAGCTGGAGGACCGGCCGGTGGAGATGGCGGTCGAATCGCGCGTGCAGCCGGTGGGCATGTTCGCCACGTTCGGCGGGACGGACCAGATGGATCCGGAGGTGCAGAGCTTCCTGGAGCGCATCGTGCCTTCGCAGTCCAAGCGCCGCCGGCTGCCCATTCGCGAAGCCCGCCGCCTGATCTTCGAGGAGCACTGCGACAAGCTGATCGACCGCGAGAAGGTGACCGAAATGGCCATCAGCCGCACGGAGCAGTCGGGCATCATCTTCATCGACGAGATCGACAAGCTCGGCTCGCCCGGGCAGTCGCACGGTCCGGACATTTCCCGTCAGGGCGTGCAGCGGGATCTGCTGCCGATCATCGAAGGGACGACGGTGAGCACGCGGCACGGTCCGGTGAGCACGGACCACATCCTGTTCATCGCGGCGGGCGCGTTCAGCAGTTCCAAGCCCAGCGACCTGATGCCGGAGCTGCAGGGGCGGCTGCCGATCCGCGTGGAGCTGGGCGATCTGAACGAAGCGGATTTCCTGCGGATTCTGACGGAGCCGGAAAGCGCGCTGTGCAAGCAGCACGTCGCGCTGCTGGCGACGGAATCGGTCAAAGTGGAGTTCTCGCGCGAGTCGCTCACGGAGCTGGCGTCGATCGCCTACCGCCTCAACCAGACGACCGAGAACATCGGCGCGCGGCGGCTCACGACGGTCATGGAGCGGCTCATGGAGGACATCAGCTTCGAGGCGCCGGAGAAGCCGGGCGCGACGTTCGCGATCGACGTGGCATACATCCGCAAGCGGCTGGGCCCGGTCCTCTCCGACGAGGCGCTGAGCCGCTTCATCCTGTAGTCAAAGACGCAGAGAGTTCTCCCCCGGGCCGCCGGGGCAGGCGCAGGGCGGGCCATGCCCGCCGACCTTGCCTCCTTGGAGAGAGTCGGGCGTAGCCCGCCCTACGAGCGACGCGCCGGAACTCACCGAAGCTCCGCGCGTCGGGATTCGCGGACCTTTCGAGGAAACTCGGACGACGACCCTTCGAGGCCCCGGTCCTTTATCGGAGTCACCTCCGATCGCGCCCCTGCGCCGATGAGCCCCCGCGCCCGCTGACCGATAGATCAGCGAAGCCTCGCGCACGTCGGTTCCATCGCAGCGAGGTCGGAGCTGTGCTTCATGGACATTTCAAGTCTCATCGGCGTCATCATCGGGTGCATCTGCCTGGGGCTGGTGGCGTTCCACACATCGCACGGGCACTTCGCGATGTTCTACTCGCTGGAAGGCGTGCTCACCGTGTTCGGCGGCAGCATCAGCGTCTGCTTCATGGCCATGCCGCTGGACAAGGTGAAGAACGTCGTCGGCTTCCTGCGCCGATTTATGTTCAACAAGACGCGAAGCCCGGTGGAACTCATCAAGCTGATGAGCGAGCTGGCGGACAAGAGCCGGCGCGACGGCGTGCTGGCGCTCGAAGCGGAGTGCAAGAAGGCCGAGGCGGTGGACCCCTTCCTGGCGAGCGGCATCCGGATGCTGATCGACGGCACGGACGGCGGCGCGATCGAGGGCACGATGCGCCTGGAGATCTCGGCGATGCAGGAGCGGCACAAAGCGGGCAAGAAGTTCTTCGATCTGATCAAGCTGTACGGTCCGGGCTGGGGACTGGTCGGGACGCTCATCGGGCAGATCGGCATGTTCGGCAACCTCGAGGGCGGCAGCATCGGCGCGCTGGGCAAGAGCCTCGCCATCGCCGTCTGCGCCACCATGTACGGCACGGTCGTGGCCAACGCCATCGCCGGCCCGATCGGGGACAAGCTGGGAACACGGTCCACGGAAGAAATCATGAACCGGGAGATGGTGCTGCAGGCGCTGCTCTCGATGCAGTGCGGCGACAACCCGCGCATCACCATCGACAAGATGATGGCCTTCCTGCCGCTGGCCGCGCGGGCCAAGGTGAAGGCGGCCGCATGACGCGACTAGCGGGACGCGCATAGCTGATGAGCGATCACGAAGAACATCACGACGATTCCCACGCCGAGGGTCACGCCGCCAAGCACGGCGGCTCCCACGGCGGGCACGGCGGGGGACACGGCGGCGGCGGGCACGAGGAGGGTCACGAGGGCGCGCCCGAGTGGCTCATCTCCTTCGCCGACAACGTGACGCTGATGATGGGATTCTTCGTCATCATGCTGGCGCTGAACCTCGGTCCCAAGGGCGGTTCCGACTCCGACGGCAAGAAGAGCGGCGCCGAGCAGGCCGCCGCCGGTCCGACCGCGGACATGCTCGATCTGGCGATTTCGCTGCGCGAGGCGTTCCATAACCCGGTAGATCCCGCGTCGATGGATCCCGACGACAAGCCGCTGATTGACCGCATGCTCCAGCGCCGCGGACAGGTGCCCATTGACGAGGACGGTCCGCGCGGCAATGCGTATGAGCTTCAGTCGCTGCGGCGCGGGAAATACCCGGCCATCTGCGGCAGCATCCCCTTCGCCACCGACTCGACCGCGTTCACCGAGGAGGCCGAGCGGACGCTCGCCAACGTGCATGAGCACCTTCGCGGGTACAACATGGTGATTGACGTGCGCGGACACGTCAGCGCGTTGGAGGCGTCCAACACGAAGGACCGCGGCGTGCGGCTCTCCTTCGAGCGCGCCATGGTCGTCGTGGACGCACTGGTTCGCCTGGGCATCAGTCGCGGGCAGTTGCGCCCGATTCCCTCCGGGGACATGGATCGCGTGAAAGCGGCCGCGTACGACGCGGAGGGACACGGGCTGAATCAGCGCGTCGAGCTGATCCTCACCGAGGACGTGGCTCCGGATTACGCAGTCTCCTCCAGCGACAAGACGGTCAAGTCGCCCATGGGCGCCGGCGCCGGTCCCGAACCGTCCACCTCGGAGCCGGGACACTGAGCCGGCCGCGCCGCAGCCGGGACCTCGGGCCGTGACCTTGAGCCGGGCGCTTGCGCGCAGCGCTCCTTCGGCGACAAATCCGTGTGCGTGATGGTGCGGTGGTTGTCCCGACGCAAGGGAGATTCCTCGCCGAAGTCCTGTTCACGCGCATGGGATCGGCGCATCGGCCTTCCGCCGCCAGGTCGGGCTTCCCGCGGATCCGGTGCTCAGTGGCGTGCTCTTGATGCGAGGTTGAGGCGCGCCTCGCTAGGCCAACCCGCAGTCCGCCTCGCTGAGCCTGGGACTCAACGTCACCTGCCGCGCTGCACTCGACGCCGCTCGAACCTCGAACCGCCACGTCTTGCTCACCGGCATGCAGAGGCCGCGGTCGTCCTCCGTGCAGCAAACAAAATCGGCGTGGACGGTCCACTTCACGGTCGTGCGGCCATCCATGGACGCCGGGGGCAGGCTCACACGAATCGGCAGCGCATTGCCCTTTGCGCTCACTGCTGCGCGTCCGTCAGATTCCACGGTCACGACCCACGGCGCCGCGCCGCTGACATGAACGCCGCGCGGCAATTGCAGTTCAAGCAGCAGATCAAACGCCCGGCCTTGTGGAACTTCCAGCGGGGTCAGGATCGCTGCGACCTGCTTTCCAACGGATGAGCCTGGTCCCGTCGAGTCGTCCGCGCCGCCCGGAGTCCACGAGCATCCTGCATCGCCTGGCGCCGGCAAGCCTGATGCGTCGCCCACGCTCGGCGCGGACAGGCCCGTCAGCACGAGCACGTGCCATCGCCGCGTCGTCAGGTTGATGTGCACGATGCGCTGGTTGTTCGTGTCCGCGATGAACAGATCGTCGCCCGCGCAGCTCAGCCCGCCCGGCTCGAAGAACATCGGCCCGCCGCCGTCGCTCGTGGTTCCCGGCCTGCCCGTTCCGAGAATCGTACGGGCGCTGCGCCCGGCGGGATCCACGATCTTGATCTTGTGATTGTACGTATCCGCGACGATCAGCCCGCTGGACCATGCGGATACGCCGAGTGGATGCTGGAGACGCGCGGCGGGATGCGCCCCGTCCACGTCGCCGAACGTAAACAGGCCTTCGCCCAGCACGGTGTACACACGCTCGGTGGCCAGGTCGATGCCGCGGATGGCGCTGACCTCGCTGTCGGCGATGAACAGATGCCCGTGGTGCAGGCAGATTCCCGAAGGTTGGGCGAAGGCGGCGCGCTCCGTGGGGCCGTCGGCGAGGTTTTCGCGCCCCGTGCCCGCCAGCGCCCGCGCGAAGCCCACGGGCATGTCGATCCGCCAGACCTGGTGCTGACCGGCCATAGCGACATAAAGCGTCGAGCCTTCGCGCGTCACGTCCCAGGGAGAGTTGATGCCCTGATCGACGCCCATCGCCCCGCCGGCGAAGTCGTACGTCATCCTGCCCGTGCCCACGACCGTCGTCACCGAGCCGTTCTCGAGATCGACGGCGCGGATCAGGTGGTTCTCGGTGTCCGCGACGTAGAGCCTGCCCTGCCCCGTGACCAGACCCTGAGGATGGTTGAACGTCGCGCGTTCGGCCGGCCCGTCGTCCGCGCCGACCGCGCCGCTGCCAACCACGCGGACCACGCGGCACTGCCCCTGCTCATCGGGCCAGTCGGCGATCACGATGCGGTTGTGGTTCGAGTCCGCGATGAAGAGGCGGCGCAGCTCCGCATCGGCGAACACCTTGCCGGGAAAGCACAGCGGTGACGCAGCGGCCACGGAGGCTTCCCGCTGCACCGTCAGCGGCCCGTCCGCCAGCGTTCCCGCGGCACGCCCCTGGTCGAGCGCCTCCCCGATGGCGCGATCCAGCGCCTCGCGCTGACCCTCGCCCGCCAGCGACACCGCGACCCGACCCATCGAGTCCACGACGACCACCGTGGGCCAGCTCCGCACCGCGTACGCCCGCCAGAGCTTCATCCGGTCGTCGATCACGACAGGGTGCTTGATTTCGTAGCGAAGGATGGCCGCGCGGATGGTCTCGCGATCGCTCTCGTTGGTGAACTTGGCGCTATGGACGCCGAGGAAGACCACGGGCTGCGCGGCGTACTTCTCCTCCAGAAAGGCGAGATCGGGAAGGATGTGCATGCAGTTGATGCAGCAGTACGTCCAGAAGTCCAGCACGACGACGCGCCCCCGCAGCTCGCCGGCCAGGCGCAGCGGACGATCCGTGTTCAGCCAGCCCAGGGGAGAATCAAGCTGCGGCGCGTGAATGGGATGGGTCATGATCGTGCAAGCGAGATTCGGTCAAGCCGCGTGTCGTGCTGCCCATCCGATGCGCCCAAGACCCGGCGGCGCCGCCTCATTCCTTTCCGCCCTCGTAGCACTTGCACCCCGCCGCGCCGTGCGTGCACAGGGGATACCCCAGCGTCGACCAGCCCGGCGCCAGCAACTGCCCCGCCATGTCCGTCTTGCCGTGGAACCCGCCCATCATGTTGATCGCCCCGGTGAACCCGTCGCGCGAGAGAAGATCCTGCGCCGTGGCCGACCGCCCTCCCGAGCGGCAGCCGCAGATGATCTTCCGGTCGTGCTCCAGCACGCGCTCGACCTCGGCCACAAAGTTCGGGTTCGGCTCCATCCGCCCGGTCGCGGCATTGCGGAAGGCGACGGGAATGTTGATCGCCCCCGGCGCGTGCCCTTGCGCGAACTCCTCGACCGTGCGCACGTCAAGATACACATACCCCTCGCCGCTCTCGAGCCGCTTCCGCGCTTCCTGCACGTTGATTTCAGGTAGATTCATTTTCTTCTCATCCGACCCGCCCACCCCGCGCGAAGCAGCGGGGGCGTTGCCCTCGGCACCCGGCGCCTTACCGCCCTCGGCCCCCGGCGCCTTACCCGAAGCCGAGGGTGACAAAGCCGAAGGCTCCATCCCCGATCCAGACGGCTGCGAGCAGCCTGCGCCGCCGACCAGCGCCCACGACATGACAAGCCAGCCGCGCGTCCATCCTCGCGCGCCAATCAATGAAGCGGCCGGTCTCCAGCAACTCCAGCGATCGCGACATCCGATTTGAGGATTTCTAAACCGCGGCACCATCCAAGGGATCATAGTTCCTGCGCATCGCAGCCGAAAGCCCGTTCACGGCGGCGGGCGCGAATCCCCTCAGCGGCAGGACACGGTCCTGCACAAGCGGTCATACTCCAGAAGGCAGACGTTCGCCGCGCCCGCCGCGCCATACAGCCGGGTCTTTGCCCGCCCGGATGCGTCCGTGGTCATGCAATCCGCGTGGCCCGTGTCCGTGGAAGCAGTCAGGGTGGTGCTCGGCGGAAGCCAGGACTTCACGCGAACGACGAGGTCGCCCCGCTTGCAGCTTGCGGAAAGCCGCTGGATGTTGCCGGCGTAGGCCGGGGTCATGAGGAAGCCGCGGTCCTCGCCGGCGAGGGAGCCGTAGCCGCCGATCTGCCCGCGCTCGTTGATGGAGGAGGCGAATGACAGCCGATCCCACGGACAACCGTTGTGCAAGTGCTTGTTCAGGTTACTCCGCCCGTTGGCATCCCAGCGCACCGCATGCTGGCCGGTCAACTCGTCCCGGATCACACCGACGATCTCACCCGCATTGTTGATCCCCCGAGCGCTGGAGTTGTACGAGTCCTCCGGTACGAGAACATGAATCGTGCCGTCCGGCGCCCAGACCACCGCGCGGTTCCCGAAGTCCCTTTCGACCGCCGCACCTGCCGCGACGCCGTGATCGTTGATGGCGTAGGGATACGCGGACAATCCGGTTCGTTGCATTTCGCTGACGTCGCCGCCCGGACTCCAACGGAACGGGCGATCGCTTTGATCTCCGGAGTCCCAATAGCCCACGACTTCCCCCGCCGAGTTAATGGCTTGCGCTGTCGAATAGCCCGGATTGCCCGGCACGGGGATCGGCGTCATGACGCCGACCTCCCAGAAGAACGCCGCGACATTTCCCTCGCTCGTGCCGGATTGACCCACGATCTGCCCGGCGTCGTTCACACCCTCAGCGAAGGCATTCGAGCCGCCCAGGTTGCCCAAGTCCGAGATTCGCCCATTGACCCACAGAACCGCGTGATATGTTTCCTCCGCCGATTGGGCGGTGCCCACGATCCATCCCATGGCGTTCAGATCGCTTGCGTTGCTGGTTTGACCCCCGAGTGTGCCAAGATCGATCGTTTGGCCCTGCTCCCAGGACACGGCGTGGTACACATGGCTGCCGAAGATGCCGTCCGCTTCGCCGACGACGATGCCCGTGTCGCCGACCGCGCCGCAGCCGGAGCGAGCGCCGTGGGGCAGGGGCGGAAGCTCCTGGATTACGTAGCCGCTGGGGATCGGGTCGCACTCTACAAACGCACACCCATCTGCCTGGCCATCCATACACACCGTGTGCGGACCTGTTTGATTGAAGAACCGCGCCACCGCGCGCCCGTCCGGTCGCACGGATACCAACTGAAACTCCCCGGATTCCAGAGACACGCTGAACGTCGCGCCCTCGGGAAGCGTGGTGACCATCCGCGCCTCGATCGTGCTGCCGCCGAGGACGTTGACCTCAACCCGCAGGATGCTCCCGTCCAGGGGAACGAGCATCCAACCGTGACCGTCGCTGGCGCTCATCGCAATCCGTCCCGCGTCGTTGAGCGCCGGCTCCTCGAAATAGAGCTTCAGGCCCGCGCCGCGCGGCAGCAGCGAATCGAGCGGTTGGATGAGACCGTCCGTCCAAATCGCCGACTCGCCTTCCCACGCGATCACGCCTTCCGCGCCGCCGAGCACCGTGCCTGACTCGTTGATCCTCCACGCATAACTTTCCGCGCCCCCCAAGGTCCCCAGATCGGTCATCACGCCGTCCTGCCACAGGAAAGCATGGCCGTAGCTCTGATTCCATCCCGATCGGGCGAATCCGACGACTTGCTCGAGATCGTTGATACCCTGCGCCTCGGACGCGTCGCCGCCGAGCGTTCCGAGATCCTGCATCACGCCCTCCCGCCAAAGAAAGGCGTGCCGCTGCCCGTTTCCCTTCGTGGAGAACCCCGCCACGACGCCGTGATTGTTCACCGCATACGCACAGGTCTGCGTCCCGCCGAGCGTGCCGAGATCGACGATGTCGTAGTACGGGTCCCCAGGCGTGAGCAAGTAACCGTGGGTCGCGCGCTGGTACTTCCCCCAGCCGACGATCTGCCCCGCGTTGTTGATGCCTCGCGCGGTGGTCAGCGTCCATCCGCTGTCGGGAGGGATTCGCAGGTTCAAGTCCTCCCATTGCCCGTTCGCCCATACAAACGCGCTCAGCACATCGGTCGGATGGAGATCCTCAATCACCTCGCCGACGACCCTGCCCGATTCGTTGACGTCATAGGCGATACTGTCGTCGGGCCAATCGGGCGTAAGATCGGTGATGCCATCTTCGACGGACCAGAGGAAGGCGTGGTATTCATGGCTGAACGTCCACGAGCTTCCGACAACCTGGGATCGGCTGTTCATCGCGATCGGCCTGGCGCCGCCATCCCCCAGTTCCGCGATGCGCACCATGGAATACCGTTGCTCCGCGCTCGCGGAGGAAGCCGCGGAAAGCTGCGCCGCACACACCGCGGCCGTGCACGCCCACCTGGGTCGATTCGCCAATCGGATCATGGATTCATTCCTTACGAGACGGGATGGGGGAAAGCACATCCCCAACAACCGGTCGATCCACGGACGCACCCCCGGGGCGATACACCACTCTACGCGACGGATAGGTAGAGTGTTCACATGAAGTGTGGCGCCGGTGTCGGACAACCGGAGCCTCCGGTGAGCGGCAGGGCGAAGCGTGCTTAAGCGCCTGTGGCGGCTCGGTTTGCGATTGCGTGGCGGGACGGCGGAGGTCGCGCGCTCGCCGCTCGAAGTCGCGCACATGCTCGGCCCACACATGGCGGGACTCGTCTCTGGGGTCGACCGGGAGGCGACTACGCAGCAAACGACCCGATGCGGATGCGGGTTGCGCGGCGTTCACCTGGGCTGCAAGGACTCGAACCTTGAACTTCCTGATCCAGAGTCAGGCGTTCTACCAATTGAACTACAGCCCACTGCGGCCTGTGTTCTTACCCGGCTTCGCGGCGGGTTTCAAGTCGGCGACGGCGGCACGGGCGATCGCAGCCGTGACAGGATCGGCGGTCCCCTCGGGGCCGAGGAATGCAGCCACGGGTAGAGCGGCGCCCCTCGCCTCGCAGCGGAACCGATGGTCAGGATGCGAATCGGGCTTGGACCCCAACAGGGTCGCGGAATTTCCGGTCGCGGTTTCGTCGTGACGAGGGTCTCCTCTGCCCCTCACGCGTCTCATACGCGCCGCACGCGTCTCCTCTGCCCCTCACGCGTATCCTCCGCCCGCACCTGCTTCAGAGTTGGCAGGCTCTCCGAGGCACGGATTCAGGACGTCCCGCGATCCCTGCGCCGGGATGGCGCTGTCCCCCGCGGTCAGATGGCGACCCACCTGGATGATTCCGCCGCCCGCGCGGCTCAGCCCGGTCTGCGGGAATAACATTGCGCTTGTCACCGCGTCTCTTGATCGGGCATCTGAAGTGGCGGAACAAGGGGAGGGGTTGTGCAGCGGCGACGCGGAAAGCCGGAAGAAGATCGCAAGTTGGGGGCGCACATGAACGCGGTTGCATCAACGAGTGCTCGCGGACGAAGTCCGCGGCGAGTCTTCGGGCGCCAAGCGTCCGCATTCGGACTTCTGGTCCTGCTGGTGTTGAGTGCAGGGGCATCGACTGGCGCCCCGGCGCCGCCGGCGTCGCGTTCCGCTTCCGGCGACCTTCAGTTGCGACTGGCCCGATCGAGTGATGGGCGAACCTTCACGGATGAGGGGGTCTTGTTTCTTGACCAGGCATCCGCCCCGGACCTTGTGCGCCTGCGCGACGGGCGGATCATGGCGATGTTCGACGTGCACTCGCAGGACCGATCCTCCATCTGGGTGACGTTCTCACGCGACGAGGGACGCTCGTGGGATGCGCCCCATCCGGCGCGGATTCAGTCGACGGCCGGCTCGCTGGAGCTTCCGCGTCACGCGGACGCCGTCGTCTCGCCGGGCGGCGCGATCAAGATCTTCTTCACGACCGGACCGGTCCACCGCGACACCCAGCCGTCCGGCGAGTCCGCGGAGGCCCCGATCCAGAACCGCTCCCACGAGGCCGGCGTTTCCGATTCTGAAGGCGGGGCACAGCCCGCGCCCGCGGAAACCGACGGTGGACCCGCGCCGGGGCAGACCGAAGGCGGCGACAAACCCGCGCCGGCCGGCGGCACGGGTGTTCAACCGGTGTCCGGCGCCGCCGGAGCCGCGCAGGTGATCCGCGGGGCCGTCTCGCGCGACGGGATTCACTTCGTGCTCGACCCGCAGGTGGAGATGAAGATCGCCGCGCCGCGGGGCGAGATGCATGTAATGACGGCCCTGTTCCGGGACCGGGTCTTTGCTTACGTCGATGCGCCGGCGTCCACGTCGAGTCCGTCGGACGCGAAGTCCCCCGCGCTATTGGGCTTTCTGTCGCGCGATGGACGGCGGTTTGCACGTTTCAGCCCGAAGCGGCCCGATGACGTTCACCTTGTGGGCGACCTGCTCGCGCGCGGAGAGACGCTGACGGGCTGCTTCTGCGATGCGGGGCGAATGCGCCTGTTCGAATCCAACGACGCGCGGACGTTTGCGGAAACTTCGTGCAAGGGTCCGCCGGGCGCGACGGACGCGGCGTTGACGGTGCTCAAGGGCGCGGGGCTGCTGATGCTCTACGCCGCGCCGCGCGAAGGAGCGCGAGCTTCCGTTGTGGACGGCCTGCTGTCGGTCTCGCAGGAGGAGCGTCGCCGGGCGTGCGCCGCGCACGAACTCGCGGAAGACGGATCGGACGCCCGCGCCGCGCGCCAGTCCGCCGGCGAGCCAGTCGGCGCGGACACCATTTCGCCGCACGAGTTCGTGCTCGTCGCCTCCGCGCCGGTCGAAGGGCGAAGCGACGGCGCATCCCGCTTGCCACGCCAAACCTCGACGATCGCGGGGGGTTCGACCGCCGGGCCCGGTGAACCGACCGGCGGGGATATCACTTCCCAGAGCGCATCCGCCTCGGTCGCCGGCGCGCCGGGTCGCGCCGCGACGGGACGCCCGGGGGATTCGGGAATCGCCGACCCGGCCTCCTTGGGTTCGACACGACCCGAAGCCGCTCCCTCGGAAGCCGCAGTCAAGAACGCCGGCGACCAAGACGCCCCAGCCTTGTTGGAAGCTTCGTCGCCATGGCCCGATCCGTATTCGACTTTTGCGCCGACCCCCACGTTCAGGGAATGGGTGGACTACGCGACATGGTATCGAACGATCGGCCGAGGCGCCACCGCGGATGACGCCAACATCGCCTACATGCAGGTCATGCCCGCCGCCAACGATCCGCCCGGAAGCAAGCCGGACTGGCCGGAGCTGGTGAACATGTTCTCCGACGGAACAACCTTCGCTCACCCCGCGCCGTGGGCGCCCGAGGATCATCCGGATTGGGAGGCGTCGTACCAGCAGACGCATTGGCTGGCGGACTGGTTCCGGCAGGCCACACTGCACACGGGCTACGCCGGCCCGGACCTGCCCCCGCCGGACGACGCGACGACGCATCCGGAGGAGGAGGCGAGGGAGCAATCGCTGCTGATCAACATCCTCCTGCCGGGACTGTCGTCGCATCGGGCGATGGCCAAGAAGCTCATTTCCGACAGTTGGCGCGCGGAAGGCGGTCGCGTGGATCCGGCGAGAATGACGCAGGCGTGGGAAACCGTGCTGCGCGGGGCCGGGCACATGCAGATGGGCTCGACGCTGATCGAGGAGCTTGTCGGCGTGGCGGAGCAATCGCTGGTGCAGGAGAACGCGCGCTGGGCGCTGGACCAAGGTGTATTCCAGACGGAAGAGGAGATCGAAGGTGCGCTGAACACGCTGGAATCGTTTGATCGCTGCGACCGCGACCCGGTGCAGAGCATCCGCGGCGAACATGCGATGGCCATGGATTCGATTCAGTACATGTTCTGGCCCGGCGAACAGAACGGCGAGCCAAAGCCGATTCCTGATCGGATTGAGAAGTTCAGCTCGCTGATCGGTGAGGGATCGGAGGAGCCGGGCAAGTCCATCTCCGAAATGACGGCGCCGCAGGTGTACGAGACGATCGACGGGTTCGACGCGCACTACCGCACGCTCGCGGACCAGATGCGCGTGGGGTACCCGCTGGTGCGCGCCGCTGACCTGGACGCGATGCAGGAGTCGTTTGCGGCGGGGAATCCGATGGCCGACATGCTGCTGCCCTCCCTGAGCCGGTACTACAAGCTGCGCGCGCGGTCGGAAGCGTCGCGCCGCGCCACGCAGTTGTCCTACGCAGCGCACCTCTACAAGGCGCGCGAGGGGCGCTGGCCCGCCTCGCTCGACGAGCTTCCCGAGCCGCATCGAACTCGTGTGCGAACGGACCCGTTTACAGGATCGGACTTCGGTTACCAGCTCACGCCGGATGGGCCGCGCGTATACTCGATGTCCGAAAATGGTCTGGACGACGGCGGCATGCACGCGCATCGCTGGGACGATGGCGTGGAAGAGGGCGCATCCGACGATTACGTCTTCTGGCCCCCGCAGGTCCGGCCTCAATGAGAGATGCGAGCCGCGGGCTTCGGTCCGCGTGGACTTGTGTGGCAGCAGGCGGGTCAAAGCCCTACATCTCGGACTGACGCGAACGCATCATACAAAATCTTGGGGGGTGCGTGTTTTTTTCTTGACGAAAGCAATCCAGCCGACGTATACTCATGTGCGCAGGGCACCGGTTCGGAGATGGCGTCGAAATTGGGCGGCGCGCAGACCGGATCAGTCCTTGACGAGCGGCGGGGCAGCTAGCGCCCCCCGCGCGATGAGCCTGTGGCCGACGGGTTGCAGGACGGGTAAGGCCGGCGGACGAGAGACGACCATTGATCGTCCCCCGGGTGGGCCCGTTTTGAAGGGAGGTGATCCATGGTCGGATTGATAGGTTTGCTGCTTTAGGCAGCGGACGTAGCTGCTTATGGCAGCACCAAGCATCCGGCCCGGTCCGGAGAACCTCCGAGACCGGGCCACTTTTTTTCGTGCCTACCCACACAGGCCTCGTAGACCCGCGCTGGCGCATGCTGCTGTGATTTCGCCGGCCTCATCGGACCCGCCCGCGTTTGACCTGCGTTGCACTCCCGCTCACCTGCACGGGGGCGCGCTTCAACATCATGCCTGGTACGCACCTTGCCGCCCTGTGTCGGCAGGCGTGGAGGCCGAAGAGGGAGAGTGTCGTGTACATCTGCACCCCAGCAGTACGGCGGAAGGCGTTTGCGATGAACTGTCCGGCGAAAAGGGGGTAAGATGAATGCGCGGAAGTGGCCGTGGAGAGGCGTGTGCCCGTGTTTATGCGTGAGTGCGTTCACTTATGTGCTGGGCGGCTGCAGCGCGCGAGGTGGAGGAGGCGGCGACGGCAGTCCCGTGCGGAATGACAACGGTCTGTCAAACGCCAACGTCACCCACAACGACAATGACAATCGCGCCGACGGAATCGATGTCGGCGCACGTCCGCAGGAGCGACTCGCCTCGACGGACCTGACGTATCTCGGCGCATTCAGACTCCCCGAGG
The DNA here is from genome assembly GCA_020852275.1 of Phycisphaerales bacterium. GTDB lineage: Bacteria > Planctomycetota > Phycisphaerae > UBA1845 > UBA1845 > JABWBH01. The sequence continues at coordinate 174,618 of JADZBE010000022.1, forward strand.
AGTTCAACTGGGGCGCGCAAGGGATTTCGTTTTACCCCGAAGGCGACGGCGGGGCCGGGACGTTGCTCGTCACCGGGTTCGAGCTGCTTCAGGATCCGGCGCATCCCGGCGAATCCTGCTGGAACCCCGATTGGGATTGCGGGGCGTACTACGGTCAAGTCCGCATACCCACGGCGACGCGCGCGGCCGGCTGGGAGGACTTGCCGGTGGCCGAACGCATCGGCGCTTTGACCCCATTCGACGGCGGGCTGGCATCCAGCGTCCACCGAGAGTACGTGTACGTCAGCGCCTTGGAGTATGTCCCGAGGCGCGGCTCGCAGTTGAGCGACAAGCTCTACGGCGCAATCAACCTGTGGTACGCGGAAGGCGTCGCGGGCAGTGATACCTTCCCCTCCCTCTGGTTCGCCAACCTCAACGGCATGCAGGCGCGTGGTATGTTCCATGTCGGACCCCGATCGGCGCCCTTTCACGGTCGCAAGACCGGCTCCTACTTGTTCACCGTCCCGCAGGCCTACGCGGACGAGTATCTGGGCGGGCGCATTCTGATTACGGGCCGGTCGCGCGGCACTCCGGCGGACGGCACGATCCCGATCACGACGGACGGCGGTTCGCAGGGGCCGACGCTGATGGCGTTTGCTCCGTGGGGCGCGGACGACCCTACCGGCAATCTCGACGCCCTGCCGCTGCTCTATTATCGCGTGATGTTTCCCGCCTGTGCCGGACCCAACGTCGGCGACGCGGCGGTTTGCGACTTCCCGGGCTTTACGATGTGCGACGACTGGACCGGCGGGTCGTTCGTGGACAACGGAAGGCGCAGGGCCGTGCTGCTGCTCGGGCTGAAGGGGCTGGGCGAGAACTGTTATGACGAGCCGCCGGTCGAATGCGGCGACCCGTGCAGCGACGCCCACGGCTATCACTGCCAGCCGTATGAACGCCAAGTCATCTTCTACGACGTGCATTCCCTCGGCGCATCGGCCATGAGCCGGCAGGATCCATGGGTTGTCCTGCCTTATGAGATGTGGCGTCCCGGCGTGTTCTATTCGCCGGGGCACACCTGCGGAGGCACGGGCGGCATGGCGTTCGATGCGGCAAGCCGGCGGCTGTTCATGGTCGAGCGAGGACGTGGCGGCGCCGACGTGAACGCAGCGGTGGTTCACGTGTGGTCGTTGTAAATGGGCAGGCCGCTGCAAAAGCTGTGGCACGGAACTCCGGGATGTGCATTCTTGCGGGAAATTCCTGCGCCGAACTCTGCGATTCGGAAACTGCGACGGGCTGACAAGGCGTGGATTCAGGCGTCAACGACCAGTAGCATGGGCGCGTTCGTGGGATATTCCGCGCAGGGGCTGGGGATACGAGGCGGTGCTCGCGGGGGAGCGGCGGTGTTGTGAGGAGGGGCGTGAAGGAAGCGCTGATTGATGAATTGCGTGAAGGAAGCGCCGGGTGAGTAAGCGATTGCAACGACAGGACCGGGCCGCTCGCGATCGCCGTGCGGCGGGCGCGGGTGGCAGCGCGGGCGCGCCCTCCGGAGGGGGTGGCGGCGACGACGCGCACAGAGCCGCGGGGGCCGGCGCGTTGTCCAAGGGCGCATCGAGAAAGCGCCTCTTCGTCCGCGCGGGCGGCGCGCTGGTCGCGGCGGCGCTCCTCGTGACGGCGGGGTTCGTGTTTCTGGGGAAGCGCCCCGTGCCGCGCGAGCAGCTCAATGTGCTGCTCATCTCGCTCGACACGATGCGAGCGGATCACCTCGGCTGTTACGGACATCCGCTCGCGCGCACGCCGAACATCGACGCGCTGGCGGCCGGCGGGACGCTGTTTGCGCAGTGCGTCACCTCCGCGCCGACGACCTTTCCCGCGCACGCCAGTCTGCTGACGGGCACGTACCCGTTCGTTCACGGCGCGCGAGTCAACGCGCAATTCGAGCTGGCGGCGGAAAACGTCACGCTGGCGGAGCTGCTGAAAGGGGCGGGATTCGTCACGGGGGCGGAAGTGTCCGCGATGGTGCTCAACCGCGAGTACGGGCTGCGCCAGGGCTTCGACACCTACGTCGATCCGCGGGAGGTGCGCTATCGCAAGGCGAACCCGACGGATCAGCCGGTCAACGAGCGCGTCGCCCAGGACGTGTGCGACGGGGCGATTCAATTCCTGCGGGGGCACGCGAGCGAGCGGTTCTTCCTGTTCGTCCACCTGTACGACGCGCATCTGCCGTACCAGGCGCCGCAGCCCTTCAAGTCGCAATACAAGGACGGTTACCTCGGCGAGATCGCGTACGTGGACCAGCAGCTTGGACGGCTCTTCCGCGAGCTGGACGCGCTGAAGCTGACGGGGCGCACGCTCGTCGTGCTGACCGGGGACCACGGCGAAGGGCGCGGCGAGCACGGCGAGGAGGAGCACGGGCTGCTGGTGTACGACGCGACGCTCGCTGTGCCGCTGATCCTGCGGCTTCCCGGCTGGATCCCCCAGGGTCTGCGCATCGCCCACCAGGTCCGGCACATCGACGTGCCCTCCACCGTGCTGGATCTCGTGCAGGTGTCCGGTCCGCCCGCCATGCAGGGCGAGAGCCTGATGCCGCTGCTACAGGGGGAGCGGGGCCGGACATCGCGCGCCGCGTATTCTGAAACGCTGTCGCCGCTGTTCGATTACGTGTACGCGCCGCTGCGAAGCCTGCGCGAGGAGGGGTGGAAGTACGTGCTGGGTCCCAAGCCGGAGCTGTACCACGTCGCGGCGGACCCGAAGGAGTCGCGGAACCTCATCGACGCGGAACCGCAGCGCGCGCAGCGCATGCGCGCTGAGCTGGCGCAACTGATCGCCGCGGCGCCGCGCGTGACGGACCCGGCCGCGGCGCGGCGCGCCGTGACCGCCGAGGAGCGGTCGTCGCTGCAGGCGCTGGGGTACCTTGGCAGCGCCGGCGAGGACGAGATCGGCAGCGCCGCCGCCTCGAATGACCTTGAGCGGTTCCCGCCCACCGGTCCTAATCCCGTGGACCACGCGGAGGAGGTGCAAACGCTGAGCGCGTGCATGGCGATGGTCACCGCGGGGCGCTTCGAGGAAGCGTCCGCGAGACTGCGGCCACTGCTCGCCTCACAGCCCGCGGCGTCGCGCGGGCAGTTCAACGCCAACCGGCTCCTCGCCAACGCGCTCAACGGTCTCGGGCGGCTCGATGAAGCGGTGGAACACTACCGCAAGGCGCTGGCGGAGAGACCGACGGACTTCATCACGCTGACGGACCTGGGCGGGGCGCTGATGCGCCTGGGCAAGCTCGATGACGCGGTGGCGGTGTACGAGTTGGCGCTGAAGAGTTCGGGCGAGATGCCGTTCGTGCACATGCAGCTCGCGGCGGCGCTGACCGCGAAGGGCGACTACCCGGCGGCCATCGCGCATTGCGAGGCGGCGCTGAAGACCGACCCGAAGCTCGCCAACGCCTACGCGGCGTTGGCGAACATCTATGCGAAGTCCGATCGCAAGGCGGAAGCCGTCGAGGCAATCCGCAAGGCGCTGGCGATCAACCCCGCCAGCGCGGCGTTCCGCCGAATGCTGCAGGACCTGACGGGCGATGCGCCGTAGCGGATCGCGCGCAGCGAAGTCGAAGGTTGCGCCAAGCACCCCCGTCGCCGGCATTCGCGCAGACAGGACGAGCAGGTCGTCCAGGTGTGGGACGGCTGTATGGAGGCCTGCACAGGTTGGAAACCTGTGCTACACCCACCGGTTGGAAACCGGTGCCACAGCGACCGGTTGGAAACCGGTGCCACAGCGACCGGTTGGAAACCGGCGCCACAGACACCGATTTGGTAACCTGTACCACAGCCGCCGGTTGGAAACCGGTGCCACAGACACCGATTTGGTAATTTGTACCACAGCCGCCGGTTGGAAGCCGGTGCCACAGCCGCCGGTTGGAAACCGGTGCCACAGCCGCCGGTTGGAAACCGGTGCCACAGCCGCCGGTTGGAAACCGGTGCCACATGCGGTCTTGGAGATTGCACCAAGGTCGATTCTGAAACAGGTTCCGCGGTGAAGATCGGCGAAGCTACCCCGCCTTGGCCTTGGGCGCGGCTTCCACCGGGTCCTTGAACTCGATGTTCAGCGCGCCCATCTCGGCGGGGCCGACGTTCTCCACGGTGTGGCTGACGGCGTCGCTCCACATGGCGGCGCCGGCGGCGAGCGCTTTCTCCGTCACCTTGCCGGCCGAATCAGTGAACTTGGCCTTAGCGTCCGTCAGGGCGTAGATGAGGTTGGCCGGGTGCCAGTGCATGGCCAGTTTCTCGCCGGGCTTAAGGTGCGATTCGAGGACGCGGACGCGCTCGTTCTCGAAGACGACCTTGGTTTTCGCAGGGTCGGTCTTGACGGGATCCTGACCCTCCGGCGGCGCGGCGGGTTTGGCGCCGGGTTGCGCGGCCTTCTTGAACTCGACGACGATGCCGCGGAACTCCGCGTTGCCGACGTTTTCGGCGGCGTGCGACTCGGCCTTGATCCAGTTGGCGGCGCCGGGCTTTCCCTCAAGATCCTGCGTCTTGCCGTCGGCGTAGCTGAGCTTGAGCTTGCCCTCGGTGAGGATGTACACGAGGTGGTCGGGGTGAGAGTGCATGGCGATCTTCTCCCCCGGCTTGAAGGTGATGGAGCAGAGCCGGACGGCGTCATTCTCGAAAACGGTTTTGTAGATGGTCGGTCCAACCTTGACGGGGTCTTGCGCCCTCGCCGGCACGACCGCCGGAAGCAGTCCCGTTGATGCGACCACGGTCCACAGCGCTGCAGTGCGCGTCGTCATGGATGAACTCCTGATTGCAGAGGTTGGCGGGATTGAGCCGCCCATCACGGCTCGCGTAGGTGCGAAGGGTAACCTCGGGCGGGTTCCGGGCCAAGTGCCCGCTCGTTTGCCCGGCGCGAGGGCGGATGTCGGGGTTCAGGGTTCAGGGTTCAGGGTTCAGGGTTCGGGGTTCGGGGTTCGGGGTCCGGGGTTCAGGGCTAAGGGTCTGGGTGCAGGGTTCGGCGCTGCGGCGTCAGTACACGTTCACTCGTCACCCCTGCGCAGGCGGGGGTCCAGCTTGCGGCGGGGCTGGATTCCTGCCTGCGCGGGAATGACGAGTCAGGTGTGCGCGGGAATGACGAGTCAGGTGTGCGCGGGAATGACGGCCGTTGCGCTCACGCTGGGCGAACAGAGGTGTCGCCTTCCTGCCGCCTACGGTTCGGGCGGATGTGTGCCGGCGGATTGCAGAATCTTGGCCGCGCCGACTTCCTCGAACTTGCCGAGGTCCGTCCAGAACGTGCCCTCGCCCGCGAAGATGAGCTTGATGCTCTGCGGCTGGAAGTTCTCCGCGAAGGTGTACAGGTTGTACGCCCGCGCGGATCCGAACGCATCGACCAGCATCTTGTAGCCCTTCGCCTCGGCCTCCTTCTTGAACCGCTCCACGTCCGCCGCCGCCTGCCCGAGAATCTCAGTGCGCTTGGCATCCATCTCCGCGACTTGCTGCTGGATAGTGGCCGCTTCGAGGTTTGCCCTCGCCTGGACCTGCGCCGACTCCTTCTCGCCGTCGGCCTGGATGTCGGCGACCATCAGACGTGTGTCGGCCTGGATGGTCTCGCGGGCGATGTCGATCTTCTTTTTCTCTTCCTCGAGGGTGGCCTTGACGATTGCGGCCTCGCGCTGCTTCTCGTTGGTCAATTGCTTCTCGACGGCGAGGAAGCTCTCCTGAATGGTCTTCTTGAGGTCCTCCGTCACTTCGCCGCCTCGCTCGTCCGGCGCGTGAACTTCGACCTCGCGGACCAAGGCGAGCAGCACGTCCACGTGCTTCTCGCCGCAGACGCGCTTCAGCTCCGCGGTCAGCTCGCGCTGGAACTCCTCGCGCCGCGCGCCCTGGATGAAGTCGCGCGCGGCGTAGGTCGCGCCGATGTTGCGGCAGATCGACCGGAGCTGCGGCGAGATGATCTTGTCCAGCACGCCGTCAATGTTGCCGAACTCGTTAATAATCTGGGCCGCATGAGTGGGATGGATGCCCCAGATCACCGTCACCCCGATCTTGATGATGTAACCCGTCTCGGATGAAAACGAGATGCGGTTGTTCTCGGCTTCGCTGACTTTCACCTGCGAGTACTCGTTGTACCCCACTTCGACGGGGATCACGCGCTGGAGCTTGGGGTTGATGAAGTACACGCCGGGCTGAAGGACATTGCGCAGCGTGCCGCGCTCGCCCGGTTCCGCCAAGGGGCGCGTGATGGACGTCATCGTGTCCGCTTCCACCTTCTTCCGCGGATCGCCCGCCTCGGGAGCGTTCGCATCAGGCGGGTTCGTCGCATCCTTGCCTGAAGGCGGCGCCGTAATCGCCGGAGGCTGCGTCGCCTGCGGCGCTGTTCCCGTGCTGGACGCCTCGCCCGACACATCTTCACCGAACAGGTTGGTCACGACGCCGACGAACCCGGCGGGAATCACCACGGCCGGGTGATACTCGACCGAGAAGACCTCGGGATTGAGCCGGTAGGTTCCCGGCGTGAGCACCTCGCGCCACACGCCTTTCTCGCCGGAAGCGCGATCGACCAGCGTCTGCCCGCCGCGCGGCTCCTTGCCGATCTTGCGGGTCACCACGCCGACCTGGGGATACTCGCCTTGGAACTTGAAATCGCCGGCCTTGATGCGCGCGCGCTGGGATTCGTCCAGCGAATGGACCCATTCCCACTTCGCGGGATTGCCCGCCGGAACCACGGTGAGCGGCACGAGTGTCCAATCCCAGTCCCAGGGATTGCGAAAGTAGCGGCCCGGTCCCAAAACGTGCTCGCGGAGTCCCTTCTCCCCGGGCTGGGTGGCGATGCTCACGCCCGGCGGCAGTTCGGTTCCCGTCTTGCGCTTCAGCACGGCGCACGAGTCCGGCGGCACGTAGAACCGGAACTGCGTCCAGTACACGGCCGTGACGACCGAAGCGACGATCAGCGCCGCACCCACCACGGATGGAATCAGCTTGCGAAGCGTCACTGCTGCGACCCTCCCTTCGATGCCGTCGGCGCAGGCGCCGGAAACGCTTGGAATTGCTTGAAGACTTCCGCGAACGGGCCTTCCGTATTGGTCAGGATGCTCTGGATCGCCGGGGCGACCTTTTGAAAGAAGAACTGCTGGGCATACATATCGCCGTCGCCGAAGGCGCTCACCGCCATCTTGAGAGGTTCCGCGCGGGCCTGGTAGCCGAACAGCACCACGTTCGCCTCCGCCTCGCCCTTCGCGCGGGTCGCGGCGGCCAGCTTCTCCGCCGCTTCGAGATTGAGCCGCGCCACTTCGAGTTCTCGCTCCGCCTGCGTGATCTGCACGACCTTGTCCTGGTCGGCCTTCTTGGTGATGGACACGACGCCGCGCTTCGCGTCGCCGATCTTGCGGTTCTGCTCCTGCCGCTCGCGCTCCTCGACCAGGCGCGCTTCAGACTTGGCCTCGTCGATCTGGGTGCCGGAGCGCATCATGTCCTGGTCGGCCTGCTCGCGGGCGCTGATGAGCGCGGCGATTTCAGGGGGAAGCTTGATCTCGGTAATCGCCGCGGCCTTGATGTCCACGCCCTCGCGCCAGCACTGCTTCTTGAGTTCCGTCAGCAGGTGGTCCTGAAACTCGGTGCGCGTCTTGCCGATGAACTCGCGCGCCCGCAGGCGCGAGCCTTGGATGCGGGAGATGCTGCGCACGTGCGGCAGCACGGCTTTCTTGAGGATGTCCTCCTCGTCGCCGTATGCCACCGTCACCTCCGCCACCCGGTCCGGGCGAACCGCCCACTCCACGTATCCCAGCAGCTCGATGGGAAAGCTGTCATTCGACGGGAAGTAGATCGCGTCGTCGCCGATCATGTCGTACTTGTGGCTGCGCAGATCCACGAGGTCGATCCGCTGCAGGTAAGGGTTGTACGGGTGGCGACCGGGCGGCAGCACCTCGCGCTGCACGCCCTTCTCCCCGGCTTCGACCGTGTACGTGTTCGGCGTGGCCGGATCGCGCCCGCTCAACAGTGTGACCACGCCGCAGTGCCCCTCCGGAACCAGCCTCATGTCGAACTTCTGCACTTCGTACGCCAGCAGGTTGATGTTGTGGCGTGCCGGCTGAAGCACCTCCGCAACCGGACCGCGCTCGTCCGGCTCGGTGGCGACGGTTTTGGGGAAGGGCAGCGGCTTGCCGAACTGCCGGATCAGCACGCCCACTTCGTTGGGACCGATGACCGTGGCCTTGATGACGCGCCGCTCATACCGGTACGGATTGGGGAAATACCGCCCGGCAAGCAGCACCTGAAGTTGAACGCCCGCGGTATCCCGGCGGACGTCCTCCGGAGACTTGCCCGTCTTGCGCGCGATGGCCTGCACCAGTTCGTCGTAGAGGATCACTTGATCGTCGAAGTCCGGACCCAGGTCGTTGGGCAGCTCGTCGCCACTCTTGTTGATCAGCACCAGCAGCTCGTCCGAGCCGACATCCACGCGCACGACGGTCCACCACAGCAGCGCGCCGAGGAACACCAGTCCGCCCAGGACCATCACGCCCATGCCGATGAGGCTCTTGGCCAGCCACCCCATGCCCGGCCGGGGCTTGGGACTTGAAAACTGAGACATGCTTGATTCTCCCGTGCAAACGAGATTCAGAATCGGCGCACCGGGCCTCGCCGCCGGCGAAACTCAGGACTCCGCTTCAAAGGCGTAGCCACAGTGAGCGCAGTACTTCGCGTATCCCGGGCTGAACTGCAGGCATCGCGGACAGTTGCGCGACGCCGTGCCCGAGGCCTCCCCCGGCGTCGGCGGCGCCGGCTTCCCCCCGCGGTCCGCGCGATCGCGACGTGCGGAGAGAATCACCAGGGCAATGCCGACCACGCCGGCCGCGAGGCATCCGATCATCAGGATTAAAGTCATCGGAGTGGTGAACATGACCGTCCCTCCTCCCCGTGGGGACATTCTCCTCTTTTTGAATATACGCGATAGGGGACCGATCCTTGGATATAAATCGGCGCGCGGTTTGGAAGGGGGTGAGCCGGGCTCGCCGGAAATCGGCGCTGACGGGGGGTTTCCTGCTCAGCAACCTTGAGTTGTAGGTGAAAGTCGGCCCGACCGCGGCTCAAAAGCACAGGCGCCGGATGGGCAAGGTGGTGGGTAGCCCGTCGCTCCGCGACGGGACTCCGCTCCCGCCTGGGCCAAACAGCGATGAAGAAAGGGCTACCATCTGAAGATTCAGTGCTATCCGGATTTGCACCGCTGCTGACAACCACACGGGTCCGCTGCTGCGGACCCGTGCCACGCGCCACGAGTCCTTCACTCTGCGTTTCCATTGAGGGCTGAAGCGGTCCGCGATGCGACCCGGCTTGAGGAGCAACCGAGCAGTCAGAACTTGAGGGACATCCGAGAGTTCAGAATTTGAGGGACAACCGAGAGGTCGGAACATGTCGGACAATCGAGCGGAAAAAAAGGAGGTGCCTCGCCCGCCAGTGCGTTTCCGCACTGGGCCCCCCGGGAACGAGGCACCTTAGGTCCGAGGCTCGTTTATACCTCATCAGTCCGCGGAGATCAAGCCCCCCCGATCCGCTTTTTCTTGAGCATTCCCACGGCGAGGCGAGAATGCGGGCAGGCGGCGGTCTTTCGCCGCTCGGCCGTGAAATGCGCAGGACGCCGTGCGCCAAGGGACGCGGATGAACAGGCTGATGCCGACTCCGGATGAGATCGTTGACGCGATTCAAGCAGAAGACGCCTCCTCCGCGGGACGCCTTTGGATCCATCCGCGATTCCGGACCCTCCTCGACCAGGCCGGGTGGAGCCGACCGCAGCGACTGCTCGACCCGACGGTGGGCGGCGAAATGAGCAAGCCGGGGCTGACGCGGTGGCGGCGGCGGGCGCGCATCGCGCTGGCTGACGATGCCGGACGCGAGGTCGTGTTCTTCCTGAAGCAGTACGTCGCGCCGCCGCCGCCCGCGCGACGTGCTGCCCTGCGTTTGTGCCCTGATGCAGGAACGCTCGCCGGAGCGGAGTGGTGCTGGATGCAGCGGCTGGCGGCGGACGGCGTGGGTTGCGCCGAACCGGCCGCACTGGCGGAGCGCCTTGCGGGCGGGGTCGAGCAGGCGAGCGCTCTTCTGATCGCGGCGACGCCGGGCATTTCGCTGGAGCAGTGGTTCGCGCGGCGGGTTGCAGGCGAGGATGCGCACCGCCGCGACGTCCGCCGCGCCCTCCCCGGGCTGGCAGCGCTGATCGCCCGATTCCACGACCGAGGCTATGTTCATCGCGACCTTTACGCCTGCCACGTCTTCATCGACGGGGCCGCCGCGCTTCCTGCGTTCCGCCTGATCGACCTCGCCCGCGTGTTCAAGCCGCGCTGGCTGCGGCAGCGCTGGATCGTCAAGGACCTTGCGGCGCTGCACTATTCCTGCCCCGCAGACCGCGTCACACGGACGGACCGACTGCGATGGCTGAAGCTCTACCGCGGCGTCCGCAGGCTCGGACCCGTCGAACGGCGCCTGATCCGCCGGATTGAAAGCAAAGCCGCGCGCATCGCCCGCCACGACCGCGGGCGCGTCCCGCGCGCGCCTGCCTCTTGAGTCGGACCTTGGAGAGTATTCCACAGATTACGCAGATTTCGCAGACTCAGAGAATTCAGCGCCGGCGGCGGGGCGTGGCCGCGGTTTTTTTCATGCTGCGAAAAGTCGGGCGATGGGACGCGCCTTCGCCGGCTCGCCTTGCACGCATGCCCGCTCGGCGACCTGCGCATTCACATCTGTGAAATGTGAGCAATCTACGGCCGGGGGGCATGCTCCCGCTGTACTCAGCGTAAGCATGTTGTCCAGCGCGTAAGCATGTCACGAAGGCAGACTGCCATCCTGAGCCTGTCCGCAGGGTCCCTCCATTCTCGCCAGGGTGGCATGCTCTCGCTGTACTCAGCGTGAGCATGCGTCGACGGAGCTTGCCTGCCGGTCGAGCACGAAGGGACGTGTTGATCGCCGAAGCCGGGGAATGGGGATCACTGAAAGGCCCGGACCCGCGCATTCACCTCTGCGAAATCTGTGCAATCTGCGGATAGCCTGTCTTCGAAACAGTCAGCGACACTCCTGATTTCGATTTCTCGTATCCCTCAGGCGCCTGTGATGGATGAGGCGGTCTCGTGAAAGACCCTCGCGCGTCGGCGTTCCGCTCAGTGCAGCGAGCGACGCCGTTGCGGAGGAACGAGCGCGGCCGCGGTGGTAGGTTCACGTCCGGCGGCGTGGGCGAGATGGTAGTCCAGGATGTCAAACGCCCCGACGGCTCCCCCGGCGGCGTCTCCCCCGCGCAGCACGCTGAGCGTCGCCGCCGAGACGACCCGCTTCTCCGCCAGACCCGCTTCGCACGAGCGGCAGAGCATCCCGCCCTCCAGCGCCGAAAAGTACGGCAGCGGACCTTCGCTCTCGCACAGCACACATGCGTCGAACCGCGGCAGAAGCCCCGTCGCAATCAGCAGATTCCTCTGTTGTGCTACGACCTCCGGCAAGGCCGTTTCGTCGCTCGCGTCGGTCAGCCTCATCAGCGTCGCCGTCAGCGCGTCGTATAGCGCCGGGTGAGGATCGAAATCCTGCGTGAGCATGGCCGTTGTCTCGGCGACATACTCCGCTGCGCGGACGCGGAGGAGACGCTCGCGCAGACCACTGAACGATCGCGTCTGCTTCCACTCGGCCAGGATGGAGAGCGCTTCGGCCGTGCCGGTGCGCGGGCTGAAGAGGAGGCTGCCTTCTTCGAGCAGGTCGATGGCCGGGGCGAAGCGCGTCTTGGTCGAGCGCTTCACCCCCTTGGCGATGAGCCGGACGCGCCCGTGATCCCGCGTGAACACCGCCAGCACCTGGGAGGTTTCCGAAAACTCGATGCGCCGAAGCACGACGGCCGTGTCACGAACGGTTGACATGCCCGCATCGTGCCACGCAAATCCGACGGATCAAGTCCGCGGCGGAAAGTCCGGCGCCGCGCGTCATTCCCGCGAAGGCGGGAATCCAGCCGTTGGTTTGCGAGGCGACACGATCCGGCTGTTTTCCCGGGTATCCTGGGCCCCCGCCTGCTCGGGCGTGGTGGGTCCGACGGCTCGTATCGAGTTTCAGCACGGCCTGCGGGGCGCCCGGTTCGGGCGGCATGATTCCCCGGCGCCCGGCGCACCCGCGCTTGTCAGCCCGGCAAGTACCGCGTCAATCGCGCGCCCAGCGCCGTCGTCGCCCACAGCGGCAGGTGCGGCCAGAGGCGGCGCGCGAGGCGGATGCGCGGGTTGGACGGCGTGAGATTCGGTCCCTCCTCGCCGGCGGGCGACCAGCGCTGATACGCGAGCGGCGCCGGCTCAAACCCGAAGAACCGCTTGAAGTCCGCGCTGCCCGCGTTGTCGCGCCTCGAGCGCCCGAAGTCGAACACGCGCAACCCGCGCTGCACGGCCCACTCCATCAGATCGTAGTACACATAGTGTGCCGCGCCGCAGCGCCGCGCCGCGTCGGTGGCGCCGTAGAAATACGGCATGACGCGATCGCGGAAGGTGAAGCTCACCAAGCCGGCCACCGGACAACCGTTCCAATGCACCAGCGAAACGCGATGGTGCCCCGGCGTCTCTTCCAGCAAAGCCTCAAGGAACCGCAGCGGATAGCTGAGCGATCCGAGCCGGCGCATGTTCATGCAGTACAGCCGCCACGCCGTGGACAGGTGCTCATCCGCGCTGACCGCTTCGAGCCGATGACGATCGCGCGCCTGACGCACCACGGCGCGGGCCTTGCGCGGAATCCCTTCAAGGACGTCCTCCACGCGATCGGGCAGCGGTCTGCTGAAGCCGACGTAGCGGCCCACGCACGGCAGCCGGGCGGAAGCGGCCACTGACGAGCGCAGGTCGATCGCGCGAACGCGAAGGATTTCGCCGAGCCGAATCGCCTCGTCGATCATCGCGTCCGCCGTCGCCGGGTCGTCCGCCAGCACGCCGCCGCCGACGCCATAGGGCACGCTCACCAGCATCGAGCCGAGCAGCGGCGCGCGCACGTGATACATCGGAAGCAGGCCGGTCACGCGGTCGCCGCGGATAGCGTGAATGTCGTACGCCTCATGCGGAAAACAGCGCGCCACGGCGCGCTGCCAAGCTCGCGTATGGAAGATCGTTCCCAGTGGGTGGGACGCGACGTGAGCGTCCCACGCGGCGTCGTCGCAGCCGCGAAGCGCGATCCGCGCGTCGGGGTGATCGTCCTCCATTCGCGCGGTGGCCGACCTCGTCCGCACGGCCGAGTCGAGCGCCGCGCCGACGCCCGGCATCGCGCCCGATGTTGAAGCCGTTGCAGGTTCCAGCAGCGTGGTCGTCATGCCTGCCGCGTCTCCTGGCGTTGCGTCGCGGATTCGCACCACATCTCGGGCCGCCTCGCGCTCACATCGCCAACGGGTTTCTCGACGCTGCTCAAGTCTGCCTCGCCGGCTCCGCGCGTCTCCGGCCCGGCGTGCGAAATCACCGGGCGATGCTTGCCGGACCGGCTGGGCGGAATGTCAGGCACGCTGACGACCGTTACGCGCACGCGATCATGAACCAGCCGTCGCAGGTTCCGTCGCACTGCTTCGCACGCCTCCACGGGCTGCATGCCGTCGAGCACGACCTGCACGTTCAGCGTGCAGTCGCGCGCCTGCTCGACGCGGAACCGGATCACGCCGGGCGTTGCGCGCAGCACGTAGATCACCGACAACCCGTGCATGAACGTCCCGTCCGGCAGATGAATGACGTCCGTGCGCCGCCCGCGCACGCGGTCGATCATCGGCCAGCCCCTGCCGCACGCGCAGCGCCCCGGCAGCCGCCGCCCCCAGTCGCCCGTGCGATACCGGATCATCGGCATCCCCCGCGCTTCCAGATGCGTGACGACGATTTCGCCCCATTCGCCGTCCGGCGCGGACTTGTCTCCGTCGAGGATTTCAACAAGGGCGTGGCCCGCGACGACGTGCATCGAGCCTTCCGGGCACTCGTGCGCGATGAAGCCGGCCTCGCGGCTGCCGTAACCGTCGGCGACGGGGACGTTGAAACACTGCTCAAGCAGGGCGCGCCGGCGCTCGTCGCAGACTTCGCCGGTGACGAAGATCGTGCGCAGCGCCGCGACCGTGGGGATGGATCGCGTCTGGATCAGGTGCTCCGCCCAGCGGGACAGCGTGCTGGGGTAACCGAAGAGGCTCTGCGGTTGTAACCGGCGTATGATGTCGGCGTAGCGGAGCATTGTGCGCGGCGACATGTCGAAGGCGTCGATGAGCCGCTGATTGATAAGGCGGTCGCGCAGGCGCTTCACGCGGTCCGTCCGAGTCAGTTCCATCGGCGAGCCCCACAGCCACAGCTCCCGGTCGCCGAGGTCCGCGCCGAACCAGCGGTGCGTCAGGATGCGGGCGGCCTGGTCGCACGCCTGCCGCCGCCGGTCGAAGTAGAAGCGGAGCGGCTCGCCGGTGGAGCCGCCGGTGCAGTAGGGGTGAAGCCCGCCGGGCGCGCGCGACCACAGCAGGTCGGGCAGGTGCAGGCGGATGTCGTGCTTCGACAGCGTGGGGGCGTCGCGCAACAGGGCGAGCGGATCCGCAACTTCAGGCGAGCCTTCGCGGGGCGAAAGAGTTTCCCGGTAATAGCGCACGTTCCGCCGCGCGTGGTCCCACAGGTCGCGCAGTTTCCGCGCCTGCATCTCCCGAACTTCGTCGGGGCTGGTCCACTGTTCGCGCTCCAGTTCGCGCAGCAGAGCGAACGTCGGGCGACCGCGCAGGCGCTCGTGAATCGGCCAGATGAAATGTCGAACAAGCGTCGGCGACATGAAAACCGGCCCATCGAACGTGGGCGCAGGTCTGGCCGAAGCGCCGTCGGCTGCAACAGACCCACGAGTGGATTATCGGCTCAAAGAGGGTGGCGCTTGCTGACGGCGCGTGGCTCGCCTGCTGAAAGTGCGGCGTGCGGTTGCTGGAAGCGCGGCCTGCGCGGAAATGACTGGTGACTTCGTCGCCCCCGCGAAGGCGGGCGTCCAGGGGGCACTGCCAAACCGCTGGGTTCCAGCCTGCGCGGAAATGACGGACCGTGCCCGCCGGGGGGCGAGCAGACGGCTCCTTACGAGGCCGTCTTGCGATGCAGGCGCTTGACGCGCTGCGCGGTGGCGAGGAGGTCCATGCGCCGGGCTTCGTCGATGCGCGCGTCCTCAATGATGTGCCCGTCCATCATGGCGATGAGCCGGTCGGCCTGGGCGGCGACGTCCATCTCGTGCGTGACGACGACGATGGTTTTTCCCGAGGCTCGAAGCTCGTGGAAGATCTGCATGATCTGCTCGCCGGTGCGCGAGTCCAGGTTGCCGGTCGGCTCGTCGGCGAGGATGAAGTCCGGGTTGTTGACGATGGCGCGGGCGATGGCCACGCGCTGCCGCTCGCCGCCGGACAGCTCGTTGGGCAGGTGGCGGGCGCGCTTGGCCAGCCCGACCTGCTCCAGCGCCTTAAGGCCCAGCGAGCGGTCCACGGCGCCGCGCGTGTACACCAGCGGCATGAGGACGTTGTCCAGCGCGCTGGTGCGGTTAACGAGGTTGAAGGTCTGGAACACGAAGCCGATGTGCGCGTTGCGCACGCGGGCGAGTTGGCGCGGCGTCATGGCGCTGACCATCGCGCCGCGGAACTCGAGCGTGCCGGACGTGGGGCGGTCGAGGCAGCCGAGGATGTGCATCAGCGTGCTCTTGCCGCTGCCGGACGGGCCGGTGATGCTGACGAACTCGCCGGCGCCGATGAGCAGGTCCACGCCCGCCAGCGCGTGCACCACGTCGTCGCCCATCGGGTAGTCTTTGCGGAGTTGAGCGGCTCGGATCATAAGCGACGCGCGGGCGACCTGGTTCGACGCCCGCCCCTGGCGGGCGGTTCCTACCGCTTCTTGTCCCGACTGGAAGACGTGCTCACCGGGAGCTTGGTGTACACCTTCATGCCCTCTGTCAGCCCCGACATGACCTCCGAATACACGCTGTTGCTGCGGTTGAACTTGCAGGGGATGAACTTCGTGTCGGCGGGGTCCGCGCCCGGCGAGTCATCCGGCACGCGCACGCCCAGCGCCCCGGTGGCGTCCTCGAAGATCGCCTCCTCGGGACACAGCAGCGCGTCCTTGACGCGCTCGGACGTGAACGTCACGTCGGCGCGCATGCCGTTGAACAGCTTCTCGCGGTTGGCGCTGACGATCACCACGTCCACGTAGTAGTAGATGGCCTCCTGCACCTTTCTCGGCTCAGGGTTGATCCGCTCGATGATGCCGGTGAACTCCTCCTCGCGGAACGAATCCACGTGGATGACGGGCAGCATCTCGATGTCCTGGGCGGCAGCTTCCCAGTCCGTGGGCGCGGCAACAGAGGCGTCGCGCCCCGGCTGCGCCCAGGACGGGGCGATCTTGAAGACGCGTCCGATGTCGGCCTCGTCCACCTCGGCGCGGACGATCCGCTTGCTTACGTCGATGACGGTGGCGAGGAGCGTGCCGCCAGTGATGGTGGTTTTTCCGCCCTGAATCACCTCGCCGACCTGGCGCGGGACTTCGCCGATCATGCCGTCGATGGGCGAGCGGATCTGCGTTTTTTCCAGCCGCTCCTTCGCGTCGGCCTCCGTGCGCTTCGCGGATTCGAGCGTGGCGTTGGCGGCGGCGACGTCCTGCTCGCCGATCTCGATCGACAGCATGACGCCGACCCGGGCGACCTTGGCCTGGGAAAGATCGACCTCGGTCGTGGCGAGCGCCACTTCCCGCGTGAGCAGCTCTTCCTCTGAAGAGCCAAGCTTCGGATCCTTGGACTTCTCATTCTGGAACTTCGCCAGTTCGAGTTGCTTCTGGAGGCGCGTGATGCTGTTGTCGGCCCGGACGAGCTCGATGTCGCGCGTGTTCTTAAGTTGCAGCTGCGCCCGGCGAAGGCGCGCCTCCGCCGCACGAACCTCGTTCTCGGCGCGCTCGAGATTGCGCTGCTCCTCGGCTTCATCCAGCACGAAGATCACTTCGTCCTTCTTTACCAGGTCGCCGGGGCGCTTCTTGATTTCCAGCACTTCGCCGCTGGCTTCGGCCTTAATCTCGATGCGCCGCGCGGGGAGAATCTCGCCGGTGGCCTCGATGGGCACGGTCAGGTCGCCGCGGATGATCTCGGCGAGCTTGCCCTCCGCGGAGGTGAAGGACATGCGGTAGGAGCGCAGTTGAAAGTAGCCGAGGACAACCACGGCCACGACGAGCAGAAAGAGGAGGAGTTTCTTGACCATGCGCGCTTACGCATCAGGGCAATCTTGCCACGTTCGGACGTTCAGACGCTGCCGCACAACTGAGCCGCGACCGTGAGGGAGCGAGGGTTGCCCTCCGAACCCGCGGGTTCTGAAACAGGGTGTCAGGACGTTTCGGTCGCTTGCTTGCATGTGGAGTCTCGTTGGAAAGACCCTCGCAGGCGCTACGGGTTCTGGATTTCAGCGTTTCGACGTTTCAGCGTTTCGACGTTTCAGTTTTTCCAGCCTACGCCGCCACCGTGGATTTCTCCCAACTCATGCCGAACGCTTCCGCCACCGCCTGGTTCGTCAGGCGTCCGTCCTCCATGTTCACGCCGCCCGCCAGACCGGCGTCGGCTTTGCACGCCGCCTTGTAACCCAGGTCCGCCAGCTTCAGGACATACGGCAGCGTCGCGTTGGTCAGCGCAAAGGTCGAGGTGCGCCCAACCGCGCCGGGCATGTTGGCCACGCCGTAATGCACCACGCCGTCCACTTCGTACACCGGGTCGTCGTGCGTCGTCGGGCGGATGGTCTCGCAGCAGCCGCCCTGGTCCACGCCGACGTCCACAATGACCGCCGCCGGTTTCATCAGCTTCAGGTCCGCGCGGGACACGAGGATCGGGCATCGCGCGCCCGGGATCAGCACCGCGCCGACAACGAGATCGGCCGTCTGCAGATGGCGGCGGATCGCGTGACGGTCGCTGTACAGGGTGTGGACGTTGGCGGGCATGACGTCGTCGAGATAGCGGAGGCGGTCGATGCTCACGTCCATGATGGTGACGTTGGCGCCCAGCCCCGCCGCGACTTTTGCCGCGTTGGTCCCGACGACGCCCCCGCCGATGACCACGACCTCCGCCGGCTCCACGCCGGGCACGCCGCCCAGCAGAATGCCGCGCCCCTTCATCGGGCGCTCGAGGAACTTCGCGCCTTCCTGAATGCTCATCTTCCCGGCCACCTCGCTCATGGGGGTCAGCAGCGGCAGCCGCCCCTGCCGGTCGGTCACGGTTTCATAGGCGATCGCCACCGTGCCCGTCCTGAGAACGCTTTCGGTCAGCTTGCGGTCGGCGGCGAAGTGCAGGTACGTGAACATGACCTGTCCGCGGCGCATCAGGGGCCATTCGCTCGCCAGCGGCTCCTTGACTTTGACGATCATGTCGGCGGCGGCAAAGACCTCCTTGGCCGTGGCGAGGATTTTCGCGCCGACTTGCTCATACTCTTCATTGGCGATGCCGGAACCCAGCCCGGCGTCGCGTTCGATGAGCACGGAGTGCCCCCTGCGGACCAACTCGTCCGCCCCGACGGGGGTGAGGCTGACGCGATACTCATGTGTCTTCACTTCGCGCGGAACGCCGACGATCATGGACTGCTGCTCCCGGTCCGTCACGCACAACCCGACGGGACTCCTCTTCGGAACGGCGGGCGATCCCCACCGGCCTCATGGTCCGCTCCCAGAGCGGTCCTATTCCGCCCTGGCTGGAACTTCGCGGGTGACGGTTTGTTCGTGGCGGAGAGCCTACCGCACGCGCGGAAACCGGGCAATTGCACGAAGCTGTTGCGATTCCGGTCCTGCCGAGCCGCGACCGTCAGGGAGCGAACCGCCGCCGCACTGTGCCGGAACCGGGTCTGGGAGTCGCCGCATGCCCCAATCCTTGCGCGGGTCGCCTGCGGTGGTGTGCAATTCTCACGAGCGAGCGCCCGCGCGTCCCAACTGGCACGCCCTGGGCAACCGCATTCAAACGTAGCTCGCTCTCTGAAGGACCCGCGGGTCGGGTGGGACACGCTCGCTCCCTGACGGTCGCGGCTCGGTTGTGCGACGGCGTCCCAGAATGCGGTTGCCCTGACTGGGACGCCACCCCCCGGGCCTGAGAACTTTACGACGCCTCTCGGGACGCATACGATGCGCCCGTCAACACAAGACGCCGCTGCATGCCCGCGAACCTGGCGGCAGCGGCTCGACGCGCGCTCGTAGCTCAATTGGACAGAGTGGCAGACTTCGAATCTGAAGGTTGGAGGTTCGAGTCCTCCCGGGCGCAGTTTCGCATTTGGCAGGTTCACGGTCTGTCGGCGCCCCGCTTCGCACCGAAATGCGCTCGATGCAGGGCTTCCCTGCGGACGGACGCCGCGCCGAATTCGCGCGGGGGGCAGACCCCGTCCCCGCGATCCAGTCCAACTGCACCCCCGCCGCCTGACGTCCGATACACCCACGCCGGCGCTGCGGGTGTCCGCGCCGGCGGGTGCTGCCCAATTTGCTCTTCAACAGCGTTACATTCGCCGTCTTCCTGTTGATCGTGTACGTCGCCTATGTCGCCACCATGCGGCGGCTGCGGCTGCAGAATGCGATGCTGCTGGTCGCCAGCTACGTCTTCTATGGCTGGTGGGACTGGCGGTTTCTGTCACTGCTGCTGCTGTCCACCGTGGTGGACTATGGGGTGGCGCGCGTGCTCGACGCGCGGCGCGGAGGCGAAGCGGGCCACGCCGCGGGTGCACGCGGGACCGATGCGCCGCCGGATTACCGGTTGTCGCCGCGAGCTCGTCGGGCCGTGCAGCTGATTTCCGTGGCCGCCAACCTGGGGCTGCTGGGCTTTTTCAAGTATTACGATTTCTTCGCCGCGAGCCTGACCTCGGGTCTGCAAAGCCTTGGCGTGACCGTCAGCCCGCTGACGCTCGGCGTCATCCTGCCGGTGGGCATTTCGTTCTACACGTTTCAGACGCTCAGCTACACCATCGACGTGTACCGCGGCGACCTGCCCGCGCACCGCAGCCTGGTCGAGTTTGCGCTGTTCGTCGCGTTCTTTCCGCAGCTTGTGGCCGGGCCCATCGTCCGTGCCGCGGACCTGCTCCCACAGATCGCCGCGCCGCGCCGGCTTGACCTTCAGCAGACGTACGACGGAGGCCTGTTGATCTTCTGGGGCTTGTTCAAGAAGCTGGCGCTGGCCGACAGCCTCGCCCCGCTCGTGGACAACATCTTCAGTCATTCCGCCTCGCACAACGGCGGCGGCGTGCTGCTCGGCGTGTACGGGTTCGCGCTGCAGATCTACTGCGACTTCTCCGGGTACACGGACATCGCGCGGGGCTGCTCGAAGCTGATGGGCTTCGAGCTGATGCTGAACTTCAACGTGCCCTACCTGGCGAGCAATCCCGTGGAGTTCTGGCGGCGCTGGCACATCAGCCTTTCGCAGTGGCTGCGCGACTACCTGTACATCCCGCTGGGTGGAAGCCGCCGGGGTCCGCGCCGCGCGTACGTCAACCTGATGATCACGATGATCCTCGGCGGGCTGTGGCACGGCGCTGCGTGGACCTTTGTTGTGTGGGGGGTGTACCAAGGCGCGCTGCTGGTGGCGTACAAAGCGGCGCAGCCCTGGTGGGCGCCGCTTGCGGCGCGCTGCGAAGCGCGGCTTGGCAGGGTGTGGCGCGTACTCTGCATCTGCGTCTTTTTCCAGTTCGTGTGCCTCGGATGGCTGATCTTCCGGGCGGAATCGCTGGAACAGATCGGGTCCATGCTGACTCGAATCTGCCAGCCCTGGCTCTGGTGGTGGCTGCACGGCGCGGTCAGCGCGCCGCGCGGTTCCTTCGTGGTGGTCGTGTCGGCCATGCTGCTGATCTGCATTCAATCGCTTCAGCGGGGAAGGGGGGAGGACGGATGGATTCGTTCGCTCCCCGTTCCCGTGCGGTCGGTGGTGTATGCGGTACTGCTGCTGGGGCTGGCGAGCTATGGCATGATGATTGAGAGACCCTTTGTCTATTTTCAATTCTGATCCAGTTTGCGGGACCGCATCGATGACCCTGGTTCCGGTCGCGCCGCCGCATCGCAGTGCGAGCTTCACCGCGCTCCGTGCAGCGCCGCACGGCGCCGATCCTGCGGTCTCGGCGGGCGACGCATCCTGTGCGGTCGCGCCGAAATCGCTTCGCCGGATCCTCCGGCGGATGCCGCGGGCGGCGCTGCTCGGCGCGGGGTTGGCGGCCGCGATGCACTACGCGATCGTCTTCCAGGTCGGACCGCATCCCCATCCCCACCGGATGCTTCGCCAGAAGGCGGCGGCGCTCACCGCCGAGCATCGTCCGAGCGTCCTTGCGCTGGGGGATTCACGCGCGGAGTTCCAGATCTGTCCCGACGCCGTTGCGACGGGAATGAACCGGGAGGATCTCGATCCGATTAATCTCGCCATGGCGAACGGAGATTCGTCGGCGGGATTGGCCGTGTACCGCGCCTTCGCGCCGGCCTGCGCGCCGCGGCCGCTTGCGCTCTTGAGCATTTCCTTCTTCAGCGTCAATGACCACTATCCGTTCGAGGGGGGTGGGGAGCTGCTGGCGTCCATGACGTTCGGGGATCGCTGGCGACTGTTCGGGGGGCGAGCCGCCCTCGCTTCGCTGTTCATTCCTGAGCGATCGATGATTGATTCCCGCCTCTCGCCGTTCACCCGCGCCCCGGCCGACGTCGTGGGGGAACTGGGCTTTCTGCGGCTGGATCCGGCGTCCGACGGCGGCACCTCCACGGAGAGAATCGAGAAGGAGTGGCGTCGCATCGCGTGTACCTGGTTCCTGGATCCCGTCGTCGAAGGCATCCGATGGCAACAGACCGTCAAGGACATCACGAGCCTGCACGAGCTGGGCGCTCAAATCGTGCTGATCGACATGCCGTTTCACCCGGTCCTGGAGCGAAGGCTTGCCGGCACGCCCCACGGCGAGGCCTTGCGGCTGTTTCAGGGAAACATGGATGCGCTGGCGGCGAAGCTGGCGATTCCGTTATTGCGCTACACGAGCGCCGACCTGGAACCGGCGATCGCGCCCGGCCGTTGCGACGGCGAGTCGCCGCCGGCTACAGCGTCACACGCACTCGGCGGGTTCCTCGACACGGACAAACCGCAAGATTTCTGCGCAGGCGGAGGCGACCTGCGCCTGCCCGCTTCGGCGCCGTTCTTTTTCGACCTGCTGCACCTCAACGAGGTCGGCGCCCTCGTAATCTCCCGTCGAATCGGCGAAGACCTGAAGGCGCTTCTGGCCGAAGGGCGCATCGTGCTTCACGACGAGGCAAGCCTGCACCGGTCCGCCGACGCCCGCCCGCTCCCGTGATGACCGCCGGTTCCCGTGACAACCGCCGCTTCCTGTTCCGTCCACCGGTACCCGGGGCGCCCCCCTACCGGGCATTGCTCAGCACGATCCACTGCGGCGGTTCAAGCGACGGGCGATTCGCCACGTCCGGCAGCGCCTTGCAGGGAGGCAGTTCCGCGATCCCGGCCTCGCACCTATGCCGATCCAGGATGAGGTACACCGACTCGCGTGATCGCAGCAGGTCCGCGGCGCGCTGGGAGGCCATTCGCGCCAGCTCGGTCTTCATCCCCGTGCGATCCACCATGCGATCGACGATTTCCGAAGGATGAATCATGTGCTCGCTGCGGCGATTGAAGTAGAAGCTCAGCCGGGCATCCGGGCGCTGGTCCGCCCACAGGATGCGCGCGTCGCGCGGCACGCCGGCGGCGGTGAGCGTCGCCTCCAGACGGCTGACTTTGCCCATGTCGCCGATCAGCGACGCGAACCCCAGCCACGTGATCAGGAAGCACGCGACGGACCCTCCCGCAAGCACGCTCAACGCCGCGCGCCGATGATTCCATGCGTACAAGGCCACGCCCGCGACTCCGCCGGTCGCGCCGAGGATCACCAGCCACCTCAGCCCGCCCGCCGCTTCGGGTACATGAGTCGCCATCCAGCGGTTCGCGAAGACGTAAACCATGACGCACGCGGCCGCGGAGGCGAGCAGCAGGGTCCATCGCCCTGGTCGCCCCAGGCGTTCCTGTTCCAGCCGGCGCTGAACAACCGGCGCGACGAGCAGGACCAGGCCCGGCATGGCCGGAAGGATGTAATAGGGCTTCTTGAACTCCATCGCCGACATGACCGCGACGCCGCCGACCCCCCAGAATCCGCAGTAGAGCATGGCCCGCGTGAATCTCCGGTAGCCCGCAAGCCAGCCGGACGCGAGCGCTTCCGGCAGGAAGAGCAGCCAGACGCCGAGCAATCCCGCGGCCAGCGGGACATAGTAGAGCGGACCGCGAACGCGCGTGTCCTCAAAGTCCCCGACCGCGCGCTGCAGGAACTGCCAGTTCCACAAGTTCCAGGCGGACGGATCCCGCCGCGCCACCGCCGCCATCCACGGCACGAACACGGCGGCAAAGACCAAAACTCCCGGCACAATCCACCAGCGCGTCGCAACCTCCTTCAATCGCGGGACTAAGGATCTCAGGAAACAAACGCCTGCGAGCCCGCCGCGGCGCAAACCGCCACGCATCCAGACACGCAACGGTCCGTGCATGAACCAATACGCAGTGAGCGGAATAGCGACCAGGGCGATCGGCGCCGGACCCTTCGCCATCATGGCCGCGCCCCATGCAAGATAGAACAGCATTACGTGAACGAACCGGCGGGACGATCGCGATGCTTTCAGCGCGTACCAGAAGTGCGCGTAAGCCCACGTGCAGGTGAATGTGAGCAACATCTCCGCCGTCGCATTGGGGGCATAGAGCATGATGAAGACGCTTGAGACGGCGACCACCGCTGCGGTTCGTCCGCATGCCGTCCCATACATGCTTGCGGCCAAACGCCATATCAGCAGCACCGTGCCCAACGCCGCCAGCGCGGACGGCAACCGAGAGCACGAGGTCGTGACGGGCAGTCCGATCGCCACGTCGCTGGGCCACACATACGACGCCGCCGCAACCAGCCACACCGGAAGTGGAGGCTTGCGCAGGAAGTCCGTGTCAAGAAAATGAGGGACCAGCCAATCCCCCGTCAGGCGCATGTCCCGGGCGCACTGTGCGACGATGGCTTCATGGTCCCCCAACGCAGGTCCGCCCCACAGGGGGATAAACACGACGCCCGCGAGCAGGAGGATCGCCATAAATGCGGGCACCGCCGGCGCTGACTGGGTGCCTAGGGTCGTGCTTGGAACATGATCCACAGCCTGGTGGCTCAATTGCATTCACCCCGTCCCGTCGGAGGCGGACACGCCACAAGCTCGTCGCAAGTAAGCGGCAGGATGTTACGCCGTCTCCGGCGGTCCGGCAAATAACCTCGAACGCAACGAACCCTCCGGGTGCGTCCGCGGATTGAGACATTCCGGTTTCGAGCAAGCACCGACTCTTGATTTCTGCCAAGGAGACTCGACGCCCTGGTCGAAGCGTCCTTGGCTTGACCCGCGCAGCCAGGTCCGCCTGATCCCGCAAGCAGCGGCTGGTTTATCCCCTTCGGGGAACGGATCGGACGGCGCGCGCTTCTCCCGCTGCGCAGGGACGGCTCCCTGCGCCGCGCTTGCCAGCGCCCCATTCACGCGTGCCCCGACTCCCTCAGCGTTTTCGCGGCCAGCAGCATTTCGATCATCTGCTCCATGCTGAACATGGCGGCGTTGAGCACGATGTCGAACCGCGAGGCGTCCGCCGGGTCGATCCGGAAGTGGTGGCGGACGAAGTTGCGCCGGTCGGCCTCCAGCTCGGTCATCAGGCGCTCCGCCTCCTGCGGGTTGACGCGATGCTCGTCGGCGAGCTGCGCGAGGCGCCAGTCCCGCGGCGCGGACAGGCGCGCGCGAAGTCCGCACGCGCGTGGGAGAATGAGATCGCTGGCGCGCCCGAGAAAGATGGCCGGTCCTTTGCGCGCCAGCTTGAGGATCGTCGCGGTCAGCCGGGGGAAGTAGTCGTTGCGGCTGAGTCCGTCGAAGTCCATGGCGCGCATGGTCTCCTCGAACCACGTCAGGTCGTGCTCGTCCAGCTCCTCATAGAGCCGTTGCCGGATGTCGTCGTCCTCGGCCATCTCGGCAAGCACCTCCCGGTCGAAGAATGGCCAGCCAAGCTTCGCCGCCAGCCGCTCGCCGATCAGCGGTCCGGGCGTGCCCACGGCGTAGGACAGGCAGAGGAAATCGGCGACGGGCGCTTCCGGCGGTCGGGAAGCGGCTCCATGCTGGGACTTGGCGATCTCCCAGTTGCGCATCTGGCGCTCGATCAGTCGCATGACGGCGGGGTGGGTCGTGGTGGTGTGCATGATGAACCTCCTGCAGGCGAAGCCATCCCCGGTGGGCGCCTGCATGGGCAAACGGGCTTCACGATTCATGCCAGAGCCGGGATTCGCTTCCGGCGCATAGAGTCCGCGGAGTCGCGACCCATTGGGTGGCGCGATCTCGTCGGAACGGTTGGCATGCAACACCGGCGGGTGACATGGCTTCGCCGTACTCGGCGTAGCCATTCACGCGTGCTGACGGAGGGGTCTGGCACCGTCGTTTCAAGCGGTGAGAACCGGCTCCGCGCCTGCGCATGGGCACAACCGACGTTCGGGCGAAACAGCGGCATTTCCGATCCACTCCCGGCCGGCGAGCGAGCATACCGGGTCGCCCGGCCAAGGCGGTCAATCGACTACGGCGACTTTCCCGCGGCTGTGAATGCGCGGCGGGGGTCGCCCCCAAAGCGCTGAAAGACGCAACGCCCGCATCCTGCCTTGAACGTCCTGGCGACGCACAAACCCGTCGTTTCACGGACGCGCGGCTTCCGACAACACGCGACGAGACAGAGGAGCGTTGCAGGGCGGGGTGCCGTTTGGGTAACATGGGATGGGGGTTAGCTCGCCTTGTAGATCTTCGGGCGCGGTGTGCGTCCGCTTGAGGGGAAGTTCCGTACCGTTCGTGGGCGCGCCGCGTCTTCATGGACGGCTGGGTTTGTCGGGGGCCAAGGGAGCCAGAGTCGTTCGTCGCTTCCGCGACGAGAAGGAGAAGGAGCATGTCGAAACGCCGAATTGCACTGTTGGGCGTGCCGCTGAGCCTGGCGTGGATCGCCGGTTGCGAGCGGAACCAGCCCGCAAACACCGCTTCGCCGGACAAGACGGTCGCGTCGTCGCCGACGGGCGGGTTGAACCCGATCGAGAATTATAAGCAGCAGCGGATGGCCGACGCCATGCGCGGTCTGCGGTATGAAGCGGGCGTGGTGACGCTCGACGCCGCGGAAGCGCCCCAGGTGGCCGCGGAGCTGTCCGGAGAGACCTTCGAGAGCCTGCTCGCCGCCGGGCGCGAGCAGATGGGCAGCAGCCTGCACGTCGAGGCGATCGGCTCGTTCACCCGCGCCGTGATCCTGGACCCGGCGCAGGCGGAAGGTCTCGAGGCGCTCGGCGACGCGCTGATTACGAAAGGCAGAATCACCGAGTCGCAGGCGGCTTACGCTTCCGCCCGCGCGATCGACGACACTTCGATCGCGCTGCGGTTCAAGGTCGCCGGGAACCTCCAGCGACAAGGGGATCTGGATGGTCAGATCGCGGCGCTGCAGTCCGTGCTGGATCTGGACGCGGCGCACGCGGAGGCGCACGCGCGCCTCGCCATGGCGTACTACTACAAGAACGACGTCGAGTCGGCGCGGTCGTATCTGGCGGACGCGGAGCGGCTGGGCGCTGCGGTGCCGCCGCAGTTCAAGGCGTTGCTCGCGCAGAAGTGAATCGCCCCGGGGCACCGGCTTTCCAGCCGGTGAATCTCTTGCGATGGATCGGGAACAAGATTGAAACTTCCAACGCGTCCCAGCGACGCTTGATCACAACGGTTCGGACTCGCGTGGCAGATCGAAGCACAGGCGAAGTCTCAACCGGGAGGGAAACTCGAATGCTACGAAACGGAAAACACTCTACCCGAGGCGCATGGCTGAGCGCCTGGGTGTTCGCAGGATGCGCGGCGGCGGCGTCCGCGCAGGTGGAGGTGGGTCCCCAAGTGCGGATCGACGTGGCGGGCGGGACGTTCGCGGCCAACGAGACGACCATGGCCGCTTCGGACGCCAACCCGCTGGAGGTCACGGGCGCGTGGAACGACTGGCGGCGCAGCGGCGGCGGCGAGGTGATCAACATGGGCGTGGCGCTGACGCTCGACGGCGGCACGACTTGGTCGGACTTTCTGGTTCGCCCTCCGTCGGGGAATCAGTCGGGCGTCGAAGGCGATCCGATGACCGCGGCGGACCCGCGCACGGGCTACCTGTGGGTCGGCGCGATCTCGTTCGCCGGCAACGGCGGCGTGTATGTCGCGCGCAAGGCGCCGGGCGCCGCGAACTTCGAGGCGTCTGTGATGGCGCGCGCGACGAGCGGCGCGGACAAGTGCTGGATGGCGGCCGGGCGGGCGCACGACAACCCGAACGCCACCAAAGTGTACATCGCTTACAACGAGGGCTTGCTCATATCGTCCGACCTGGGACAGACGTGGGGTTCGCCCCGGTCGCTGGGCAGCGGCATCGGCTTTTTGCCGCGCGTCGGACCCAACGGCGAGGTGTACGTGGCCTACTGGGACTTCGAGTCCGGCGTGCTGATGAAGCGCAGCTTCGACGGCGGCAACTCGATCAGCGGCGCGATCCGCATCGCCACGCGCATGGACACGTGGGGCACGCAGGACGGCTCGCGCTTCCCGGGCACTTTCCGCGTTCCGCCCATGAATTACCTGGCCGTCGATCCCAACGACGGAACCCTTTACTGCGTGTACTTCGACACCACCAGCCGCAGCGGCAACAACTACAACGTGGACCTGTATTTCACCAAGTCCACCGACCGCGGCGACAACTGGACCACGCCGCGCGTGATCAACACGGACAACACACCGCCGGGCGATCAGTTCTTCCCCTGGCTCGAAGTGGACAGCGAAGGGCGACTCCACATGCACTTCTTTGATTCGCGGCACACGAATCAGAATGACGACAACGTGCACGGCATGTTCGATAACTACTACGCCTACAGCGAAGACGGCGGCGATTCGTGGCTCGAGTTCCGCCTCACGCCCAACAGTTGGGACAGCGACAACGACGGGCTGAACCGCGGGAGCCAGTTCATCGGCGACTACAGCGGACTGGCGGTGGCGGGGGACCTCGTGTTTCCGTGCTACCTCTCCGACCAGAACGGGGATTCCGACACTTTCACCAACGTGATTGAAGTCGGCGGCGAGCCGCAGCCCGGCGCGTGCTGCTTCGATGATGGAAGCTGTCTGGACCTGTTCCGCGAGGACTGCGCGACGCAGGGCGGACTGTGGCATTTCCGCACCGACTGCGGCACCTACAACTGCCCGCAGCCGGGCGCGTGCTGCTACGACGATGGTACCTGCGCGGACATCCTGGAGATGGACTGCACGGCGCCCGGATCGAGCTGGAGCAGCGGCGATTGCGGATCCGCGCAGTGCGCGCCGCCCGGCGCCTGCTGCGTGACCGACGATGATTGTCAGGTGCTCGGACCCGTGGCCTGTGAAGCTGCCGGTGGCGATTTCAACGGGCACGGCTCAAGCTGCGGCAACGCGTGTCCGTGCGACAAAGTCAAGAGGCTCAAGGCCAATTGCAGCCTGTCCGGGACCGTGAAGGTGGTCGTCAAGTTCAAAGACGCCAGTTACAATGGGCAGCGCATCCGCATTGCCATCGGATCGGCGGAGTTTGAAACCGGCGTTCTGGTGGACAAGGCGAAGCTGGCGGCCGGACCGTTCAGCGGGTCGCAGACCGTCAGGCTGGTCTCGCCGGCGTGCAACGACACGGCGACGGCCACGTGTCCATAAGGGAGGGGCGGTTGCAGGCGGGGTTTGCTTTGCGTCGCTGTTGCGAACCCAGCGAGTGAACCTGAGGCCAGAGCCGGCTTCCCCACGGATGCCGCTCGATGATGAAACAGCGATCCTGAAAGGGAGGGCGGTCCGACATGCGGACCGCCCTCCTGCGTTATTCGACGGTGAAAAACCTCCCCAGGCGGGGCACCGGCATTCCAGCCGGTGAGCCAAGGAACAAGCCCGGCTGAAGCCGGCTCGACGAATGCGCTCGGCCCTTGCCCCACCCGCTGAAGCGGGTGGCATGCGCCGGTCGGCTGAAGCCGACCTTGTCCCCGTTCATCGATTTCCGTGCCAGCGCTGCGCAAAAGCTCATCAACTTCCGCGCCGGTCACGGGCAAGCGCCCATCGATTTCTTCTCATGTGCCCTGCGGAGGCTCATCGACCTCGGCTCCGGCGCCGTGCGCAGGCTCATCGGCCTAGGCGCCTGTGCGTGCAGATGCTCATCGACTTCCACGCCGGCGCCGTGCAAAGGCAATGACGCAAGGCCGCGCCGCGACGAGCATGATGAGGAGGTATGCCGGCGGCATCGCGCCGCACAGGCTTCCACCGCTCGACGACTCCTCCGGTTCGACGACCGTGCAGGTGATGCGGTCCTCCGCGGATTGTCCTCCGTCGTCGTACACCCGCAGGGTGATCGTGTACACGCCAGGCTGATCGTACTCGTGCGAGGTGCGCTCGCCGGCGAGGTCAAAATCCAATCCGTCCGACTCGTCCAGATCCCAGGTCCATGCCACGATGCGCGGCGCGGTCACGGCCGCCCCCGACTCGTCCTCGACCCGGCTGCCCGAGCCATCCAGCGTGACGCTCCGTCCCCGCTCGACGCGCAGATCACCGCCGGCGTCCGCGACGACGAAAGTCGCGGAGTCGCCACCGTCATCATCGGGAGGCGGATCGTCATCGGGCGGATCATCCGGGTCATCATCGGGGTCGTCGTCTGGATCATCGGTGGCGGAAACGATGAACGTGATGGTGATGGGATCACTCGTCTCCTGACCGTCGTCGAGCACGTAGGTCAGTTCGTCCGTTCCGACAAAACCCTCGTCGGCCGTGTAGGTCCAGTCTTCACCCTCGCCCTCGAACGCGCCGTGCTGCGGCAGGGTGATGAACTCGATCGTCAGCATGTCGCCGCCGTCCGGGTCATATGCGTCGAGGTGCACATCGGCGGATGTCCCGCCGACCAGCGCGATCTCCTGCGCAACACCGGAGGGGGCATCGTTGACCGGCGCGACGGTGATGGACACCTGGGCAAGGTCGCTGCTGGTTTCGCCGTTGGTGACGATGAAGGAGAAGGCGTCCTCGCCGTAGTAATCGGCCGCCGGCGTGTAGGTCACATCCGGCGGGGCGCCGGTCACCGTGCCGTGGAGCGGTGCTTCGACGATGAGGTACTCCGGCGCGGTTCCCAGATCTCCGCCCGCGGTAAGCGTGATGGAGATGGCTTCGTCTTCCTGCGTCTCGACAGCCTGATCGAACGCGATGGGCCGGCTTTGCGATCCACCTCCACCTCCTCCGCCTCCCCCGCCGCCTCCCTCGCCTCCTCCGGACGAGTCGTTGTCACCGACGGTGGCGGTCACGTTGGAGACGGACAGCCCGTTGTAGTTGCTGTCGCTACTGATCGCAGTGTGTCGGACGACCGAGGTGTGCGTGCCCTCGACCACGGCGTCATCAATCGCGGTCACCGTGACGGTCTGGGCGACGTTCCAGTTGCCGGTCGTGAAGGTCAGGATGATGGCGCCGCCCGCGCCCGCGCCGACGCTGCTCTGCACGTCCGGCTCGACGACGATCGAGACGCTGGCGGTCGGCGGGCTGTTCAGCACCAGCGTGTACGTGTCCGACGTCGGGCCGGTTTCCTCGATGACGGTGATGCCGCCGGATTCGGTTACCGTCACGCCCGCCAGGTCCGAGACGCTGGCGATGACGCTGGTGATCGCCACTCCGTTGTAGTTCGAGTCGCTGCTCGATGCCGCGTGCGTGATCGTGGACGTGTGCATCCCCTCGGTGATGCCGTCGCTGACCGCGGTCACGGTCACGGTCTGCACCACGTTCCAGTTGGCGCTGGTGAACGTCTGGGTGATCGCTCCGCCCGCGCCGTTGCCGACGGTGGTCTGCACATCGGGATCGACGGTGATCGTCACGTTGGCCGTCGGCTGACTGGCGAGCACCAGCGTGTACGTGTCCGACGTCGGACCAATTTCGCTGACGAACGTAGACCCGGCGGACTCGGCCACGGTCACGCCGGCGGTGTCGTTGTCGGTCACGGCCGCGGACACGCTGGCGATGCCGATGGCGTTGTAATTGGCGTCGCTGCTGGCGGCGGCGTGCGTGATCGTCGAGGTGTGCGCCCCTTCGGCAACCGAATCATCCACCGCCGTGACGGTCACGGTCTGCGCCGTGCTCCAGTTGGCGGAGGTGAACGTCTTGGTGATCGGCGCGCCCGAGCCGGAGCCGAGGTTGGTCTGCGTGTCAGGGTCCACGGTGATGGTGACGTTGGCGGTGGGCTGGCTGGTCAAAACGAGGGTGTAAGTGTCGGAGGTCGGACCCGCCTCGCTGACGGACGTCGAGCCGCCGGACTGGGTGATCGTAACGCCCGCCGTGTCGTTGTCGGTCACATTGGCCGTGACGCCGGAGATCGACAGACCGTTGTAGAAGCTGTCGCCGCTGGAGGAGGCGTGCGTGATCGCGGAGGTGTGCGCGCCCTCGGCCACAGCGTCATCGACGGCGGTGACAGTGACGGTCTGCGCGGTGCTCCAATTCGCGGACGTGAACGTCAGCGTGATCGGCGCGCCGCCGCCTGCGCCGAGCGTCGTCTGCGTGTCGGGATCCGCGGTGATCGTCACGTTGGCGGTCGGCTGCGAGGTGAGCACGACCGTGTAGGTGTCCGACGTGGGACCGGTTTCATCCACCGCCGTGGACCCGCCGGACTGGGTGATGGTCGCGCCGGCTGTGTCGTTGTCGGTCACGGCGGCGGAGACATTGCTGATCGACAGCCCGTTGTATCCGCCGTCGCTGCTGGCGGCGGAGTGCGTGATGGTCGAGGTGTGAGCGCCCTCAGCGACGAGGTCGTCCACGGCCGTGACGGTCACCGTCTGCGGGGCGTTCCATGTGCCCGCCGTAAAGGTCAAGGTGATCGCCGCGCCGGCGCCGCTGCCGAGATCGGTCTGCGCGTCAGGATCGACGGTGATTGTGACGTTGGCGGTCGGCTGGCTGTTGAGGACCAGCGTGTAGGTGTCGGAGGTGGGACCGGTTTCGCTGACCGCCGTGGATCCGCCGGACTGTGCGATGGTGACGCCGGGCGTGTCGTTGTCGCTGATGGTGGCGGTGACATTGCCGATGGAGATGCCGTTGTAATTCCCGTCGCCGCTGGCGGCGCCATGGGTGATGGTGGAAGAGTGCGTGCCTTCCTGAACGGCGTCATCCACGGCGGTGACGGTGACGGTCTGCGCGGAACTCCAGTTGCCGGACGTGAAGGTAAGCGTGATCGCCGCGCCGCCGCCGCCGCCGAGGTCGGTTTGCGTGTCGGGATCCACGGTGATCGTCACGTTCGCCGTCGGCTGGCTGGTCAGGACGACCGTGTAGGTGTCGGAGGTCGGGCCTTGCTCGTTCACCGCGGTGGAGCCGCCCGATTGCGTCACGGTCGCGCCGGCCGTGTCGTTGTCCGTGACGGCGGCGGAGACGTTGGACACGGAGAAGTTGTTGTAATTGCCGTCGCCGCTGGAGACGGCGTGCGTGATGGTGGACGTGTGCGCTCCCTCGGCGATCGCATCGTCCACGGCGGTGACGATGACCGTCTGCGCCACGTTCCAGTTGCCCGATGTAAACGTGAGCGTGATCGCCGCGCCCGCGCCCGAGCCGAAGTCCGTCTGTGTGTCGGGGTCCACGGTGAACACCACGTCGGCTGTCGGCGGCGAGTTCAGCACGAGGTTGTACGTGTCCGAGGTCGTGCCCGCTTCGCTCACTGCGGTCGAGCCGCCGGATTGCGTAAGCGTGACGCCGGGCAGGTCGTTGTCAGTTACGCTGACCGTGACGTTGGAGATCGTCAGCCCGTTGAAGTTCGAATCGCCGCTGGCGGTCGCATGAGTGATCGTCGAGGTGTGCGCGCCTTCCGCGACCGCGTCGTCCACCGCGGTCACCACGACCGTCTGCGGCGTGCTCCAATTTCCCGACGTGAAGGTAAATGACGCCGCCACGCCGCCGCCGCCGCCGAGGTCCGTCTGCGTGTCGGGATCGACGGTGAGCGTCACGTCCGCTGTCGGCTGCGCCGTGAGCACGACGGTGTAGGTGTCGGAGGTCGGACCCGCCTCATTGACGGTCGTGGTTCCGCCGGACTGGGTGATCGTCACGCCCGCCGCGTCGTTGTCGGTCACGTTGGCGACGACATTGCTGATGGATATGCCGTTGTAGTTGCCGTCGCTGCTGGAGGCGACGTGGGTGATCGTCGAGGTGTGACTGCCTTCGATCAGCGCGTCATTCACGGCCGTGACCGTGAGCGTCTGCGTCGTGCTCCAGTTGGAAGTGGTAAAGGTCTTGGTGACGGCCGCCCCCGCGCCCGCGCCGAGGTCCGTCTGCGTATCGGGATCGACGGTGATCGTCACACTGGCCGTCGGCTGGGAGGTCAGCACAAGCGTGTACGTGTCGGAGGTGGGTCCGGTCTCGCTGACGTTGGTGGAGTCCGACGTCTGGGTCACGCTGACGCCGGCCGTGTCGTTGTCCGTCACGGTGGCGACCACGTTGCTGATGCTGATGCCGTTGTAGTTGCCGTCGCTGCTGGAGGCGGTGTGCACAATGGTCGAAGTGTGCGAGCCTTCGGCGTAACTGTCATTGACGGCGGTCACGGTGATCGTCTGCGCCGTGCTCCAGTTCGAGGTCGTGAACGTCTTGGTCACCGGCGCGCCGCTTCCACCGCCGAGGTCGGTCTGCGTGTCGGGATCGACCGTGATCGTGACGCTCGCCGTGGGGGCGGAACCGAGCACGATCGTGTAGGTGTCGTTCGTAGGACCGACCTCGCTGACCGCCGTGGCGCCGCCGGACTGGGTGAGGGTGACGGACGCCGTGTCGTTGTCCGTGATGCTGACGACGAGGTTGGAAATGCTGATGCCGTTGTAGCCGCCGTCGCTGCTGGAGGCGGCGTGCGTGATCGTGGAGGTGTGGTTGCCCTCCTGAACGAGGTCGTTCACCGCCGTCACCGTCACGTTGCGCGCCACGTCCCAGTTCGCAACCTGAAACGTCACCGTGATGGCCGCGCCCGCGCCGCTGCCGAGGTCGGTCTGCGTGTCGGGGTCCACGGTGAGGGTCACGTCGGCGGAGGGCGCCTTGTCGAGCGAGAGGGTGTACGAGTCCGAGGTCGGACCCTGCTCCGCGACGGCGGTCGATCCGCCCGTCTGCCCGATGGTCACGCCGGGCGAGTCGTTGTCCGTCACGTTGGCGCTGATGTTGGAGATCGACAGCCCGTTGTAGTTCGAGTCCGAGCTGGACGTGGCGTGTGTGATCGTGGAGACGTGCGGACCTTCCACGTCGGCGTCGTCCACGGCCGTGACGATCACCGTTCGAGCGATGTTCCAGCTCGCCGGAGTGATGATGACCGTGATCGCCACGCCGGTGCCCGCGCCGAGGTCCGTGTCCACGTCGGGATCGATGGTGAACGTGACGTTGGCGGTCGGCTGGGAGTTGAGCACGATGGTGTAGCTGTCCGCGGTGGATCCCGTCTCGGCCACGTCCGTCGAGCCGCCGGTCTGCGACACGGTGACGCCGAAGGTATCGTTGTCGGTGATCGTTGCCGTGATGTTGGAGATGGAGATGCCGTTGTAGCCGCCGTCGCTGCTGGACGCGGCGTGGGTGATCGTGGAGGTGTGCGAGCCTTCGACGACCGCGTCGTCCACGGCCGTGACGGTTACGGTCTGGGCGACGCTCCAGCTTCCGCTGGTGAAGGTCAGCAGGATGGCCACGCCGGCGCCGGCGCCAAGGTTTGTCTGCGCATCGGGATCCACCGTGATCGACACGTCGGCGGTTGGTGCGCTGTTGAGCACGACGGTGTAACTGTCCGAAGTCGGACCCGTTTCCGAGACGGACGTCGTGCCGCCGGATTGCGTCAGGCTCACGCCGGCCTGCGCGCGCGCGACGCTCGGCAGCGCCAGCGCCGCAAGCGCCGGCACGAGCCGGAAAGCCCGCGTAAGTTGCTCAGCTCTCGAACCTCTCAAGGCGCGGACCGGTATCCTTCCAGGGGGCGCAGGTTCGGCAAAAGCTGCCCGGACGATGACGTCCAGGCCATTCAATCAACCTGCTGCGGAAGGGGGGGGAACTCCCTACATGAGAATCATCGGAAGTCGTGCGCTTCGTGTCCGCCCCACGCCCGCGCCGCGTCCGCGCGAGTTGGTGCACACGCAACGGCCCCCGATGCCGGGCGCTCTTATCGGGCAAGCATCGCATTATCACGCCCGGACGATTCTCGTTCCGGCCCGTCGATGACCGATGGCTCTAGCGCGCTGCAACATGACTCGTTCTCGCCCGCTGCGCCGTGATGGGTTGTGAAGCGGTCGCGTGGCACGATCGGTTGGCACGCGCGGGCGGCAAGAGCGGGTGGTACGCACGGGCGGCACGGTCCGGTGTACTCGCCGGGCCGTGGTAAGAATGAAGCCCGCGCCTGAGGCGGCGCCGTTGAGATCGCGGCCTCGCTGCTTGACGGCACTTGGTGAAACTCGCAACCGGATCGGAGCCCCGTCACCCCCGCACGGGCGGGGGTCCAGGGCGCAGGGAGATCGCGTTGGATTCCCGCCTGCGCGGGAATGACGAAGCTGGATTCTTGCCTGCGCGGGAATGACGAACCTGGATTCCCGCCTGCGCGAGAATGACCCACGTCACCTTTCACCACGGACTGGTGCGCGTTTGCAAGCGAAACCCGCCCGGCGGTACGATGACCTCCAGCATCCGACACCGGTCGGCCCCTTTATGCACGAGCCGCCCAGTCAGCCCGTGACGCGCCTGCTGGACCTCGCCCGAGGTGGAGACGAGTCCGCGCGCCAGGCGCTTTGGGACCGCGTGTACCAGGAACTCCACCGCACCGCCGAAGCCTGCATGCGCCGAGAGCGACCCGCGCACACGCTCCAGACGACGGCCGTGGTGCACGAGGCGTACTTTAAGCTCTTCAACCGGTCCTGCGAGGACTACCGCTCCGCCGGACATTTTTTCTCCGCCGCCGCCAACGCCATGCGCCAGATCCTCGTCGATCACGCACGTAAGAAGCGAGCAACCAAGCGCGGCGGCGGGGCGGGCGCGGTTCCGCTCGACGGCGACGGTTTCGCCGCGGAGTTCGACCGTGATCCGGAAACCGAGCTGGCCGTCAGCGAGGCCATGCACTTGCTTGAGAAAGAGCATCCGCGCGCTGCGGAGGTGGCCAAGCTGCGCTACTACACCGGCTTGACCGTTCGCCAGACGGCGGAGGCGCTCGGCGTGGGCGACAGGACGGTCGAAGCGGACTGGAAGTTCGCTCGGGCGTGGCTGTATCAGCGGCTCGGCGGGGAGTGAGAAGAGGCTGCTGGCTGCTCGCTGTTGGCTGTTGGCCAGACAAGGTGGGGCAGCTCTCCGAACTGCCATGGTACAGCAGATCGCTGAGCTGCCTGGCGCGTGGCAACGGTACGCTGCCGAATGTCCGACTGGGCTGTCAACGGCCGCATCGTTGCCGAAAGCATGCCGTGTCCGCCGGTGCGAGGCCGAGCAATCGACCGACCGACTTGACGCAGACTGTGTCGGCCAGGCACATCAACCGATATGACCGAACCTGCATCCAGACGAACCCGCCTGCACGAGCTGTTCACGGCCGCGCTGCCACAGCCGCAGTCGCAGCAGGAGCCGTTCCTGATCGCCGCCTGCCCGGACGATCCCGCGCTCGTCCGCGAAGCGATCTCCCTCCTCCGCGCCGCGGACGCCGCCCCGGCCGAGTTCTTAACGCCGCCTCCGCCTCCGCCGGACCCGCCTTCTCACATGCTCAAGCCGCATCCGCGCCACGCCGCGCTCGACCTTGCCCTTGTGCCGCGGCATTCGAGGCTTCGTGGGCAGGATCACCGTGCCGTAATGCTCGGCGAAGGCCTGCAGCTTGGGGTTCAGTTCCGGATCGAACCAGTCGGCCTTCAGCACCGCGGCCTTGAGGTTGTCCGTGACGAGGGTCTTCGGCACGCCGCCGAAGTGCCGGAAGGCGTTCTCCAGGGCGCGGAGAAAATCCTCGGTCGTCTGCCGGAGCATCACCTCGCTGTAACCCTTGCGCGAGTGGCTCAGCACGACACGTAGAACGTGCGTCTTGCGCCGCCGCGTCTTCACGCCCACCGGCAGCGCCGTGCCGTCGGGAATGACGATGGGCGCGCCGACCCCGAAGTCCACCTGAGCCTCTTCGCCCGCGGCGTACTCCATCCGGCGGAAGGGGAGCGGTCGACCGTGGGCGAGCCGACGGCAGAATCGCTTGACGCTGTCGTAGGCGCCGGTGAAGTCGTGCTCGCTGCGCAGGTCCTGCCAGATGCGCTGGGCGGACAGGCCGCGGTCCAGCCCCGCGAGGATGATCTCGCGCAGCGCCTCGCATCGGCTCGGTGGCCCCGATGACCCAACGGGCAGGTCAGGACGACTTCCGGCCCCGGCTGATCGATCGAGGACCCTCGCGGACCCGGCGGGCGGGTTTGGCTGGTTTTGGGCTTCGAGCGCCGCGGCGGAATCGGCGAAAGCCTCGATCGGTTCCTTGAAACCAGCCGCGGACCCGGCGAGCAGGTTGTCGCTGGCAAACGGGCTATCCACGCCGGGGGGATCGCCATCGCCGGCCGCAGCCTGCGCCTCCGCCCACCGAACGTAGCGACCGACCGTCTCGCGGTTTACGCCCAACTCGCGGGCGATCCGCCGATCCGACCAGCCGAGACCCTTCAAAGATAGAATCGAATGCACCGTCGCCATCTTGAGCCGATTCGCCATCCGTGCCCTCCAACCTGAAACAGGCTGGAAGACTCCAGTGGCGAGTCCCTTCCTCAAAATGGCCGGTTATCACCTGCCCGTACTTGGCCGGTTTTACATGCCCGATGACAGGCCCGGGGAGTGCAGAATGCGGCGGCGCGGGCCTGCCGCGCGCTCTGCGAACGACTCCTGAACGCCGTCCAGACCCTGGGGCGCGCCGTCAACGCCGAATACCAGCCGAGGCGCCAGGCCACGCCTTGTACGGCGTGGAACTTTCAGTGGAACGCCCGCGCCGCGTAAAGTCCGCCCGCACGGGAGGAAGGCGTTCTACCACGGGCTGATAGGTTCTAATCGTTCCGGGCTGCCTGTGCAATAAGACGCCTCAGCTTGTCCCATCGAGTGGCCTTCAGGGGATCGGTCTCTGGGACGCGTGCCCCGCATTCAGGACACTGCCGTGAAGTGTTCCCGTGCAGGCAATACTCACATCGGACACAGAGATGCTCTCCACGATTGCGCTTTCTGGATAATCTAAGGATAATGCCCGTGCTTAGCCAGACAATCCCCACTCCCCAACTGGCCAACGCATACGGCACTCCAAACAATGCAGTATAGGCAAATTCCCGATGGCTAGCTTGTACGATGTTGGAAATAATCAATAGAAGAAAAGGCGAGGCGATTATGACAGCTGGAGGAAGCCACTGAATCCTGATTCTGCAGGAGAACCCAAGGCACAGCCAACTCGAAAGCAATGCACCAATGGCCAGAAAGCAAGGTGGTCGTCCGAAGAAACGGTACGCCGAACGAGCGTCAAGAACATCAGCGCGCATCACGATCCCGAATCCGATAATCATCAGCAGACACCCCAATATGACTAAAGCCCTGTTCATTGGTAGGGTATTCAACAGTCATGGTCCAGGGGTGATGTACGCGCCTCCGACAAAGAAACATGTGCACCTCTTGCCCGCAGACGACATGATAAAACTCATGAAGTCCTTACCGACTGCAACCGTATCATTGCGAGTCCCACCAAGGCGACGGCTGCCGCCGACCCAATCGGTATACTGCGTTTCCTTTGTTATCACCGTGTACGAATATGGTCCCCAACTCAACATTGCATAGCTAAACCCTCCCATGGAAGGAGCGCGAGCATCCGAAGTATTGGCGTCATAATTTGGATCATCATATTCTGGGCTGTGTATCTGCATTGTATCGTAAGGACCCGCAGAATACCCACCATGTGCCCACCAATCTTGAATACTATGAAGCGCTCTTCCAAGGTGCTGAACTGCGCGTTGCGGATCGTCATTGGTCGTATTGCACGATGTTTTTGCATCGGCTAACTCAAAAGTCTTCCATCGCAAGCGAGTGTCCCAGCCATTAGAACTCCTGTCGAAGTGGCGACTCTGTGTTCCGAGGAATGGCAAATAGCCCGTGCCAATCCCCCACCATCGGTCCATATCAGTGTCAATATCGGCTTGACCGACCATTCGGGCAGCCCCTGGGTTCATGTAGCACCACCACTCTAGCAGCCAGGCGGTCTCATCTCTGTGGATTGGTGCGCCCCACATCCCGAGTGGATCGTGGGCAGCGGCCGGTGTCGACTGCACGTACTCATAAAGGTTGGAACTGTCGAGTTGTTCCGCTGGATCCCTCTCCAACCACCGTCCATCCAGCAGCGAATAGTGTCGCGCGCGGTTATGCTGGAGTTGCTGGTTGGCAAGCGTCCCGGCTCCGTCTGGCAGAGTCTCGAGCATGTACAGCCGTCGGCCGGTAAAGAAGAATGGGTTACCAATGCTGCTGACGAACGCATCGACCACAGTGCCGCCGGAGTTCTTGATCGACGTGAAGATGCCGCTATCGGCGAGATCGGTATCGCCGTCGTAATCCAAGTCCGTGGACGGATCGGTCGTGGACTTTGTGGAGCCGCCGCTGGCGAGGAGCGCCGCGTTGAAGGTGGTCTGATCGGTGGCATCCACATCGCCGTCGCGATCGAAGTCCCCGCGGCTGTAGTCCCAGATGCGAACCTTGCCATAGCCATCGTAGACATCGGCTTCGGCCAAGGCGCCGCTCTTCTCCACGAGACCGGTCACCGTGTAAAGCTCCTGGAGAAGATAGTAAAACGTATCCGCGGACGCTGCCGGGCCTTCGATAAGTACAGCCCGCTCATCGAGGTACTGCGTCCCATTAATGAACCGCCGGGCCAGCGTGCTGTTGTCGCTCTCATAATCGGCGATCTCCACCTGGCCATCATGGTAGAAGCGATAGTCCTTGGTGATGCTGTCGGTCGTGCCGTCGTAGACCGTTCGCGCCGTGATCTTCCGCCCCAGGGCGTCGTAAGCGAACGTCGCGACTGTCGTGTTCGACCCCGAGTTCGGATCGTAATCCACCTGGAGCAGCCGATTGTCGCAATCGTAGGTGTACACGTAGGCGTCACCTGAGCCGTTGAGCA
Organism: Phycisphaerales bacterium; assembly: GCA_020852275.1. Classification (GTDB taxonomy): domain Bacteria; phylum Planctomycetota; class Phycisphaerae; order UBA1845; family UBA1845; genus JABWBH01. Next base: position 214,712 of record JADZBE010000022.1, read on the forward strand.
CCTGCTTCGAGAGATTGCCGGCGGCGTCGTGCGTCACCGCGTACGACGCGACCGAGGTGTACTCGTTGGCCTCGTTGTTCGCGTACGTCCGCGTGATCGAGTTGCGCTGATCCGTGTACGTCACGCGGTTTCCCAGCGAGTCGTACACGTAAACCTCGTCGCCGGTCGTCACCCCCGGGTTATTATAGTCGATCTTAGTCAGCCGGTGCAAGGTGTCGTAATCGTAGGCATCGATCTGATTCATCTTCGAGAAGCCCTCGGCGTTGCCGCCGGAGCCGCGGTGCCGGGTGTTCGACGTGCGGTTGCCGTCGTGATCGAAGGTGTAGGTGAACTGGGCGAGCGGCCCGAGAGCGCGACGGTGCCCCAAGCGAGGTCGCCGTCCGTCGTGCTGATCTTCTGCGTGCCGTCGACCCAGATCGTGTAGGTCGTGCCGGAGGCCTTGACGCGGACGGTGACCGTCGCGGCGGTGGTGTAGGTGTTGGACGCGACGTTGGTCTCGCGGCCATCCAGACACTTGATGAGTTTCACCGAGCCGTTGCTGCGGATCTCCGCGGCCATCCAGTTGTCCGGGTCGGTGTAGCGGACGATCAGATGCGCCAGCGCGCGAGCTATGACCAATTCCTGTGGATGACGTGAGAAAAAAGGCGGCGTATCCTGGGTGGAGTATCAAGTTCACCCTTTACGAAAGGATACGCCATGGGACAGGGTACTGCGGAGGCTTTGGGATTTCC